>CACNQM010000001.1 GCA_902622595.1 uncultured Bacteroidota bacterium
AGCCTCATCAGCAGGAGCTTCATCAGCAGGAGCTTCATCAGCAGGAGCCTCTTCAGTAGGAGCTTCATCAGCAGGAGCCTCTTCAGCAGGAGCCTCTTCAGCAGGAGCTTCTTCAGCTTTATCTTTTTCTTTAGCTTTTGCTTCTTCTAACTTCTTCTTTCTGTATTCTTCTTCTCTTTCTCTTGCTTCTTTCTTGTTTGACTCAAGTGCTGCATTAGCATCTTGAATTTTTTTCTCAATTTTAGCGCTCTTATCTTTCATCCATGCATCAAATCTTTTTTTTGCTTCAGCTTCAGTAAATGCACCTTTCTTTACACCTCCATCTAAGTGTCTTTTTAGTAAGACACCAGTATATGAAAGAATAGCTTTAGCAGTATTTGTAGGCTGGGCACCTTTGTTTAACCAACTTATGGCAGAATCAAAGTTCAAATCAATTGCAGCTGGTTTTTGATTTGGATCATAAGTCCCAATTTTTTCTAAATATTTACCATCTCTTTTTGATCTAGCGTCTGCTGCAACTATCCAATAAAATGGTTTTCCTTTCTTTCCGTGTCTTTGTAGTCTAATTTTTACTGCCATAACTTTAATATTTTGGGTGCTCGACCCAGGTTACTAATTTAGGAAGCAAATTTAACAAAATATATCATACTATTTAATTATAACAAAAACTTAAGTTAAATAATCAATATATATCTTTTATTTAGACTTCTTTTGATTAATTTTGAATTAAATTTTTACAGATGGATTATTCAAAAGAGTTTAAGGAATATGCAACAAAACACCATGGAGTAAGTTCCACTTACTATGAGAAAATTGTAAGCAGTATGACTCCCTACATCATTGAGGAAAGACAGCTTAATGTTGCTCAGATGGATGTGTTTTCTAGGCTAATGATGGATCGTATAATGTTTTTGGGAACAGCAATTAATGATAGTGTTGCAAATGTTATACAGGCTCAACTACTTTTCTTACAGAGTACTGATTCTTCAAGAGATATTCAAATGTATATAAACTCACCAGGTGGAAGTGTGTATGCAGGTCTTGGTATATATGATACTATGCAATACATTAAACCCGATGTAGCAACCATATGTACAGGATGTGCTGCATCAATGGCTGCTGTTCTTCTGTGTGCAGGAAAAAAAGGTAAAAGATCTGCTCTAAAACATTCAAGAGTTATGATTCATCAACCCTTAGGTGGTGTATCTGGTCAAGCTACTGATATTGAGATAACAGCTAGAGAAATACTTAAGCTTAAAGATGAGCTCTACAAAATAATCTCAAAACATTCCGGTCAAACTTTTAAAAAAGTTAGTGCAGATAGTGACAGAGACTATTGGATGAAAGCTGAAGAAGCTCATAAGTATGGAATGGTTGATGAAGTTCTAAATAAATAAATATGAGTGAGGAGGAAATTTTATGCTCCTTTTGTGGAAGGGCAAAATCTCAGACAAAACTTCTTATAGCTGGTTTAGACGCTCACATCTGTGATATATGTATATCTCAAGCAGATATGATTGTTAAAGATGATGAGGCTAGCAAAGAATTAAGTGACTTTATAGTTGATCTAAGACCTCCTTTAGAAATTAAAAATTTTCTTGACCAACATGTAATTGGTCAGGAACAAGCAAAAAAGACATTAGCAGTTGCAGTTTACAACCATTACAAAAGAATAAATCAAAAAAAACTTTCTGATGATATTGAAATTCAAAAAAGCAATCTTTTATTGGTAGGTCCAACTGGAACAGGCAAAACACTGTTAGCTCAGACGATTTCCAAGTTTTTAAATGTCCCGATTGCAATTGTTGATGCAACTGTTTTGACTGAGGCAGGGTATGTCGGAGAAGATGTTGAAAGCATATTAAGCAAACTGCTTCAAGCGGCTGAATTTGATGTAGAAAAAGCAGAAAATGGGATAGTTTTTATTGATGAAATCGATAAAATTGCCAGAAAGAGTGACAATCCTTCAATTACTAGAGATGTGTCAGGTGAGGGGGTTCAACAGGCAATGCTTAAATTATTAGAAGGGACAACAGTAAATGTTCCTCCAAAGGGTGGTAGAAAGCATCCAGATCAAAAGTTTATTGAATTAAACACTTCGAATATTTTATTTATTGCTGGTGGCGCCTTTGATGGAATAGATAAAATAATCAAGACTAGGCTAAATTTACAATCTATTGGTTTTAAATCCTCAGATAAAAAAGCTGTGAATGATGATGAAAAAAATGTTTTAAGATTTGTTAATCCTCATGATATTAGATCATATGGTCTAATTCCAGAGATAATTGGTAGACTACCTGTAATGTGCCATTTAAATCCCCTATCAAAAGACGCGTTAAGAGATATTATGACAGTCCCCAAGAACGCTCTTGTAAAACAGTATGCTAAACTTTTTGAAATGGATGATATTGAGTTTTCTATTACACCAAGTGCTATTGACTATATCGTTGAAAAAGCATTTGAGTTTAAAATAGGAGCAAGAGGTCTTAGAACTCTTTGTGAAGCAATATTAAATGATGCAATGTTCAATCTGCCAAGTTCTGACACTAAAGAGTTAAAGATTACAAAAGTTTATGCTGATCAAAAACTTCAAAATGTAGATATATCTCATCTGAAAGCTGTTTCTTAATTAATCCCTAAAAGTTCTTCAACATATTCTCTAGAATTCGAAAGTCTTGGAATCTTGTTTTGACCACCTAGTTTATTTCTAGATCTTAACCAATCATAGAAAAGATTTTTTCTCCCCTTTATAATTTTTGGCAATTCTAGTGTAGAGTCTTTATATCTTTTTGCTTCATAATCTGAATTCAGACTTTGTAAACTTAAATCCAATATTTCAGTGAACTTATTCATATCGTCTGGTTCTTTTGAAAATTCAATTATCCATTCATGAGATCCTTTAGTTCTATCACTCATAAATATTGGTCCAACAGTATAATTAGATATTTCAGATTTAGTTAGCTCTGTTGTTTTGGATAACGCCATTTCAGCATTTTCAACAACTAATTCCTCGCCAAACACATTTATGAAATGTTTTGTTCTTCCTGTAACTTTAACTCTGTATGGGTTTAAACATGTAAATTTGATAGTATCACCAATTTTGTACCTCCAAAGACCAGAATTTGTAGTTATTACCATTTCATAATTTGTATTAAGTCTTACATCTGCTAATGAAACAATCTCAGACTCTGATCCATTTACTGGTATAAATTCGTAAAATATACCATAATCAAGCATTAACAATAACTCTGTTGAGCTATTTTGATCCTGAATAGCAAAAAAACCTTCAGAGGCATTAAAAATTTCAAAATATTTAAAATCTTTTGATGGAAATAATTTGTTGTATAAATTTCTATATGGTTCAAAGCTTACACCTCCATGAAAATAGACCTCTGCATCTTGCCATATTTCAAGAATATTATCCTTGCCAGTTTTCTCTATTACTTGCTGAAATAGGGATAGCATCCAAGATGGAACTCCCGCAAAGCTTGTTACTTTTTGATTCATTGATTCTTTAATAATTGCCTTGACTTTATCTTCCCATTCAGGAATAAGAGATGTTTTAGAACTTGGAGTACTGCTTAATTCAGCCCAGAATGGTAAGTTGTCTATCATTATGGCTGATAAATCTCCATAATAACTATCATTATTTTCATAGATCTCTCTTGAGCCACCTAATCGTAGACATTTTCCAACCAAAAGTTGAGAATTTACATTATTATTAAAATAAAGAGATAACATATCCTTACCTGCTTTGTAATGACAATCTTCTAAAGATTCAAAGCTTATTGGAATAAATTTACTTTTTGCATTAGTTGTTCCACTTGATTTTGCAAACCATTTAATAGGAGTTCGCCAAAATATATTTTGCTCTCCTTTTCTATTCCTTTCTATGTCTTCATAAATTTCCTCATATGTTACTGTAGGCAGTCTTTCTTTAAAATCATTATAATGTCGGATGGTTTTAAAATCATATTTTTTTCCAATCTCAGTATCAATTGAATAAACAATCATTTTCCTGAGAACTTCTTGTTGAACTTCGATGGGATAATCTTTAAAAAGCTCTATCTGACTAATTCTTCTTTTTAAAAAGAATGAAGCAACGGAATTAAAGATTGGAATTGGCATGGAATGTATATATTTATCATAAAAATAGTAAACATTAAAATATGTTTTCAGGAGTATTTAAAAAAATGATTTCAATTCATGATGACCCTGTAAGATATATTCTAGACTTTGAAAATGATCTACTATTTCTTAATCAGTTTATTGGAAAAAATTTTAAAATTTATAAAACTGGGTATTGTTGCCTTTCATGTAATGATAATATTGAAATCTTTGCAAATGGATTTTGTAAAAAGTGCTTTTTTGAGTCGCCAATGTCAGGTGATTGGGTCATGAAGCCTGAATTAAGCAAAGCCCATCTTGATATGGAGGATAGAGATCTTGAATATGAGAAGAAAATTCAACTACAAGATCATATTGTCTACCTTTCAAAAACAAGTGGTATTAAGGTTGGTGTAACCAGATCAAACAATAAAATTACAAGATGGATTGACCAAGGAGCAATTGAAGCAATTGAGTTGATTGAAGTTCCAAACAGATACCTGGCTGGCATTGCTGAAGTAAAACTAAAAGATAAGTTTTCTGATAAAACTAATTGGAGGAAAATGTTAACTAATAACATTGAGGAGGGAAATATTATTGATATAAAGGAAGATGCATTAGATATTTTAGGATCTGAGTTCAAAGACTATTTCAAAATAGACAATAAGGTTGTTAAGTTTAATTATTATAGGGAGAATCAAATTGATAGTGTAAAGTCAGCAAGCTTAAAAAAAACAGATACAATTGAAGGAAAATTAATTGGTATTAAAGGTCAATATTTAATATTTGAAGACTCAACGGTATTTAACGTAAGGTCAAATGAAGGTTACAAAGTGGATATTACAATTAATTAACAAATAGCTGCCCAATTTCATCATTGTTCAGATTTCTGTATTCTCCAACTTTTGTGTCAAGGTGAATATCCATTATTCTTACTCGTTTTAATTTAGTAACTCTATAACCAAGAACTTCACACATCCTTCTTATCTGTCTATTCATTCCTTGAGTCAAGATAATTTTAAATCTATTTTCATGAATTTTTTTTACAAAACATTTTTTAGTTATCCTACCCATTATTCTTACCCCTTTTCTCATTTTATCTATAAATTCAGTTGTAATTTTTTTATTAACTGTTACTATATATTCTTTTTCTTTTCTATTTTCAGCACGCAAAACATTATTCACTATATCACCATCATTTGTAAGTAAAATTAGACCCTCACTTTGCTTATCAATCCTTCCGATAGTAAAAAGCCTTTCCTTATGTTTAATATAGTCAATTATATTATCCTTTACTTTATGATTGCCGGTACACTCAATTCCAACGGGTTTATTAAATGCTATGTAAACTTTTTTCTTGTCTTTATATTGAATAATCTCACCATCAACAGAAATTTCATCTCCTATATTTACCTTAGAGCCAAGTAGAGCAGGTTTACCATTTATATATACTCTTCCATCTGAAATATAATCATCAGCTTTTCTTCTAGAGCAAAAACCGACCTCACTCAGATATTTATTTATTCTCTTTTTATCCAATTCAATTAAGCTTTATTTCTTCTCCAACTTTTAAGTTAAATTTTCTCCTAAATAACCATACGCATAGATACAAAAGAGGGGTATCAAAAATTGCAACCATTACTTTGAAAAGAAAACCAGAAACAATTAATACTAAAAATTTATCCTGCGGTAAGATTTCAAAAATTATTAGAAGAGATACAATAGTAAATGTATCAACAAATTGTGATGTAAAAGTTGAAAAGTTGTTTCTCAACCAAAGATATTTCCCCTTTGTTAGCCTTTTCCAAAAATGGTAAACTCTTATATCTATAAATTGAGCAAATAAGTATGTCAACATAGATGCAAGTACAGCAAGTGGTGCATTAAGGAAGACATTATTAAATGTGGAATCATCAATAGGTGATCCCTCAATTGCGGGGACTTGACTTGAAATAAAAATTAATAATATTGAAAAAACAGATGCAAATATTCCTGTAATTACTACCTGGTCAGCTTTCTTTTGTCCATAAATTTCAGATATTAAGTCTGTAATTAAAAATGTTAATGGGTATGGGAGTATTCCTACAGATAATTCGAAAAGCTTCACACCCATGAAATTTATATCAAAAGGATACCAATAAAATATTTTTGTAAATATTAAATTTGAGGCTACAAGTGACGTTATAAATAATCCAGCTAGTATTAAATATATTTTATTAGCAAGAGAAATTTGATTAGTTTTCATGGTATTTCAAATATATGAGAAAGATTTACTTATCTATAGGCAGTAACAAAGGTAATCGTTATTCTTTTATTAAAGAAGCTTTAAGATTAATTCGAAAAGATATAGGTAAGGTAATTCTAATGTCTAAAATATATGAGACTAAATCTTGGGGATTTCAATCAGATGATTTTCTTAACATTTGTATATTGATTAAATCTGAATTATTACCATCTGAACTTTTAAATAAACTAAAAAATATAGAGGACAAAATAGGAAGAAATAGAGATTCTACTAAAATTTTAGCTAGAGAAATTGATATCGATATTTTGTTTTATTCTGATAAAATTGTTAATCATGAAGATTTGATCATTCCCCATCCAAGATTACATCTTAGAAATTTTGTTTTGTATCCGCTTAATGACATTGCAAGCGATTTCATTCATCCCATTTTGTTAAAACCCATTAACGAATTATTAGAGGAATGTAAGGATAATGACAGTCCAATAGAGTCATCATTAAGCTTATTGCAATAACTACTATATTTCTGTCTTATAAAAAAAGTCCCAAAGAACAATTCCAGCTGCAACTGATACGTTTAAAGAATGTTTTGTGCCAACTTGAGGTATTTCAACAACCTCATCTGATACATTAATTATTTCATCTTGAATTCCCTCCACCTCGTTACCAAAAATAAATGCATATTTATTATTCCTAACTGGTTTAAAATTTTCAATTTTGATAGACTTATCAGCTTGTTCTATGGAGACAACTTTAATTCCCTTTCTTTTAAGTTTTTCAATGGTATCTATAATATCTTCTGAATATTCCCAGTCAACAGAATCGGATGAACCAAGGGCTGTTTTAAGCATTTTTGGATTATCTGGAGTTGCTGTGTATCCTGTAATTATAATTTTTTCAATTAAGAAAGAATCAGATGTTCTAAAAATAGATCCCACATTGTGAATGCTTCTAATATTATCAAGGATAACTATTGCAGAGGTTTTTTTTGATTTTTTAAACTCCTCAACTGACTTTCGATTTAGTTCAGTATTTTTTAATTTTCGCATTTAGGTAAAAATAAAAATATTTACATTAGCACAAATACATATTTGTGACTAAAGCTACTAAAATCACTCCCTTAATGAAGCAGTATAATGATATTAAATCCAAATATCCTAATACAATACTTTTATTCAGAGTTGGTGATTTTTATGAAACATTTGGAGAAGATGCTATTCTAGCATCAAAGGTTCTTGGGATTGTACTTACAAAAAGAGGAGCAGGATCAACAAGTGAAACTGAATTAGCTGGTTTTCCTCATCATTCAATTGAAAATTATTTACCAAAACTTGTAAAAGCTGGAAATCGTGTGGCTATTTGTGATCAACTAGAAGACCCAAAATTGACAAAAAAAATTGTCAAAAGAGGTGTTACAGAGATTGTTACGCCTGGAATTGCAATTAATGATGGCGTCTTAGATCAGAAAAAAAATAATTATTTAGCATCTATACATTTTGAAAAAACCCAATGTGGCATTTCTTTTCTAGATGTTTCTACAGGAGATTTTTATGTCTCCCAAGGAGATGTCAAACTCATGGATCAATTAATTGCAAATTTTTCACCAAATGAAATTTTAATTTCAAAGCCTTCAAAGAATAAATTCAATGAATTAATTGGTAGCTCATATAATATTTTTCCTCTAGATGACTGGGTATATGATAGTTCATATTCCCATAATAAACTATTGGATCATTTTAAAACAAAAAGCCTTAAAGGTTTCGGAGTAGATGAAATTAGATTAGGTACAATAGCGGCGGGCTCAATTATTCATTATTTAGATGATACTGAACATAATAATTTAAGTCATATTTCAAACCTTCAAAGAATTTTTCCAGACTCATATGTTTGGATGGATAAATTCACAATGAAAAATCTAGAATTGTTTAATTCAAATGCAACTAATGGCTATAATCTTTCTGAAACAATTGATGACACCATTACTAGCATGGGTTCTAGAAAATTAAAAAATTGGATTGCATTTCCTCTTATAGATAAAAAAGAAATTATAGGGCGTCAAGAAATTGTAAATTCAATAATCAATGATGATAATATTAGCGATACACTTGACTTAAATTTAAACACTATATCTGATGTTGAGAGATTAATGTCAAAAATTGCAACGTATAAAATATCTCCTAGAGAACTAGTTTATCTAAAAAATTCTCTTGAAAATGTTAAGGTTATTAAAGAGTCTATGATTAAAGTAAAAGGAAAATTAAAAAGTTTCGGAGATAGAATACCTAGCTCAAAATTTATTGTTGGTGAAATTTCAAAAACACTAAAAGAGGACTCACCAGTTTCTGTTTTAAAAGGAGATTTTATAAATGATAATTATTCAAAAGAATTAGATGATTTAAGAGAAATAAGATCTTCAGGTAAACAATATTTGAATCTAATACTAGATAGAGAGACTGCTAATACAAAAATACCATCATTAAAGATATCCTTTAATAATGTTTTTGGATATTATATAGAAGTGAGAAATACCCATAAGGATAAGGTTCCTGAAGAATGGATTAGAAAACAGACCCTTGTTAATGCTGAGAGGTACATTACTCAGGAATTAAAAGAGTATGAAGAAAAAATAGTTAATGCTGATGAAAAAATTAAGGACTTAGAGTTAAAGTTATTTCTAAAACTAATCGATAAACTTCAGGATGGGCTTTCAACATTAAAATTGATTTCAGAAAAAGTATCAATAATTGATATTCTAAATTCATTTTCAAAAAGAGCAATTAAATACAAATATTCATGCCCAGATATAATTGAAGAAAAAAGAATTGAAATTGTAGAAGGAAGGCATCCAGTTATTGAAGCAAATCTTTCTCATGACGAAAGATATATTCCAAATGACATCTTATTAGATAATGATCAACAAATTATCATGATTACAGGTCCTAATATGTCCGGGAAATCAGCTATACTAAGACAAACTGCACTAGTCACAATATTAGCACAAATTGGGAGCTTTGTTCCAGCAAAACACATGAAATTTTCAATAGTTGATAGAATATTCACTAGAGTGGGGGCTAGTGATAACATATCCATGGGAGAATCAACATTTATGGTTGAGATGAATGAGACTGCGTCGATATTAAATAATTTAACTAAAAACAGTCTAGTTCTTTTAGATGAGATTGGGAGGGGAACAAGTACTTATGATGGAATCTCAATTGCATGGGCCATTGCTGAATTTCTTCATGAAAATAGAAGTAAGCCTCATGTTCTTTTTGCAACTCATTATCATGATCTTAATGAAATGGAATCTTTATATAAACGAATTAAGAACTTTAATGTAAGCGTTAAAGAAACAAAAGATGATGTCATATTTCTTAGAAAGCTTATTAGGGGAGGAAGCAATCATAGCTTTGGTATTCATGTAGCAAAAATGGCAGGTATGCCTAAGCTTGTTTTAGACTCTGCAAAAAACAAATTAAAATTGATGGAAAGAAATAAGCCAAATGAGCAAAAAGAAGCAAGTAAAGATGGTGATTTTCAACTAAGTTTTTTTGATGTGGAAGATCCAAAGATGCAAGAAATTAGAAAAATAATTGAAAATTTAGATATTGATAATTTAAGCCCAGTTGAGGCGCTCATTAAACTAAATCAGATTAAAAAAGAGATTAAGGATGAAGATTGATTTACATGGAAAAACCCATCCTGAAAGTCTTGAACTTATTGAGGAGTATATGCTTTTAAATTCTGTTAAAGGGAGCGTTAGTTTGCATGTTATAACTGGTAACTCTCCAGTTATGCAGAAAAAAATTATTGATCAAATATGTGATAAATATGGTTTCTCTTACTATATCCCATCTCACAATCCAGGAGAAATGATTATACAATATGAGAAATTGTAAGTACTTTTTTTTATCTCTATTATTTATATTTATCTCTTGTTCAAAAGAAGATGAGATTAATGAACTTAACGAAACAATAATTTTACTTCAGTCTGAAATTTCAAATCTTAATTCTGAAATTAATGATTATGCGTCTCAAATAAACGAGTTAATTTCTCAGAATAATATTCAATTAGGTCAAATAAATGAGTTAAATACTCAAATTAGTGGTTTTCAGAATCAAATTGAGGAATATATTAGTCAAATAGAAGTTTTGACTGAATCAAATGAAATTTTTGAAGCTAACAACAATGATTTGACAAATCAATTAAATGATCTTCAAGATCAGTTATATTCAATTCAATCACAAAGTGCTGAAGATGGCGTCTACCTTTTCAATAAGATTGAGATCATAGATCCACCTTTTGGGGGAACAATGTGGGATCTCCCTGATTTAATTAAACCATCTGATTATACTGTATATTCTACATCATCTTACATTGGGGTTGAAGATAGACTATTTTATGATAAATCTATTCCGGATTTTATTACATACCCTGCTCATGTATATAAGATAAACTTTGGTGATGGTCTATCAGTTGATTTTGAAATATATTCTGAATTTTCGTTAGAGGAAGCAGCTAGCATAGAGCTCAAATATGCTCCTTTAATTGGACAACTCGGAAAAGATCTTAGAAGAAACATTAAGTCTTTTGAGTTTTTAAAAGGAGAAGAGGGAGCCTCAGCACAAAGGTCCGATGATTTAAATTATTCAAATATCACATTTCATATTGACTGGCTAAATAATGTTGTATCTACAAGACCAGATGGTGATAGGACAGAGGAACTAATGATTCATGAGTCGGCACATCTTTCAATTGACCCATATGTTTATGGAAAAGAGGGATGGAATGAAGCTGTTTTACTTGATGGTAATTACCTTTCAACGTATGCTAAAGATAATCCTGACTCAGAGGATGTAGCTGAAACTTTTCAAGCCTATATAGCTGTTAAATATTTCCCAGAAAGAATTTCTAATTCCTTAAGAGATACAATACTATCTGTATGTTTAAATAGATTTAAATATTTTGATTCATTAAATCTTGATTTATCTATATATAAATAACTAAATTATTTTAAATTTGCATTCTCTGCGAAAGTAGCTCAGTTGGTAGAGCATCACCTTGCCAAGGTGAGGGTCGCGGGTTCAAATCCCGTCTTTCGCTCAATTGCTCGAGTGGTGGAATTGGTAGACACGTTGGACTTAAAATCCAATGAACAGTAATGTTCGTGCGGGTTCAAGTCCCGCCTCGAGTACTTAAGAAAATCGTAGTATTCTATTTACTAGTTTGTTACGATTTTTTTATTTTAACTTTTTTGTTAACTCATATAAGTAAAAGAAATATTTTTTTCTACATTTTCAGATAATGTATGATGAACTGGACAATTATAAGCTGCTTTTTCTAGAACAATTTTAGTTCTAGAGTCGTATTCTCTTGGGAAAGTTAAATCAATATCAATTTTTGCAATTCTCCTAGGATTTTTTCCCATTGTTTTTTTAACAACTGCAGTAGTGCCTTTAATATCAATATTATCCCTTTCAACAGCAATTGCCATAATAGTTAATATACAACTTGCTAAAGCAGTACATACCATATCTGTAGGAGAAAATTTCTCTCCAAGTCCATGATTATCTTTTGGGGCATCCGTAATTATTTCAGATCCTGAGTCTAAATGTATTGCAGTTGTTCTTAAATCTCCTTTGTATTTAATTTCAAATGTGTTCATAATATGAATTTTACTGATTTCTTTTACCTTCTTTTTTAATACTTTTTTTAGCTATTTCTATATGTACTAAATGATGTTTAGTGTGCCAGGCATACATTCCTACATGTTCGTGAAGAATAATATTTTTATCTCTTGCAGAGTGATAGTAAGTCTTTTTGAAGTCCACTTCTGATAAGGTTTTAAGAAGCGAAACCCATTTTGCATGTATCCCATCAATAACATTTAGACTATCATTAATATCTAATACATTTGATTCTGGAGTAGTTAAAAATTCACTCACCTCATACATTTTTACACTAGGATTATCCTCTAAAAGAGTATGCTTCGTTCTCATAAATGCATAAGTGTGAGTATCGCAGTAGTGATGGATGATTTGAGCTATGTTCATTCCCCCATCCCTGTAGGTTTTTTTTAAATCTGTTTTATCAAGTCCTTTTACAGTGTCTTTTAGTTTTTGAGAAAACGACTCTAGTGTTTTAATATCATCAACAGTTCTTGAAAAATTAAATTCAAGAATTGCTTTATATTTTCCAATAGGAAATTTTAGTTTTTCAATGTCTTTTTCCATAATAACTTTTAGTTAAGATTTGAGTAATCGCTAATTAATTTTTCAACTATTTCTTTTGACTCGTCTTTATACTTTATTTCAAAAATTTTTGGTGAGTCAACCCATTTTGAAATATGATCAATATTTTTAGAGGAAAACCTGTCAATTACCGTAACCCCTTCTTTTTTGAGTGCTGCTGCATTAAATTGCTGTTCTATCTGAGCTTCAACAGGTACAACTAGCATAGGTTTTCCAAGAAAAATTGCCTCGGATGTTGTTGCAAACCCACCAGCACAAACAATCCCATAACACGATGCAAATTTTTCTAAAAATAATTCTTCGGACAATGGCTCTAAATTAACTTTTGAAATAATCTTTTTTGATTTTACATCAGCTGAAAAAATTGTCCATTTTTTATTTTGTGGAAGCTGACTGATTACTTCAATTAAATTTGAAGGAGAATAAGTGGGTAAATAAATAATAATTTCATCACTTCTTGAAATTTCCAGGTTCCTCACTTTGTCTCTAATTATTGGAAAAAAAATTCTATCCGTATATTTTTTATAGTGATATCCATAACCAAGATTTGAAGGAATAATATATTTAATTGCATGCAAAACTATTCTTGAATAATTATTAGGCTTTGGTGTATTTTTAAGCCCCATCGAGTATTGATTGGTAAGCTCAAAACATTTAATATTTTTAAACTTAGCTGACCAAGCTGAAACAGGTTCAAAATCATTTATGATTAAATCATATTTTCTAATGGGGCATGAGATGATTTCTTTAATGAACCTAAAATAGTTGTTTAAAAAAATAGTTTTTAACCAATTGACTGCACCAGTATCGGTGTAGAAAAATGTAAGTCCATAATAATGATAGATGGGTTCTTCTTCCAATAAAAAATCATTTTTAGGACCGCTTGTAATAATATCAATATTTGCAATTTCTTTTAATCTTGGAATTATACTTTGAGCTCTCGCGAGATGTCCATTCCCTGTAGTTTGAATTGCATAAAGAATTTTCATTTATCCTGTAAAATTTTAAACTCAGCTATAAGATCTTTGTAGAGTTCCTTATTGGTCATTTCAATTCTAGAATCATTATCACCTTTATACTCCTGTTCGGTTCTTTTATGCATATATATTGACCATTTATTTTCTGCATATTCTAAGGAAGAAAGGCTCTCAAGCCAATCTCCCGAATTCATGTAAATTACTTCCTCTCCATTTATGTTAAACGATTCAATTTTTGGTGTATGAATATGTCCACAAACTACATATTTATATCCATTTTTTTGTGCTACTTCAGCTGCTTTCATCTCAAAATTTGCAAAATACTGAACTGCAGTTTTGACATTTGACTTGATTGTTTTCGAAAAGTTCAATCTTTTTCGACCAAGTGGTCTCATAATTTTTTTATTGATCCAGCTATTAAATATTATCATATAGTCATAGAGAAATCCTGCAAGCTTTGTTAGCCATTGAGTCTGTATAGAAAAATCAAAAACATCTCCATGGAAAATCCAGACCTTGCCTTTGGCAGTGTCTAGAACAATTTGATTAACAATTTTAAAGTTTTGAATTTTAAAGTTTAAAAACTTTCTCATTAATTCATCATGATTTCCAGTAACGTAATATATTTCTTTGCCCTGAGAAATTAAGTCAAGAAAATACTTAATTACCTTCATGTGAGAAGAAGGCCAAAAGCGTTTGTTAAAAAGCATTATATCAACAAAGTCACCATTAATTACAATTTTGTCTGCATTAATTGAGTCAAGATAGGCTAAAACTTCATCAGCTTCAGACCCATATGTTCCAAGATGTAAATCAGAAATAACTAGAATGTCTAAATTTCGCTTCACCAGTTTGCAAATTTAATGAAAGATAACTACAAAGATTAATTAAAGCTTTTTAATATAATCTTTAAAAGAAGTTCCATAAAATGTTTCAAAATTTTCTTCAAATTCTTTTTTAGATTTGAAGCCACAAAGTTCCCAAATCTTATTTATGGTAGATATGTCACTAGGAGATAGAGACTTGGCTAGAGTGATGGCATATTTGACTCTAGAACGATTAATTTTTATATCAATTTTGTTGATCATTGGTTTACAATCAACTACAATGTAATCAAAAAATTGATATTTACAAATATTACATGAAAGCTTGCAGCTTCATGGCTAATCCTTGATCACCTTTAATTTTGAGTTTTCCACTCATAACTGCCATCATTGGATTTACTTTACCATTCTTAAGATCTTCCATTAATGATCCTGCCATAGTAATTGTGCAATCAGCTTCCATATCCTCTAATAAAATTTTATTTTCTGAACCTGTACCATCTATGCAAATTGCATTTCCATCAATTTCAAATTTAATGGTTCCACCAATAGGGGCAGCATTTTTTGCTTTTTCTTGAAAGTTTGAAAGTATATTTTCTTTATCCATAATTTTTTCGTTAAAATGTAAAGGTAATAATAAAATAATTTTATTTAGATTAGCATTTATTATAGCAAAAATATGAGCTACAAAGTAAAAAAAGCAGCAGTTCTAGGATCAGGAGTAATGGGTTCAGGTATAGCATGTCATCTTGCAAATGTTGGTATCGATGTTTTAATGCTGGATATACAGCCCAATGATAAGTCAGTTAAAAATAAAAATTTTATTGCAGATGAATCATTAAAGAATGCCATTAAATCTAGGCCAAACCCATTATATAAAAAAGAATATGCAAGTAGAATAACAACAGGAAACTTTGATGATGATTTTGAAAAGATTAAAGATGCAGATTGGATAATTGAGGTAATTGTTGAAAACTTAGAGATTAAAAAAACTGTCTTTGAAAAAGTTGAAAAATATAAATCTGATCATGCTTTTGTTACTTCTAACACTTCAAGCATTCCAATATCGCTTTTATGTGAAGGAAGGTCCGATAATTTTAAATCTAAATTTTGTGGAACTCACTTCTTTAATCCTCCCAGATATTTAAGATTATTTGAGGTAATTCCTCATACTGATTCTGACCCATCCTTAATATCATTTTTAATGGAATTTGGTGATGTTATTCTTGGAAAACAAACAGTTCTATGTAAAGATACTCCAGGGTTTATTGGTAACAGAATAGGTGTAATGTGTGGAATTAAATCTTCTCAATTAACTGATAAGTATAAATTTAAAATCGAGGAAGTAGATCTTATGACTGGTAGTGTTATTGGTCTTCCTAATTCAGGAACATTTAGGTTGCAAGACTTAGTTGGACTTGACACAAGCAATAATGTAACGAACTTCTTAGTAAACAACGTTACAAATGATTCTTTCTACAGTAAACTTAAAGATGAACCAGAAAATAAATCATTTAATTTCTTAATTGAAAATAAATTTTTTGGAAATAAATCTGGAAAAGGATACTATGAGAAAACTAAAGAAAAAGATGAGAATGGAAGATCTGTTATAAATGCTCTTGAACTAGAGTCAAATACTTATAGAAAGTCAATTAAACCAAACATTCCTGAGGTAAAACAGGCAAAGTCTATAGAGCTTTTTGATAGAAGACTTAAGTATTTAGTTGAGGGAGACTCTGATGTAAACAAGTTTTACAGGGAGTATTTTTCATGTCTTCTTTCATATTCAGCTATGAGTATTCCAGAAATTGCAGATGACTTTTACCAAATAGATGATGCAATTAGAACTGGATATGCGTGGAGCTATGGACCTTTTGAGATATGGGACAATCTTGGTATTAAAGAAGCAGTTGAAATGATGAAAAGTTGCGGTGAAGAGGTTCCAAGCTGGATAACTGATATGATTGACTCTGGAGCAAAATCGTTCTATGTTTTTGAAGATGGAAAAAAGAAATTCTATGATTTAAATACAAAGAAATATAAAACTGTTCCTAGTTCCGAGAACCATTATATTTTGGATGCTTTTAGAGAAAATAAACAAATTCTTAAAAACCCAGAGTGTACTGTTCATGATATTGGAGATGGTGTAATGTGTATTGAGTTTCAAACAAAAGGTAACTCAATTGGAGAAGGAATTGCAAAAGGTATATATGAAGCAATTGATATAGCAGAAAAGGATGGATGGAATGGTATTGTAATTGGAAACAACGATAAGCAGTTTTCAGTAGGTGCTAATTTAATGAATATGGGAATGATGGCTATGCAAAAGAATTTTGACGAAATAGAAAAGTTTTTAGTTGGATTTCAAAAAATATTGATGAGAATGAGGACATGTAATGTGCCAGTAGTTTCTGCAACTCATGGATTTGTTTTGGGAGGGGGGCTTGAAGTTTCAATCCATTGTGATGCTGGAATACACGCGTCAGAATCATATATTGGTCTTGTAGAAGCAGGCGTTGGTCTTATCCCTGGCGGTGGTGGTACGAAAGAAATGGCCATGAGAGCATCAGATTCATTTAACTCAGGTGATGTCAAAATGCCTTCATTAATTGATCATTTTAAATCTATAGCAATGGGAGCAGTTTCAACCTCTGCATTTGAGGCTTATGATCATCATTATCTTCTTCCAGAAAGAGATTTTGTTTGTATGAACAGAATGAGAAATATAAGCATGGCAAAAGAAAAAGTTTTGACCCTTAAAACGGGTTATATTCCTCCATCTTCAAGGCAGGACATAGAAGTTTTAGGAAGAGCTGGACTATCAACATTATACTCTGCAATTAATGAGTTTAGATTAGGAAACTATATGTCGGACTACGATGTGGAGGTGTCCAGAAAAATAGCATATGTGATGTGTGGAGGGGATCTAACATACCCACAGAATGTTAGTGAGGAATACCTTTTAGATCTTGAAAGAGAAAATTTCATGAGTTTGCTTGGAAATCAAAAAACATTGGATAGAATTCAGCATATGCTTATGACAAAAAAACCTTTAAGAAATTAATTATGGAAGCATATATAGTTGCTGGATATAGGTCAGCAGTCGGAAAAGCAAAAAAAGGCGGCTTTAAAAATTATAGAACCGATGATTTAGCAGTAGATGTTATTAAACATCTAACTTCACAAGTTCCAAAACTTGATACAACTAAAGTTGATGATGTAATTGTAGGTTGTGCTAATCCTGAAGGTGAACAAGGTCTTCAAATTGCAAGATTGATTTCTGCAAGAGCTCTAGGAAAAGAAGTCCCTGGAGTTACTATTAACAGATATTGTGCCTCTGGTTTAGAAGCAATTTCTATGGCTGTAAGCAAAATAAGGGCAGGTTTTGGAGACATTTTTATTGCTGGAGGTATTGAGAGTATGAGTTTAATACCTATGACGGGATATAAATTGGCACCAAGTTACAATGCCAACCTTGAAAATATGAATTATCACATAGGAATGGGTCATACTGCTGAAGCAGTTGCTGAAAAGTATAAAATAACAAGAGAAGCTTCAGATAAATTTTCATGTGAGTCACATACTAAAGCTGCTAATGCGATTGACAATGGATACTTTAAAGATGAAATTGTTCCTGTAACTGTAGAAGAAGTATTTGTCAAAGATGGCAAGAAAGTTTCTAAATCCCACACAGTTGATATGGACGAAGGGGTTAGAAGAGAGACAACAATTGAAGCATTATCAAAATTAAGACCTGCATTTAAGCTAGGGGGGATAGTAACCGCAGGTAGTTCATCACAAATGTCTGACGGAGCTGCTTTTGTTCTTGTTATGTCTGAAGAAATGGTCAAGCAACTCGGTATTGAGCCTATTGCTAGAATGGTCACTTGTACATCAGGTGGAGTAGATCCACTATATATGGGGATTGGACCTGTCGAGGCCATTCCTAAAGCACTAAAAAAAGCAGGTTTAAAGCTTTCTGATATTGAACAAACTGAGTTAAATGAAGCTTTTGCTGCTCAAGCACTAGCTGTAATTCAAGAAAGTGGTCTTAATCCTGAAACAGTTAATGTTAACGGTGGTGCAATCGCTCTAGGCCATCCCTTAGGTTGTACTGGTGCAAAACTTTCAATCCAGTTATTAAATGAAATGAAGAGAAGAAACCAAAAATATGGGATGGTAACAGCCTGTGTTGGAGGTGGTCAAGGTATAGCTGGTATTTATGAGAGGCTTTAGATCTTTTTAACTACATAAGTTACAACACCCCAGACTATAAATTCATTTTCTTCATTAACCTTAATTGGATCATATCTTTTATTTTCAGGAATTAGATAGACGTGATCTTTTTCAATTTTCACTCTTTTTACAGTAAATTCTCCATTTAAATAACATACTGCAATTTTATTATTTTTTAATTCCTCACTTCGGTCTATTACTAAAATATCCCCATCATTTAGACCTGCATCTTTCATGGATTCTCCTGAAACCTTTGCATAAAATGTTGCTTCTTTATTTTTAACTACAACTTTTTCAAGACTAATTCTTGCCTCCTCAAAGTCACCTGCTGGTGAAGGAAATCCAGCAGATATTCCTTCTTCAATAAATAAATTATTTAAGGAGTTGCCTTTATTCGGTTTAAATATTTTGATATTATTTTTCATACTCTAGCTAACAATTAATATTTCGTCAATTTCAGTTGTGTAATTCCTTGAAAGTTTTTGTCTTTTCATTTTCCATATTCTTTTTTGATCCTGATTTCCGAGTCTTACTTTGTAGAGCCCATATTTATTATCAATGCTATCAATACTCTTCATTAACTTTTTTTGTTTTTCAAGATCCTTATCGAACATACTGAACTGGTGATTAGACTGAGGAGATAAGCCCATCAATATTACTCCAGCTTTCTTATAAAGCTTATTCTTAGAATAAATCTTCTTCAAAAGAGTTACAGAAAATTTACTTATTTCAATACTTGAGTTTGTCGAGAAAGGAAGTGATCCTGTTAAACTGAAATGGTATTTTTTGCCGTCTTGTTTAAAAGGATTACTACGAATAAAAACACAAATCATATTACACTCGCTATTCTGTCTTCTTAGTTTTTTAGAAGCAACTACAGAGAATGTAGTAATTCTCTCAATTAAGTCATCTAATGAAGAAATTTCAGATTCAAAACTTCTAGTCGTAGCAATAGACTTTTTATCCACCTTCCCTTCCTCTATGTCCAAGGTAGGATTCCCCTCAAGTTCTTTCTTGAGTTTAAGACCTATGATACTCATATTCTTTTTGACCCATTTATCAGGAAGACTTATAAAATCCATTCCGGTTTTGACATTAATTCTTGACAACTTTTTTTCATTTTGGAGACCGATGCCCCATATGTCTCCAGTAGAGATATTATTTAAAGCTTCTGATCTTTTTCTTTCATTATTAATTGAATAAAATCCATTTGTTTTATGAGAGTTTTTTTTAGCAATTCTATTAGCAACTTTTGCAAGTGATTTGGTTGAAGCTAAGCCTATTGAAACAGGTATACCTGTCCATTTAAACACAGTTTTTATTATCTCTTTACATTTTTTGTTAGCTTCATCTTCTGAGAATCCACTAAACTTTATAAATGCCTCATCAATACTATATATTTCAACTTCTGGTACGTGTCTAGCTATAATAGACATTACTCTATTACTCATATCCCCGTACAACGTAAAATTGGAAGAGAAAATTTGGACATTATTTTTTTGAAAAATTTCTTTGTATTTAAATGCTGGAGCACCCATGGGAATTCCAAGTGATTTTGCCTCGTTACTTCTAGCTATAACACACCCATCGTTATTTGATAAAATTACAAGTGGTTTACCATTCAAATGAGGTTGGAAGACTCTTTCACAAGAAGCATAAAAATTATTACAATCAATTAGGGCAAACATGATACAAAAATCTGAAAATTATTGAGAAACATAAAAAACAAGTTGTAATTTTATTAACTATATAACATTTAATGGATAAATTCTCATTTCTTAATTCAGCACATACAAGTTTTTTTGCAGAAATGTATGACCAATACTTGGAGTCTCCTGATAGTCTAGAGCCAAGTTGGAAAGCTTTTTTTCAGGGTTTTGATTTTGGATTGGAAAATGCAAATATTACTGTTGAAGAGAAAAAATTTGAGGTTCCGGAGAATATTAAACAAGAATTTAAGGTTGTTAATTTAATTAATGCTTACAGACAAAGAGGTCACCTTTTTACAATAACTAATCCTGTCAGGGAAAGAAGAAAATATTCGCCAACATTAGATATAGAAAATTTTGGTTTAAAGGAAAGTGATCTAGAATTAGTCTTTAGTGCCGGAGAGATAGTTGGAATAGGCCCAAGTAAATTAAGAGCCATAATAAATAAGCTAAAAAAAATATATTGTGAATCTATAGGACTAGAATATATGTACATAAGAGATCCTCAGAAAGTTAGATGGATACAGAATTTCATAAATGTTAATAGTAATCAACCTAATTTTTCAAAAAATGAAAAATTATCAATATTGAACAGTCTAAACAAAGCTTATACATTTGAAAATTTTCTTCAAAAAAAATATGTTGGTCAAAAAAGATTTTCACTCGAAGGAGGAGAATCATTAATTCCAGCAATTGATTTTCTGATAAATTTAGCTGCTGAAAAGGGAGCTGAAGAATTTGTAATGGGAATGTCACACAGAGGCAGATTAAACACTCTTGTAAATATTTTTGGAAAATCAAGTAGAGATATTTTTGGTGAGTTTGAAGGTAAGGACTATGAAGAAGACATTTTTGATGGAGATGTGAAATATCATCTTGGATGGACATCAGAAAGAACTTCCACATCAGGTAAAAAAATTAATATGAATCTGGCACCAAACCCATCTCATCTTGAATCTGTTGATCCTATTGTACAGGGAATTGCGAGAGCAAAACTTGAGAATGATTTTGATAACAATACTAATAAAGTTCTACCTATAATTGTTCATGGTGATGCTGCTATTGCTGGACAGGGAGTTGTATATGAAGTAATTCAAATGTCAAGACTTAAAGGATATTCAACTGGGGGGACAGTTCATTTGATAATTAATAATCAAGTTGGATTTACAACTAATTATCTTGATGCAAGGTCAAGTACATATTGTTCGGATGTTGGTAAAGTAACTCTTTCTCCAGTCTTACATGTTAACTCAGATGATGTTGAAGCTGTTATTCATGCAGTAACCTTCGCTTTAGAATACAGAAATAAATTTAATAGAGATGTTTTTATTGACTTATTAGGATATAGAAAATATGGCCATAATGAAGGAGATGAACCGCGATTTACTCAGCCAAAACTATATAAATATATATCAGGTCATCCAAATCCAAGAGATATATACGCATCTAAACTTATAGATCAAGGAATAATAAATGATGATTATGTTTCTAAAATTGAATTAGAATATTTTTCAAAATTGGAAACTGAGTTAACTGATTCTAAGAAAAAACAAAAAACAAAGATTACACCATTTATGCAAGAGGTATGGGAAGGATTTACTAGAGTTGACGAGAATAAAATGTTGGAAGATTATAAAACAAGTTCGTTCAAAAAAGATATACTTAATGTTGCAAAGTCTATTATTTCACTACCAAATAAACCTTTTTTAAGAAAGATTACAAAGCTATTTGATTCCAGAGAAAAGCAAATATTTGAAAATGGAAAAGTTGATTGGGCTATGGCTGAACTACTTGCATATGGAACATTATTAAATGAAGGTTTTAATGTAAGAATTTCAGGACAGGATGTTGAAAGAGGAACCTTTTCTCACAGACATGCAGTATTAAAATCTGAGGATTCAGAGGAAGAATATCTCCCTCTAAATAATATTGATTCAATTAATAAAGGATTATTTAGAATATATAACTCTCCTTTGTCTGAATATGGTGTTTTAGGATTTGATTATGGTTATGCGCTTGCTAGTCCTAATTGTCTAACGATTTGGGAGGCTCAATTTGGAGATTTCTCAAATGGAGCTCAAATAATCATTGATCAGTATATTTCTTCTGCTGAAGATAAATGGAAATTACAAAATGGTATAGTATTATATCTACCTCATGGTTATGAAGGGCAGGGAGCTGAACACTCTTCTGCAAGAATGGAACGCTATTTGCAATTATGTGCAAAGGACAATATGTATGCAGCAAATTGTACTACTCCATCAAATCTTTTTCACCTATTAAGAAGGCAAATGCTAACTAAATTTAGAAAACCTTTAATTTTATTTACTCCAAAAAGTCTCCTTCGTCATCCTAAAGTTATCTCTGATATTGATGATTTATCAAGTTCTAAATTTATTCCGGTAATTACTGATTCTGAAATTGATCCTGATAAAGTAGATTCTCTTATATTCTGCAGTGGAAAATTTTATTTTGATTTAATTGATTACAGAGAAAAAAATAAAATAATAAATGTTGCAATTGTGAGAATAGAACAGTTGTTTCCTCTTCCAGTTAAATTGATTATTTCTGAAATCAAAAAATTCTCAAATGCAACAGATATAGTATGGGCGCAGGAAGAACCAAGAAATATGGGTGCTTGGAATCATATTCAAACTTACCATCCAATTGCAAAAAATATGAGACCTGCAACAAGAAGATTCTATGGGTCAACAGCATCAGGAAGCTTTACTAGATTTGAGCGAAGACATAATGAAGTAATTGAATATGTTTTTGATAAAACAAAAAACAATTTTAGAAAATAATTTTTATCTTAAATTTTTATTATCGGTATGAAAGATATGTTAGTCAAACTTTATGATCTTCCAAAAAAATGTCAAGAACTTGAAGATCTTTCAAAATCAATCACATTTAGGCGCCCATTAGCAGCTGAAAAATCTATTGTAAATAAATGGGTAAAAAAAGAATTTGGTGATGGATGGGAAAGTGAGGTTGATGTTTCTTTTTCAAGAAAACCAATAACAACTTATATAGCTATTGATAATGATCAGATTCTTGGCTTTGCCGCATATGATTCAGCCTATTTAAATTTTCTTGGACCTATGGGAGTCAAAAAAAATAGCAGAAAGAAAGGATTAGGTAAAGCATTACTTTTTTTAGCTCTAAACTCTATGAAAGAAATGGGTTATGCCTATGCCATAATTGGAGGTGTTGGTCCTGCTAAATTTTATGAGACAACCTTTAATGCTAAAATAATAAAAGGATCTGATCCTGGAATTTACAAAGGAATACTAAGCGATGTCCCTGTCTAAAGAAGATAAGGATTCCAAATTGCTTGCAAAATTTGGTTATAGACAAGATCTAAATAGGTCAATGAAAAGTTTCTCATCTTTTGCGATATCTTTCTCTTTGATATCTATTTTAACAGGAATTTTTGCAAACTTTCATTTCGGATACTCGGAGGTAGGCCCATGGATATCACTATCTTGGTTAATAGTTTTTATTGGACAATTTTTTGTAGCCTTAATAATGGCTGAATTATCGATCAGATTTCCAATTTCTGGATATGGCTACCAGTGGTCATCTAGACTAGTAAATTCAAAATTAGGTTTTGCAACAGGTTGGTTGTTACTAATGCAGTTTCTAACGGGATTTCCAGGAATCTGTAAAACTTTAGGTTTAGTATTAAGTGATTTTTTATCTCAAGTGTTCTCTTTGGAAGTAAGCGATATTACTATATCAATAATTATAATTTGGGTAATTACACTAATTCATAAAAATGGAATTAAAATGGTTTCTTACATAAATAATATTGGAGTTATTACAGAAATTATTGGAGTAATACTGCTGATTCTAATACTTGGCTTTTTTGTAACAAACGGATTGGAGGATTTTACAATTTCTAATATGACAAATAATTCTAATTTTTCAAATATAGGTTTTGAATCTTTTGCTTTATCAATTTTATTAGGAGCTTGGTGCTTAACAGGGTTTGAAGCAGCTGCAGATATGTCTGAAGAAACAAAAAACCCAACTAAGATTGTTCCTAAGTCAATTATTAATTCCTTATTAACTTCAGGTTTTTTTGGATTTATTATAATAATTTTTTCTATTATTTTACTTCAAAAAGATATTTACAAAAATGGGTCTCAAAACTTTTTGACAGATTTGCTTGTTAATGAATTTGGGGTAATACTGTATTCTGTAATTCTTTTATTTGTGATTGCAGCAATTTTTGCATGTGGAGTTGCTTGTATGGCTACTGCCTCAAGATTAATTTTTTCAATGTCGAGAGATTCAGTTCTCCCAAATTCATCTTGGCTTAAGTCAATAGATAAAAATAAATCTCCTGGAAACTCACTAATACTTATTGGAATTTTAGCAACAATTTTTATTATTGTTTTTAATAAAATTGAGGTTATAACAAGTGTCTCTGCAATTGCCGGATATATTGGATACTGTGGAATTATATTTTCGTCATTTTATCTTAAACATGACAGCAAAAGTGGGATTAAGACTTCTAAACTTTTAAAGTTTTTTACTTTAGTTTGGTGTGTATTTGTTGTGATGTGTTTAATTATTCCTGGTCAATCTATTGAGGGTTTTGATACCGATTATATTCCAGCTATATCAACTTTAATATTTATAATTTTAGGATTAATTATTTTCAAAATAAAAAATAAAAATGCAATACTTTAGTTTAAATACAAACGTCAATCAATTAAGAATAGGTAGAGGAGTTTCTATAGGTATAGGAAAAGAACTTGGCACATATGTTGTTACTACAATGGAGATTCCGTGGAATATAATTAAAAATGATATAGGTAAATCTCCAGAAAAAGTTATTAATGTGACCTCAGTTGAGAAACAGTGGATTGAGGATCAGATAAAAGAACTTCCTGAATTTGATACAATTGTAGGTATTGGAGGAGGGATGGCTATAGATGTAGCTAAATATATTTCATGGAAATTAAATAAAAAGTTAGTCTCAATTCCAACAATTTTAAGTGTAGATGCTTTTACAACTCCAGCAGCTGGTGTAAGGGTTAACCATGATGTTAAGTATCTTGGAATTGCTTCACCTAATCCTCTTATAATTGATTATGATTTATTAAGGTCTGCACCTAAAGAACTCAATATTGCTGGTGTTGGTGATCTATTTTCTATTCATACTGCATCTTTTGATTGGCAATATGCAAATTCCAGGGGAAAGTCAGAGTATCCTTTCAGTCAAAATGCCGTTGATAATGGAAAAAAAATTCTTGAATTCATTTATGATAATATTGGGAATATTAAAGAAAACAATGATAATGGTTTAAGGTCTATTGTTGAAGCATACATTTCATTAAACACAATTTGTCTTCCAATTGATCATTTTCGAATTGAAGAGGGATCAGAGCATTATCTTTTCTATGAACTAGAAGAAAGACTAAAGCGCTCATTTATTCATGGGAATATAATAGGTCTTGGTATATACTTATTGAGTAGGCTTCAAAAAAATGATCCCTTGTTTATCACAGAGATGATGGATAATTCAGGCCTAATTTACCATCCAAACTCAATGAATTTAAAGAGAGAAGATTTGAGAGAGTCTCTTCTCACTCTAAAAAACTACGTAAAATCTAAAGATAAACTTTGGTTTACTATTATTGATGACAGCAATATTGATGAAGAATGGATTAATGAAAATTTAAGTGATTTAAAATTTAATTAATTAACCTAAAAAATTCCAGCATTTTCAAAGGCACTCTTAATTGAATTAAAAGTTGCTTTAGCTGCATCTTCATTGTTCATCTTATTTAATTCTTTATTAAACGGTTCTGCAGCAACAGTACCCTCATAACCAATATTATTTAAAAAATTCAAGAATGGAGATGTATCAATTATTCCAGATTTACCTGGCAAATCTCTCTCAAGATCTATTTGTTCATCTCTAGACCTTCCAATGACAGCATCATTTATTTGACACATGATGATGTCATCCTTATTTAAAAATTTTAGATCATCAACTGAATGATTTGCACAATATAAATGGAAGGTATCAAGTAGGTAGCCAACATTCTTTTCATCAATGGCATCAATTAATTCTCCTAGTTCATTAATTGTCCTAATAAATGAAAATTGATCTCTTGACATTAATGTTTTGGGTCCAACAAATTCTAAACCAAATTTCATTCCATGATTTCCAATAATTTTCGCACATTCTTTAAGTCTTTCTTTATGTATATTAAAATTTTTTAAATAAGTTAATTCATTATTTGTTGGCATAATCCAAGTTACAAAACCCTTAACATTTAACTTGTTTAAAACTTTACAGTGATTATTTAGAGTGACCAATCCACTATTAAATTGATTTTTGCTTGTTCTAAATTGAAGTGGTAATCCAGAGACATCAAATGAAATTCTATTTTCACTCATTTTCTCAAGATAACTATCAATTTCTTTTTGATCCATATCTTGAAATTCACTTACAATAGGACTAATTGAATCAAAATTATATTTTATGGCAAGTTCAAGAAGTTCTGAAGCTGTACATTTAATTCCAACTGCACCAGGATTTAAACTGATCTTGATCTTTCTATTATAATTCCTTTGTAAAGAATATAGATTTTGGTTTAACGAAATTAGACCAATTGTTGCAATTGTTGATGACTTAATAAATCCTCTTCTGTTCGACATATGTTTTTGTTTATTAAGATAATGATTATTTAAATAGTTTCAATTTTATGATTAATTTTGATAACTTAAAATAGCTAAAGAGTACTGATGGTCCTTGAAATGAAAATTCCTTCCCCTGGTGAGTCAATAACAGAAGTTGAAATATCTCAATGGCTTGTAAAAGATGGAGACATTGTCACTAAGGATCAGACGATTGCAGAGATAGATTCAGATAAAGCTACCCTGGATCTTCCAGCTGAAGCATCTGGTAAAATTACTTTAAAGGCTGAAGAGGGAGATTCAATGTCTGTTGGTGATATTGTATGTTTAATTGATACAACTGAAACATCGAATCCTGAATCTGAAAATTTAGAGTCTCAATTACAAAACATAATAGAAGATAAAAAGATTGGACCAAATAAGATGGATCAGATAAGTATTACTCCTCTTGCTAGAAATATCGCTTCAGATAAAGGTATTGATATTAACGAAATAAGATCTAAAGGAGATAAAATAACAAAAGATGATGTCTTAAAAGTAGTCCCAGCCATGGGCTCTTCAAATCATGAGGGTAGGATAGAAAACAGAGAAAAACTTTCAATGTTAAGAAGAAAGGTTTCCGAAAGACTAGTTTCTGTTAAAAATGAAACAGCTATGTTAACTACTTTTAATGAAGCGGATTTATCAAAAATATTTGATCTTAGAAAAAAGTATAAAGAAGCTTTTTATCAAAAACATGGAGTTAGTCTTGGTTTCATGAGTTTCTTCACTAAAGCTGTCACAAGAGCACTTAAACTTTATCCTGATGTAAATTCTATGATTGACGGTAATGAAAAGATTTCTTATAATTATTCTGATATAAGTATTGCTGTCTCTGGACCAAAAGGTTTAATGACACCAGTGCTCAGAAATGCTCAGGAACTTTCTTTTGCTGCTGTTGAACAGGAGATAAAAAGACTAGCAGATAATGTAAGAAATAAGTCAACAACTGTGGATGACTTAACTGGTGGTACATTTACAATTTCAAATGGAGGGGTTTTTGGGTCAATGCTTTCTACGCCAATTATTAACCCTCCACAATCAGGTATTCTCGGAATGCATAATATTATACAAAGACCAATTGCTGTTGATGGAAAAGTTGAGATTAGACCAATGATGTATCTAGCTTTATCATATGATCACAGAATTATTGATGGTAATCAGTCTGTTGGATTTTTAATTGCTGTTAAAGAGGGAGTAGAAGATCCAGAAAATATTTTGATGGATGGAAAAGTTAAAAAATCTTTAGGCCTTAATTAATTTGATTGATACTCACACCCATTTATATTTAGACCATTTTAAGGAGGACATTGATGATGTAATTCATAGAGCAGTCTCTGTTGGAGTTGAAAAATTTTATCTACCATCAATTAGTTCTAAACATAATAAGAGTATGCATGTTTTGGAAAATAAATTTCCAAATAGAATTTTTTGCATGATTGGTCTTCATCCTTGTTACGTCGATCAAAACTTTGAATCGGAAATTGAATTTGTAAAAAAACAAATTAAAGAACATGATTACAAAGCTGTTGGGGAAATTGGTATAGACCTTTTTCATGAAAAGAAATATTTTAATCAACAGGTAAGTGCATTTGAAGAGCAAATTGAATTATCTATTGATTATGACTTGCCAATTGTAATTCACTCTAGAGACTCTTTTGATGAAATTTTTGAAGTTCTTAAAAAATATAAATCTAACAGACTCCGAGGAATTTTTCATTGTTTTAATGGCAATAAGGAACAAGCCAATAAGATAATTGATTTAAATTTTCACCTAGGAATAGGAGGAGTTGTAACATTTAAAAATGGAAAAATTTCAGAATTTTTAGGTTCTATTCCACTTGATAGGATTGTCCTTGAAACAGATTCTCCATATTTAGCTCCGTCTCCTTACAGGGGAAAAAGAAATGAAAGTTCATACTTGTCAATAATAGCTGAAAAGCTATCAGAAATATATAATTTAGATGTTTCAGAAATATCAAGAATAACACAAAAAAATTCTTATGAAATTTTTGGAGATTAATATATTTTATTAGAGAGGTGGCCGAGTGGTTTAAGGCGCACGCTTGGAAAGCGTGTATTCTAGAAATGGAATCGTGGGTTCGAATCCCATCCTCTCTGCAATTTTTAATTTAAATTCTCGATTATAAAATCAACCATGTCTTTATTTGATTTGTCAATAATTCCAATTCCTGGAGCATAAACAACATTTTTAATTTTTAAAGAGTCTGCTCTATTTTTTAAAAGTTTAGCGTGTAAAGGATTATGATGAAAATCAGCAATATTTTTTGGTTTTGTATTCTTCCCGTAATTTATTATAAAAATTGGAGGATCATTAGAATCCATTTTTTCAAAAAAGTCAACTTCCGAAATATAATTTTTATTAAAAGATCTTTCCATCCATTTTTCAGTATCCATCTTTCCAAGATACTTTTCAAAAATAGATTTTAAATATGCTTCATCAACGTTTGCCATGTCTCTCCATCTCAATAAATTAAGTGAATGAGCAGCAGCGATTCCAACAATACAAGAAACTTTTGTCGACTCACGAAGGATTGGATCTTTACTTTTTTTATCTGATAAATCATCTTGTAACCCTATCCATAAAGACGAGGTTGCTCCAGCTGAAGCCCCCATCAAAGCTGCTTTACTTTTTAGTAGGTTATATTTATCACTATAAAATTTTAAATATTGTAACGCTCTCTTAGCATCGTTAAATGATGATAATAAAAAGTCATCATTATTTTTAAATCTATAATCAATTGTAGCAAATGATATATTGTTTTCTAGCAGCTTTTTAATTTTCTTAAAATTATCCTTTGTGTAGGCAGCACTTTTATTACCTGCTCCAAATCCTCCTCCGTGAATATAAATAACAAATGGGGTTTTTAATTTAGTATCTGCAACCCACAAGTCAAGTTTATTTTTTTTATCTGCACCATAACTAATATTTTTAAAAACTTTATAATTATCAACTTTAATTACTGAGTCAATATCTATGATATTTTTTTGAGGAAAAATAAATGATAAATTCAGTATTAAAGTAAGTGAAAGAATAATTCGAATCATATTTAAAGTTAATTATATAATGTTTAAAAAATATAGAAGTTGGAAAATAATTAGTTATTTGTAATATATTTTATAATCTCAATTTTTTGCAAAAGACTCTATTCTAGCTAAAATTGATTAACTTGAAAAAAACCTAAATTATGTACAATTCAAAAATTTCAGGTTTAGGAATGTATGTTCCTGAAAATGTTGTAACCAATCATGATTTATCAGAAATGATGGATACATCAAATGAGTGGATAATTGAAAGAACAGGAATTGAAGAAAGAAGACATATAAAAAAAGGTGATGGTAATTCAACTGTAATTATGGGTGTTAAAGCATCTAAAATTGCAATTGAAAGAGCTGGTATTGATAAAAATGATATTGATCTAATTCTCTTTTCAACTTTAAGTCCTGATTATTATTTTCCTGGAAGTGGTGTTTTAGCCCAAGATCAATTGGGAATCCCAACCTGTCCTGCTATGGATATTAGGAATCAGTGCTCAGGATTTGTTTATGCAATATCAACTGCTGATCAATTTATAAAGACAGGCATGTATAAAAATATTTTGGTTATTGGTTCTGAGAATCATTCTGGAGGTTTAGATTTTTCTACGCGCGGTAGAGCAGTAAGTGTAATTTTTGGAGATGGTGCTGGGGCTGCTGTAATCTCTAGAGAAGATGATTTATCAAAGGGTATTCTTTCTTCACATCTTCATTCAGAGGGAAAATTTGCTGAAGAATTATCTCTGATTGGACCAAGCACTAATAGATGGGTTCCTCAAATTATTGAAGCAAATGATCCAGAAGATATTTCTTATTACCCATATATGAATGGTCAGCTTGTTTTCAAAAATGCTGTTGTAAGATTTTCAGAAGTAATAATGGAAGGATTAAGCAAAAATGGGTTATCACCGGAGCAAATCGATATGTTAATACCTCATCAGGCAAATCTTAGAATTTCTCAATTTGTTCAGAAGAAATTTGGTCTATCTGATGATCAAGTGTATAATAATATTCAAAAATATGGAAATACTACAGCTGGATCTATCCCTATAGCTTTAACAGAAGCTTGGCAAGAAGGAAAAATCAAATCAGGAGACTTGATTGTGTTAGCTGCATTTGGTAGTGGATTTACTTGGGGAAGTACAATAATTAGGTGGTAAAAATAAAATGAAACTCAGAACATTGTTTATTGTTATTCCATTTGTGCTAGCATATTCCATGCTAAATTTTATTTTCTTGAGTACAGAAGAAGAATACACTTCAATGTCAAATTATATTGAATCAACAAAAAATGAATTTAGTTATGATATTCAAGAGGTAATATATGAGGAAAATTGGACAGGATATCATATAAAAATGATTTCAGGAGAATGGCTGGATTCAAAAAAAGTTGATCAGGTTGAATGGTGGCATTATGTTGATATTATTATACCGAAACAAACTACCTCATCTACTGGAATTATGTTTATTGATGGTGGAGAAAAGAGTGATGATTATTTCAGATTAGATGCGCAGTCTATTGAGAATGCTATAAAAACAGAGGCTGTAATTGTTAATGTTAGCAATATACCTTTCCAACCTTTGAATTTTTTGAGTTCAGAACAAGACTCTTTTGAAGAAGATGATCTAATTGCCTTTGCATGGAATAAATTTTTAAAGCAGGGTGCGAAACAAAAAGATGTTGAATGGCTACCAAGATTTCCAATGACTAGGGCTATAGTAAGAGCTATGGATTTAGCTCAGGAAATCATATTACAAAATGATATTGTAGTTAAAGACTTTGTAGTCTCGGGTGCATCTAAAAGAGGATGGACTGCTTGGACTACTTCAGCAGTTGATAGCAGAGTTAAAGCTGTCGTTCCAATGGTAATAGATATGCTTAATTTAGTACCCTCTTTTGAAAATCACTACAGAAGTTATGGAGAGTTTTCACCTGCAGTTCAAGAATATGTAAATTACAATATTCAAGATTGGTTGGGTACAGAAGAATTTAAAGTGCTGATGAGTTATATTGAACCATTTTCTTTTATAGACAAATTTACCATGCCTAAATATATTATTAATGCAGGATCTGACGAGTTCTTTTCAACTGATTCTTGGAGATTCTATTATGATAAGTTGCCAGGTGAAAAAATTATTAGATATGTGCCAAATAAAAATCATTCTTTAGATGGAAGATATTTAACTGAAGATCTTGTGAGTTATTTTTACAGAGTAATAAATGATATTGAAATACCATCTTTAAGTTGGAATCTTTCAGATAATAAATTAATTGCAGAATTAGATTATGATGGAGAGTATGATGTTTCAGTTTGGACAGCTAAAAATGATAATGGAAGAGACTTTAGGCTTTGGGAAGAAGGAGAACTTTGGGAAGAAACATCAATTGGTAAATTGGCTAACAATAAATATGAGCTGAATGTAAACTCCAACTTCAAAGGTTATAAAGCCACAATGATTGAATTTACAATTGATCCTGAATCAGAATTTCCATTAATTATTTCAACCGGACCATTTGTATTTCCTGAAAAATATCCATTTGATAAATATGAATCAAAATAAATTTTATTGTTTCACCTCATCAAAAAATTTATTCTGCATTCTGATAGTGACTGAATCATTTTTGACCTCTCTAATTGCATCAACCAAATAAGAAACAGTGTTCTCAGTTATTATCTTACCTAATCTATTTGATCCAAATGATTGATCACCTGCATAATGATTAGGGTATGACGAATACCACCAAATTCCAGTATATAAATTATTTGAAAGATTTAATCTTTTTAGATTTTCTCCTGACTCATTATTTACCCTGTCCAATTTTACCAAATCAGGTCTTAAATAAAGTATTTCTGATGCCTCTCTCTCTCCTGCATGTTGATCTTTTGAAGGATCTGTCTTTCTTGCTGAAAGTATTTCATTTTTTATCTCTTCTGAAAAGTTAGGCTCAAAGAAGTATACAGCATAATCTTTTTTTTCATTTAATTGATTTTGAATAAAATATCTAATCATTTGAGGATTTCCACCATGACCATTAATTATAATTATTTTATCAAATCCATTTCTTGCAATTTCTTTAGTAGTTTCTTCGAGTAATTCCATCACTAATTTATTTGGTAGTGAAAAAGTACCGTATTCATGCCTAGCTTCATTTATTTGTCCAACAAAATAATCTGGGAATATAACTGCATATTCTTCATTTGTAGCTTTTGAAGCCCAATTCCTTACTCTAATTAAGTCAGAGCCTATTGGGACACCAGGCCCATGTTTCTCTAATATTCCTAAAGGAAGTATACAAGTTTTATTAGACTTTTCTAATGCTTGTACCCAGTCAGAGGCAGTTAATTCTTCCCATTTTGCAGGAATGTCTTGACAGAATAAATTAACACCATATAAAAAAGTAAATATTAAAATTATATTTTTCATAGTTCAGATTATTATGATTCAATTTATTTAAAAAATGTATCAATAAAAAAAATTTGAATCAAATAATAATTTTTATATCTTTCGATTCTCAATTATTGAAAATACTATAAAAATGAAAAAAATATTATTTGCCTTAATACTTTCTGTAGTAGTGGGCACAACCTCTGAAAGCTATGCTCTTGCTTCTACTACAATTAACAGTGTAGTTACTGTTCAGGACTCACAAGATGAACCAATGATGGAGTCTACAGATGAAGCCTCAGCTGGTTTTACACAAGAATTAAAGAAACGTTTTATTGAAGGTGGTCCTGGTTTTATGGGAATTGTTCTTATATGTTTAATTCTAGGGTTAGCTATTTCAATTGAAAGAATAATTTACCTTAACCTATCAACAACAAATTCAAACAAACTTACGGATGATGTTGAAGATGCACTTAAGTCAGGTGGTGTTGAAGCTGCTAAAGAAGTTTGTAGAAATACTAAAGGTCCTGTTGCTTCAATTTTTTATCAAGGACTAGATAGAGCAAAAGATGGAGTTGAAAGCGCAGAGAAAGCTGTTATTTCTTATGGTGGTGTCCAAATGGGTCAACTTGAAAAAAATGTTTCATGGATTTCTTTATTTATTGCATTGGCGCCTATGCTTGGCTTTATGGGAACCGTTATTGGTATGATTAACGCATTTGATCGTATTGAGGCAGCTGGAGATATGCAACCTTCACTTGTGGCAGGTGGTATTAAAATTGCCTTATTAACAACTGTATTTGGTCTTATAGTAGCAATTATACTTCAAGTTTTCTATAACTATATAGTTGCTAAAATTGATTCAATAGTTAATGATATGGAAGACGCATCAATTAATTTAATTGATATTCTTTCTGCTCAAAAAAAATAAAGTATTATGAATCTAGAAAAAATAACTAGAATTGGGTGTATTGCCCTTGGAGTATTAGGCTTAATATTCTTATCATTAGTTTTTGCTACTGGTGATGATAGTATAAAAATGTCTGCTGCATCTGGTGATTATGGTGTAATTACACCAATAATTATACTTAGTCAAATTGTATTATTTATTGCTGTAATAGTCACTCTAACTTTTTCTCTGAGAGGGATTGCTAAAGATAAAGCTAAAATGAAAAATGCAATGAAGTCTACAGGCTTATTCCTTTTGGTCGTTCTTATTGGCTTTTTACTCTCAAGTGGAGTAGAAACACCAATGAGGGATGGTAAAGTTCTTTCTGCAATAGGCACAAGATTGGTTGGTACAGGTATTAATGTATTCTTTATTTTGACAATTATTGCTGTTGGTTTAATGGTTTTTCCTGGTACCAAAAAAATATTTAAAAAATAGGTTATGGCCAAAAGAAAAGCTCCAGAGGTTAATGCAGGATCAATGGCGGATATAGCCTTTCTCCTTTTAATTTTCTTTCTAGTAACTACTACCATTGAAACTGATAGTGGTATAAATAGAAAGCTTCCTCCTATGGAAGATCAAATTGATCCACCAATTATTAGAGAAAAAAATATTTTCACAGTTGTTGTAAATAAGAACAATCAGCTTTTAGTTGAGGAGTCATTAACAGATATAAAAGATCTAAGAGGGCTTGCTGTAGATTTTCTTGATAATGGTGGTGGTTCAGGCGAAGAAGCCTGTGATTATTGTCAAGGTGAAAGAGACCCTAGATCATCTGATAATCCTGATAAAGCTATTATATCATTAAAAAATGATAGGGAAACTGAATACAAAGTATATATAGCAGTACAAAATGAACTTGTTGCTGCTTATAATGAACTTAGAAATAGAGAATTTTCCAGATTAAATCCAAACCTGGGAATTTCTTATGTTGAAGCTGACTTAATCTACAGTGACCCAAGAACATCTTTAGATGATAAAGCAAGCTTGAAAGAAAAGTTAGATGTTGTTAAACAATTGTATCCTCAAAAGTTATCTGAGGCTGAACCAAGTAAAGTAAATTAAAATGGCAAAGTTTAATAAAAAGAAAAGTGGAGATTTACCTGCAATATCAACTGCCTCGTTGCCTGATATTGTTTTCATGTTATTGTTTTTCTTTATGGTTGCAACTGTAATGCGTGATAGTACCTTAATGGTTCAGAACACTTTACCCGCTGCTGATCAAGTTCAAAAATTAGATAAAAAAGATAGAGTTATCTACATATATGCTGGAAAGCCATCTAGCAGGTATGTTGACACCTATGGTACTCAAGCAAGAATTCAATTAAATGACAAATTTGGATCTGTAGAAGAAGTTGGAGCATTTGTGCTAGCTGAAAGAGCTGCTAAACGAGAAGAGCTTCAAAATGTTTTAACAACCGCATTGAAGGTTGATAGTGATACCAAGATGGGTATTATTAGTGATATAAAGCAAGAGCTTCGAAAGGTAAATGCTCTTAAGCTAAACTACACTACTAGAGTTGGAGACTACACTCAAAATTTTAATTAGAAAAAAGTTTTTTTTCCTTTTTTCGCTTTTATTTTTAAATCAATTAAGTTTTACCCAATCTAATGAAAGCAAAGAGGGTTATAGAGAAGATCAATTCTTTTTCGGTTCAAGTTATTTTATTCAAACACAACCCCTTGATGAATTCAAACAGAACGGTTTCTCTGGTAATTTTCAATTAGGTTTTATTAGAGACTTTCCATTAAACGATAGTTCGACAAAAGCTATTGGTATTGGCTTTGGATACGAAAGAAATTTTTTCACTTCTAATATTCAACCTGTAGAATCTAACAGTAACATCGATTATAGAATTGTTGTAAGTAGGTTTCTTGAATCTAAAAATAAAATCTCTTTTTCTTCGTTAGTAATTCCTTTAGAATATAGATGGAGAAGGTCATCAATAGATCAGTATAAGTTTTGGAGAATCTATTCTGGATTTAAATTAAAGAAAAATTTCCCACTTTATTCTAACCCATCATACGGATCTGAAATTACAATTGATGATGTAGAGGATTGGACAACTTCTATTTATATAAATGCTGGATATAACACTTGGAATATTTCTTTGGAATATGATTTAAATCCTTTATTAAAAAATAAGAAGACTACTAATGGAGAAAACTTAAATATTAGTTTTTTTAGGTTGGGACTTGTCTTTTATTTATTGTAGCTCTTTTCTTAGTCTTGCAACTGGAATATCAAGTTGCTCTCTGTATTTAGAAACAGTTCTTCTTGCAACTTTATAACCTTTCTTCGACAAATTCTCAGATAATTCTATGTCTGACAGAGGCTTTGCTTTATCTTCACTTTCAATGATTAGCTTCAAGGTCTTCTTAATTTCTATAGTTGAAATTTCATCACCGTCCTTATTAACCATCCCCTCAGAAAAATAACTTTTTAATAATTTAATTCCATATGGTGTGTCAATATACTTACTATTAGCAACTCTAGAAACTGTTGATATATCCATATTAATTTTTTCAGCTATATCTTTTAGAATCATTGGTTTTAGATTAGACTCCTCTCCAGATAAAAAATAATCATTCTGGAAAGTTACAATTGCATTTACTGTTTGAAATAATGTTTGGTATCTCTGTTCAACAGCTTCTATAAACCATTTTGCTGAATCCAATTTTTGTTTTAAAAATTGTACAGCTTGATTCTGTGATTTTGATTTATTAGGATCATTCTTATATCCCTCTAATATATTTTTAAAAGAATTTGAGAGCCTTAACTCTGGTAAGTTTCGTTTATTTAACTCAACGACAAGTTCTCCATCCTGAATTTTCAATATAAAATCAGGAATTATCGTATTGTTTGAAAACTCACTTGTAATTGATCCACCTGGTTTAGGATTCAATTTTGAAATTTCATTTATTGCAGCCTTTAATTCACTATCAGATAGATTTAACTTTTCGGAAAGTTTTGTAAATTTTTTCTTCGAGAATAATTCAAATTCAGATTCAATTATTTTAATAGAATTAAAAATAGATTCTTTAGAATTAACTTTCTTATTTAACTGAATTAAAAGACATTCTTGAAGGGATCTAGCGCCAACACCTGGTGGATCTAGGTCTTGAATTTTTTTTAGAACAGATAAAATATCATTTTTTGTGGTTACAATATTCTGAGTAAAAGCTAAATCATCAATTATATCGTCAATTTCTCTTCTTAAATAACCACTTTCATCGATACTACCAATCAAAAATTCACATAATGGTTTTTCTCTATTACTTAAGATTAAGTTTCGAGATTGATTATCTAAATATTGATGAAAGCTAGGTGATGATTTTGTCTGAAAATTATTATTCTCTTCATTTGTTGAGTAAAAATTTTGGCTAAAATCATAATTATCATCTGAAAGATAGTCATCAACATTAATATCTTCATTCTGAATATCTGTATCAAATTCACCAGGATCATCTTCAAATGATTCACTTCCATATTCGAGTGCTGGATTCTCCTCAATTTCATTATTTACTTTTTGTTCTAATTCAGCAGTAGTCATTTGAATCAGCTTCATTAATTGAATTTGCTGAGGTGAGAGCTTTTGTGATAGCTTTAATTGTAACTTTTGATTAAGCATATTTTTAGTAAATACTTAAACAAAAGTAAGAAAAGAATTAATTCTTATTAGAATGAAGCATTTTTCGGTGTTCTAGGATAAGGTATTACATCCCTAATATTTTGCATCCCAGTACAAAACATAATTAGTCTTTCAAACCCAAGACCAAAACCACTGTGTGGAACAGTACCATATTTTCTTAGGTCTATGTACCACCATAATTCTTTTTTATCAATTCCCATCTCATCGATCCTTCTATTAAGGATATCTAGCCTTTCCTCTCTTTGAGATCCCCCAATTATTTCTCCAATTCCAGGGAACAGAACATCCATTGCTCTAACTGTTTTTTCATCATCATTAAGCCGCATGTAAAATGCTTTTATTTCAGATGGATAGTCATATATAATTACCGGGGATTTAAAGTGTTTTTCAACAAGAAATCTTTCGTGTTCACTTTGAAAATCACAACCCCACTCATCTATTAAAAAACTAAATTTCTTTTTTTTATTAAATTTTGAGTTTTTAAGAATTTCAAAAGCATCAGAATAAGATATTCTTACAAATTCATTATCAATTGTAAATTTAATTTTTTCTAGTAGGGTCATTTGGTCTCTTTCGTTTTTTGGCTTTTGACTTTGTTCTTTTACTAGTCTTTCATCTAGAAATTTAAGATCTTCTTTACATGAGCTTATTAAAAATTCAAGAATATATTTTAAAAAAGACTCTGCTAAATCCATGTTATCATTAAGTTCATAAAATGCCATTTCAGGTTCTATCATCCAAAATTCTGATGCATGTCTGGAAGTATTTGAATTTTCAGCTCTAAATGTAGGGCCAAAAGTATATACACTACCTAGACCAAGCGCATAAGTTTCAGCTTCCAGTTGACCAGATACAGTTAGGCTAGTTTTTTTACCAAAAAAATCTTCAGTATAGTTTAATTTCTTTTTATCAATTTTAGTATTATCTAAAGTTGTCACCTGAAACATTTCACCCGCTCCTTCGGCATCACTAGATGTAATAATTGGAGTATGTATGTAATTAAATCCTTTTTTATTAAAAAATTTATGAATTGCATAAGCAAGTTTTGATCTAATCCTCATCACAGCACTAAACGTTGAAGTCCTTATTCTTAGGTGAGCTTGTTCTCTAAGAAATTCAAAGCTATGCTTTTTAGGTTGTATTGGATATTTTTCAGGGTCAGATTCTCCTAGAATTTCTAGATTTAAAATCTCAACTTCAAAACTTTGTCCTTTTCCAATGCTTTCAATTAAATTACCTTTAATTTTCAATGAAGAGCCAACACTAATTTTTTTATAAATTTCATTTTCTTTATCTGAATCAGAAATTACACATTGAATATTTTTAATAGTTGAGCCGTCGTTTAGTTCAATAAACCGATTTCCTCTAAAAGCTCGAACCCAACCTGCAACGACGATTTTGCTGTTGTAACTTGGGGAGCTGAATATATCTTTTATTTTTATTAAGTCCATATGCTATAAAGTGAGAATATCTTTCTCTTTAAGAGCAAACATTTCATCAACTTTTTTAATGTACTTATCAGTTAACTCTTGTGAATCTATTTCAAGGTTAGACTTTAAATCATCTGATATTTCTAGTCCTTTTATCTTATTGTTAGCATCTTTCCTTGTATTTCTGATACTGACTTTGGCTGACTCAGTCTCTGACTTTGCTAATTTAGTCAGCTCCATTCTTCTTTCTTCTGTAAGGGGAGGGATATTGATTAGTAATGATTCACCATTATTTACTGGATTTAATCCTAAATTAGAATTTATAATACTTTTTTCAATTTCTTCAAGTAAATCCTTTTCCCATGGCTGAATACTTATTGTTTGAGCATTTGGAGTACTTATAGATGCAACTTGATTTAATGGTGTCATATTTCCATAATATTCAATTGATATACCTTTCAACATTATTGGGTTTGCTTTTCCAGCTCTTATCTTAGCCAATTCTGTTTCTAAGTGATTTATAGAAGACATCATGTTTAGCTCTGCATTATCAATTATTTCTTGATTATTTTCCATGTATTAAATTATTTAGAAACTTTGGTTCCAATTTTTTCTCCCATCACAACTTTTACTAAATTACCTTTCGTGTTCATGTCAAATACGATTATTGGCAGTTCATTTTCTTTACTTAAAGTAAATGCCGTAGTATCCATTATTTTAAGACCTTTTTTAATTGTCTCTTCAAATGAAATATCATCAAATTTTATAGCCTCTTTATTTTTTTCTGGATCTTCGTTATAAATTCCGTCAACTCTTGTTCCTTTTAATATAACCTCTGCATCTATTTCAATTGCTCTTAAAACTGCAGCTGAGTCGGTTGTAAAATAAGGGTTACCTGTACCTGATGCAAAAATTACAACACGACCTTTTTCTAAATGTCTAGTAGCTTTTCTTTTGATAAAGGGTTCAGCTATAGATTCCATTTTGATTGCCGATTGAAGCCTAGTTGGAATATTTATATTTTCAAGAGCATTTTGAAGTGCAAGACCGTTTATAACTGTTGCTAACATTCCCATATAATCTGCTTGGACTCTATCTATACCATCTTGAGATCCGGTCAAGCCTCGGAAGATATTACCACCTCCAATAACAATTGCAATTTCAACACCTTGAACATGAATTTGCTTAATTTCATTCGCGAAAACTACAAGTCTATCATTGTCAATACCATAAGAATTATTGCCAAGGAGAGCTTCTCCGCTGAGTTTTAAAAGTATGCGGTTATATTTCATTTTAAAGGGATAACACAAATATAATATTAAGTTTTAAAATCTATTTAATATCTATTGCATTAAGAACAGAAAATTCACCGATTTTTGTCCTTTTTAACTCATACAAATAAGAGCCTGAATTTAATCTTTTCCCAAAATCATTTGCAATAGACCTAATATAGGTCCCCTTAGAGCATTTGATTTTGAATTTAATAAAAGGAGGAATAAAATCTAAAATTTCAAAATTATAGATATGAATTTCTCTTTCATCTATTTCAATTTTTCTGTTTTCTCTCGCATAAGCATACAGTCTTATTCCATCTCTTTTAATTGCTGAAAATATGGGTGGCTTTTGCATATTTACTCCAATAAATTCATTTGCTAATTTTTTTAAATCATCAATAGTAATGTGCTTGTATTCGAATTCTTCATTAACACCTGTCTCCGCATCATAAGATAATGTTGACTCACCAAGTTTGAACTTGCCAGTATATGTTTTGGGTAAGTCTTGATATTCAGAAATATTTTTTGTCTGTTTGCCAATGCATATAATCAATAATCCGGATGCTAAGGGATCTAGAGTGCCAGCATGTCCAACTCTGATTTTTTTTATTTTAAATTTAAGTTCTAGAGATTTACGAATATATTTAACAACATCAAATGAAGTCCAATTAAGAGGCTTATCTACCAGGATTACTTTGCCTTTGTTAATATCATTAATAGAAAAACTATCTACACTATATTTTACCATTACCTCTTGTCCTTATAAAGGATTGAAAATATACATAATATGAAACCTGACAATACAATTAAGGGTGCAAGCCTAATACGTCTAAAATTATATATTTCATCATTAAAAATATTAGGATCACTTGTCTCACCTCCAGACATTATTATAAAGCCTAATGTTATTACGAAAATTGAGAGGAATAGCATTCTATATCTTCTTTTATTAAATAAGTAATCTTTTCCATTCATGATTTATCTTACAAATTTTAACTTTAAATATTTTTGAGTAACTAAAAATGAACTAATGAATGATGTCAGTAACCCAAAAGTAATAATAAAACTAATTAATAAAATTGTATCACTTGGGTTAGTAAAAAAGTTGATTTCCTTTACTTGAAGATTTAGCTGATAAATCAAAGCATACAAAATAAAAACAGAAATAATAGAAGATAATAAACTTATTTTCAGATACTTTAATATAAATGGTCTTCTAATAAATTTACTAGTTGCTCCAACAAGTTGCATTGTTTTTATAATATCTCTTTTCGAATAAATAGAGATTTTAATTGAATTATTTATTAAAATAAAACTGGTCAGAAAAAAGACGACACTGATAATCATAATCCATAAACCAATTTTTTCAAAATTTTTTGAAAGTGCCTCAACAAGTGGTTTATCATATTCAATTTCCTCAATAAATTCAAAATTTTCTAGACTATCAATAAAGCTTTCAATATTATAAATATCAATTTTGTCACCATTGAGTTGAACTGAAACTGCATCTAAAAGAGGATTATATCCAAGGAATCCAACGAATTCTTCTCCAATTTCTGATGAGAAAATCTTTGCTGCGTCTTCTTTAGATAAATAGTTTATACTCTTTACATCCTCATCTAATCTCAAAAGCTTTATAAGTTGTTTATTTTCAGACTCTTTTGTATCATTTTTAAGAAAAATACTGATTGTAACATTTTCTTTAAAATAATTTTCAATTGAAGTGGAATGAAGATAAGTAAAACCTATCAATGATAAAGTAAATAATACAACTGTGTTTATAAGAAAAATTGAAATTAAATTACTTTTTACCTTGTTAACTTCTGGATTGATTCTTTTTTTTGTTTCCAAACTTTTATAAAAGTAATAAACAAATAATAAATTAATTTTTATGTTAATTAAATTAGTTCTTCCTTTGTAAAAATTTGCTTAAAGTGAGATATAATTTTCTAGAAATAGAAAAGAAATGGCAGGAATATTGGAAAACAAATGAAACTTATAAAGTTGGTTTTTCTTCAAAACCTAAATTTTATGTTTTAGATATGTTCCCGTATCCATCAGGAGCAGGTCTTCATGTTGGTCATCCTCTTGGATATATTGCAAGTGACATATATTCAAGATTCAAAAGACATAAAGGATATAATGTGTTACATCCTCAAGGATATGATTCATTTGGACTGCCTGCAGAACAATATGCAATAAGAACTGGTCAACATCCTAGAAAGACTACTTACGAAAATATAAGTATGTATAGAAGCCAATTAGATAGAATAGGTTTTTCTTTTGATTGGTCAAGAGAAATCAGGACATCTGATCCAAAATATTATAAATGGACTCAATGGATATTTACTCTAATGTTTAATTCATATTATTGTCCAAAAGAAAAAAAAGCAAAGAGTATAGAAAGTTTAATAATTATGTTTGAAAAAGATGGTGATAAAAGTTTGAAAAAAGAACTTCTAGACCATGGTTACTCTTTTACAAGTTCTGAGTGGAAAAAATTTGATGATAAAATCAAGTCGGATATACTAATGAAATTTAGATTGGCGTACTTGACCGACGGGGAAGTAAATTGGTGTGAAGAACTTGGAACTGTATTAGCAAATGATGAAATTATAAATGGAGTAAGTGAAAGAGGAGGTTATCCAGTCACGAAAAGAAAGGTTAAACACTGGTGTTTAAGAATTAATAAATATGCAGATAGACTTTTAAATGATCTAGATAAAATTGATTGGCCAGAGCCACTAAAAGAAATGCAAAGAAATTGGATTGGTAAATCTAAAGGTGTGTCTTTAATTTTTAATGTTGAAGGCTCAAATAAAAAAATTGAGGTTTTTACTACAAGACCAGATACAATATTTGGAGTTTCTTTTCTTACTATTGCACCTGAGTACAAGGACATATCTGAATTTTTATCATTAAATCATAAATCTAAAATTGAGAATTACATTGATAAAGTTTCAAAAAAATCTGAGAGAGAAAGATTATCTGATGTAAAAACTGTTTCAGGAGTATTCTCAGGTTCTTATGCAACTCACCCTTTTACAGAAAAAAAAATACCTATATGGATTTCAGATTATGTTATTGCAAGTTATGGAACTGGTGCAGTTATGGGAGTTCCTGCAGGAGATCAAAGGGATTTTGACTTTGCAAAAAAGTTTATGATTGATATTCCAAATATTTTTGAAAATATAGATATCTCACAAAATGCTTTTTCTGATAAATCAGGTTTTAGACTCATTAATTCAGAATTTCTAAACGGATTAGATTATAAAAAATCTTTGGAATTAATAATCCAAGAAATTGAAAATAGAGGAATTGGTAAATCTAAAATTCAATTTAAGTTAAGAGATGCTATATTTAGTAGGCAAAGATACTGGGGTGAACCTATTCCAATATATTATAAGAATGGTGTTCCATTTAATATTGAGAAAGACTATTTACCACTAGAGTTACCAGATGTAGATAATTTTTTTCCAACAAAAAACGGGGATTCCCCACTAGGTAATTCCAGTGTTTGGGCTTGGAATGAAAATACAAAAAAGGTTACATCAAATTCTGAAATTAATAATACCGATACTTTTCCATTAGAATTGAACACCATGCCAGGTTGGGCAGGAAGTTCCTGGTACTTTTATAGATATATGGATCCAATGAATGATAAAGAATTTATTTCAGAAGAATCTCAAAAATATTGGAAAGACATAGACATTTATTTTGGTGGAAGTGAGCATGCCACAGGACATTTATTGTATTCAAGATTCTATCAAAAATTTTTATATGACTTAGGATATCTAAACCACGATGAGTATTCAAAAAAATTAATTAATCAGGGTATGATCCTAGGTAATTCTGCCTTTATATATAGAATATCTGGATCAAATGAATATATTTCAAGTAATCTTATTTCAAATACTAAAGTTGATAAAGTTAGAATTGATATTAAGTATGTTAAAGATGATAACCAAGTAGATTATAATCTATTAAAACTTGAAGATGCTGATTTTAAAAATTCAACTTTTAAATTAGAAAACAATTTTTTCTACTGTGTTAGGGAACAAGAAAAAATGTCAAAGTCAAAGTTTAATGTTGTTAATCCAGATGAAATTTGTGACAAATACGGAGCTGACACGCTAAGAATGTATGAAATGTTCCTAGGTCCGATTGAACAATCAAAACCTTGGGATACTAGAGGAATATCAGGAGTTCATTCATTTTTGAAAAAGTTTTGGGGTCTCTTCTTCAAGGATGGATTAATTAATATATCAGAAGAAGACCCTTCAAATGAATCATTAAAGTCACTTCACAAAACAATAAAAAAAATTACTGAGGATATAGAAAAATTAAGTCTTAATACATGTATAAGCTCATTTATGATTTGCATAAATGAACTTAGCTCAATGAATTGTAACAATCGAGAGATTTTAAAGGACTTATTAATTCTTATTTCTCCATTTGCTCCTCATTTTGCAGAGGAGTTATGGAATCAATTAGGTAATAAAGAGTCAATAGTTGATCAGGTTTATCCAGTATATAATGAAAAGTATTTGGTCGAAACTGAGAAATTATACCCAGTCTCATTTAATGGTAAAACTAAGTTTACTATTAATCTTCCACTTGATCTTTCTATCAAAGAAATTGAAGACTCTGTGTTAGCATATGATAAAACAAAGTCAATTTTAAATAATTCTGAACCAAAGAAAGTCATTGTTGTGCCTGGTAAAATTATAAATATTGTTTTATGATTAATCCAATTTTTGAAATAATTGGTTTATCAGCAGCATTTCTTACTACTTCTGCATTTATTCCTCAGGTTTACAAAATCTATAAAGATAAAAATGCAGATGGTATTTCACTCACAATGTATATAATACTATTTATCGGTGTTCTTCTATGGCTTATTTATGGAGTTTTGATTGGGAGTGTTTCAATAATTATTGCAAATGGAATTACTGCACTTTTACAGTTGAGCATAATTATTTTTAAGTTAAAAAATTGATAAATTTCTTTAAATTTTACGTACTTGTTGTAATTTTGTAAAATGTATTACGGTGACCCTTTATATTATTTAATTTTATTACCAATATTTGCCATTAGCTGGTATGTGCAATATCAACTTAAATCTAAATTTAAAAAATTCTCAAGGCAAACACTATCTGCAAATCTATCCGGTAAGGAAATTGCAGAAAAAATGTTAAGCGATCATGGTATATATGATGTAAAAGTGATTAGTGTTAGAGGACAACTCTCAGATCATTATAATCCTCAAAAAAAGACTGTTAACTTAAGCGATTCTGTCTACAATCAAAGAAATGCAGCAGCTGCAGCTGTTGCCGCCCACGAATGTGGTCATGCAGTTCAGCATGCAAAAGGCTATGAGTGGTTGAAGATGAGATCAATTTTAGTGCCAATGGTTGGCGTAACTTCAAACTTAGGAATATGGCTCCTTTTAGGTGGAATATTATTGATGCAATCTTCTCCAATATTAGGTGAGAATTTACTTACATTAGGAATTTTTGGTTTTGCTTCAGGTACTTTGTTTAGTTTAATTACCCTTCCAGTGGAGTTTGATGCTAGTAAAAGAGCAATATATTGGCTTGAAAGAAAAAGAATCGTAAATCAAAGAGAACTTGTTCAATCAAAAGAGGCCTTAAATTGGGCAGCTGGAACATATGTGGTTGCGGCTCTCGCTTCAATAGCAAACCTTGTTTATATTTGGATGAGGTTTGGCAGAAGGAACTAACCTTTAATATATTTATCAATAGCCATTGCCATTGAGGGAGAAACTTCAGTTGGTGCTTTTATATCAATTCTAAGATTTTTAGCCTTTGCTGCCTCCTCTGTTGTGTTTCCATATACAGCAATTAAAGTTTTACTCTGTTCAAAATTTGGAAAGTTTTTAAATAAAGACTCAATACCTAATGGACTAAAAAAGACTAGTAAATCATAATAAACATCTCTCAAATCAGATAAATCGCTTACAACTGTTTTGTAGAGTTGGGCTCGCACCCAAGAAATTTCAAAAGAATCCAATGTTTTTATAATATCTGGATTAAAACTGCCAGATGTTGGGGCTAAGAATTTTTCTTTATTAAACTTTATAAATGTTGCCTCAAGATCTTTAAAATTATTATTCCCAACGTAAATTTTCCTTTTTCTGTAAACTACATATTTCTGAAGATAGTATGCAACAGCTTCAGACTGACAAAAATACTTAGTTTGATCAGGAACTTTAAATCTCATCTCCTCAGTGATTCTAAAAAAGTGATCAACAGAGTTTCTACTTGTTAATATAACATTATGAAATTTTGAGAAATCAATTCTTTGAGCCCTTACCTCTTTAGCTGTAAGACCCTCAACATGAATAAATTTTCTAAAATCTATTTTTAGTTTATGTTTTCTGATTAATGATGAATAAGGAGAATTATCATTAGTAGGTTCTGGTTGAGATATTAAAATTGTTTTAATACTCATAGGAAAATGCTTATGTTTAATAAATTGAATATAACCATATCCATGGGGCTATTTTGAACGCACAAAGATACAAAATAAAATACACAACTTCTTTAATATCAATTTTTGAAAAATAGCTAAAGTAGTTTTTAGCTTGAAAAATAAAATGTAGAAAAAAAAAGATTAAAAAGGTATACTTAAGATAAGTGAGGTTTAAAAATGAGTTTAAGTTGTATATAACAAAGTTGATCAATAATAATATTCCAATTATAATATTTATGATATAATTTTTAAAAAATATAAACTTAAGCTTATACTGAAGAAACATTTCTAGAATGTAACGTATAACTAGGAACCTAACAGATAAAGTAGTAAAAATAATTACATTATAATTTAATAATCTTAAAAATAATTCATTACTCAAGCCATCAAACTTTGTAATTTCCTGAGGATACAATGCACCTAAATAAGTTATTATAGCTCCATTTATAAGTAAGAAAAAGAATATGTAGAAATAGTTATAATAATTAATAACTGAAGTTCCTGAGCCTGAAATATTAAGATCATCAGAGTTATAGGGTACTAAAATATTACGAAAATGATACCTTATACTTCTAAATAAATAAACTAATTTTACTTTTTGGAATATTTGGAAAAAATAAAATACGAATATTATAATCAGAACAAAAAAAGTGGTTAAATTTTGATTTAGAATCATATATTTTAGATAAATAACAAAATTATGGAATAACTACTAAATAAATGAAAGACAATAGTTTAATTATCATTCCGACTTATAATGAAGCTGAAAATATTAAGGCTGTTATAAATAAGATTTTTTCTTTAGATGACTACAACTCAATACTTGTGGTTGATGATAATTCTCCAGATAGAACCTCAAATATTGTTAGGAATTTAAAAAAAAATTTCGAAGATAAACTTTTCTTGATTACAAGAGAGAAGAAAGATGGATTAGGCTCTGCATATAAAGAAGGATTTAAATGGGCAATAGAAAAAAACTTCTCCTATATATTCGAAATGGATGCTGATCTATCCCATGATCCAAACGAAATAAAAAAACTGAAGAGAATGCTTGTCAATGGTGAATGTGATGTAGCTATTGGCTCTAGATATTTAGAAGGTGTGAGTGTAGTAAATTGGCCTTTATCTAGAATTTTTCTATCATATTTTGCCAACATTTATGTCAGACTAATTACTTGGATGCCAGTAAAAGATTCAACTTCAGGATTTGTTGGATACAAAATTGAGGCTTTGTCATCTTTGGATATTAATAAAATAAAGTTCAATGGCTATGCTTTTCAAATTGAAATGAAATTTAGACTTTGGGAAAAAAAATTTAAGTTAAAGGAACATCAAATAATATTTGTTAACAGAGAACAAGGAGAATCTAAAATGAATAAGAACATTATCTTTGAAGCAATAATTGGTGTTATAAAATTAAAACTTAATTCAATTCTTAAAAAAAAATGAATAGACTTTTAATCAAGAATATTAATATAATAAATGAAGGCATTAAAACTTCTGGAGATATATACATTGAGGGTGAGTTTATTAAAAAAATTGGTGTTGATCTTACGTTTGACAATGAAATTAAGATTATCGATGGAAATGGTCGTATAGCCATACCTGGAATGATTGATGATCAGGTACACTTCCGTGAGCCAGGTTTAACTCATAAAGGAGATATAAGCTCAGAGTCAAAAGCAGCTATTGCTGGCGGTGTAACATCTTATTTTGAAATGCCAAATACATTTCCAAATACTACCTCTAGAAAAGAGTTCAAGAAAAAAATTCAAATTGCATCAAAGAATTCATTCGCCAATTTTTCATTTATGTTTGGTGGAACAAATGATAATATTGATGAAATAAAAAAATTAGATGATAAAGACGTTGCTGGAATTAAACTCTTTCTGGGATCCTCAACAGGAAAGATGTTAATTGATAATGAAGATTCAATTGAAAAAATTTTTAAGAGTACTTCATTACCTATATCTGCTCATTGTGAGGATGAACAGACAATAAAAGACAATACTGAGTATTTTAAAAACCTTTATGGTGAAGATATACCTATATCAGCTCATCCAAAAATTAGAAGCGTCGAGGCATGCCTAAAAAGTTCAAGTTTTGCTGTGAAACTAGCACAAAAAACAGGTGCAAGACTAAATGTATTTCATATTTCAACTGCTTTAGAACTTAATCTATTTGATAATAGTATTGAATTAAATGATAAAAAAATAACATCTGAAGTGTGTGCTCATCATTTATGGTTTACAGAAAACAATTACAGCGAACTTGGTTCCAAGATAAAATGGAATCCAGCAATAAAGTCTAAGAATGATAGAGATGCACTTTGGCAGGCACTAAAAGAAGATAAAATAGATATTATTGCATCAGATCACGCTCCCCATACAATAGAAGAAAAAAATAATAAATATTTGAGCTGTCCATCTGGAGGACCCATGATTCAGCATACCATTTTATCTCTTTTGCAAAAATGTAAAAAATATGGAGTCTCATATGAAAAAATTGTAGAAAAAATAGCTCATAATCCGGCAACCATATTTAAAGTAAATAAAAGAGGTTTTTTAAGGGAAGGATATTATGCTGACATTGTATTAATTGACACTAATACTCCAACCCACGTTACCGAAGAGTCTCTACTATACAAGTGTGGATGGTCTCCCTTTGAGGGACAAAAATTTGATAACTCTATTTATAAAACTATCTTAAACGGGAATGTAGTTTATGAGGATGGAAAAGTAAATTCCATACCTTACGGAAAAAAAATAACTTTTAACAGATGAAAAAATATCTAATAATATTTATTTTCATAATTGGATGTTCATCAAATGCACCAGAGGATTTAATAAGTGAAGAAAAAATGGAAAGTATTATTTTTGATATAATGATTCTAAATGCGTCCAGTGGTTATGATCTTAAAATTGATAATGATATGATAAGTGATGAATTAATTTTCAGAAAATACGATATTGATAGTGCTCAGTTTTATAATAGTGAGCTATATTATTCTCGAAATCCCAAAATTCATTTTAATATTTATTCTAATGTAAAGAGAAGGATTCAAAAATCAATTGATAGTATAAAAAGCATTAAATGATGAAAGCATTTATAGAGGAGTTAAAATGGAGAGGAATGTTACATGATGTAATACCTGGAGTCGAAGAGTATTTATCTAAAAATAAAACCATTGGATATATTGGATTTGATCCTACATCTGATTCCCTACATATTGGAAGTCTTGTTCCAATATTTATTCTAAAACACTTTCAAAATGCTGGTCATACCCCAGTAGTATTACTTGGAGGTGCAACAGGAATGATTGGTGATCCTTCTGGAAAGTCTGATGAAAGGAACTTATTAGATAAAAAGATTTTAAAGTTTAATGAAAAGAAATTAAAGGTTCAATTTGAAAAATTTCTTGACTTTAAATCTAATATATCAAACAAAGCAATTCTTGTAAATAACTATGATTGGATGAGTAAATTCTCAATTATTGACTTTTCCAGAGATATTGGAAAACATATAACTGTTAATTATATGATGGCAAAAGAGTCCGTAAAAAAAAGAATTTCTAAAGATACTAATCAAGGTATGTCATTTACTGAGTTTACCTATCAATTGATTCAAGGATATGATTTTCTTCATTTATATAAAGAAATGAATTGTATGCTTCAAATGGGTGGAAGTGATCAATGGGGAAATATAACTACTGGAACTGAACTTATTAGAAGAAAGGAAAATGTAAAGGCTTTTGCAATTACATGTCCATTGGTTAAAAAATCTGATGGATCTAAGTTTGGAAAATCTGAAGGTGGAAATATTTGGCTAGATAAGAGCAAAACTTCTGTATATAAGTTTTATCAATATTGGTTAAATATTTCAGATGAGGATGCAATAAACTACATTAAAGTTTTTACATTTTTATCAAGAGATGAAGTTAATAGGTTAATAGAAGAGCATAATAAAGATAAAGCAAGAAGACTTCTTCAAAATAAAATAGCTGATACAGTAACTATAATGGTTCATGGAGAGATTGATTTAAAAAATGCAATTAGTGCATCAAAAGTTCTTTTTGGAAAATCAAGTAAAGAGGACCTTGAGTCTCTTGATGATGATACCTTAAATGAAATTTTTGATGGTGTTCCAAGCTCTAATGTTTCTAAGGCAAAATTATTAGAAGAAATAGAAGTTGAGAGCCTTCTTGCTACTGAGACTAATTTTTTAAAATCTGTAAGTGAGGCAAAAAGAGCACTAAAAGAAAATTCAATTTCAATTAACAAGAAGAAAATTTCCCAAAACATTAAAATCAGTAAAAATGATTTAATAAATGGAAAATATATTTTACTTCAGAGAGGTCGTAAGAACTATTATTTAGTTATCGCTAGCTAATTTTTTTTCAAATAATAAATCTTAGATTGTTGGTAAATATATTGGTATTATTTCCTAAATTGTTGTGTTTACTATGAATAAGTCAGATATTAAAATACTATGTGTTGATGATGAACCGGATATTTTAGAGATTCTAAAGTATAATTTATCAAATGAAGGATATGATGTATCTACGGCCAAAGACGGCAAACAAGCTGTTGAAATTGCAAAAGGTAGAGTACCAAATGTAATTATTATGGACATTATGATGCCTAATATGGATGGCATACAGGCTTGTGAACTTCTTAGATCAGATGAAATGTTCAATGATACGTTAATTATGTTTTTAACAGCTAGAGGTGAGGACTATTCTCATATTGCAGCATATGAAGCAGGAGCTGATGATTATGTTCAAAAACCAGTTAAACCAAAAATTTTAGTATCTAAAGTCAAAGGACTTTTAAGACGATCTAAAAAGAGTTCTGAAAAAGAAATTGAGGAAATTCAATTTGGTAACTTTAAAATCAACAGAGATAAATATAAAGTGTATGTTGATGATAAATCAATAAGTTTGCCAAAAAAAGAGTTTGAGCTATTAAGTCTCCTTTCTTCAAAACCCGATAAGGTATTTAGGAGAGAAAAAATCATGGAAAAAGTTTGGGGAGAAAAAGTTATAGTTGGTGACAGAACAATTGATGTACACATAAGAAAGCTAAGAGAGAAACTAGGAAATAAATACTTCAAAACTATAAAGGGAGTTGGGTATAAATTTATAATTGAAGAATGAAGCTTCCCTTTAAAATTCAACCAAGTACTCAAGCTTTTCGAGCATCTTTTTTCATTAACATAATAGCTCTTTTATTCTATTTTATCATTATCGGTGGTTTTTCAATTAATGATTTGGGATATTTTATACTGACTTTCTTTACAGCTAGTATAGTACTTGAGAACTTTTTAACTTCCTATAAATCAAGATTAGAAGAAATTAACATTTTAAAGGATCAAGAAAATTACAGAAGAGAATTTTTAGGTAATGTTTCACATGAATTGAAAACCCCATTATTTACTATTCAAGGTTACATACTAACACTTATAGAGGGTGCATTGAAAGATAAGAAAGTTAGAGGTAAATATTTAAGGAGATCAGCTAAAGGTGTGGATAGATTAATGTCCATTGTAAAAGATTTAGACTTAATTACACAATTTGAATCTGGTATTAAAACAGTTGATAAAACTGATTTTAATATTTATGAGTTAATAGAAAATGTATATGATTTAATGGAATTTGAATCAGAGAAAAATAATACTAAACTTTTAGTAAATTATCAAAATAATACTCCAGTAATAGTTAATGCTGATAAAGAAAGGATTTTGCAAGTACTTACTAACTTAGTTGTAAACTCAATTAAATATGGAAAAGAAGGCGGATATACTGAAGTGAAAGTTGAGGAATACGATAAGGATAGCATTATTGTTAGAGTAAAAGATAATGGGGAAGGAATAGAGGACGAGCATTTGCCTCGCCTATTTGAAAGATTTTATAGAATTGATAAAAACAGATCTAGAAAAAAAGGTGGCTCAGGACTTGGACTATCAATTGTTAAGCATATAATTGAGGCACATCAGGAACAAATTTTTGTTGAGAGCAAAATTGGTCAAGGCACTGAATTTTCATTTACTTTACAAAAACCTTAAGACATTAATTACCTCTATGAGTAAAAATGATTTTTTTCAAAGAGTTTACAGTGTAGTAAAAACTATCCCAGAGGGTAGAGTTACTACTTATGGGCTAATTGCGAAAAAGCTTGGAACAGCCAAAAGTTCCAGAACTGTAGGTTGGGCTCTTAATGCTTGCCATAATGACTCATCAATCCCAGCACATAGAGTTGTAAATAGAAATGGATTATTAACTGGTAAACATCATTTTAAAGGTTATGATTTGATGAGACAATTATTAGAAAATGAGGGAATTAAAGTAAGAGATGATAGAGTAATTGACTTTGAGGTTAAACTCTGGGATCCAAAATAATTATATAAATTTTAAGAATTAAATCTGTTAGTTACATGTATATTTGTGTTGCTAATTAATTATGGATTTAACAAAAAATAATATAAAAAAAACACTTGAAAAGATCAATATGTCTGGTCATTCAGAAAATATTGTTTCATCTGGAATTTTAAAAAATATTCAAGTATTTGGAGATCAAGTTGATATTGATATTGTAGTTACAAACCCTGCCTTACAAGCAAGAAAAAAACTTGAAGTGGACATCATGAAAATAATTCACGATGATATTTATGAAAAAGCAAAAATCAACATAAATACTAAAGTTGAGTTGCCAAAAGAAAATGAAAATGATGAAAATGAAATTGATTCACCAGATCGTCCAAAAATATCCTCACAAGCGAAAAAAATTAATGGAGTTGATTCAATAATTGCTATATCCTCTGCTAAAGGTGGAGTTGGTAAATCAACCGTAACAATTAATCTAGCTGCAGCACTTGCCAAAAAAGGCTGTAAAGTAGGAATTCTTGATGCTGATATTTATGGACCATCTGTTCCTACAATGATGGATGTAGAAGGATATGTTCCAAAATCTATTAAAATTGATGATAAATCAAAAATAGAACCGGTTGAAAGCTACAATGTTAAAATTATGTCTATCGGTTTCTTTACAAAGCTTGATCAAGCTGTTGTTTGGAGAGGACCCATGGCATCAAAAGCACTTAATCAAATGATTTTTGATACTCATTGGGGTGAGTTAGACTTTCTATTTTTAGATTTACCTCCTGGAACAGGTGATATTCATTTGAGTTTGGTCCAATCTCTCCCAATTACAGGATCTATTATTGTAAGTACACCACAAAATGTAGCACTTGCTGATGCAAGGAGAGGAATTAAAATGTTTCGACAAGATAGTATATCTGTTCCAATTTTAGGTTTAATAGAAAACATGGCTTATTTTAAAACCGATGAATCTGAAACCAGACATTACATATTTGGTGAATCGGGAGTAAAGTATTTGTCAAAAGATCTTAATATTAATTTTTTAGGTGAAATACCAATTTTTCAATCTTTAAGAGAGGCCTCAGACTTTGGAAGACCCGGTTCACTTCAAGAATCTACAGATGTTTCAAATATTTTTGAAGAAATTTCAAAAAACATGGTTGAACAGTTATTAATAAGAAATAAGGAATTACCACCCACAAAGATTGTCGAAATTACTAACTTAGTAGGGTGTTCTGCAATTAAAAAATAATGAGCAAATTAGAAAACAAAATATTAGATGCACTTGATGAGATTAGACCATTTTTACTTAAGGATGGGGGTGACATATCTCTTGAATCAATAAAAAATTCTACCGTGAAGGTTAAACTACATGGTGCATGTGCAGACTGTAAAGTAAATCAGATGACACTAAAAAATGGAGTAGAAACTACAATAAAAAAATATGCTCCAGAAATTAAAGAAGTCAAATCTGTATTACCTCTATCTCAATGATTAATACAGATATTTTAATTATTGGAGCAGGTCCAACTGGTCTTTTCACTGTTTTTGAGGCAGGTCTTTTAAAAATGAAATGTCATATTTTAGATTCCCTGGCTCAACCTGGTGGACAATGTATTGAACTATATCCAAAAAAGCCTATCTATGATATTCCTGGTTATCCTGAAATTATTGCAGGTGATCTGATTGAGAACCTTTTAGAACAGATTAAACCTTTTCAACCATCATATACACTTGGAGAAACAGCATTAAATTTGGATAAACTTGATGATGGATCTTTTAAAATTACTACTGATAAAGGGACAGAAATTTTAGCTAAAATAATTGCAATAGCTGGTGGTCTTGGAACATTTACACCTAGAAAACCCAATATCTCTAATATTATTGATTATGAGGACAAAGGTATTTTATACATGATTAAAGATCCTAGTGTGTTTAAAGATAAAACAGTTGTTATAGCTGGGGGAGGAGACTCAGCCTTGGATTGGTCTATTCATCTCTCTAAGATTTCAAAAAAAGTAATACTTGTTCATAGAAGAAATGAATTTAGGGGTGCTAATGATTCCGTAGCGTCTGTTCAAAAACTTAAAGATCTTGGAAAGATTGATGTTATTACTCCTGCTCAGGTTGAAAAACTTAATGGTAAAAGTAAACTCGAATCGATTATTATAGACGTAGATGGAAATAAAAATAAAATTGAAACTGACTATTTCATACCATTATTTGGTCTAGTTCCTAAACTTGGACCTATCAAAGACTGGGGCTTAAAAATTGAAAATAATGCTATAAAAGTTAACAACAGTCTAGATTACCAAACAAATATTGATGGTATTTATGCTATTGGAGATGTTAACACATATCCAGGAAAACTTAAGTTAATATTAAGTGGATTTCATGAAGCAGCAGTAATGTGCCACAGTGCATACTCAAAATTAAATCCAGATAAGAAAAATAGGCTAATGTATACTACAGTTAGTGGTATTGAAGGTTTTGATGGTTCAAAAAAAGAGGCAAAAAAATCGCAAAAAAGTAAAATTGATTAAATTTTATTAATAAAATTATTGAATGGATCCTTATACTCTATTCCATTATTAGTTCTCAATATTGACAATTTATTATAGCTTTCTAGACCCCACAAAATAAATTCCACAAAGAAAAGCTCGTCATCATCATTTAATTCAGGGATATACTTTTTAATCAGCTTTCTTGCGTCAATGACTTCATTTAGTAAATTCTCATAATCTTTATTTTTCAAATTATCATTAATTACTAATTGCTTATTAGAGAACCAGTTTAAAATCGGGTCATAAGGAGTTATTTCATCTGGCTTAGTTAATTTTTCAATTCTAGGAAAATATTTATTAAATATTGATTTCACGGCTGATGAAATAAGATTATATGACACTTGTTCTGCACCCTCTTCCTCTCCTTCATAAACTAATTCTACTTTTCCATTTATTGATGAGATAACTGAGCTAAAGTCAGACATCCTAATTGAAGTACTCTCTTCCTTATTAATAATCATTCGTCTTTCAGCAGATGAAACTAGATTTTGTAAACTAGTTATACTCATTCTTGCACTTACGCCACTTTTTCCATCAACAAGGTCGCTCTCTCTTGCTTCAAAAGATATTTGCTCAATTATATCTCTAGCAACTTCAGGAATATGAATTTTTGAGCTTAGCTTTTTATCAATTTTTGATTCTTGTTTAGTAATTTTTTTTGCAATTTCAATTGATTCGGGGTAATGAGTTAGTATTTGTGATCCAACTCTGTCCTTTAGGGGTGTTACAATTGTTCCCCTATTGGTGTAATCCTCAGGGTTTGAAGTAAATATAAATTGAATGTCAAGAGGAAGTCTAACTTTAAAACCTCTAATTTGAATTTCTTTTTCCTCTAAAATTGAAAAAAGTGAAACTTGAATTCTAGGTTGTAAATCTGGTAACTCATTAAGTACAAAAATACATCTGTGTGCTCTTGGAATTAATCCAAAGTGAATAACTTCCTCATTTGAATAAGATAATTTAAGATTTGTAGCCTTTATTGGGTCAATATCTCCAATTAGATCTGATACTGTAACATCTGGAGTAGCAAGTTTTTCATAAAATCTTTCATCTCTGTGAAGCCAATCTATTTCAGTTTTGTCTCCGCTAGATTTAATCATTTCAAGGGAGCTTTTAAAAATTGGATTAAGTGGATCATCATTAGTTTCTGAACCTTTAATTATTGGAATCCATTCATCTAAAAGATTCACACATGTTCTTGCAAGTTTAGTTTTGGCTTGACCTCTTAAACCCAAAAGGTTAATACTATGATTTGAAAGAAACGCTCTTTCTACACTCGGAATCACGGTTTCTTCATATCCAACTAAATCAGAAAACACATTAATACCTTCTGAGAGATTTTGCCTTAAATTATCTGTAATTTCTTGATTCAGAGATTTGTATTTATAATCTGATGATTTTAATTCACCAATTGTTTTGATTTTAGGTCTGTTCATTATCTTAATTTTTGTCTTCTATTTTTGTCATAATCTTCAAATACCATTTCACTCAAACCATCTAGACCAGTATAAAAGGCCTTTCCACTATTTACTTCAGAGAATTTTTTTACGAATGTTTGTAAGTAGGGATCACTGGCAATCATAAATGTTGTAATTGGTATATTATTTTTTTTTGCAATCATAGCTCTGTTATAACACTGATCAAGAATAAAATTATCTAAACCAGCACTATTTTTATAAAATCCATCTTTGGTAAACATACAGCTTGGTTTACCGTCAGTTATCATAAAGATTTGTTTATTATTGTTCTTCTTTCTTCTAAGAATATCAAATGCTAAGTCAAGTCCCGCAACTGTGTTAGTATGATATGGTCCCACTTTTAAATAAGGTAAGTCTTTGATACTGATCGGTTTTGCCTCATCTCCAAATGATAAAATATCAATAGTATCTTTTGGAAATTTTGTTTTAATGTATTCAACAAGAGCCATTGCGACTTTTTTTGCAGGAGTTATTCTGTCTTCACCGTAGAGAATCATACTGTGGCTAACATCAATCATCAGCACAGTACTCATCTGTGAATTGTGGTTTGAGTCCCAAACTACAATATCTTCTTTCTTTAGTGTTAAATCGTTTTCGCCAGATGATATTATAGCATTTTTTAAACTTTCAGTTAACAATATTCTGTCAAGAGGATCACCATATTCAAAACCTTTAATGTTAAGATTATCATCAACTCCTAATGAAGAAAACTTTGTTTTATGATTTCCTTTTTTTGTTTTTTTTAGTTTGCCAAACAGATGCTTTAACACATGTTTTCTCAAAAGCCTTTCTGTCTTGGAACTAATTTTAGTTTCTTCCTCTCCTCCTTGAATTTGTTTTGATATATAGCCTTTACTTAAAAGATCATTAATAAAATCATCAATAGTGTAATTTTCGTCTGTTAGCTGATATTCTTTATCTAACTCTCTTAACCAATCAATAGCTTCATCAAAGTCTCCTGATGTATGTATAATAAGTTCCTTAAAAATATTAAATAGCTTCTCAAAAGGAGATAGCAAAGGTTCCTTAAAATTTGTAAACTTAAATGCTGATTTCTTCAATTTATATAACAAATTAATTTCAATTCAAATTAAACAAATAAAATTTATCTTAGAGTTTAACTTTACTATATTTAAATGATTTTTAACAATATTTAAATGATTGAAAAGGATTTTGTCAATATTGATAATTTCTTGTTTGAAGGAATTGTAAAATGGAGTTCACCAAGTAATATTGCATTAGTTAAATATTGGGGTAAAAAAAATAATCAAATACCCCAAAATCCTTCAATCAGTTTTACGCTTTCTAAGTCATTAACAACTACCTCTGTAGAATTTAAACCAAAAAAAAATAAAGTCAACTTTATTGATTTTGAGTTTGACGGTATAAAAGATCATGAATTTGGTCAAAAAATTAAATTATTTATTAGAAGCATTGAAAAGTATTTTAACTTTCTAAAAAATCATGATATAAATATTAAATCAGAGAATAATTTTCCTCATAGTAGTGGAATTGCATCATCTGCTTCCTCAATGTCTGCCTTAGCATCATGTTTAGTTGATATTGAAAAAATAAATTTAAATGAAAAAGATGATTCTTATTATTTAAAAAAGAAATCCTTTATAGCTAGGCTTGGTTCTGGAAGTGCTTCAAGAAGTATAGAAGGACCAATTACTCTTTGGGGTGAATCAAAATCTTTTCCTGGAAGTTCTGATTTATATGCAATTAATATATCTCAAGATGTAAATCAAATATTTCAAGATTATCAAAACTCAATTTTAATAATTGATCCTGGAGTTAAGAAAATATCAAGTTCGATTGGACATAAATTAATGAATGAAAATCCATTTTCAAAGATAAGATTCAGTGAGGCAAAGAATAATATTGCTATGCTTAAAAATGTCTTAAAATTAGGTCATTTAGATGAGTTTATAAATATTACAGAATCAGAAGCTTTAATGATTCACTCTTTAATGTTATCATCAAGTCCATACTTTATTTTAATGAAGCCAAATACCTTAAAGGTTATTCAAAGAATTCTAGAATACCGAAGAGAAACTAAAAAACCAGTTTGTTTTACACTTGATGCGGGCTCTAATGTTCATATTCTTTATCCAAACAAAATTAAGCATGAAATACAAAAATTTATTGATGATGAACTATTAAAATTTTGTAAATCAAAGATGTGTATACATGATAGTCTTGGAAATGGTTCAGTAAAAATTAAATAATGGATAATACTTCTTTTAACTCAAAAATCCTATTATTTGGTGAGTATGGTATTATGCATAATTCAGATGCTTTATCTATTCCTTATAAAAAATTTAATGGGTTTCTTTCTATATCAGATGCTCTAACAAAAGATCAAAAAATATCAAATAGAAATATAAAATACTTATATGATTATATTATTCAAGACAAGTATCTAAGTAATATAATTAACTCAAATAATTTAAAAGAGGAAATCAATTTAGGTCTATATTTTGATAGTAATATTCCTATTGGAAGTGGGCTCGGAAGTAGTGGAGCTTTGGTTTCCTCTATTATATCCAGATATTCTAAAGTTGATTTGAAATCATTTTCTAATTCAGAAATAAAAAAAATCATGTCATTAGTTGAATCAAAATTTCATGGAAATTCTTCTGGGTTTGATCCTGCTGTATCATATTTTAATAAACCAATGCTATACTCTAATCAAAAAATAAAGCTGATTGAAAGAATAGATTTTAAAGATTTTAAGGTCTACATAATAGATAGTCAAATAGATTCCTCAACAAAAAAAATGATTAAGGTATTTGAAGATAAAATTAGTAAAAGTGAATTTAGACTTTTCTTTAATAGTAAGTTCATTAATAATACTAATCAATGTATTGAACACTTGATAAATACTTCCAAATTATTCAGAGATTCAGTTAAAGAACTATCAAATGATACACTTCATAATTTTCAGGAAATGATCCCTGAAAAATTAAAAAATAAATGGAAAGAAGGAATAAAAAATGATTCTTATTATATGAAACTTTGTGGTTCTGGTGGAGGAGGCTTCTTTTTAGCATATGATTTTGATAATCAAATAAATTCAAGTTTCTCTGACTTTAAGATTTATCAGATATAACTAAAATGGGTAAAGTGATAATTTTATTTGGTGTAAGTGGTTGTGGTAAATCTCTAGTTGGGAAAAAATTATCTGAAGATTTAGAATTTAAATTTGTTGAAGGAGATGATCTACACTCAAATGAAAATATTAAAAAAATGAATAATAACATTCCATTAAGTGATAATGATAGGGAGATATGGATTAAAGATATTAATACCGAGCTAAATAGATTAGAAAATAAAAATGTTGTAGTTGCATGTTCTGCTTTAAAAGAGTCCTACAGACAAGCACTTGTAAAAGGAATTGTTGGCGATATATATTGGTTCTGTCTTAAAGGAACCTTTGAATTAATAAAGCAGAGACTTGATAGCAGAGAAGATCATTTTTTTAAGTCAGATTTACTTGATTCTCAGTTTAATATAATTGAATATCCTGATTATTGTAAATTGATTGATATTTCTGAAAGCCCAGATATTATTGTTGAAAAAATTAAATCTGAATTATAAATGACTGATTTTGGAATAATTGGAGTAGGTAGAATAGGAACAAGCTTTGCAAGAAACATGTCATCAAATGGCATTAAAGTCTCACTATATGATAAAAACTTTGACACATCTACAGACATCAAAACTCATTATTCAGAATTAGAATCTTCTTTAGTATTTGATGATATAAATAAATTTATTAGTTCTATCTCTTTACCTAGAAAAGTTTTAGTTCTTGTTCCATCTGGTTCTTCATTAGATGAAGCGCTTTCCCTTTGTATTAAAAACCTTAATTCAAAAGACATATTGATTGATGGAGGTAATACTAATCCATCTATAAGTTTTGAAAATCATCAAAAAATTAAATCAAAAAACTTATTGTATCTAGGTATAGGTATATCTGGGGGAGTTGAAGGAGTCCTTAAAGGTCCTTCAATAATGATAGGGGGAGATTTAAGGGCATTTAATGAAGTAAAAAAAATTTTTTCTAAAATAACATCTAATACTATAAATAATTCAAAAAGCTTTGAATTATTTGGAGATTCTAACCAAGGCCATTTTGTTAAAATGGTTCACAACGGTATAGAATATGTTGAGATGCAACTTATAGCATCAATATATTATTTTATGATAAAATCTAATAAATACAAATATCATGATATTGCAAAAGTTTTTAAAAAATGGAGTAAATCGGATTTGAATAGTTATTTACTTGAAATATCGTCTACCAAACTTTTGGAAAAAACAGATGGTAACTTTTTATTAGATATAATTGATGATAAAGCTGATGATAATGGGACTGGTAGGTGGATGTTAAAATACGGACTTGATCTTGGGTGTTCATTAAATATGCTAAACGCTGCTTTAGATTCCAGGTTTATTTCAAAAAATAATAATGCTAGATTAAAGTTCAATAATTCAATAAAAAAAGAAATTATGGAATATGACATCAACATTAACTCATTAACTGATGCATATGGTTTCTGTAGGCTAATAAACTATGTTCAAGCATTTTTATTAATTGATTCTGCAAATAAAAATTATGGATGGGATATAAGTATTTCAAAAGCCTTGAATGTTTGGTCAAATGGAAGCATAATTAAATCAGAGCTGGTTAATACCTTATACAAGGATTATTCAGTTGACAATATCCTGGATGATAAAAAAATATTTAAAACTCTTAATGAGCTTAAACCTGGACTGATTGATGTTCTGAATCTTTCATTAAAAAATGATGTGTCTCTTCCATGCTTTAGTGAAGCCTTGAGTTACATAAATCAAATTTCAAGCTTATTTCTAAGCACTAGATTAATTCAGGCTCAACGAAACCAATTTGGATCTCACAAAATAAGTATTAATTAATTAATTAAATATTAATTTATTTTGACGCTATGTAAATAGTAGAGGCACCATAAAGTTTTTTTCTAGTTTCAATTTTTTCAAAACCTGTTTTGTATAGTATTTCTACAAATTTATCTTTTGGAGGAAATTTGTCTGTAGAATCCAATAAATAAAGGTATGCTTTTGTTTTTCCTGAAAAAATAAAAGCAATTATTGGGATGTATACTCTAGTTATTAGCGTATATAAGAATTTAATTATTGGATTTTCTGGGACTGAAGTTTCAAGTATTATTAGCTTCCCGTCTTTCTTTAAAACTCTATAACTTTCATTTAACCCTTTCTCTAAATTACTAAAGTTTCTAACTCCATATCCAATTGATATAATATCAAATTGGTTATCCTCAAAAACTAAATTCTCAGCTTCACATGTTTTAAAATTTATATTATTAATTTTTAACTCTTTAATTTTTTTGCGAGCAACTTTAAGCATATTATCTGAGATATCGACTCCCTCAATTTTTGAGCCATTAATTTTGCTTAGGTTTATCGCAATATCTCCTGTTCCAGTAGCAATATCAAGGATTCTTTTAGGAGATGAAGCTATTGCGATTTCAGCTATTTCTTTTTTCCATTTTGAATGATTTCTTAAAGTCATTAAATCATTCATGAAATCATATTCATTTGATATAGATTCAAAAATATTTTTTATCTGAACAAAATCTATGGATTTGTCTTTGTTCATTTTTATCTTATTGACTTAATAAATGAATCTATAGAACTTACACCACTTTCATGAAGATTTTTTATAAATGCTGATCCAATTATTGCACCTTTTGAATAGCCGACTGCGGCATCATATGTTTCTTTATTTCCAACACCAAAACCAATAATTCTTGGTGTATCTAGGTTCATCTTCTGGATTCTTTCAAAATAATTAATTTGTTCTGAGCTGAAAGAATCCTTTGAACCTGTGATACTTGACGAACTTACCATATAAATAAACCCATTGGATATTGAGTCAATCTTTCTAATTCTTTTATCTGATGTCTGGGGAGCTATTAAAAACATATTATAAAGCTTATTTTCTTCAAACATTGCTTTATAATTTTCTTCATAGTAATCAATTGGTAAGTCAGGTATTATTAATCCATCAATTCCAATTTCATTACATTTTTTACAAAAGTCCTTAACACCATATTGAAGCATAGGATTAAAATACCCCATAATAATTAATGGAATTGAGACTTCATCTCTTATTCCTTTTAATTGATCAAACAGTATGTTAGTATTCATTCCATTTTTAATTGCAATAGTAGAGCTATCTTGAATTGTTGGTCCATCAGCAAGAGGATCACTAAATGGTAGACCGATTTCAATCATATCAACACCAGATTCCTGCAACCTAATAATAATATCTTTTGTATCATTTAAATTAGGGTAACCAGCTGTGAAGTATATGGACAATAACTTCCCCTCTTCTTCTAATTTCTTATCTATTCTATTCATTATAAATTAAAATAATCAATGTATGTATTCAAATCCTTATCCCCTCTCCCCGAGAAGTTAACAACTATAATATCATCATCTTTAAAATCTAGATATTTAAATGCAGCGAAAGCATGCGCAGTTTCTATTGCAGGTATAATTCCCTCAAGTTTTGAGACTTCAAGTCCTGCAAGCATAGCATCACTATCAGTTATTGACATAAATTCTGCTCTTTTGCTTTCAAGTAAATGAGCATGAAGTGGACCTACTCCTGGATAATCAAGACCAGCTGAAATAGAATAGGGTTCAACTATTTGCCCATCTTTAGTCTGCATTAATAGTGTTTTACTTCCATGGATAATACCAGTTTTTCCAAGAGCTGATGTTGCAGCACTTTTACCTGATTCAATACCTTCTCCAGCAGCCTCAACTGAAATAATTTTTACTTTTTCATCTTCTAAATAATGATAATATAAACCAGCAGCATTGCTGCCACCTCCAATATTTGCTATTAAATAGTTAGGATATTCAGTCCCCTCTTTTTCATGCAACTGAGACTTTATCTCCTCAGAAACTACAGCTTGAAACTTTGCAACCATATCAGGATAAGGGTGAGGACCTACAACTGATCCAATTATGTAATGAGTAGTTACAGGATTATTAATCCAATCTCTAATCGCTTCATTAGTAGCGTCTTTTAGAGTTTTACTCCCTGATTCAGCAGAAACTATTGATGCCCCTAACATTTTCATTCTCGCTACATTTGGAGCTTGTCTTTTGATGTCAACTGCACCCATATAAATTACACACTCGATTCCTGCTAATGCACATACTGTTGCAGTTGCTACTCCGTGTTGACCAGCACCTGTTTCAGCAATAATTCTTTTTTTTCCTAATCTTTTAGCCAATAAAATTTGACCAACCGTGTTATTTATTTTATGTGCTCCGGTATGACACAAATCTTCTCTTTTAAAGTAAATTTTACATTTATATTTCTCTGACATTCTTTCAGCAAAATAAAGTGGTGTAGGTCTTCCTACATAATCCTTCAAAAGATTATTATAATCCTTTTGGAAATTAGAATCATTAATAATCTTATTATAATTTTTTTCTAGTTCGTCTAGATTTGGAAATAGCATTTCAGGTACAAAAGCACCTCCGTAGTTTCCATAAAACCCTTTTTTATCTACTGTATATTTCATTTTTTATTGTTTCTATAAAAGTTTTTAATTCATCAATTTTCTTTAAATATTTTTCATCCTCAAATTTACTATTAACATCAACACCATATATAGGAAGATCCATTTTAAAAAGTTCAATTATTGATTCAATTGAATGAATTCCTATTCCACCACTTATAAAAAATTCTTTTTTTAATTTATATTTTTTTAAATTTTCCCAATTGAACGATTTCCCTGTTCCACCCGGAAGTTCTGACTTTGAATCAAATAAAAATAAATCACAATAGTTTTCATAATTTTTTAAAATAGAAAAATCAAAATCATCATCTATCCTGAAAGATTTAATTACTTTAGTTCCACTATCCATAATATTTTTACAATACTGAGGAGACTCTTCACCGTGCAATTGTACACATGCTAAATTATGTTCATGGATTCTATTAAACACATTATCTATTTTAGAGTTAAAAAAAACACCTGTTTTTTTTATTTCTTTATTTAGATTAGGACTTATAATATTTAAATATCTAACAGATTTCTCCCAAAAGATATGACCAACATAATCTGGATTTAACTCCGCAACTTTATTGATATTTTCCTCATTAAATAATCCGCAAACTTTAAATTTCATTTTCAACATTTTTTATAAAATTATAAGCTGAAATCATAGGATCGCTAGTTTTCATAAAATTTTCACCAATTAAAAATCCCTGATAGCCAATTTCTCTCAGTCTTAATATTGATTCAACTCTGCTTATGCCACTTTCAGATATCTTTACAAATTGATCAGGAATTTTATCAAATAGCTTTTCACTGTTACTTATGTCAACTTCTAAAGTGTCAAGATTTCTGTTATTAACTCCAATTACGTCAATATCATTACTAGATATTTTTTTTAATTCATCAAAAGAATGAATCTCAACTAATACCTCTAGACCTAAACTCTTTGCTAATGAACTTAATTTTGATATTTCCTTTGATTCTAGAATTGACGCAATGAGTAATATTGCATCAGATCCAATAGATTTAGCTTCAATTACTTGATATTCACTCACAATAAATTCTTTTCTAAGAATTGGTATACCAGAAATATCTCTTGTTTCAATTATGTCACTAACGTCTCCATCAAAATATTTTTTGTTTGTTAGAATAGATACTCCTGCAGCTCCCGCATTTTGGTATCCTTCAACAACATCGATGATATTCGTTTCATAATTTATGTTATTATTGGATGGAGATTTTCTTTTAAACTCGCATATTATCCCACTGGGACTATTTAATATTGAATTTTTTAATGAAATACATTGTCTTGAGAATAAACTTCTTTTTTCGAGTAATGTTACTGGAATTTTGGAGGATAAATCCTTCAACTCTATTTTTTTATCTTCAACAATTTTATCTAAAATTTTCATTTCATTATTTCTTTTAATTTATTGAAGGAATTCAATGCTTTACCAGATTTTAATGATTCTTTTGCAACTTCAAATCCTTCAGAGAGACTAATACCCCTTGAAGTTGAAATGGCAACACCTGCATTTGCACATACAACATTATTTTGGCTTTCTGTCCCAGTGCCATTAAGGACATTCATAAATATTTTAGAAGATGAGGGGATATCAATTCCACCTTTGATGTCATCTGGTTTTATATTCTCTAGTTCAAATTCCTTTGATGAATAATTTTTTTCAGAGTTATTAGAATATATTTTTGTATCGTTTGTTAATGATATTTCATCATATCCATCCAATGAGTATATAATGCTATATTTTTTATCAGTTTTTTGAAGTAGGTAATTATATATTCTTGCTAGTTCAAGATTAAAAACACCAACAATTTGTTTCTTTGGCATCGAAGGGTTAACAAGTGGACCTAGCATATTGAAGAAAGTCTTCATGCCAAGCTCTTTTCTGATTGGTGCAACATTTTTCATTGCAGGATGAAACAAGGGTGCATGAAGAAAACATATTCCAGATTTATCTATTGCTTTTTTTAAAATATCATAATCATTAGTAAACTTTATACCTAAGGATTCCAATACATTACTTGAACCACATCCAGAGGAAACACCATAATTTCCATGTTTTGCAACCTTACATCCAGACCCAGCAGTTACAAAAGAAGCCAAGGTTGAAATATTAAAAGTATCCTTTCCGTCTCCTCCGGTTCCGCACAAATCAATTGTATCGAATTCTTTTAAATCAACTTTTATACAAAGTTCAATTAAGGCATCTTTAAAACCCTTAAGTTCTTGCAAAGTAATATTTCTCATCATATAAACTGTTAGAAATGATGATATTTGGCTATTATTAAGCTCACCATTAGAAATCTTAATTAGTATATCTTTTGATTCAACCTCATTTAAGGTTTTATATTTAATCAATCTATTTAGAATTTCTTTCATAGTGTTTTTATCCAATTTTTTATTATTGTCTTTCCATATGGAGTCAAAATTGACTCAGGATGAAACTGTACACCACGAACAGGATAGTTAGAATGTCTCAATGACATAACTTGATTGTTCTCGTCCTCAGATGTTATTAAAAGTTTTTCTGGTAAAGGTTTTTTAACAATCCAAGAATGGTACCTTCCTACTTCAATGGATTCTGGAATATTATCAAAAATTTCATCATTTTTTTTGCAATTAATTTTAGTAGCAACACCATGATAAACTTCTTCCATATTTTCAATCTTTCCACCAAAAACTTCAGCTATAGCCTGCTGACCCAAGCAAACTCCTAATATATTTTTCTTTTTAAAATACTTTTTAATCACTTCCTTGGTCATTCCGGCTTCATCAGGAATACCTGGACCTGGAGAAATTAATATTCCATCATATTCTTTTATTTCATTTATATCAAACATATCATTTCTCTTAGTAACTACTTTACAGCCCAGCTCCTCTATATAGTGAGATAGATTATAAGTAAATGAGTCATAATTATCTATTAAAAATATTTTTTTCATTTTATGTCTTCAGCATTTTTTAGAGCATAATCTAATGCTCCTAATTTATTATACACTTCTTGAAGTTCATCTTGAGGTTTGGATTTGATCACTATACCGGCTCCTGCTTGATAACTTAGTTCATTATTTTTACTAAAAAAAGATCTAATGATAATTGCATGGTTAAAATTCCCATTGAAGTCCATATATCCAATGGCTCCACCATAAAAATTTCTATTTACTTTTTCATACTTTTCAATTAACGTGAGGGCTTTATGCTTAGGAGCACCTGAAAGTGTTCCCGCTGGAAATGTATCCATTACAACTTGAAAAATTTTGGATGTATCCTTTAAATTGGCAGTAACCTTAGAAACTAAATGAATTACATGAGAGAAAAATTGAATCTCTCTGTTTTTTTCAACTTTTACATTGCTTCCATTTCTACTTAAATCATTTCTTGCGAGATCTACTAACATAATATGCTCAGAGTTTTCTTTTGGGTCCATAGACAATTCCTTTGCTTTTTCTTCATCTCTTTCGTCATTACCAGTTCTTTTGAATGTTCCAGCAATTGGATGAATCTCTGCTTTTCCACTATTAATTATTATCTGAGCTTCAGGAGAGCTACCAAAAATCTTAAAATTTCCATAATCAAAGAAAAATAGATAAGGTGAGGGATTAATAGATCTTAAAGATCTGTATACGTTGAACTCATCACCTTCAAATTTTTGATTAAACCTCCTTGATAAAACAAGCTGAAAGACATCACCTCTTTTGCAATGTTCTTTTGCTTTTGCTACATATTCTAAAAATTCTTCATCACTAATATTAGATGTTTTTTTACCTATGTTTTTGTAATTAAATGTTGAATAACTCTTGGAATTAATTATATCACTAACTTCTTTTAAATTATTTGAGTTATCATGAGAATTACAGAAAATATGTGCTTCATGATTAAATAGACTAATTGCAATTATATTTTTATAAAATCCATAATAAATATCAGGAATATCTAAATCACTTTTTTTAGAGCTAAAATTGATATCCTCTTGATATTTTACTGATTCATGTGACATGTAACCAAACAATCCATTAGTAATAAACTTTGATTTAGTCTTCTCAGTATCAAAACTATTTAAGTAGTTGTTTAAGTAATATGTAATACTTTTATCATTATCCATTTTCATAGAATCAACTTTACATCCAGGTAGTTTTTGACTTAAAACATGATTTTTAACCTCAAACAATCCAGTTTGATTAAAACATATAAATGAATAATTATTACCAGCTTGCATGTAATCACTACTTTCTAATAGTATACTATTTGGAAACTTATCTCTAATCTTGAGGTAAACTTCAACAGGAGTTATAGTGTCAGCTATAATTTTTTTTGAATATGTATTTATTTTTATTGTTTTCATAGCAAAAAAAAAGCCTGTCGTGAGACAAGCTATTGCATAACAGTTTTATTCACGATTTGTTAGATTTCGTAATTCCACCACCAGTATGTGTTTAAAAGTTTCATTAGGCAAATATAAAATAAAAACAAAATAAACCAACAGAAACAAAACCTATTATTATAAAGATTGCTGTTGATATAAGTTTTAAATGTTTCTTTGTTCCCTCAGCCATATCCATAGTCTCAAGCTGAGGCTCATTAACATCTTTAAGCTCATTTATAGAAAGAAAAGTTGCTGCTACAACTGCACCAGTACAAACTAAACCCATTATAAATATAAAAGTATCTCCCATTTTATTTGTTTAACATCTGTTTAAAATAACAACCAAAAGAAAGAATTGAAGGAACCCATAATCCAACAAATAGTCCTTCATCTTTATAACCATAGAACCATAAAGAAACTGATAGGACAAAAGAGATGAATGCAGCTCCAATTAGAAAGATATCAGATTTTTGAAAATATTTCATAGTTAATATATTTAAGTCCAAAATACATAATTAGAATTAAACTAAAAAAAGTATAACTCAAGTTTTTTTTAAATTACTATTTGGTTTTCTTATTTTAGAAATAAAAATATGATTAATCTAACTTCGGACGAGCTAATTGAAAAGCTAAAAAAAGATAAAAATTCATATTTGTTAGATGTAAGAACGGATGAAGAATTTGAAGATTCACATATTCCAGATTCTAAACTGCTAAATATCAAAGATCCTCAACTATTTATGGATGGTATCCAAAAGTTGGATAAAAACAAAAATTATTATGTTTATTGTCATTCAGGAGTAAGAAGTGTTCAAGCATGTCATATTATGAAGTCTTTTGGATTTGAAAACCTATATAATTTGTTAGGTGGAATTTCTGAATGGACTGGTCAAAAACAATAAACCTTACACGCTTCATTAAAAAAGGCTTTTATCCATTTTTATTAAGCAATTTTTACTCATCTCCTTGGATTTATTTTATATTTGATATTCACTCTAATATTTAGGGTAAACATTTAATAATTCATACAAACAACTTTTGATTAATAAATTATGACTACACAGGAAAAATTAGGAATAGATGAAAGAATAAATGAGGCATTTCAACCCATATCTAGTTTTTGGGAAGGACTAATTCTTCACGAGTTTTTTGGGACAGGCATACCAACGATAATTTTTTTATTGGTTGGGGGAGCTGCTTTTTTTACTCTATACTTTGGATTTATTAATATTCGTGGGTTTGGACTCTCCTTAAGAACAGTTATGGGAAGATATGATGGACTTGATGAAAAAAGAAAAGAAAGTGGAGAAGTTAGTCATTTTCAGGCTTTAGCGACAGCCGTATCTGGAACTGTAGGTAATGGAAACATTGCAGGTGTTGCAATGGCAATTGCTATAGGTGGCCCTGGGGCTACTTTTTGGATGATTTTGTGTGGATTACTAGGTATGTCTTCCAAATTTGTTGAATGTACGCTTGGTGTTAAGTACAGAGATGTTGGATCTGACGGAACAGTGTATGGTGGTCCGATGTATTATCTATCAAAGGGATTAAAAGAAAGAGGTTTTGAAAAGTTTGGAAAAGTATTAGCAGTAATTTTTGCAGTTCTATGTATTGGTGCTTCATTTGGAGGTGGAAATGCTGCACAGTCTAATCAAGCTGCCTTGCAGATGATTGATCTATTTGGTTTAACTGGTGGTTCAGCTAGAACAATTGTTGGTATTATAATGATGATTGTTGTAGGAATCATAATAATTGGTGGTATTAAAAGAATTGCATCTGTAACTGAAAAAATAGTTCCTTTTATGGCAGGAATGTATGTTTTAGCTTGTTTATATATAATTTTTTCAAATTTATCTTTTGTTGATGATGCATTTGCAATGATAATTAATGGTGCATTTGCGCCTACTGCAGCAGTTGGTGGTTTTATAGGGGTTTTGGTCCAAGGGTTTAGAAGAGGTGCCTTCTCTAATGAAGCAGGTGCTGGTTCAGCATCAATTGCTCACTCAGCAGTGATTACAAGCTATCCAGCTTCTGAAGGATTAGTTGCTCTTTTAGAGCCATTTATTGATACTGTTGTGATATGTACAATGACAGCTCTTGTCATAATAATTTTTAATGGAGACAACACTTTATTTACCTATGGTAATTTAGTAGAGGGATCATCTGCTGTTATGGTTAATGGCCAACAGCTTGAAGGAGCGGGTTTAACATCAGCAGCATTTGCTGAATATATTTCTTTCTCAGGGCCTTTTCTAGCAATTGCTGTAGTACTTTTTGCATTATCTACAATGATTTCATGGTCTTATTATGGTCTTCAATCATGGATGTATGTTTTTGGAAAAGGCAAAAAATCAGACCTTACTTATAAGTTGCTCTTTTTGGTATTTATAGTTATTGGTGCAGCTGGTGATATGTCGTCAGTTTGGGCATTTTCAGATGCTATGATTTTAGCTTTAGTTTTTCCTAATATGATTGGTCTATTTATTTTATTCCCAAAAGTTAAAGAGGAATTAGCTAAATATGTTATGGTAATTAATAGCAAAAAAAAATAAGTAGATTAAATACAATTATTTATATTTGCGTTCGAAAATAAATTGATATATGTTAATTATACCAATAAAAGACGGTGAAAATATTGATAAGGCTCTAAAGAGGTTTAAGCGTAAGTTTGATAAAACTGGAGTTATGAGATCTTTAAGAGACAGAAAACAGTTCGTTAAGCCGTCAGTAGTTCACAGGTCTAAGATCAAGAAAGCTCAATATATCCAGAAGCTTAAAGATCAAGAAAATCTATAATATACTCCTATTTATTCCATAACGTTGTAACTTAGTTATAATGTTAATCGAAAAGTTTATTGAATATCTACAAATAGAAAAGAAATATTCAGTTAATACACTTCATGCTTACAAGAAAGATTTAGCGGAATTTCAAGAATTTATTTATGAAAATTATGATAAATATGTAATTGAAAATGTTGATTACAAGGTTATAAGATCATGGATAGTCCAGCTTGTAAAAAAAAACTTATCTAATAGATCTATTAATCGAAAAGTTTCTAGCCTAAAATCGTTTTATAAGTTTTTAGTAAAAACAGACACCATCAGTTCGTCGCCTCTAATTGCTCATAGTCCATTAAAACATTCAAAAAAGATTCAAGTTCCATTTTCAAAGGATGAGATAGGTGCTTTATTAGATAGTGATTTTTTCAACAGTGATTATAGAGGAGTCCTACAAAAAACAATTATTTCATTTTTTTATTTTACTGGTGTTCGAAGAATTGAGTTAATAAATCTGAAGGCATCGGATGTAAATATGAATTCTAAAACAATAAGAGTAATGGGAAAAAGAAATAAGGAAAGAATTATTCCAATGTTACCCAGGTTAAAAGAGTCAATTAATGAATATCTCAAAATAAAATCACAAAAATTCAACCATAAATTACATGAACATTTATTTGTATCAAAATCTGGTATAAAGCTCACTGAAAAATATGTCTACAGAACGGTAAATGAATATTTTAAACTTGTTTCTCCAAAAGTTAAAAAAGCTCCACATGTATTAAGACACAGTTTTGCTACTCATTTAATCAATGAAGGAGCAGATATAAATTCAGTAAAAGAATTGTTAGGTCATTCAAGTCTTTCAGCTACTCAAGTATACAGCCATACTAGTATGGAGAGAATTAAAGAGGTCTTTAAAAACTCACATCCGAGAGCAAAATAATATTTTAAAATTTATATCTATTTACTTTGTTTGGGCAGAAAAAAGCTTTTATTTTGCATTCAGTTTTTTAAAACAAGCCGATGTAGCTCAGCTGGCTAGAGCAGCTGATTTGTAATCAGCAGGTCGTGGGTTCGAGTCCCTCCATCGGCTCTTTGAAATTTTGAATTTGGGGAGATACTCAAGCGGTCAACGAGAGCAGTCTGTAAAACTGTTGGCTACGCCTTCGTAGGTTCGAATCCTGCTCTCCCCACAAATTAACGCGGGAGTAGCTCAGTTGGTAGAGCGTCAGCCTTCCAAGCTGAATGTCGCGAGTTCGACCCTCGTCTCCCGCTCAACTTTTTCTGCCGATATAGCTCAGGGGTAGAGCGTTTCCTTGGTAAGGAAGAGGTCACGAGTTCAAATCTCGTTATTGGCTCAATTATAATGTAGTTTTAAAAATAATCTGATAGATAAGTAAAAAGGTTCCAAAAATAGCACCACCAAAGTAAACTATTTTTAAAAGTAGAATGAATTTCTTTCCCAGTATATTCTCTTTTTCCCACCTCATTACTATTATTATTGCTACAATAAAAAGTAATATCGAAAATAATGTGCCAAACAAGTCAAAAATCATAAATTAGTAATTATAATTGTGGCAAATTTAAATTAGAATCTTATCAGATTAACAACCTTACTTGTTAAAAAAATGAGAAAAAATATCAAGTACATAATTATTTTTTTTGTTGTAATATTTATTGATTTAATTATAAATGCTGGATTTCTGTTATATTCAGGTGGTAGCCACAAATCTCAACTCTCATTTATAGATAAATTTTTATTAAAATTGATCGACTATTTCTAAATTAAAAATCTCAAATTTTGATTTTTATATTTTTTTTTTCAACTTTACATTAATGAATATGTTTTTGGAGAAAAATTTTAATCGTATTTTTTTCAACCGTCTTACTCTTCGAAGTCGGGTTGCATAATTCCCTGTTGATGTAACTTCATCAAGAAGTTAACTTATTTAATCAAATAAAAATTCAGAAAATTGATAATAAAACTGGCTAATGCCAAACATATAGTATATAGTAAATTAATTAGTAAGCTAATAGATGAGTCTGCCAAAAATAGGGGGACAGGAATTGCTAGGAGGTCTCCTTTATATATAAAGGAAAAAATTTTATCCGGAAATTCTGTAATCGCATTAGATAAAAATAATTTTGCTGGGTTCTGTTATATAGAGGCATGGGAGCATGGAAAGTATGTTGCACATTCGGGATTAATAGTATCACCAAAATACAGAAATATTGGTATTGGAAAAAAGATTAAGAAAAAAGTACTAGAACTCTCATTGAAAAAGTATCCAAAATCTAAGATTTTTGGGATCACAACTGGAATGCCCGTTATGAAAATTAATTATGAGCTTGGTTACAGGCCAGCTCATTTCATTGAATTGACTGATGATCCAGAATTTTGGAAAGGCTGCAAAACATGTCAAAACTATGATATTCTTAAAAGAACTGAGTTTTCAATGTGTCTGTGCACAGGTATGTTATATGATAAAAAATAATTATGAAAAATAAAACTATAATTTTAGCTTACAGTGGAGGTCTTGATACTTCATTTTGTTTGAAGAGATTATCAAGTGATGGCTTTGATGTTCATGCGATATTAGTAAATATCGGAGGTTTTGACAAATTAGAACTTAATAATATAAATAAACAAGCAATTCAATTAGGTGCTTCAAAATTTGTTTCAATTGATGCAAAGAAAAAATTCTATAATAAAATAATTAAGTTTTTAATTTTTGGAAATGTGCTTAAGAATAATTCTTATCCTCTTTCAGTCAGTTCTGAGAGGATAATCCAAGCAATTGAAATAATGAATTATTCAAAAAAAAATAACATAAATACTATCGCTCACGGGTCAACTGGTGCAGGAAATGATCAAGTCAGATTTGATTCAATTTTTCAAATTTTAAATCCACATGTTAAAATAATAACTCCAATAAGGGACAATAATATTTCAAGGAAACAGGAAATATCATACCTAAGAAAAATGGGTGTAAAGTTTACATGGAATAATTCTAAGTATTCAATTAATAGAGGGATATGGGGTACTACAATCGGTGGCGATGAGACTTTAACCTCTTATAAAGCTCTTCCAAACAAGGCATTTACAAAAAAATTAATAGAAAAGAGAAAAAAAGTATTAAATATAAAATTCATTAAAGGTGAAATAGTATCAATTAACAATAAAAGATCAAATCCCATTGATCTTATAGATTATCTTGAGGAAATATCCAGTCAATATGCTATTGGAAGGGATGTTCACGTAGGTGATACTATAATTGGAATTAAAGGGAGAGTAGGTTTTGAAGCAGCTGCAGCAAAAATTATAATTAAGGCTCATGAACTTTTGGAAAAGCACACTATGTCAAAATGGCAAATTTTTCAAAAAGAATCTATTTCAAAATTATATGGTATGTTAATTCATGAAGGGCAATACTTTGATCCAGTAATAAAAGATATTGAAGCATATTTTGAAAAAAGTCAAAGGTATGTTACCGGAAATGTTTTTGTGGAATTAAGTCCATATAATTTTAAATTAAATGGGATTAAATCTAAACATGATTTAATGAATGACAATTCAGGAGTTTATGGAGAAGAAAATTTAAACTGGTCCTCTGATGATATTAAAGGATTTATTAAAATTAATTCAAATTCTTCGAGAATATTTAAACAAATAAATAAATAGTAATGAAAAAAATAGGAATAGTAGGAGGTTCAGGATTTACAGGGGGTGAGTTAATTAGAATATTACTGAATCACCCAAAGTTTAAAATAAAATTTATTTATTCGATATCTCAAAATGGAAAAAATATTCATGAAATACATCCAGATTTGTTAGGGAAAACAGATATTATTTTTTCTGATCAAATTACTACAGACGTTGATGTTCTATTTATGTGTCTAGGTCATGGAAAGTCTAGAATTTTTTTAGATAATTATAATTTTAAAAGTGATACTATTATAATTGATCTTAGTTCAGATTTTAGGTTAATCAATAATAACAAATATAAATCAAGAAATTTTCTGTATAGTTTGCCAGAGTTTAATAGAGAAAAAATTAAACAAAGTAAATCAATCGCAAATCCTGGATGTTTTGCAACAGCAATCCAAATTGGTTTACTTCCATTATTGGTTAATAATTTAATAAAAAATGATATTCATGTTAATGCGATAACAGGTAGTACTGGTGCTGGTAAGATTAGTTCAGATACAAATAACTTCAACTGGAGAAATAATAATGTATCAATTTATAAACCTTTTAATCACCAACATTTAAATGAGATATATCAGACATTAAATATTTTGGGTAATGATTCCAAAATTTATTTTGTTCCATACAGAGGAAACTTTACAAGAGGAATTTTCACTTCGATTTATATGAAATTAGATCATGATATTAACGATATCGAGATTATCTATAAAGACTTTTATAAAAATCATCCTTTTACTTTTTTGTCTAAAAATGATATAAACCTAAAAGAGGTAATTAATACTAATAATTGCCATGTGAAAATACAATTCTATGAAAGTGTAATACATATAACTACTGTTTTAGATAATCTTCTAAAAGGCGCATCAGGTCAAGCAGTACAAAACTTGAATATTATTTATGGTTATGAGGAAAGCTTAGGTCTAAATTTTAAAGGTTCAATTTATTAACATGAAAACATTCGACGTTTACAACCAATTTGATGTAGTTCCTATTAAGGGGAAAGATGTATATGTTTATGATGAATTTAATAACAAATATTTAGATTTATATGGAGGTCATGCAGTAATCTCAATAGGTCATTCTGAAAAAAAATATGTTAAGAATATAACTAATCAACTGAACAATATCGGATTTTATTCAAATGCTGTAAGAAATCCATTACAGGATAAATTATCGAACGAAATTAACTTACAAGCAAATTTAGATAATTATAAGCTGTTTATGTGTAATTCTGGTGCTGAGGCTGTTGAAAATGCTCTAAAGCTTTCTTCTTTTTATACAGGAAAGAAGAGAATAATTGCTTTTAAAAACTCATTTCATGGCAGAACATCTGCAGCTGTTGCAGTAACTGATAATAAATACATTAACTCTGAGCTAAACAAACAACATAATGTTAGTTTCATAGAATTTAATGACAATACTATGTTAGAAACAGAGTTGGACAAAGGAGACGTATGTGCAATAATATTTGAATCAATACAAGGGGTTGGAGGACTTGATCAACCTGATGAGTACTTTATTAATGGACTTGCAAATTATCAAAAAAAATATCAGGTATCTATAATAGCAGATGAGGTTCAATCTGGATTTTGTCGTTCAGGTCAATTTTTTGCTTTTCAAAAATTTAATATTCAGCCTGATATAATTACTATTGCAAAAGGAATGGGAAATGGTTTTCCAGTTGGAGGAATTCTTGTAAATCCTAATATTCATCCTCAAAAAGGTATACTCGGGACAACATACGGTGGTAATCATTTAGCATGTGTTGCTTCTTTGAGTGTTCTTGAATATTTAAAAAAAAATAACATTTGTAAAAAAGCGTTAGAGTTAGAAAGCTATTTTAAGAATATTGCTTCGAAATTCAACTCCATAAAAAAGGTAAAGGGAAGAGGTTTAATGTTAGGAATAGAATTTGATTTTGATGTCTCTGAATTAAGATCAAAGTTAGTCTATGAACATAAAATTTTTACTGGTAGCAGTAGTAATAAAAATCTAATTAGAATATTACCTCCATTGTCAATTAAAAAAAATCATTTTGATGTTTTTTTCAATTCACTTAATAAATCACTATGAAAAATTTTTATAACCTCAATGATATAAAAAATATTAATCAATCAATTGATGAAATACTTGATATAAAAAGTAATATTGGAAAAAATCAAAAGATCTTTGAGGACAAAATTATTGGCTTAATTTTCTTTAACCCCAGCCTAAGAACAAGAATGAGTACATATAAAGCATCCAAAAATCTTGGATTAGAAACTTTTTTTATAAATATCTCAAATAATTTATGGTCTTTAGAATTTGAAGATGGTAAAATAATGGATTCCTCAAACGTAGAACATATCAAAGATGCTGCTAGGGTAATTTCTAATTATTGTGATATTATTGGTGTAAGATCTTTCCCACTATTAAAAAGTAAAGAAAAGGATGCGGAGGATCAAATAATAAAAAGTTTTATTAAATACTCAAATATTCCAGTATTTAACATGGAGAGTTCAATTGCTCACCCTCTTCAAGCACTTACTGATTTAGTTACAATTAAAGAAAATTCTTTAGTTAATAAACCAAAAGTCTTATTGACATGGGCTCCTCACATTAAGCCCTTGCCTCATGCAGTTCCTAATTCATTTGTTAGAGCAATTATGAAAATGAATTTTGACATATCAATTACTAATCCTGAAGGTTTTAATCTTGATCCAACTATTACGAAAGGAATAAAAATTAATAATAACCAGTTGGATGCTTTTAAAGGTGTTGATTTTGTTTACGCAAAGAACTGGAGTTCTTTTGAAAATTATGGTAAGGTGGCTAATAACAACAATGATTGGATAGTTGATGAAAAAAAGATGGCAAAAACTAATAATGCAAAATTTATGCATTGCCTTCCCATTAGAAGAAATTTAGTTGCAACTGATAATGTTATTGATAGTAAACAATCGCTTATTATTGAGCAATCCGAAAACAGAACATATACTGCTCAATATATTATAAAAAAACTATTAAAAAATGGATAAAATTTTAATTGTAAAGATCGGAGGAAACTTAATTAATAATAGTCAAATTTTAAATAGATTTTTAAAATCCTTTGCTAAAATTGAAACCAAAAAAATATTAATTCATGGTGGAGGTAATCAAGTTACAAAATTGAGTAAAAAATTAAATTTAAATGTCAAAATTACAAATGGCAGAAGGATAACAAGTATTCAAGATCTTGAGGTTGCCACAATGATTTATGCAGGTAGTTTAAACAAAACTTTAGTAACGAAATTAAAATCATTTAATTGTAATTCAATTGGATTATCTGGAGCTGATGCTAATTTAATTGAAAGTGTTAAAAGACCTGTAAAAGAGATTGATTATGGTTTAGTTGGAGATATAAAAAAAATAAATTCTATTTTTTTAAAAAATCTGATAGATCAAAATCTTATTCCTGTTATATGCTCTATTACTCATGATAAAAATGGTCAATTGCTCAATACTAATGCTGATACTATTTCTTCTGAAATAGCAATTTCACTATCAGAATATTATACAGTTGATTTAATTTATTGTCATGAAAAAAATGGAGTTCTCTCAAACCCAAATGATGATAATTCTACATTTGATAAACTAAATGAAAAAGAATTTAATAATTACTTAGAATTGAAAATTATATCCAATGGAATGATTCCAAAATTAACAAATTCATTTTATGCGTTGAATAATGGTGTAAAATCAGTTAAGATTGCGGGTCAATCTTTAGATGAACAAAATATGAAATCAACTACAATAACTAACTAATATGACTGATAATCAATCAAAAGATGCTATAAAGCTTCTCAAGAAAATTATTAAGACTCCTTCTTTCTCGAAAAAAGAGGAGAATGTTGTTAAAATTTTAGAGTCATGGTTTAAAGAAAACGGAATAAATTATAAAAGACATTTAAATAATTTATGGGCAGAGAATAAGTATTTTAATAAAAAGAAACCTACTATTCTTCTTAACTCTCATCATGATACAGTTCAACCCAATAAATCATATACTATCGATCCATTCTATCCAATTGAAAAGGATGGAAAGATATTTGGGCTAGGAAGTAACGATGCGGGAGGTGCTCTTGTCTCTCTCCTCTACCTTTTTAAAAGCATTTATTTAAGTCAAAAAATGAACTATAATTTTATTATTGCTTGTACAGCTGAGGAGGAAATTGCTGGAGCTAATGGAATTAAAAGTATTCTAGAAAAATTACCTAAAATTGATTTTGCAATTATTGGGGAGCCTACACTTATGAAGTTATCTATTGCAGAAAGAGGTCTTATTGTATTTGATGCAAAAATAAAAGGTAAACCAGGTCATGCTGCTCACGAAAATAAAGATAATGCCATTGAAAAACTCCCCGAAATAATTAATTGGTTTAATCAACTAAAATTCGATAGAGTTTCTAAATTATTAGGACCAGTTAAAACAACAGTAACTCAAATAAATGCTGGATTTCAACATAATGTAATACCTTCTGAAGTTGATATTGTTGTTGATGTAAGAATTAATGAACTTTATGATATTAATGAAATCAATGATTTCTTTGTTAAACAATGTCCATGTCAAATAAAGGCCAGATCTTTGAATCTTGGACCATCATTTATTAGTCCAAATCATAAAATTATAAAGTCTGCAAATTTACTTGGAATAGAATCATATGGATCTCCAACATTATCGGATCAGGCTTTGCTTGATTTCCCATCTGTAAAAATTGGTCCTGGAAATTCAAAAAGATCTCATAGTGCAGACGAATATATATATGTTGATGAATTACTAGACGGGATTGAAGTTTATAAAAATCTTTTAAATAAAATAATATAATATGAAACTATGGGATAAAAATAACTCAGTTAATGAAAAAATAATTGAATTCACAGTAGGTGACGATAGGTTAAATGATTTGTACCTAATAAAATATGATATAAAAGCTTCAATTTCGCATGCAAAAATGTTATATAGATCAAATCTTTTGTTAGAGATTGAATGTGATAAAATAATAAACATTCTTAATGAAATACTAAGCCAAGCTGAAGCTGGAGAATTAAAAATTGAGAAGGAATTTGAAGATATGCACTCAAAGATTGAATATATACTGACAGATAAACTAGGTGATATTGGAAAAAAAATTCACACTGCAAGGTCAAGGAATGATCAAGTCCTTGTCTCAATTCAGTTATACCTAATAGATGAATTAAATTTTATAAAAACAGAAGTAAAATCTTTATTTGATCTATTAATTAATCTTGCCAAGAAAAATAAAAATATTATTATGCCTGGATATACTCACATGAGAGCTGCAATGCCTTCCTCCTTTGGGTTGTGGTTTTCAGCTTATGCTGAAATATTAATTGATGATGTTATTAGCCTTAATAGTTCAATTGAAATAATTAATCAGAATACATTAGGGAGTGCTGCTGGGTATGGAACATCTTTTAATATTGACAGAGATTTTACAACAAATGATTTAAATTTTAAAACATTGAAATATAATTCACTCGCATGTCAGATTAGTAGAAATAAAATTGAAAAAAATACATTCGATACTTTGGGAAATATTGCCTTTACTTTATCAAAAATTTCTATGGATATATGCTTATATTCTGGAGATGAGTTTCATTTTATTTCATTTCCTGAAAATATTACAACAGGGTCTAGTATAATGCCACATAAAAAGAATCCTGATGTTTTTGAGATTATAAGAGGAAAATGTAATAGTATTCAAAATCTATCAAATTCTGCATCTTTGTCATCAACTAACCTACCAAGTGGATATCATAGGGATTTTCAGCTAAATAAAGGTAAAATTATTAATGCAGTTAATGACATAAAAGAATGTATCCAAATTTTATCTTACTGCTTATCTAAAGTTAGTGTAAATAAAAAAATACTGGAAAAGTCAAATTATGAAAATATTTTCAGTGTAGAGTTAATAAACGAGATGGTTTTAAAAGGTATACCTTTTAGAGATGCATATCTTGAATTAAAAAGTAAATTAAGCACAGGTGAAATAAAGTTTCCTAAAACAGTAAACCATTCCCATATTGGAAGTATAGGAAATTTAGCTCTCGATAAAATAGTTCTCAAAATGAAGGATAACTACTAGATTTATTTCTGTCTATTCATAAACCTCTATTCATTAGTTAATTTACCTTTTAATATATTTGGTTAATGAGTAAATTAATAAAATGGTCTTTAGTAGCTGCTCTTGCAGGCTTCCTTTTTGGTTTTGACACAGTTGTAATCTCTGGTGCTGACCAAAAGCTTCAGGAGTTATGGAATTCCTCAGACATTTTTCATGGCTCTGTTGTAATGGCAATGGCTTTATGGGGAACAGTTTTTGGTGCAATATTTGGAGGAATTCCAACAAGAAAATATGGACGAAGAAATACACTAATTTGGATTGGAATATTCTATTCAATATCAGCAGTAGGTTCAGCTCTAGCAAATGATCCAATTACTTTTGCAGTTTTCAGATTTATAGGTGGAGTAGGTGTTGGAGTTTCTGGTATTGCAGCTCCTGCATACATCTCAGAAATTGCACCTGCAAAAAATAGGGGAAAACTTGTTGGATTCTATCAATTTAATTTAGTAACTGGAATTCTTGTTGCATTTTTATCAAATTATCTCCTCAGTGGAATTGGTGAAAATGATTGGAGATATATGATGGGTGTAGAGGCTATTCCAGCGATATTATATACATTACTTGTTTTTTCTATTCCGAAAAGTCCAAGATGGCTTTATTTAAATAATCAAAAAGACAAAGCTGAAAAAATAATAAGGGATGCATATTCAAAAAATGATGCAGATGAATTAATTATTGAAATAACAAGAGATAAAGAATCGAGTATTGAGTCAGAATCAATCTTTCAAAAAAAATATAGTTTTATACTTACTCTAGCCTTCTTAGTTGCAGCTTTTAATCAATTTTCTGGAATTAATGCATTCCTTTATTACGCTCCAAGGATATTTGAAGAAGGAGGGCTTGGCCAAAGTGCAGCATTGTTAAATAGCGTCGGAATTGGTCTGACCAATGTGATTTTTACATTTATCGGCATTAATTTAATTGATAAGCTTGGAAGAAAAGTTCTTATGTATATTGGCTCAATTGGTTATATAATTTCTCTAAGTTTAATTAGCCTATCTTTTATTTTAGAATGGGGTGGTATTGCACTTCCATTTTTTCTGTTTTTATTTATAGCATCCCATGCAATTGGACAGGGAGCAATAATTTGGGTCTATATATCTGAAATTTTTCCAAATCATATTAGGAGTTATGGCCAGTCATTTGGAATCTCCACTCATTGGGTTTTAGCTGCTATCATACCATCATTTGTTCCATTTCTGTTTGGTTTTATTGGCCCTGGTTTGGTATTTGCATTTTTTACTTTTATGATGGTTTTGCAATTAATCTTTACACATTTTATTATGCCTGAAACTAGAGGTGTATCTCTTGAAGAATTGGCTAAAAAATTAATCGTTTAATTATATTAGTAAAATAGATATTTAAATATTAAATGAAAACATTATACTTCACATTACTAATTATAATTAGCCTGAGCCCTTTTTCTATAATTGCTCAAATTGATTATTCAAGCCCTGAGGAACAAGGTATATCAAGTAATAGACTTAACGAAGTATCTCGGATATCCAAAAATCTTATAGATGACAATAAAGTTTCAAATATTACAACTATTATTAATAGAAATGGTAAAATAGTCTATTTCCAATCTTTTGGTAAAAGAGAATTTGAATCAGATAAGGCAATAAAAAAGAATGATCTATACAGGATATACTCCATGACAAAACCAATTGTATCATTAGCTATAATGCAGCTTTATGAAAGAGAACTTTTTCAACTTGACGATCCAGTAGAAAAATTTTTACCAGAGTTTTCAAAAATAAAGGTTTTGTCAGACGATGGTAGCCTTAAGAATCCTAAAGAAATGATGACAATTAAAAATCTTTTAAACCATACAGCTGGTTTATCTTACGGATGGACATATCATCCAGTTGATCAAAAATACTATTATGCTGGACTTTATGACTCAAAAGGAAGCGATGATTTTATTAGTAGAGTTTCTAATTTACCATTAAGATTTTCACCAGGTGAGAAATTCTATTATTCAATTGCAACTGATGTATTAGGGGTTTTAGTTGAAAAAATTTCTGGTGAACCCCTCGACCAGTATTTGAAAAAACATATTTTTGATCCCTTAGGTATGGTGGACACTTTTTTTAAAGTACCAGTTAACAAAAGAGATAGATTTATTCCAAACTACTCTTATAATAAGAAAACTAAAAAGGCTGAAAAGCTAAACAATGAATATTTTTCTAATAAACCCAGTAGTAGAAGTTATTATAACCCAGAGTTTTTGTCTGGTGGAGGAGGATTAGTCTCAACTGCTAAAGATTTTATGATTTTTGCAGAATCATTAAGAAACAATGGAGAACTTAATGGTGCAAGGATAATTAATGAAGAGACACTAAATTTAATGATTAAAAATCAACTACCAAATGGAGTTGAATTTACAGGATCATCAGGAGAACCTCAGAATTGGTATGGAGATTCAATAAAGTTTGGCCTAGGCTTTGGAATCATTAATGATCCGGAATATTTAAAGTCTTCAGGTAGTGTTGGAGAATACTTTTGGTCAGGAGCAGCAGGTACTTTTTTTTGGATTGATCCGGAAAAGGAAATAATTGTTGTTACCCTTATTCAATTGATGAATAATCCATACCCAATCAGGCAACAGATTAAAGAGGCAGTATATCAGTCTTTAATTGAATAATATTTAATTACCAAAACATTGCATAAAGGAATGCTGTGATGAGAAGGACGCTAAATGCTCCAATATTAAATGTCTTATTTGTTGCAAATAATTTTTTTGTAAGATTTATGCCCTTTGGATCATCTTGATTGCCTTCAAAATAACTTATAATTGTAATAATTGCTATAGTTGCTAAACAAGTATATCCCATCTGATGCATAAAAGGAAGCTCAACAAATATTGAAGCTTCATTCCATCCTTTTGGTGCAACTTTAAAATACATAGCTATTGGTATTGACAATATTGCACCCCATATAGCTGCATTATTTGTAGCTTTTTTATAAAATAACCCCATCAAAAATACAGCTAAGATTCCAGGACTTACAACTCCTGTGTATTCCTGAATAAATATAAATACTTGACCAAGGCTTCCAAGTTGTGGGGCAATGATTATTGCAATTATTAATGCTACAACTGCAGTTATTCTTCCTACTGATACCATCTTAGCATCTGATGCTTTTTTATTAAAATGAGATTTGTATATATCCATTGTAAAAATTGTAGATGTAGAATTTAACATTGATGCTAATGAAGAAACAATTGCAGCTGCAAGTGCTGCAAGTATAAGACCTTTAACTCCTAATGGAATAAAGTTTTTAATTAACCAAGGTGCAGCATTATCATTCGCAAAATTTCCTGCAGCACCAATAAAACCAGGATCAACTGATGAAGCTGTTAAAAATCCTGACTCATCAATATTCATTACATATGCAATTATTCCAGGTAATACAACAATTACAGGGATTATTAGTTTAAGAAAAGCAGCGAAAACTATACCTTTTTGTCCTTCAGCCAAACTTTTAGCTGCCAGTGTTCTTTGGATAATATACTGATTAAAACCCCAATAATATAGATTTGCTACCCACATACCCCCAATTAATACAGCAAGACCTGGAAGATCCCACCATGCGTCACCTCCATTTGGTTTTATAATTTCTCCTTTTGATAAAATCATTGAAAATCTTTCAGGTGCCTTTTCATAAACATATTTTAAACCATCAATAAAGCTTCCAGAATCTGTCACATTTAAAAGGGCAAAATATGTCATTAATAAACCGCCAAAAATTAAAATTATTACTTGGATTACATCTGTCCAAGCAACAGATGCAAGACCCCCCCAAAGAGAATATGCTGCAGCGAACAAACCGAGTCCAATTATACTGTTCAACAAAATTGCTCCATCACCAACACCAATTATGGTATCAAGAGCTTTGCCACCAAGGAATAACACTGTTGTAAGGTTTACAAAAACAAAAAGTGCAATCCAGAAAATTGCAAGTATGGTTTTTAAGTTAGTGCTATATCTTTTCTCAATAAATTCAGGAATTGTATACAGACCCTTCTCAATAAATATTGGAAGAAAATATTTGCCTACAACTAAAAGTGTAATTGCTGCCATCCATTCATATGAGGCAATTGCAAGTCCAAGAGCAAATCCTGAACCTGACATTCCAATAAATTGTTCAGCAGATATATTAGCAGCAATTAATGAAGTACCTACTGCCCACCAAGGTAGAGATTTACTCGCTAGGAAGTAATCTTCAGCATTTTTTTGTTTTCCTTTTTTATCTCTTGAGACCCATAAACCTATTCCCAATATAATTAGAGCATAAAGCCCAAAGATTACATAATCTAATAATTCAAAATTCCCGCTCATTAATTAGTATTAAAATTGAAAAGTTTTATTGATTTTGTCTAGTTAATATATAAAATTAGAATTTTTGTTTAATTTAAAAAATTAAAGTTCAACAGTTTAAAAGTGAATCAAAAAAAACAAAAAAATAGTATTGCTATAAAGGTGGCAAAAAGAATTTTAATTAGTTTCTTTATTGTTATTATTATAGTGGTTTCATTTTTTTATTTATTAGGTTTATTATGATAAAAATATTTTAAGAATTGAAAATGAATATAAAAGAATTAAACTCAAATGAAATAATGCCAGGCTTTCATGGAAGAATTATCCATGGATCAAATTTTACTTGGGTATACTGGGAGATTAACAAAGGGGCCAGCTTACCTGAACATAATCACATAAATGAACAATTAATGCATGTCATAGAAGGTGAATTTGAATTTACAATTGATGGTAAAAAAAATATTTGTTCTAAGGGATCTACATTTCTAATACCATCTAATGTTCCTCACTCAGGTAGAGCTTTAAGCCAGTGTATAATAATGGATGTTTTTTGTCCAAAAAGAGAAGACCTAGGATGAAAATAGATTTAACAGGAAAGAATGCCCTAGTAGGGGGAAGTAGTAAAGGTATTGGACTAGGTATTGCAACTGAATTAGCAAATTCTGGAGCGAGTGTTTGTCTTATGGCTAGAAATGAATCGAGACTAAAACAAATTGTTGATAAACTTCCCAACTCAAGTAATCATAGTTATTTAGTTGTTGATTTTTCAAAATTTGAAGATTATAAAATTAAAATTGAAAAACATGTAAAAAATAATCAGGTGGATATTCTAATTAATAATACTCAGGGGCCTCCTGCTGGAAATTCCTTATCAAAAAATATTGATTCTTATCAAGAGGCATTTGACTTATTATTTAAAAGTGTTGTTCATACTACGTCATTAGTTATTCCTGGCATGCAGAAAAATAAATGGGGAAGAATAATTAATGTTACCTCAGTTTCTGTTAAGGAGCCTCTAAATTATCTTGTTTTGTCGAATAGTATAAGATCTGCTGTAGTTGCATGGGCAAAGAGTCTATCTGTAGATCTTGGTCCAGATGGAATTACTGTAAATTCAATTTTAACTGGATATTTCGACACTGAGAGAATTAAAGAGTTAAATAAAGAAAAATCAAAGTCGTTGAATATTTCAGAAACTGAAGTACTCGAAAAAATGAAGTCACTAGTTCCTGCCTCTCGTCTAGGAAGACCAGAGGAGTATGGGTATTTAATTTCTTTTCTTAGTTCAGATAATGCAGCTTACATAAATGGAGCTTCTATTCCAATTGATGGAGGTCTATTAAAATCTTATTAAATTTCATTATATCTTCCTGGAGCGAGTAATCCACTTAGTAACCTAAAAATAGAATGAGGTACGATTTTCAAAAGAAATACTATTACTTTCCATGTTTTTGTAGGTACTGAGATCTTTTTCCCTCTAAGCATTGCATCAACTCCTTCCTCTGCAATTCTTTTTGCACTTTTCTTTAAAAAACGGGGAACACTGTCCATTTCAGCTTGAACACCACTAGCTGTGTGAAAGTTTGTTACTGTGTAACCAGGACAAACTGCCGTTGAGGTAATTCCGTATTTATTATAAAAACTTAGTGATTCACTAAATCTATTCATAAATGTTTTAACAGGCCCATAAAGAGACTGAAGAGATGAAGCTGGAGCAAATGCAGCAACTGATGATACGATCATAATCTTACCACCTCCGTTTGATATCATATCATTTATATATTTTTTTTGTGAGTGCAATTACAGATGTACCCAGAACTCTAAGACACTTTTCTTCATCTTCCATTGAATTTTTATGAAAAGCATTCGGTAATGCATAACCAGCATTATTGATAAGTATATCCACACGATATTTTTTTTGTCTTGTAAACTGATAAATTTCATCTGGTGAGTCAATTAATGTTAAATCAGAGGAAAAGTAATCACACTTTATATTAAACTCTTGAGTTAAATCATTTGAAGTTTGAACTAATTTTTCTAATGTCCTTGCAACTAATATTAAGTTAAAACCTCTTTTAGCAAGATCTTTAGCAATCTCAAGTCCTATTCCTGAAGTTGCACCTGTTACAATAGCATAAGAATTTTTCATATCTGCAAATCTAACTAATTAGTTTAATTTTACCCTCGAAATGAAAATTGATATTAGAAGTCTTAGTGAGGATAAGCTATGTGAATTCTTTGTAAAAAAAGGTTTTGAAAGTTACAGAGGCAAGCAAGTTTATGAATGGATTTGGAAAAAGTCCTCACATACTTTTGGCAATATGACAAATATTTCAAAAGACTTAAGACTTATGCTCGATGAAAATTTTGTTATTAACCATATTGAAGTTGACAAAATTCAAAAAAGCTCTGATGGGACAATTAAAAACGCAGTTAAACTATTTGATGATTATACTGTTGAATCGGTTTTAATACCTACTGAAGATAGAACAACTGCATGTGTTTCCTCACAAGTGGGGTGCAGTCTTGATTGTAATTTCTGTGCAACATCAAAGCTCAAAAGAATGAGAAATTTAAATCCTGATGAAATTTATGACCAAGTTGTAACAATTAATAAACAAAGTCTTCAATATTTTAATCGTCCACTTTCAAATATCGTATTTATGGGGATGGGTGAACCATTAATGAATTATAATAACCTAATTAAATCTATTGAGATGATTTCCTCTGACAAAGGATTAAACATTTCACAAAAAAGAATTGTTGTCTCAACATCTGGAATACCTAAGATGATAAAAAAACTAGCAGATGAAAATCTTAAGGTAAATCTTGCATTATCACTTCACTCTGCAATTGAGGTAACTAGAAATAAGATTATGCCATTTTCATCAAAATTTCCACTTGATGATATTTGGGAGTCACTAAATTATTGGTACACAAAAACTAAGAGAAAAATTACATTTGAATATATTGTATGGAAAGATATTAATGATAGTATAAAGGATATTGATGCATTAGTAAATTATTGTAAATCTTTACCATCAAAAGTTAATTTGATTGAGTATAATTCTATTGGAGATTCAAAATTTGAATCAGCCAGTAATAACATGATAAATTTATACAAGAGCATTTTAGAAAAAAACAGAATAACAGTTACAGTAAGAAGATCTAGAGGAAAAGATATTGACGCGGCATGTGGGCAGCTAGCAAATAAATAATTTATTTTCTCTTACTCTTTGATGCTAGAATCAATGCATTATATGCATTTACTATTTTACCTGTTTTTGAAATAGAATCAAGATAAATATCTTCTTTTTCATCATGATCTATTTTAATATCCACTTTTAAGCCACTTTCTAAAATTATACTTTTTAATTTTTGGGCTGTTATAGTTGGAAAATATGAAAGAATTAGAGATGCAACTCCTGACACAGCAGGGGCAGCCATAGAAGTTCCACTTAATGATTCATAATCATTTTCTGGTAAAAGAGAATAAACATTATAACCTGGTGCAAATACATCAACATTATCTGATCCATAATTAGAAAAGCTTGCAATCAGATTTTTATTATAATTTATTGTGCTTGCGCCAACAGTAATAAAATTATTTGAAAATTCATCTTTTCCCAGATACTGATCATTTGGATAATTTTCATTTTCAATAACATCTAGATCTTCAGCATCATTTCCTGCAGCATGAACTATCAGTACATTATTCTCGTCAGCGTATTTTATTGCATCGATAACCCATTCAGGATTACTAGAATAGGATTTTCCAAAACTCATATTAATAATTCTGGCTCCGTTATCAACAGCATATCTTATTGCTAGAGCAATGTCTTTATCATATTCATCACCGTTAGGAACAGCTCTTAACGCCATTATTTCTAGATTATTATTGACACCATTATTTCCAATATTATTATTTCTAATTCCAGCTATTATACCAGCTACATGTGTGCCATGATTCTCAGATTTTTTAGAATGTAAAACTCGAGAATCTCCATAATTTGTATCATTGATATCATAAATATTATCTCCAACTATATCCCTGCCATTAAAATTTATATTGTAGTGATAATTGATTTGATCAGAAAAGTATTCAATTCCTTCTTTTAGATAATCAACATCTACATCAATTGAGTTATAGTATTGAATCATTTTTTTTGACTCTAAAACTATGCTATCGTTTGTGATAATATTTTCAAGATCTTCATCAGAAAAAGAATCCTTTCCTAAGAATGTTTTTATCATTTCAGATGCATTTTCAATTTGGGATATTAAATTATTGTAAAAATCAATATTCTTCTTCCGGTCATCTAATTTTGATTTGATTGTTTTTTTAGCTGAATCATATCTTCGATTTTTATTCAAGTTATCTCTAATCAACCTTGTCATCTCAAGGGTTTCGTTATAGGATTCTCCTAAAAAATTCCAACCATTAATATCATCAATAAACCCATTACCATCATCGTCAATATTATTATCAGGAATTTCATCTTTATTTACCCATATTACATCTTTGATATCTTCATGGTTTATATCAATTCCAGCATCAATTACTGCAACAATAACTTTTTTGGCTTTTCTGCCTTTTAACAATTCATTATATGCTCTTTCTACACTCATCCCAGGAATAGAATCATAATTTAGATCAAGATTATGCCAATTATTTCTTTGAGATTCATTAAATTTTTTATTTATCTCAGAACCTGAATAATTTAAATAACTATTATCAAACCTAATTGAGCTACATGAATATGTTGTTATAAGAATTAAAATAAAAAGTATCTTCTTCATATTTAACCAATTTTTTAATAATTTTTCCCTGAGTTTATCAAGCTTCATCTTCCTCCACCAAACTTTATTTTGTTCGTCTTGAGATTCTGCTCTATGAATTTTTTTATTAAGCTTATTTATCTTTTTTTTTAGGTATGATTTATCCATTTTTTTCATACCTATAATTTACAAAAATTGAATTTAAATTTTAACGAGATTTTCTGTTATCTATAAAACTTTTGATAAAAATAATCATTGCAATTGACGATGTTGAGATCATTAAGATAACTCTAATCAATCCAATTCCTCCTCTTTCTAAAACACCTGGCAATACTTGGATGACTAATGCAAGTAAAATTAGTAATGTAAATAAGACAACAAGATGAGCAGATAATTTTACTAGCTTTTCATTTGTAAGCATTGTTCCAAGAATGAGTAATATAATTCCGAAAAATGCTGGAATTAGAGCTGTAAATGAATTAGTGTCAACATATCCCCAAGCTGACATTGAGATAAGTGCGATTGAGTTAATTAGATTAAATTTTTGAATGCTTCCAATTTTCATTTTATAGATATTTAGCTTTTAAGATCTGAGAATTCGCAGAATATACATCAAGTAAATGATTTTTTTGAGGAATATGCTATTATAATACAGCTGATTAGCATAACAGATGCTGGCATTGATTTAATTAGTTCATCTCCAACGCTAAAGTGCATGAAGATCGCAACTAACATCATTAACCCAATTCCGGATGCTGAAATCAATCTTAATTTTTGAAAATAAAGACTAAGTATAAGAAGGATTGCAAGGCCTACCTTTATAATACCTATTGTTAAAAAATAGTCACCAAGACCATATACAACAAATTCTTCCATAAGACTGCTTGCATCACCTCCTCTGTAGGATGTTGATTTACCTGACCTAAATAGCCAAACATTTATAACTGTTAGACCTACGATTACTGATAATATTTTACTTAATAGTTTCATGATAATTTATTCCAAGATTTTAATAGAAGTTCCTTTGTTAAGTTAATTGCTTCGATTGGGTCTATGTTATCTTCATATGAAGCTTGCTGTTCAACACTGATATAGCCAGAATAATTGGAATCTTTCACAACTTTCAACATTTTGGTATAGTCTATATCAAGGTCTTCTCCATTTTCATCAAAGCTATTAACCTTAGCACTTACAGCTTTTGCATATGGTAACAATTTTGAAACACCCTCATAAATGTCATACATTTTATCACATGTAGAGAAATACATTGAAGTTGTTTTTACCTCTGGTTCATCATCTTTTTGATTATTATCTCTAAATCTAGAAATTAATTCTGAGCGATCTCTCTTTTTAAATGATTGACACCAATTACCAAAATCAGCAAGAGTTCCAATGTTATCGTAATCAACTTTTTTAATAACATTTATTATGTAATCTGGATTTGCAGCATAACTTTCCCCACCAGATCCACTATATGTTGTGTGATTCTCTATAATTACATTTATACCAAACGACTTAGCATACTCACAGAGTTTATTCAAACTTTCTACAGAATTATTTGTCCAATCATTTAAAGAACCATCACTATCCAAATTAACTCTAATTGAATGACATCCCATCTCACTTGCACAATCGATCCATTTTTTATGATTTTCAACTGAATTATCATTATACTTTCTGTCTTTATTTGCAAGATTACCTTCTCCATCCACCATAATTAATAAATTTTTTAAACCATAATCATTAGACCTTTTAAGAGATTCTTTTGCAACTTTTTTTGCTTCAGCTAATCCAAAACTACTATTAGGTTGAAAAAAATCACCTTTATACAAAACAGACATATACTCCAATCCTTGAAAGCCTAATTTATGAGCGGTTTCTGCAAAAGAATAAACATCATATCCCTCCTGAGATGTATACCTTGCCAAAGAGAACTGGGCTAATGAAAGTTTATAAGGGAATGCAGAAAAATATTTGTATGGATTTATCGACCCCATTGTCCCTAATCCTAATGATGAAATAAAAACATTATTGATAAAATTCCTTCTTTTCAAAGCATTGTATTTACTTATAAACTTAATAAATTTTATGATTTTTTCTAAACATCTAAAAAAAAAAAATAAATAAGTAATTTTCTAAGAAAAAAATTATAAATTTGCAGCTCGTAAAAAACAAGAAAAATATACTGTTATGGCTAAAGAAACTTTTGACAGATCGAAACCCCATCTAAACATTGGTACAATCGGTCACGTTGACCACGGAAAAACTACACTTACAGCTGCAATTACAAAGGTATTAGCAGATGCTGGATACTCTGAAGCAAGAAGCTTTGATTCAATTGATAACGCACCTGAAGAAAAAGAGCGTGGTATTACTATTAACACATCACATGTTGAATATCAAACAGCTAACCGTCACTATGCTCATGTAGACTGTCCTGGTCACGCTGATTATGTAAAAAACATGGTAACTGGTGCTGCTCAAATGGATGGTGCTATATTAGTTGTTGCTGCAACTGATGGTCCAATGCCTCAAACTAGAGAGCACATCTTATTAGGAAGACAAGTTGGTGTTCCAAGAATTGTTGCTTTCTTAAATAAAGCTGACATGGTTGACGATGCTGAACTTCTCGAATTAGTTGAAATGGAGGTTAGAGATTTACTGTCTTTTTATGACTATGATGGAGATAATACTCCAGTAGTTCTTGGATCTGCTCTTGGAGCTCTAAATGGTGAGCAAAAATGGGTTGAAAGCGTAATGAAATTGATGGAGGGTGTTGATAGCTGGATTGAACTTCCCAAAAGAGATATAGACAAAGACTTTCTAATGCCTATTGAAGATGTATTCTCTATAACTGGTAGAGGTACTGTAGCAACTGGAAGAATTGAATCCGGTATTGCTAACTCAGGTGATGAGGTTGATATTATAGGTATGGGTGCTGAAAAGCTAAAGTCTACAATAACAGGTATCGAGATGTTTAGAAAAATTCTTGATAAAGGAGAAGCTGGTGATAATGCTGGTATTCTTCTGAGAGGTATTGAAAAAACTGATATTTCAAGAGGTATGGTTATTTGTAAACCAGGCTCTGTTACTCCTCACTCTAAGTTTAAGGCTGAGGTGTACATCTTGAAAAAAGAAGAAGGTGGTCGTCATACTCCATTCCACAACAATTATCGCCCTCAGTTCTATGTTAGAACTACAGATGTTACAGGTAATATTGTGCTTCCAAGTGGTGTAGAGATGGTGATGCCAGGTGACAACTTAACTATCGATGTTGAGTTAATATCACCTATTGCACTAAATGTTGGTTTAAGATTTGCAATCCGTGAAGGTGGAAGAACCGTCGGTGCAGGTCAGGTAACTGAACTTTTAGACTAGTAAAACAAAGTTTAATTAACTCTAAGGGTGTCTTGCATTTTATGTTTGATACCTTTTGTGTAAAATATAAACGGGTTTAGCTCAGTTGGTAGAGCACTGGTCTCCAAAACCAGGTGTCGGGAGTTCGAGTCTCTCAACCCGTGCACAAATAAATACGATGTCGATTATAAACTTTATAAAGGAATCTGTAACAGAACTGAGGGATAACGTCAAGTGGACACCCCGTTCAGAGTTGTTAAACCTATCTGCTTTAGTGATAGTTTTTTCAGTGATCTTTTCATTAGTAATATGGGGTGCTGATTCAGTTCTCTCTAGAATAGTTAAACTTTATTTTAATTTAATAGGATAGATGGTGGAAGTAGCAGAAAAAAAATGGTATGTAATTAGAGTGGTCACTGGTCAAGAGGTCAAGATAAAAGATTATATAATGACTGAAGTTTCCAGAGTCTCTCTTGGTAAGCAGATCGAAGAAATGCTTGTTCCAACTGAAAAAGTTGTTCAAATAAGAAAAGGTAAAAAGATTTCTAAGGAAAAGACATATTTTCCTGGCTACATAATGATGAAAGCAGATATCTCTGGAGAAATTTTACATGTGATTAAATCAGTATCAAATGTTTTAGGCTTTCTGGGAGAAACTAAAGGAGGTGAGCCTATACCACTAAGACAGTCAGAGGTAAACAGAATGCTTGGAAAAGTCGATGAATTAGCAATTTCAGGTGAGCAGATTAATATTCCTTTTACTGTAGGTGAAAGTGTTAAAGTTATTGATGGTCCTTTTAATGGTTTTACAGGTTCAATAGATAATGTAAATGAAGAGAAAAGAAAACTTGAAGTTATGGTAAAAATTTTTGGAAGAAAGACTCCATTAGAATTAAGTTACATGCAAGTTGAAAAATTATAATTATGGCAAAGGAAGTTGATAAAGTATTAAAATTGCAAATTAGAGGTGGAGCAGCAAACCCATCTCCACCAGTAGGTCCTGCTCTTGGTGCTGCTGGAGTTAATATTATGGAATTTTGTAAACAATTTAATTCGAGAAGTCAAGATAAACCTGGAAAGGTACTGCCTGTTGTTATTAATGTTTATAAAGATAAGAGTTTTGAGTTTGTTATAAAAACTCCCCCTGCAGCTGTTCAATTATTAGAAGCTGCAAAAAAGAAAAAAGGCTCTGGTGAACCTAATAGGGATAAGGTTGCTACTGTATCTTGGGACCAGGTTAAAAAAATAGCAGAAGATAAGATGATAGATTTAAACGCTTTTACAGTTGAATCAGCTATGAAAATGGTTGCTGGTACAGCAAGATCAATGGGTATTAAAGTAAATGGAGGAGAACCTCCAGTAAAATAAATATGGTAAAATTATCAAAAAATAGAAAGATTTCACTTGAAAAGATTGATGTTGAAAAGTCATATAGTCTTGATGAAGCTTCTGCTCTTGTAAAAGAAGTTACAACCACCAAATTTGATTCTTCGGTAGATCTTGCTATTAGACTTGGAGTAGACCCGAAAAAGGCAAATGAAATGGTTAGAGGAGTAGTGTCTTTACCGCATGGAACTGGAAAATCCTTAAAGCTTCTGGCGTTAGTAACACCTGACAAAGAAGAAGAAGCAAAAAAAGCTGGAGCTGATCTAGTTGGATTAGATGATTATATAGAAAAAATTAAAAAAGGTTGGGTTGATGTTGATGCTATTGTAACCATGCCAAGTATTATGGGTAAACTAGGACCTCTTGGTAAAGTTCTAGGCCCTAGAGGACTTATGCCAAACCCAAAGACTGGAACTGTAACTATGGACATTGCAAAGGCAGTGTCTGATATAAAAGGTGGAAAAATCGATTTTAAAGTAGATAAGACTGGAATTATCCATGCCTCTGTTGGAAAAGTTTCTTTCACTGCAGATAAAATTAAAGATAACGCTAATGAGTTAATTAAGACAATTATCAAACTAAAGCCTTCAGGTGCGAAGGGTACATATATCAAGAGTATCTCAATGTCAAGTACAATGAGTCCTGGTATAGCTATTGAGTCTAAATTTGAATAATATTAAAAATGAATAAAGAAGAAAAAGTTAAAGTTGTTGAGGAACTTAAAGGCCAATTATCCGATTATAAGTCAATATATCTTACGGATATAGCAGGTCTTGATGCTTTACAAACAAGTAAGCTTAGAAGAGAATGTTTTAATTCTGACGTTAAGCTTTCGGTTGTTAAAAATACTTTTCTTCAAAGAGCTATGAGTGAATCTGAAAATGACTTTGGAGAACTTAAAGATCTTTTAAAAGGAAACACAACTATAATGCTTTCAAAAACTGGAAATACTCCAGCTAAGGTTATCAAAAAGTTTAGAAAAGATGGTGATAAGCCAATTTTAAAAGGTGCGTTTGTTGATGAGACAATTTATATTGGAGATGAACATATAGAAGAATTATTTAACTTAAAGTCAAAAGAAGAAGTTTTAGGAGAAATTATTTCAATTCTTCAGTCACCAGCTAAGAATGTTATCTCTGCATTAAAATCAAGTAGTGGAAAAATTGCAGGTTTAGTTAAAACACTAACTGAAAATCCTGTAGGGGAAGCAAAGGCAGAAGAGCCAGCTTCAGAGGAAGCTAAAGTAGAAGAGCCAGCTTCAGAGGAAGCAAAGGCAGAAGATGAAACAGAAAAAAAAGAGGAACAAACCTCTGAGGGTGAATCAAAAGATGAATCCAAATAAAAATTAAGTGTAATAATAATTAATAATTAAAAACTCTAATAATGGCAGATCTAAAAAAAGTCGCAGAACAGTTAGTTGGTTTAACGGTTAAAGAAGTTAACGAACTGGCTGATATTCTTAAAGATGAATATGGTATCGAACCTGCAGCAGCAGCAGCAGCAGTGGCGGTAGCAGCAGGTCCTAGTGCAGGTGGAGGAGATGCAGCTGAAACAAAATCAGAATTTGATGTTGTTTTAAAATCAGCTGGTGGCTCAAAACTAGCAGTAGTTAAATTGGTCAAGGAGTTAACTGGATTGGGGCTTAAAGAAGCTAAAGATTTAGTTGATAATACTCCTAGCTCAATTAAAGAAGCAGTATCAAAAGACGATGCTGAGGGACTAAAGAAATCACTTGAAGAAGCTGGAGCTGAGGTTGAACTTAAGTAAGTTAATATAACTTCATTTTTTAGGCTTTTAGAATTTATATCTAAAGGCCTATACTTGTTTAAACAAAACTCTAAAATATGACTAATAATAAATTGAGAACAAATTTTTCTAATACCAAAACTGCAAACGTAGAAACTGACTTTTTAGATATTCAGATAAAGTCATTTCAAGATTTTTTCCAACTCGAAACAAAGTCTGATGAAAGAGTTGAGGAAGGTCTATTTAACACATTCAAAGAAAATTTTCCAATTACTGACGCTAGAAATCAGTTCGTACTTGAGTTTTTAGATTACTTTGTTGACCCACCAAGATATTCTATGCATGAGTGTATTCAAAGAGGATTAAGTTATTCAGTTCCCTTAAAAGCAAGACTTAAGCTCTATTGTACAGATGATGAACATGAGGACTTTGAAACTATAGTACAAGATGTATTTTTAGGATCTATACCTTACATGACTCCAAGTGGAACTTTCATAATTAATGGTGCTGAGAGAGTTGTAGTTTCTCAGCTTCATAGATCCCCTGGTGTATTTTTTGGTCAATCTTTTCATGCTAACGGAACTAAACTTTATTCTGCAAGGGTTATCCCTTTCAAAGGCTCTTGGATTGAATTTGCTACTGACATTAATAATGTAATGTATGCATATATTGATAGAAAGAAAAAATTACCTGTTACAACATTATTTAGAGCTATTGGATATCAGGGTGATAAAGAGATATTAGAAATTTTTGACTTAGCTGAAGAAATAAAAGTTACAAAAGCAGGTCTTAAAAAAGCATTAAACAGAAAATTAGCAGCTAGAGTTTTAAGAACATGGCACGAGGATTTTGTTGATGAGGATACTGGTGAAGTTATTTCAATAGAAAGAAATGAAATAATTATTGATAGAGATACTGTAATTGAAAAAGACCATATTGAACAGATACTAGACGCTGATGTCAAAACAATATTGATTCATAAAGAAGATGCACAAAATTCTGATTACGCTATTATATATAATACTCTTCAAAAAGATCAAACAAACACTGAAAAAGAAGCAGTTGAATATATTTATAGGCAATTGAGAAATGCTGAACCACCAGATGAAGAGACAGCCAGAGGTATCATTGATAAATTATTCTTTTCTGACCAGAGGTATAATTTAGGAGAGGTAGGAAGATACAGAATGAATAAGAAGTTAAATCTCGACGTCGATATGGAAGAGAGAACTTTAACAAGGCTTGATATTACAACAATTATCAAATATCTGATAGAGTTGATTAACTCTAAGGCAGAAATCGATGATATTGATCACCTTTCTAATAGAAGAGTTAGGACGGTAGGTGAGCAGCTTTCATCTCAATTTGGTGTTGGACTTGCAAGAATGGCTAGAACCATAAGAGAAAGAATGAATGTCAGAGACAATGAAGTATTTACACCAATTGACTTAATTAATGCAAAAACTTTGTCTTCTGTAATTAATACTTTTTTTGGTACAAATCAACTTTCCCAGTTTATGGATCAGACAAATCCACTTGCAGAGATTACACACAAAAGAAGACTTTCTGCTCTTGGTCCTGGAGGTTTATCAAGAGAAAGAGCAGGGTTTGAGGTTAGAGATGTCCATTACACTCATTATGGGAGATTATGTCCAATTGAAACTCCCGAAGGTCCAAACATAGGGCTTATTTCATCTTTGTCTGTGTATGCAAGAGTTAATAATCTTGGATTTATTGAGACACCATACAGACAAGTAAAAAATGGAAAAATTGACCTTAATAATATAACTTATTTGTCTGCAGAGGAAGAAGAAAACAAGCTTATAGCTCAAGCTAACATCGATTATGATGGTTCTGGTAAAATTAAATCTGAAAAAGTAATTGCAAGAGATCAAGCAGATTTTCCTGTTGTTACTCCAGATAATATAAATTATACTGATATAGCTCCAAATCAAATTGCATCAATTTCAGCCTCTTTAATTCCTTTCTTAGAACACGATGATGCTAACCGTGCATTAATGGGATCAAATATGATGCGTCAAGCTGTACCTCTTTTAAAGCCGGAATCTCCCATAGTTGGAACTGGACTAGAGAGATCAGTTGCTACTGATTCAAGAGTTCTTATAAATGCAGAGCGAGATGGTGTTGTTGATTATGTAGATGCTAATAAAATTGTAATTAAATACAAGCTTTCTAGTGAAGAAAAATTATTAAATTTTGAAGATGATACAAAGGTTTACGATCTTATTAAATTCCAAAAAACAAATCAAGGTTCGTGTATTAATTTAAAACCAATTGTAAGTAAAGGCGATCTAGTTACAAAAGGTCAAGTTCTTTGTGAGGGATATGCTACTCAAAACGGAGAATTAGCTCTCGGGAGAAACCTCAAAGTTGCATTTATGCCATGGAAAGGATATAATTTTGAAGATGCAATTGTTATATCTGAGAAAGTTGTGAGAGAAGATATATTTACTTCAATACATATAGATGAATATTCAATAGATGTAAGAGACACAAAGTTAGGGACCGAGGAGCTCACTGATGACATCCCAAATGTTAGCGAGGAGGCAACAAAAGAACTTGACGAAAATGGGATGATCAGAGTAGGGGCAGATGTGACCCCGGGTGACATTCTGATTGGTAAAATAACTCCAAAAGGTGAATCTGATCCAACACCAGAAGAAAAATTACTTAGAGCAATATTTGGAGATAAAGCTGGAGATGTTAAAGATGCATCATTGAAAGCTCCGCCATCTCTTAATGGAATTGTTATTGACAAGAAATTATTTGTTAGATCATTTAAGGATAAGAGAAGAAGATCTCAAGATAAAGTTGATCTAGAGTTATTAGAAACCAAGTATGATAAAATTCTTGAAGATCTTAGGCTTAAACTTGTTGATAAGCTTTCATCTGTTGTTAATGGAAAGACTTGTCAAGGTGTATTCAATGACCTTGGTGAAGAAGTCCTTGTAAAAGGAAAGAAATTTACTAATAAGATGTTAGCTAACATTGAAGACTATACTCATTTAACAAAGGGAGTATGGACGACATCAGATAACCTGAACGCTACAATTTCATCGCTTTTACATAATTACAGAATACAAGAAAATGATATTCAAGGTTCACTTAGAAGAGAAAAATTCACAATAAGTGTAGGAGATGAACTTCCGCCTGGAATTAAAAAACTTGCTAAGGTATATATAGCAAAGAAAAGAAAACTTAAAGTTGGAGATAAAATGGCTGGTAGACATGGAAATAAGGGTATTGTTGCAAGGATTGTTAGACAAGAAGATATGCCTTTCTTAGAAGATGGTACACCAGTTGATATTGTTCTAAACCCTCTTGGTGTTCCATCCAGGATGAATATTGGGCAAATTTATGAAACTGTTCTTGGATGGGCAGGAAAAGAGCTTGGTAGAAAGTTCTCAACACCAATTTTTGATGGAGCTACACTTGATGAAATAAATCAGCTTACTGATGAAGCAGGTGTACCTAGATTTGGCCACACTTACTTGTATGACGGTGGTACTGGAGAAAAATTTGATCAAGCGGCTACGGTTGGAGTCATATACATGTTGAAACTCGGGCATATGGTTGATGACAAAATGCATTCTAGATCTATTGGTCCATATAGTTTAATTACTCAGCAACCTCTGGGTGGTAAAGCTCAGTTTGGTGGTCAAAGATTTGGTGAAATGGAGGTATGGGCCCTTGAAGCTTACGGAGCATCAAGTGCGCTTCAAGAAATTTTAACTATAAAATCTGATGATGTTATAGGTAGGGCTAAAGCTTATGAATCAATTGTTAAGGGTGAAAATCTCCCTGACGCTGGTCTTCCAGAGTCATTTAATGTATTGATGCATGAATTAAAGGGTCTTGGTTTAGATATTAGATTAGAAGAAAAATAAATTATAAAAATAAAAATGGCAAAAAATAACGAATTATTGACGCAGAAGAAGTTTAATACTATTTCAATTGGTTTATCTTCGCCCGAGGTTATACTTGGTAACTCTAGAGGTGAGGTTCTAAAGCCTGAAACCATAAACTACAGAACTCATAAACCTGAGAGAGATGGGCTGTTTTGTGAGAGGATCTTTGGCCCTGTTAAAGACTACGAATGTGCATGTGGTAAATACAAAAGAATAAGATATAAAGGTATTGTTTGCGATAGATGTGGTGTTGAGGTTACAGAAAAGAAAGTCAGAAGAGACAGAGTTGGTCATATTAATCTTGTTGTGCCAGTTGCACATATATGGTATTTTAAGTCTTTACCAAATAAAATAGGATATCTCCTAGGATTACCTTCAAAGAAACTAGATATGATCATTTATTATGAAAGATATGTTGTTATTCAGCCAGGAGAAGCAAAGAATGCAGAAGGTGAATCTGTAAACAAGATGGACTTTTTAACAGAAGAAGAATATTTAACAATAATGGAATCCCTTCCAGCTGACAATCAGTTTTTAGATGATGCTGATGAGAGAAAATTCATAGCAAAAATGGGTGCAGAATGTCTGATTGATTTGTTATCAAGGATTGATTTAGAAGAACTTTCATACGAATTAAGGCATAAAGCAAATAATGAGACTTCAAAACAAAGAAAAACCGAGGCTTTAAAAAGACTTCAGGTTGTTGAATCATTTAGAGAGGGAAATGAAAGAAAGGAAAACCTACCAGAGTGGATGGTTGTTAAAGTAATCCCTGTTATTCCACCTGAATTAAGACCACTTGTGCCTCTAGATGGAGGAAGATTTGCCACTTCTGATCTTAATGATTTGTACAGGAGAGTAATTATTAGAAACAATAGGTTAAAAAGACTAGTTGAAATTAAAGCACCTGAAGTAATTTTAAGAAATGAAAAAAGAATGCTTCAAGAGTCTGTCGATTCTCTATTTGACAATACTAGAAAATCTTCAGCAGTTAAAACCGAGTCTAATAGACCATTAAAATCATTATCTGACTCTCTAAAAGGAAAACAAGGGCGTTTTAGACAAAATCTTCTAGGAAAAAGAGTAGACTATTCTGCTAGATCAGTAATTGTTGTAGGACCAGAACTGAAATTATATGAATGTGGATTACCAAAAGATATGGCAGCTGAGCTATATAAGCCATTTATAATTAGAAAGCTTATAGAACGGGGAATTGTTAAAACAGTCAAATCTGCAAAAAAAATCATTGACAGAAGAGAACCTGTTGTATGGGATATATTAGAGAATGTTTTGAAAGGGCACCCTGTATTACTTAATAGGGCTCCTACATTACATAGATTAGGAATACAAGCATTTCAACCAAAGCTTATTGAAGGAAAAGCTATTCAGCTACATCCATTAACATGTACTGCATTTAATGCCGACTTTGATGGTGATCAGATGGCAGTTCATCTTCCATTGGGTCCAGAGGCTATTTTGGAGGCACAACTGTTGATGCTTGGTTCTCATAATATATTGAATCCAGCTAATGGTTCTCCAATTACAGTTCCTTCTCAGGATATGGTTTTGGGTCTTTATTATATGACAAAATCAAGAAAATCTTCTGAATCACATGAACTTAAAGGTGAAGGTTTGACTTTCTATTCTCCTGAAGAGGTTAATATGGCATATAATGAAAAAATTGTAGATTTAAATGCTATAATTAAATGTAAGATAAAGACATCTGAATCTGACGATTCGTATGAAATAATAGAGACTACTCCAGGAAGAATCTTCTTTAATGAAGTAGTTCCTGAAAAAGCAGGATTCTTTAATGAAGTCCTTACAAAGAAAAATCTTAGAGAAATTATTGGACAGATTCTTTATTCAACATCAGTTCCTGAGACTGCGGAATTCCTAGATAAAATAAAAGATCTTGGATATACATTTGCATTTAAAGGTGGATTATCTTTTAGTTTGGGTGATATAATAATTCCTGAACAAAAACAACATCTAATTGATGATGCAAATAATCAGGTGGATGATATTATAGGTAACTATAACATGGGTCTTATTACTAATAACGAAAGATATAATCAGGTTATTGATGTTTGGACATCTGCAAATGCAACATTAACTGAGCTTGCAATGAAACAAATTAGCGAGGATCAGCAAGGTTTTAACTCAGTTTATATGATGCTTGATTCTGGTGCTAGAGGTTCTAAAGAACAAATTAGGCAACTTACAGGAATGAGAGGATTAATGGCTAAGCCAAAAAAATCTAATGTTGGTGGTGGTGAGATTATTGAAAATCCTATACTGTCTAACTTTAAGGAAGGTCTCTCTATTTTAGAATACTTCATTTCAACTCACGGTGCTAGGAAAGGTCTTGCAGATACTGCGTTGAAGACTGCCGATGCAGGATATCTAACTCGTAGATTACATGATGTTTCACAAGATGTTGTTGTTAACGAGTTTGACTGTGGAACTCTAAGAGGAATTGAAGTGACTGCACTAAAAAAGAATGAGGAGATTGTTGAAACTTTAGGTGAGAGAATCTTAGGTAGAGTAGCACTGAATGATATAATTGATCCATCTACTAATGAGGTAATAATTGAAGGTGGTAATTTAATCGAAGAAGATACAGTTAGTAGAATTGAGGATACTCTTATTACTTCTGTTGAAGTTAGGTCACCATTAACATGTGAGACTAAAAAGGGAATATGTGCTAATTGTTACGGAAGAAATCTTGCAACTGGTAAGTCCATTCAAATTGGAGAAGCTGTTGGTGTTGTTGCTGCTCAGTCAATCGGTGAGCCAGGTACTCAATTAACACTTAGAACATTCCACGTTGGTGGTGTTGCTGGAAATATTTCTGAGGAGAATTCCTTAATATCAAAATTTGACGGAGTTGCGGAAATTGAAGATCTAAAAGTTGTTAAGACTAAAGATAGTGAAGGTAACTCTTCTAATATAGTAATATCGAGAACTTCAGAAATTAAAATTTTAGACTCAAAAACAAAAAATGTTTTGAGTACTAATAATATACCCTATGGCTCATATCTAAATGTTAAAAATGGACAAAAATTATCCAAAGGTGATATTGTATGTCAATGGGACCCGTTTAATGGTGTAATTGTTTCCGAATTTTCTGGAAAAATTGTTTATGAAAATATCGAAGTTGGTAAAACCTATCAAGTTGAAATTGATGAACAAACAGGATTTAAAGAAAAAGTTATTACTGACTCAAGAGATAAAAAATTAATTCCTACACTTCTTATCCAAGATAAAAAAGGTGTAACCTTGAGGTCATATAACCTACCTGTTGGTGCACATATTATGGTTGATGAAGATGAATCAATTGAAAAGGGAAAAATTTTGGTTAAAATTCCAAGAAAATCAGCTAAATCAGGTGATATTACTGGTGGTTTACCAAGAGTGACTGAATTGTTTGAAGCAAGAAATCCATCTAATCCGGCAGTAGTATCTGAAATTGACGGTGTTGTTTCCTTTGGAAAAATTAAAAGAGGAAATAGAGAGATTATAGTTGAATCTAAATTTGGTGATATTAAAAAATATTTAGTAAAACTATCCAATCAAATACTTGTTCAAGAAAATGACTTTATTAAGGCTGGAATGCCTTTATCAGATGGATCAATTACACCTAACGATATTTTAAACATCAAGGGCCCTTCTGCTGTTCAACAATATCTTGTTAATGAAGTCCAAGAGGTTTATAGGCTTCAGGGAGTTAAGATTAATGATAAGCATTTTGAAGTTGTAGTTAGGCAAATGATGAGAAAAGTAAAGATTATTGATACTGGAGATACTTTATTCCTTGAAGATCAAATCATATATAAAGATGAGTTTATTGAACAAAATGACAAATTATATGGTATGAAAGTTGTTGAAGATGCTGGAGATAGTGAAAATCTTAAAGTCGGGCAAATTGTTTCAGCTAGGCTTCTAAGAGATGAAAACTCAATGTTGAAAAGGGATGATAAAAACCTGGTTGATGCCAGAGATGCAAAACCTGCAACAGCTTCAACACAACTTCAAGGTATCACAAGAGCTGCACTACAAACAAAATCATTTATTTCAGCAGCATCATTCCAAGAAACTACAAAAGTATTAAACGAGGCTGCAGTTAATGGAAAGAATGACATGTTAGAAGGCTTAAAAGAGAATGTTATTGTAGGTCACAAGATTCCTGCTGGTACTGGGATGAGAAAATACAACGATATAATTGTTGGTCCTAAAGATGAGTATAATAGCTTACTAATTAACAAAGAAGAAGAGGAGCTAAATTATTAATTTGAATCAATGTCAGAAGAAAAGGTAATTCTTGTTGATAAAAATGATAATCAAATTGGATTCATGCCAAAACTTGAGGCTCATCAAAAAGGTGTTCTTCATAGAGCATTTTCAATTTTCATATTTAATAATAAATATGAGCTTTTACTTCAGAAAAGAGCTTCTTCGAAATATCATTCAGGCGGATTATGGACAAACACATGTTGCAGTCATCCCCGTGAAGATGAAGATATATTAGATGCTGCAAACAGAAGACTTATTGAGGAAATGGGTATTGAAACTATTCTCAGAAAAGTCTATGAATTTACATATAAGGCAGAGTTAGATAACGATTTAACCGAACACGAATTTGACCATGTTTTTTATGGGGTTTATAATGAAGATCCAGAAATAAATCCTGACGAAGCTGATGATTTCAAGTGGATAGACATGGATTCCTTGCATGAAGACATTAAAAAAAATGGAAATATTTATACAGTTTGGTTTAAAATAGCTTTTGAGTATTTTTATAATTATTTAAAAAAATGAAAGTAACAGTTAGTAGAAAAGCACATTTTAATGCTGCTCATAAATTATTTAGATCTGATTGGTCAGATGAAAAAAACAAAAAAGTTTTTGGAAAATGTGCAAATGAAAATTACCATGGTCATAACTATGAATTAATTGTTAGTTTGACTGGAGAAATTGACAAAGAGACAGGATATGTGTATGATTTAGGTAAGCTTAAAAATATTATCAAAGCTGAGGTTGAGGAATACTTAGATCATAAGAATTTAAACCTAGACATTGATGATTTCAACACAATAAATCCCTCTGCTGAAAATATTGCTATTCTAATTTACAATAAGCTAATTCCTCATTTTGATGAAAATTATGAACTTAAAATAACACTATACGAAACCCCTAGAAATTTTGTTGAGTATAGTGGTTAGTCAATTGTAATATCTCTTAAAATTTTTCCATATTTAGAAACTTTTATTCCAAGAGTAAGAGTATCATATAACTTACGTAGTAACTCAATATTTGCGTCAGGTATTTGACTTACTGCAATATAGGGTGATATTTCATTCTCTGAGTTAGTTATTGAAAAGTTTATTGTATATAGATATTTTTTTCTAATTAATTTTTCCAATTCTGAGTTGACGGAGTCTATGCTTTTTTGATTATTTTCAATTTGTGCATTGTAAAATATCTCTAATAAATCTAGATTTTGTGAATTGTATTGTCGCATTATAGAATTATATTCTTGAAGAAGATCACTATTCTTCGATCCTTTAATTTCATAGCTAGAGTCAAAAGTAGAAAGTCTTGTATTAATTTCTATTTCACCTTTATTTCCAAAAAAAGCAATAATATCATTTAATGAATCACCATCTTCTTTGTCAAGGTATAGATAATAGATGTCAGGTTCTTCAATATTTGTACTTAATTTATAGTTACCTCCTCCTCTTAAATAAATCGAGTCTAAATTAACCACTAAAGAGTCTTTTTCTGCTTGAAGATATAAAGTTCCTTTTTTCAAACCATCTACATTCCCCGAAACAATCATTTCATTTTCATTTGAACCGCAAGAAATTATAAGTATTGCTATTATTAGAATTATTTTGTTTTTCATATTAAATATTTATCCAGTATGTGAGTTTTAAATTTATTGATCTAAGTTGAGGAGTAATCTTATTATCGGTAAAATAATTATCATTATACACCAAATATAAGTCAGATAATGGAGCAAACCTCCATTGAAGTCTGGAATTAATACCAAGGTCTTCAAATTGATTAGAATACTGAATATATGTAGCCCAATATATTTTTTTTGTAAATGTTAGTTCAAATTTTGGACTTATTAAAAATATATCTCTTGTTGGGTATGGTTTAGGTAACTTAATTGAATCATAATTAAGTCTTAATGACATATTAAAAATTGGCTGTCTTCTATATGACAATCTACTTTGAATTGAAAATTTTGTTCCATTATAAAATGATCCATATGAAATCTCTGAGTCTGAAGTAAATAAATTTCTACTAGGAGATTTATATGAGATTGAATAGTCTGTAAAATCATAGTATCTGTTTGCTGGAAGAGGAGTAGCTCCATTTGTTCTTGTAGGATCAAATTCGAAAAATAAATAATCTTTACGTTGTTTTCTCTCAATATTTAGCTCTGCTTGATTCAGATAACTTATAAATACTGATGTTTGATTATAAGTCAATTCTTGTTTGTTTTGAAATAGAGGTCTAAATACAAACGAGGTAAAATGGCCAATTTCGATATTCAAAATTTTTTCATTATTTGGATAAATTCTGTATTTATATGTAGGCTCAAATTTATATACTCCATATCTTCTAAAGTAGCCAAGATCTGATCTATGATTATCACCAACATAGGCAGAATAAAAATTAATAAAATGATTTCTTGAATTTCGAGTAATCCTAAATGAAGTATTCAAGCTTTTTTTGTTATGACTTTTATCTGGTAAAATAGATTTATGTATAAATGCCTTGCCACTCCAACTCCCATCATTATTTGCCAGATTATACTCTGCTCCAATAACCCTATTATACCTTTCAGAATCATTTACAAAATCATATTTTTTTGTATTTTCTCTGTTTAAAATAAAAAATGAAAAGTTAGATCTCGAAAAAACTTTTTTATTAAATGTTAGAAGAGTATTATTATTTTGAGGAATTTCATTCTTAATATCTTCATTGGTCAGAACATTTAGTAATCCAATTCTTGTTGAATTATTTATCTTTCCACTTAATCTTACCCCAGATATAATCTTATTTTCAATAGTTTCACCATCTTGATTCTTTGCTACACCTATTCTTCTCGAAAAAAATGTTTGTGACTCTCTTGTTCCAAAATTTGAAAATAAATCTGAGTTTTGAGTAAAAAATTGTCTTTTCTCCGGTAACCTTGTTTCCCACTTAGTTGTATTAACAATCTGGTCATCTACCTCAACTTGAGAGAAATCTGGGTTTAATGTAGCATCTAAATTTAGCGAGTTACCAATCGGAATTTTAAGGTCAACACCATAATCAAAATCTTTTAATTGATAGTTATTTTCAAAGTCTTTACCTTGAATAGCATTTATATATGGAATTAATGTCATTGGTTTTTTGGAGTTTCCAAGCGGTTTTTCAAAATTAAATTCTCCCATATATGCAAGGTTACCAATACTTTGATTCTGTGGAATATTAACCCATGTTGAGTGTTCTAATGATTGAGTATCACTTCTGTAGATGTTGAATCTCCATCTTTTATCACCATTAATAAAATATAATTGATTAAATGGAATTTTAATTTCTACCAAATAATAGTCGTCGTATAATTTTGATTCAACATACCAAATGGCATCCCAAGATGAATTTCTATCAGTTCTGTAATTTCTATTTCCTCCTGATACTAATACGTCTCCCTTAAGACCTAGATGATTTGTTTGAAATTGAAATCCATTAGTAGCATCACTAAAAGTATCAAAAATTAACTGAACATAATCTGCACTGGCTGTGCTAAAGTCTCTTTTTAGTGAATAGACAGTAAACTTCTTCTCCTTTGTATAAGCTTTAATGAGAAAGTATAAATTTTCATCATCAAAAACTGCTTTAAATTCTGTCTGTTTTATTGCTTTTACATTATCTTCAGGTCTCCATTGCCAAAAATCATTACCAATATTAGCCTCTTCCCAAACTTTTTCTGACTCAACTCCATCAATTGTTATATCATCACTAATATATTTTACAGTGTAATCTTTTGCAGACAAAGTCACACACACAACAACGAAAATTATGGTTAGGTAATTTTTCAATTAGTTTTTTAAAAATTTAAAATTAGTATTTTAGAGTTCAATAAGATAATACTTATTAGAGTATTATATTTGATTTATATTGCACAAAAAAAATTTTGAGACTTTTAATTTATATTGTTCTTAGTATCTCTTCAACTTTAAACTGGGGATCCACTGCACACAGAGCTATGTCTGAGGTTGCATCACTTTATCTTACTGAAAACACAACTAAAAAAATAAATGAAATCTTAGACGGTGAGACAATTGTTACAGTATCAACGTATGCAGATGATATAAAGTCTGATAGTAGATATGATAAGTATTACAACTGGCACTTTATCAATATGGAATTAGATGAAGATTATGAAGATACTGTCCCTTCAGAAAAAGGAGATCTTTTTATCGCAATAAATACTTGTCTTGATATCCTTGAGAGTGATTCATCAACAGATTCAGAAAAATCATTTTACTTAAAACTACTTATTCATTTTATAGGAGACCTTCACCAACCAATGCACATTGGTAGATATGAAGATAGGGGTGGAAACAGAATTTATGTAAAATGGTTTGGAAGAAATTCTAATTTACATAGAGTATGGGATTCAGATATGATTAATGGATATAATATGAGCTACAGTGAACTTGCCAAAAACCTGCCTTCACCTGAAAAGCTTGAAATTGAATTTGAAAGAGATGATCTAATCGATTGGGTTAACGAAGTACACTCTTATACAAGAAAGATTTACAATGATGTTTCTGTTAATGACAACTTAGGATATGAATATCAGTATGAAAACTTCCAAACTGTTAGAGATTTACTCTTAATAGGAGGTTTAAGGTTAGCTTCGGTTCTTAACTATCTATTTGATTAAATCTATGCTTCTATTTATAAATTCAGTTAGATCCTTACCAGTTAGAGTATTTTGAGAAAGTTTTGCAAGATCTACAGATTGTTTAATTAGACTGTTTCTTTTTTTCTCTGTTCGAGTATTTAATATTTTACTCACCAACTCATGATTTGTATTAACAATGAGAGAGAACATATCTGGCATACTTCCCATGCCACCTCCCCCTGTTTGTTGCATCTCCTTCATTCTTCTCATAAACTCTGGTTGAGCTAGCATAAATGGTAATGAACTACTATCTAGGGGCTCAAGTTGAACAGTATATTTATCATCAGAAACTGCACTTTCAATCATTGGTTTTAACTTTTCTTTCTCTTCGTCAGACAATTTAGAGATAACTTGATCATCTTTCTTGATCAAATTTTCTAAAGTATCAGAATCGACTCTTGAGAACTTTAGCTTTTCTTTCTTAGACTCAAGTTTTTGAATTAAATGTGGTATTATCGGTGAATCTAGTAATAAAACTTCATAACCTTTCTCTTTTGCTGACTCAATATAAGTATATTGTTCATCTTTATTTTGAGCATATAGAACAATTAAGTTTCCATCCTTATCGGTTTGTAAATCTTTAATCTTGTCCTCAAGTTCTTGATAAGTATAATACTTTTGGTCTACAGTAGGATACAGATTAAATGATTCTGCTTTATCATAAAACTTATCTTCAGTTAACATACCATATTCGATAACAACTTTGATATCATTCCACTTAGTTTCAAGATTTTCTCTCTCGTTTTTGAAGATTGAACTCAGTTTATCAGCAACTTTTCTAGTAATATAGTTGGTAATTTTTTTCACTGAAGTATCAGATTGAAGATAACTTCTAGAAACATTTAAAGGAATATCTGGAGAGTCAATAACTCCCTTTAATAAACCTAAAAATTCTGGGACAATACCCTCAACGTTGTCAGTTACAAAGACTTGATTTTGGTAAAGCTGAATTCTATCTTTTTGAAGATTAAGGTCATTTGATATTTTTGGAAAATATAATATTCCTGTCAGATTAAATGGATAGTCAACATTAAGATGAATGTGAAACAATGGTTCTTCGAATTGATATGGATATAATTCTTTGTAAAATTGTTTGTAATCCTCATCTTTTAGTTCAGATGGGGGTCTTGTCCATGCTGGATTTGGATTATTTATAATATTATCAACCGTTACCTTTTCATCTTTACCTTCTTCTTTTCCAGGAATGGTTTCTTCCTTTGTCCCAAATTTGATAGGATGAGGCATGAACTTATTGTATTTGTTAAGTAACTCCGTAATCTTAGACTTTTCAAGATAATCTTTAGAATCTTTTGAAATATGAAGAAGGATTTTAGTACCTCTTTCTTTTTTATCACTCTTCTTTAAGCTGTATTCAGGTGAGCCATCACAAACCCAATGAGCAGCAGGCTCATCTTTATATGACTTAGTAATGATTTCAACTTTATCCGCAACCATGAAAGACGAGTAAAAACCAAGACCAAAGTGACCTATTATGCCAGTATCTTTTGAAGTCTCTTTATACTTTTCAAGAAATTCCTCAGCTCCTGAAAAAGCAACATCATTAATATATTTTTTAACTTCCTCAGAAGTCATACCTACGCCATTGTCCATAATCTGAAGTATTTTTTTCTTTTTGTCAATTTTAATTTCAACTCCAAGTTCTCCGATTTCACCTTTCACTTCTCCTATACTAGACAGGTGTTGAATCTTTGTTAATGCGTCTGTAGCATTTGAAATAAGTTCTCTTAAAAAAATTTCTTGATCACTATATAAAAACTTTTTTATAAGTGGGAATATATTTTCAACCGAAACATTAATTTTTCCTTTAGGCATAATTATATTTTAACATAACAATTGCAAAAAAAATACCAATCAATAAGTATGACAAATTGACATTATTTTCTAATTAAATAAAGCCCTATAAAGTTAATTAACCCGTTAAATGGCAGTAGTTCATATCCTATTGAGTAGCCTCCAATTAACTCTGGAGGAATATTTCCTATTAATATAATTAGAATTATATTAATGATAACTACTATATAGACTTTATCATCATCAACTTTATAATTAGTAAATATCCCAAATGCAAATAAACCTAAAAGTGGTCCATATGTATACTGAGCTACGGTTAAAAGGCTGTCTATAACATTCTTGTCTAAATAATACCTAAAGAAAATTACCACTATTACGAGTAAAATACTCATTAGGACATGAATATATTTTCTGGTTTTTTTAGAATTAGGTCTATTACTATCAATTTTCAATATATCAACACAAAAGGAAGTAGTCAGTGACGTTAAAGCACTATCGGCACTACTATACGCAGCGGCTATTAGACCTAATATAAAAGTTATACCTAAAAATCCTCCAAGTCCCGAACTAAGTGCAATTTCAGGAAATAGAAGATCTGTTCTAGGACTATCATCAACTACCGGAATATTAATTCCATTTTGATTTGAATATATATATAAAAGTGCACCTAAAACTATGAATAAAAATGTCACTGCAGTAAGAATAAAACTAAAAACAATCATATTTTTTTTTGCATCATTTAAATTTCTACACGTGAGATTCTTTTGCATCATATCTTGATCCAAACCTGTCATACAAATTGTTATAAAAGCACCCCCAATAATAGATTTTAAAAAGTAGCTTCTCTCCATTATGTTATCTGTTACAAATATTTGATTAAACTCTTTAAAATCTGTCGATCCAACAAATTCAACAAAAGTCCATCCAATATCTTTATTTATGTAATGTATAGATAGCACAACTGCAAGAATCATTAAAGTTGTTTGTATAGTATCTGTCCAAACTATTGTTTTTATTCCTCCTCTCCGAGTATACAACCATATCAAAGAGATTGATATAATTACGGTTATTTCATAGGGTATCCCAAAATCATCTAGAACAAATTCTTGAAGAACAATTGCAACTAAATATAATCTAAAGGATGCACCTAAAATTCTTGATATTAAAAATGAAATTGATCCAACCAAATGAGACTTTTTTCCAAAGCGTTCATTCAAATACTGATATATAGATGTTAACCCGTGGTTATAGTATATAGGTAATAATAAATTAGCAACTACTAAGTATCCGATTAAGTATCCAATAACAACTTGAAAATATGTAAATTGTGATTCTCCAACCCACCCTGGCACTGAAATAAAAGTAACCCCAGAAAGAGATGCTCCAACCATTCCAAAGGCAACAACAGCCCAATTGGAGCTCCTTTTTGCATTGAAAAAAGTTTCATTATTATCCTCTTTACCAGTAAAATATGAAATGGCAGTTAGTATCAAAAAATAAGATACTATTGCAAATAAAATAATTTGTGGAGATAACATTTTTATAAATATACAAAAGAACTTACAACGAATATTTCTAAATTAGCTTAATGGAATTTCCATCTAAACTTCTTGAAAATTTAGTATATAATATTTCTCAATTATCTGGGATTGGAAAACGATCTGCACTAAGAATTGCATTAGAAATTCTAAGAAAACCAAAAGAATATTCAAGAGACTTATCTGAAAGTATTTTCGACTTTAAAACTCAGATTAAACATTGCTCTGTATGTCATAATATTTCTGATAAAGATATTTGTGATATATGTTCAAATTCATCAAGAGATCAATCAATAATTTGTGTAGTTGAAGATATTAGAGATGTTATTGCAATAGAAAATACAAATCTATATAACGGAATGTATCATGTATTAGGTGGGGTCATTTCTCCAATTGAAGGAATAGGCCCTGAAGACCTAAACATCAATAGTCTTGAAAAAAAAATAATTGATAATAAAGTTAATGAAATAATTTTTGCTTTAAGTGCAACAATAGAGGCTGACACCACAAGTTTTTACTTATTTAAAATATTAAATAAACTTGATGTTAAAGTCTCTGTCTTAGCTAGAGGAATTCCTGTTGGTGATCAATTAGAATATACTGATGAAGTTACACTCGCAAGAAGCATTCAAAACAGACGCCCATATGAAAGCAATATTTCAAATCAGTAATAATTTAATATTGTAAATTTGCAAATACTATTCTAATGGGAAAATATCAATTAAAGCTTCCAAAGATGGGAGAAAGTATTGCCGAGGCAACTATAACCAAATGGTTAAAAGATGTTGGAGATAATGTTGAAATTGATGAATCATTGGTTGAGATTGCAACAGATAAAGTAGACTCAGATGTGCCCTCTGAGTACAAAGGAAAACTTATTAAAAAGAATTTCGAAGTAAATGATGTAGTTAAAGTCGGAGAAGTTATAGCTGAAATTGAAACAGATATGATTGATAACGATAATACTATAATTAAATCAAAAGAAATTAAAGATGAAATTATGGTTGAAGATGCTAAAGATGAAATTATGGTTGAAGATGCTAAAGATGAAATTATGGTTGAAGATGTTAAAGATGAAATTTCTAATGAGGATGTTTTGCAAGATATACCATCAATTGAATTATTAGATAAAGATGATAAAGTTGATATTCAAAAGACTAAATCTAAAAGTGACAAATTCTATTCTCCTCTTGTTAAAAACATTGCAAAAAAAGAAAAAGTTAGTAGTCATGAGCTTGATTCAATTATTGGTTCTGGAAAGGATGGAAGAGTCACCAAACAGGATATTCTTTCTTATTTAAAATCAAGATCCAACAATTTAAAAGATAATATTCAAGTTGAGACGAGTTCATCAAGAGAGGATCAAGTCTTAGAGCTTGATAGAATGGGTAAAATAATTTTTGACCATATGTCAAGTAGTAAAAAAATTTCTGCCCATGTTCAGTCGTTCGTAGAAGTTGACGTATCTAATTTATGGGATTGGAGAGAAAAATATAAAAAATCATTTTTTGATAATGAGGGACAGAGACTCACATTTACTCCTCTTTTTATTGATGCTGTAGTTAAATCACTTAAAGATTATCCAATCTTAAATAGTTCAGTTGTTGATGAGAAAGTCATTATTAAAAAATCAATAAATATAGGTATGGCAACAGCAGTTGAAAATGGTAATTTAATTGTTCCAGTAATAAGAAATGCTGACCACCTAAATCTTAAAGGTCTTACATTGGCTGTTAATGATTTATCAACTAGAGCTAGATCTAATTCACTAAAACCTGATGAAATAACAGATGGAACCTACACGGTAACAAATGTTGGAAACTTTGGTTCAATCATGGGTACACCAATTATTAATCAACCACAAGTTGGAATCATAGCTATAGGAGTTATAAGGAAACTACCATCTGTAATTGAAACAGATAAAGGAGATTTTGTTGGTATTAGAAAGAAGCTTATTCTATCCCATACATATGATCATAGAATTATCAATGGCTCAGTGGGCGGTAGCTTTGTAAAAAGAGTTGCTGAATATCTTGAGGGATGGGATATGAACCAAACAATATAGTATGAGAGTCAAATTAGAAAGACCAATTTGCTTTTTTGATCTAGAAACTACTGGTGCAAAAGTTGGTAAAGATAGAATCGTAGAAATAGCTATTTTAAAGGTTAACAAAGACAACCAAGAATCTCAAAAGGTATGGAGAATAAACCCTGAAATGGATATATCTTTTCAGGCTATACAAGTTCATGGAATATCAAATGATATGGTTAAAAATGAACAAAATTTTCAATATTATTCAAATGAGATTCATGAATTTATAAAGGGTTGCGATTTAGCTGGTTTTAATGCTATAAAGTTTGACATTCCAATTTTGGTTGAAGAATTAATTAGGGCTGATATTGATTTTGATTTTTCAAAAGTTAGAATGATAGATAGTCAAGTTATATTTCATAAAAAGGAACCTAGAAATCTTTCTGCGGCTTTAAAGTTTTATTGTGGTAAGACTCTTGAGAATGCTCATTCTGCTCTTGATGATACAATGGCAACATATGAAGTTTTTAAAGCTCAACTTGAAAAGTATGATGATTTAGAACCAGATATTGATTTTCTAAGTGAGTACACAAAAAGAAGCAATAACCTAGATTTTGCAGGTAAAATAAGAATAGATGCAGACAATGATGCAATATTTGCTTTTGGTAAATATACGGGTCAAAAGGTCTTAGATGTATTTAAATCTGACAAAGGGTATTATTCATGGATTATGAAAGGAGATTTTCCTGAATACACCAAGAAGATTTTTACAAAATTAAAATTAAGTCTAATTAACAATAAATAATGTGAAAATTATTTGTATTGGAAGAAATTATATTGATCACATAAAGGAGCTATCTAATCAAAAGCCCCTGAACCCTGTGGTTTTTTTAAAACCTGATTCTTCGATAATTGCAAAAAATCAGAACTTTATAATACCCTCTTTTTCAAATGAAATTCATCATGAGGTGGAATTGGTTATTAAAATTAATAAGGTTGGTAAACATATTGATATGTCTTATTCTCACAAGTATTATGATGAGATAGGATTAGGAATAGATTTTACTGCTAGAGATATTCAAAACGATTTAAAAGAAAAAGGTCATCCTTGGGAAAAGTCCAAAGCTTTTGATAATTCTTGTATGGTTGGAAAGTTTTTAAAAAAAGAAAAATTAGAGGATATTTCAAAAATAGAATTTAGTCTTATAAAGAACAATGAATTAGTTCAATCAGGTTGTTCAAATGATATGTTATTGAAAATAGATGAATTAATATCTTATGTTTCTCAATATTTTACTCTGAAAATTGGAGATTTAATTTTTACTGGAACACCATCTGGAGTATCAAAAGTAGAAAGTGGAGATAGACTGGAGGGATATATATTAAGTAACAAGATGTTTACGTTAAAAGTAAAGTAAAATGGTTAAGAAAGTATTTAATTATTTGCTATTAAATAACAAAACAATTTCTTTTGCTGAAAGTTGTACTGGAGGAAATCTGTCATCATCTATATCTAAAATTCCTGGTGCATCCAAAATTTTTATTGGTTCAATTGTTTCTTACTCTAAATTCTCCAAAAAAAATATTCTAAAAATTGATGAGAGTGAATTAGATAATTACTCTACTGTAAGTGAAGAAATTACAATTAAAATGGCTGAGAGCGTAAAACAAAAATTAAAAACTGATTATTCAATAGCAATAACAGGTAACGCTGGACCTACTGTTGACTTTCCAGAAACAAACCTAGGTGATTGTTTTGTTGCTATTATGTCTGATAATGAAATCTTTTGCCAAAAATTTCAATTTGATTGTAACAGAGAAGACTTCATTAATTTAGCTACAAATAGCTCTTTTCAACTTTTTTTTGATAAAATTATTAAGCAATAGATTTATTTTTTTATTAAACTTAAATACATTAGTTTTGCACGTTACAAAAATTTAGCACGTTATGTCTAAGACTTGTGAAATTACTGGAAAAAAAGTCATGTTTGGAAATAACGTTTCCAAGTCATTAAACAGGACTAAAAGGAGATTTGATGTAAACCTTATTAAGAAACGTTTCTTCATTCCTGAAGAAAATAAATGGATTACTTTAAAAGTTTCTGCATCTGCTTTAAAAACTATAAATAAAAAAGGTATATCTGAGGTCTTGAAAGAAGCAAGAAAACAGGGTTTAATTAAGTAATTATGGCAAAAAAAGGAAATAGAGTTCAAGTAATTTTAGAGTGTACAGAGCACAAAGACTCTGGTCTACCTGGTACTTCTAGATACATAACAACGAAGAATAAAAAGAATTCTCCTGATAGACTTGAAATTAAGAAATTCAATCCTATTATGAAGAAAATGACTGTTCATAAAGAAATTAAATAATATGGCAAAAAAAGCTGTTGCTAGTTTACAGACTGGCTCAAAAAAACTTGCAAAAGCAATCAGAATGATAAAAAAAAATGGTTCTGACAGCTACTCTTTTGAGGAAAGAATCCTACCACAAGACCTAGTAAATGACTGGTTTGCTGGTAAGCCAATTATAAAAAAAGAAGAGCCTCCTAAACCTTCAACCGAGGAGCCAGCTGCAGAAGAAGCAAAGGCTGAGGAGCCAGCTGCAGAAGAAGCAAAGGCTGAGGATCCAGCTGCAGAAGATAAAGCTGATTAATTCAACTTACCAATAATACCATTACTCCAAAGTTCATTATTGTACTCTGGAATACTAATTTGATTTATTTCATCAATTTCTTTTTTTAGTTCAATCCACTTTTCATCATGTGATTTTAGTGATTTAAGAATTCCTTCACTAACATTTGGAATATCTCCTTTAATTTCATCAAGTATGAAAAGATAATCAGCTAAAAATTTATTTGGGAAATTTTCAACATCATCATATGCCATTGACATTCTTTGCATCATTTTTTTATCCCAGTTATCCATTAACTTGAGCAATTTATTCCCATTATTTTTAACCTCTGAATTATCATCTAATTCATCTATCATATCACTTAACTTATCTATTGACTTCTTATTTTCATTGATATATCCTGCCATTTCATTAAAATTACTCTCCATGTGGGTCGCATATTTATCAAGATCTAAATAGTCTTGATCTGAAACACTAAAATTTGGATTTTTTAAAATTTCAAACTCAGAATTAAATGAACTATTACCAACCTCTAAAATTAGATTGTACTTGCCAGGAATTGCTTTGTGACCCCTAAAGCTTCCTTCAATATATGCATATGGAACACCAATTAACGATGTATGTCTAGTATCCCAAACAAATCTATTTAAACCAATTTTATTTGAAAGTACTGGTTCTCTTTCAGGTCCTCCATTATATGAAATGAAATTACTGTCATATACACTAGTAATCTCCCTTACAAGTTTATTTCCCTCATCATAAATCTTAATAGATACTTTTTTACCTTTATCCTCTTCTCCAATGTTGTAATATATTACAACACCATTGGCAGGATTAACTCCTGTAAACGATGAAGTTCCATCTGAGTCATTTGAGTTTAATTCACTAGACCAGTTTCCAATTGTTGAGTTCTCAGGATCATATAACTTGGTATTACTATCATCATCAAGTTGTCTCACAAGTCCCATATCGTCAAGTATCCAAAAAGACCTTCCTTGAGTAGCAATGATTAAATCATCATGCTTAATCATTAAATCTGTTATAGCTAATACTGGCATGTTAAGATTGAATAATTCCCATTCTTTTCCATCATTGAATGAAATGTAGACTCCAAGTTCTGTTCCTGCTACTAGCAGTCCTTTTCTTTTATTATCTTCTCTAACAACTCTAGTATATGCTCCATTAGGTATATTACCTGAAATATTCTTCCAAGTTTTACCATAGTTTGTTGATTTATATAACCCAGGAGTCTTATCATTAAACTTGTACCTTGTAGTAGCAATGTAAACTGTTGCTTTATCATGAGGAGAAACATCTATTGCATTAATTATTGTCTCAGGTAGACCTTTTGGAGTAATATCAATCCAAGACTCACCTCCATCCTGAGTAATATGAACTAACCCATCATCTGATCCAACATAAATTGTATTTGCCTCATGAGGAGATTCAACTACATAGCTTAAGGTTCCATAATTTTCAGCACCAACTGCTTCATTTGTATATGGGCCACCACCATTTCCTTGTTTTTCATCTTCATCTCTTGTTAAATCTGGAGAGACAATTTTCCATGATTTGCCTAGATCATTTGTCTTAAAAAGATGTTGAGCTGCATGATAAAAAGTATTTGGCTCATGTTGAGACCATATAATTGGTGCATTCCAATTAAACCTGTATTTCATATCTCTTGAAGCCCTCCCAATATAATTTATCGGCTCAATCATTACTTTTTTTCTAGCATTTGCCTTTGTGTCAAATATGTTAATACTTCCAAGATAACTACCACCCATCACAATACTTGGATCATCAGGGTCAAAAGCAAGGAATGCGCTTTCACCTCCAGCAGAGGCTGACCAATCTCTTTCTGAAATACCACCTCTAGACCCAATACTAGCAATTTTAATTGTAGAATTATCTTGCTGACCACCATATAGGTTATATGGAAACAAATTGTCAACATTGACTCTATAGAATTGTGCAGTTGGCATATTGTATATACTAGACCAAGTACTTCCATTATCAAATGTTATCTCACCACCCCCGTCATCTGAAATAATCATGTTTTTAGAATTATCAGGATTTATCCATAAGTCATGATAATCCCCGTGACCACTATATATTCTATTCCAGGTTTTACCACCATCAATTGATCTGAAAGCTCTTGCACTTAACACATAAACTGTATCTTCATCATTAGGATCTGCAAATACTTCAATATAATACCATGCTCTTGATGTTAGTTCAGCATAAGAGCTAACTTTAGACCAGCTTTCACCAGCATTATTTGATACAAACAAACCTCCCGATCTTTTGTTTGAATTACCTTCAGCAAGAAGAAATACCTTATCAGAGTTTGCTCTAGATACTGATATAGCCATCTTTCCTAATTCTGATGGTAAGCCATTTTCAATTTTAAACCAATTATTTCCACCGTCAATGGATTTATAAACTCCATCGCCTTGACCACCGCTTATAACCTGCCAAGGAAGTCTTTGATGTTTCCACATGGTTGCATATAAAGTTTGGGGATTATTATAATCTATTGAAAGTTCTGAAGCTCCTGTTAATTGATTCACAAAAAGTACATTAGTCCAGGTTTTACCTCCGTCAATTGATTTATAAATACCTCTTTCTCTAGTTGGTCCATTTATAGCTCCTTGAGCAGCAACAAAAACTACATTAGGATCTTCTGGATGAATTATTATTCTTGAAATTTGTTGAGTCTCTTCTAAACCAATGTGCTCCCACGTTTCTCCTGAATCAATTGATTTGTAAACTCCATCTCCATAAGAAGTAGTTACCCCTCTTGGAGCGTGCTCTCCCATACCAACATAAATTATTCTGCTATCACTATCTGCAACTGCAATTGCACCAACTGAAGATGTCTTAAAGTAATCATCGGATATGTTAAACCAATTAACACCAGCATTAGTTGTCTTCCATAAACCTCCTCCTACTGTCCCCATGTAATAGGTAAGTGGGTCTCCAACAACTCCAACTGAAGCTACAGATCTACCTCCTCTAAAAGGCCCTATGTTTCTATATTTTACCTCATCTAGTTTTTCCTCTAAATTCTGAGAATAAGAAAAGGGTGAAATTATAATTAAAGCAAAAAGTATTCTAAAATTCTTCTTCAACATTATAGTTTATAGTTAGATCTACTAAGTTACACCCAATTTTGAAAAATTCAGATATATTTACAAAAATTAAGGGATGAAAAGTCAAATAATCCAAAGAGAGACTAAACTCATTGGAGATGAACTTATTGAAAAATTCATTTTAGGTGATAAGAAAGTCTTGAAATACATCAATTCTTTTTATAGTAATGAAAATATAAAAATACAATCTGAAAATAAAAGTAAAAGCTTTTCCAATGAACAAAGAGAAATTCTAGTAAAATCTATTAAAAATCAATATTCTAAAATTGATATATCGGAGCAGACTTCAGAAAATATTAACTCTCTTCTTGATTCTAAAACTTTTTGTATCACTACCGGTCACCAGCTTAATTTGTTTACTGGTCCCCTGATGGTTATTCTTAAGATAGCTCAAGTAATTAGTATTAGTAAGAAGTTAAATTCAGAAATTAAAAATTTTAAATATGTACCAGTCCTATGGATTGCAAGTGAGGATCATGATTTTGATGAGATTTCAGAAGTTAACCTAGGGCAAAAAAACATTAAATGGGAAATCAATTCAAACAATAAGCCTGTTGGAGAAATTGAGATTAATAACATCAAGGATTTAATAGGAAATTATAAGGATTTAATTATTGATTATGATTTTAAAGAAAAATTTGAAGAGATCATAGATAATTCATATAAGGACGGAGATAGTCTTTCTATGTCAACGATAAAATTTATAAATTATTTATTCTCAGACCATGGATTAATAATTATTGATGCTAACAAAAAGGAATTAAAAGATTTTTTTAAACCTCAATTAAAAAATGAAATAGAAAAATTTTCTTGTAGAGAAAATAACTCTTTGCAGATATCTAAGCTTAGGAAAGACTTTGAATCATTTAAGGTTCAAGTAAACCCATCAGATATTAATTTTTTCAAACTTACTGACAAAGGAAGAAAGCGTGTTAGATATTATAATGAATCATTTAAAGTAGATGATGAGAATTCATACAGTAAAGATCAAATACTGGATTTGATTGGCAGTAGTCCAGAGTTGTTTTCTCCAAATGCAATCATGAGACCTTTATACCAGGAAGTTGTCTTGCCAAATGTATGTTATGTAGGAGGTCCAAATGAATTGAGATATTGGATGCAATTAAAAACTTATTTTGATGACAATAAAGTTCAATTTCCAATTCTTAAATTAAGGAATAGTGCATATGTAATAGATTCTAAGACTTCAAAAAAAATTAAAAACTCTGGAATTGAAATCAAGTATTTTATAGGAGAACTAAATGAACTAGTAAATTATAAGATAGAGAAAACCTCTAGTATGAAGGTAAACTTTGATTCTTTAAGATCAAATTTATCTTTACAATTTGATGAGTTAAGAAAAGTTTCATTGGAAACAGACAAATCATTTGTAGGTGCTCTAAATGCTCAAGAAAAAAAACAAAAAAAGGGAATTGACGATCTTGAGAAGAAACTGATTAAAGCTGAAAAGAAAAATTATGAAGCTGAAATCAAATCAATGAGGTCTATCCACAGTTATCTTAACCCAAGTAATATTTCACAAGAGAGGTACTTAAATTTTGGAAATTTCTACTCTTGTAAGGGACCTTCATTTATAAATTACATAATTGAGAAAATCTCAATAATGGACGATAAAATATTAATAATAGATCTTGAAGATTAATTTATAGTTGTATTTTTGTCCATGCAGAATAAAGTCTTAATAGTTGATTTTGGCTCTCAGTATACTCAATTAATTGCCAGGAGAATTAGAGAGCTTTTTATTTACTGTGAGATTTCACCATTTAACAATCTTCCTGAAGATTTAAATCAATATAAAGCCATTGTGCTTTCTGGTTCTCCTTTTTCTGTTAATCAAGAAAATTCTCCTGAAATTAATCTTAAAATTATTTTAGGCAACATTCCTGTAATCGCAATTTGTTATGGAGCACAACTAATTGCAAAATCCCTCAATGGAAAAGTTGAGAACTCAAACTCAAGAGAATATGGAAGAGCTAATCTGTCATTCATTGAAAAGGATTGTAAGCTTTTTCATAACATAAAAATCAATAATCAAGTGTGGATGAGCCATGGAGACACAATTACAACATTACCTGATGGTGCAAGAGTTATTGCTAGTACAGACTCTGTAAAAAATGCTGCTTACTCAATCGACTCTCTTAATTTATATGCTTTACAATTTCATCCTGAGGTTTTTCATACAGATAATGGTCAAAAAATATTTGAAAACTTTTTCATAGAAGAATTAAAATTTATTAAAGAATGGAATCCTGAATCTTTTATTGACAGGACAGTTAAAGAATTGAAATCAGAAATATTAGATGAAAAAGTAATTTTAGGTCTCTCGGGTGGAGTAGACTCCAGTGTAGCTGCAATTATACTTGATAGAGCAATAGGTAAGAATTTACATTGCATTTTTATAAATAATGGTCTTTTAAGAAAAAATGAATATGATGAAGTATTAGACCAATATATTGGAATGGGTTTAAATGTCAAAGGTGTTGACGCATCGGATCAATTCATAAGTGGTCTTAAAGGTGTGATTGATCCTGAGAGGAAGAGAAAGATAATTGGTAATACATTTATTGATGTGTTTGATGAAGAATCAAAAAAAATATCCAATGCAAAATGGCTTGCTCAAGGAACTATTTATCCAGATGTAATTGAATCAATCTCTGTAAAAGGACCATCTGCAACTATTAAGTCTCACCATAATGTTGGTGGTCTTCCCGAAAAAATGAATCTAAAGGTCATTGAGCCTCTTAAGATGTTATTTAAAGATGAAGTAAGAAAAATTGGTAACTCTCTAAAAATGCCTCAAGAAATACTATCTAGACATCCCTTTCCAGGTCCAGGTCTTGGAATAAGAATTCTTGGAGAAGTTGACTATGAAAGTATAGCGCTTATTCAGGAAGCTGATAAAATTTATATTGATGCTCTAAAAAAATGGGATCTCTACAATAAAATTTGGCAAGCTGGCTCTATACTATTACCTATTAAAAGTGTCGGTGTAATGGGGGATGAAAGAACTTATGAAAGATGTGTTGCATTAAGGGCAGTAGTCTCAACTGATGGAATGACTGCAGATTGGTTTGAATTTTCAAATGATTTCTTGAAAGAGGTTTCCAATAATATTATTAATAAAGTTAAAGGAATAAATAGAGTTGTTTATGATATAAGTTCTAAACCTCCTGCAACAATTGAGTGGGAATAAAGCATATATGGAAGAACTACATAATTCATTTAAACCAATGTTAACTCCAAAACAAATGCTCCATAAGGGTATCTTTGGAGGAACATATTTTAATCAGCTTGTTGACCATAGAATCTTTCCAAGAGATTGGTTCGATAATCTCGATGAATCTTATTATTTGTCAAAAAAATATTTAGTAAAAATTAATTTATTTAAAATTAAATCTGGACAATCTCAGGAAGAATGGGAAGCGAAAGGGTGGATACATAAAGATGATCCGCGAGGCTGGTTTGAATGGTATTGTAAGTATTATAAAGGAAGACGTCACGAGGATGATATAAGACAAATAAAAAGATGGCTAGCATTCTGTGGTCCAAAGGGGAGATTTAGAAATTCTATTTATAATAAAATATATAAGTCTGGTTTAGGAATAGAAAATTCAAAGGATATTTCTCCTAGAATTCAACAGTCTTTATTACATTGGTCATACATAGTTAATAATGAGCATTATGAATTATGGAAACTTGAAAGACAGAAATAAGTGAAAAAAGTATTTATTCTTTTATTTATAACATTAAATCCAATATTTCCACAAAATATTGTGTCCGATACGATTATTCACGAAGTTGAGAGAAAAGAAACACTTTTTTCAATTTCACAGAAATATAAAGTTAATATAAATGATTTACTTGAACTTAATCCAAAACTCAGAGAATCAAGATTAAAAAGAAAATCAAAAATTTTAATTCCAGTATTTAAGTCAATTAAAGAATCAATATTAGTTAAAAAAGACTCATTAATTAAAGATGATAACTTATCTAGGCTAGACTCAATTTTTGTAAAAAAAAGAAAAAAAAATAGTCAATTAAATCTCTCAGTCCTACTTCCATTTAGATCTAATACAGTTAACTATGATTCAATTAAGGAAGTTGAGTCTTTATTTGAGGACAGAAACTTGTATACTATTACCCTAGATTTTTACTCTGGTATTTTGTATGCGATTGAAGATTTAAAGGAATTAAATATTTCAGTCAATCTTAATGTTTTTGATACCGAGAATTCATTAAATAAATTAAATGACATATCATCTAATGATTTAGTTAGAGATTCAGACGTAATTATTGGACCATTAATCCCCAGAAACTTTGAAACATTTTCAAATATTGAATTACTTGAATCAATTCCAAAAGTATTTCCTCTGTCAACTATCCCAATTAAGATAATAAAAGGTGTAATTCAATCAGTCACACCAAAAAAACTTTTGAGAAACAGAATGATAAATTATTTAGATGAAAATTTAAATAGAGAGGATAATATTGTAATAATAGCTGATTCTTTAAATAACGAAATTGATTCCAAGCTATCAGAAATCTTCCCTAATTCAACTAAAATAAAACCAGAATTTGAAGGCTACATTTTACCAGAACTTTTAGATTCACTTTTGGTTGATTCTCTGCCAAATAAGGTAATTGTGGAATCTGAAATATTTACATTGATATCTAGTGTTGTATCACAACTTAACTCACAAATTACTTCTGAAAGAGATGTTAAATTATACACTACGTATAGAGGTAATCAATATGATGATCCAAGTATTAATATAAAAGATCTAGGAAATTTAGCTTTTACATACACTTCAATTTCAAAAAAAATGAATAATGATTCTATTACAAAATTCGAAAATGGATATTTAAACTTGTTTGGGAGTCTCCCCAATAAAGATGTTATAAGGGGCTATGATGTTACAAAAGATATATTACTTAGGGTTTTAATTGATAAAAATTTAAATAGAACTACTAATTATGACGAGCAATCATACATTGAATCTAAATTTTTATACAAAAAAGATACTCTGGGTGGTTTTTACAACTCCTCTATGTTTATTCTTAGGCATAGAGAGTATGATATTGAAGAGATTATTGAACAATAATCTATTAAATACCTTAATATTTTGTAAATTTGAGTCCGGAAATATTACTTTGTCCGGATGAATAAACCTAAATATATTTTTGTTACTGGTGGTGTTACATCTTCTCTTGGAAAGGGTATTGTATCTGCCTCATTAGCAAGACTTCTTCAGGCTCAAGGCTTAAATGTTTCAATTCAAAAGCTAGATCCATACATTAACGTTGACCCCGGGACATTAAATCCATATGAGCATGGTGAGTGTTATGTTACTGAAGATGGTGCTGAAACTGATTTGGATTTAGGTCATTATGAAAGGTTTTTAAGTATTAATACTTCACAAAAAAATAATATTACAACTGGAAAAATTTATCAAAATGTAATTGAAAAAGAGAGGAAAGGAGAGTTTCTAGGTAAAACAGTTCAAGTAATACCTCACATTACAAATGAGATTAAGGAAAATATTAGAAATCTTAATATTAAAAATAATTTAGATATAATAATTACTGAAATTGGTGGTACAGTTGGTGATATAGAGTCATTACCATTTTTGGAGGCAGTCAGACAAGTTATTTATGAAGAAGGTCCAGAAAACTCAATGGTTATTCATCTAACGTTAATACCTTACTTATCTGCAACAGGAGAATTAAAAACAAAGCCAACACAACATTCAGTTAAAACTCTTATGGAATTGGGTCTAAAGGCAGATGTTTTGGTATGTAGAACAGAAAAAGTGTTATCTGATGAAATAAAAAATAAATTGGCATTATTTTGTAATGTTCGATTTGACTGTGTAATTCAGTCTATTGACGAAGAGACTATTTACGATGTTCCTATTAAAATGATGGATGAAGGACTAGATAAGGTAACACTGGAAAAGTTTAACATAAAAGAATCCGAGCCTAATCTTGATAAATGGAAAAATTTCCTACATAAACTAAAGAATCCAACTCATCAAATAAACATTGGCCTAGTTGGTAAATATGTTGAGTTAGATGATTCATATAAATCAATTCTAGAATCTCTTATTCATGCAGGAGCTGAAAATGAGGTTAAGGTAGTTGTTAATTCAATTCATTCTGAATATTTAGATAAAGAAAATATTTTAAAAAATTTAAGTCAATTAGATGGGATTATTGTTGCTCCAGGTTTTGGTCAACGAGGTCTTGATGGAAAAATTCTAGCTGTTGAGTATGCTAGAGTAAATAAGATACCTTTTCTTGGAATATGTCTAGGAATGCAAATGGCTGTAATAGAATATGCCAGAAATGTAAAAAAGATTAGGTACGCTAACTCAACAGAAATCTCTGAGAAATGTAAAGATCCTGTTATAGATTTAATGACATCACAAAAAGAAATTATTAATAAGGGCGGAACCATGAGGCTTGGAGCCTGGGATTGTGAAATAGAAAAAAATACAAAATCTTATAAATCTTATAAGAAAAAATTAATTTCAGAGAGACATAGACATAGATATGAATTTAACAATAGTTACTCAGATAGAATCTTTGATGATAAATTTATAGTTGCAGGATCGAATCCTGATACAAAACTTGTTGAAATAGTTGAAAATATTGATCATCCATGGTTTGTTGGAGTTCAATTTCATCCAGAATATAAAAGTAGTGTTTATAAACCTCATCCAATTTTTGTAAACTTTGTAAAAGCTAGTTTAAAAAAATATTTAAATAAATAATTATGGAACAAAATAAATTTGATCCTTTGCAGTTTATTGGGTTTTTGCTAATATCAGCAATTTTAATGTTTTGGTTTTATGACAATCAATCGAGTATGATTGAAAATCAGCAATTGAGTGAAGCTGAAACTCTAGTGGATGAAACTTACGCAAATTCTAATAAAACCGAAAATTCAATTTCAAATAATTTAAAAATTGATCAAAAATTTGAAGAAGAGATTATCAGTCTAGAAAATGAAAATATTTTATTCGAAATTAGTACTGGTGGTGCAGAAATTAAAAAAATATTACTCAAAAATTTTTCAAATTATGACGAAGAGCCACTTTATCTTGTTGATAACAATAAATCCATTTTTAGTTATGATATACCAATAGGTAGAAACTCTGTAATTAACTCTGCTGATTTAAACTATACATACCAGGTTATTAAACCAGGGTCAGAAATCATATTATCCGGTATTATTGACGAACAAAGATCATTGGATTTGACATTTAAATTAGATAAAGACTCAAGTATTGTCGATTTCCTTATTAAACTAAATGATTCAAACAGGTCAAATAATTATGAGAGTGTAGAGTTGATATGGGGAAGAGACTCTTTTAGAAATTCTAAGAGTATTGATTATGAAAATAGATATACTTCTCTTGCATATGGGTTTGAAGAAAAAAAAGATTCTTATTTATCTGCTGGGGGATCAACAAATAAAAATATTAATAGTGTAAACTGGATTTCTTTTAGAGAGCATTTTTTTAGTTCAATTCTTATTTTAAAAAATCAAGTCAACGATGTATTTATAAGTTCTGAGGATTTAGCAGGTAATGAAACTTTAGACAATAAATTTACAAAGAGGTTCCTTGCCAATGTTCCGCTAAATCTTGATTCTGATGATAGTCTTGGCTTCAGTATGTATTTTGGCCCAACGGATTATGAGACTCTAAAAGTATATAATTTAAATCTTGAAAATTCTGTTCAAATTGGTTGGGGAATTTTTGGTTGGTTAAATAGATTCATCTTCTTTCCACTATTTTCATTTCTTACAAACTATTTTTCATACGGATTATCAATAATCCTAATGACTATAATTGTAAAAGTGGCAATTGCCCCTTTAACATACAAATCCTATGAATCTCAAGTTAAAATGAGAGTTTTAAAGCCTGAACTTGAAGTTATTAATGAAAAGTATAAAGATGATCCAATGAAGAAGCAGCAAGAAACTATGAATCTTTATACTAGATCTGGAGCTAATCCAATGTCTGGATGTTTACCCGCACTTCTTCAAATGCCAATATTTTTTGCACTTTTTGTATTTTTTCCTGCAGCATTTAGTCTAAGAGGTAAAAGTTTTTTGTGGGCAGACGATTTGTCTTCTTATGACTCAATTCTTGATTTTGGTTTTTCCATTCCTCTTTATGGTGACCATATAAGTCTTTTTCCAATTTTAGCATCCATTGCAATTTTTTTCTACACAAAAATGACTACTGGTCAACAAATGATGCCAGCATCTCAAACTGGAGGAGTCAATATGAAAGTGATAATGTATATGATGCCAATAATGATGTTATTCTTCTTTAACAATTATGCAAGTGGATTAAGTCTATATTACTTTATCTCAAACATACTTACTATAGTATTAATGTTAGTCATCAAAAACTTTATTATTGATGATACAAAAATATTAACTCAAATTGAGGAAAATAAGAAAAAACCACTTAAAGTAGGTGGTTTCCGAGCTAGGCTTCAAAAAGCTCTAGAGGAAGCTGAGAAACAAAAGAAAAGAAGAGGACAATAATTTAAATGAAAAAAAATAAAGTTGTTGTTGCCCTGTCTGGAGGCGTTGACTCAAGTGTAGCTGCATATTTGCTTAAAGATCAAGGATATGATCTAATTGGTTTATTTATGAAAAATTGGCATGATGAAACTGTTACAATATCAGATGAATGTCCATGGTTAGATGATAGTAATGATGCAATGCTAGTTGCTGATAAATTAAATATTCCATTTCAGGTTGTTGATTTAAGTAAAGATTATAAAGAGAAAATAATCGATTATATGTTTGATGAATACTCTAGAGGTAATACACCAAATCCAGATATTTTATGTAACAAAGAGATAAAATTTGATATTTTCATGGATATTGCGCTTTCTTTAGGTGCAGATTATGTTGCAACTGGTCATTACTCTAGAATTAAAAAGAATTATAATAATAAAAATAGTATTAAATATGAGCTCCATTCAGGAATAGACAAGACTAAAGATCAATCATATTTTTTATGTCAATTAAATCAAGATCAATTAAGTAAGATATTGTTACCAATAGGTGATTTGACGAAAAATGAAGTAAGAAAAATTGCAAAAAAAAATAATTTAGTAACAGCTGAAAAAAAAGATTCTCAAGGTTTGTGCTTTGTTGGAAAAGTTAGCTTACCAGACTTTCTTCAACAAAAACTGAAGAAAAAGAAGGGAAATGTAATTGAAATACCTGGTGATTCTAAACTTTTTGATAAAAAAATAAAGTTTGTTAACGAAAATGATAGGCTTTTAAGTTTAACTGATGACATAGATTACTCATTTAAAGATGGAAAAATTATTGGAAAGCACAACGGAGCCTATTATTACACTGTAGGTCAGAGAAAAGGTTTAGCTATTGGAGGTTATAAAGATCCGCTATTTGTTATATCAACCAATACTCAGACAAACGAAATATTTGTTGGAGAGGGAAAAAATCACCCTGGTTTGATTAAAAAGGCTTTGAAGGTTAAATTCTCTGATGTTAATTGGGTAAATGATGATTACAATTTTGAAAATTTAGGAGATTTAAAACTTAAAGCAAGGATAAGATACAGGCAGAAACTTCAAAAAATTTCTGTTTACAAACATCTTGATTATTTGTTTGTTGAATTTGAAGATTTTCAAACTGCTGTGACTAAAGGCCAATTCCTTGCTATTTATGATAATTCCCAATTAATTGCCTCAGGAGTAATCTGTTAAGTTTTTTAATCCTTTTTTTTAAAAAAACATTCAATTATAGGTACAATAACCAAAAAAAAATTTTAAATTTGCACGCTTTAATAAGGAATTTAATAGTTATTGTATGCCAACTATATCGCAATTAGTAAGAAAAGGTAGGACTTCTTCATCCAAGAAGAGCAAGTCTGTGGCTCTAAATAAATCACCTCAAAAAAGAGGAGTTTGTACTAGAGTTTACACCACTACTCCAAAGAAGCCAAACTCAGCAATGAGAAAGGTTGCAAGGGTAAGACTTACTAATGGAAAAGAGGTTAATGCATACATACCAGGTGAAGGTCATAACCTACAAGAACACTCTATAGTTTTAGTTAGAGGTGGAAGAGTAAAAGACTTACCTGGAGTTAGATACCATATTGTAAGAGGAGCACTTGACACAGCTGGTGTAGAGGGGAGACTTCAACGAAGATCCAAGTATGGAGGAAAAAAACCTAAAAAATAATTCCCTAAATGAGAAAGAAACAATCCAAAAAAAGAGCTCTATTACCTGATCCTAAGTTTAATGATCAGCTGGTTACAAGGTTTGTTAATAATCTCATGCTACAGGGTAAAAAATCTACTGCTTTTAAAGTATTCTACGATGCAATTGATATAGTAGAAAGCAAGAAAGAGGATGATGAAAAATCTTCATTAGAACTATGGAAAGATGCTCTTTCTAATGTCATGCCACACGTAGAGGTTAGAAGCAGAAGGGTTGGGGGTGCTACTTTTCAAATACCAACCCCAATTAGACCTGACAGAAAAATTTCAATTGCAATGAAATGGTTAATTTCTTCCTCAAGAAAAAGAAATGAAAAGTCCATGGCAGTTAAATTAGCTCAAGAAATTCTTGCTGCTGCAAAAGAAGAGGGAGCTGCTGTCAAGAAAAGAGTCGATACACACAAAATGGCTGAAGCAAACAAAGCCTTTTCACACTTTAGATTTTAACATTCAATTATGTCAAGAGATTTAAAATTTACAAGAAATATTGGTATTGCTGCTCACATTGATGCGGGTAAAACTACTACTACAGAAAGAATCTTGTTCTACACAGGTGTTAGTCACAAGATAGGTGAGGTTCATGATGGGGCTGCAACTATGGATTGGATGGAGCAAGAGCAGGAAAGAGGAATTACCATTACCTCTGCTGCAACTACTTGTAATTGGAACTTTCCAACTAACCAAGGAAAAACAATTGACGATACTAAGGCTTATCATTTTAATATAATTGATACACCTGGCCACGTTGATTTTACAGTAGAAGTTAATAGATCTCTAAGAGTCCTTGATGGACTTGTTTTTTTATTTTCTGCTGTAGATGGTGTTGAACCTCAATCTGAAACTAACTGGAGACTAGCTGATAATTACAAAGTTCCTAGAATAGGATTTGTTAATAAAATGGACAGACAAGGTTCTAATTTTCTTGGCGTATGTAATCAAGTTATAGAAAAATTGGGTTCTAAGGCTGTTCCAATTGTTTTAAATATTGGAGATGAAGAGGACTTTAAGGGTATTGTAGATCTTGTAAAGAATCAAGCAATTGTATGGCATGATGATAATTTTGGATCAACATTTGATATTGTTGATATTCCAGATGATTTAAAGGATGAGGCGGAAAGACTTCGTGGTGAGTTAATTGAAGCTGTAGCTGAATATGATGAAAATCTCTTGGAAAAGTACTTTGACGATCCTGATTCAATTACAGAAGATGAAGTTCATAAAGCTTTAAGAGCAGCAACTCAAGATATCAGTATTATTCCAATGATTTGTGGATCTGCATTTAAAAACAAAGGTGTTCAATTTTTACTAGACGCAGTATGTAGATATTTACCATCACCTGAAGATAAAGATGCTATTACAGGCACAAAACCGAACTCTGAAGATGAAATTTCAAGACTTCCTAATGTATCTGAACCCTTTTCAGCACTTGCCTTTAAAATTGCTACAGATCCATATGTAGGTAGACTTGCTTTTTTCAGAGTCTACTCTGGTAGACTAGATGCTGGATCATATGTACTAAATAATAGATCTGAAGATAGAGAAAGAATTTCTAGAATCTATCAGATGCACTCAAATAAGCAAAATGCAATCGATTTTATTGAAGCTGGTGATATTGGAGCTGCTGTTGGATTTAAAGATATTAAGACAGGGGACACTCTATCCTCTGAGAAGCACCCAATAGTGCTTGAAAGTATGGTATTCCCTGATCCAGTTATTGGTGTTGCGGTTGAACCCAAGACAAAAGCTGATGTTGATAAATTAGGAATGGCTCTTGGAAAGTTAGCTGAAGAGGATCCTACATTTCAAGTTAAAACAGATGAAGCTTCAGGCCAAACTGTAATTTCAGGTATGGGAGAACTTCACCTTGATATTATTGTTGATCGATTAAGAAGAGAATTTAAAGTTGAAGTAAATCAAGGTCAACCTCAAGTTGAGTATAAAGAATCACTTACTCAGCCTGCAGATCACAGAGAGACTTATAAAAAACAAACTGGTGGTAGAGGTAAATTTGCAGATATTGTGTTTACAATTGAACCGGGAGAAAAAGGTAAGTCTGGACTTGAATTTGTAAATCTTATAAAAGGTGGAAACATTCCTAGGGAATATATCCCATCAGTTGAAAAGGGTTTTAAGGACTCAATGAAAAATGGTCCTCTAGCAGGATTTGAGGTTGATTCAATGAAAGTAACACTTAAAGATGGTTCATTCCACCCTGTTGATTCAGACTCACTATCGTTTGAATTAGCTGCTAAGCTTGCATTTAAAACTGCAGCAAAAGCAGCAAAAGCAGTAATTATGGAACCAATAATGAAATTAGAAGTTATTACTCCTGAAGAAAACATGGGTGATATTGTCGGTGATCTTAACAGAAGAAGAGGTCAAGTTAATTCCATGGATGATAGAGCAGGAGCAAAAGTTGTTAAGGGTGAAGTTCCTTTATCTGAAATGTTCGGATACGTAACTTCTCTAAGAACACTTTCATCTGGTAGAGCAACATCTACAATGGAATTTTCTCATTATGCAGAAACTCCAACTAATATATCAGAAACTGTAATTTCTGAAGTAAAAGGAAATACAACAGAATAAAGAATAGATATGAGTCAAAAAATTAGAATTAAATTAAAATCTTACGATTACAACTTAGTTGATAAGTCAGCTGATAAGATTGTTAAAACTGTTAAAAATACAGGTGCAATCGTTACTGGGCCAATTCCCTTGCCAACTCACAAAAAGATTTTTACTGTTCTAAGATCACCTCATGTAAATAAGAAATCTAGAGAGCAATTTAAATTATGCTCCTATAAAAGGTTGTTAGATATCTACAGTTCATCTTCAAAAACAGTTGATGCTCTTATGAAATTAGAACTTCCAAGTGGAGTTGAAGTTGAAATTAAAGTATAAAGTTTATGTCAGGTATTATTGGTAAAAAAGTTGGAATGACAAGTATCTACGATGAAAGTGGAAAGAATATACCTTGCACTATACTTCAGGCTGGTCCTTGTACTATTACCCAAATTAAAACTGAGGACAAGGATGGATATTCATCTTTCCAACTTGGATTTGATGAAAAGACAAAGAATATCACTAGGTCATATGAGGGACAATTCAAGAGAAGTAAGTCTAAACCGTTGAATAAACTAGTTGAATTTAAAGGATTTGAAGGTGACCTTAAACTTGGTGATAAAATTACTGTAGATCATTTTGTGGAAGGAGAATATGTTGATGTTTCAGGTCTTTCAAAGGGTAAAGGATTTCAAGGTGTTGTAAAGAGGCATGGGTTTGCTGGAGTAGGTGATTCAACTCATGGTCAGCACAACAGATTAAGAGCTCCTGGTTCTATTGGTGCTGGTTCAAGTCCATCTAGAGTTTTCAAGGGTATGAGGATGGCAGGTCAGACTGGAAATACCAAGTCAAAAGTTCTTAACCTAAAAGTTGTAAAGGTTATGTCTGAAGATAACATCTTAATTGTTAGAGGGAGTGTACCCGGTCATAACAATTCATATATAATTGTTCAAAAGTAATGGAGCTTAAAGTGCATAATATAAAAGGTAAAGAAACTGACAAAAAGGTCAAGTTAAACAAGTCAATTTTTGGAATTGAACCAAATGACCATGCAATCTATCTTGATGTTAAACAATATCTTGCTAACAATCGTAAAGGTCTTCACAAGACAAAAGAGAGAGCTGAAATTGCTGGGAGTACAAGAAAGATCAAGAGGCAGAAAGGTACTGGTACTGCAAGAGCTGGAAGTATTAAGAACCCTCTATTCAGAGGAGGTGGTAGAGTATTTGGACCAAAACCTAGATCTTACGATCAAAAAGTAAATAAAAAAGTAAAAAAATTAGCAAGAAAGTCTGCCCTTGCATATAAACTGAAAAACAAAGAAGTTTTAATATTAGAAGATTTTAAATTTTCAAGCCCAAAAACCTCAGATTATATAAAAATTATAAAGGCTTTTGGTTTAGAATCTAAAAAGACTTTACTAGTAACAAGCGAAACAAATAAAAATATTTATTTGTCTTCACGAAATATTAAAAATTCAAAAGTTATAATTAACTCAGAATTAAACACTTATGAGATTACAGATGCTAACAACATATTAATTTTAGAAAGTGCGGTTGAAGGAATTGAAACAACCTTGAAATAAATTAGATCATGGATATACTTTTAAAACCTATATTAACAGAGAAAGCAACAAACGAAAGTGAATTGAGAAATTCATATACATTCATTGTTTCAAAGTCTGCAAACAAGGTTGAAATAAAAAAAGCAGTTGAAGCTTCTTATGGGGTTTCAGTTAAGAAAGTTAGAACTATGATTTATGGAGTGGAAACTAGGACTAGGTTCACAAAGCGTGGTATCCAGAATAGCAAAAAAGGTCCTTATAAAAAAGCAATTGTAAAAGTATCTGACGGAGATAGAATAGACTTTTTCGCAAATCTATAATTATGCCTGTAAGAAAATTAAAACCAGTTACACCATCTCAAAGATTTAGAATTGTTAATGGATTTGATTCCATAACAACCGATAAACCTGAAAAGTCTCTATTAGCCACAAAGAAAAGAACTGGTGGTAGAAATAACCATGGTAAGATGACTAGTAAATATAGAGGGGGAGGACATAAGAAGAGATATAGAATTATTGATTTTAAAAGAGATAAGTTCGATGTAAGTGCTACAGTAAAATCAATTGAGTATGATCCAAATAGAACTGCATTTATCTCTTTATTAGAGTACAAAGATGGAGAAAAGAGATATATAATTGCTCAGAACGGACTTAAAGTTGGACAAACTGTGTTATCTGGTGAATCAGCTACTCCTGAAATTGGAAATGCGATGCCTGTAAATAACATTCCTTTAGGAACTATCATCTCTTGTATTGAATTAAATCCAGGTAAAGGAGCAAGTATATCCAGAAGCGCAGGTTCTTTTGCACAGTTAATGGCAAAAGAAGGTAGATATGTAACAATAAAACTCCCTTCAGGAGAAACAAGGATGATTTTGAATACTTGTTATGCTACTATTGGTGCAGTTTCTAATTCAGATAATCAGCTTATATCATCTGGTAAAGCTGGTAGAAAAAGATGGCTTGGGAGAAGACCAAGAACAAGACCAGTTGCCATGAACCCAGTTGATCATCCTATGGGAGGTGGAGAAGGAAAAGCATCAGGAGGTCACCCAAGATCTAAAAAAGGAATACCTGCTAAAGGATTCAGAACTAGATCTAAGAAGAAATCATCTTCTAAGTTTATTATAGAACGAAGAAAAAAATAAAAAGTAATGTCAAGATCATTAAAAAAAGGACCATACGTACATTTAAGCCTTCTTAAGAAGGTCAATAAAAATATTGAAGATAATAAGAAGGATGTTATTAAGACATGGTCTAGATCATCAATGATCATACCTGATTTTGTTGGACAAACTATTGCTGTTCATAATGGTAAACAATTTATTCCTGTTTACATTACTGAAAATATGGTTGGTCACAAACTTGGAGAATTCTCTCCTACAAGATCATTTAAAGGTCATACTGGTAACAAAAGATAAATAATATTGATTTAAATAAATGGGATCAAGAAAAAGAAATAGTGCAGAAAAGATAAAGGAAGCAAAGAAGGACTTAGCTTTTGCTAAGCTTAATAATTGCCCTACTTCGCCTAGGAAGATGCGTTTAGTAGCTGACCAAATCAGAGGTGAAGATATTTCGAGTGCATTATCGATATTAAAGTTTAGCCCTAAAGAAGCTTCAAAAAGACTCGAAAAACTTTTAGTTTCTGCTATATCAAATTGGCAATCAAAAAATGAAAATGCTAATCTTGATTCAGCTCAACTTTTTGTTAAGGAAATTAGAGTTGATAGTGGAAGTATGTTAAAAAGAATTAGAACAGCTCCGCAGGGTAGGGCTCATAGAATTAGAAAGAGATCTAATCATGTAACATTAGTTCTTTCATCAAAAACAATAACTTAAATGGGACAGAAGACAAATCCAATAGGAAATAGATTAGGAATTATCAGAGGTTGGGACTCCAATTGGTGGGGGGGTAGAGACTATGGTGATAAGATAGCAGAAGATGATAAAATTAGAAAGTACATATATGCAAGGCTTTCAAAAGCAAGTGTATCAAGTATAATAATTGAGAGAACTCTTAAATTAATAATTATAACTATAACTACTGCAAGACCAGGTATTATAATTGGTAAGGCTGGGTCAGAAGTTGATAAGTTAAAGGAAGAATTAAAAAAGATAACATCTAAAGATGTACAACTCAATATTTTTGAAATCAAACGTCCCGAATTAGACGCTTTTTTAGTTGGTAATAGTATTGCAAGACAGATAGAAAATAGGATTTCTTTTAGAAGAGCGATAAAAATGGCGATTGCTGCCGCAATGAGAATGAATGCAGAAGGTATCAAGATTCAAATATCTGGAAGACTTAATGGTGCAGAGATGGCAAGATCTGAATCATATAAAGAAGGTAGAATACCATTATCTACTTTTAGAGCAGATATTGATTATGCAATTGTAGAAGCTCATACTACTTATGGTAGGCTTGGTATAAAAGTTTGGATTATGAAGGGAGAGGTTTATGGAAAAAGGGAGTTGTCCCCTTTAACTGGAATGAAAAATTCTTCTAATAATTCAAAAAAGAATAACAGACAAAGAGATAGAAAAAATTAAATAGAGAATGTTACAACCCAAAAGAACTAAATATAGAAAGACACAAAAAGGCCGAATGAAAGGCCTATCTCAACGTGGGCATAGATTATCTAATGGAATGTTTGGTATTAAATCTTTGGAATCCAAATTTATCACTTCAAGGCAAATTGAAGCTGCAAGGATTGCTGCTACAAGATATATGAAAAGAGAGGGTCAACTGTGGATAAAAATATTTCCGGACAAACCTATAACAAAAAAACCTCTAGAAGTTAGGATGGGAAAAGGTAAAGGAGCTCCTGAGTATTTTGTTGCAGTTGTAAAACCTGGGAGAGTTCTTTTTGAAGTTTCTGGTGTCCCAGTAGCAGTTGCAAAAGAGGCACTTAGACTAGCTGCTCAAAAGTTACCTGTGACAACGAAATTTATTATTGCAAGAGATTTTAAGGGATATTATGAAAATTAGTGAAATTAGAAATATGACAATTGATGAGTTAAATGAAAAATTAACCGATACTTCAAATAAGTTATCGCAGTTAAAATTTAATAATTCTGTTCAAACAATTGAGAATCCTCTTGAAATTAAAAATTTGAGAAGACAGCTTGCTAAGCTTAAAACAATATTAAACGAAAAAAAACAAGATAATGGAAACTAGAAGTTTAAGAAAAGAAAGAATAGGTATAGTTTCATCTAACAAAATGGAAAAATCTGTTGTTGTATCTGAAGTTAAGAAGGTAAAGCATCCTGTTTATGGAAAGTTTGTTTTAAAAACAAAGAAATATGTAGCTCATGACGAAAAAAATGATTGTAATGAGGGAGATACGGTGAAGATTATGGAGACTAGGCCTATGAGTAAGACAAAAAAGTGGAGAATTGTAGAAATAATAGAAAGAGCAAAATAAAATGGTACAAGCGGAGTCAAGACTTAAAGTAGCAGATAATACAGGAGCTAAAGAGGTTCTCACAATACGTGTGTTGGGTGGTACTAAAAGAAGGTATGCAAGATTAGGTGACAAAATTGTCGTAACTGTTAAAGATGCAACACCTAATGGTACCGTCAAAAAAGGTCAAGTTTCTCTTGCTGTTGTTGTAAGAACAAAAAAAGAGGTTAGAAGAAACGATGGTTCATACATTAGATTTGATGAGAACGCTTGTGTACTTCTTGCCCAAACTGGAGAAATGAGAGGAACTAGGGTGTTCGGTCCAGTCGCAAGGGAGTTGAGAGACAAACAATTTATGAAAATTGTTTCATTAGCACCTGAGGTTTTATAATAAAGAGATGAATAAAATTAAAATTAGAAAAGGAGATCAAGTTCTAGTTATTGCTGGAGAGAATAAGGGTACAAAAGGTGCAGTCTTGAAAGTGCTCTACAATTCCAACAAGGCATTAGTAGAGGGTGTAAATACAGTTAAAAGACATACTAAGCCAAATTCTGAAAACCCTAAAGGTGGAATAATTGAGAAACAATTACCTATAGACATATCTAATTTGTCGTTAATGACAAAAGATGGAGAAAAAACTAGAATAGGATTTAAAACTGAGGATGGAAAGAAAGTTAGAATATCAAAAAAATCTAAAGAAACTATTTAATTATGTCATATTCACCAAGACTTAAGGACGATTACTCTAATAAGATTATCAAGGATCTTCAAGGTAGTTTAGACTTAAAAAATGTAATGCAAGTACCATCTTTAGAAAAAATAGTAATATCTAAAGGAGTTGGAGCTGCAGTAAGTGATAAGAAGTTAATTGACCATGCTGTAGAGGAATTAACTTTAATATCTGGTCAGAAAGCAATTGCTACTTTATCGAAGAAAGATGTTGCTTCCTTTAAATTAAGGAAGGGAACACCAATTGGTGCAAAAGTGACATTGAGAGGTGATAAAATGTATGAATTCCTCGATAGACTTATTACAATTGCTTTACCAAGAGTTAGAGACTTCCAAGGAGTCAAGTCTGATGGATTTGACGGTAGAGGTAACTATAACCTTGGAATCAAAGAACAAATTATTTTTCCTGAAATCAATATTGATAAAGTAAATAAGATATCAGGTATGGATATAACATTTGTAACCACCACAAACTCCGATAAAGAGGCAAAAGCATTATTAAATAATCTAGGATTACCTTTTAAAAAATAAATTATGGCAAAAGAATCGATGAAAGCAAGGGAAAGAAAAAGACAAAGAATTGTAGCTAAGTACGCTGCAAAAAGAAAGTCTCTAAAAGAAACAAAAGACTATGTTGGTCTTCAAAAGCTTCCTAAAAATGCATCTCCAATTAGGCTTCATAATAGGTGTAAATTAACAGGAAGACCAAAAGGTTATATAAGACATTTTGGAATTTCTAGGGTAATGTTTAGAGAAATGGCAAATAAAGGATTAATCCCAGGTGTAACAAAAGCGAGTTGGTAAATTAAAGATTATGTATACAGATACTATTGCAGATTATTTAACAAGAGTCAGAAACGCTAGCATGGCTGGCCATAAAGTTGTAGATATTCCTTCATCTAATATAAAAAAAGATATAACAAAAATTCTTTTTGATCAAGGATACATACTTAGTTATAAATTTGAAGATACTGACAACAAGCAGGGTAATATAAAAATTGCCCTCAAATATGACTCAGTTTCAAAAGAACCTGTTATAAAAGAAATTCAAAGAATAAGTAAGCCAGGGCTAAGAAAATACTCTAGTTCTCAAGACTTTCCGAGAATATTAAATGGTCTTGGCATATCTATTGTGTCAACCTCTAAAGGTGTAATGACAGGAAAGCAGGCTGCTAGTCAAAATATAGGTGGTGAATTAATTTGTTATGTTTTTTAAATATATATTATGTCAAGAATAGGTAATAACCCGATAAACATTCCAGAAGGAGTTTCAATTGAAGTCAATAAGGACATCATCACTGTTAAAGGAAAAAATGGTGAAATGAATCAAGCTTTTGATGGTGTTAGTTTTGATATATCTACTGATGTGATACTTGTTAAAAGAAACTCGGAGTCAAAAGATCACAAGTCTAAACACGGGCTTTACAGATCTCTTGTGTCTAACATGGTTAAGGGTGTATCTGAAGGTTTTACACTCGAATTGGAGTTAGTTGGTGTTGGTTATAGAGCAACGTCATCTGGTCAGAAGCTTGATCTTGCCTTAGGCTACTCTCATACTATAGTTATGAATATTGCACCAGAAGTCAAGGTTGAATGTGTAAATGAAAAAGGTTCTAATCCCATAATCAAATTAAGCTCTTCAGATAAACAGCTACTAGGTCATGTAGCTGCTAAAATAAGATCTTTTAGAAAGCCAGAGCCATATAAGGGAAAAGGGATAAAATTTGTTGGTGAACAAATAAGAAGAAAAGCAGGTAAATCAGCATAATATGAAAAATAATAAAACCTTTAGAAGAAATAGAATTAGACAAAGAATAAAGAAAGTAGTTTCGGGTACCTCTGACTATCCTAGGCTTTCTGTATTTAGAAGTAATAAAGAGATATATTGTCAATTAATTGATGATGTAAATGGTAAAACTATTGTTCAAACATCTTCAAGAGATAAGTCAATTGCTGATCTAAAGTTAAAGAGTAATATTGAAATCTCTTTCAATGTAGGAAAATCAGTAGCAGAGCTAGCATTGAAAAAAGGTATTGATAAAATTAAATTCGATAGAGGTGGATACCTTTATCACGGTAGAGTTAAATCACTTGCTGATGGTGCAAGAGAGGGTGGACTTAAATTTTAAATATGTATAAAAATTATAAAAATATTGAACTTGTAAAGCCAGCTGGTCTAGACTTAAAAGATAAACTTGTTGGTATTCAAAGAGTAACAAAAGTAACAAAAGGTGGTAGGGCCTTTGGTTTCTCTGCTATTGTTGTTGTCGGTGATGAAAACGGAGTTGTTGGGCATGGACTGGGTAAAGCCAAAGAAGTTACAACTGCAATTTCTAAAGCTGTTGAAGACGCTAAAAAAAATCTGGTAAGAATTCCAATTGAAAATGGTACTTTACCACACGAACAAAAGGGTAAATATGGTGGTTCAAGAGTGTTTATAAAGCCTGCGACTCCAGGTACAGGTGTAATTGCAGGTGGTGCTGTAAGAACAGTATTAGAAGCTGTAGGTGTACAAAATGTTCTTTCTAAATCTCAAGGGTCATCAAATCCTCATAATGTTGTAAAAGCTACGTTTGATGCACTACTTAATTTAAGAAGTCCATTAATGATATCAAGACAAAGAGGTGTATCCCTAGATAAAGTTTTTAAAGGATGAGTAAAAAGGTAAAAATTAAACAAGTTAGAAGTACTATAAAGAGATTAGAGTCTCAAAAAAGAACTCTAAAGGCTCTTGGTTTAAGAAAAATTGGAATGGAAGTAGAACATGAATTATCATCCTCTATTTCTGGTATGATTAAAAAAGTAAAACATCTAGTTGAAATAAAACCTGTAAAATAATAATCATGAGTTTAAATAATTTAAAACCTGCAAAAGGATCAAATAAGACAGCTGGCAAAAGATTAGGAAGAGGTCAAGGTTCTGGTAAGGGTGGTACATCTACAAAAGGACACAAAGGGGCTCAATCTAGATCAGGTTACTCCAGAAAAATCGGTTTTGAGGGTGGTCAAATGCCACTTCAAAGAAGAATTCCAAAATTTGGGTTTAAAAATATCAATAGGGTTGAGTACAACACCATTAATGTAGACGATATTCAAAACCTTGTTGATAATAAAAAGATAAAAAAGGATTTAACATTAGAAAAAATGGTTGAATTGAGGTTAGCTAAGAAAGGAGATCTTGTCAAGGTATTAGGAAGAGGTAAAATTGATTCTCCAGTGAACATCTCAGCTCACAAGTTTTCTGAATCTGCTGAAAAGATGATTGAAAAAGCAGGTGGAAAAGTTAATATTATATAATGAATAAATTAATAGACTTAATAAAGAGTATCTACAAGATTAAAGAGTTAAGGGAAAGAATCCTCTTTACTCTTGCGCTCCTATTAGTCTATAGGCTTGGTGCACAGGTTGTTCTTCCTGGAGTTGATTCTTTAGCTCTCTCTGATTTATCATCACGTTCTGATGGTGGAGGGTTACTAGGAATTTTAAATGCCTTTACAGGTGGAGCCTTTGCAAACGCATCAATATTTGCTCTTGGGATAATGCCTTATATCTCTGCATCAATTGTAGTACAACTGATGGGTGTTGCCTTACCTTATCTTCAAAAACTCCAAAAAGAAGGTGAAAGTGGAAGAAAAAAAATTACTCAGATTACTAGGTGGTTAACTATCTTTATATGTGTAGTCCAAGCTCCAGCTTACTTATATGGTTTAAGTGCTCTTGGTGTTCCTGATAGTGCTTTTATATTTGGAAGAACTCCAGCATTTATTTTCACATCAATTATTATACTTGTTACTGGATGTATATTTGCTATGTGGCTTGGTGAAAAGATCACTGACAGAGGTATTGGTAATGGAATATCACTTCTTATAACTGTTGGTATTGTTGCCACTCTTCCACTATCCTTTACTCAAAATTTAATTTCAAGAATATCTGAAAGTAATGGTGGATTAATTATGGTTGTTATTGAATTAGCAGTTTGGCTTGTAATAATTCTTTTGAGCATTCTTTTAGTAATGGCTGTAAGACAAATACCTGTTCAATATGCAAGAAGAAATTCTGTTCCAGGAACTCAATCATCAGGAATGGCTAAAAGACAGTATATACCTCTAAAACTTAATGCATCAGGAGTGATGCCAATAATTTTTGCTCAAGCATTAATGTTTGCTCCAGCTACAATTGGAAGTGTGTTTGGCACTTCCTCAATTGGTCAATGGTTACAAGCAAGTTTTTCTGATATTTTTGGACTTTGGTACAACATTTTATTTGGAGTATTAGTTGTTATTTTTACATTCTTTTACACAGCTATAACAGTACCTACAAATAAGATGTCTGATGATTTAAAAAGAAGCGGAGGATTTGTACCTGGCATAAGGCCTGGTAATGAGACATCTGAATATCTAGATTCTGTAATGTCACATATAACATTTCCTGGATCTTTGTATTTGGCAGTAATTGCAGTTTTCCCTGCAATTGTAGTTCAGCTAATTGGAATGCAGCAAGGATGGGCTCTGTTTTTTGGTGGAACATCCCTTTTAATTATGGTAGGAGTTGCAATTGATACAATTCAGCAGATTAATGCATACTTATTAAATAATCACTATGACGGGCTTATGAAGTCTGGGTCTATGAGAAGTAAACCAACAATATAATGGCTAAACAAAAATCAATAGAGCAAGAAGGTAAAATAATTGAAGCATTGTCTAATGCAATGTTTAGAGTTGAGCTAGAAAATGGTCATGTTGTTACTGCTCATATTTCTGGTAAAATGAGACTACATTATATTAAACTTTTACCAGGAGATAAAGTAAAACTTGAAATGAGTCCATATGACTTAACAAAAGCAAGAATAACATTTAGAATGTAAATAAAATTAAAATGAAAGTAAGAGCATCAATAAAAAAAAGAAGTAGTGAGTGTAAAATTGTCAGAAGAAAAGGCCGTTTATACGTCATTAATAAGAAAAATCCAAGATTTAAACAAAGACAAGGTTAATTATGGCAAGAATTTCAGGAATAGATATACCAAAGGATAAAAGAGGGGCAATAGCTCTAACATACATATACGGTATTGGTAAAAGTTTAGCATTAACAATATTAGAAAATGCAAAAGTTGATCAAAACAAAAAGGTTTCTGATTGGGATGATAAAGAAATAGCTAGCATAAGAGAGGTTGTTGGGAGCCTGACAATAGAAGGTGAATTAAGATCAGAGACCCAGCTAAATATTAAAAGATTAATGGACATTGGAAGTTATAGAGGTATCAGACACAGAACAGGTCTTCCTCTAAGAGGCCAAAGGACAAAAAATAACTCTAGGACCAGAAAAGGTAAAAGAAAAACTGTAGCTAACAAGAAAAAAGCAACTAAATAACATGGCAAAATCTACTAATAAAAAAAGAAAAGTAATTGTTGAATCAAATGGTGAGGCTCATATCAATGCTTCATTCAATAACATAATAATATCAATTACAAATTTAAAAGGTGAGGTTATTTCATGGTCATCAGCCGGTAAAATGGGATTCAAAGGCTCAAAGAAAAATACTCCTTTCGCAGCACAAACAGCTGCTGAAGATTGTGCAAAAATAGCTTTTGATGCTGGCCTAAGAAGAATTAAAGTCCTAGTTAAAGGACCTGGAAATGGCAGAGAATCTGCGATAAGAACACTTCATAATAATGGACTTGAAGTTTCGGAAATTATTGATGTTACTCCAGTTCCTCATAATGGATGTAGACCACCTAAAAGAAGAAGAGTTTAATAAATTATATATAAATGGCAAGATATACAGGACCCAAAACAAAGATTTCAAGAAAGTTCGGCGAACCATTATTTGGTGAAGATAGGACTCTGGAAAAGAAAAACTATCCTCCAGGTCAACATGGTAATAACAAGAGAAGAGCAAAAAAATCTGAATATGCTATTCAACTAATGGAGAAGCAAAAAGCAAAGTACACTTATGGGATACTTGAAAAACAATTTAGAAATATTTATGACAAAGCCAACAGAGGAAAAGGTATCACAGGTGAGTTGCTCCTTCAGCTTTGCGAATCTAGGCTTGATAATGTAGTTTACAGAATGGGTATTTCAAAAACAAGAGATGGAGCTAGGCAGCTTGTATCCCACAAGCATGTTACTGTCAACGGATCAATAGTAAATATACCATCATATACGCTAAGGCCAGGTGATAAGGTGTCAATTAGAGAAAAATCAAAATCCTTAAAAGCGATTGAAAGCTCTTTACTTGAAAATAACTCTGAATATGAATGGATTAAATTTAACAGAGAAAGACTAGAAGGTGAATTTGTTTCAATTCCAGATAGAGAACAAATTCCAGAAAATATTAAAGAACAATTAATAGTTGAATTATACTCAAAATAAAAAATATGGCAATTTTAAACTTTCAGAAACCAGATAAAGTAATCATGATAGATTCTACAGAATCTCATGGTAAATTTGAATTTAGACCCTTAGAACCAGGCTATGGTTTAACGATAGGGAATGCACTACGAAGAGTCCTTCTATCTTCTTTAGAGGGATACGCATTTACATCAGTTAAAATTGATGGTATTGACCATGAATTTTCAACTATTGAGGGTGTTGTTGAAGATGTAACTGAAATTATACTTAATATTAAACAAATTAGGCTTAAGAGGCAGATTGATGATTTAGAAAATGAGAAAATAAATGTTATTGTTGGAAATCAGAAGGTTTTTAAAGCTTCTGATCTTCAAAAATTTATTTCGGGTTTTCAAGTTTTAAATCCTGATCTTGTCATCTGTAGCTTGGAAAAAGATGTAAAACTTTCTATTGAGCTTAATATTGAAAAGGGAAGAGGTTATGTTCCGGCAGAAGAAAACAAAAAACAAAGTGATTCTATAGGTGTAATTGCTATTGATTCAATTTACACTCCCATTAAAAATGTTAAGTATAATATTGAGAACTATAGAGTTGAACAAAAGACAGATTATGAGAAACTTGTTTTCGAAATTGAAACTGATGGATCTATTCACCCTAAAGATGCTTTAACTGAGGCTGCAAAAATTTTGATACACCATTTCATGTTATTCTCAGATGAATTGATAACCTTAGAGGCTGATGAAATTGCTAAATCAGAAACTTATGATGAAGAATCTCTTCATATGCGACAATTGCTAAAAACTAAATTAATTGATATGGACTTATCAGTAAGAGCTCTAAATTGTCTTAAAGCAGCGGAAGTTGATACTCTTGGTGATCTTGTTTCATTTAACAAGAATGACCTTATGAAATTCAGAAACTTTGGAAGAAAATCACTCACAGAATTAGAAGAGTTAGTTATTCTCAAAGGTCTTTCTTTTGGTATGGATCTCTCAAAATATAAATTAGACAAAGATTAAAATTTAAGTCATGAGACACGGTAAAAAAATAATTAAATTAGGTAGAAAATCTGCTCATAGAAAGGCCATGTTGGCCAATATGGCTGTTTCTTTATTTGAGCATAAAAGAATTACTACTACCTCAACAAAAGCAAAAGCATTAAAAATATTTGTTGAACCTTTAATTACCAAGTCTAAAAATGATTCAGTTCACAATAGGAGACTTTGTTTTAGTAAACTAAGAAATAAATATGGTATTAAGATTTTATTTGATGAAATTGCAAAGAGAGTTGCAGACAGGCCTGGAGGATACACAAGGGTTATTAAATTAGGTAATAGATTGGGCGATAATGCGTCAATGGCAATGATAGAACTCGTTGATTTTAACGATTTATATAATAGTACTTCTTCAAATAAATCTGAAAGCCCTGCTTCAGAGTTAACCCCTGAATCTACATCTGAATAACACCTTATAAAAAGTAATTAACAAAAGGGTATATGTCTTTTCATATATCCTTTTTTTGTTTAACTTTATTTTCCAAAATGTCCAACAAAAAAAGAAAGAAAGGTCTCGTACTGTTAGCTGATGGTACGATTTTTTATGGTCGTTCTGCAGGAATTGATGGTACTGCACTTGGAGAAATTTGTTTTAATACAGGAGTAACAGGATATCAAGAAATATTTACCGATCCCTCATATTTTGGACAGATTATGGTTACAACAACTTCTCATATTGGTAACTACGGAATAAAAATGTCTGAATCTCAATCAAAAGAGATATTTATCAGTGGGTTAATATGTAAGTCATTTAGCTCAGTTAATTCAAGGTCAAACTCAAAATCATTAAAAGAATGGTTTAAGTCAAACAAATTGGTTACGCTTTGTGATGTTGATACAAGAGCATTAGTTAGATATATTAGAGATAATGGAGCAATGAATGCTGCTATTACAACTGAAATTGAAAAAATTGAAGATATCAAAAATGATCTTAATAATTTTCCGGTTATGGATGGTCTTGAGCTTGCATCTAAAGTCTCAACAAAAAAATCATACGAATATGGTAATAAAAATTCAAAAGTTAGATTAGCAGTTATAGATCTTGGAATTAAAAAAAATATTCTTGAAAACTTTTCAAAAAGAGGGTTATTTATAAAAGTGTTTCCATACAATACAGATTTTGAAGAAATGCTAAAATTTAAACCACATTGCTTCTTTTTGTCAAATGGTCCTGGTGATCCTAAGCCTCTAACTCATGTTATAGAGACTACAAAAAAAATTTTAGATAAAAATTATCCTCTTTTTGGCATATGTTTAGGTCATCAAGTAATTGCTCTTGCAAATGGAATCGAAACATATAAAATGTTTAATGGCCATAGAGGTATTAATCATCCTGTTTTAAATCTCAATACAGGTAAAGGTGAGATTACATCCCAGAATCATGGTTTTGCTGTTGATTATAAGACAGCAGTTTCTAATAAATCTGTAAAAATATCACATCAACACTTAAATGATCAGACAGTTGCAGGTCTTGAAATCAAAGGTAAAGATTGTTTCTCTGTCCAGTATCATCCTGAAGCAGGTCCCGGGCCAAATGATGGTAATTATCTATTTGATCAATTTCTATCTAAGCTAAATCAATGATATGACCAAAATTAAGAATATCGTAGCAAGGCAAATATTTGACTCAAGAGGTAATCCAACAGTTGAGGCAGATGTAATTACATCAAATGGAGTTTTAGGTAGAGCTGCTGTTCCCTCAGGGGCTTCAACAGGTGAGCATGAGGCTGTTGAGTTAAGAGACGAAACCAAAGATTTTATGGGTAAGTCCGTTTATCGTGCAGTTAAAAACGTAAATGAATCAATTTTTAAAGAATTAAAGAATTTATCGGTATTTGATCAGGAATTAATTGATTCAAAGATGATTGAGCTTGATAACACTGCTAACAAGTCAAAACTTGGTGCTAATGCTATTCTATCTGTTTCATTAGCTGTCGCAAAGGCTGCTGCAATCGAAAAAAAAATATCTCTTTTTAGATATTTGGGAAACGACAAATCAAATGTTTTACCTGTTCCTTTGATGAATATCATAAATGGTGGGAGTCACTCTGATTCACCTATTTCTTTCCAAGAGTTCATGATCGTCCCTATTGGTGCTTCAAATTTTAGTCATGCTCTTCAAATAGGTAATGAAGTTTTTCATAATCTAAAATTAATTCTAAAATCTAGAGGTCTTTCCACTGCAGTTGGAGATGAGGGTGGATTTGCCCCTGATCTAGAAGGTACAGAAGATGCAATTAATACAATTATTAAAGCAGTAGAAAAAGCAGGCTATAAGATCAAAGAAGATGTAATGATAGCTCTTGACTGTGCCTCCTCAGAATTCTTTAAAGATGGCTATTATGATTACTCAATTTTTGAAAGTGGTAATAACACAAAATTAACATCAGAGGAACAGGTAAATTTTCTAGTTGATCTTTGTGAAAAATATCCAATAATTTCTATTGAAGATGGAATGGATGAAAATGACTGGGATGGATGGAAACTTTTAACTGAAAAAATTGGAGACAAGGTTCAGCTTGTTGGTGATGATTTATTTGTCACAGATATTTCAAGGTTATCTAAGGGAATAAATGAAAAAATTGGTAATTCAATTTTAATCAAATATAATCAAGTTGGTTCATTGACGGAGACCATCTCCTCTATTAATTTAGCTTCAGAAAATAATTTTACTTCTGTAATATCTCATAGATCTGGTGAAACAGAAGATTCCACGATTTCAGATCTTTGCGTTGCCTTCAATACAGGACAAATTAAAACAGGTTCAATGTCTAGAAGCGACAGAATGTCTAAATACAATCAATTAATTAGAATTGAGGAAGAATTAGGTGAATCTGCTGTATATCTCGGAAAAAAAGCATTTAAGTTAAACTTCTAAGAATTTAAATTTTATTTAATTTTTTTCTTAGGCTCAGGTAATTTAAATTTGTATAAATACCCATTGATGGATAAATCTGCAAAAATTGAATATAATGGAAAGTCCTATGATTTTCCGATTATAACTGGTTCAGAGAATGAAGAAGCTATTGATATAAATAAATTAAGGGCTGAGACGGGTTTAATAACTTATGATCCTGGCTATAAAAATACTGGCCATTGTATTAGTAATATAACATATCTAGATGGTGAAAATGGTATATTAAGGTATAGAGGCTATTCTGTTGATGAATTATGTGAAAAAAAATCCTTCCTTGACGTAGTGTATCTGCTTATTTTTGGAGACCTACCAAGTAGCGATCAGTTAAGTAAATTTCAGAATGATATAAGAGAAGAAGCGCTAGTAGATGAAGATTTAAAGAAGATTTTTAAAAGTTTCCCTAGGTCTGCTCATCCAATGGGTGTTCTTTCATCTTTAACATCAGCATTAATTGCATTTAACCCTCTTAATGAAACAAAGATTTCAATTCATGACAAGAAAGGAATTACAGAAGATGATAAAATGTATATGTCTACAGTTAGACTTTTGTCAAAATTTCCAATTATTTCATCTTGGACACTGAGAAAAATAAAAGGACTTCCACTTAATTTTAGTAACAATAAATTATCATATACTGAAAACATTGCCTATATGATGTTTGCTTTACCAAATAGAGAGTATATTCAAAATGATGTTGTAATAAATGCTTTGAATACTCTTTTAATTCTTCATGCTGATCATGAACAGAATTGTTCAACTTCAACAGTCAGAATAGTTGGATCTTCATATGCGGGTCTTTATGCTTCAATATCTGCAGGGATAGGCGCATTGTGGGGTAGACTGCATGGTGGTGCAAATCAGGCTGTAATTGAAATGTTAGAATTAATCAAAAATGATGATTCTGATATTGATAAATATATAAGTAAAGCAAAAGACAAGTCAGATCCATTTAGATTAATGGGTTTTGGTCATAGAGTTTATAAAAATTTTGATCCTCGTGCAAAAATTATTAAAAAAGCTGCAGACCAAGTTCTAAATGATCTGGGTATCAATGATCCTGTTTTAGATATTGCAAAATCTATTGAGGAAAAAGCATTAAATGATGAATATTTTATAGAGAAAAAGTTATACCCTAATGTCGATTTTTACTCTGGTATAATATACAGGGCCCTTGGTATTCCAACTGAAATGTTTACTGTTATGTTTGCCTTAGGTAGAATTCCTGGTTGGATTGCTCAATGGAAAGAAATGAGAGATTCGAATAATCCAATAGGAAGGCCAAGACAAATTTATAACGGGCCTACTCACAGAACTATATCATAGAATAATCAATGGAAATCAAATCTGAGATTTCAAATCTTGCCTCTAACTTTTTGAATAAAAATTTTAGTATCAAAACTGACTATATTGAAATTCAAAATACAAAAAAGGACTTTGTGGGTGACATAACAATTGTGCTTTTTCCATATTTAAAAAATATTAATAAAGATAAATCTGATTTTGGAAAAGAATTTGGTGAGTATATTAAAAAAAAATCATCTAATGTTCAAGATTTTAATATAGTAGGCGGTTTCTTAAACCTTACCATTTCTGATAACTATTACACTAATTTTATAAATTCAATTGATGATAATCTAAATTTTGCTAAAATAGAACCTTCAAATGATACATATATTGTTGAATTTTCTTCTCCAAATACAAATAAACCTCTTCACCTAGGTCATATTAGAAACAACTTGTTAGGTTATTCTATTTCTAAAATTTTAGAGGCTAACGGTAAAAAAGTTCAAAAAGTTCAAATAATAAATGATCGTGGGATTCATATATGTAAATCAATGGTTGCTTGGAGACAATTTGCTAATGGATCGACTCCTCAATCAACTAATGTTAAAGGTGATAAATTTGTGGGTGATTATTACATAATGTTTGATAAAATTCAGAAAGAGCAGATGAACAAGTTAATTGAATCTGGGATTGATAAAGATTTAGCATCAGATAGCACTGAAATAATGAAATCTGCTAAAGAGGAGCTAACTAAATGGGAGAATAATGATAGAGAAACCAGAGAAACATGGAAAATGATGAATGACTGGGTTTATGATGGTTTTAAAAAGACATACAGTCTTCTGGGAGTTTCATTTGATAAAAATTATTATGAAAGTGACACATACCTTTTGGGTAAAGATATAATGTTAGAAGGTCTAAAAAATAACGTATTGTACAAAAGAGATGACTCGTCGGTATGGATAAATTTGGATAGTGATGGTTTAGATGAGAAACTTTTGCAAAGATCTGATGGAACATCTGTCTATATGACTCAAGATTTGGGTACTGCAGTTCAAAGGATTTCCGATCATTCTAATGTGAAGGGTATGATTTATACGGTTGGTAATGAACAAGATTATCACTTTAAAGTATTATTTAAAATATTAAAAAAATTAGGTTATGATTGGGCTGATAATCTCTATCATTTAAGTTATGGAATGGTTGATCTTCCATCAGGAAAAATGAAAAGTAGAGAGGGTACAGTTGTTGATGCAGACGATTTAATTTATGATCTTATAGATACTGTTAAAGAAACAACAGAAAGCTTAGATAAGTATCAGTCATCAAACGAATTATTAGATTATGAAGAATATAAAAAGATTGCGCTAGGTGCGCTTAAGTATTATATTTTAAAAGTTGATCCAAAAAAAAATATTTTATTTAATCCCGAAGAATCAATTGATTTAACAGGTAATACCGGTCCTTTTATTCAATATGCATATGTTAGAATTAAATCAATTCTTAAAAAGGCTAATAAGGTTTTTGAAATAAATATTCAATATAATCTGAATAAAAAAGAGAAAGAGGTAATTAAGATTATTCATGAATTTCCTTCAGTAATTAAAAGTTCATACAAAGAGCTTTCACCTGCATTAATTGCAAATTACCTGTATGATTTAGTTAAAAGCTTTAACTCTCTTTATCAAAATCACCATATTCTTAATTCTGAGAGTAAAGACTCAACAACAATTAGGCTTAGTATATCATCAAATACAGCAAGAGTTATTGAAGCCTGTTGTGATCTTTTGGGTATAGAATTACCAAATAAAATGTAAAAAAAAAGTCACCCGAAGGTGACTTTTAAATTATCTGAGTGTAAATTACTTAGATACTGCAAGGTTATAAACAACAAGACCGAAACCGATTTTGTTAATTGCATCACCGACGTTGTAAATAACATCCATTTGACCTGCAAGGCCACTAAAGATACCACTATACCATCCATCAGTTCCTGCCATATATCCAATTGGATAAATAGCCCAACCTATAAGTACGAATTTACATAGCATTTTATGTGCACTCTCAACATTACCACCAGCTGATTTTGCTAGTTTAGCTGCATTACCCATGAATATTTCATGAACAATTGCAAAGTATGCTATACCTGAAACTAGACCCCATAATTGAGCGTCTAATCCCATAATGCCCGCCTCACCGAAGTATCCAGTAACAAGCATTACAGTTGAAAGGAGAATAAGCTTCCATAACATGCCTTTAGTAGCACCTGATGGCTTTAAAATTAGATAAAACTCTACACACATAAGTGGTACAGTTAAGATCCAATCTACATACCTGTAGGCAGTAGTAATGTCACCTTCCATAGCAGCATTTCTCATGTAGTAATAGTGAAGAGCTGCAATACCAGTAATTAAAGCTGATACAAGCATTGAAGTCTTCCACTTGTCTGCAACCATATTCATAGCTGAGAAAAAGAACATTGTAGATGCTAACATTGCAGCAAATCCAATCCAAAAAGTGAAATCAGTCAAGCTTAAATCAGTTGCTAAAACTGGTAAAATACTTAATAAATTTTCCATAATTAAATTAATTATTGTTTATAGAAAAGTAAATTAAATAAAATAATGGAGTTAAAAAAGATAATTTCAAAAAAAATCATATCTTTTTTTACGAATATTTTAATTAAATATGCTTAAAATTATCAAATCAAGAACACTGATATTTCTTTTTTTTATTGGTTTAAGTTACTTATTGCCAGTTATTTATCAAGATATAATTGGTTTTTTATTAATTCTTTCAATAGGTGTGATTCACGGTGCAAATGACCTGTTAATAATTAAAAAATATACAAGAAAAGATAGTTTAAAAAGTCAAATAACCTATTTTTTGTATTATTTAGGTCTAGTTTTTCTTGGTTTCTTGTTTTTTTATGCATTTCCATCAATCGCCTTGCTATCATTTGTTTTAGTATCAATTTATCATTTTGGAGAGCAACATTGGGAGTCTAACTTAGCTACTACTAATCTGAAGATTGGAAAAAAGGTATTTCCCATTGTTCTGCATGGCTCAACTTTTTTTCTTGTAATTTTTATGAATAACATAGATGCAGTTAATGATGTTTTGGGAAGCTTCAATACCATATTTTTGGATTATTTCGTTTTAGAGACAGTGCTTATAATATTGTTTTCAATTTATATGTTAGTCTTATTATCATTTGAGCTATTTAGAAGATATTTTATTGGAGAATTTTTGTTTTTCCTTCTTTTGTATTTCTTAACGATGAATTCTACATTAATCTATGGTTTTTCAGTATATTTCATTTTCTTTCATAGTATTTTATCAATAAAAGATCAAGCAAGATATATTTATGAGGATGATAAGTCACAATTCATAAAAAAGTATTTAATTAATGCATTACCTTATTTCTTATTAGCTTTATTTTTTCTAGTTGGTTTTTATCTTTTTGTTGATGTAGAATCCATAAATATTATCCCAATTATTTTCACTTTTCTAGCAGCTATAACATTCCCCCATGTAATCGTAATTGAAAAAATGTATAGTACTATGAAATAATTTTCTAGACGCAATACGTATATTTGAAAAAATTACTCTATGAAATTAATTGATGGAAAAAAAATCTCAGAAAAAGTTTTAGATGAAATTAAATTTTCTGTACAAAATAGAGTAAAGAATAATTTAAAGATTCCTCATTTAGCTGCAATTTTAGTTGGAGATGATGGTGCTAGCAAAACATATGTTAATAGTAAAATTAAAGCATGCGAAAAAGTAGGTTTCAAATCCTCGCTCTTTAAGTTTGATGACTCAATTAGTGAAATCGAACTTCTTAATCAAATAAAAAATATTAATGAAAATGATGATATTGACGGTTTTATTGTTCAATTACCACTACCAAAACATATAAACCAAGAGGTTATTTTGAATAAAGTAAGCCCAGCTAAAGATGTTGATGGTTTTCATCCAAATAATTATGGTAAAATGACGCTCGGCATAGATACATTTATTCCTGCTACACCTGCTGGTATTATAGAGTTAATTGAAAGATCCGAGATTCAAACAGAGGGTAAAAAATGTCTTGTAATTGGACGAAGTCAAATAGTAGGGAGACCAATTAGCATATTACTGAGTCAAAACAAAAGTTTTGGAAATTCAACAGTTACAGTTGCGCACAGCAGATCAAAAGATCTAGAGAAATTATGTCTTGATTCTGATATAATTATTTCTGCAATAGGTATACCTGAGTTTATTAAAGGAAACATGATAAAAAAAGGTTCATCAATTATTGATGTTGGTATAACTAGAGTAGATGACTTATCTTCACCAAAAGGCTATAAGATAGTTGGTGATGTTGACTTTAAAAGTGTATCAAATACTGTGGGTTATATTACTCCTGTTCCTGGTGGTGTTGGACCAATGACAATTTCAATGTTATTGAAAAATACACTAAAGGCTTGTGAAATTTCAGATTAGTTATTCAATCTTATTCATTAGACTGTAAATCTTGAGGATTAATAATCCAAAAAGTACACTTGATATTATTAATAATAAATTAGTTAAACCTGTTGATGAAAAAGATAATCTAATAAGTATAGTACATATAATAAATCCTGTATTTCGCATAATCTGACTGTATCTTTCGGTGTATAGGAATGATAAAAGTAAAATGAATACATCTGCAATAATTAATATTGAAAAGAAAGTATTATAAAAAACTTCATTAACATAATAAAAAGAACTTGCAAAATTAGTACTTATACCAATTGAGTACCAATTAAATAATCCGATTATAAAAAGTACGAGCATAACTGGAATCAATAATACACTTATGATCTTTTTTGAGTCTATAAATTTGTCAATATTTTTTGCTTTTTTAATATCAATATTACTCTTAACATAGTTGAATAGATAGATTAAGAAGAATAGTATTAGTATACAAATTAAGTCATACGTAATTTGGAGATTATCAGCATTTTCAAACCAATTGCTTGATTCTAGATCTAGTTTTGGAATATCATAAAAAATTCTTCTTATAACAATTAGTGAAATAATTTCAAATTGTTTTAAAATAGAAGTAGTAAAAGATCGTGGTAAATAAAAAATTAATAAGAAAATTTCATAATACAGAATTATAGAAAATGGAGTATAAATAGCTGAAATAGGGTTAGTAAGTAACAAACTTTCATTTCCAAGATTAATAATTGAGTTATTATTAAGAAGAACAAGTGATAGGTGAAAAATAAATCCTATTGAAGCTGACCAAATTGTGAAACCTTCAATTTTCTTTCTATTATTCTCTGAAAAGATTCCATTAAAAATTATTGATCCAATTTTAAGCATAATTATATTTTAGTTGAAAATAACATACTCATATCTTTAAATGATTTAAACTCGAGAGCGTTCCCTGAATTATCATAAAAAAACATTGTTTTTTGTTCACCAGGCAAGCCCTCAAATCGAACATATGGTTCAATAACAAAATGAATATTGTTTGTACTTAACATATCTGCAAATTTATCAAAGTCATCCCAGGGTATAACAACTCCAAAATGAGGAATTGGCACTGATTTTCCGTCAACCTCATTATGATGAGATTTTCCTTCATGATTGGGATCTACATGAATAACTAGTTGGTGACCAAAAAAATCATAATCTGCCCATTCATTGGACTCTCTTCCACGCTTACATCCAAGAATATTCTCGTAAAATTCTTTAGATTCAGATAAATTTTTTACTGGTATAGCTAGATGAAAAGGGGTTAATTTTGTCATAATTATTTCAATATAATAAATATTTCTCTCTAATCTTTTTAAACTTTTCAAGACCATCCTTCCATGACTCTCTAATTAAAGATTCACTTACACCCTCAATTATTTGTTTTTTTAAATTTGAGATTCCAGATAATCTATCAAAATCACTTCTAAAAAATTTTGTTTTATCACTAATTTGATTGTAAGATTTAATCAACCATTTTAGTTCAATCTTATCTTTGGTTTTATAATTTCTTAGGTCCTCACCAAATGATAATTTCCCGTTTAATTTTGGATATTGACTACCAAAATTAGGCATTGGAGTGAAGCTAAAGTCACTTATAAAATTAGGGTGACCATAAATCTGAAATTGAATTTTAGTTCCCCTTCCAACACTCACCTCAGTTTTTTCTAGAAAAGCTAAACTAGGATAGAGATAAATTGACTGTAGGTTGGGTAAGTTTGGTGAAGGCCTAACAGGTGGTTCATATCTCAAGTTATGGTTATAATTTTTTATTCTAATTACTTCTAAATTAGCCTTAATTTTATTTTCTAACCATCCTTCTCCGTTTATCATTTTTCCATATTCTCCAATTGTCATTCCATACACAATTGGTACTGGGTGTAATCCGATAAAACTTGAATTTTCAATTTCTAGAACAGGTCCATCTATATAGAATGAATTTGGGTTGGGCCTATCTAAAATTATTATCTTTTTATTTGTTCTTGAGGAAGCCTCCATTGCATAATGGAGTGTTGATAAATAAGTGTAAAACCTTACTCCAACATCTTGAATATCAAAAACTATTATGTCAATACCCTCAATATCTTCATTACTAATCTTTCTTTTTTTTCCATATAAGGAAATTACCTCAATAGATTTATATAAACCGTCTTCAATCTTCTCACCATCATCTTTATCTCCAAGAAATCCATGTTCTGGACTAAATATTTTTTTTATTTTAACTCCTCTATTTAGGAGGCTGTCAATAAGGTGAACTGACCTATCTCCATTTTTAATTATACTAGTGTTATTAGCAATTACTGCTACCTTTTTATCAATCAGTTTATTTATATATAAATTTATTCTCTCAGCACCAGGTATAATTTCTTGAGACTGAAGTGGGGTAATCATATATGAAAATAGAACAAATAAAAGTGTATTTTTGATTAAAGTATCTGTTTTGAACCTGCCTCTTTTCATATATAATAAATTAAAATCAAGTAGTGATAAAAGTAATATTTCGTCACGTATTATAAAAATTGCAATATTTTCAGTTTTCCTTGGGGTATTTATCTCTTTGTGTTCGATATCTATTGGAAAAGGCCTTCAAGCTTCAATAAAAGATAAATTATATAGTTTAAATCCTGACTTAGTTGTATCTACATATGAGAACAATCTCAGAGGAATTGCATCAGAAAAAATTAATAATATTGATGAAGTTGATTTTCAAATAAGGGATGCTTATCCAGACTTAAAAATTGAATATTTAATTGAGAAGCCAACTCTGATTTCAAATAATAATTCTTTTGAATCAGTAATATTCAAAGGTGTAAGTAGTAAATATGATCTACAAAAACTAAACAAATTTATCTCAAAGTCAAAAATATCAGATAAATTATCTAATAATGAAGTTATAATTTCAGGACTTATTGCTAATAAACTAGATATTGGGGAAGGGGATGATATAACTCTTTATTTTCAAACTAATAATAACCAAAGAATTCCAAATGTAAGATCATATTCTGTCAAGTATATTTTTGATAGTGATTTTCCAGATTTTGACAATAATTATTTAATTGGAAATGCCCAGTCCCTTCAAAGTATTTTTAAATGGGAATCAAATGATTATTCAATAATTGAAATATCATCTAATAATAAAGCTAAAATATTTGATATTGAAAGTTCAATAAGAGAATTACAGTCAATAGAAAAAAATAACTTATCAGTTAAATCAATAACTACAAAATATGAAAACATATTTAGTTGGGTTTCAATTTTTGATTTTAACATAATCGTAATTACAGTTCTTATGGTATTTATTGCTATTGTTAGTGTAACTATATCAATTTTTACATTAATTTTTGAGAGAGTAAAAATGATTGGAATTTTGTCTTCGTTAGGAGCAAATGAAGCCTCTTTAAGTAAAATTTTTATATATCAAGGAATTAACATCATTTTAAAAGGTATGATTCCGGCTAACATCTTTTTTATAATTATATCAATAATCCAAAACAAGTTTAAATTCATTAAGCTTAATCCAAATGATTACTATATGGATTCGATTCCTTTTATAATAGACCCAGTATATATAGTTTTATTAAACTCTATATTTATAATAATGACCATAATTATTTTATCATTTACCTTTGTTTCAGTTACAAAGTTTTCTCCTATAAAAAATATAAATTCTTAATGAAATATTTTAATAATATTACAGAGACGATCGGTAACACTCCATTAATTAAGTTAAATTCAATTACAAAATCAATTAAATCAGATGTATTTGTCAAAGTCGAGAGCTTTAACCCAGGAAATTCAGTGAAAGATAGAATGGCAATTAAGATGATTGAAGATGCTGAGAAAGAGGGAAAATTAAAACCGGGAGGAACTATTGTTGAGGGAACTTCAGGAAATACTGGAATGGGTCTTGCACTTGCTGCAATAGTAAAAGGATATAAATTAATATGTGTGTCTAATGATAAGCAGTCCAAAGAAAAATTTGATGTTTTAAGAGCCATGGGAGCTAAAGTTGTTGTCTGTCCAACAGATGTTGAAGCAAGTGATCCAAGATCTTACTATTCAGTCTCAAAAAGAATTTCATTGGAGACGAAGAATTCTTGGTATGTAAATCAATATCACAATCCATCAAATACTTTAGCTCATTACGAATCCACTGGTCCAGAAATATGGGACCAAACAGATGGTAAAATTGATCATTTTTTAGTTGGTGTTGGGACTGGGGGAACCATATCTGGTGTTGGAAAATTTCTAAAAGAAAAAAAATCCAGTGTAAAAGTCTGGGGAATTGACACTTATGGATCAGTTTTTAAAAAATATCACGAAACTGGAATATTTGATAAAAACGAAATCTATCCATATTCAACTGAAGGTATAGGAGAAGACATTCTTCCTGAAAATGTTAACTTTAGCGTGATTGATCATTTTGAAAAAGTAACAGACAAAGACGCAGCTTTGTATACTAGGAGATTAGCTAGAGAAGAAGGTATATTTGCTGGTAACTCTTGCGGAGCTGCAATATCTGGTTTAATACAGTTAAAAGAAAATTTTAAAAAAAATCAAGTTGTAGTTGCATTACTTCATGACTCAGGTAGTAGATATATTGGAAAAATATATAATGATGACTGGATGAAAGATAAAGGATTTATTTAAATTGTATGAAAATCTTATTATGAAAAAATTACTTTTTTTACTACTCATATTAAATACGATTTATTTATATGGTCAAGATAGAATTACAGGTGAGCTATTTGCAACTAGATCTGAGGTTATTGCTCAAAATGGTATGGTTGCTACTAGTCATCCCTTAGCAAGTCAAATTGGAATAGATATCCTAAAAGAAGGTGGGAATGCAATTGATGCTGCTATTGCAGCAAATGCTGCTTTAGGATTAATGGAACCAACTGGCAATGGTATTGGTGGTGATTTATTTGCAATTGTTTGGATAGAGAAAGAAAAAAAGTTGTACGGTTTAAATGCAAGTGGAAGATCCCCTGAAGATCTTACTCTTAAATATTTTATAGAAAATAATTTTAAAAGTATACCAGCATACGGACCACTTCCAGTTAGTGTTCCTGGTTGTGTTGATGGATGGTTTGAACTTCATAATAAATTTGGAAAAATTAAAATGAGAGATATTTTAAGTCCTACTATTAAGTATGCTGAGGATGGATTTCCAGTCACTGAGTTAGTATCATACTATATGAAAAATGCTTCAGATAATTTTCAAGATTATCCAAATTTTAAAGAAACTTATTTTATTGATGATTCAACTCCTGAGAAAGGCCAGGTATTTAAAAATCCTGATCTTGCAAATACATTAAGAACTATTGTTAAAAATGGAAAAAAAGGATTTTATGAAGGTGAGATTGCGCAAACAATAGCTAATTTTGTTCAAGATCAAGGAGGTTTTCTTTCTTATGACGATCTAAAGAACCATAAATCTGAATGGATTGAACCTGTATCTACAAATTACAGGGGATATGATGTGTGGGAGTTACCACCAAATGGTCAAGGTATTGCAGCTCTTCAAATATTAAATTTATTAGAAGGCTATGATATTAGATCTATGGGTTTTGGTACTGCTGATTATATACATCATTTTGTCGAAGCAAAAAAAATTGCTTTTGCAGATAGAGCAAAATATTATGCTGATATGGACTTTAATGAAATCCCAGTTGATTATTTAATTTCAAAGGAATATGCAGACATAAGAAGAAAAGAGATAAATTCTGACAATTCAGCTTCAACTGTTTTACCTGGCGATATTGAGAACGGTGATACAATATACTTAACAACAGCTGATAGCGAAGGAAATATGGTTTCATTAATTCAAAGTAATTACAGAGGTATGGGGTCTGGAATGGTTCCTAATGACCTCGGATTTATGCTTCAAGATAGGGGTGAGCTTTTCTCTTTAGATGAAAATCACTTCAATGTATATGCTCCAAAAAAAAGACCCTTTCACACAATTATTCCTGCATTTATAACTAAAGATGGGAATCCATTAATTAGTTTTGGTCTAATGGGTGGAGCTATGCAACCTCAAGGTCATGCACAAATTGTAATAAATATAATTGACTTTGATATGAATCTGCAGGAAGCAGGTGATGCACCAAGAATTAGACACCAATCTAATCAACAACCAACAGGAGGAGAAATGACTGATGGGGGAGAAGTTGCCTTAGAAAAAGGTTTTAATTATAAACAAATCCGTGAACTAATGAAGAAAGGACATAAAGTTATATATGATTTAGGTTCATTTGGGGGATACCAAGCTATTATGATAGACTATATAAACAAGGTTTACTATGGCGCTTCAGAATCACGTAAAGATGGAAGTGCGATTGGCTATTAGAGATTCTAAAAACAGTATCTATTTTCTGAAATAATTTTTTCAGCAATCTTAGTTTTTAATTCAAATATATTTGGGTTTTCACTATACTTTAGTTTACCAGCAATTGAGCTATGTACCTTATCTTGACTCTTTAAATCAATTATACTATTAACAACATCATTAGATTTCTTTAAAACTATTTGACATGCCTCATATATGTATAGTTTTGTCATATTTATTTGGTCAAATTGATCCTCGACTGAACTTCTTTTTATATTTTTAATAGTTCTTTTAAGTGTTGATTCTGATAGGTATGCTTCTATTGCTAAATCAGAAAGGCTAAGTAATACTTGCTGATTTTTTTCAATTTCTGAACCATATTTATCAAATGCTTTTCCTAGAAGTAAAAGAAATATTTTTTTTATATTTTCAACAAGTATAATTTCATCATCAAAAGTTTGACATTTTTCTTCAATTGATAAAGGCTTATTATTCAAAATATCTTGATAAGGTGTCATAATATCAATACTACCTTTCATTGCTTTTTTTAATAACATTCCAATTATAAGCATTCTATTTATTTCATTAGTTCCTTCATATATCCTACCAATTCTTGCATCTCTCCATGCACTTTCGATTGGGGCTTCAGCAGAAAATCCCATTCCGCCAAAAATTTGAATACCTTCATCGGCACATATTTGCATGTCTTCAGAGATAGCTACCTTTAAAATTGAGCATTCTAAAGCAAACTCTTCGACTCCTTTTAATTCAGATTCTTGCCTGCTTAGTCCTGAAGATTGATATTCGTCAATTTTAGACTGAACGTCATTTGCAGCTCTATAACAAGCAGATTCTCCAGCATAACAAGAAGTTGCCATTGAAGCCAATTTTTCCTTAATAGCACCAAAATTTGATATAGGCTGTTTAAATTGAATCCTGTTATTTGCATAATCAGTTGAAATTGAAATTGATCTTCTTTGTCCATCAAGATTACCAGCGCCAAGTTTAATTCTACCAACGTTTAGTGCATTCATGGCAATTTTAAAACCACCATTTCTTTCACCCAAAAGATTTTCAACTGGAACCTTTGTGTCAGAGAAAAAAACTTGCCTAGTTGAAGAAGAATGAATACCAAGTTTCTTTTCTTCTTCACCTAACTCAATTCCATTTTTTGGATCATTTGGAATAATAAATGCAGTGATGTTTTTGTCATCTTCTATTCTCGCAAATACTATAAAGATATCTGCAAACCCTGCATTAGAAATCCACATTTTTTGACCAGAAATCTTATAATGTGTTCCGTCGTCGCTTAAAACAGCTTTAGTTTTTCCAGAGTTAGCATCTGAGCCAGCAGTTGGTTCTGTCAAACAATATGAGCCAAACCATTCCCCTGATGCAAGTTTAGGTAAATATTTTTGCTTCTGTTCTTCATTGCCAAATAGATAAATAGGCAATATAGCAATACCTGTATGTGCACCATATGCTGTCGCAACAGATCCTGATGTTCCTGAGACATAATCAACCGCCAGCATTGTTGACGTAAAGTCCATACCCATGCCGCCATATTTTTCCTCTAGTGATACTCCAAGTAAACCTAGCTCACCAATTTTTTTCATTGCCTTAACAGTAAGACCATAATCTTTCTCTTCATATTTCATTTTGTCTGGCCAAATTTCTCTATCCATGAAGTCAATTATTGTATCTTTCATCATCAATTGTTCCTGAGAAAAATCTTCAGGTGTAAAAATTTCATTTGATAGAGATTCTTTTAGAAGAAACTCCCCTCCTTTAAGCTTTGTTTTATTCTTTGTAGACATATTTTTCAAATAATGTTAAATTTCGTTTTTTTAGTAATTAGACTTTTAAATAACTTGTAAAATTTACAACACTCAAAGTATGAAAAAATACATAAATAATTGATAATAAATACTTTAAGTAATTTTTAAAACTATTTTCAATTTTAATAAATTAGCTTACTTTTTTTGTCTACTAACCAATTGTAACTATTATTGAAAACTTTTATCCAAGGTGAATATTTATCATTTCTATCTTCAGGATAAAATGCCCAATTGTGAGGGTGAAGTGATCTTTCAATATGAGGCATCATAACTAGGTGTCTTCCATCATCAGATACTAGCATTGCAGTATTAAATTTTGATCCATTTGGATTTGCAGGATAAGATTCATAAGAATATTTAGCTGCTATTGAGTATTCATTTTCTGAATATGGTAAATCAAATTTACCTTCTCCATGAGCAGACCAGACTCCTAGTCTACATCCCTCAAGACCCCTTAACATTATTGATGGAGAAGGAATTATATCTACTGAAGAAAAAACACACTCAAATTTGTTTGAATCATTATATTTCATTTTTGGTTTAACAGAATGCTCTTTATTAATTAAACCAAGCTCTATAAATAATTGGCACCCATTACATACTCCTAATGAGATCGTGTCATTCCTTTCAAAAAAGCCAGTAATTGCATTTTTTGCCTCAGGGTTATGAATAAATGATCCTGCCCACCCTTTTGCTGATCCTAGAACATCTGAGTTTGAAAATCCACCAACTGCAACAAGTAACTGAATGTCTTTAAGATCTTCTTTTCCAGATATAATATCTGTCATATGTATATCTTTAACATTAAATCCAGCAATAGACATCATATATGCCATTTCTCTTTCCGAGTTACTTCCTTTTTCCCTTATTACCGCTGCATTGATCTTATTTTTCTCAAAATTTGTTTCTGTATTTCCACTGAAATCATTTGGAAATATATAATTAAGTGGTTGATTTTTATAATTATTGAATCTTTCAACCCCTTTGTTGCTTTTTGTCTGAATCTTGTCAAAATCTTTTGATGTGCTGTACCATATATCCCTATATTCAGAAATATTAAACGAAAATTTTTTTTCAAAATTTTTAATATTTAACAAACCAACATTATTTATTTTTCCAATTTTATGACAATCAACTCCAATTTTAGAAAAATCATTTCCAATATTTAGTTCTGACTGAATAATAACTCCATGATTTTCCGAGAAAAATAATTTTGTAATATCATCGCAGCCAATTTCAGTTAAATCAATATCCATTCCAATATTCACAGAGGAAAAACACATTTCCAGAAAAGTTGTTATCATACCTCCTGAGGATATATCGTGACCAGATTTAATTTTATTATGTTTTATCAAGTCCTGTACTAAATTGAAGGCATCTCTAAATTTCTCTGAATTCCTTATTGTTGGTGCAACATTTCCAATTTTATTTTGTGTTTGAGCAAAACATGACCCTCCAAGTCTGAATTTATCAAAGGATAAATCAATGTAATATATATCTCCGGTTTTTTTGTTAAGAACAGGTTTAACAACTTTTCTAATATCTTGACAATGACCTGAGGCAGAAATTATAACAGTGCCTGGAGATTTAATTTTTATGTTATCATATTTTTGAACCATTGAAAGAGAGTCTTTACCAGTTGGAATATTAATGCCAAGTTCAATTGCAAAATTTGAACAAGCATTTACTGCTTTGTATAACCTAGAGTCTTCGCCTTCATTTCCACATGGCCACATCCAATTGGCTGATAATGATATTGATTTTATACCATTTTCAAGAGGGGCCCAAATTATATTAGTTAGGGATTCACCGATAGAGTTAATACTTCCAATTGATGGGTCTATTAGACCTGATATAGGTGAGTGACCAATTGATGTTGCAATTCCGTTATAGTTATCATAATCTAATGATACTACACCACAATTAGATAGAGGTAGCTGAATCTCACCAACTGTCTGCTGCTGTGCAATTCTTCCAGTAACACATCTATCAACTTTATTGGTAAGCCAGTCTTTACAGGCAACTGATTCTAGGGTTAGTACACTCTTGACATAATCATAGATTTTTTCAGATTCATAATTTAATTCAGAAAATTTAGTTTGTTTTGTAATATCAGAAATGATTTTTTTTGGAGCATTTCCAAATAAATTATCAATTTCAAGATTGATAATTTCAACTTTATTGTTTCTATCAAATACCCTGAATTTATTGTCTGCTGTAACTTTTCCAACTTCATAAATCGGGGCTCTTTCTCTATCAGCAATATTCTTTACAATTCCATAGTCCTTCTCTCTAATAATAAGTCCAATTCTTTCTTGAGATTCATTACCTATTAATTCTTTATAGGAAAGAGAAGGATCGCCAATTGGCAATGAATCTAAATATATTTCACCACCAATATCTTCAACTAATTCTGAAAAACAATTCAAATGACCTCCTGCTCCATGGTCATGAATAGATACAATAGGGTTTTCATCCATTTCAAACAAAGACCTTATAGTATTAGTAACCCTTTTCTGCATTTCAGGATTTGATCTTTGTACAGCGTTTAGTTCAATTGTATTATCATAACTTCCGATGTCAGTAGATGAGACTGATGCTCCACCCATACCAATTCTGTAGTTATCACCTCCAAGAAGAACAATGATGTCTCCTTTCTTTGGTTTGCCTTTCATTGACTGATTTAGTTCTCCATATCCTACACCACCAGCAAGCATAATAACTTTATCATATGAATGAATCTCATCTCCTTCTTTATGTTCAAATGTGAATAATGATCCAACTATTAAAGGTTGTCCAAAGCAATTACCAAAATCAGAAGCGCCATTGGATGCTTTTATTAATATATCTGCAGGAGTCTGATATTTCCAATTTCTTTCTTTAATATTTTTTTCCCAAATCTTTTTACCATTCAATCTTGGATATGGAGTCATATATACTGCGGATCCAATTAGTGGGAGCGAACCAGTACCTCCTGCTGCTCTGTCTCTTATTTCACCTCCAGAGCCAGTAGCTGCTCCATTATATGGCTCAACAGTTGTAGGAAAATTATGAGTCTCAGCCTTTAAGGAAATTATACTTTCAATTTGTTTAGTAATGAAATAGCTAGCTTCATCCCCTTTCTTGGGTTGAAACTGTTTAATAATTGGACCATTTATAAATGCAACATTATCAGAATAAGCTGAAATAATAAAATTTTTATTTTTTTTTGAAGTTAATTTAATCAAATCAAATAGGCTATCATTCTTTTCAACACCATCTATAATAAATTTCCCATTAAATATTTTATGTCTACAGTGTTCAGAATTTACTTGAGAAAATCCATAGACCTCTGAATCTGATAATTTTCTTCCAATTTTTTTTGACAAATTTTCCAAGTATGAAATTTCAAAATCGTCTAAAGCTAATCCTTGTTCATCATTATAATCGGATATACTATCAATAAAATATATCTTCTCAGGACTAATATTATTGTCAAAAATCTTTTGATTAAGATTTGGATACTCTTCATTGACCATTTTATCAAATTTTTCAGATTTTTTATGGTATGTAAACTCCTCAATACGATTAATATTTTTTAGTCCCATATTTTTAGTAATCTCCACAGCATTGGTACTCCAGGGAGAGATCATTAGAGACTTTGGTCCAATAAATTTTTCTGAGATTTCTGTTGATTCTAAATAGACTGAGTTGAGAACCCATGATAGTTTTTTAATATCTTCAGATGATAATTCTTTTGTAATCTTTACTGCAAAAACTTTTAATTTAGGATCTCCAAAAAATAATATCATTATGGAATATTAAGCTGTAAATTTAAAAGATTTAGACTTAGATTTGCAGCTCATTCATATTTTTATATGAAGAACTAGAGTTAATAAGTTCTTCATGGGTTCCTTGGGCTATTATTCTACCTTTGTCGATGAGAATAATTTTATCACATTTTTTTATTGTTGAAAACTTATGAGCAATAATAAGTGAAGTTTTACCTTGCATTAGCTTATTGATAGCATCTTGAATCTTTTTCTCTGATTTACTATCTAATGATGAAGTTGCTTCGTCCAATATAAGTATTGAGGGACTTTTTAACATTGCTCTTGCAATAGTCAGCCTTTGTTTTTGACCACCAGATAATTTGTTACCATAGTCTCCAATAACTGTTTCATAGCCATTAATTTGTTCTTCTATAAATTCATGAGCATTAGCTTCTTTTGCAGCACTTATAATATCTTCTTTTTCTGAATCTAAATTTCCAATTTTAATATTATTAAATATATTATCATTAAAAAGAATAGACTCTTGTGTTACAATAGATATGTTTTTGTAAAGAGATTCTCTTTTTATATCAGAAATATTGATTCCGTCTATTAATAAGCTTCCTGAATCAGCACTAAAGAAACCATTAAGAAGATTAGCTATAGTAGATTTACCACTTCCTGATGATCCAACTAATGCAACGCTCTCGCCTTTCTTTATTGTGAATGTTATTCCATCTAAAATTTTTGATTCACCATAACTAAACTCTAAATCTTGAAAGCTGATTTTATCTTTAAACTCCTCAATTTCTATATTTCTGGTCCCATCATTGGAATATTTATCATACTCAATAATTTCGAATACTCGTTCAGCAGCAGCATTACCTTTTTTTATACTGTAAAAAGATTTACTTAAATTTTTAGCTGGAGTTAATATATTGTATGCAAGACCCATAAAAACAATAAATGTTGTGCCAGAAATTGACTCGCTTACAAGCACCATTTTCCCTCCAAACCAAAGAAGTACACCTATAACTAAAATTCCCATAAACTCACTGAAAGGACCTGCTAAATTTTTTCTATTAATTACTTTGTTAGAATACTTGTATAGTAAATGATTTATTTTATCAAATTTTCTTGAAAAAAAAGACTCAGATAAAAATGATTTTATCACTTTTTGGCCACTAATCGTCTCATCTATAATTGAGAGAAAGTTGCTCTGTTGTTGCTGTACCTCTTTAGAATCTTTTCTTAATCTTTTTCCAATTATCGATATAATAAATCCGGAAATAGGAATAAATAATATTACAAAAAGTGTTAGTTCAGGACTAATGGTAAACATTACAATAAGTGTAAATAATATTGTCAAGGGTTCTCTAACCATTAACTCTAAAATGGATAAATATGATGTTTGAATCTCAAGAATATCAGCAGTAATCCTTGACATCAAATCACCTTTTTTCTTATTGATAAAATATGGAATTGGCATAACTAAAACTTTAGAATAAAGACTTTCTCTTAGTTTTTTCAAAAGACCATTTTTAACAAAAGTGATGTTGAACAATGCTAGATAATTAAAAACATTCTTCATTAGAAAAAAGAAGATAACTATACTGACAACAATAATTAGTGTTGTTGAAATATCTGTTTCTAACTGTTTAGATATATAATAATTAAAATAATTTTCTGCATATTCTCTGATATTACCAATACCTGAATATACAGGCATCTCATACACTTTTTTTGTTTGTTTAAAAAGCACATCTAGCATAGGAATGAAAGAGACAAATGCTAATGCACTAAAAATTGCATACAGAATGTTAAATAGAATATTTAGTACTGCAAAGTATGAGTATTCAAGACCATATTTAAGAACTTTAGTAAAATAATTCATTTAAAAAGTTTTATTTTTTATTGAATACCTATCCTTATTTAAATTAAACTTTAAAATTAATTCAGCTATAAACCCTGCAATAAAAAATTGCGCACCCAGTATCATTGTAGCTAAAGCAATATAAAATTCAGGTCTAGTTGTAATTAGCCTAGAATTTGTATCAATAAATAACTTGTTATAACCTAGGTATATTGAGAATATAGTACCAACAAAAATCATTATTGTTCCGATTAAACCAAAAAAATGCATTGGTCTTCTTCCAAATTTATTAGTAAACCAAAGAGTGGTTATATCTAAAAATCCTCTTATAAATCTTTCATTTCCAAATTTACTTTTGCCATATTTTCTGGGTTGATGTTTTACTATATGCTCTTCAATTTTGTCAAAACCTTCATTTTTTGCAAGAATTGGAATAAATCTATGCATATCAGCATATAATTTAATTGACTTTATTACTTCTTTTTTGTAAACCTTAATTCCACAATTAAAGTCATGAAGTTTTATTCCTGAAAAAGCACGTGCTACCATGTTGAAAAATAAAGATGGAATCTTTTTTAAAAAATATGAATCATGTCTTTTCTTTTTCCATCCAGATATCATATCAAGATTATTTTTTATCAGTTTATCAATCATTATTGGGATTTCTTCAGGTGAATCTTGAAGATCAGCATCAAGTGTTGCAACATAATCACCTTTGGATTCATAAAATCCAACTCTTAATGCTTGTGATTTTCCAAAATTTCTACTGAATGAAATACCTTTAACGTTGTTATTCTCTTTTGCTATATCTTCAATAATATTCCAAGACTGATCATCACTCCCATCATCGATGTAAATTATTTCATAGGAAAAACCACTACTAATGAAAGATTTATTAATCCATTCATTGAGTTCGATTAAGGACTCAGATTCATTATAAAGTGGTATTACAATTGAAACATCCATAGGCTATTTAAGCTGGCCTATTTTTTTTTAGTGCTAATCCAGTTAATAAAGAAATAAGTCCACCAAAGAATAATGAGACTGCCATTCCTATTGATGATGAAATAAGTGGATTTGCAAAAAATTCAAATGCTTCTTCCATAGCTCCTACTATCTCATCTCCAATTTCAGGATTTTGCTGTATAGCTTGTTCAATTGCATAATCCATGGCCTTAGTCATAGTATCTGGATCTAGGACACTACCTTGAAATATTCCATATGCAATACCAATTGCAGATCCAAGTGCAGTAACTCCTATCCCAATTTTCATTCCTTCACCTAAACTTATAAAACCTTCATTCATCTTTTTAAAAGCTAATTGACCAAAAACAATTGACCCTGCCATTATTAATAATCCAGTCCATTGTTGAATTGAAGAGTTTTGATAGTGCATGTCCATTAGAAATAACATGACGGTAAACGCGACAGTTAGCCCACCCATTATCAAACCATAGTTTAGCACAGTTGACTTAACAGTTCCTTTAGATTCTAACATTTCGTTTGTATTAAATTATTTGAGTAAAATTAAGCAATTATAATGATAGGATATATGAAAAAAATTTTAAATTTGCACTCACTTTAAAATTATGAAAAGTAACACACATCCTGATAACTATAGACTAGTAGCATTTAAAGATATGTCTAACAATGATGTTTTTTTAACAAAGTCTACTGTTGAAACTAAGGAGACCACTAAAATTGATGGTGTAGAATATCCGCTTTTCAAACTTGAAATATCAAGAACATCTCATCCTTATTATACTGGTAAATCTAAGTTAGTAGATACTGCTGGTAGAGTTGATAAGTTTAGAAGCAAATATGCTAATTTCAATCAGGCACCTGCTGCTGAGGAAGCACCTGCTGCTGAGGAAGCACCTGCTGCTGAGGAGACACCTGCTACTGAGGAAGCATCTACTACTGAGGAAGCACCTGCTGCTGAGGAAATTAATGACTCACAAGAATCAGAAGATACAGATCCTTCATAGATTATTTTTAAAGTTTTGTCAAGTATCTTGGAATCATCAGAAGTTAAAAGAAATATATCTAAGATTGCTATTCATTCACTTGGATGTAAATTAAATTTTTCTGAGTCCTCATATATTTCAAAATCACTTCAAGAAAATGATTACAAAATTGTAGATTTTGATGAATTTGCAGATGCATATGTCATAAACACCTGCTCTGTGACAGAAAATGCTGATAAAAAGTTTAAGTATTTTGTCAAGCAAGCTCAAAAAAATAATCCGAATGCTTTTATTGCAGCAATCGGATGCTATGCTCAGTTAAAACCAAAAGAGTTGTTATCAGTAGATGGTGTTGATTTGGTTCTAGGTGCAGCTGATAAATTTAATCTTTTAGAATATCTCAAAAATTTAGATAGTGACCATTCAAAAAAGATTCATTCATGTAACATAAATAATGTAAACTTTTTTAAGGAAAGTTATTCTTTAAATCATCGTACAAGAGCATTTTTAAAAGTTCAAGATGGGTGTGACTACAAGTGCAGTTTTTGTACTATTCCACTTGCAAGGGGTAAGTCAAGAAGTAATTCTATTTCAAATGTGATTGAAAATGTCTATGAAATTGCAAGTCAAAATATTAAAGAGATAGTTTTGACTGGTATAAACTTGGGGGACTTTGGTAAAAATGGAAACAATGAATTTAACTCTACTTTTCTTGATTTGATAAAGGAATTAGACAATCTTGACTTAGATTTGAGATTTAGGATATCTTCGATTGAGCCAAACCTACTTAATGATGAAATAATCACCTTTATAAGTACTAGCAAAAAGTTTGTCCGTCATTTTCATATCCCATTACAAAGCGGTAGCGATTCTATTTTAAGATTGATGCGAAGAAGATATGACTCAAAATTGTATAAAAGCAGAATTGAAAAAATAAATAAATTGATGCCTGATGCATGCATTGGTGTTGATGTTATCGTTGGTTTTCCTGGAGAAAATGACGATCTATTCCTTGAAAGTCTTAACTTTCTGGACAGCTTAAATGTTTCCTATTTTCATGTGTTTACATACTCAGAGAGAGATAATACTCATGCCATATCTTTACCTAATGTTGTAGAGTCTAACGTTAGGACAAAAAGAAGTAAATTATTAAGGCTTTTATCTAGTAAAAAGAAAGCAACTTTCTATGAAAGAAATAAAGGTAGCATTCAAGATGTTCTGTTTGAATCGGAAGAAAAAAATGGCTACATAGAAGGTTTTTCCTCAAACTATATTAGATTCAGAAGACCATGGGACCCCAGTATAATTGGAACAATAGTAAAGTCTATATTTGTTGATATTGACTCAGATGGATTTGCCGTATAGTTTTAATGAAAACTAAAGTTTAATTCCAACAGGAAGAAGATGCTTAAATGCTTTATTCTTTCTAACAAATCCTGCAATTCTTGGTGAGGTAGGGACAACTCTTAGATTTTTACTTTCTATAAATTCAAGAACTTTTGTGATAAACTCTTCTTCGAAAGACTTATCTTTTAAGTTATCTGGAATGTGGATTTTTGTAAGAAAAATTTTTCTCTCTTGTTCAGCATATTCTATTCTAGCTAATGAGTCTGAAACCTTGACTTCAAATTGTCTTAAAAACTCATTATTTTCTATTGTTATTTCACTCATAAATAAAAAAGCTGGACAGCAAAGATAAGAAAAAATCTATTTACGATAAAAAAACTTGATATTAAATTCTTTTCATCTGTTCCTGCATGAGCTTTATCTGTGCAGTTAGCATATTATGCTTATCATAGCCTTTTGCCTCAGTTAATAGAGCTTGAGCTTCTCTTTTTCTTCTCTTCTGCATCATAATTCCAGCAAGACTTAATTTTGCCATTGCAATATCATGATTCATACTTAACCCAAGTTTTAAAGCTTCACGAAAATGCTTTTCTGCTATGGTTAAATTTTTTTGTGATTGTATTAAACCATGGAGATAATAATAGAAACCCTGCTGTTTTCTTATTAACACAGATTTTGGGTTCTTAATTAATTTTAAAATTTTCTCAGTTCTATCGAAGTTTTGTTTTCTTAAACTTAAAAATGCAAAAATTAATACCTCATTTTTAAAGTATAAAACAATGAGTAATATTGAAAGAATAATTAGGAATATTCCGTTTCCCACAAAAGTCTCTGTAATTTGATAAACTCCATATGCTAGGAGTAATATCGAAGCAATAAGCTTTATTATTTTTGGTATCATATTTTTAGCAAATTTACAATTTAAAAATATTTATATGAAGTTGAACAAAAAGATATTATATTTGCCACCAATTCAAACGGATAACTGTGAAAAGGACTTACCAACCATCTAAAAGAAAAAGAAGAAATAAGCATGGCTTTATGGATAGAATGTCTACTGCTAACGGTCGAAGAGTACTAGCAGGAAGAAGGGCCAAAGGAAGAAAAAAATTATCTGTTTCTGACGAACCTCGTCACAAGAAATAATTTTTAATAACTTTTTACTGATGGTGCTTTTATGGCGCCTTTTTTTTTATATTTTAGTGTGATTTTATGCCAAAGGATAAAAATATTAAATCAATTCTTATAATTGGTTCAGGGCCTATAATAATTGGCCAAGCCTGTGAGTTTGATTATTCTGGGTCACAAGCTCTAAGATCTCTTAAAGAGGATGGTATAAAAACGATTTTAATCAATTCAAATCCTGCTACAATTATGACTGACCCTTCAATGGCAGATCATATATATCTTAAACCTCTTACCACTAAATCTATTATTGAAATACTTGAAGTACATGATGATATTGACGCTGTTCTTCCTACCATGGGTGGTCAAACAGCATTAAATCTTTGTATTGAGGCTCAAGAAAAAGAAATTTGGTCAAGATTTAATGTGAAAATAATTGGAGTTGATATTGATGCAATTGAAATTACTGAGGATAGAGAAAAGTTCAGGACTTTGCTAAATGAAATAGATATCCCTGTAGCTCCAGCTGAAAGTGCCTCATCATTTTTAAAGGGAAAGGAAATTGCTCAAAGATTTGGTTTTCCTTTAGTAATAAGGCCCTCATTCACACTTGGTGGTACTGGCGCCTCTATTGTTTTCGAAGAAGATAAATTTAATGATTTGCTAACAAGAGGTCTTGAATCATCCCCGATTCATGAGGTTCTAATTGATAAAGCATTAATGGGTTGGAAGGAATATGAATTAGAGCTACTAAGAGATAAAAATAATAATATCGTAATAATTTGTACAATTGAAAACATGGACCCAATGGGAATCCATACTGGAGATTCAATTACAGTCGCACCAGCTATGACACTCTCCGATACTACTTATCAAAGGATGAGAGATATGGCTATAAAGATGATGAAAAGTATTGGAGACTTTGCAGGTGGTTGTAATGTTCAATTCGCTGTAAGCCCAGATGAAAAAGAAGATATAATAGCAATTGAAATAAATCCCAGGGTTTCAAGATCTTCTGCTCTTGCATCGAAAGCCTCTGGGTATCCAATTGCAAAAATTGCTGCAAAATTAGCACTTGGATATACTTTAGATGAATTAAGCAACCAAATAACTAAGTCAACTTCAGCACTTTTTGAACCTACTCTTGATTATGTAATCGTTAAAATTCCAAGGTGGAATTTTGATAAATTTGAGGGATCTGATAGAACTTTAGGTCTCCAAATGAAGGCTGTTGGTGAAGTAATGGGAATTGGCAGATCTTTCCAAGAAGCACTTCATAAGGCAACACAATCATTAGAAATAAAAAGAAATGGGCTAGGAGCAGATGGAAAAGGTTATAAAGACTACAATACTATAATTAGTAAACTTACTAAGGCAAGTTGGGACAGAGTCTTTGTGATTTATGATGCAATAGAGGCTGGTATTCCTCTTGAAAGAATATATGAAATTACTAAAATTGATATGTGGTTTCTTAAACAATATGAGGAACTCTATCAATTAGAAGTAGAAATTTCAAAATTAAATATTGATAATATTGAATATGACACTCTTCTTGAAGCAAAACAAAAGGGATTTGCTGATAGACAAATTGCATTTATGTTAGACTGTTTAGAAAGTGAGGTTTATAATAAAAGATATAAACTTGGTATCAATAGAGTTTACAAATTAGTTGATACTTGTTCTGCAGAGTTTCCAGCTCAAACCCCATATTATTATTCAACTTTTGAAGAAAAAATAATAACTGCAGATAATAAAGAATTTTCTGAAAATGAGAGCATCGTTTCAGATAATAAAAAAATTGTTGTTTTAGGATCTGGTCCTAATAGAATTGGTCAAGGAATTGAGTTTGACTACTGTTGTGTCCATGGTGTACTAGCTGCTAGCGAATGTGGATATGAAACAATAATGATAAATTGTAATCCAGAGACTGTCTCTACAGATTTTGATATTTCTGATAAACTTTATTTTGAGCCAGTATTCTGGGAACATATTTATGATATAATTCAGCATGAAAATCCAATAGGGGTTATTGTCCAACTTGGTGGACAAACTGCACTGAAACTTGCAGAAAAATTAGACAGGTACAACATTAAAATAATTGGTACTGAATATAAATCTCTCGACTTAGCAGAAGATAGAGGAAGCTTCTCAAACCTTTTAAAGAAAAATAAAATTCCATATCCAGACTTTGGTGTAGCTAAGAGTGCTAAAGAAGCAGTTAAATTATCCTCAAAGTTAAACTTTCCTATTTTGGTTAGACCCTCATACGTTCTAGGTGGACAAGGAATGAAAATCGTAATTAATAAGGAAGAGCTAGAAGAGCATGTTATAGATCTTCTATCTAAGATTCCTAATAATAAACTTCTGCTTGATCATTATCTTGATGGTGCTATTGAAGCAGAGGCTGATGCAATTTGTGATGGTGAAGATGTCTATATTATTGGGATCATGGAGCATATCGAGCCATGTGGTATTCACTCGGGTGATTCAAATGCAACACTTCCTGTATTTAATTTAGGAGAGTTTACAATTAAACAGATTAAAGATCATACAAAAAAAATTGCTTTAGCTTTAAATACTGTTGGTTTAATAAACATACAATTTGCAATTAAGGATGATAAAGTTTTCATAATTGAAGCAAATCCAAGAGCTTCAAGAACAGTTCCATTTATTTCTAAGGCCTACAAAGAGCCTTACGTAAACTTCGCTACAAAAGTCATGCTGGGTGAAAAGAAAATCAAAGATTTTGACTTTAAACCAAGGTTAGATGGTTATGCAATCAAACAGCCTGTTTTCTCGTTTAATAAGTTTCCAGACGTAAATAAACAACTTGGTCCAGAAATGAAAAGTACAGGAGAAAGCATATTATTTATAGATGATTTAAACGATGATTCGTTTTTTGAACTTTATTCAAGGAGAAAGATGTACTTAACTAAATAATTATTCAATATCATTATCATCAATGATTATCCTTTCTTTCAATACATCTAATGGAGATGATATCTCTTTAAACTGGAAGTCATTATCAATTGATGAAGCATCTCCAGTAATTTGATCAATTGCAATTTTTAGGAGAGGTTCATTAATATCACCTAAAATACCCGGATTTAGTAATGATTCCTTTATTAAAGTATCAGGCTCGAGTCCATCAGGGAAGTCCGTATAGCCTGCTACATTACCAATTTTAAGAACTATAGGCTGCATTGCATACATATGATTTGGATTTTTGTCTCTAGATTCATTGATATAATCATAGACAGTTATAGACCCTTGATTTTTACCTACAGTAAAGTCACCAATATGTATCACATTAATATATGGGTCAAGCCCATTAATGAGAAGTTCGCTTGCGGATGCTGTTCTAGCAGATGTAAGTATAAAAACCCTGTCAAGATTTAAAGAAAATATTGATTGATTATTACTTAGTTTATTAGTAAATCTATTTAATAAAGACTCTGGGTTATTCTCATCCCAGTAATTCATTAATTTGGAGTTCCACCTCTCTTTTGCAAAGACTTGATTGTTAAATTGACCAGTAATCATTGATGCCAAATTAATTGATGTAGAAATTCTACCACCAGGATTGTATCTTAAATCAACAACTAGATCATTAATTCCATTTGATAAAAAATTAGAAAAGACATTATTAAGTTCAGAGTTATAATCCTTTCCTTCTGATTCTACAACTCCAACAAATTGATTATACATGAGGTATCCCACCTTTTGTCCTTCAACTTCAATAATTTTGGAAATATGAATTGGGTTTTTAACAATTCTAGACTTTACTAATATCAAATCTTCTTGTCCTGGAATTAAATTTGCACATTGATTATTCTGATCATAACTAATTTCTGAAAATTTTATAGTGTAAGAGCTGCTGGTCTGATTATAGAGTAAGTCTCTGTAGTTATCCCTAGTAAGTCTGATACCATTAATATCACTAAAAACCATACCTCTTTTTACTCCTTTTGACTCAGCATCTGAACCCTTTTGAACATATCTAACAAACCCAAAAATACTTTGGTCATTACATTCAACATATAATCCAAATTCCATTCCATCTGAATTATCAATTCCTTGAAGCATGTTTTCTAATTCAATGTAATCATCAACTATCCAACTAAAATTGTCATCGGGATGAAGAAGTGAATTAAAAAATGTTTCAGGATTAGTGTTTTGACTTAAATAATATGCATAATCAGATTCATTTTCTTTTTTACTATCTGATAAATTCACAACACTTTCTTGCCAATAATAATATTGATTTAATCCTTTCCATATAAAATCACTGATCTCAAGGTCTGTCTCAATTCTAATTATATTTGGATCTTCATCATCTCCTGATTTTTTACAACCAATAAAAACAACTGTAGACGCCAGTAAATAAAACTTAATTATTTTCATAAAACGAATTTAAAATTATATACCAGTGTAGTTGTAAGGAGAGATTTGTTTTAACTCTTTTTTAATAGCACTACTAACTTCAAGACTGTCAATAAACTTATGTAAAGATTTTTTATCAATTTTTTTATTTTTTCTAGTAAGTTCTTTCATAATCTCATATGGGTTATTATACCCTTCTCTTCTCAATATTGTTTGGATAGCTTCAGATATAACAATCCAGTTCTCTTCAATATCTTGGTTTATTTTCTCCTCATTAACATATATTTTATTGAGACCATTGAGGATAGATTCAAAAGAAATCAAGGAATGTCCAAAAGGAACACCAATATTCCTTAAAACAGTACTATCACTGAGGTCTCTCTGAAGTCTTGATTTTGGCAATTTATTTGATAAAAAATCAAATATTGAATTAGCTAAACCAATATTCCCCTCAGCATTCTCAAAGTCAATAGGATTAACTTTGTGAGGCATAGCAGATGATCCAACCTCACCTTTGATTATTTTTTGTTTAAAATAATCATGAGATATATAACTCCATATATCAAGACACATATCCAACAAGATATTGTTTATTCTTCTACAATTGTCAAACAAAGCTGCAAGTGAATCATAATGTTCAATTTGAGTTGTTGGAAAAGAATAGTTTAAACTTAATTCATTTTCTATAAAATTTTTACCAAATTTCTTCCAATCAATATTTGGGTATGCTACCTTGTGAGCATTAAAATTTCCAACTGCACCAGCAAATTTTGCAGAATTTGGTATATTTTTTAGAGTAGATAGTTGATTAGTTACTCTAGTCCAAAAAACCTTAAATTCTTTTCCAAGTTTAGTGGGTGATGCAGGCTGACCATGAGTTCTAGCAATAATTGTTATATTTTTTAATTCTTTGCACTTAGCATTAATTGCATCAAGAACATTATTTATTTCTGGAATATAAACTTCTTCTATAAAGTCTTTTATAGATAATGGAATAGCCGTATTGTTAATATCTTGCGATGTTAACCCAAAGTGAATAAATTCTTTATGATCACTTAATTTAAGAGCATCAAATTTCTCTTTAATAAAGTACTCAACTGCTTTGACATCATGATTTGTGACCTTCTCAATCTCTTTAATCGCATTTGCATCTTCAATTGAAAAATCTTGATAAATTTTTCTTAACTCTTTAAATTTTTTTGATTCAAAGTTTCTAAGTTGAGGGATTCCAGTTTTACAAAGAGAAATAAAATATTCAATTTCAACTTTTATTCTGTAAAAAATTAATGCTTTTTCACTAAAATATCTATTTAAATCTTTAGTCTTATCAAAATATCTTCCGTCTATCGGGGATATTGAATACAATTTAAACTCATTCATTGCGCAAAGATAAGTTAACTGATTAGTATATTAAAATTCAAGAAGCTTGTATTCATCATAGCATTCATTAATTGCTTCCATTATCTGCAAATCATTAGCTTGTTGAATAAAAGTATCAGAAAAATTGCAGTTCCTTAAAATTTCATCAATATCAACCTTATCAACTCCTAAAAGTTGAACTAAAACTTCTCGGTCAAACTTTGTTGATAAAAGATTTTTGATTTCAGTATCTTCTCTCATCAACCTAAGTTTATCCATTTTAGCAGATTTCTTTTTAAAAAGATTATTGAGAAAATCGGCTGGATTAAATATAGCACCAATTACTTTTGATATTCCAGAACGTGATCTTCTTCCTGCCTCATAACCTAGGTTTGGTAAACCAACAATTCTGTATCTCGTTGAAGTATTTACTGGAGCATTCTTTACGTCTATTTCTAGGTAACCTGTAAGTTGGTATGGCTTTATAATAACTTCTTCTAATGCAAAAGCAAGTTCGGTTAATTCTATTGTATTTTCGTCAAATCGAATCAAATCATTAGTTACAACAATTTTAAGAGGTTTATATCCTATATACGAAAAATATAAAGTATCGTTTAATTTAGCATTTATTTCAAATTCACCCTCAAGATTTGTAATTGTCCCCTTTACCTTGGTTAAGTTAAGTACATGGACGTTTTGAAGAACTGATTTACTAGTTTCACTTTGAACCTTTCCTTTTACTATTTGATTCTGTTGTTGGGAGAAACAAACAAAAGAAAGCGATAGAGAAATAAATATTAGTATTTTTTTCATGGGCTAATTGCTAAATTAGAAAGAATATATTATAATTAACCATGAATTTTTTTGCAGATGTTATACTACCTCTTCCGTTACAAGGAACATTTACATATAAACTAACACCTAATCAGAGCAAATCACTTGGTATTGGTCATAGAGTTGCTGTAAGCTTTGGGAAAAGAAAAATTTATACAGGAGTAATAAAGCATATTCATAATCAAAAGCCAGATTTTAATGAAATAAAATCCATTGAGTTTTCATATGATAGTGACGCACTTATATCTCAATCTCAGATTAAATTTTGGAGTTGGATGTCAAAATATTATTTTACTTCTTTAGGTGATGTATTAAAGGCAGCAATTCCTTCAACATTTCTTCTAGAGAGTGATACAGTTATTGTAAAAAAAGAAATAGAAGAAAATAATCTTGATGATCTTACTGAAGATGAGTTCCTAATATATGAAGCACTTGGTTTTAAAAATCTAAAAATAAATGAGGTCTCAGAAATACTTGATAGGAAAAGCACCTACTCAATAATTCAAGGAATGATTCAAAAGAACCTAGTTGAACTAAATTTTGAAATAAATGAAATTTATAGGCCAAAACTAGTAAGTGTAGTTTATTTAAAAAAAGAAACAGTAAACAAGTCAATTGATATTCTTAAAAAATCACCTAAACAAAAGGAAATCTTATTACACATAATAAGTGAAATAAAGTCTAATTCATATTTAAAAATTAAAGATTTAAAAGATAGAATTAAGTTTTCAGATAATTCTTTGAAAGGTCTTGAAGAAAAAGGGTTCATATCAATAAAAAAAATAAAAATTGATAGAAATGATAGTGAACAAAAATTTGATCAAAAAATAAATGAGCTTTCAGATGTTCAATCCATAGCATTAAATCAAATTAAGGATCAATTAGTTAATAAAGATGTGGTTCTCTTAGATGGTGTCACATCTTCAGGAAAAACTGAGATATACATTAAGCTTATTCAAGGCTATCTGAAAAAAGGTAAACAAGTTCTCTACCTACTCCCTGAAATATCTTTAACAACTCAAATCATTCAAAAATTAAAAATAAATTTTGGTAATCAGATTTCAGTATTCCACTCAAGATATTCACTTAATGAACGGACTGATGTTTGGGAAAGCATAAAAAAAAATAAGAAAACTGCAAGACTAATAGTAGGTGCAAGATCTTCAGTTTTTCTTCCATTTAATGATCTTGGATTAATTATAGTTGATGAGGAACATGAAACATCATATAAACAGCAAGAGCCATCACCTAGGTATAATGCCAGAGATGCTGTCATTTATTTATCCAAACTAAATAATTCAAAAGTTGTATTAGGATCTGCAACTCCTTCAATAGAGTCAACTAATAATGCAAAAAATGGTAAATATGGTTACGTTCAATTATCGGATAGATATGGTAAGGTTAAAATGCCAAATATTATTCCTTTAGATATGAGAAATGAGCCAAAAAATACATACAGTTCAATATTTTCAGAAAAATTGGTACAAGAAATTAATAATTGTTTAGCACTAGATAAACAAGTAATTTTATTTAGGAATAGACGAGGGTACTCTCCTCAATGGATATGTGACTATTGTGGTCAAAATGTAATGTGCGATAATTGTGATGTGAGTCTTACGTACCATTTATCTTCAAATATGCTTAAGTGTCATTATTGTGGATTTTCTTCAAAGGCTGAATCCAAATGTAATTCATGTGGATCTGAGACTATGAGCTACAAGGGAGATGGAACCCAGCAAATAGAGGAAATCGTAAAAGAAATTTTTCCAAATGCTAAAAGTAAAAGAATGGACTGGGACTCAACAAGAGGAAAATTTTCATTTGATAAAATAATTAATTCATTTGCTAAACATGAAATAGATATTCTAATTGGAACGCAGATGATTACTAAAGGTCTAGACTTTGAAAATGTTGCTTTAGTAGGTGTTATTAATACTGATCATTTTCTTAATTTTCCAGATTTTAGAGCTCACGAAAAAGCTTTTCAGATTTTAACTCAAGTTGCTGGAAGATCAGGAAGATCAGGAGATGTTGGTAAAGTTTTTCTTCAAACATATCAACCAGAACATCCAATTATTCAAAATGTAATTAATTATGATTACGAAAAAATGTACGAGAATCAACTAGCAGAAAGAAAAGATTATAGTTATCCTCCTTATGTTAGATTAATAAAAATTACTATAAAAGATAAGAGTTATGAAAAATTAAATAGTTCTGGAGATTGGTTAAATAAGGTTATTAGAGATAATTTTAAAGGAGTAATGTTAGGACCTGTATACCCCCAAATTTCAAGAATTAAGAATAAATATCATAAAGAGTTTCTAGTAAAACTTAGAAATCTTGATGAGCTAAATAAATTTAGAAGCGTTATTCAGAAAATTTATAAAAGTTTTGATTCTATATCTAAATACAGAAGTGTCAGGATCATCATTGATGTTGACCCAATATAGCGATTAGATTACCTAAAAATAAATTTGGCAGATTATATTTAATAACCTAATTTTGCGGCCTAAGATTTAAGATGAAAAACTACGAAACTGTATTTATTTTAAACCCAGCTCTTTCTGAAGAGCAAGTTCAAAAGACTGTAGACAAATACGAAAAGTCGTTAAAGTCTAATGGAGCTAAAATAATTAATAAAGAGGTATGGGGACTAAAAAAACTAGCCTACACCATTGAAAAAAAGAATAGTGGTTTTTATAATCTATTAGAGTATACAGCACCAGCAGACATTGTTTCCTCTCTTGAACTTGAATTCACAAGAGACGAAACTGTAATGAGATATCTTACAGTTACCCTGGACAAACATGCAGTTGCGTGGGCTGAAAAAAGAAGAAATAGAAGTACAAAAAAAGCTAGTTAAACATGGCAGGTATTGATGAACAGTCGAAAATTAAGAATGAAGGTGAGATAAGATATCTTTCACCGTTAGACATTAATACTTCCAAAGCAAAAAAGTATTGTATGTTTAGGAGATCAGGAATTAAATATGTTGATTATAAAGATCCTGATTTTTTAAGTAGATTTATTAACGAACAAGGAAAAATATTACCAAGAAGGCTAACTGGTACTTCACTTAAATATCAAAGAAAAGTAGCAGTAGCAGTTAAAAGAGCAAGACACCTTGGGCTACTTCCATATGTTGGAGATTTATTAAAGTAATTATGGAAATTATACTAAAAGAAAATGTTGCAAATGTTGGTTTTAAAGATGAGTTAGTTTCTGTTAAATCTGGTTATGGTAGAAACTTTTTAATTCCTACTGGTAAAGCTGTTCTTGCTACTCAATCTGCAAAAAAAGTTCTTGCTGAAAACTTAAAGCAAAAAGCATTTAAAGAAAAGTCAATAATTGATGAAGCTGAAAAAACTGCTACTAAAATTTCTAAATTAGAACTTAAAATTTCTGCAAAAGTTGGTCCTGACGGAAAGTTATTTGGTTCAATCTCAAATGCTGATGTGGCTAAAGCACTTCTTGACAAGAAGATTGAGGTAGAAAAAGAAAATATTTCTATTCCTGGTAAATCTATTAAACGAATTGGAAGTTACATAGCCTCGATAAGGCTTCATAGAGAAGTTTCCACCCAATTAAACTTTGAGCTCCTTCCTGAAAAGAAATAATTTCATAACTTTATTACATACTGATTATCAAATTATTTTTTGATGTCTCAAAAACATAATACACCAAAGGGTACTAGAGATTTTTCTTCTTTAGAATTAAAAAAAAGAGAATATCTACTCAATGTTCTGAAAAATTGTTTCAAATCTTTTAACTTTCAGGAGATTCAGACTCCTTCATTTGAAAATTTAACTACACTTACTGGAAAATATGGAGATGATGAAGATAATTTAATGTTCAAAATATTATCCTCGGGAGATAAAATAAAGAAAGCTGACATAAATGCTTTCAAAAATAACAAACTATCTAAATTTTCTAATTCATTATCTGACAAGGCATTAAGGTATGATCTAACAGTACCTTTATCTAGGTTTATTTCTCAAAATTTAAATGATATTTCATTCCCATTTAAGAGATTCCAAACTCAATTAGTTTGGAGAGCAGAAAGACCACAAAAAGGAAGATATAGAGAGTTTCTGCAGTGTGATGTCGATATTATTGGCGAGTCAAATATATTAAACGAATTAGAGTGCATTAAAGTCTATGACTCTGTTTTCAATAAATTAGGATTGCCAAAAGTTGATCTTAGAATTAATAATAGACAAATTCTTGAGGGAATATCTAAATTAATGAAATTAGATAGTGTCATAGAAATTGCCTCTGTTCTTGATAAGACTGATAAAATAGGAATTGATGGTGTTATGAAAGAATTAAAAAACAGAGACCTATCAGATGAATCAATTAATCAATTAAAGTATTTACTAAATATAGGAGGAACTAACCAAGAGAAAATTAAAAATTTGAGAAAGCTTTTCAATTCAAAAAATATTTCCCTAAATGGAGTTGATTTACTTGACAAATTAATTGACACCTCACAAAAATTCAATTTTAGTAATATTAATATTAATATAGATTTATCACTCGCCAGAGGCCTTAGTTATTATACTGGAACGATCATTGAGGTATCTTCTCCAAAAGAGTTCAGTATCGGGTCAATAGGAGGGGGTGGTAGATACGATGATTTAGTACAAAAAAATAATCCGAAACTTAGTGGATTTGGAATATCTTTTGGTTTTGATCGAATATTCATGATATTGGAAGAGTTAAAGTTATTTCCAAATGAATTAGATTCCTCTAAATCTTTTCTTTTTTTAAATTTTGGTCTAGAACTAGACAGTATTTTATCCTATGTAAATCAATTAAGAGAAAAAAATATTACTTGTGAATTATATCCAGCTAATGCAAAAATTAAAAAACAATTGGATTATGCCAATCAGAAAGGAATTGATTATGTCATAATTATTGGCGATGAAGAAGTAAAATCAAATAGTTTCAAATTAAAAGAGATGAAGAGTGGAAATCAATCTTCAATTGATATTAGTAACCTTTTATCTGAAATTGAAAGTCTTAATTAAAGTGATTAAACCACTTTTTAAATGGCCTCTCAATCAAACTAGTAAACTTAGAATTTTTAACCTCATCTAAATCTGTGTCAACCCCGTATACGATCTTATCTTTATTTAACTCCATATAGGTACCAAAAAGTCTATCCCAAATTGAAAATATATTACCATAATTTGAGTCAGTGTAAGGTAGTTCAAAGTGATGATGGACTTTGTGCATGTTAGGAGATACAATAATATAGCTGAGCAACTTGTCAACTTCATTAGAAATCTGAATATTAGCATGATTAAACTGAGAAGCTATTACAGATATAGATTGATACATTAAGACTAGTCCAATTGGTGCACCTGAAATGAAAATTCCAATAAAAGTGAATATAAATCTGACTACGCTTTCAAATGGATGATGCCTATTTGCAGTTGTAGTATCTACATTGTGGTCTGTATGATGGACTATATGAATATACCAAAGTAATTTAACCTTGTGTTGAACCAGGTGTGGTAAATAAGCACCAATTAAGTCAAGTACAAGTAACCCTAGGATTACGCTTACTAATGTTGTCGAATTAACTAAGTGTATAACTCCAAAATTGTTCTCATTTGTCCAATCAGCAGCGAAAACTAGAAGAAATGCAAATAAAAAATTCACAATTATAGTAGTAAGAGTTAATAAAAAATTAGGAATTGAATGTCTCCATTTCCTGTAGTTAAGAAATTTAAAAGGAACAATACCTTCAATTACCCAAAAAATGGTAATTCCAGATATTATTATTAAAGCTCTGTTTACAGATGAAATATTTTCAAATATTAGTAATAGATTCTCCATTTTATTCGAATATAATTATATCATTTGAATTGTCTGTGTCTGCAATAAGTCGTGTAGGATTTAAGTCTATTGATTTTATAGATTCTAATTTATTATTAACCTCAAATGTATATTTTTTATATGCCCAGGACCAATCTTCAACCTGAGTCCAACTCTTAGCATATGAAGGCTGTTTCTTTTCACCTCTCATTAAAGAAATAGGTATGTAGTAAAACTCTTCAGTACCATCTTTATATTTTACTAGTACTTCAAGTGGCATTGGCATTAAACCTATCCTCTCTAAAGTAATTTTAGATTTATTCTTACTTTGTTCAACTTGATTGATGGCATAATTGATCTTATTTGTTGTCTGAGTCCAATCTGTAAGATACCAATTTAGCAGTATTCCTGATGACTGTTCTGCAATTCTTCTTAGATCATTAGGAAGAGGATGAGTAAACTTGTAAGTGTTATAATAGTTCTTTATAGTTTCATTGAAAGCATCAAGACCAATTATATATCTTAACTGACTCAAAAAAACAAAGCCCTTTGAATATGCTGTAGACTCATATGCTCTATTGTACTTATATCTGTTTGCATTTGTTGACTGAGGCATTTCTTGTCCTGAATTTGCTAAGCTAATATATCTAGCGTACGAACTTCTTATGCTATTATTAAAATTAGAGCCAAGAACAACACTCTCTGCTAAATCACCAAAGAAACTAGCTGCACCTTCATCCATCCACTCGTGGTTCATTTCATTAGTTGCTAATACACCTTGAAACCAAGCGTGAGCAAGCTCATGAGAAGTTACACTCACAAGTGGAACAAACTCATCACCATAGTTAACTAAAGTAAGCATAGAATACTCCATACCACCATCTCCACCTTGAACAACCGAATATTGTTTGTATGGATAAACTCCAATGTTCTCATTAAAGAATTCCATAAGCTCTGCAGTAACTGGTTGAACAGCTTTCCAATTGTCAATTATTCCAGGATCATTCTTATAGTAAAAATTAAGTTTTACACCATTTGGTCCTTCATATACATCATGAATATAATCAGGATCTGCAGCCCATGTAAAATCATGAACTTTTGGAGCTAAAAAATTCCATATTCTTTTATTACCAGATTTCTTACCAAGCTTGGGATTTGAGGGATCGCTTTCTTGAAGATATCCAGAAGCTGCAACAATGTAATCTTCATCTATCTCTATAGTAACATCAAAATCTCCCCATACACCATGAAATTCTCTTCCAGTATATGGTGCAGTATTCCATCCCTCATAATCATATTCAGATATTTTTGGATACCATTGAGCCATTGAGAATTTGACTCCCATTGGTGAATCTCTTCCTGCCCTTCTAATTGTAACTGGGACTTGTCCATTAAAATCCAGAGTAAAAATTGATGAATCTCCTGGCTCTAATGGATTGGCGAGTATTACTTCGAGAATAGTATCAGAAACATAAGTTTCAACTTTTTGACCATCTTGTCTAAGATTGCTAACTTTTAAAAAGCCTTCTTCATTAGGTTTTAATTGACTAATATCAACATCAAATCTTGTATTAATATCATCTCCATTTTTTAATCTTACAGCCATATCACTTCCAACCTTAAATGCATTAAAATAAAGGTGAAAGAATATTTTGTTTAATGTATCTCTAGAATTGTTTGTGTATTTAATCTCTTGATTACCTTTATATGTATTGTTATTTGCGTTAACATCAACACTAATTTTATAGTCAGCATTTTGTTGCCAGTAATTTTGTGTTTGGGCAGTATTAATAATAAATAGGCAAAAAATTAAGGCTATGATATTCCTCATAAGTGAATTTTAATGAATTCAAAGATAACTAAATAGTTAAATTACAGGTGTTAAAAGAATTCAAAATGAATATATTTATATAAACTAACCTATTATGAAAAAAATAAAATTATTTCTTGTTTTATATCTATTTACTTTAAATACTGTTATTGCACAGAATAATGATACTAAAATAATTGACAAAAAAAAGGATGAGAAATCAAAGACCCTTGAGGATTTTATAAAATCAAGTAAAAAAATTGAAGGTTTATTTGATATATATCAGGATACGATTACCGGACAAGTTCAAATGCTAATAAGGGAAGATCAACTCAACAAAGATTATATCTATGGATCGCAGATTGCAGATGGTGTAGTAAGAACAGCTGGATTTCGAGGTCAGTATAGGGATGAAAAAATATTAAACTTTAAAAAATTCTTTAATAAAATAGAAATATCAGCTGTCAATTCAAATTTCTATTTTGATGAGAATAATCCATTAAGTAAATCAAAAGATGCAAATATTAGTAACTCATTGATATCAAGTATAAAAATTAAATATTTTGATAAAAAGAAAAATGCATATTTAATAGATGCTGACGGAATATTTATATCCGAACTTTTAACTAGAATTAAATTGCCAACTAATCCTTTTCAATATAATCGATCATTTCAATTAGGTAGGTTTGACAAAGGAAAATCAAAAATTGAAAAAATAAAGAACTATCCAAAAAATTTAAACGTAAAAACAAATTATGTCTATAATAACCCAAATGTAGGTTCTTCTGGTTCAAACGCAGTTGAAGACTCAAGATATGTTTCTATAAAAACATTTCATACAATTGTAGAAATGCCTGATGATGATTATCAAATAAGACTAGATGATCAGAGAGTTGGTTATTTTTTAACTCAGGTAGATAATCTTACAGACCCTGGAACTACAAATTATAGAGACTTAATCAATCGATGGAAGTTAATCAAAAAAGATCCAAGTTTAGAAATTTCAGAGCCTATTAAACCAATTACATGGTGGATCGAAAACTCAACTCCTATTGAATGGAGAGAAACAATAAAGGAGGCAGTACTGCAGTGGAATCCTGCATTTGAGAAAGCTGGGTTTAAAAATGCTATTCAAGTAAAGATTCAACCTGATGATGCAGAATGGGATGCTGGGGACATTCGATATAATGTATTAAGATGGACCTCTTCACCTAATCCTCCGTTTGGAGGATATGGACCAAGTATGGTTAATCCAAGAACTGGTGAAATAATTGCTGCTGATATTATGCTTGAGTTTGTTTTTTTTACAAATAGAGTCTTTTATGACAAATTATATTCAGATACGGCTTCAATAATGGATACAAATAATTATGATCCTACTCATGATCATGATAATTTTGTCTGCTCTGCAGGAAGCATATTACATGATAATATAAACTTTGGAAGAACTTTTATTGCTTTAAATGGAGATGATTATGATTTAGAGGAGTTAGAAAGACAATCAATGATGTATTTAATTATGCATGAAGTTGGCCATACTCTGGGTCTTAATCATAATATGAAGTCAAGTAGTATCCACAGTATTAGCGAACTTTATGATGCTAATAAACTAAAAGGAAAGGCTATCTCAGGTTCTGTGATGGATTACCCTGCACTTAATTTAAATCCTAATCCAAAAATTAAATCTCCATATGCAGATACATCAGTTGGACATTATGATAAATGGGCTATTGAGTTTGGATATAAACCTTTCAATTCTGAACAAGAAAGAAATGAAATTTTATCTAGGTCAACAGATCCGTTACTTATTTTTGGAAATGATGCTGACATACTTTATTCCTCTCGGGGAATTGACCCAAGAGTTCAAACAAATGATATGTCTTCTGACCCAATAAGTTATTCAATTGACAGAATGCGCCTTGTCAATGAACTTTTTGATGATATTTTAGATAAATTTCAAACACCTGGTAATACTTATGAGGATCTCAGAAGAGCATTCTTTAATCTTAACTCACAATATGCCAGTGCAGCCTCAACGATATCCAAATTTATAGGTGGTGTGTATGTTGAAAGATCTGTAATTGGACAAAAAGGTTCTAAGAAGCCATATACTACTGTAAGTTACAGAGACCAGAAGCGAGCTTTCAACGCTTTAGATAAATATATTTTCTCTTCTGATAATTACAAAATTCCCTCTGATATTTTTAATTATTTAGCCAGACAAAGAAGAGGTTTTGAATTTTATAGTGGTCCTGAGGATCCCAAAATTCATGACTTAATTTTATCAAATCAGGCTAGAATACTATCTCAACTAATGGCTCCAAACACTTTACAACGTCTAAAGGATTCTGAACTTTATGGTAATAAATACAAATTATCAGAGTTTATGACAGATTTAAATAAATCAATTTTTTCTGAAATTGATGGAAATATTGATGGTTTCAGACAAAATCTACAAATAATATATACAAAAAGACTTGTCGATATTATAAGTAGTGATAGAGGTAAAAGATATAAAAATCATGCTAAATCTTTAGCATTATTAAATCTTAACGAAATTATGGAATCTATTAACTCTAATGGAAATATATCATCTAGAGCTCACAAAATGCATTTAAAGTCAATAATCGAAAAAGCACTAGATAATGATTAAATCAAAAATTATGAAAAAAATAATAATATTAAACCTTCTACTTACAAGTTCACTATTTTCTCAAGACTATTATTATGAAAAATATGCTCCGTTTGATGAAAATATTAAATCACCAGAGGAGTTCTTAGGATATCCTATTGGTGAAATGCATACTAGACATGATCTAATTGTTTCCTACATGGAGTACCTATCAAACATTTCAGATAAAGCACAAATTTTTTATTACGGAGAAACTTATGAGAAAAGAAAGCTTGTAATACTAGCAATAAGTTCATCTGATAAAATTCTTAATCTTGAAAAAATTCGTGAAAATCATATATCATACTTAGATCCCAAACATCCAAACTATTCAGAGGAATCAAAACCAGAGGACATGCCTTTAATTATTAACTTAGCATATAGCGTTCATGGAAATGAACCCTCTACCTCTGAGGCAGCGCTTCTTACTGCTTATACTCTTATAGGATCAAAATCAGATGAAATAAATAAATATTTATCTGATTCAATTATTTTGATTGATCCTACTTTGAATCCCGATGGTAGAGATAGACATACCCATTGGGTAAATACATACAAGGGATCTCCTCTAGTTGACGACCCTCAAGATGCAGAACATAACGAATACTGGCCTGGAGGAAGAACAAATCATTACTGGTTTGATTTAAATAGAGATTGGTATCTGGGAATTCACCCAGAGAGTAGAAGTAAGCTTAAATGGTACCATTCATGGAAACCAAATGTCACCGCTGACTTTCATGAGATGGGTACAAACAGCACTTATTTTTTTGTTCCATTTAAACCAAACGGTTCCCTAAATCCTGTTATTCCAAAAGAGAATTATGAATATTTTAATTTTTTATTCGGTTCATATTTTGCTAACGCATTAGATGAAATAGGGACTCTCTATTTTACAAGAGAAAGATTTGATAGAACATATCCAGGTTATGGATCTGCATACCCTGATTATTTAGGTGGAATTGGACTTCTCTTTGAACAAGCAAGTTCAAGAGGGCATAAACAAAAAACTCAATTTGGTGAAATCACATTTCCATTTACAATCAAAAATCAATATGTTTCTGGTATGACAACTGTTAAAGCCTCTGTTGCAAATAAAGAGAAACTAAAAAACTATCAAAGTAATTTTTACAAGTCTGCAATAACAGAGTCTACTCAAAAAAGAGTTAAAGGATACACATTTAATAAAGGAAATGATAATAATAAAACTAAAGCATTTATCGATAAATTAAAATTACATAACATAGATGTTTTAAGAGATGGAAATAAATTTTATGTGCCTACTGTCCAAAAAAATTACAGGTTGGTCCGCTCTTTCTTTGAAACGCATGAGAAATATAGAGACAGTGTTTTTTATGATGCCTCAGCCTGGTCAATGGCAAACATTTATGATATAGATTATTCTTCATCAAATAAAGATTTTGAAGGTGAAGAAGTAGAAAACATTGATGGACTTTTTCAAGTTAATTCATTTTCTGAATCAAATTATGCATATATATTAGACTCCCAAGACTATAACATTCCTGCAATTACATATGATTTACTAAGCAATGAGGTATTTACATCTGCATCTTTTAAACCATTTACTATTCAAACTTCATCTGGCGTTAAGACCTTTAATTATGGCTCTCTAATAATTCCATTATCAATTCAGAAGAAATTAAATTCAAATGAACTTTATGAGAAAATGATGAGTGTTCAAGAAAAGTATAATGTTAATATTTATTCAGTACAAAGTGGACTTAGTTCCACTGGAATTGACTTGGGTAGTGGATATGTTATGCCTATTAATAAACCTAATGCTATGATGTTGATTGGGACTGGTGTGAGAGCATATGAAGCTGGTGAGGTATGGCATTTACTTGATCAAAGAGTAGGAATGCCAATAACAAAAATCCCAATGAGAAACTTTGATAATATTTCAATGGATAAATACAATGTACTGGTTTTAGTTTCTGGTGATTATAAGTTATCAGATAGTCAGATTAAAAAAATAAAGACATGGGCAGAAAATGGAAATACTATAATAAGTATAGGAAGTGGGTCAAAATTATTAATTGAAAAAAAAATAGTTGACGAGAATCTTCTTGAAAAAGAGGAGTTTGATGAAATGGATTACCTTGCTTATGGAGATGCAGAAGAGAACAGGGATAAAGAGCAGATAGGGGGCGTTATACTGAATTCAATAATAGACCTTACTCATCCATTAGCCTTTGGGTATGAAAATAATACTCTGCCGCTTTATAAGAATAATTCAATATGGCTAAAGCCCTCAAAGAATAGTTATTCATCTGTAGTTAGATACTCGGATGATCCCCTAATAGACGGATTTCTTACAGAAAAAAATAAGTCAAAAATAAATAAGTCTGTCTCATTAGTTGTATCTAAAGTAGGAAGCGGAATTGCTGTAATGTTTGCAGATAACCCTAATTTTAGAGGTGCATGGTATGGAACAAATAGACTGTTTCTAAATGCAATATTTCTTGGAGATAAGATATATATCCCATAATGAAATGGTTTAGAGATATAGGACCAGGTGTTTTAATTGCTGCAGCATTTATAGGACCAGGTACTGTAACTCTATGTACTATAGCGGGAGCCTCATTTGGTTATTCTTTAATATGGGCTATTGTTTTATCTATCTTTTCTACTATTGTCTTACAAGAGATGTCTCTTAGAATAGGATTAATTACTAAGATGAACCTAGCGGAAGTTATCAGAGTTAATATTAAGTCAAAATTTATTAATAGACTTTTTTTAGTATTAGTTATTTGTTCAATATTAATTGGAAATGCAGCCTATGAAGCTGGAAATATTACAGGAGCTTCACTTGGAATATCTGCAATTATTAATTCTGAGTCAATTAATTATATACCAATTTTTATTGGCCTAATTGCATTTATAATCCTTTATCAAGGAAACTATAAAATATTAGAAAGGTTTCTTATTTTATTAGTTTTAATTATGAGTATTTCTTTTTTTGTTACTGCAATTATGACTAAACCTAACATAGAAAGCCTAGTAGATGGTGTTATTTCACCAGAAATAAATTCAAGTAATCTAATAGTTTTGCTTGGTCTAATTGGTACAACTGTTGTTCCGTATAATTTATTTCTTCACTCTTCATTAGTTACTGAAAAGTGGAGCTCAATAGACAAGTTAAAAGTTGCTAGATTTGAAAGTTTTTTCTCAATTCTAATTGGTGGTTTAATTTCACTATCAATTATAATTACTGCAGCATCTGTTAATAATAAAGATGTAAATGGAGTAATTGACTTAGCAAAAGGTCTTGAACCTTTGTATGGAAAATTTGCAATCTATTTTTTAGGAATTGGTTTATTTGCATCAGGAATTACATCGTCAATAACAGCTCCACTAGCTGCAGCTTATGTTGCCAAAAGTTGCTTTGGTTGGGATGACTCACTAAAAAGTGAAAAATTTAGAGCTGTTTGGATAATTATTCTGTTTTTTGGTGTAATTATATCAATGATAAAACTAAATCCAATTGAAATAATAAAATTTGCTCAGTTTTCTAATAGCCTATTACTTCCGATTATAGCAATCATACTTTTGTGGTTAATTAATAATAAAAGCATAATTAGTAGCAAATACAGTTATAAATTTCAAAATATTTTAGGATCTGTAATAGTTATAATATCACTAATTCTTGGAGCTAAAGGTTTAATTTCTTTTATATAATGTTAAATATTAATTGTGATTTAGGAGAGGGACTTAATAATGAAAATATTATCATGCCATTAATTGATTCATGTAATGTTGCTTGTGGAGGTCATGCTGGAGATAATGCTAGTATGATTGAATGTGTTGAAATTTCAATTAGAAATAATGTAAAAATCGGAGCTCACCCATCTTACCCTGATAAAATTAATTTTGGAAGAAAAAAAATAAACATTTCACCATCAGAATTGTCTTACAGTATAATTTCTCAGATTGAATCCCTTGAGGCAATTGCAAGTTCATATGGTGTTATTCTCAACCATATCAAGGCTCATGGAGCACTTTATAATTATATGATGATTGATGCTGATCTTTCTAACTTATACTTAGATGCTTTAAAAGAGTTTAAAAATAAATACTCTCTTTATATCCCATATAAATCTGAAATTGAAAAGATAGCTATTAAAAGAGGGTTTAGTATTGTCTATGAGGTATTTGGTGATAGAAACTATAATGATGACTTAAGTTTAGTGTCAAGAAATTATGAAAATGCGTTAATTACAGATCCTGATAATGTTGTTGAACATATAAAAACTATAAAAGAAACTAAAACTGTAAAAACAATAAATGGAAATTTTCAAAAAATAAAGTTTGATACAATTTGTATTCATTCTGATACTAATAACTCTGTAGATATATTAAAAAAAATAAATAAAGAATTTAATGGCAAATAATTCTAAAACATATTTTGTTTTTAATGAGAGATCTATCTTAATATCGTATAATCATTCAATTAATTCTAAATTAATAAGTAATCTATCAAATACCAGAAAAACAATAGAGACACATCTAAATGATTGTATTATTGAGGTTGTACAATCTATTAATTCTTTATTAATAATTTTTGACATAAATAAAATTTCAGCTAATGATCTAATTAAAGATTTAAAAAGAATTGAAGATATAGAGGATGATCTCTATGAACCTAATAAAACATGGCAAATTCCAGTTTGTTACGATTTAAAATTCGCAATTGATCTTGAAAATTTTGCAAAAGAAAAAAAACTATCTACATCAGAAATTATTAATATTCACAAATCAAAACTTTATGATGTTTTGTCAATGGGATTTTTACCTGGCTTCATGTATTTGGGTTTTACTGATAAGAATCTTCACTGTGAAAGAAAGGAAGTTCCGTCTTTAGATATAAAAAAAGGGTCTATTGGGATTGCACTGAATCAAACATGCATTTATCCTCAAAATAGTCCTGGAGGATGGCATATCATAGGTGTTTCACCTTTAAATTTCTTTGATTTAAAATCTAATAATCCCTGTTTTGCGAAGCCTGGTGACAAAATTCAATTTACTGAAATATCCAAAAAACAATTTCAAAAAATGAAAAAAGAAAAGACAATAAAACCTTTATCTAAATAGATGATTAAAGTAATTCAGCCAGGTCTTTTCACAACAATACAAGATGGAGGAAGACACGGGTTTAGAAATATTGGAATACCTACATCTGGTTTTATGGACCAAGAAAGCGCGTGGGCTGCAAATGAACTTGTTAAAAATAATAAAGATGAATCTCTTTTAGAGGTTACACTAACTGGACCAACCCTAATTTTTAATTGTAATTGTGTTATATCAATTACAGGTGGTGATTTTAATCCCTTGATTAATAATTTACCTGTTAAAATGTATCAATCAATTAATGTTAGTTCTGGAGATATATTAAAATTAAATAATACGATAAATGGTGCTAGATCTTATATAGCTATTTCGGGAGGGCTTAATGTAAAATCTTTATTTGGTAGTAAGTCATTTTTTAGTAATATTTCAGATTCATATCACCTTAAGAAGGGTGATGAAATAAAAGTTTCAAAAAAATCTGAAAGTCAAATTTTAAAATGGGATAAACTAAAATTTAATTTAAACAGATTTATGAAAGTATTTAGAGGTCCTGAATATGATTTATTATCTACTAATTCCAAACAAAAATTATTTAAAAATGAATTTACTATTAATTCTAATAATAGAATGGCATATAATCTTGAGGAAAAACTTCAGGTTGACATAAAAACAATTATTTCATCACCTGTATTACCAGGTTCAGTTCAGTTGACTCCATCGGGAAAAATAATTATACTTCACAGAGATTGCCAAACTACAGGTGGTTATCCAAGAATTCTTCAGCTTGATACAAATTCATTGAACAATTTATCACAGCTAAAATCTAATGATAAGATTAAATTTAGTCCAATTAATTACTAATAATGTTTATCTCGATCAATTTGGTATCATTTAATTTTTTCTCTTGCTTATTTTTTATTCTATAAAATTTTTTTAAGGCTTTCTCCTGAGATTTCTCGGCTACAAATACTGTGTCATTCTCAATTTCTACCTTAGTATTTTCTAAAAGTTTTGCAATCTGATCGTTAATGGACTTTATTTCTTTTTTTAAGATTCTTCTTTCTAAAACACCATTAAGACTGCTATCAATTCTTACATTTTTTACTTTATTTATTAGCTTTAATAATTGAGAGTCTCCACCTTGACCATAAAGTGAAGCAGTATTATATTTGTTTTGATTTCTTAATCTTTTTCCGTCAATAGTAATATCAACAGGACCTTTATGCCTAAAATTAAAAGATCTTTTTGAAATAAATTCTTGAAGATTTATAACAATTTCAAGATCTGGTCTATAGAATTGAGACTTTAGAATTGCTCTTAATAATTCATCTCTATCTCTGGTTGTATATTCCTCTCCGAATAAAAAAATTGTTGGAAGCCTTTTTGTCGCAACATTAACATTTTTAAGGTCAATTTTGCTACCTTCTTCCTGACTGTAGAGACAATCAAATGAAATTAGTATTAATACTAAAGCAGTAAAAAAAAATCTAATAATATAAATTAAAAAAAATCTCAATACTACTCAGGTATTATAAAAACTAAAGGATCGAAATCCCATAAATATGGAAGAAGATAAAAAACAAATAGTGTTAACAGAATAATTGAAATTAGATTCATCCATATTCCTACTCTGACCATGTCAGGTATTCTTAAATAACCCGATCCAAAGACAATCGCATTTGGTGGAGTAGCTACAGGAAGCATAAATGCGCATGATGCTGCAACTGTAGCAGATACCATTAATATAAATGGATGAACGTCAATTGTCATGGACATTGGATAAAGAATAGGTAGAAGCATTGCAGTTGTCGCTAGATTGGATGTTATTTCAGTTAAAAAATTGACTGAAGCAATTAGAATGAAGACTAATAATATTAACGAAACACCATCCAATAATGTCATTTGATTACCTATCCACAAAGCAAGACCACTGTCTTTAAATCCTGCTGCAAGAGCCATACCACCACCAAATAATAATAAAATCCCCCATGGTAACTTGACAGCTTCATCCCATTTTAAAATTTTTCTTTCCCTATTTTTTGTTGGTAATAAAAATATTATAATAGCTCCTGTCATAGCTATAATTGTGTCATCAATCCCAGGTATAATTGATTCAAGTATATAAGAACGGCTTATCCAGGCAAATGCAGTAAATGCAAAAACTCCAGCTACTAATTTCTCTTCATAGCTTATTTTCCCAAGTGCATTTAATTGTTTGTAAATCTCCTCTTTTCCACCAGGAAAAGTTTTTTGTTTAAACTTAAATGCTATACTTGTTATGTATTTCCAGCAGATAAATAAAAGAATAATTGATATTGGAAAACCAAATTGGAACCATTTAGCAAAAGTTATCTCATATCCAAAAGTTTCTTCTACAACACCAGCTAATACTAAGTTAGGAGGTGTTCCTATTAAAGTAGCAACACCACCAATTGATGCACTATATGCAATAGCTAGCATAAGAGCTTTTCCAAAATTTAAATTCTCATCCTCAATAGTATTTGGGTTATCTTTTAATTGAGAAACAATAGCAATTGCAATTGGTAACATCATAACTGCAGTCGCGGTATTTGATATCCACATAGACATAAATGCAGTAGCAACCATAAAACCAAGAATAATATTTTTAATGTTAGTCCCAATTAAATTAATGATATTCAATGCTATTCGCTTATGTAAATTCCATTTCTCGATTGCTATAGCTATTATAAAACCACCTATATAAAGAAAAACATACTTGTGACCAAATGAGGCTGTTGTCTCTGTCAATCCTAATCCACCAGTAAGAGGAAACAATATAATTGGTAATAATGCAGTTACTGCTATGGGTATAGCTTCGGTAATCCACCAGATTGCTATCCAAATAGTTGAAGCAAGTATTGCATTTGCTCTAGGGTTTAGACTTTCAGGATTAAAAAAAAATAATACAGCTAAAAAAGCTAGAGGCCCAGATATTAAGCCTATATTTTTTGAATTAATATTCATATTCTGATTTTAAAAATAATCTATTTTTGTTTACAATAGAAGGAAAAACCATTTTGCAATGAAAATTTTAATTGCTCCTGATAAATTTAAAGGTTCCTTAACTGCTGCTCAAGTATGTGTTGCTATTGCAAAAGGTATAAAAATTAATAATTATAAACATGAAATAATTTCATGTCCAATGGCTGATGGGGGAGAAGGATCAATTGATATAATAAATAATTATTTAAGCCTAATGCCTGTTGAATTGATTGTCAACGATCCTTTGTTTCGTCCAATAAAATCCACTTATTATATTTCAGACCTAACAGCCTACATTGAAATGTCATCAGCATCGGGATTAACCTTACTAAAAAAAGAAGAACAAAACTGCATGTATACATCTTCTTATGGAACAGGTGAATTGATTAAAGATGCAATCAATAAAGGTTTAACTACAATAAACTTATATATTGGTGGAAGCGCCACAAATGATGGTGGAATAGGTATAGCTTCAGCTTTAGGATTTGAGTTTTATGATAAGTTTAAAAAACTATTATATCCAATTGGAAAAAATCTTGTGTCAATTGATTACATCGATGTAGGTAAGATCAAGTTTAATTTTAAAGAAATTAATATTAATGTAATTTGTGATGTTGATAATCCTCTATCTGGAAAAAATGGTGCAGCTTTTGTTTACGCTAGTCAAAAAGGAGCAGACTCATTTGAAATAAATAAATTAGATCAAGGATTAATCAACTTACAATCAATATTAATTAAACATGACTTTCCTGATGTTGAAAAAATTCCTGGATCTGGAGCTGCAGGAGGAGCAGGGGGTGGTTTAGTTTCTTTATTTGGAGCGAAATTAATTTCAGGTATACAGAATTTCATAGAAATTACTCAATTAGAATCACTAATTAAGGAATGTGACGTTATAATTACAGGGGAGGGTAAAATAGATTTACAAACTGAAAAAGGAAAAGTCATAAGTGGAATTTGTAAGCTAGCAAGTAAATATAAAAAACCAATTATAGGAGTATGCGGAGTTAAAGAAGAAGGTGTGTCTAACAAATTAGGGTTAAGTAAAGTTTATACCATTTTAGAAATAGCTGACTCAATGAATGATGCAATAGAGAATGGAGAAAAATACTTGATTGACATAGGCTCTAAAATCTTGGCTGATTTATAAAAAAACCCTGAAAAAAAATCAGGGTTTTGCGGAGAAAGAGGGATTCGAACCCCCGGAGGTATGACCCTCAACAGTTTTCAAGACTGCCGCATTCGACCACTCTGCCATTTCTCCAATAGCTTTGCAAATATAAACGATTTTAGATTTTCTGAGGAGAAAAAAATTATTCTTTTTTCATTAAATTAATTTTGTCAAATGACTTTTCAATGCCCTTAATTAAAGCTGAGCTTAAGCCTTGATGCTCCATCTCAATTAAGCCTTCAATAGTGCAACCATTTGGTGTTGTAACTTTATCTATTTCATCTTCTGGGTGGGATTGATTTACCTCCAATAATTTGGCAGCTCCTAATGATGTCATTAGAGACATTTCAAGTGCTTGGTTAGATTCAAATCCTAATTGAACCCCGCCTTGAGCTGTAGCTCTAATAAGTCTCATCCAAAAAGCTATTCCACTTGCAGAAATTACAGTTGCAGCTTGCATATTCTTTTCCTCAATTATCATTGTATGTCCTAATTTTCTAAAAAGATTTTCAACAATTTCAATACTATTTTTTCCGGTTTTGTTTGAGCAGATACATGTAACTGCATGCTTAACAGCTACAGCCGTATTAGTCATACATCTAATTATTTTTTTATCATTACCAAACTCATCTTCTAAATCCTTAATGGAAATACCTGTTATAGGAGATATAATAATTTGATCTGAGTTTATATGGCTTTTAATTTCCTTGGCTAACCCCTTAAATTGTTTAGGCTGCACAGTCAAAAAAATTATACTACTGTTTGATACTGCATTTAGATTATCACTTGATAAAATACATTTTTTATCTTCAATGCTATGTCTTAGATTTTCAATATCTTTTTTGGTAACATATAATTTTTTTAAACTATCAAATGATTTTAAGCCGTTTGCGATACTTCTACCAAGGTTTCCATATCCTAAAATTGATATATTCATATTTCTTATTTAATTCAATCAAATATAATTCAAAATGACTTTAATGGATCCATAAAGTCTATTATAAAAAAAGGATTATCTTGTAATTAATGCTATTAGATGTAAATTCAATTTTAATTTTAGTCGGTATTGGTCTTTTCGCCGGAGTTGTAAATACACTAGCTGGTGGTGGATCCCTAGTAACACTACCTGTCCTAATTTTATTTCTTGGAATGGATGAAGTAACAGCTAACGGTACTAACAGATTAATGATAATATTTTCTGCATTTGCTGCAAATTATGGCTATACAACAAAAGGAATTAAAACATACCCATATGGAATTTACCTTGGCTTAACAGCTCTTGTTGGTGCTATTATTGGTGCTAGTATTGCAGTTGATATTGATGGAGATACTTTTAAAAGATTCCTTGCTATAATTATGATATCTATTGGTCTAATAATTGTTTTTAATACAAAATCAATTTCATCTCTAGAACTTGCAGAAAGGTTAAAAGGTAAATATTTATTCTATGCACTATTAGGTTTTTTCTTTATAGGAATATATGGTGGGTTTTTAAATGCTGGTGTTGGCATTGTAATTATGCTTTTATTGACTACGGTAAATAGAGTTAATTTAATTAGAACAAATGCTATAAAAGCATTTTCAGTATTTATCTATTCTCTTGCAGCACTATTAATTTTTGCTCTAGAAGGAAAAGTAGATTGGATTGTTGGCTTCTGGATGGTCCTTGGGTCAATAATTGGAGCATGGTTTTCAAGTATTTGGTCAGTTAGAAAAGGAGGAGAAAGAGCAATTAGGATTACACTATTAATTATGGTGATATATATGGCAATAAAATTATGGATTGATACCTTTAATAGTTAGTGTACTCTTCAATACTCAACCCATAACCAGAGAGTCCTACACGATTAATTTGTTTTGAATTACTTAGTAAATTTATTTTTGAAATTCCTAAATCATGAAGTATCTGTGCACCAATTCCAAAATCTTTAAGGTCAATTTTTGGTATTTGTTCTTTATTATTAAAAGATTTTAATTTTTTTAGAATTTCATCAGAGGATTGATTTTGATTTATGAAAATAATTGCTCCTTTACCTTTTTTATTTATTTTTTCAAATATCTTATCATACCTCATTTCATTAGTTCCAGACAGAATCTTAGTAACATCGTTATTAATAACCGAGGAATTAATTCGCGTTAATATGGATTCATTTTTACTAAACTCTCCTAAGGTTAATGCTATATGGATTTGATCATTGTTTGTCTGCTTATACCCTCTTAGCCTATAGCTTCCGTATTGAATATTAACATCTTCGTCAAATATTTTATTTATAAGACTATCATTTTTCATTCTGTAAGAAACTAAATCCTCAATAGAGACAATTTTAAGATTAAAATTATTAGCTACTTCAATCAACTCTGGCAATCTTGACATAGTCCCGTCATCATTCATAATTTCTACTATAACACCAGCCGATTCAAACCCAGCAAGTCTTGCAAAATCAATAGCTGCTTCTGTATGCCCAGTTCTTCTTAGCACACCACCGTTTTTTGCAATGAGAGGAAATACATGACCTGGTTTTTGAAGATCATCAGGCTTTGTATTCTTATCAACCAAAGCTTGGACTGTTTTAGCACGATCAGATGCTGAAATACCTGAAGTTACTCCATTACCTTTTAAATCCACTGACACTGTAAAGGCTGTTTCCAGCGGATCCGTATTATTTGGAACCATCTTTTCTAAATGTAATTTAGAGCACAATCTTTCCGACATAGGAACACATATTAGACCTCTTCCATTTTTAGCCATAAAATTAATTTTTGAGGAGTCAATTGTTTGAGCAGCTGTTATAAAGTCTCCTTCATTTTCTCTATTTTCATCATCAACTACTATTATTATTTCACCTCTTCTAATTGATTCAATTGCATCCTCAATTTTATCTAATTTGATTTCACTCATTTTTTTATTTTTATTTTATTGAAAACTTCAATTACCTTATCAAAAAGCGAGAATCTAATTACTCTGTCAGTGGACACTAAAATTGTCAAATAAATTGCAAAAGGAGCTATAATAAATGTCGAAATCCAACTACCAATAAATGGACTAATTGAATTATCTTCTGCAGCATTTTTTCCAAATACACCTATGTAGTGATATGTCAAAAAAATAATTATTGACAAAACAAGAGGAAAGCCCAGTCCTCCTTTTCGTATGATAGCACCAAGGGAAGAGCCAATTAAAAATAAAAATATACATGCAAATACCAGGCTATATCTTTCATTAACAGTAAGTTTATGAAGATTAATCAATTTTTGTTGTAAGAAAAAAGTCTTTTTCTTATTTGATAATTGTCTTAAATAAGAATCCACTTCTTCCTCTGCAATTGACAAAACTCCATTTATTTCATACACTTCAGGAGAATCAAGAAGTTTTAGAAAAGACCCATAATCGTAATCATCTTCTAATTCAATCTGATTTGGATTTAGGTTGGGTAATTTCTTTAGAGAATGACCAATAATAAATCTTTCTGAAAACATATTTATATCTTCTTGGAATTTTGTTTTTAAGGTATCTGAGCTCTTCTTTAGTTGATTAATTTTTTGCATTTTATATGTAGACCTGTATGTTTCTTCTTCAAGATCAACATTATTAAAGTCTGATATATCAATGTTAAGTATATATTCTTCAAATGATGCTCTAGTATGGGGATAATTTTGTTTTTCAGCTGCAGTAGAGGCAACAACATCTTCATATCTATTCCCATTCTTTAAAATTAATTGAAGGTAATTATCATTTTCATTTCTAACCTCACCACTTTCTGCTTTGATTACTAAACGATTGATTTCATCATTTGAAATATTATGAAGTATAATGTCTTCAAGATATTGTTCATTATCTCCGTATTTTCTGGAGACTTTAATATTCATGTCACCAATATCATTAAATATACCTTCACGTATACTTAGAGTTGGTTTAAGTTTTGCAAGATTCTTCCTTAGATTGTAGGATTTAAGTTCACCATATGTTACAACATGATTAGAAAAATAAAATGACCCAATTCCAAGAAAAACATGAAATATTAATAATGCAACCATACTTCTAATAATGGATATACCATTTGATTTCATTGCAATAAATTCATAGTTTTCTGATAGAGTACCGTAGGTAGTTAATGAGGCTAGAAGTATTGATAAGGGTAAAACAAGTGGGACTAATTTAGGTGAAAAATATATAAAGAACTTACCTATAGTAAAAATATCTAAACCCTTTCCTGCTAGTTCATCAATATATAACCAAAAAGTTTGAATTATAAAAATTAGGAAGCATATTGCAAAAACAGCTATGAATCTACTTAGGTAAAATTTTAATATGTACTTATCGAGTATCTTCAAATTATTTGACTATTGTGTAGTTTTTATATTTACTAATATCAAATTTAAATAAAGACAATGGAACAGATAAATTATAATCATAAGTTAATGTTAAAAAAGTATTGATTACCTGGTTGCTTGATGAATCTTTCATCTCTATTTTTTCAATTGAATAGTTTGAAGAATTAATTGAAATAAAATAAATAATACCATCATCTTCACTAGTTGCTGTAATAATATATTTTTTTGAGTTACTTATGAAATCAAGTTCATGATCTTCTTTAAAAAAATTTAAAAGTTGATGTGGAGTAAATTCAAAAAGGGTAATATCTGAATTATCAACTATAATTTCCTGATTTTCATGAACAATTGTGAAGATATTTTCTCCATCATAAATTTGATCAATATAATTTGTGTCAATAAAATATTTTTCTCCTCTTGTAAAAAGTTCACCTGTTATTGGTAAAATTGGATTATCAAGTTTTGACTCAATTTTAAACTTATAATAAGAGTCAGTCAAAACCAATGACTTTTCTTGTGCTTTTTTAAGAATTTCTTCGGCAGATTGACAGAATATATTGTTAATCCCAAAGATTAATAAAACTAGAGCCTTAAATATGTTTAAATTATTTATCACTCAAAAGAGATTCTAACGAATTTAAATCTGAAATCAACACTTGTCTTGGTTTACTTCCTTCAAATGGTCCAACAATACCTGCATTTTCCATTTGATCAATCAGCCTCCCAGCTCTATTGTATCCAAGTTTAAGTTTTCTTTGCAATAATGATGCTGAGCCTTGTTGATTAGTCACTATTACTCTTGCTGCCTCATTAAACATTGTATCTCTCTCGTCTACGGAAATCTCAGAGGACGAATTTATATCTTCTTTTGAATACTCTGGCAAAATATATGCTGACGTATAACCAGTCTGAGAGCCAATAAAATCTGATAATTTTTCAACTTCAGGAGTATCTATAAATCCACATTGTATTCTAGTTAAATCATTTGATTGAGAATACAATAAATCCCCTCTTCCAATTAACTGTTCAGCACCTCCAACATCTAGTATTGTCCTTGAGTCAATTTTTGAAGTAACTCTAAATGCAATCCTGGCTGGAAAATTAGCTTTTATTAAACCTGTAATAACATTAACAGATGGTCTCTGAGTAGCTATTATTAAATGAATTCCTACAGCTCTAGAAAGTTGAGCAAGTCTTGCAAGTGGTGTTTCAACTTCTTTTCCTGCTGTCATTATTAGATCCGCAAATTCATCAATAACCAGAACAATATATGGAAGAAATGTATGACCATTTTCTGGATTTAGCTTTCTTGATATAAATTTTGCATTATATTCTTTAATATTCCTGGACATAGCATCCTTTAATAGCTCATATCTTTTATCCATTTCTCTACATAATGAATTAAGGGTATTTATGACTTTATCATTTTCAATTATAATTGCATCCTCAGATTCAGGAAGTTTTGCTAAATAGTGCCTCTCAATTTTATTATAGATTGATAGTTCAATCTTTTTTGGATCTACAAGAACAAATTTTACTTCAGCTGGATGCTTTTTGTAAAGAATAGATGTCAAAATAGCATTAATACCTACTGATTTACCTTGTCCAGTTGCTCCTGCCATAAGTAGATGAGGCATTTTTGTAAGATCAACAATGAATGTTTCATTACTAATAGTTTTACCTATTGCGATGGGAAGTTCCATTTCGGATTTAATATATTTTTTTGAAGACAAAAGGGACTTCATTGATACAACCGATTTTTTCTTATTTGGAACTTCAATACCAATTGTGCCTTTTCCTGGTATAGGGGCAATTATTCTTATCCCAAGAGCAGAGAGAGATAATGCTATGTCATCTTCAAGGTTTTTAATCTTTGAAATTCTTACACCTGCATCCGGAATTATTTCATATAAAGTAACTGTTGGACCAATTGTTGCTTTAATTTGCTTAATTCCAATATTATAGTTTTTTAAGGTATCAACAATCTTATTTTTATTTGTTTCTAGTTCATCTTGATCAATCTTTATTGTACCATCTCCATAATCTTTAAGTAAATCAATCCCTGGATTTTTAAAATTTCTTAAATTCAGAGTAGGATCAAACTTTTTTAATTTTACCCTATCAAAACTTATTTTTTCAGAGCTTTTTTCTTCAAAATTAATTTCTTCAACTTCCATTGATATCTCATCTGAGTTAATTGAAGAATCATTTAAATCAATTTTAACTTTATCTTCTTCATAATCAGTAGTTTCAACATCAGATTCAATACTTAAGCTTTCATTTAATTTATTATTTGAGTCTGGTTTAACAGCTTTTGAATTGTTTGTCTTCTTAAATAGATATAAAAAAGAATTAGGAGTTAAATTCCAAACTATTGCAGCTGATGTAAGTAAGATGAAGGATAAAATTATAATAATGCCAGTATCCCCAATATATGCCTTTAGTAATGAGTTTAGTTCAAAGCCTTTAATACCTGTTTGTAATGGGTAATAATTGCTAATATATCCTGAGAATATTATAGTCCATATCATTAAGACTAATAGCCAATTTACATTCTTTATCAGCTGTGATATTTTTTTATTAAAGAGAATAAAGTAAGATGATATAAAAAGTATAATTGGTATGACAAAGCTTCCAATCCCAAATAACTTGAAAATAAAAAAATGGCTTATTGATGCTCCTACCTTTCCTAGTATATTTTCTACTTGAACGTCTCTATCGAAAAGACTATTAACATTACTTTGGTCTACTTTCCAGTTAAACATGTATGAGACAAAGGAGCTGAAAAGTATAATTGAAATGAATAGAAGTATGTAGCCAAGTACAACTTTAAATTTGTTTAGACTAGCTGATCTATTACTACTCATATATTAATGGTGTTTTACAAAAATACGAATATGAGTTTATATTATTGATTTTTGATTCCCAAAGTCCTAATTTTTATTCTTAGTGCTGCATATATTAAAGTCATGAAAGGGCTTATCCAATTAAAAATTGCATAAATAAAATATTCACCTACACTTACACCCAAGACAGATGAATGATAGGCACCACAAGAATTCCATGGAATTAGTGCAGAGGTAACTGTGGCAGAATCTTCTAGTGTCCTACTCAGGTTTTCAGGAGCTAGACCCTTGTCCTCAAATGCCTTTTCAAACATCTTACCAGAGACAACAATTGATAAATACTGGTCAGAGGCAGTTAAATTTAATGCTAGACAAGATGCAACAGTACTAGCAAATAATTTAAAAATATTATCAGCCAAATTTAACAATGCTTTGCTTATAGATTTAATAGCACCAATTGCATCCATTGAACCTCCAAAAATCATCGTAGCCATCACCAGAAAAATAGTGTTTAACATTCCAATCATTCCACCAGTAGAAAAAAGTTCATTTAAAATTTCACTTTCAGTAGTTATAGACACATCACTTGTAATAGTGTCTATTAATACTTTGTATGAAGCAATTATTGAGTTATTTGAGGAATCAGAAAGTTCGTTAATTATCTGAGGTTGAAACAAAATAGAAAACAGTGCTCCTAAAAGTGTACCTACTGTAAGAGCTTTTATTGGAGGAGTTTTTTTAACTATCATTATTAACACAATAATTGGAACAATAAATAATACTAGAGAAATGTTAAATGTATTTTCAATTGTATTAATTAAAAATGAATTGTCAGTTACTCCACTGGATGATTGATTAATACCAAGTATAATGAATACTATTAAAGTAATTGAAATACTTGGAATCGTCGTGTATGTCAAATATTTAATATGTTTAAATAAATCAACTTTTGCGACTGCTGCAGCTAAATTTGTAGTATCACTTAGGGGAGATAATTTATCTCCAAAATAAGCGCCAGCTATTACTGCTCCACCAACCATTCCTGCTGGTATTCCCAAAGCTTTTCCAATACCTACAAGGGCGATACCAACAGTAGCTGATGTTGTCCAGCTGCTTCCAGTCGCTACTGAAATAATTGAACATATAATTATACATGCTGGCAAAAATATATTGGGATCAAGAATTTTTAATCCATAGTAGACCATTGAAGGGATAATTCCACTAATCATCCATGTACCAGCTAGAGCTCCTACCCATAATAATATAATTAGTGCAGGAGTAACTGATTTAATACTATTTGAGATGCTATTAACCACATCTTTATAAGAAACATTGTATAGATTGCCAATCATAGCTGCAAATGCTCCACTGAGTATTAGAATGAATTGACTTGAACCAGCTAATGGATCTGCATCATAAATAAATACGTTTGCATATAGATTAAATGATAATAGAGTTACCAAAAAGATTAGAGGCAAAATTGCTATTTGTAGAGGTATAATCTTTTTGCTAGTGTCTTCCAATGTAGATAATATTTTACAAGTTCAGAATTTTTTTTTTAATGCAAAATATTATTAGGCAGTTATTTGACTAAACTTTAATTATTTTTACCAAGTGGAACATACAATTGAAAAAATTTTAAAAGAGAAGGTCAAAGCATATGAAAAATGTAATTTTTTATTAGCTGTGAGCGGTGGAGTTGACAGTATGGTTCTAGCAAATCTTTTCTTAAAAAATAATTTAAGCTTTTCTATTGCTCACTGCAACTTTAAATTAAGATCAAAAGAAAGTGATATAGACCATGATTTTGTAAAAAAATGGTGCTTAAAGCATAAAATTCATTGTTATAGTAATGAATTTGACACCATTGAATTTTGTAAAAAGAATAAAATGGGTATTCAAGAGGGGGCAAGAAAATTAAGATATGATTGGTTTGACGGTCTTTTATCAAAGTTTAATTTTGATTATTTAGTTACAGCTCACCATTTAGATGATCAAATCGAGACATATCTTATAAATTCTTCTAGAGGATCAGGAATTAACGGATTATTAGGCATTACATCAAGTTCTCAAAAAATATTTAGACCACTCCTAAATATTTTAAAAATTGATATTTTAGATTATGCACAACAAAATTCTGTAGATTTCAGAGAGGATTCATCAAATTCCAGTGAAGATTATCAAAGGAATATGATTAGAAATTCTGTGCTTCCATCATTTAATGAATTTGATGATAATGTTATGTTAAAGTTCAAAACAACAATTAATAACCTACAATCAACTAAGATATTTGTAGATGAAATAATGAAAGAAACAAAAAATCAACTTTTTGTAAACAATACAGATTCAATTAAAGTTAATATTGAAATGTTGATGGAAAAGAAACCTTTAGAGTTTTATGTTCATAACCTATTCCATGAATTTGGTTTCAATTATAAGGAAGTTATAAAAATATTTAATTCAGATTCTGGAAAACATATTTTGTCTAATACCCATAATATGACAAAATTTAAAGGTGATTTAATAATTAAGAAAAATGACTAGAAAAATATTTTTCACCTTTATATCAATTTTCACTTTAAATGCTCAAGAGATTGAACCGGTTGAGTGGGAATATGATGTGAATAAAATCAATGATACAGAATACAATATTTCTTTTAGTGCATCAATATTAGATGGCTGGAAATTGTATTCTCAATTTTCTCCTGATGAAGGTGCTCTGCCTACCTCATTTAGATTCATTAATAATATCTCAGATTTTGAAGCAGACGAATTATTTAACGAGGATGATTATATAATAGGCTTTGATAATGTTTTTAAAATGGACCTGTTCTATTATGAAAATGAAGCCAATTTTAATCAAAATATAAAGTTATTAGATAAAGATTTAAATCAAATTAAAGTTGAAATTGACTATTCATCATGTGATGATAAATTATGTATTTTTAGAAATGAGACTTTTAATGTAGTTTTTGATAATAGTATCATTACAACTGAGTCTGATAATGTAACTTTAGAAGATGTAAGAAGGTATAGTGCACTTGAACTTGATTTAGATAAATCAAATTATGATTCCAATAACTTTATTGAAAAGTCTAATTATTTTGAAATATTCATATTTGGTTTAATTGCAGGATTTTTAGCATTATTAACTCCTTGTGTATTCCCTATGATACCTCTGACTGTATCTTATTTTATAGATGAATCTAAACTCAGTTATAGTGGTGCTATTTCAGCATCACTTTATGGTGGATTTATAGTTTTAATTTATATTTTATTAAGTATCCCATTTCATGTTTTTGATAGCCTAAACCCTAATATACTTAATACTATTTCTACCAATGTTTATGTAAACATTACATTCTTTGTTGTATTCATTTTGTTTGCAATTTCATTTTTTGGATATTTTGATATAGTTATTCCAAGTAATATTATATCTGGTTCTGAGAAGAAATCAGATAAGGGAGGAATTATTGGAATTTTTTTCATGTCACTTACACTTGCTCTTGTTTCATTCTCATGTACGGGTCCAATTTTAGGATCTTTACTAGCTGGTTCACTGTCATCTGCTCAATCTGGGGCAACACAGCTTACATATGGTATGTTTGGATTTGGAGTTGCACTTGCCTTTCCTTTTACTTTATTGGCTTTTTATCCTAAATATCTATCTCTGATCCCAAAATCAGGAATTTGGCTAAAGAAACTTAAAGTTTCTCTCGGTTTTATTGAGCTTGCTCTTGCTTTTAAATTTCTTTCCAATGCAGACTTAGTTGAGGGATGGGGTATTTTAAAGCGTGAAATTTTCATCCTTATCTGGGTTGTTATTTTTCTATCCATGTCACTATATTTATTTGGCTCTTATTTTGGTAGGCTAAAGTTCAATTATAAAAGCATATCAGGATGGGTATTTTTATTATTTTCATTTTTTTTACTCAGTGGTATATATGATAGCAAAAATGTGAGACTCTTAAGTGGTATTCTTCCTCCTGAGTTCTATTCTGTTGAAGAAAAACAAAATGAATGTCCTCTGGGTCTAAATTGTTTTAAAAATTATGATGAAGGAAAAGAATATGCTTTAGAGAATAATAAAATTATATTATTAGACTTTACAGGTTGGGCCTGTGCTAATTGCAGAAGAATGGAAGAAAATGTATGGTCAAAACCAAAAATATTTGAGTTGTTAGATAATAATTATGTTATAATTTCCCTTTACGTAGATGATAGAACTGAGTTATCAGATAATGAGAAATTTAAATACATTAATAAATCAGGAAGAATTCAGTATATAAACAATATTGGAAGGAGATGGTCTCTTTTTCAGCAAATAAATTTTAATAATGCTTCTCAACCTTACTATGTTGCGATGCTTCCTTCTGGTAAAATTTTATCTGAGCCAATTCAGTTCACTTCAGATAAAAAGTTTCAAAATTGGCTTGAGACATCAATAGAAGAATCAATTAACTAAGTTATTTTCTAAAATATACATCATCAAATGGAATCCTAAATCTTTCTCCATAAACCCCTTCTTTTAATCTAATTCCACACCCAATTACCATATTTATTTCTGACTTTGAATTTAGTTTTAGTAGCTTTTTTAATTTTAATGAATCGAAGCCTTCCATAGGACATGTATCATATCCAAATCCTGCCATACTTATCATAAAATTTTGAGATGCTAAAGCTGCACTTTTGTGAGCAACAACTCTGGTATCAGAATTTCTAAGTTGTCTATACATTACTCTAAAAAATCCTAGAAAATTTGCTAATAAATATTTACAATAGCTGTAGATACCAAGAAAGTCATTATAAACTAATGGAACGGCTTTAGTATAATATTTTTTAGTCAAATCATATTGTCTTTGACTTAGCTTTTGCTTTTTAGAATCAAAAAAATCAATATTCTGATTAGCTCTTTTTTTCCAGAGATCTCTTCTGACTATTGTTATTACTATCTGTTTTGCTGTTGATGAAGCAGGTTGATCAAAACAAATTTTAGATACTTTTCTTAATAAATCTTTATTTGTAATATGGTAGAATTCCCATAACTGTAGATTACTACTTGTAGGAGCTAATACACCATTTTCAATACACTTTTTTACAATCTCAGTATCAATCTCTTTGTTTGGGTCAAATTTCCTAACTGATCTTCTAAAATTAATTGCATCAGTCACACTTTTTTCCATATTAAAGTTTATCTAGTATTTTTTTTATTAGACTAAACGATTCAGGATATGGGCCGTACCTAAATGGTAAATCGATCATTGATTTTTTTTCCAAAATAGGTTTGTAATGTGTAAATGTGTCAAATGAAAACTTACCTCTATATGCTCCCATTCCACTTGTACCAATACCTCCAAAAGGTAAATTTGGATTTACATAATGAATTAAAGTATCATTTACAACACACCCTCCAAACTTATTATTTTGAACAAGTTTATCAATGAACTTCTGATTTTTTGAGAATATATAGAATGCAAGTGGGGATGGATTTTTTTCAATGATTGTTTGAATTTCATTCTCATTCTCATATGATAAAATAGGCAGAATAGGCCCAAATATTTCATCATTCATAATTTCAGAGTTTAAATCTGGTTCAATTATTAAAGTAGGTTCAATAAAAAGTTTTTCTTCTTCAATTTTACCCCCAAATTCAACATTATTCTTATTTAAAATTTCTTTGAGTCTAACTAAATTATTTTTATTAATAATTCTTCCATAGCTGTCAGACTTAATCGATGAATTTCCATAAGTTGATATTATATTTTTTTTGATCATTGAGATTAGCTCATCTTTTACATGATTATTAACTACTATATAATCAGGTGCTATACATGTTTGGCCACAATTCACAAATTTTCCTGAAACAATTCTTTTAGCTACTTTATCTAGATCCACTCCAGTATCAACAATACAGGGGCTCTTTCCTCCGAGTTCAAGTGTAATTGGTGTTAAGTTTTTTGCAGCTTTTTCAGCGATAATTTTTCCAATTCTTGTACTTCCTGTAAAAAAAATATAATCCCATTTTTTTTCTAATAAATACTTTGCAATTTCGGCATCACCCTCAACTACGCATGCCAAGTTTCTTGGAAAAACAGATTCTATTAAATCTTTTAAAACATTGGACGTATTAGGGGCTAGCTCGGATGGTTTAATTATTACTGAATTTCCAGCTGCTATAGCGCCAATAAGTGGTGTTAAAGATAATTGGAAAGGATAATTCCATGGTGTTATGATTAGTACATTGCCATATGGTTCTGGGACTAAATAATTTTTAGATGGAAAATTAAATATTGAGCCTCTTACTTTCTTTTTTTTAGACCATCTGTTAAGTTTATTTGTGAATAATTTAATCTCTCTTTTAACTAGAAGTATCTCGGATAAAAAAGATTCAAATTGATGTTTATTTAGATCTTTTTTTAAGGCATCATAAATCTTTTCCTCATTTCTATCAATAGATTTTAATAATGAATTCAAAATTTGAATTCTGTAATTTACAGAATTAGAATTAGATTTATTAAATTTTACTTGTGAATTAATTATGTTATCAATCTCTTTATATTCCATAAATAATTTCAAATCTAATTATTTATATTCGAAAATGATATTTTTTAATTTGGATATGATATATTTATTTTATTAAAATATTGAATATCATTACTTTATAAAATAAAATATTTCTTTGAACATAGTTAAATTATGTAAAAAGATACGGAAAGATGGTATCATGGTAATAATTTTATCATGTAATTAAATATTATGTACAACAAATTCAGTCGTGTATTAACAAAAGATGACTCTCAGCCAGCAGCTCAAGCTATGTTGCATGCCATTGGTTTATCTGAAGAAGACTTTGATAAACCATTTATTGGCATCGCAAGCACTGGCTATGAAGGTAACCCTTGTAACATGCATTTAAATGATCTATCAGTTAAGATTAAAAATAGTATTTCTGCCACTGAATATGTTGGATTAATATTCAATACAATAGGGGTAAGTGATGGTATTTCTATGGGAACTTTTGGCATGAGATATTCTCTTCCATCTAGGGATATTATTGCTGACTCCATGGAAACTGTTGTTCAAGCTATGTCTTATGATGGTCTAGTAACTGTCGTTGGTTGTGATAAAAACATGCCCGGTGCATTGATGGCTATGTTAAGGCTTGATAGGCCAAGTATACTTGTGTACGGAGGAACAATTGACTCAGGCTGTTATAACAACAAAGAATTAGACGTTGTTTCAGCATTTGAAGCATGGGGTGAGAAGGTATCAGGTAAGATAGATGATAAAGAATATAAGAATGTAATTAAAAATGCATGTCCTGGTGCAGGAGCATGTGGTGGAATGTATACTGCCAATACTATGGCATCAGCAATTGAAGCCCTGGGTATGTCTCTTCCTTATAATTCATCTAATCCTGCAATAAGTAATGAAAAAGTTAGTGAATGTGCTCAATTAGGATCTGCAATTAAGTTGCTAATTGAAAAAGATATCAAACCCTCAGATATTGTAACAAAAAAATCTTTAGAGAACGCATTAAGACTTATAACTGTTTTAGGTGGCTCTACTAATGCAGTTTTACACTTTCTTGCAATTTCAAGAGCTGCAAATTTAGATTTATCTATTGATTATTTTCAAGAAATCAGCGACTCAACCCCTTATATTGCTAATCTTAAACCTAGTGGAAAGTATTTAATGAAGGATCTTCATAAAATTGGAGGAGTTCCATCCGTTCTAAAATACATGCTAGAGAATAAGATGCTTAATGGAGATTGTATGACAGTAACTGGTAAAACTCTAGAAGAGAACCTCTCAAAAATTAAATCACCTGATCTAAAATCTAGTGATATAATTTTTCCCCTTAGTAATCCGATCAAAGAATCTGGCCATATACAAATTCTAAAAGGAAATCTAGCTGAAGAGGGGTGTGTTGCAAAGATTACAGGTAAGGAGGGATTGAAATTTTCAGGCCCAGCTAAAGTGTTTGACAGTGAGTTTGAATGTTTGACTGCAATAGCAGAATCGAGGGTTAACAAAGGAGATGTTGTTGTAATTAGATATGAAGGACCAAAAGGAGGTCCTGGTATGCCAGAAATGTTAAAGCCTACCTCTGCTATAATGGGAGCTGGTCTTGGTAAAGATGTTGCATTAATTACTGATGGAAGATTTTCGGGAGGTACTCATGGTTTTGTTGTAGGTCATATTGTTCCTGAAGCTTTTGATGGTGGAGTAATTGCAATTGTAGAAAATGGTGATATGATTACCATTGATTCTGAAAATAATCAAATTTTTGTAGATCTCTCAAATGATGAAATAAAAAATAGAATTAAAAATTGGTCTAAACCTGACCTTAAAATCAAAAAAGGAATTTTGTATAAATATGTTAAATCAGTCTCAAATGCATCAAATGGGTGTGTAACTGACGAATAAAATTATGAAGAAAAAAAAGATAAGTGGAGCTGAAGCTGTAATACATTCATTGTTAAATGAAGGTGTTGATTTAGTATGGGGATATCCAGGTGGAGCTATAATGCCAGTTTATGATGAGTTTTATAAATTCCAAGATAAACTAAAACATATACTTGCAAGACACGAACAAGGTGCTATTCATGCTGCACAAGGTTATGCAAGATCATCTGGTAAAGTTGGAGTAGCTATTGCCACGTCAGGCCCGGGTGCTACAAATCTTGTAACTGGAATTGCTGATGCTCAAATTGATTCTACACCTGTTGTCTGTATTACTGGTCAAGTACCATCTCACCTTTTAGGTTCCGATGCATTTCAAGAAACTGATATTATTGGTATATCAATGCCAGTAACAAAATGGAATTATCAGATTACAAAAGCCTTTGAAATTCCTGAGATTTTTGCAAAAGCTTTTTACATAGCAAAATCAGGTAGACCTGGCCCTGTTTTAATTGATATTACAAAGGATGCCCAATTTGAATTATTTGATTATGAATATTCTAAATGTAAAGGTATAAGAAGCTATAATCCACTTCCTAAAATAAATAACTCTTCTATTGATGATGCTGTTAAATTAATAAATAAGGCAAAAAAACCATTTATAGTTTGGGGTCAGGGAGTAATACTTGGAAATGCAGAGGACGAGTTCAAAAGTTTCGTTGAAAAGTCTGGTATACCTGCTGCATGGACTATTCTTGGAGTATCAGCCCTCCCAACATCTCATGAACTTAATGTAGGAATGGTTGGAATGCATGGTAACTACGGTCCAAATCTTTTGACTAATGAGTGTGATTTGCTTGTTGCTATTGGTATGCGTTTTGATGATCGAGTTACTGGAGATCCAAAAACTTACGCTAATCAGGCGAAAATTATTCATTTGGATATTGACCCAGCGGAGATAAATAAAAATATTAAAGTTGAAGTTCCAATAATAGGAGATTGTAAAGAGTCTTTAAAGTTAATTACCGAGAGAATTGAAAAAAGATCTCATGAAAAGTGGATTTCAAAATTTGATGACTTAATGAAAATAGAATTTGATAAAGTCATTAACTCTGATTTAAATCCCTCAAAAAAAGGATTGACTATGGGAGAATCTATTATTGCAATTAACGAGCAAACAAATGGTGAGGCTATAATCGTAACTGACGTAGGACAACACCAAATGGTTGCTTGCAGATATGCGAACTTCATTCACTCAAAAAGTAATATTACTTCAGGTGGACTTGGAACCATGGGTTTTGCTCTCCCTGCTGCAATGGGTGCAAAGATGGGCGCAATGAATAGGGAGGTTGTTGCAGTTATAGGTGATGGAGGTTATCAAATGACAATTCAGGAATTAGGTACTATATTTCAGCTTCAAATCCCAGTTAAGATAGTTATTTTAAATAATGACTTTCTAGGTATGGTTCGCCAATGGCAACAACTTTTTTTTGATAAAAGATATGCCTCGACAGAAATGATTAATCCAGACTTTGTAACAATTGCAAAAGGATATTATTTAGATTCAGAGAGAGTCAATGATAGAAAGGATCTAAGGCCTGCTGTAGAAAGAATGATCAAATCAAAAAAACCATATGTTCTTGAAATATGTGTAGAGAAAGAAGATAATGTATTTCCAATGATACCATCAGGAGCATCTGTTTCAGACGTAAGACTAAGTTAACATGGAGAAGAAAAAGAATTTTACAATATCTGTTTACACTGAGAATAATGTTGGTCTGCTTCACAGATTATCTGCTATTTTTCTCAAAAGACATATAAATATAGAGAGTTTTAGTACTTCTGAGTCAGAAATTAAGGATGTTTTTAGATTTATTATAGTTGTAAAAATGACCAAGTCTGGCGTTGAAAAAGTTGTAAAACAAATTGAGAAACAAGTAGAAGTTATAAAAGCATTTTATCATACTGATTCTGAAACAATATTTCAAGAGTCAGCTCTCTACAAAATGAAATCCTCTTCCTTATTTGAGGAAAGACATATCCAAAACGTCATTAAAGATTCGAATGCAAGAATAGTTACTGTCAATCCAGAATTTTTTGTTATAGAAAAAACAGGATTTAGGGATGATACTGAGAAACTATACAAGGATTTAAAATCATATGGTCTTTTACAATTTACAAGATCAGGTAGAATTGCTGTTTCAAAAGAAAAGATGGGAATATCAGAAATTTTAAATACTTTTAAAAACCAAAAATAAATACAATGAAGAATTACTTTAATAGTCTATCATTTAGAGAAAAACTTATGCAATTAGGTAAATGTCGGTTTATGGACTCGTCTGAGTTTCAAAATGGTGTTGATTTTCTAAAATATAAAAAAATTGCTATTGTAGGATGCGGTGCCCAGGGGTTACATCAAGGATTGAATATGAGAGATTCTGGTTTAGACATATCCTATGCTTTAAGACAATCATCAATAGACTCTAAAAGACAGTCTTTTATAAATGCATCTTCAAATGATTTCAATGTTGGAAATTTTGATGAAATAATACCAAATTCTGATTTAGTTATAAACCTAACTCCAGATAAAAATCATACTCCTGTGGTTGAACAACTTATGCCAATAATGAAAAAAAATTCAATATTATCGTACTCTCACGGATTCAATATTGTAGAAGAAGGAATTAAAGTTCGAGAAGATATAACTGTAATAATGGTTGCACCAAAATCACCTGGCTCGGAGGTTAGAGAGGAATATCTTAGAGGCTTTGGAGTTCCCACATTAATAGCTGTGCATCCAGAAAATGATAAAAATAATATTGGTTTCGATGCAGCAAAAGCTTATGCAGTTTCACTTGGATCTCATAAAGCTGGAGTACTTGATTCTTCATTTGTCGCTGAGGTGAAATCAGACTTAATGGGTGAACAGACAATTTTATGTGGAATGCTTCAGACAGGTTCTATTTTGTCATTTGACAGAATGGTGGAACTTGGAACTAATCCACAATATGCTGCAAAGTTGATTCAACATGGATGGGAAACAATTACGGAAGCCTTAAAACACGGTGGAATAACAAACATGATGGATAGGCTTTCTAATCCAGCAAAAGTCATGGCATATGAATTATCAGAAGAATTGAAAAATATATTATCACCATTATTTATCAAACATATGGATAATATATTATCTGGAAATTTTTCTGAAACAATGATGAAAGATTGGGAAAATGATGATAAAGAGCTTTTAAATTGGAGAGAAGAGACAAATCAAACATCCTTTGAGAAAACCAATCCAACTAAAGATGAAATATCTGAACAGGAGTATTTTGATAAGGGAATATTGATGGTTGCATTTGTAAAAGCTGGGGTTGAACTTGCCTATGAAACCATGGTAGAGGCTGGTATCAAGGAAGAATCTGCTTATTATGAATCCCTACACGAACTTCCTTTAATTGCAAATTTAGTATCCAGAAAAAAACTTTACGAAATGAATCATATAATTTCAGATACAGCAGAATATGGTTGCTATTTATTCAACAATGATGCAATTCCATTACTATCTAGTTTCTTCAAAAAACTTAATAGTGATGTAATTGGCTCAGATCAAATGTCTAATGCTTCAAATTCAATTGATAATGAAAAATTAATTGAAATAAATGAATCTATTAGATTCCACTCTATTGAAATCATTGGTGATGAATTAAGGCAGCATATGACTTCAATGAAAAAAGCATTATAAAATGCATATACCTGATTTAAAAGGAGTTAGAAAAGCATCTGAAAATCTTAGAGATGTTTCGATTGTTACTCCACTTAATCTTAACGAGAGGTTATCAAAAAAATTAAATGCCAGAATTTTTTTTAAAAGAGAAGATCTTCAAAAAGTTCGTTCATTTAAAATTAGAGGAGCTTTTAACAAAATTAAATCATTAAATCTGGAAAATACCCAAGGTGGAAAAAAAATTATATGTGCAAGTGCGGGTAATCACGCTCAAGGTGTTGCTTATTCATGTAACAAATTAAAAATATTTGGTACAATATACATGCCTGAAACAACTCCCAAACAAAAAGTAGAAAGAGTAAAAATGTTTGGAGGTGATTTTATTGAAATAATTTTAGTTGGAGATACTTTTGATGATGCTCAAGAAGAAGCTCAAAAGCAGCTGAATAATGATTCTGTATTTATTCACCCTTTCGATGATAAGGAGGTCATTGAGGGACAGGGTACTGTTGCACTCGAAATTTTAGATCAAATTGATAAACATTTTGATTATCTGGTTATTCCAATTGGTGGGGGAGGACTAATAGCAGGTATTATATCTGTATTTAAAGAGTTATCTCCTAAAACAAAAATTATTGGAGTTGAAGCTCAGGGAGCTCCAGCTATGTCTAACTCTTTAAAACAAAATAAGATTATTGAACTAAAAAAAATTGACAATTTTGTTGATGGTGTATCAATAAAAAAGATAGGTGAAATACCTTTTGAGATTTGTAAAGAGCATTTAGATGATTTGATAATTGTCCCTGAAGGTAAAATATGCCAAACCATACTTGAGTTGTATAATAAGGATGGAATAGTTGTTGAGCCAGCTGGAGCAATTGGTATTTCTGCTCTCGAAATTTATGACAAAGATATTTCAAATAAAAATATTGGTGTACTTATATGTGGAGGTAACAATGACATTACTAGAATGGCAGAAATAAAAGAGCGAGCTTTGCTATATTCCAAGCTAAAACATTATTTTATAGTTAAATTTCCTCAAAGAAAAGGGGCACTCAGAGAATTTGTTAATAACGTATTAGGTCAAAATGATGATATTACTTTTTTTGAGTATGTAAAAAAAAATAACAGAGAGTATACAACAGCGATTGTTGGAATAGAGTTAAAATTTTCTAAAGATTTGTCAGTCTTGATGAAAAAAATGAAAGAAAATGGTTTCTTTGGAGAATATTTAAATGAAAAACCAGATACACTTCGCCTGTTAATATAAAAAGCTATATCCATGGAAAAATATAAAATTGATGAGATCCATTGTAGAGAATATCTAGTTGATGGAGAATTAAAAAAATGGGAGGGGGATACTTCAGAAGTATTTTCAACTATTGATATTAAAGAAGAGGGTGAATACTCTCCAACTCTTTTAGGTTCTATTCCTGACATGGATTCTGATTCTGCGATACAAGCGCTTGAGTCAGCAAAGAAAGCATTCAATCGAGGACAAGGTAAATGGCCAACAATGAAAGTAAGAGATAGGTTAAAGTGCATGAAGAGATTTGCAGACAAGATGCAAGAGCATCGAGATATAGTGGTTAAGCTTTTGATGTGGGAAATTGGAAAGAATCAAACTGATTCTGAAAAGGAATTCGACAGAACAGTAAAATATATTTACGATACTATTGATGAGTATAAAAATATTGATAGGTCTTCATCTAGATTTGAAAAAGACTCTGGAATTCATGCTCACATCAGAAGAGGTCCTCTTGGAGTAGTTCTTTGTCTTGGACCTTACAATTATCCTTTAAATGAAACTTTTTGTCTTCTAATACCTGCTATTCTAATGGGTAATACTACGATATTTAAACCTGCCAAACATGGGGTTTTACTAATTTCACCATTACTTAAAGCTTTTAAAGAAAGTTTCCCTCCAGGAGTTGTAAACATTTTATTTGGTAGGGGTAGAAAAATCTGCCCGCCTATAATGAAGACAGGGTTTGTTGATGTGTTGGCTTTAATTGGTCATAGTTCATCAGCTGTTGCTTTACAAGATCAGCACCCAAATAAGAACAGACTCAGATTAGTTTTAGGCTTAGAAGCTAAAAACCCTGCAATTATTCTTCCAGATGCTGATTTAGATCTAACAATTCAAGAATGTATTTCAGGTTCTTTGTCCTACAATGGTCAGAGATGTACTGCCTTAAAGGTAATTTATGTACATGAATCTATTGCAGATAAATTTAACACTAAGTTTGCAAAGGCTGTTGATAATCTAAAATTTGGAATGCCTTGGGATAAGGATGCTTTTCTTACCCCATTACCAGAACCGAATAAGCCAAGTTATATTAAGGACTTAATTGATGATGCTATTTCAAAAGGTGCTGATGTAATTAATGATAAAGGTGGTGAGGTAACCGATAATTATTGTTACCCCGCAGTATTATATCCTGTAAATAGCTCAATGAAGGTTTTTGAAGAGGAGCAGTTTGGCCCTGTTGTACCAATTATTCCATTCAAAAAAATAGATGAACCCCTTGATGATATGGCAATGTCTGAGTACGGTCAACAAGTAAGTCTATTTGGAAGTGATACTAAGAAAATAGGTCCATTAATTGACACGCTTGCAAATTTAGTATGTAGAGTAAATTTAAATAGTTCTTGTCAAAGAGGACCAGATATTTATCCATTTACTGGTAGAAAAAATTCAGCAGTAAGCACTTTGAGTGTTCATGATGCTCTAAGGGCATTTTCAATTAGAACATTTGTGGCTTCAAAAGATAATGTACATAATAACAGAATTTTAAAGAAGTTATTAGATTCAAATGATTCTAATTTTATTTCTACTGATTATATACTTTAATTATTTTTTACAAAATTTACTATATAATCTCCAACTTCATCAGTGGTGTAAGATTTATTATATTTATTTAAATCTGGAGTTGTAATTTTATTTGTAAGAGAATCTTCAACAGCTCTATTAATAATTTTAGATTCATCTTTTAAGTTAAATGAATGATCAAGCATCATAGATAAAGACAAAATTGATGCTATTGGGTTTGCAATTTTTTTTCCAGTAGCCTCTGGGTAAGACCCATGTATCGGCTCATATAATGCGTTTTCCGAGCCAATTGATGCTGAAGGCATCAATCCCATTGAGCCTGATATAACTGAGGCTTCATCAGTTAGTATATCACCAAACAAATTAGATGTTATAAGGACATCGTAAGAACTTGGCCATTGAACTAGCCTCATAGCGACAGCATCAACGAATTCATATGAAACCTTAATTTCAGGATAATTTTTTTCCATACTTTGTACTGTCTCCCTCCAAAGTCTTGATGTTTCAAGTACATTTGCTTTATCTACACAACATAGTTTTTTTGATCTTTTTTTTGCATATTCAAATCCAATTTTTGCTATTCTGACAATTTCTTCTCTAGAATATTGGCAAGTGTCATATGCATAATTATCATTGTTTTTCCTTCCTCTATCACCAAAATATATTCCACCAGTAAGTTCTCTGACAAAAAGAATATCAGTATCCTTTATTCTTTCTTCTTTTATCGGTGACATTTCAAGTAGAGATTCAAAAATTATTGTTGGTCTAAGATTTGCAAATAGTCCTAATTTTTTTCTCATTTTCAGTAGTCCCTGCTCTGGTCTTACTTTAGCCTTAGGATCGTTATCATATTTTGGATGACCAATTGCGCCAAATAAAATTGCATCAGAATTCTTACAAAGCATATGTGTGCTATCTGGATATGGATCATTATACTCATCTATGGCAATTGCACCCACAAGTCCTTCAGTAAGATCAACCTTGTGATTATATTTATCTGCAATACAATTTAATACCTTTATTGACTGATTTGTTACTTCTGGTCCAATCCCATCACCTGGTAGTACAGCTATCTTCAACTTCATAATTATTCAGTATTTAACATTTTCTCAGTTGCTTTAATTGCAGCTACTGTTTGATCAGTGTCAAGCCCTCTTGTTTTAAATTTTTTTGAACCGCTATCCCATGTAATTGTAGTTTCACAGAAAGCGTCAGAGTCACTTCCAGGTGGAATTCTCACTGCATAGTCAATCAGCTTTGGAAGAGCTCTTTTCTGTTTTGCATATATTTTTTTTAATGCATTCATAAAAGCATCAAATTGACCATCTCCTGAGCAGCTCTCTTGGTGAAGAGTACCATCAATAATTAATGATATTGATACAGATGGTCTTAAAGTTTTTGCATGAGTAAGAACATACGATTCAATTTTAATATTATTCTTTTTTGTAGGATAGTCTAGGACATCATTAATTATGTATGGTAAATCTTCAATTGTAACCTTCTCTTTTTTATCACCTAGTTCTATTACTTTAGAGGTGATAACACCTAGCTCCTTATCATTTAACTTTATACCCAATTCATCTAGGTTTTTCTTGATGTTCGCTTTTCCTGATGTTTTGCCTAAAGCGTATCTTCGTTTTCTACCAAATCTGTTAGGATTCAAATTATTATGGTACAGGTTTTTCTTATTGTCACCATCTGCATGTACACCTGCAGTCTGAGTAAATACATTTTCACCAACAATTGGTTTATTAGATGAGACAGTTTGACCAGAAAATGTTGATATTAACTTACTAGCTTTAAATAAATTTTTCTCATCTACGTTAATCTTAATATTTGGCATGAAATCTTTTATTGCTGCAACAGCACTTGACAATGGAGTATTTCCAGCTCTTTCACCCATTCCATTAATAGTAAGGTGCAATCCATCGCAACCGCCTCTTACTGCCTCCATTGAATTTCCAACACTTAAATCATAATCATTATGTCCATGAAAATCAATATGAAAATCTGGGTATTTCATTTTTATCTCAGATATGTACTCGTAAGTTTCGTGATGTGTAAGAATACCTAATGTATCTGGTAATAATAACCTTCTTATTTTTTGGTCATACAAGAAATCAAGAAAATCAATTACATACTCTTTACTGCTTCTCATTCCATTACTCCAATCTTCGAGATAAACATTTGTATGAATTGAGTTTTCCTCAGCCCTTTTAATTGTTTCCAAGATATCTTTAAAATGATTCAAAGGAGTCTTTTTAAGCTGATGCTTAAGATGATTAAAAGAGCCCTTAGTTAATAGATTCTGTACTGAACATCCAGAGTCTAATAGCCATTGTATAGATTTTCCATCATCCAAAAAGGTTAGTACCTCTATGCTCTCAATTTTTTTATTCTTTTTTGCCCAACTAGTAATTTGTTTTACTGAATTTAACTCACCCTCTGATACTCTAGCTGAAGCTACCTCAATTCTATCAATTTTGAGCTCATCTAATAAAAGTTTTGCAATTGTTAACTTTTCTTTAGGTGAATATGAAACTCCAGAGGTTTGTTCACCATCTCGAAGTGTAGTATCCATTATTTCTAGAATACGTTTCATTAGTATCTTAATTTATTAGCAAAAGCTGAAATTTGATCTTTTTTGTTAATGAGATAATCAATATCATCAAAACCATTTGACATATTACTTTTTTTGTAAGTGCTAATTTTAAATTTTTCCTTTTTACTGGAACTTTTAATTTCAAATTCCTGGTCCTCAAGATTTATTTCAAATATATTTTTGGAATTTTTATCAATTTCTGAAAAAATTTCTGATAAAAATGACTCACTAACTTGAACTGGTAATACCCCAATATTTAAACAATTATTTTTAAATATATCAGCAAAGAAGCTAGACACAACAGCTCTGAACCCATAATCATAAATTGCCCACACAGCATGCTCTCTTGATGAGCCACAACCAAAATTTTTACCAGCAACTAAAATTTTTCCTTCATATTTTTTTTTGTTTAAGGGAAATGAATCTACTAATGTATTATCTGAATTATATCTCCAATCTCTAAAAAGATTATCACCAAATCCTTTTCTTTCGGTAGCTTTAAGAAACCTAGCAGGTATTATTTGATCTGTATCAACGTTGTCGATATTTAAAGGAACAGCAGTACTGTTTAATATATTGAATTTTTCGTAAGCCATATTATATAATATCTCTTGGATCAGTTATCTCACCAGTTATAGCTGTTGCTGCAGCTACAAGAGGACTTGCTAAAAGTGTCCTCGCGCCTGGCCCTTGTCTTCCTTCAAAATTTCTATTAGTTGTACTTACTGCATATTTTCCTTTTGGGATTTTATCATCATTCATAGCTAAACATGCGGAGCAACCTGGCTCTCTTAGTTTAAAGCCTGACTCAGTAAGAATATCAAGTATTCCCTCATCTCTTATACTCTTTAGTACTTTATGAGATCCTGGCACAAGCCATGCATCAACAGTGTTTGATTTTTGTCTACCCTTAATTATACTAGCAAAAGTTCTAAAATCCTCAATCCTACCATTTGTACAACTTCCCAAAAAGACATAATCTATTTTTTTACCAATCATTCTGTCACCCTCTTTAAATTCCATATAATCAAGAGCTTTCTGATAAGATAATTTAGATTCGGATTTGTCAGCTTTTGGAATTGACTTTGAAATAGGTATTGCCATTCCAGGATTAGTTCCATAAGTAATCATAGGTTCAATTTCTTCAGCTTGAAAGTTGTATTCCTTGTCAAAAGTTGCACCTTCATCAGTATTTAATGTTTTCCAATAATTAACTGCTTTAGTCCATTCATCACCTTTTGGTGCATATTCTCTACCCTCTATATAATCAAATGTCTTATCGTCTGGTGCTATCATCCCACCGCGAGCCCCCATTTCTATGCTTAAATTACAAACTGTCATTCTTCCTTCCATAGACATATTCTTAAATACACTTCCAGAATATTCAATAAAATATCCAGTAGCACCTGAAGAAGACAACTTTGAAATTATATAAATAGCCACATCCTTTGGAGTAACATTTGGAGAAAGTTTACCATCTACGTTGATTCTCATTTTCATTGGTTTTTGTTGCATTATTGTTTGACAAGCCAAAACCATTTCAACCTCTGAAGTTCCAATGCCAAAAGCAATTGCACCAAAAGCACCATGAGTTGATGTGTGTGAGTCTCCGCATACAATTGTTAAGCCAGGTTGAGTAATACCATTTTCTGGTCCAATTACATGTACAATTCCATTTTTTTTATGACCAAGTCCCCAGAAATCAATTCCATGTTCTTTGCAATTTTTTTCCAGTGTTTTTACTTGCATTGCTGAAAGTCTGTCTTTAATCGGTAGATGTTGATTGATTGTTGGAGTGTTATGATCAGCTGTAGCATAGGTTCTATGGGGATACATAACTTTAAGATTTCTATTTTTTAGTCCAACAAATGCAACAGGACTAGTAACTTCATGTATAAAGTGTTTGTCTATAAATAGAACATCAGGCCCATCTTTAATTCTTTCAATTACATGAGAATCCCAAACTTTATCAAAAAGTGTTTTATCCATAGCTAATATTTTTTTTCTGAAGCATTAATGGAAAATCCGAGTCAGTTACCTCCTTTTTTTGATCTGCAATAACTAAAAATTCTCCATAAACATCATCTAACTCTTTTTTGGTAAGATTAACTCCAAATTCTTTCATTCTGTAAGCAAGCGCAGCTCTACCACTTCTTGCAGTTAAAACTATTGAGGATTTATTGACACCCACATCAATTGGATCTATTATTTCGTAGGTTTCCCTTTTTTTTATAACTCCATCTTGATGTATTCCAGAGCTATGAGCAAAAGCATTTGACCCTACTATAGCTTTATTTGGTTGAACAGGCATTCCCATGAGTTCTGATACCTTCTGACTTGTTTCATTTAATAGTTTAGAATTTATATTTGTATCTAAGTTCAAGTCTGAATGCTGTCTCAAGATCATTACAACTTCTTCAAGAGATGTATTCCCAGCTCTTTCTCCAATACCATTAATTGTACATTCGACTTGTCTTGCTCCATTTAAAACGCCATAAATTGAATTTGCTGTTGCTAATCCTAAATCGTTATGACAATGACATGAGATCGTAACTTTGTTTATACCCTTAACATTTTCAAATAAATATTTTATTTTTTCACCATATTCACTTGGAAGGCAATAACCAGTTGTATCAGGAATATTTAGGACAGTAGCACCAGATTTTATGACTTCCTCACAAACTTTTGCAAGAAAATTATTTTCTGTTCTACCAGCATCTTCAGCATAAAATTCAATGTCCTCTACATATTTTTTTGCATGAGATACTGCTTTTTTTGCAAGATCAATAATAGAATTTTTATTTGAATTAAATTTATGTCTAATATGAATTTCAGATGTTCCAATTCCAGTATGGATCCTGGGTTTCTTTGCATGTTTAAGTGATTCGGCAGCAACATCTATATCTTTTTCATTAGCGCGACTGAGTGCACAAACAGATGCATTATTTATAATCTTTGAAATTTCAACAACCGACTTGAAATCTCCAGGACTGGAAATAGGAAAACCAGCTTCAATAATATCCACACCAAGCATATCAATTTTCTCAGCTAAAATTAATTTACTTTTTGTATCAAGCTTACATCCTGGTACCTGTTCACCATCTCTTAAGGTAGTATCAAATATTTTGACCTGGTTTTTCATTATATACTAAATTATTACTAATAATGGTGATACTTAAAAAAAAGTATATTAATTTTACAATGTTCTAGATACATTATTTATTCTTAAACAATTGAAAACTAATATTTTAATAAAAAATTATATACAATGACTAATCAGTTAAAAGATAATCTATTTGTTCTTATTAAATCTTTATCAAAGTCTGAGAAAAGACAATTTAAATTATACGTAGGTAGAATGGATTCAAATGAAGACTCTAAATTTTTAAAATTATTCAATCTTTTAGATAAAATGGACTTTTACAGTGAAGATTTAATTTTAAAGAAAAAAATTGTATCAAAGCTTCAACTTTCAAATCTTAAGGCACATTTATATAAACAGATATTAATTAGTTTAAGATTAAATCCTCAACATAAAAATGTAAAACTTCACATTAGAGGTCAAATTGATTTTGCAACAATTTTATACCAAAAAGGATTATATAAACAGAGTTTGAAAATTCTTGACAAGGCTAAATCATTTGCATTAAAATATGACGAAAATGCCTCAGCTTATGAAATAGTCGAATTTGAAAAATTAATTGAGTCTCTATACGTAACAAGAAGTCTAAGTAATAGAACAAATGAACTAGTTTCTCAAACTAATCATCTGCGTGAACAAAATGAAATTTATAGTAATCTATCAAATATCTCATTACAACTTTATGAAAAACTTATTAAGGCAGGTTATGCAAAGAGTGACGATGAGTCTAAAGAGATAAAAAAATTTTTTAAACAAAAAATTAAAAGCTTTAAAATTAGTGAATTAGGATTTAGAGAAACTCTTATATATTATCAAATTTGGGTTTGGTACAGTCTTTTAATTCAGGATTTTTTATCCAGCTATAAATATGCTTCAAAGTGGATAGATACTTTTAATAGGTCACCTGAGATGATTGGAATACACCCTGTTTTTTATTTAAAAGGTTACAATTTTCTATTGGAAGCCCTTGCTCTAATTAAGTATCCTTCTAAATTTAAATATAGATTAAATGATTTAATAAATGTTGTTGAAGATAAATCATTTCCAAGAAATCAGAATTTAAATGCTTTAATATTCATTTATAAGTATAATAATCTTTTTAATCTACATGTTTTAGAGGGTGATTTTAAAGAATCTTTAAAAATTATTCCAGAAGTTCTTGTAGGTATTGAGATAAATAAAAACTTTATCGATCATCATCATATAATGCTTTTATATTTTAAAATTGCGTGTATGTATTTTACAGTTAATGACTATGATAATTGCATAAAATATGTAAACATGATCATGAAAAATAAAAATATTAAGATGAGGGAAGACCTTCAGTGTTTTACAAGAATTTTAAATCTAATTGCTCACTGGGAAGCTGGTCGTGATTATAACTTAGATAAAATTATAAGGGAGACATATAACTATCTTGACAAGATGAATGATCTTCATGAGGTTCAAAAAACAATACTTAAGTATCTAAATGGATTAGAAAACATTTATCCTGGAGAAATTAAAGGATTTTTAAGAAGTCTCCATTCAGAATTAAAAAAATTTGAAGATGATCCCTATGAAAAAAGAGCTTTTTTATATCTAGACATTATATCATGGCTTGAGAGTAAAATAAATAATAAGCCTGTAGCAGAAATAATTAAAGAAAAGGCTTTGCATATTAATCGAAAGGAGAAGCAGACCACAGTCCTAATCTAGGTGGTTCAGCTTTTATAATAATTTTTTTTTTTGATACAGGATGTATAAAATTAACTTCTCTTGAATGAAGATAGATTCCACCATCTTTAATAGACCTTTTCGAGCCATATTTTAAGTCTCCTAATATCGGAAATCCAATTTCAGAGAAACTACATCGTATTTGATGATGTCTTCCTGTCTCAAGATCTACCTCAATTTTTAAATATTTTTCAAGTTTTTCAATTATTTTATACTTCAATGAACCATACTTTGAATCTTTTACCTCTTCTTCGGAAAAGAAAGATTTATTTATTTTTTTATTTTTTTTAAACCACCCCTCAATCTTACCTTCATTTATTTTAAACTTATTTGATATAAATAGCCAGTAAAGCTTTCTAATTTGCCTATTCTTTAGTTTAACGTTCATCCTGGATAATGCCTTACTTGTCCTTGCAAATATTACAATACCAGATACAGGTCTATCAATTCTATTTACAAGCCCTAAAAATACATTACCTGTTTTATCGTATTTATTTTTAATGTATTCTTTTACAAGTTCAAGAAGTGGGGTATCACCTGTTCTATCTCCTTGTACAAGAACTCCACATCTTTTATTCACAATAATCAAGTGATTATCTTCAAAAAGAATATCTGAGCTCTGAAATTTCAAATTAATACTGTTCTTCTTTGTTTGGAAAGTTTCCTTCTTTTATATCTTTTGAATATTTCTTTACAGCATTGCCAACTAATGAATCAAGATCAAGATATCTTCTAAGGAATCTGGGACTAAAATCCTTATTCATTCCCAACATATCGTGAGAGACTAGGACTTGACCATCAACATTTGAACCTGCTCCAATTCCAATTATTGGTAGCTTGAGACTAGAAGTCACTTTTTTTGCTAATTCATTTGGAATTTTTTCAAGTACAATGGAAAAACATCCAATTTTCTCGAGCATCTTCGAGTCGGAGATTAGAGTTTTAGCTTCTTCCTCTTTTTCAGCTCTAACAGTATATGTTCCAAACTTGTAGATAGATTGAGGTGTAAGTCCAAGATGTCCCATAACAGGAATTCCTGCTTGAATTATTCTTTCAATTGATTCTTTTGCTAAATGACCTCCCTCAAGTTTTACAGCATGAGCACCAGATTCTTTCATTATTCTTATTGCAGATTTTAATGCTTCCTGAGAATCTGACTGGTATGTACCAAAAGGAAGATCGACAACAACAAGTGCTCTCTTTACAGCTCTTATAACCGAACTAGCATGATAAACCATTTGATCCAAAGTAATTGGCAGTGTCGTTTCATGACCTGCCATAACATTTGATGCAGAATCTCCAACTAAAATTATATCAATACCTGCTTCATCAATAATTTTTGCGAAACTATAGTCATATGCAGTAAGCATCGATATCTTCTCACCTTTATTTTTCATCTGCTCGAGTACTTTAATTGTTACTCTACTTGGATTTATATCACTTGCCATCATAAATTTTCAACAAAAATAGTGTAAATAAAGTTATGAATTATATGACATAATGTCATTTAAATTGAATTGGCATAATCGTTGTCATTTATATGTAAAATTAAAATTATGAGTAAAATTATAGGAATTGATTTAGGAACAACAAATTCATGTGTCTCGGTAATGGAGGGTAGTGAACCAGTTGTAATACCAAACGCTGAAGGGAAAAGAACTACACCATCTGTCATTGCATTTGTTGAAGATGGTGAAATAAAAGTCGGGGATCCTGCTAAAAGGCAGGCCGTTACTAATCCAGAAAAAACAATTGCTTCTGTTAAAAGATTCATGGGAAATAAATTTAGTGAATCATCAAATGATGTTAAAACAGTCGCATATAAAGTAGTCAAGGGAGATAATGACACACCAAGAGTTGATATTGATGGAAGACTATATACTCCCCAGGAATTATCTGCAATGGTACTTCAAAAAATGAAAAAAACAGCTGAGGATTATTTAGGACAAACTGTTACAGAGGCAGTTATAACTGTTCCTGCGTATTTTAATGATTCTCAAAGACAAGCTACTAAAGAAGCAGGAGAAATTTCAGGCTTAAAAGTTCAAAGAATTATAAATGAGCCAACTGCCGCTGCTTTAGCGTATGGAATGGATAAAGGTGGTAAGGATAAAAAAATTGCTGTTTATGATCTAGGGGGTGGTACATTTGACATATCTATACTTGAACTTGGTGACGGGGTTTTTGAAGTATTGTCAACCAATGGTGATACTCACCTTGGGGGTGATGACTTTGATCAAGTTATTATTGACTTTCTAGCAGAAGAGTTTAAAAAAAATGAGCAAATTGATTTGAGAGAAGATTCTATGGCATTACAAAGGTTGAAAGAAGCTGCTGAAAAGGCTAAAATTGAACTCTCTTCATCTGCTCAAACTGAAATTAATTTACCATATGTAACTGCAACATCTTCTGGCCCTAAACACCTTGTTACAACCCTAACAAGAGCTAAGTTTGAAAAACTTTCAGATGATCTTGTTAAGAGATCAATGGAGCCAGTTAAGAAAGCACTTAAAGATGCAGGTCTTACAAAAAAGGATATTGATGAGGTCATATTAGTTGGAGGTTCTACAAGAATACCAATTATTCAAAAGGAAGTTGAAGCTTTATTTGGTAAAAAACCATCTAAGGGAGTGAATCCTGACGAAGTTGTAGCAGTTGGTGCTGCTATTCAGGGAGGAGTTCTCTCTGGTGATGTTGAAGACGTTTTACTCCTTGATGTAACTCCATTATCACTTGGAATTGAAACAATGGGCAATGTTATGACAAAATTAATTGAGTCAAATACTACGATTCCAACAAAAAAATCCCAAGTCTTCTCAACTGCAGCTGATAACCAACCTTCTGTGGAGATTCATGTTCTTCAAGGGGAAAGACCAATGGCAAAAGATAACAAGACTATTGGAAGATTCCACTTAGATGGTATTCCTCCATCACCGAGAGGAGTTCCTCAAATTGAGGTAACTTTTGATATAGATGCAAATGGTATAATTAATGTTAGTGCTCTGGATAAAGCAACTAATAAGTCTCAAGATATTAGAATTGAGGCATCTTCAGGTTTAACAGAAGAGGAAATTGAAAAAATGAAAAAAGATGCTGAAGCAAATGCTGATGCAGATCAAAAAGCAAAAGAAGAAGTTGATAAGCTTAACAGTGCTGATCAAATGATATTTCAAACCGAGAAACAATTAAAAGAGTTTGGAGACAAATTATCTGATGATAAAAAGAAACCTATTGAATCTTCTTTAGAAGACTTAAAAAAAGCACACGAATCTAAGGATCTTGATAAAATAGATGAGGCTTTAAATACTATAAATGAGGCATGGAAGAATGCATCAGAAGAAATGTACAAAGCTCAAGGAGATGGTGCAAAACAACCTGGCGCTGATAATCCAGCTCAAGAATCTGCAAAAGATTCAAAGGATGATGTACAAGATGTCGATTTCGAAGAGGTTAAAGAAGATTAATTTTGTTTGACAAAAATCTCATTCTTGATGAAGCAAACAAACGATGTCAAGGTACTTTAGTATCCACCCTTGGAATTATTTTTATCGATGTTGGTGAACATTATTTAGAAGCTAAAATGAAAGTAACACCAGCTCACCATCAACCTGCTGGTGTTCTTCATGGTGGAGCTACCGCTGCCTTAGCAGAAACTGTTGGTAGCTCGGCTGCTGCTATTTTTTCAAAAAAAGAAAATCAAATTCTACGTGGAGTTGAACTATCAATAAATCATGTTAGAGGAATTAGTGAGGGATTTGTTTTTGCAAAAGCAGTTCCAATTCACATGGGTAGGACAATGCAACTCTGGAAAATATCAATTATTGATGAAAATAATAGAGACATTTCTTTTGCAAAGCTAACCACACTCACTATTGATAAATAATTTATAAAAAAATTTTTATTTAAGAGGCTCAGGATGTAAATTTGGGCATTCAAAAAAAAATTATGAAAAGTGTTATTATTTGTGACATGGAGGGCTTGATTACAAACATGAACGAAGGCGCTGAAAAAGTCTTTGGTTATCCCTCTGATGAGTTAGTTGGTATTAAAAGAGTATCAATTTTTTCACCTGGTGAAATAGTTCTTCAAAATGTTCTTGGTTGGCTTAGAAATGCTAACGAAACAGGTGAGCATATAACAAAAACTAATTTCATCAGAAAAGATGGTTCAAAATTTGCTGCTAAGATTAAGATTACTCCAAATTTTGCAGATGGCAAGGACAAACCTCAAACTGGATATTGTGGAATTACTGAAGTAATTGATGAAGAAGTTAATATAAAAATTAATTGGGTTACTAAAATTATTAAAGGTGTAGCAATTACTAGAGTTGGTTTTGCTTCGGCTTCATTATTCCCAGTCTTTTCTATTGGATGTTACTACGCTGGAATTGGAGATGGTTTATTCAGTCCAATTTCCTTAACACTAACCACATTTGGAATTTTATTTTTCCACTTATTTTCCAATTTATATAATGACTATTTTGATGTGACACATGGAACAGACGAGGCTAATACAGAATACTTTAATGCTGGAATGGATTCTACAATTCTTCAAGGTGCACAATTATCTGGTGGTAGTAGAGCTGTAGAATTAGGTTTAATTTCTTTAAAGGGCACTAAAAGCCTTGCTAATGTTATGTTTATTCTTGGTCTTGCAACAGCAGCAGGAATATTATATATGAGTTTTTTAAACACCGGATCTACAAGCAATGCGTTCTATTCAGCTATCATTGCTTTAATAGGTGTTTTAGTAGGTTATTTTTATACTGCTAAACCAATAAGGTTATCTTCAAGATATGGACTTGGAGAACTTTCAATTTTTCTATCCTTTGGTCCTCTATTGACATTAGGTACTGGTTTTGCTATTGCAAATGAAACAATTCTTCTATATTCGAGTGAATTTTATAATTTATTAATTCTTGGTGTGCCAATAGGACTTTTAACTACAAACATTCTGTTTATTAATCAATATCCTGATCATGCTTCAGATAAAAAAGTTGGTAAAAATCATTTAGTAGTACTTCTTGGTAAAAAAGCTTCAAGATGGATTTATGGACTTAATCTAATATTAACATTAGGTTCTTTATATTTTATTGCAGAGAACATTCTAATTGGGACTAAGCAAATGTTATTCCTTTATCTACTAATTCCAATTGCAATGTTTTATTCATATTTCTTGCTATCAGGATTGTTCAAATACTATAATAGTAGAAAACTTATAAAATATAACATACACACAATTTATTTCCATATGTTATTCTCATTTATTTACATGATAATTTTAGCAAATTTTTAGTAGATGTTTTTATGGGACAAATCGTATAATTTAAAAGGATTCTGGTATTACATACTAGGCTCATTTATTTTAATCTTCTTTAGTATCATAGGTCAGCTACCTATGATCCCTTTTTTACCTAATGAACTTCCAAGTCCAGATGCAGATCCTATGGATTTATTTAAGGGTATCGAATCTAATTTGAGATTATTTTTATTATTATTAACGTTTGTTGCTGTAGTTCCAGGTATATGGCTAGTTGTCAAGAAGCTACATGATCTTCCCTTAATGTCTGTTTTATCAAGTAGAAAAAAAATTGATTTTGAAAGAGTTAAATACTCATTTTTACTTTGGGGAACAACAGTTGTAGCTTTTGTTTTATTGGAATATTTTCTAAGCCCTGAAAGTTATTTATTTAACTTTAAGGTAAAAGAATTCCTAATCTTAGCTGTCATAGCTATATTATTTGTTCCAATTCAAACAACTGTAGAGGAAGTTGTTTTTAGAGGTTACTTGATGCAGGGATTTGGCCATTGGCTTAATAGTAGATTTATGGCATTATTTCTTACCTCATTTGTATTCGGTTTACTTCACCTTTCTAATCCCGAGATAACTGCTTTAGGATATGAAGCTATATTTATATACATAATTGGAGGGTTTGTTTTAGGTATTATGACATTAATGGATGATGGTCTAGAACTTGCTATTGGATTTCACGCTGCAAATAATCTTATCGTTGTTCTTCTTCTTACGGCAGATTGGACAGTTTTCCAAACAGAATCAATCTTAATTGATATTTCAGAACCAAGTTTAGGTTTATCTGATTGGCTAGCGCCTTTAATAGTATACCCTATTATAATTACAATTTTATCGAGGAAGTACGCTTGGACTAATTGGAAAAAGAAATTATTTTCAAAGGTCAGATAACTTCAACTCCATCTTTATGTCACTCCTTTCATATGGTGCATCTGGATTATCAATTTCTTTGAATCCAAACTTATTGTAGAGATGAATTGAATTCTTCAAGACAGTATTTGAGTAAAGTATAACTGATTTAAAATGGTTTTTAACAGAATAATCAATTATAAATTGGATTAATTGATGCCCAACGCCATTTCCTCTTAGCTCTTTCTTAACTGCCATTTTATTTAACTCATAGATTCCATCTTCTCGAGGAATTAAAGCCATTGTACCAACAACTTGAGATTCGAAAATTGCAAAAAATATATGGCCTCCTTTATCAATAATTTCTTTTTTACAATTTCTTAATACCTTTTCGTCATATTCTTCAACATAAAAATACTCATTAAGCCAATCATAATTTAGGTCATAGAAGTAATCTGAATATTTATCTTGAAAAGGAACTATTTCAACTTTCATTGCTTGTCATTCTATTAGGATTGACATATTCATCAAATTCCTTTTCCGATAAATAATTTAGTGCTAAGGCTGCCTCTTTTAATGAAATATCTTCGTTGTAGGCTTTATTTGCTATGTCTGCAGCCTTATAATACCCTATTTTTGAATTAAGAGCAGTAACTAACATTAAAGAATCATCAAGAAATTTTTTGATTCTTTTATTGTTAGGTTTAATACCGTCAATACAGTTTAGAGCAAAACTTAATGATGCATCTCCAAGTATCTTAGATGATTCGATTATATTCAATGCAAAAAGTGGTTTAAAAACATTTAGTTCAAAATGTCCATTTGCACCAGCAAAACTTACAGCTACATCATTTCCGAATATTTGAGCACATACCATTGAAATTGCCTCACACTGTGTTGGATTTACTTTTCCAGGCATTATTGAACTTCCAGGCTCATTAGCTGGTAGAATAAGTTCACCTATTCCTGATCTCGGTCCTGATCCCATCAATCTAATATCATTTGAAATTTTATAAATAGAAGCTGCTAAAGTTTTTAATGCACCGTGAACTTCTACAATACAATCATGGCTGGCAATCCCCTCAAATTTGTTTGTAGATTCCTTAAATGAAAGTCCTGAATTTTTTGAGATATGTTCGACAACTTTATTTGAATATCCTATTGGGGTATTAAGCTGGGTGCCAACTGCAGTACCACCTATGGGTAATTCACTTAAATGATCAAGAGAATTTTGTAATGATTTAATACCATGGTCAAGTTGAGATACATACCCAGAAAACTCTTGACCAAGTGTTATAGGTGTAGCATCCATTAAATGAGTCCTACCAATTTTAACAATCTTATTAAACTCTTTTGATTTTTTATCAAGACTATCTCTTAATTTTTTAATGTTTGGGATTGTATTTTCAGTAATAATTTTCATTGCAGCAATATTAATTGCTGTTGGGAAAGTATCATTTGATGACTGGGAAAGGTTTACATCATCATTTGGAGATAATGTTTTATCAGATTTCCCAAGTTCTTTTCCCTGAATTAAATGTGCTCTGTTTGAAATAACTTCATTAACATTCATATTGGTTTGAGTACCTGATCCAGTCTGCCATATTACTAGAGGAAACTGATCATTATGCATATTTTCTAGAATCTCATCACAAACGCTCTCTATTAGGACACATTTTTCTTTTGATAGTACTCCAAGATTAAAATTAGTTTGAGCTGCAGATTTTTTTAGAATAGCATAAGCATGAATAATCTCAATTGGCATAGTTGATGGATTACCAATTTTAAAATTATTTCTTGATCTTTCAGTCTGAGCTCCCCAAAGAGAGTTTATTGGAACTTTTACTTCACCTAATGTATCTTTTTCAATTCTGTAGTCCTTCATCTTTGTAATTTACTTAAAAAAAATTACTTTTGTTAGCAACTACAAATATATGGAGTTTCAACAATACCTCGGATTTTTAGCCTTTTTAGCAATATTTACAATGGGTTTTTGGCTAATGATTTTTCTAGCACTTGTAGCACCATATTGGGCTTCATCATATGTATTCCAAAGAATTAAGGAGTTTATAGCTAAAAAGCTTAGATCCTAGTTATTAAATATTGGTTCTTCACCACCTCCTTGATCAAAATCACCTTGATTTCTTCTTATGTTCTTTTTTCTTTGCTTATACTTATTGTCATTAAACCTGTAACTGAAAGTTAGTACATAAGTTGGCATCCTCCACCTACCCTCACTTTTTCTGTAGAAAGAGTCTCTAAATGATTCAGTTCTAAATTTATTAGTATTAAATAAATCACTAAATTTTAGGGAGAGAGTTCCTTTTTTATCTAGTAAAGATTTTTGTATTGCTCCAGTAACAAACCCAAAAGCTTTTCTTTTAGAGAAAGCATTTTCACTTGGTCCACGAATGAATCCAAAAAATTGAATGCTATAGTCTTTAGGAAGTCTTATAAAACCGTTAAATCTACTATTCCAATTAGTATTATCAGAGTCAAAATTTTCATCTTCGTATTGACCTCTTATTGAGGTTGAATTAATAGTAAAACTGGCATTTAGCCTTACACTTCTTGAGGGAGTATATGTCAAACTTAATTCTGATCCAATTCTTTTGTTATTTGATAAATTTATTGGATACGAATCTAAAACAGGAACTTGAAGTATTGGAAGATTCGAGTCACTATCAACAATAAGATCAACAATTTCGCCTGTTTCTTCAGTTATTCTCTCAATATTTCCATCAGATTGTCTATAAAAAATTGAGGTATTGAGAGTAAATTTTTTAAATCTCTTTAAATAGTCTACTTCAATTGCTGAAGTAAAAGTTGGATCCAAGAAGGGATTACCTCTCCAAAAACTTGTTACAGAATTTCTTCTTGGAAATGGATTTATATCCCATCCTCTTGGTCTTCTTATTCTTTTGCTATATCCAAATGTTAAAGATTCTTGATCTGAAAACTCATAAGCAAGATTTAAAGTTGGAAAAAGATCAGAATATTTTTTTATTTCAAATTGATTAGTTGTTTTTTGATTAATTTCTTGTTTTGAATTTTCATATCGTAACCCAATTAATACTGATAATTTATCAATTTTTTTACCAAACTGAGTGTACAAGGAGTTGACCGACTCTTTATAGTTAAAAATATTTGATAATCCAGAATCTGAAACGAAAATATTACCTGTTAAAAAAGACACATCATAATCAGTTTCTCTCTCTAAGAAACTACCTCTATATCCAAATTCAAATTCAGTCTCTTTATTGATTGGATATATAAAATCAACTTGTCCTAGTAATCTTTTTTGAAAATCAATATTTGATACTTTTTCAAAAATTGATTCTGAAATTAAAGGAAAGGTTGCAAAGTCTTCTATATCCCTAAGTTCGTCATCTTCACTTTCTTCGTATGATATTCTAGCACTTAATGTTTGTCCTTCTCTATCATAATCTTTGTAGAAATCTAGTGCGTATTCAAAAGATTCATCCATCTCAGTCTCATCTCTTAGTCTTTTATTTGTTGAAGATGTTGTACCTCTAGATATATCGTTTACTATGTTAGTAGTATAGCTTGAATCATCACCTTTTTTGTAAAAACCACTTATAGTCAAGGATGTCTTTTCATCAAAATAATATTCACTTCCTAAATTGAAAAAAATGTTTTTATTATTATAATCCCAATCATTTGCTTCATCAATTGTCAAGTCTTGTCTAATATAATTAGTTTCAGAAAAAAAAGAACCGGAATTTTCAGAGTTACTAAGGTTAACTGTACTAAATAGGTTAACTTTTTCATTTCTTACATTTAAGGTACCATTTAGGCCTTCATTTCTTGGAATACCAAGATTTAGATTAAAGTTTCCATTAAAACCAAGTAGACTCTGCTTCTTGAGTATAATATTTAAAATACCAGCAGTTCCTTCGGCTGAATATCTTGCTGATGGTGATGTTACCACCTCAACTTTTTCAATTGATTCAGAGGGGAGTGATCTTAAACCTTGAGGTCCTGATAGACCAACTAGACCTGATGGCTTTCCATTTATTAGAATCCTAACATTACTATTTCCTCGTAATGAAATATTACCATCAAAGTCAACATCAATAGAAGGTATATTAGCAAGTACATCAGAAACGTTACCACCTTTAACAGTAATATCTTGACCAACATTATATATCTTTCTATCAAGTCTAATTTCAACCTGAGTTCTTTCAGCTCTTACTTCAACTTCATCAAGCATAGACACATCTAGAACCAATGGGATGTTACCAATATCAGTATTACCCCTGATCATAAGATCCTCATTTGAATAAGAAATAAATGATATATAATCTATTTTTAATTCGTACAAACCTGGGTTTACATCAACAGAGAATTTTCCATTTTCATCAGTTAATCCTCCAAATATTTTTTCTGGGTTGTTTTTAGATTTTATAGATATAGTTGCATATTCAAGTGGTTCTCCTGTTTCTGAATCTGAAACGATTCCAAAAACTTTAAAGTTCATACTCGCATATCTTTGAGAACTACTATTACTTGGTTGTTGCGAAAATAGTAGTGACGAAAATAAAAAGATGAATAATCTTGTGAAATTTTGCATTATGAATTTTGTTTGGTGCAACAAAGATATTTTATTAACTACAACACTAAACACAAGGTTTTGTTAAAAAAAAGATACATTTTATTAAGTGTTTGAGCACTAGCCCTATACAAAATAAAACTTTGGTAAGATAAAAAGGGGAGGGCTATTTTAAAGACTTTACTATGGCTTCAAATGCGTTTGGGTTATTCATAGCTAAGTCAGCTAAAACTTTTCTATTAAGAGAAATATTATTTGATTTAAGCTTATAAATAAACTCGTTGTATGAAAGGCCATGTTGATGAGCAGCAGCATTTATTCTCATAACCCATAAAGACCTGAAGTTTCTTTTCTTAGTTTTTCTATCTCTGTAGGCATATACAAGAGCTTTTTCAACAGCATTCTTAGCTACCGTCCAAACATTCTTTCTTCTTCCGAAGTATCCTTTCGCTTGTTTTATAATTTTCTTTCTTCTTGCTCTAGAGGCAACGGAATTAACTGATCTTGGCATAACTACAAATTTATTTTAATCTTAATTGTCTTTTAATATTATTCTCATCACTTTCATGAACTAGACCAAAGTGAGTAAGCCTTAATTTTCTTTTTTTTGATTTTTTTGTCAAAATATGATTTTTAAAGGCATGTTTTCTTTTAATTTTTCCAGATCCGGTAACTTTAAACCTTTTCTTTGCACTGGATTTTGTTTTCATTTTTGGCATAATTCCCTAATTTAATTCTTTTTTGGTATTATAAACATTATCATTCGTTTTCCTTCTAATTCTGGCATCTGTTCAACCTTTCCAATTTCTTCAAGATCTTGAGCTAATCTTAATAGCAAAATCTGACCTTGTTCTTTAAATATTATCGATCTTCCTTTAAAAAAAACAAATGCTTTTAATTTTGCACCTTCTTTTAAAAATTTTTCTGCATGCTTTTTCTTAAACTGATAATCATGTTCATCTGTTTGTGGTCCAAACCTTATTTCTTTTACAACAATTTTACTTGTCTTTGATTTAAGTGCTTTATCCCTTTTCTTCTGTTCGTATAAGAATTTCTTATATTCCAGAACTTTACATACAGGTGGAGACGCTTTGGGAGAAATTTCAACTAAATCTAATTCTAGACTCCTTGCTACTCTTAATGCCTCATTTGTAGAATATATTCCAGCATCTACATTATCACCAACTAACCTAACCTCATGAGCAGTTATCCTAGTATTGATTCTATGAGGGTCTTCTTTTATTTCTCTTCTGAATCTCTTATTTGGTTTTCTTCTTCTTATTGCTATAACAATTGTTTTTAATTAATATTAAATTTTGGTATACACTCAGAAATTTCTTTCTTAATCATATCCACAAATTCTTCAATCTTCATTTCACCTAGATCATCTCCATGATGTCTTCTTATTGAAACCGTGTTATTTTTAACTTCATTTTCTCCTACAACAATCATAAAAGGAATCTTCTTTATTTCAGATTCTCTAATTTTCTTTCCAACAGTCTCATTTCTATCATCTAAGTGCGCGCGAATTTCGTGATTTTCTAAGATATTTAAAACTTTTTGACCATAATTTTTAAAGTTCTCACTTACAATTAAAATTTCTACTTGAGTAGTTGTAAGCCATAAAGGAAAAACTCCTGCAGTATGCTCAAGTAAAATTGCAACAAATCTTTCCATACTTCCAAATGGCGCTCTATGAATCATAACTGGTCTTAAATCTTCATTATTGCTGCCCTTATATGTTAAATCAAATCTTTCAGGAAGGTTGTAATCAACCTGAATAGTACCAAGCTGCCACTTTCTTCCAAGAGCATCTTTAACCATAAAGTCAAGTTTTGGTCCATAGAATGCGGCTTCACCCAATTCAACATTGTATTCAAGACCTTTTTCTTTGGCAGAATTAAGAATTGCTTGTTCAGATATTTCCCAATTTTTGTCAGATCCAATATATTTTTCTGGGTTGTCAGGATCTCTGAGGGATACTTGTGCAGAATAATTATCAAACCCTAGAGATTTAAAAACAAAAAGTACTAAATCAATGGTATTATTAAATTCTGAATCAACTTGTTCAGGTGTGCAAAAAATATGTGCATCATCAACAGTAAATCCTCTCACCCTGCTCAGACCATGTAATTCTCCACTTTGTTCATATCTGTAAACAGTACCAAACTCTGCAAGTCTTAAGGGAAGATCTCTGTAACTCTGTGGCTTAGCTTTATAAATCTCACAATGATGAGGACAATTCATTGGTCTTAAAATAAAAGTTTCAGAATCGTTGGGGGTATAAATTGGTTGAAAACTATCTGCTCCATACTTCTCATAGTGTCCTGAAGTTTCGTATAATTCTTTTGCACCTATATGTGAGGACATAACTTTTTTATAACCAGCTCTTTTTTGAGCATCTTCAAGAAAATCTTGCAACCTATCTCTTAACTCTGTTCCGTTTGGCAACCAAAGTGGTAGTCCTTGTCCGACTCTACTTGAGAATGTAAATAACTCAAGTTCTTTACCAATTTTTCTATGGTCTCTTTCTTTAGCTTTTTCCACTAATTCAAGATATTCTGTAAGTAACTTTTGCTTAGGGAATGAAATACCATAAATCCTTGTTAATTGATTATTCTTCTCATTACCTCTCCAGTAAGCACCGGCAATATTAAGAAGTTTAACAGCTTTGACAATTCCTGTTGATGGAATATGGCCACCCTTACACAAATCACTAAAATCTGCATGATCACAAAACGAAATAGTTCCATCATCAAGAGCTTCAATTAACTCAATTTTATATTCATTTTTCTCTTTTTTATAAAATTCTAAAGCTTCTTTTTTTGAAATGCTTTTCATTTTAAATTTGAAATCATTTCGCGAAAACTCAAGAAATTTTGACTCAATTTTTCCAAAATCTTTTTCTGAAACAGTTTCATCACCAAAATCAACATCATAGTAAAAACCATTTTCAATTGATGGACCAATTGTTAATTTAGATTTAGGATAGAAAAATTTTATTGTTTGAGCTAAAATATGAGCTGATGAATGCCAAAATGCTTGTTTTCCTTCATCATCCTCCCATGTAAACAGCTTAATATTCCCATCAGTGACTAATTTTGAGTTAAGTTCGAGAGTTTCGTTATTAAAAGATGCTGAAATAACTTTTCTTGCTAGTCCCTCGCTAATACTTTTAGCTACATCAATAACTTTGACACCTTTGTCAAATTTCTTTACGGAATCATCTGGAAAAATTACACTTATCATACTAAATCTATTCAAAAATAAATCAATTTAATTTATTCTTAGGTCCAAGAGTACCATTTAATATATTATTAATTCCTCTATATCCACAAAAAATAGCTAATACAAGAAGGATTGCTCCAATGATAAGTACAAATAAAAAAAATGGGTGATCTTGATTGTTAAATGCTTGTGAGACAATTACTGGGGCTATAAAACACAAAGATATCCCAACGAAAACTTGAATAAAACCTTTCCTTAAGTATTTATTCATTTGAAAAATTATCTATGGCAGAGCGGATACTCTTATACTTCAGAATTAGTTCATTAGCTTTTTCCTCATTTACCTTTAATTCTTCCATAATAATTCTTCTTGCTCTTTTGTTAAGCTTAGCATTACTCATCTGCATATCAATCATTTTATTTCCTCTTACATGTCCGTCAAGAATCATAGAGATTGTTGAGATCATATTTAAGATAAGTTTTTGAGCAGTTCCAGCTTTTAATCTTGAGCTACCAGTTAAGAATTCTGGACCAACGATAACTTCAATTTTAAAATCAGCATATTTTGATAAGGGGGAGTTCTCATTACACACAATACATCCAGTAGATATATTATTATCTTGACATGCCTTTAGGCCTCCAACCACATAAGGGGTAGTTCCAGAAGCAGCAATTCCAATTACAAAGTCACCGTCTGTAATGTTATGTTCAGAGAGATCTTTCCAAGCTTGACTCAAATCATCTTCAGCAATTTCAATCGAACTGTACAATGCTGGAATGCCACCAGCAATTAGACCAACAACTTTTTCTGGAGGTGTCCCAAATGTTGGAGGGCACTCTGATGCATCTAAAACACCTAGTCTTCCACTAGTACCGGCTCCTATGTAAAATAATCTGCCACCTTTCATAATCTTAGGTGCAATATTTTCAATTAGAATTGTGATATCAGGCAGAACTTTATTTACGGCTTTTAGAGCATTATTATCTTCTTCATGCATTGCCTTAACAAGTTCAATGACAGATTTTTTTTCTAAATCTTTGTGATTTGACTCTTGTTCTGTTACCTTATAAAAACTCATTATTCTTTAGAATTTAACTTTAAATCTAAGTTTTTCTTAAGTTCACCTAGGAATTCTTGTGTAGTAAGAAAATTTGAATCAACTAAATCCTCTCTAAAAACAAGCAAAGCTAAGTCTTTAGTCATTTTACCATCTTCCACTGTCTCAATACAAACTTCTTCTAAAATTTTACAGAATTTGATCAGCTCCTTGTTATTATCAAGTTTACCTCTGTGCATTAACCCTCTTGTCCAAGCAAAAATTGATGCGATAGGATTTGTAGATGTTTCCTCACCCTTTTGATGTCTCCTGTAATGTCTAGTTACAGTGCCATGAGCTGCTTCTGCTTCTAAAGTTTTTCCGTCAGGTGTAACAAGTGTTGAAGTCATTAGTCCTAAAGATCCAAACCCTTGAGCTACAACATCAGATTGAACATCTCCATCATAATTTTTACAAGCCCATACAAAACCACCTTTCCACTTAATTGCAGCAGCAACCATATCATCAATCAGTCTGTGTTCGTATGTTATGTTTTCTTTTTCAAATTTATCTTTAAACTCATTTTCAAAAACTTCTTCAAATATATCTTTGAAGCGACCATCATAAGCTTTTAATATTGTATTCTTTGTTGATAGATAGAGAGGCCATCTTTTGGTTAAAGCCATGTTCATACAAGATCTTGCAAAACCATAAATGGATGAGTCTATGTTATACATGGACATTGCGATACCGTCCTCTTCGAAATTATAAACTTCCCAGGTTTTTGACTCAGAGCCATCTAAAGGTGTAAATTTCATCTCTAATTTACCTGGACCATGAGTTGTCACATCTGTTGCTCGATATTGATCACCAAATGCATGCCTTCCTATACAGATTGGTCTTGACCAACCTTGAACATATCTTGGTATTGACCTACAAATTATAGGCTCCCTAAAAACAGTACCACCAACAATATTCCTAATGGTGCCGTTAGGAGATTTGTACATTCGATTGAGAGAAAATTCTTCAACCCTTTTTTCATCAGGAGTAATTGTAGCGCATTTAATACCAACATTATGTTTCTTGATAGCATTTGCCGCATCGATTGTAATTTGATCATCAGTTTTATCTCTAGACTTTATTCCAAGATCATAATATATAATATCAAGATCTAAATAGTCTAGAATTAATTTTTCTTTTATAAATTTCCAGATAATTCGAGCCATTTCATCACCATCTATTTCAACTATGGGATTGGCTACTTTAATTTTTGACATGAGATTTATACTTCTTTAATCCTTGCTTTCTTTCCTCTAAGATCTCTAAAGTAGTAAATTCTTGATTGTCTAACTTTACCTTTCTTATTAACTTCGATTTTATTTAAAGCAGGCATGTTTAATGGGAAAATCCTTTCAACTCCAACAGTTCCTGACATTTTTCTAATAGTAAATGTTTTAGATTCTCCTCTTCCTTTAATCTGAATAACGACTCCTTTAAAAGATTGAGTTCTAACTTTGTCACCTTCTCTAATTTCATAATAAACGGTAATTGTATCACCTGATGAGAAAGATGGAAAATCATTTTTAGTGACAAGTTTCTCTTGAACTAGACTTACTGTTGAATTCATTAGATTTTTTTTAGTTGATTTGATTAACTTCAAACACGCGCAAAAATAAACCTTTTTTAATCATTATCAAAAAGATTTGGTCTAAGTAATTTTGTCCTTTCAATTGATTTCTCGTCATTCCATTTTTGAATCTCCTTATCATTACCGGATAATAGAACCTTGGGAACTTTCATCCCTTTGTAAATTTCAGGTCTAGTATAAATGGGAGGAGATAATAGATTATCTTGAAAGGTATCAGATAAGGCTGATGATTCATCTCCTATAATTCCAGGTAGTAGTCTTATAATTGAATCACATAGAACTGCTGCAGGGAGTTCTCCTCCAGATACAACAAATTCACCTATTGAAATTTCTTTTGTTATTATATGCTCTCTGACTCTATGATCAATACCTTTATAATGTCCGCAAATAATTATTATGTTGTTTAATGTAGAAAAATAGTTTGCTGTTTTTTGATTTAATAAATCTCCATCAGGAGTGAGATAAATTATTTCATCATAATTGTTAGTTTCCTTAAGTTGTTCAATGCACCTATCAATTGGTTCGATTTTTATTACCATCCCTGGGAATCCACCATAAGGGTAATCATCTACTTTTCTTGAATTGTCAGCAAACTCTCTCAGATTGTGTGTTTTAATTACAACCTTATTAAAATCGATTGCTTTTTTTATAATTGAGAAAGAATTAAGGTTATCAAATACATCTGGAAATAAAGTAAGAACATCAATCCTCATTAATTTGAGCTTTTCTTCAAAGTTACTATTGCTGTTTTTAATTTTCCATCTCTCACATAGTTTACTTCAACTTTATCACCAGGTCTTTTTGATGAGAGATATCCAGATAGATCAGAAAACCTATTGATCTTAAAACCATCTACAGACTTAATTATATCACCTCTTGTTAATCCGGCAGAACCAGCTCCAAAACCTTCTTCAATTTCATCAATATAGAAGCCCTCAGTTTCATTTATATTAAGTTGTCTGGAATATGAAGATTTTAATGCTACACCTCTTACCCCTAAAAGACCTTTCTGAACATCTCCGTATTCAATGATATCTTCAAATATTTTTCTTACGGTGTTACTAGGAACAGCAAAAGAATATCCTACATATCCACCAGTCATGGATTGAATGAGAGTATTGATTCCTATCAATTCGCCTTGGATATTAACTAAAGCACCTCCACTATTTCCAAAATTTACTGCTGCATCAGTTTGAATAAATGATTGATTTTTTTGATCATACTCGTTTAGATCTCTTGATTTTGAGCTTACTATACCAGCAGTAACTGTAGAATTTAAATTATAAGGATTCCCCACTGCCAGGACCCATTCTCCAATCAATGTTGAATCTGAATCACCAAAGAAGATGTAGTCTAATTTGATATTAGAATCAATTTTAAGTACTGCAATGTCTGTTACCTCGTCAAATCCAATAATTTCAGCTTCATATTCTTTATTATTATTTGTTGTTACAATTACTTCAGATGAATTCTCAATGACATGATAATTAGTAATAATATAGCCATCAGGTGAAATTATTACACCCGATCCAGTTCCAACCTTTTTTTTTGAATCATCTCCGTAGAAAAATTGTAAAGCCCAGCTATCACTTTCTTCAACAATACTAGTATTTTTTACATGAACCACTGCATCAATAGTCTTGCTAGCAGCAAAAGTTAAATCTGGAAGAGATGATGTGCCAAAATTTTTTTGAGTATTGCTATTAACTGAAAACGCAGAGACGGGGTTACTGATAAATTTAGTTTGATAATCTATTTTGTTATTATTATTAACACTACTGTATACTATTAATGTTAAAATTGAACAAAAAATGGAGACACAAAGAATTTTTATATACAGTTTCATTTTTATTTGTAAAAATAAGATATTAAAAATTTAATAATTATATTTTAACTATTGTTTAACTAGAACAAGATGAAATTAAGACTTAGAGCTCTAGAACCTTCTGATCTTGAAATGATGTATGATATTGAAAATGATAAATCCTTATGGTTTTATTCAAATACTTCCTCACCTTTTTCAAAACATACTTTGAAAAATTTTATAGAAAATTCACACCTGGATATTCTTGATCATAAACAAGTTAGACTTGTAATATATGATGATTCTAATTCTTATGGCTTCATAGACCTTTTCGATTATGATCACATTAATAGGAGGGCTGGAATTGGAATTGTTATATTTGAAAGATTTAGATCTAAAGGTATAGGTTCTTTATCACTTAAATTAATTGAAGAACATGTTTTAAATCATGTGCCAATTCATCAGTTATATGCAAATATTTCTTCAAATAATTTTGAGAGTATTTCATTGTTTAAAAAAAATGGCTATAGTAGAGTCGGTGTGAAAAAAGATTGGGTGTTTTATAAAAATAAATTTAATGATGTGGTTTTATTTCAAAAAATTTTAAATAAATGAAGTATTTAAAAATTATAATACCAATTTCAATTTTGTCTTTAATATTTATTATAGATTATTATAATAAATATTACAGACCTAATACTTCCTTTGAATCTGAAAGTATATTCCTTTATGTAATGAAAGATGACAGTATAGCTTTTAGAGACTCTATCTCAAAATACATCAAATCTGAAAAAACATTTTATAAAGTTGCAGAAAAACTAGGATACCTTGAAAATATTAAAACAGGAAGATTCAAAATAAAGAGGGGTATAGGAAATAATGATATTGTTAATTCTTTAAAATTTAACAATACTCCTGTTAATGTTACATTTAATAATCAGGAAAGAGTTGAGGATCTAGCAGGAAGAATCTCAAATCAAATATATGAGGATAGTATTTCCTTGTTATCAGCATTTACTGATCAGGACTTTCTTGAAAAGAATAATTTAAATGAAAAGAATGTTCTCTCAATCTTTATTCCAAACTCATACAATATATACTGGAATACCACGTCTGAAAATTTTAGAGATAGAATGCTAAGTGAGTATAATAAATTCTGGAATAAAGATAGGTTAGATAAAGCTGAAGAATTAGGACTTACTAAATTAGAAGTTATCTCACTCGCATCTATAGTCCAACTTGAAAGTAGAAAAGTTGATGAACGCCCTAGAGTAGCTGGATTATATGTAAATAGATTAAGAGATAATATGAGGCTTCAAGCTGATCCAACTGTTATTTATACAATAAAAGAATACTACAATAATTTTGATACAATAATAAGAAGGGTTTTGTATAGAGATCTTAAATTAAATTCAAAGTATAATACATATAAAATAAAAGGCCTGCCTCCGGGACCAATTACAATGCCTGATATTTCAGCTATAGATGCAGTGTTAAACTATGAAAGACATAAATATTTATTCATGGTAGCAAATCCTTCAAACAGAGGATATCATTTATTTGCAAGTGATCTAGCTGGACATAATAGGAATAAGAAAGCATATATTCGCTGGATTAACAGTAAAGGTATATATAGATAAATCTAGTTAGATAATTTCTGATTTAAATCTTCAACATATTTTCTAAACTGTTTATCAGTAAAGCTTAGATTATCTACTGTTTTACATGCATGAAGAACAGTTGCATGGTCTCTCCTTCCAATTTGTGTACCAATACTTGCAAGTGAAGCCTTCGTGAATTTTTTTGCAAAATACATTGCAATCTGTCTAGCTTGAACAATATGTCTCTTCCTTGTTTTAGATTGTAAAGTTTGAATGTCCATTTGGAAGTAATCAGACACAACTTTCTGGATGTAATCAATAGAAACTTCTCTTCTGTTATTTTTAACAAACTTATTAATTACTTCTTTTGCCAATTCAACTGTAATTTCAGCTTTATTAAATGAAGATTGTGCAATTAGGGAAATAATAGCACCTTCAAGTTCTCTAATGTTTGAATTAATATTTTTTGCAACAAATTCAATGACTTCATCTTGAATTTCTACACCATCTCTGTAAAGTTTATTTTTTAGTATAGAGAATCTTGTCTCATAGTTAGGACTTTGTAATTCGGCTGAAAGTCCCCACTTGAATCTTGACAGAAGTCTTTGTTCAATATCCTGCATATCAATAGGAGCCTTATCAGAGGTTAGAACTACTTGTTTGCCATTTTGATGAAGATGATTAAATATGTGGAAAAATACATCTTGGGTTCCAGACTTTCCTGATAAGAACTGAACGTCGTCAACTATCAGCACATCAATAATTTGGTAGAAGTGAATAAAATCATTTCGCGTGTTCTTCTTTACAGAGTCAACATACTGTTGAGTGAATTTTTCTGCAGATATATATAAGACAGTCCTATCAGGATACTTTTGTTTAACGTCAACTCCAATTGCATGAGCTAAGTGTGTCTTACCGAGACCAACACCACCATAGATTAATAGTGGATTAAATGATGTGCCTCCAGGTTTATTAGAAACCGCTATCCCTGCTGACCTACCCAATCTATTTGAATCACCTTCTAAAAAATTTTCAAATGTATAGTTTGGATTTAGTTGCGACTCAATTTGTAAATTTCTAATTCCCGGTATTACAAATGGATTTTTAAGTTCAGAGGCAAATGAACTGAAGGGTGAATCAATTGACTGGGATTTAATTGTACTACTTGATGAACTTGGAATTTTTTCAGTAAATGGCATCTTGTTGCCAAAAGTATTCTCCATTTTAATTATGTAAACTAGCTTAGCTTTTGATCCTAATTCTTTTGTAAGTGCTAGACGTAAAATTTTTACATAATGTTCTTCAAGCCATTCATAGAAAAATTTACTTGGAACTTGTATACTTAAAACGTTACCTGTTAGCTTAACTGGAATAATAGGTTCAAACCATGTTTTATAAGCCTGAGGTTGGATGTTATCCTTGATAAAGGATAAACATTTGTTCCATACGACAGAAGGTGTTTGACTCATTTTTTCTCAGCTAGATGTTAATTGAATATATTTATAAGGTAATGTTTTTGGTTGAATACAAATATTAGTTAAAAAAATTCAAAAAAAAATAAAGATTACTATTGATTATTAATTTTTTTTTATTTAAAATCACTCTAGATAAATTTGTAGGAAAAATTATTAATTCCTTCATAAATTAATTAAAATGAATTACACAACTCAAGAAATTAAAGTTAGATATTGCGAAACAGATCAAATGGGGATTGTCCACCACAGTAATTATTTAAAATTTTTTGAATTTGCAAGAATTGAATGGCTAGAAAAATTAAATATTCCATATCAGGAGATTGAAAAAAATAAAATTATCCTTCCAGTAGTTAATTGTGAACTTAAGTTTTTAAAACCTTTAGTTTTTGGAGAATCTTTTAAAGTTAAAGTTCAGTGTACAAAAAAACCAACATCTTCTATAGAGTTTTCATATGAAGTTTTCAATAATAGTGGTGAAAAAACAACTGAAGGAAAAACATTGCTTGCATTCTTAAATTCTGATTCAATGAAACCTATTAGGTGCCCTGATATTATAAGCAAGCTTTTCTAAATATTCAATCTGTTAAACTCATAAAGTATATCATCTTGTAAATTAATCTTAGTAAATTCATCGAGGTTTACACTAGGACCCTTAATACCTTTACCAATTTTTACATTGGACTTTAATACTCTAATTGTATCCCATAGGTTATTAGATAGAAAATGATTAATTGTCTTTGTGCCACCTTCAATTATAATCGATTGAATATTCATTTTATAAATCGACTCAATAATTAAATTAATATCATCAAAATCTATTGCTTTTGTGTAACTAGGAATTAATTTATTCTCTTTTTTTGATAGAACTGTTGTTTTAACAGTACCGGATAAAATTCTTGAGTCTAAGGGAATTCTTGAATTAGGATCTAAAACAAATCTAATTGGACTTCTGCCTTCAACAAATCTTGTAGTGAGGATAGGATCATCATCAATAATAGTTTGAACCCCTACTAAAATTGAATGTTCTTCACTTCGCCATTTATGTGATAATTTTTTTGCATCTTCTCCTGAGATCCAATTTACTTTTTTTAATGAATTAATTGATTTCGTAGGGCTAATAAATCCATCTTTTGTTTCAGCCCATTTCAAAATAATGAAAGGTCTCTTAAGTTTGTGATATGTAAAAAATCTCTTATTAAGTTTATCACATTCCTTGTCCATTACTCCTACACTAACATTACAACCACTTGATCTAAGTTTTTCTATTCCACTACCGTTAACTAACTTATTAGGGTCTTGAGAACCAATTACAACTTTTTTAATATTATTGTTTATTATTGCTTCAGTGCAAGGGGGTGTCTTACCATAATGATTACATGGTTCAAGATTTACATATAATGTTGAGTTCTTTAATAATCTTTTATCCTCTACACTGTTTATTGCATTTACTTCTGCATGACTTTCACCATATTTTTCGTGTGATCCTTCTCCAATTATCTTATTGTCACAAACAATTACAGAGCCAACCAGAGGATTCGGATAAGTATAACCTATATTCTTTGATGCAAGTTCAATACATCTGCCCATAAATTTATTATCGTTCAATTTAATAAGTAATAAAATTTAGAATTGTAAATTTAAGTCAAAATCTCAACTATGTTAATTAGACCTATTAATGAATCTGATAATAAACAAATAGCAGTTATATTAAGAGAAGTTTTAGTTGAGATGGATATACCTAGAATTGGTTCAGCTTTCGAGGATCCAGAAATTGATAAAATGTATGAATCTTATCAATCTAATAGATCAAGATATTTCATTGTTGAGGAGAATAACAAGATACTTGGTGGCGCTGGAATAAATGAACTTAAGAATGGGGATATAAATATTTGTGAACTTCAAAAAATGTATTTTCATAAATCAATAAGAGGAAGAGGTATTGGAGACAAGATGATTGAATTATGTTTAGATTTTGCTGTGGAGTCAAATTATAAAAAATGCTACATAGAGACAATGCCAAATATGGTTAATGCACAAAAATTATACATAAAAAAAGGATTTGAATATATAGATAATCCGTTAGGTTACACAGGTCATACAGCATGTCCTGTATGGATGTTAAAAAATTTGGTATGAACATTATTGAGATGAGAAGTTTTTATCGAAATAATTTGAGTATTTCAAATGACAAGTCTGATTTTATATATAAAATTATTTTGAAGGAAATATGTAACATAGATCCAATTAAAATTGCATTAGAACCTAATTTTAACTTATCCTCAGAATCTGAGGATATTTTAATTCAAAAAATGAAAATGATTATTGATAACTATCCCATTGATTATATAATTAATAAAAAAAACTTTTATGGTAATGATTTCTATGTTGATGAAAATGTATTAATCCCAAGACCTGAAACTGAGGAGCTTGTTGATTGGTTGATTAATGATCATCTCAAAATAGATAATCAGAAAAGGGTAATTGATTTATGCACAGGTTCTGGTTGCATTGGCATATCGATAGACATTAATAATAGTTATTTAGATGTCACAATATCTGATATATCAACAAAAGCACTTAAAGTCTCTGAGATCAATAAAAAAAAATTTAACTCAAATGTCAAAATAATTGAACTTGATCTTAACTCAATTTCTGAATTAAATAAAAAATATGATATTATTATATCAAATCCTCCATATTTGCATCCCAGCGAATCAAATGAATTAGATAAAAATGTTAGACATGAACCAGATATTGCACTATTTACTCCGAAAGACAATCCATTACATTTTTACGAGAAAATCTTGGAATTTGCATCAATAAATCTCTCAAAGAACGGTATAATTTATCTTGAAATTAATCCAAATTTTATAAAAGATTTTAATCAAATATTAACTAATTATAGTATAAATCATATTAACTTTAAGGATGACTTTAGAGGTAAAAAAAGATTAGTAAAACTCATATTTTAATATGAATGAAATAAAATCTAGAATTTTCGAGTTAAGGAAAATAATAAATAATCATAACCACAATTATTATGATCTTGATAAAAACTTAATTAGTGATTTTGAATATGATAAATTACTTAATGAACTAGTAAAACTTGAGTCTAAACATCCAGAATTTTATGATGAAAATTCCCCTTCAAATAGAGTTGGTGGTGGTCTGTCAGATAAATTCAACTCCGAATCTCATGTTTTTCAAATGTATTCCCTGGATAATACATATTCAAGTGAAGAATTAGAATCTTGGTACACCAGAGTCGTAAAAATTCTCAATACTGATAATTTTGAATTTTGTTGTGAATTAAAATATGATGGTGCTTCTGTTAATTTAATGTATGAAGATGGAAAGCTTTTAAGGGCGCTTACTAGGGGTGATGGAACTCAAGGTGATAACATAACTAATAATATAAAGACAATTAGATCAGTACCAATAAAGCTAAATAATAATATTATAAATAAGTTTGAAATTAGAGGAGAAATAATAATAAGAAATGATTCCTTTAAAAAATTAAACAGAAAGAGAGAAAAACTAGGAGAGCCATTATTTAAAAATCCAAGAAATACTGCATCAGGAAGTATAAAACTTCTTGACTCAGATGAAGTAGCAAGAAGACCTCTGGAATGTTTTCTGTACTCAATAGTATCAGATGAAGTTAAAATAAAAAATCACTCTGAGCTACTAAGTGTAGCCAGAAAAATGGGATTTGATGTTCCTAAATATGAAAGAGTTGTAGATGGATTAAATGGTGTAAGGGACTATATTGATTTTTGGGACAAAAATAGATCAAGCTTACCATTTGAAATTGATGGAATTGTAATCAAAATAAATAATATAGATTTTCAGAAAAAATTAGGTTTTACATCTAAGTTTCCAAGGTGGGCTATTGCATATAAATACAAAGCTGAAAATTTGGCAACAAAATTAAATTCAATTTCTTTTAATGTTGGAAGAACGGGGGCGATAACTCCAGTTGCAAATTTAAAACCAGTTTTGATTTCTGGATCGACTGTAAAAAGAGCCTCTCTCCATAGCTTTGACCAAATGATGAAACTGAGACTAAGAGTTAATGATAGAGTATATGTAGAAAAAGGAGGGGAAATCATCCCAAAAATTACTGGAATAGATTATAATAATAGAGGTTTTGAAAATGATGAAATTAAATTTCCAACAAATTGTCCTGAATGTGGAACTAAGTTAGAAAAACTTGATTCTGAAGCTAATTTCTATTGTGCAAATACCAAGGGATGCAGGCCACAAGTGATAGGGAGGATTCAACACTTTGTTTCAAGAAAGGCTATGAATATTGAGGGCTTAGGAGATGAGACCATCAAACTTTTATATAACAAAGGCTATTTAAGAAATATCTCAGATATATATAATCTTGACTATAATTCAATTTCCCTGATTGAAGGACATGCTGATAAATCAGTTGATAATTTAAAAATGGGTATTGAAGACTCTAAATCAAAACCATTTCAAAAAGTTTTATATGGTCTTGGAATTAGATATGTTGGAGAATCTGCCTCAAAAAAAATATTAAAAAAAATTAAATCAATTGATGAACTTATGTTAATGGATCTTGAGTCATTATCCGAAATTGATGAAATTGGAGAAAAGACTGCATATAGTATAACAGAGTTTTTTAAGGATGAGGAAAATAGGAATCTCATAGATAAACTAAAATTAGCAGGACTGGTATTTATTAATAATAACAAAGATAATACAAGCTCCTCTCTTTCAAATTTAACTTTTGTAATCTCTGGTGTTTTTGATATACACAGTAGAGATGAAATTAAAGACCTTATAGAAATTAATGGTGGAAAAATAAGTTCATCAGTAAGTTCAAACACAAATTATTTAGTGGCAGGAAATAACCTAGGTCCTGCAAAATATGCTAAAGCCAACGATCTGGGAGTTCCTATTATTAATGAAATGTCATTAATTGATCTAATTTCATAAACTTATATTAAATTTGCTAAAATACATAAGATTGATGTTTAGATTATCTTTTTTGATATTATTTTCTTTTCTAGTTATGTCTTGTAATGACTATCAAAAATTATTAAATAGTACAGAAAATGAAGTGGATAAGTATACTGCTGCCGAGGAATACTATGAAAATGGAGAATTTAGGAGAGCTAATGCTCTAATTGAGCAAATTATTCCTAGTTTTAGAGGAAAACCTCAAGGGGAAAGATTAGTTTTTTTCTTTGCTAACTCTTATTATGAAACTAGGTCATATTACTCAGCTGCAATTCAATTTGAAAACTTTATAAAATCATATCCTAACAGCCAAAGAATTCAAGAGGCCTATTTTATGGAGGCAAAATCATATTTTATGCTTTCACCCATATATACTTTAGATCAAGATGATACATTTACAGGTATTGACAAGCTTCAAGTGTTTATTAACAGATTTCCAAATAGTGAGTATCTTACTGAGGCTTTAGAACTAATGGAGCAATTACAAAACAAAATTGAAAAAAAAGAGTTTGAAATATCAAAGCAGTATTATACCATCAGAGATTATAGTTCTGCTATTAAGTCTCTGGATAACTTTATTGCGGATAACCCAGGAACAATTTTTAGAGAGGAGGCGCTTTATTTTAGGTGGTTGTCACAGTATGAAATAGCTATTAATTCAATTGAATCTAGAATAAATGATAGAATTACAGAATTAGAAAGATCGCTTGAAAATTTTCTAAGATACTATCCTGATACCATCTTTATTGATGACTTATCCGAAAAAATTAATAATGCAAAACAACTTTTATAATTAAATCTATGAATAAATACAGAAATACTAACGCTGCAAATACTACAAAGACATACAATAAAAATAAAATTGAAGATCCAACAAATAATATATATGAGGCTATTTCAATAATTGCAAAGAGATCAAGCCAAATTAATTCTGAGATAAAGAAAGAGTTACATGATAAACTTGATGAATTTGCAACACATAATGATAGTCTCGAGGAAATTTTTGAGAATAAAGAGCAGATTGAAGTCTCGAGATTTTATGAGAAACTTCCTAAACCTTATGCAATTGCTGTTCAAGAATGGTTAGATAATAAAATTTACTTTAGAGATTCTGATTCCGAAGCTGAGCAATAAAGATTTAAAATATGAGTGTTTTAGCTCAGAAAAATATTTTAGTAGGAGTTTCAGGCGGAATAGCTGCTTACAAGATTCCCTTATTGATTAGACAGCTTGTTAAGCTCAAATCAAATGTAAAAGTTGTTATGACTCCCTCATCAAAAGAGTTTGTTACCCCGCTTACTTTATCCACGGTTTCAAAAAATGATGTTTTTTCTGAATTTACAACTGCAAAAAATAATAATCCAACTTGGAACAACCATGTAGAATTAGCTGAGTGGGCTGATATTTTTATTATTGCACCTGCAACATCCAATACAATATCTTCAATGTCTAACGCTCGATGTGATAACTTGCTATTAGCATGTTATTTATCTTCTTCATGTCCTGTTTTTGTTGCTCCTGCAATGGACCTGGAAATGTATAAGAACACACTCAATCAAACAAATATTAAAAAATTAGTCTCGAATAATACTGATGTTTTACCTGTAGGTTCAGGCTCTTTAGCTAGTGGAATGGAAGGAGAAGGCAGGATGCTTGAACCAAATGAGATAATTGATTACGTTGAAAATAAATTCAAAAATTACTTACCGTTAAATTCTAAAAATTTTTTAATAACAGCAGGGCCAACTCATGAAAAAATAGACCCAGTTAGGTATATTGGGAATAGCTCCTCAGGTAAAATGGGATATTCATTAGCAAAAATTGCAAGTGAACTTGGAGCAAATGTTAAACTTATACTGGGTCCAACTAATCTTTCTATGGATTTATCTAACATCGAATGTATTAGAGTTCAAGATTCTGAAGAAATGTATGCTCAGACAATAAAGCATTTTAAAGAATCTGATATTGTAATTTTTTCTGCTGCTATTTCAGATTTCAAGCCCATTAAGACAAACAATAGTAAAATAAAGAAAGAGTCTGGGTTAGACTCCATAGACCTTCAACCAACACTCGATATTCTTAAGGAGCTAGGAAAAATTAAAACCTCACAATTTTTAGTTGGTTTTGCTTTAGAGACAGATAATGTAATTGAAAATGCAAAAAGTAAACTAAAGTCTAAGAACCTTGATGCAATAGTAGTTAATAAAATTGGAGATTTTAATCCGATTTCAAGTGACTATAATCAAATTGATTTTATAAATTCGAATCTAGAGGTAACATCTTTTAAGAAAAAATTAAAGATTGATGTTTCTAATGATATTATAAGTCAAATTATTGAGAATGTTAAAAAAACTTAAAATTAATAATTACGCATTAATTGATTCCTTAGAAATTTCTTTTAATGAAGGAATGACATCAATTACTGGAGAGACAGGAGCAGGTAAATCTATTATATTAGGAGGACTGTCAATGGTTCTTGGGTCAAGAGTCGATAATTCTAAAATTATAAATAAGGAAAAAAAATGCTTTGTTGAAGCAACATTTGATTTAACTGATATATACTTAAGAGACTATTTTAGAAAAAATGATTTGGACTACGATGAAATAACAATAATCAGAAGGGAAGTTAATCAAAATGGAAAATCAAGAGCTTTTATCAATGATACCCCGGTGAAACTTGATCAATTATCTGGCCTTACAAATAGACTTATTGATGTTCATTCCCAATTTAATAATCTAAGTATTCTTGACTCAAATTTTGTTTTTCTGATTTTAGACTCATTATCAAAAAATCAAGATAAAATTAAAGAATACTCAAATAATTTTAAATCACTAAAATTATTAGAGAAAGAACTTAATGATAAGATATTTTTGAGGGATAAATTAAATTCTGATTTAGACTACAATAAATTCTTACATGATGAATTTAATGATCTTGAAATCAATAATATCAATTTAGAAGAACTTCATGATAAAATTAAGGAGGCTGATGACTTAGATCAAATTAAAGATACACTATTTGTTGTAATAGGTCACTTAATATCTGAAGATGTTGGGGTTTTAGATAAACTCCAGGACATCTCAAGAAACCTTAACAAACTATCAAACTCTTCAGAGAGAATTAGCTTACTCTCTAAAAGGATCCAAAATCTAATTGAGGAGTTAAACATAATTTCCAGTGATACTGAATCAATATTACATGATATTGATAATAATCAAGAAAACATTCATGATTTGAGGAATATACAGGATAAGATTTACACATTACAAAATAAGCATAGGGTTAATTCAATAGAAGATTTATTAAAAATTAAAAAAGATATTGAGTCAAAGATCTTAACACAAGATGATATAGACAATGATATAATTAAAATTGAAGAATCAATTAGTAGTCTAACTAATAATCTTAGAGATGATGCAGTTAAAATTCATAATAAAAGAATATCTGTAATTCCTGATTTTGAAAAATTAATGAGTAAAAATTTAAAAGAGTTAGGTATGGGAAAATCAAATATAAAAATTGATCTATCCAAAACAGAAATTATTCAAAAAAATGGTGTAAGTATCGGCAAGATCTTCTTTAAATCTAATAAAGGAAGTATCTATAGTGAGTTGAAGGATATAGCTTCTGGTGGAGAAATCTCAAGAATAATGCTATCTATAAAGTCTATTCTTTCTAAATACACCAAGTTAGCCACAATAATTTTTGATGAAATAGATACTGGAATTTCGGGTTCAGTTTCCTCTAAAGTTGGAGAACTGATGAAATTTATGGCAAAAAACATGCAAGTAATAGTTATAACACATACTGCTCAAGTTGCATCTAAAGGTGACTTTCATTTTAAAGTTTTTAAAAGAGAACAAAATGATAAAGTTATCACCGATATTAATTTGCTATCTGATAGAGAAAGAGTTAATGAAATTGCCGAAATGTTATCAGGTGATAAATCTAACAAGTCAGCAAATGAGCTAGCTAATGAATTATTGAATTAAACTATATTTACGTTATGGGAAACAATATTTTAAAAGGTAAAAAAGGAATAATTTTTGGTGCTCTAGATAGCAGCTCTATTGCTTGGAAAACTGCAGAACGAGTATATAATGAAGGAGGGGAATTTATTTTGACAAATGCACCGGTTTCTATAAGAATGGGAAGTATAAATGATTTAGCAAATCAAACAAATTCTGAAGTTGTACCAGCAGATGCTACTAATCTAGAAGATCTAGAAAACTTAATTCAAGCAGCTACTAATAAATTTGGTGGTAAACTAGATTTTGTATTACACTCAATAGGAATGTCGGTTAATGTAAGAAAAGGTAAGCATTACACAGATTTAAATTATGAATGGTTGAAAAAAGGTTGGGATGTTTCCGCCGTATCTTTTCATAAATTAATGCAATCTCTATTTAAATTGGATGCAATGAATCAATGGGGAAGTATTGTTGCATTAACATACATAGCTGCGCAAAGAACATTTCCAAATTACAATGATATGGCAGATAATAAGGCATATTTAGAATCCATTGCAAGAAGCTTTGGGTATTTCTTTGGTAAGGAGAAAAATGTTAGGGTTAATACTATATCTCAATCACCAACTATAACAACTGCCGGTAAGGGTGTCAAAGGGCTTGAAGACTTTATTAAGTATGCTAATTTAACCTCCCCCTTAGGTAATGCAACTGCAGAAGATTGTGCTGATCTAACTGTCACCTTATTTTCTGATTATACCAAAAGAGTTACTCTTCAAAACATTTTTAATGATGGAGGTTTCTCAAGTGTCGGCGTTAGCCAGGAGATTATTGATAAATTAAATTCAAAATGAAAATTGTTGGATTAACTGGAGGTATTGGTTCTGGTAAATCTACTGTTCTCAATGAATTTAAAGATCTTGGAATAAAAACATATAGTGCAGATAATGCAGCAAAGAGTCTCATTAACTCAGATAAAGCATTAATAGACTCTATAAAAAAAGTTTTTGGTAATAATATTTACAAAAAAAATAAATTAGATACTAAGCAGTTGTCTAAAATTGTTTTTCAGGATTCAGATAAATTAGAAGTACTTAATTCAATTATTCATCCAGCAGTTTTAAATGATTTTAATTCTTTTGCTAGAGCAAATGATGAAATTTATATAGTTAAAGAGGTAGCAATAATCTTCGAGACAAAATCCGAAAAAGCTTATGATAAAATTATTCTAGTCAGAGCGCCTCTGGAAGAAAGAATTCAAAGAGTATTATTAAGAGACGATACTACAAGAGATCAAGTAATTAAAAGGATAAAGAATCAGGTAGATGATTCTTCAATAATTAATAAATGTGATTATATTATTGACAATTATAACCTATCAGACTTAAAGGATAAAGTCGCTCAAATTCATACAGATTTGATCAAATAAGTAGTATACATTAACATTTCATTAAGAAAGTTTAATTTTAAATTTGAGAATTTTATAAATATGAATAAAAGATATTATACCACATTAGTTCTATTAATGTCTTTCTCTTTAATAGGGATAATTTTAATGCAGGGCTACTGGATATATTCTTCCTGGCAAAATAAAGAAGAAGAATTTACACTTGCTGTAAATAGGACTCTAAGGCAGGTTGTAAATGAAATTCAAAGTAGAGAGCTTAATGATTATGTATATACTTATCAAATGCTAATTGATTCAATTGGTTCTCCCGATGAGTCAAATTTTACGGATGTTTTTCTTTTTTTAGATGAAGATCAGTCATCTAACCTTTCAACATTTTTTGCATATGGAATACTTGAAGAGGATTATAATATTAACCTTCCGAATAATTTATCAAATAGATATGGTAATGATAATGTTAAAGATTACAAAGCTGTCAAGACAACTATTGTGAATAAAAATATATTCGATAGGAGAGAGAATAGACTTAATGCATCAATATCTAAATTGAAAAGTGTTGAAGACATAGACATATTTAAATTTGAAAAATATAAATCAGCTTTTCAGGAATATGCATCATCTCTTCCAATTCATAAAAGAACTACATCAAGAGAAATTCAAGAATTATTAAATCGTGGTTTCAATGAGAGAAATATTATAACTCAATATGAATTTGGAATTTATAGTAATGGATTATCCACTAAAGTAAAATCAAATAATTACTTGGAAGAGCAGTCAGGCCCCAAATACTCGATTCCTTTTCTTTATGATAGCTCTAGTCCTGTAAAGTACGACTTAGTTGTTTCTTTTCCTGACAAGCAAGAATTTGTTTTATCAGGTATTATAGGAGTGGCAACTCTGTCTTTCATGCTTACCTTGGTTATTATTGTTATTTCAACTAGTGCTCTATACCAGATAATCAGACAAAAAAAGTTGTCTGAAATAAAGAGTGACTTTATTAATAACATTTCTCATGAGTTTAAAACACCAATTGCAACTATAAATTTAGCATTAGACGCTATTTCAAGCTCAAAGAACAACTTAAATGATAAATTCAATTCTTATTTGGGTATGATTAGAGAGGAGAACTCAAGAATGTTATCACAGGTTGAAAATATATTAACTATATCACAACTTGAAAAAAGTTCCAATCCATTTGAAATGGAAGATACTGATATCCATGAAGTGATTGAAGATGCTATAGAACATGTAAAATTAATAGTAGAGAGCAGGAAAGGTTCAATCAAAATATCTTTAAATGCGGTTAAAAGTAAAATAAATGGAAATAGCAGTCACCTTGAGAATATAATCATAAATATATTGGATAATGCAGTGAAATATTCAAAGGACAATCCACATATAATTGTTTCATCTACAAACTCTGATGACAATATAATTATTTGTATTGAAGATAATGGTATTGGAATGGATAAGAATATTCAAAAGTTGATTTTTGAAAAGTTCTACAGAGAACAAAATGGAAATATTCATGATATTAAAGGACATGGTTTAGGATTATCATACGTAAAAAAAATAATTGATTTCCATAACGGCAAGATTAGTTTAGAGAGTAAAAAGGGAGTTGGAACAAAATTCTACTTAACATTAAAAAATATTTAATATGAAATCAAATAAAAGTATATTATTAGTTGAGGATGATCCCAATTTTGGGAGAATTCTAAAAGACTATTTAACAATTAATAACTATGATGTATCCTTAGCTGTAAATGGAATTGAGGGATTTGAAAAATTTAATAGATCAGAATTTGACTTGTGTATACTAGACATAATGATGCCCTTCAAAGATGGGTTAACTCTTGCACGGGAAATAAGAGAGGTTAATGATGTTATACCTTTGATTTTCTTGACTGCAAAGAATCTAAAAGATGATGTTCTGAAAGGATACAAAATAGGCGCAGATGATTACCTAACCAAACCATTTGATTCTGAGATTCTATTAGCTAAAATAAAGTCAATACTAAATAGAAAACCAAATGTTAATGTAGAAGAAAAAGATGTATTTGAGTTTGATTTTGGTGATTTTAATTTCAATTCTAAGCTCAGAATTCTAACTCATAAGGAAGGGGAGTCTTATAAGTTATCTCCAAAAGAGAATCAATTACTAAAAATGCTTGTACTTAATTTTGATGATCTTTTACCAAGGGATATAGCACTTAATAAAATATGGAGAGACGCAAACTACTTTACCTCAAGAAGTATGGACGTATATATTGCTAAGCTCAGAAAATATTTAGATAAAGATAAATCTCTTAAAATCATTAATGTTCATGGTGAGGGATTCAGACTTATGCAGGAGTAAAATCATTCATTTAAGACAAGTACATATATCATTTAATAGATTTATCACACTTTTGGGGCTGTCAATATAAAAATTAGCATTGGTATTTTTTATTCCAACTTTGATAGTTGTAGAGTTTTTATTTAAGTTTTTGAACATATTCTCATCGGTTATATCATCTCCAATACAAACTATATGATCGTATTTCTTTTTTTTTGTTAATTCATTCACTGCTGATCCTTTGTCAAATTTTCTACTAGTAACTTCAATGGCTTTGTCAAGGTTTAAAATTTGAAATTGATCAGTTAGCAAGCTATTTAAAACTGTTTCTATTTCTACAACTCTTTCTGAGGCTAATTCTGGATCAGTTTTTCTAAAATGCCAAACTAATCCACTTTCTTTTCTTTCAGTAAATGTTCCTGGTGTTCTATCACAGAAAGATTGAAAGATTGCGTATATCTCATTTAAAAAAACTTTATCAATATTTCCAAGGCTTGTCCAATTTTTCTTCTTTTTCTTTAGGAAGTGTCCATGTTCTGCAACAATACTAAGATTAAGTTCTCCAAGATTATTTTCCAGGAACAACTTATCCCTACCACTTACAATTGCAATATCTAGACCTTTAATATTAGATAAGTTATCCAAAATGCCTATTAAATTCTCGTCAGGAATTGCTAACTCTGGTTTATCCTTAAAAGTGACTAAGGTTCCATCATAATCAAGTATAATTAATTTATTGTTTGATAATTTAAGTTTATCAATTAATTTATCTTTTTCTAATAAATTGAAATAATTAGTGACTGAATTCTGATTAGATTTAGCTCTAGAGATTAAGTTTTTCATAAAATCGTTTGCCCAATAATTGACTGTATATCTACATAACCTTTCTTGCATGCTTCTATTTCGTTCGATTTGTTCTTTTTTGGGCATATTTATTGCCTGCAGAATCTTATCGGACATTTTATTTAGATCAAATGGATTTACAGTTATTGATTCATATAATTCTTTTGAAGCCCCTGCCATTTCACTGAGGATTAAAACACCATCACCTTTTACTCTTGTTGCAACAAACTCTTTTGCTACAAGATTCATTCCATCCCTAACTGGAGTTATCATAGCTATGTCTGAAATAGTATATAAGTCAATTAATTCATCAAAACTCATAGATCGATAATAATACCAAATTGGAGTCCAATTTACTGAAGCAAATTTACCATTAACTCTTCCAACTATTTCATCTGTTTGCTTTTTAAGTTTTATATAATCATCAACATCAGATCTAGAGGGAACTGTAAGCATTATAAGTCTGACTTTACCTCTATATTCTGGATTATTTGTAAGAAAAATCTCAAAAGCCTTAATTCTATTAATAACTCCCTTCGTATAATCGAGTCTATCAATAGATAAGATTAATTTACTGTCAGATGAAGTCTTTTTGTGATCTTTTAGTTGAAGTCTGAGGTTAGACATCTCAGACTTTTTTTGATTATTTTTTATTCTAGCAGCATCATTGTATTTTGCATAGTCAATTCCCATAGGAAAAGTATCAACTAAAACCTCCCTTGAACCTACATTGATTTTATTAAAAATTACATCATACTTTAAAATTCTTTTTACGGAGCTTAAAAAATGTCTAACATAATCATAAGTATGAAAACCTATTAGATCAGAGCCAAGGATTCCCTCTAAAAGCTCTTCTCTCCAAGGAAAAATTCTAAAAATTTCAAATGAAGGAAAAGGTATATGAAGGAAGAATCCAACAGTTAAGTCAGGTCTTTTAGTTTTAATCATACTTGGACATAGTAATAATTGATAATCATGGACCCAAACTATATCATCTTTTTCTGCATACTTAATTACACAATCAGCAAATTTCTTATTTACATTAACATAAGACTTCCAATGTGACTTATTGAATATGGAAAACTCAATGAAATAGTGGAATAGAGGCCAAAGAGCCTCGTTACTTGTGCCATAATAGAAATCATTTATTTCTTTTTTTCTCAAAAATACTGGGATGTAATTTTTTTTGTATAACAACTTTTCTGCTTTAGCTAGATTATTACCTAAAGATTTCTTATCAATTCCTGGCCATCCTATCCATAAAAAATTATTTTTTTTGTGAATTGATTTCATTCCAGTTGCTAATCCTCCACTAGTTGAAGAAAATTCAAAAGATTTATCTAAATTAGATATCTTAATAGGTAATCTATTTGAAACAATTATTGTCCTACTCAAATCATTAATTTAAACCCTAAAAATATGGAAATAAGAGATTCTTATGGTTACAGAGACAACATTAATTATGGAATAATAGGAAATTGTCAATCATCAGCATTAATTTATAAGGATTCTTCAATAGATTGGTGTTGTTTACCAAAATTTGATTCTCCTTCGGTCTTTGCAAAAATTATTGATAATAAAATTGGTGGTTTTTTTAAAGTTGAAACAGTTGGAAATTATAATTTAAGTCAAGAATATTTAAAAAATACATGTATACTCAAAACAACCTTTAATAATGGTTTTGATGAGTTTGATGTAATAGATTTCATGCCTAGGTTTCAAACAAAAAAAAAGAGTTATTACTCTCCACCAGAAATTACTAGAATTATTAAGCATGTTAATGGTAACCCTAAAATAAGAATAGCTTATGATCCAAAACTTGACTACTCTATTGGTAAGACTAAATCATATGTTAAAAGTAATTTTATAGTGAGCATTTCTGAAAATGAAAATTATGAAACACTTTATCTATATTCAAATGCGAGCTTAAATGCAATTGTTAATAATGATGTTATTGAATTAAAATCAGATCTTTTTTTTAAAATTTCTTATTACGAAAAGTTAATCTTTCCAAAATTTAAAGAAATATTATTAGAGTTTAATCAAACTAAAAAATATTGGAGTGATTGGATAAAAAAAACTCCAAAATTTAAAAAGTATAATAATGAAATATTAAGGAGTGCACTGACTCTAAAGTTACTTACATACCAAAAAACTGGAGCAGTTCTTGCTGCTTCTACAACTTCACTGCCAGAGACAATAGGTGAGGAAAGAAATTGGGATTATCGTTTTTGCTGGATAAGAGACGCCTCTATGGTAATAAAGGTAGTTGCAAAATTAGGACATAAAAATATTGTCAAGAACTTTATAAAATTTATAATTAATCTTATTCCTGATAAAAATGAAAAACTTCAGATAATGTATGGAATAAATGGTGAAAAAATACTTGAAGAAAAAACTCTTGATCACCTCTCAGGTTATTTAGATTCATCACCAGTGAGAATTGGGAATGCTGCATATAATCAAAAACAAAATGATATCTACGGAATTCTAATGGATGCTATACATTATCAAATTGAAAAATTTCCTTCTGAAAATGAGGAATACGAGGAGTTATGGTCAATTGTTAAATCAATAGTGTGGATAGTAAAAAATAATTGGATGTTACCTGACAAAGGAATTTGGGAATTTAGAAATGAAGACAAACACTTTACTTTTTCAAAATTATTAAGTTGGGTTGCCATTGACAGAGCAATTAAGATCTCAATTCTAATTAATAAATCCTCAAATATTAAGAAATGGAAATCAATTAGAAAAGAAATTTATAATGACATATTAGAGAATGGTTGGAATAAAAAACTTGGTGCTTTTACACAATCTTATGGCTCGGATAGCCTTGATGCATCATTATTACTCATGGAATCATTTGACTTTGTGAAACCTAATAATTTAAAATACATAAAAACAGTTAAAGCGATTGAAAAAGATTTAATGAATGATGGGCTTTTGTTTAGATATAGAAATAAGGATGATTTTGGTTTCCCTTCATCCTCTTTTACTGTTTGTTCATTTTGGTATATAAATAGTCTTTATAAAATAGGTGAAAAGGAAAAATCAAAAAATTATTTTGAGAAGATATTAAAATATAGTAATCATCTTGGTTTATTCAGTGAGGATCTGGATTTTAAATCAAAAAGATTATTAGGTAATTTTCCACAAGCATATTCACATCTTGCCTTAATAGATTGCGCACTTAATTTTAACTCAGAATAATCTATTTTCTAGGATGAAAATTCTTAAGAACTTCGTCCAAGTGATTCGTATCTAAATGGGTGTATATTTCAGTTGTTGATATGCTTTCATGTCCAAGTATTAGTTGAATCGTCCTAAGATCAGCTCCGTTTTTTAATAAATGAGTTGCAAATGAATGTCTTAGAGTATGAGGACTTATTTTTTTATTGAGACCAATCCTTTTATAACTATCGCTTATTATTTTAAATATCATAGATCTAGTTAAGCCTCTTCCATATCTGTTTAAAAAAACAATGTCAGAAAACTTAGAATCTATAATTGAATTATCTCTTATTTTCAAATATTTTCTAATTTCATTTGATGCTATATCCCCGAGTGGGACAAATCTTTCTTTATTGCCTTTACCAATTATTTTAATAATATTTTCTTTAAAAAAAATATTTGATAGTTTTAAATTAACTAACTCACTTACTCTCATTCCAGTCCCATAAAGCACCTCAATAATGGTTCTATTTCTTTGGCCAAAATTTTCCTTTATATCGAATGATTTGATTAATTTTTCTATTTCTAATTCAGTTAATACCTCTGGAAGATTCTTTTCTAATTTAGGTGATTCAATATCAGAAATAGGTGACTTTTTTATATGTCCTTCAAAAATAAGGTAATTAAAAAAGCTTTTAATAGATGAGATACTCCTTGCTTGACTTCTTGACTTTTTATTAGATAAATTATTATACAGATAATTTTTTACAGTTTCAGGTCTGCAGTTAAATGGTGTATCAGACATTTGATTAGACTGAATAAAATTTTTGAACAAATTAAGATCATACTCATAGCTTTTAATTGAGTTGATACTTAAACCTCTTTCTAGTTTTAGATAGTTTTTGAAATTTTCGAAGCTAGAATCCCAATTCATTTTAATTTTTTAATTAGTCTTTAAGCATTACCTTTATAATATATGAAAATAACAATAATTAATGGCCCTAACCTTAATCTTCTTGGTACAAGAGAAACTGACATATATGGAAGTCAGAATTTTGAATCTTACCTAGATTCACTAAAGGCATTATTTACTGACGTAGATATTGATTATTTTCAGTCAAACATTGAAGGTGAAATAATTAATTTCATTCAAAATTCAAAAAATTCCAATGGTATTGTATTAAATGCTGCCGCATACACCCATACGTCTGTTGGTATTGCAGATGCTGTTAAATCTATTAATTGTAAAGTTATTGAGGTTCATATTTCAAATACTTTTTCAAGAGAAGAATTTAGGCACAATTCATATCTTTCACCTGTTGTAGATGGTATAATAATTGGATTTGGATTAGATAGCTACAGGCTTGCCTTAGAAAGTATAATTAAAGGTGGATAACTTCATCATATGCATCAGCAACAGCTTCCATCAAAGCTTCACTCATTGTTGGGTGTGGGTGAACAGCATTTAGTATCTCTTTACCTGTTGTTTCAAGTTTCCTGCCAAGAACTGCTTCAGCGATCATGTCAGTTACACCTGCTCCAATCATATGACAACCGAGCCACTCTCCATATTTTTCATCAAAAATTACCTTAACAAAACCATCAGAGTGACCAGAGGCTTGTGCTTTTCCTGAAGCCGTAAAAGGAAACTTACCAACCTTTATATCATATCCCATTTCCAATGCTCTCTCTTCTGTTAAGCCAACAGATGCTACCTCAGGTGAACAGTAAGTACATCCTGGAATATTATCATAATTAATCGGTTCCACATCGTGATTGGTAATTTTTTCAACACAAAGTATTCCTTCTGCAGATGCGACATGTGCTAAAGCCTGACCAGAAGTTATATCTCCAATAGCATAATATCCAGGAATATTAGTTTTATAAAATTCATCAACAATAATTTTATCTTTGTCGACAGCAATTCCAACCTCTTCTAAACCAATATTTTCAATGTTACTTTTATAGCCAACTGCTGAGAGCACAATATCAGCCTCATGATCAGATATTTGACCATCAGATTTAACTTGAACTTTAACTCCCTTACCTTTTACATCAGATGAAATTACCTCTGAGTTAGTTAAAATCTCAATTCCTGATTTTTTAAAAGTTTTGTTTAGTTGATTAGATATATCTTTATCTTCTACAGGTAAAATTCTATCCATATATTCAATGATTTTCACTTTAGTTCCCATTGAATTATAGAAATAAGCAAACTCAATACCTATTGCTCCAGAACCAACTATTATCATCTTTTTTGGTTGCTTTTGAAGAGTCATTGCTTCTCTATATCCAATTATCTTTTTACCATCTTGAGGTATTGAATCGATAACTCTTGATCTACCACCAGTTGCAATTATAATATTATCTGCTTCAAAATCCATTTCAGTTCCGTCATTTTCTACAGAGACAATTTTATTTGGTTTAATTTTACCATATCCATTTATAACTTCAATTTTATTTTTCTTCATAAGAAAATTTACACCTTTACTCATACCACTGGCTACATCTCTACTCCTCTTTACTACGGCATCAAAATCTTTGTCAAAATCTTTAATTTTTAGGCCATATGCTTCAGCTTTTTTAATATATTCAAAGACTTGAGCAGATTTTAGCAACGCTTTGGTTGGAATGCATCCCCAATTTAAACAAACGCCACCTAAGCTTTCCTTCTCAACAATAGCAGTTTTTAATCCTAATTGGGATGCTCTAATTGCTGTCACATATCCTCCTGGCCCACTACCTAAAACTATTAAGTCAAATTTCTTACTCATTTTTATTATTTATGAAATTAATACTTGCAGAATTTACACAATATCTTTTGCCTGTAGAAGTTGGACCATCGTCAAATACATGACCTTGATGACCTCCACAGTTAGAGCATAGTATTTCTGTTCGAATCATACCTAAACTTGTGTCTTTTTTATAGGTTATTGCTCCAGGTATAGCACTCTCATAACTTGGCCAACCACAATTAGACATAAATTTATTATTACTCTTGAATAGCGGTTGTCCGCATCCTTTGCAAACATATACGCCATCCTCAAAGTGCATGTTATAAATGCCAGTATGTGGTCTTTCTGTTCCTTTGTTTCTCAGAATATCATATTCTTCTGGAGATAGTTCCTCTCTCCATTCTTTGTCTGTTTTACTCACGTTATAAGTTATTTTAGGTTCCTCAGATTTTGTGTTTGTTTGACAATTTAGCATTGAAAAGCTAAAAATTAAAACAATAAATAAGTGTATTTTATTGTACATCTATTTTTTTGACAAATATATATATCTTTTGATTTATTTGCTTAATTTGTTAATCATTTAAATTTATGCTTAATAAAAAATCTGACCTTCCTAGAGGAAGTAAAAAACTAATTCGAGCATGGACATTTTATGATTGGGCAAACTCAGTTTATTCATTAGTAATATCATCAGCTATATTCCCAATATATTACTCTACTCACGTATTTTCGGACACAAATTCAATATTGATATTCAACATAGATATTAATAAAGATACTTTGATAAGTCTTTTATCAGGTTTGTGTTTTTTAATTATAGCTTTTCTTTCTCCAATGTTAAGTGGAATTGCTGACTACATTGGAAATAAAAAAATATTTATGAAGTTTTTTGTTTATATGGGCTCATTTTCTTGTATGAGTTTATATTGGTTTGAGTTAGAAAACATAGAAATTAGTCTCTTACTATATTTTTTCTCTTTACTTGGGTTTTGGGGAAGTTTGGTGTACTACAATTCATATTTAAATGATATTACCTTTCCAAAGCAAGCAAATTCAGTAAGCGCTAAGGGCTATACAATGGGATATATTGGAAGTGTGATACTATTGCTATTAAATTTAATTATGATTTATTTTTTTGAAGATCTTGGATTTGATTCTGATAAAAGTGCTATGAAATTATCATTTGCTTTAACAGGTTTATGGTGGCTTGGTTTTAGTCAATACTCATTTTATTATTTACCAAAGGGTAATAACAAAATTAATTTTCCAAAGAATATTATTTGGAATGGATTTAAAGAATTAAAAGGTGTTTATAAAATTATCCGTTCAAGCAAAAGGTTTACAAGGTTTTTATTAGCATTTTTTATTTTTTCATTTTCCCTGCAAACTGTATTATATATTGCTTCTTATTTTGGAGTAAATGAAATTCAGTGGTCAAGTCCAACTGAACAAACATCAGGTCTGATTATAAGCATTTTATTAATTCAAATTGTTGCAATAGGAGGAGCTTTTGGTTTTACCAAATTAGCTCAAAGGTTTGGTAATATTTTGGTTCTAACTATTGCCATATTTTTATGGGGAGCAGTATGTGTTTATGCATATTTTATTTATTCTCCAGATCAATTTTATTTGATTGCTGGACTTGTAGGATTGTTAATGGGTGGAACCCAAACCGTTGCAAGAGCAACATTCTCCTTATTTATTCCTCAGACTAGTGATACCACTTCTTTTTTTAGTTTTTACGATGTTACAGAAAAAATAGGTATTTTCTTTGGTCTTTTATTCTATGCATTTGCAGCTCAAATTTCAGGTACTATTAGATTTTCAGTTATAATTTTTATGTTTTTCTTTTTTCTAGGTGCCATTCTTTTAACAAGAGTTCCAAAAATTGACAGAAATAGGTTGGCATAGCTTTTGCCTTTATTATTATGTTGTTTTTGTTTATAACAAATATCCTATTGATTATTGTTTTATTATGACAAAATGACTCGAAAACAAATAAATGAGTTTAATTTTTAATAACATAGACAAAATGTCATTTGATGATTTAGGTGATGAATCTGAATTTATTCCATTAATGACCTCAGAAGATGAAGAGGCTCTTGAGAAAGAAAATCTTCCTGAGGTACTACCTATATTACCATTAACAAATACTGTTCTTTTTCCTGGTGTTGTGATACCAATCAATGCAGGTAGAGACAAGTCTATAAAGCTTATAAATGATGCTAACAAATCAAACAAACTCATTGGTGTTGTATCTCAGAAAGATATTAAGATTGAAAATCCATCTATAGAAGATATATACAGTGTTGGAACTGTTGCTAAAATTTTAAGAGTTCTAAAAATGCCTGATGGTAACACCACAGTAATTATACAGGGTAAGAAAAGATTTAAAATTAAATCAGTTGTTAAAACTGATCCATACATTCAAGCGACTATCAGTTCTTTACCTGATAAAAATCAAAGAAAATCCAACAACAAATTTACCGCGACTATTGATGCAATAAGAGATATTGCTTTAAAAATTATTAAGGAGAACCCTAATATTCCTTCTGAAGCATCATTTACAATTAAAAATATTCATAGCTCTGCCTTTCTTATAAATTTTGTATGCTCAAACATGAATATCTCAGTTAAAGATAAACAAGACTTGCTATCAAGTTTAAATATAGAAAATAGAGCATTGAAATGTTTAAAATTTCTCAATGTTGAATATGAAAAACTTGCATTAAAAAATGATATTCAATCTAAGGTTAGAAATGACTTAGACCAGCAACAACGTGAATATTATCTTCAACAACAGATGAAAACGATTCAAGAGGAGCTTGGTGAAAACTCATATCAAGAGGATATACAAGAGTTAATAAATAAATCAAAGAATAAAAATTGGAATCATGATATCAAAGAACATTTTGAAAAAGAATTAGCAAAGCTTAAAAGAATGAATTCTCAGGTAGCAGAATATTCTGTTCAACGAAATTATCTTGATTTAATTGTTGATCTTCCATGGGAAAATTACTCAGAAGATAATTTTGATTTAAATAAAGCCCAAAAAATACTAGATAGAGATCACTTTGGGCTTGATGATGTTAAAAAGAGAATTATAGAATATTTAGCTGTTTTAAAATTGAGAAGTGATATGAAATCTCCAATATTGTGTCTTCATGGGCCGCCGGGAGTTGGAAAAACATCACTGGGTAAATCAATAGCAAAATCTATTAACAGGGAATACGTGAGAGTTTCACTCGGAGGCTTAAGGGATGAAGCTGAAATAAGAGGTCATAGAAAAACCTATATTGGGGCAATGCCTGGTAGAATAATACAAAGCATTAGAAAATCAGGAACTTCAAATCCAGTCTTTGTTCTTGACGAGGTAGATAAAATTTCAAGTGGATCTCAAGGTGATCCAAGCTCTGCACTTTTGGAACTTCTTGATCCCGAACAGAATAATTCATTCCATGATAATTTTCTTGAAGTTGGGTATGATTTATCTAAAGTCATGTTTATTGCTACTGCAAATAGTTTATCTACAATGCATCCTGCACTTCTAGATAGAATGGAATTAATAAACGTATCAGGGTATACATCTGAGGAGAAAGTTTCAATAGCATCAAAATTCCTTGTCAAAAAACAATTAACTGAACATGGTTTGAAACCAACTGATTTTAAATTATCAAGTAAGGTGTTAAAAGATATAATTAGTGGTTACACAAGGGAATCTGGCGTTAGAAATTTAGAGAAGCAAATTGCAAAATTAATCAGAAATAGAGCAAAGAACATAGTTTCTAATTCAAAGCTTAATAATTCAAAAGACCAAAACTTTTTAAAAGATGTGCTCGGTCCAAAAAAGTTTTTTAGAGATAAATATGAGAGCAATAATGTAGCTGGTATAGTTACAGGTCTTGCATGGACTTCTGTTGGAGGTGAAATTTTATTTATTGAATCCTCTATATCTGAAGGAAAAGGAAATCTTTCTATAACTGGGAACTTAGGAAAAATAATGAAAGAATCTGCTATCATTGCATTGGAATTCATAAAGTCAAATCAAAAAGAATTAGGAATTGAAAAACACTTTGACTTTTCTAAATATAATATACATATTCACGTACCAGAAGGAGCAACTCCAAAAGATGGACCAAGTGCAGGGATTACAATTCTAACTTCACTAGTTTCACTATTTACTCAGAAGAGAGTTAAAAAAAATATTGCTATGACTGGAGAAATTACTTTAAGAGGTAAAGTGCTCCCGGTAGGTGGAATAAAAGAAAAGATTCTTGCTGCTAAAAGAGCAAATATTAAAGAAATTATTTTAAGTTCATATAATAAAAAAGATATTCAGGAGATAAATCCTAAATATCTCAAAGGACTAAAATTTATATATGTTAACTCTATGAAAGATGTTATATCAAATTCCATTATAAATCGAAAAGTTACTAACCCTAAGTTAATTTGATTTGGATACAGTAATTATTGCTATAGATGGTCAAGCATCAACAGGTAAGAGCACTCAAGCAAAAAAATTAGCTGAAAATCTCAAGTATGATTATAGAGACTCAGGAGCATATTACAGGGCAATTACACTTTACTTCTTAGATAATAATATTAAATTCGATTTAAATATTACTGATAAAATACTTCATAAAATAAACATTAAACAGACTTATGAAGAGGGACAATTTAGAATTTACCTAAACGATTATGATGTTACTGATAAGATAAGAGGCCATAAGGTATCTTTAAATGTTAGTAACTTTGCAAAAAAAAAGGAGATTAGAAAGTTTGTCTTTAATCAATTGAGGAAATCCAGTGAATCCAATTCTTTAGTTGTAGACGGTCGTGATATTGGAACTGTTGTCTTCCCTAATGCTGATTTTAAATTTTTTTTAGTTGGTAAACCTAAAATTAGAGCTGAGAGAAGACATAAACAAATTAATGATGACTCTGTAAAAGTTGATATTATTGAAGAAGAAATCAAACAAAGGGATAAAACTGATTCAACTAGAGAAATTGCCCCATTAAAGAAGGCTGTAGATGCATTTAAGATAGATGTATCAAACCTTACAATTAACGAAGTTTTTAATAAAATACTCCAAAAAATTAAGTCAGATTAGATAAAAAACTAATCTAATTTTGCCAATAACTTAATTAATTATATTTTTGCGCTCTATGAGTGAAGAAAATAGTGCAAATACTAATATTGAGGAGACAGAAAAACCTAAGAAAGCTTCTACAAAGAAAGCTCCTACAAAAAAAACTGCTACTAAGAAAACAGATACTCAAGATGATTTTCTAACAAGTTTCAATTGGCATCAATACCAAGAAGGTATAGATGAGCTTGATGAAAAGCAAATTAAAGAATTTGAGAAACTAGTTGAGAAAAACTTTGTTGACACTTCTGATGATAATATTATAGAAGGAAAAGTAATACATTTAACAGAGAAAGATGTTATAATTGATATTAATGCTAAATCAGAAGGTGTAATCTCAAAAAATGAATTTAGATACAATGCAGATCTAAAAGTAGGTGATAAGGTAGAAGTTATTGTTGATACTAGAGAGGATAAGTCTGGACAATTAGTCCTTTCACACAGAAAAGCAAGAGTAATTAAAGCATGGGACAGAGTTAATGATGCTCATGATAAAAGTGAGATTGTTCAAGGGTACGTGAAGTGTAGAACTAAAGGTGGTATGATTGTAGATGTTTTTGGAATTGAAGCTTTTCTTCCAGGTTCTCAAATTGATGTGAAACCTATTAGAGATTATGATCAGTATACAAATAAAAACATGGATTTTAAAGTTGTAAAGATTAACCATGAGTTTAAAAATGTAGTTGTGTCTCACAAAGCTTTAATTGAAGCTGATATTGAAGAGCAGAAAAAGGGAATAATTAGTCAGCTTGAAAAAGGGCAAGTACTTGAAGGTACAGTAAAAAATATGACTTCATATGGAGTTTTTATAGATTTAGGAGGGGTAGATGGGCTTATTCATATTACAGATTTATCATGGAGTAGAATTAATCATCCAAACGAGATCCTCGAGCTTGATCAATCAATAAAAGTTGTAATTCTTGATTTTGATGATGATAAATCTAAAATTCAACTCGGTTTAAAACAATTAACTGATCATCCATGGGATAAATTAGGAGATGATATTAAAGAGGGTTCTAAAGTTTCTGGAAAAGTAGTTGTAATAGCAGATTATGGAGCATTTATTGAAATTGATGAAGGAATAGAAGGGTTAGTTCATGTCTCTGAAATGTCCTGGTCTACTCATTTAAGAAGTGCTCAAGATTTTGTTAATGTTGGGGATAATATCGAAGCTATTGTTCTTAACCTCGACAGAGAATCAAGAAAGATGTCACTTGGAATGAAACAATTGTCAGAGGACCCATGGACTGATATTACAAACAAGTTCCCTATTGGGTCAAAGCATAAAGGATCAGTAAGAAACTTTACAAATTTTGGTGTATTTATTGAACTCGAGGAGGGTATTGATGGACTAATCTACATATCTGATTTATCATGGACAAAAAAGATAAAACATCCATCAGAGTTCCTATCAATTGAGGATAAAATTGATGTAGTTATTCTTGATTTAGATGTTGATGGAAGAAAATTGAGCTTGGGACACAAACAGACTAAAGACAATCCATGGGATTTATATGAAAAAGACTTTGCTGTTGATACTATTCATAAATCAGAAGTTTTCGAAATCGTTGATAAAGGTGCCATAATAGGTTTCAATGATGATATTTCCGCCTTTTGTCCTTTAAGACACATGGATAAAGCAGATGGTTCAAAACTTGAAAAAGGAGAAATTGCTGAGTTTAAAGTAATAGAGTTTAGTAAAGAATTTAAGAGAGTAGTTGTATCTCATCTGCTAGCTCATGGTAATGATCCCTCACCAGATGATTCTGACTCTGAGAAGAAAAAGAATAAAAAATCTAAGAAGAAAGATGATGAATAAATTTAAATCCTCAATCACTTGAGGATTTTTTTTGTTATAAACTTAAAACTTAAAATTTATATTTTTGTATTAATAAATAATCATGCCCAAAAAAGTTCTTTTAGACTCAAAAAAAATAGATATTATTCTAAATAGGCTTGTATGTCAACTTGTTGAAAATCATAAAGATTTTAATAATACAGTTTTAATTGGCCTGCAACCCAGGGGTACTTTTTTGATCGAAAAGATTCTTGAAATATTTAAAAAAAATTACCCTTCAATCAATATTGATAGTGGTATCCTGGATTTTACTTTTTTTAGAGATGATTTTAGGAGATCTGAAAAAACTCTTAAAGCTAGTTCAACACAAATAAATTTTTCAGTCGAAAATAAAAATGTTGTTCTTATTGATGATGTTCTTTTTACAGGAAGAAGTATAAAAGCTGCTATGTCCTCAATGGATTCATATGGCAGGCCAAATTCAATTGAGTTGTTGGTCCTAATTGATAGAAGATATAAAAGAGAGATACCTATTCAAGCAAATTACTGTGGCGCAAAAATAGATACATTTAAAGGGGATAGGGTAAATGTTGTGTGGAATGAAAATTCTGACAAAAACGTAATATATATTGAAAACTAATGGATAAGTTAAGTGTAGATCACCTTTTGGGTATTAAATATCTTAAAAAGTCAGATATAAATTTAATCTTTAAAACAGCTATACATTTTAAAGAGGTAATTAATAGACCTATAAAAAAAGTTCCTACTTTGCGGGATTTGACAATCGCAAATTTATTTTTTGAAAATAGTACTCGAACTAAAATTTCTTTTGAATTAGCTCAAAAAAGATTAGGAGCAGATGTTGTAAACTTTTCAAGTTCGTCCTCATCAGTAAATAAAGGAGAATCCTTAACAGATACAGTAAATAATATACTAGCAATGAAAGTTGATATGATAGTTTTAAGGCATCCAAATCCAGGCTCACCATTACTCCTTTCTAGTCATACGAATTCTTGTATTATAAATGCAGGAGATGGTGCCCATGAACATCCAACGCAAGCCTTACTTGACTGTTTTTCTTTAACTGAAAATTTAGGTGATCTCAAGGGTAAAAATATTCTAATTGTAGGGGATGTTCTCCATTCTAGGGTTGCACTATCTAATATATATGCTCTTAAACTTTTAGGAGCTAATATTAAATTATCATGTCCTGTAAGTTTAATTCCAAGAGAAATTGAAAGTCTTGATGTTTCAATTGAAACTGATATATTAAAAGCTTTAAAATGGTGTGATGCAGCTAATGTTCTTAGAGTTCAAAAAGAGAGAATGGAAAAATCTTATTTTCCAAACAATAGAGAATATTCCATGTTATTCGGTCTTGATACTAATAAAATAAATAATATTAAAAAAGATATTCTGATATTGCATCCAGGTCCAATTAATAGGGGGGTGGAAATTACCTCAGAAATTGTGGAATCAAATAATTCCATTATTTTAGATCAAGTTGAAAATGGAGTAGCCATAAGAATGGCCATTATTTATTTACTTGCATCAAAGATGAATTTTTCAATAAATTAACTATGAAATTATTTAATTACAGAAAATTTTATAAAAAAGACTCTTTAAGTATAGATGATGTAGGAGATAATCCGTTAGAGTTTTTTAGAAGATGGTTTGAAGATGCCGATAATTCAGATGAAATTATTGAAGCTAATGCTATGACACTAGCAACTGTAGAGAATAATGCACCCTCTTCAAGAGTTGTTTTGCTTAAAGAAATTAAAGATAGAAGTTTAGTGTTCTTTACTAACTATGATAGTAATAAAGGACGTGCAATATCTGATAATCCAAATGTATGTGCATCATTTTTTTGGCCTTCATTGGAAAGACAAGTTATTTTTAAAGGAATAGCAAAAAAGACTGACAACGATTATTCAGATACTTACTTTAGTTCAAGGCCATATAAAAGTCAGGCTGCTGCAATAGTGTCAAAACAAAGTGATGTAATACATAGTTATGAAGAACTTACAGATAGATATAATAAACTTCTAAATGAAAATAAAGATTCCATTTTTAAAAGACCCAGAAATTGGGGAGGGATAGAGATAAATATTCAAGAGATTGAGTTTTGGCAAGGAAGAGAGAATAGATTACACAATAGAGTTCTTTGTCGCTTGGTAAACGGTAAATGGGATATTCAACTTTTATCACCATAGATGAAGGTAATTACTTTTTTAAGACATTCTAAGTCATCATGGGATTATGAAATTCTGGATATTCATAGACCCTTAAGCGCTGTTGGAATTGAAAAAATTAAAAAAACTGCTAATTCTTCAAAGGATCATTTTATTTCTTCAGAAATAATATACACTAGCTCTGCCAATAGAGCTTTGTATACATCTATTTTACTAGTAAAAAGTTTATCAATTAATTTTAGAAAAATAAAAATATGTGATGAATTGTATACTTTTAGTTTTACTGAGGTAATGGAATTTATCAGGACTATTGATAATAATTATTCAAATGTTGTTTTAGTTGGCCATAATCCAGCATATACAGAAATTTCAAATTATTTTTCTGAAAATAAAATTTTAAATTTACCTACCGCTAGATGGTTTTCTTTGAAATTTGAATCTGATAATTGGTCGGATATTATAGATTTGAAGCCAATATCTTATTTAAATAATTTAAAAAGTGGAGTCTAAATATATAAATAGAGAGTTAAGCTGGCTTGATTTTAATGCAAGGGTTTTGCAAGAGGCATCTAATGATAATGTTCCCCTACTAGAAAGATTAAGGTTTATAGGTATATTTTCTAATAATCTTGATGAATTTTTTCAAGTAAGATATGCTACTATAAAAAGAATTGCAGACACAAGAGCTTCAAATAAAAATAATAAAGATAATATAGCTGCAAAAGAGCTGCTTGATAACATAACATCAAAAGTTATTAAACTACAATCTGATAGTTCACAAATACTTGACTCAATCGAGAAATCACTAAAGAAAGAAAATATAGTTTTTATTGATGAGCTAAATGTGCCTGATTCACATAAAAAATTTCTAAGGGATTATTTTATTAGAAAAATTAGTCCAGCATTAGTCACAATTATACTTTCAAACAATAAATATCATGATTTTAATGATAATAAAGCTTTTCTAATTATTAATTTAAGATTAAAAAGCTCTAATGATATATATGCACTTGTAGAGATCCCCAGAGATATTAGTAGATTTGTAGTTCTTCCCAAAAAAGATAATAAGCAATATATAATGTTTATTGATGATATAATTAGATTTAACCTGGATATATTATTTAGTTTTTTCAATTATTCAAATATTCAAGCTCATATGCTAAAAATTACTAGAGATGCCGAGCTAGATATAGATGATATGGATCTATCTAAAAGTTATATTAAAAAGATTCAAGAATATGTCAATAAAAGAAAGATAAGTAATCCTGTAAGATTAGTCTATGATAAATCTATTCCTGAAGAGACATTAAGTTATCTTATTAAAAAAATTAGAATTACTTCTCATGACAGTTTGATACCTGGTGGTAAATACCATCATAGAAGTGATTATATGAACTTTCCTGATTTAGGGAGAACAGATCTTTTATATCCAAAAGAAAAAGCTTTAAATATTAAAAACTTTAAAATTGAGTCTAACCTTTTAGATCAACTATTAGAGAGAGATTATCTGATGTACACACCCTACCATTCATTCTCATATCTAATATCAATATTGAGACAGTCTGCAATTGATCCAACTGTAAAGTCTATCAAAATAACAATATACAGGTTATCTAAAAATTCGAATGTAATTAGTTGTTTAATTAACGCAGCTAAAAATGGAAAAAAAGTTTTAGTCCAAATAGAGCTTCAAGCAAGATTTGATGAAGAAAATAATATAAAGGTTTCCCAAGAACTGAAAGCTGCTGGTGTCGATTTAATTTATGGGGTTAAGGGGTTAAAAGTTCACTCAAAAATTTGTCTAATTGAGAGGTTTAAAAGTCATAAAAAAACATACTATGGTTTTATAAGTACTGGAAATTTCAATGAATCAACAGCAAAAGTCTACTCTGACTTTACTCTATTTACTTCAAATGAAAAAATTTTAAAAGAAATTAATAAAGTCTTTGAATTTCTTCAGTCTAATTATAAAACTCAGCATTACAAGCACTTAATAGTCTCCCCCCACCATACCTCAAAAAAATTATTCGACTTAATTGATAATGAAATTAAAAATGTAGGGAAAGGCCTTAAAGGAGAAATTATTTTCAAATTAAATAGCTTTACAAGTTACAGATTTGTTGATAAATTATATGAAGCAAGTAAATTTGGAGTTAAGGTTAAGTTATTTGTAAGAGGAATATGCTGTCTTATACCAAATAAATTAGGGTTAAGTGAGAATATTGAGGTCAAAAGTGTTGTGGATAAATATCTTGAACACTCAAGAGTTTACGTATTTGAAAATGCTGGAGATAAAAAAGTGTACATATCATCTGCTGATTTAATGACTAGGAATATTGAAAAACGAGTTGAAGTTGCATGCCCTATCTACCAAAAGGACTTAAAAAATCAAGTACTTGAAACACTAAAAATAACAGATAACGATAATATTAAAACTAGGTTAATTAATCATAAGCCACAAAATAAATTTGTTAATAATTTAAATAAAAAAATTAGATCACAGTGGGACACTTATAAATACTTTAATAATATCTTAGACTAATTGAAAAAGATTGCTGCCATTGATATTGGATCTAATGCTGTTAGAATGCTAATATGCTATATTATCCCGTCTGGAAAAGAATATATATTTCAAAAAAATTCATATTTAAGATTACCTTTAAGACTTGGAGAAGACTCTTTCAGTAATGGAATAATTTCAGAGGATAAGATTAAAACACTCTCAGAAGCACTTATTTCATTTAAGTATATGATGAAAGTCCATAACGTTGAGGAGTATCAAGTATATGCTACTTCAGCCCTAAGAGAATCTTTGAATTCTTCAAATGTGATTTCAAAAGTAAAAAAAGCAACTGGTTTAAAAATTAACTTAATAACCGGTTTAAAGGAAGCTAAAATTATTGCAAAAGGAAATACACTATCTAAGTTAGATTATAATAAAACTTATTTATATGTTGATGTAGGTGGAGGAAGTACCGAATATTCTATTTTAAAAAAAGGGGAAAATAAAAAATCTAAGTCATTTAAATTTGGTACTGTAAGGCTTCTTAATAAATTAGATGTTTCTCATACTAAGAATGAGATTGCTAGTTGGTTAACTTCAAATATTGATTTCAAAGATAAAATCAAGTTATTTGCAACTGGAGGAAATATTAGTAAAATTCAATCAATATCAGGAACAAAAAATGGTAAACCAATATCATATATTTCCGTAAAAGATCTTTTGAACAAAATGATAGAATGTGATTTTAAAGAGAGGATGATAAAATTTAATTTAAACCCTGATAGAGCTGATGTAATTATACCAGCATTAGAAATATTTATTTTAACAATGGAGTCTGCAAAAGCAAATAAAATGTTTATTCCAAAAACAGGTCTTGTTGATGGTATGATAAAAGAGACTTTCTTTGAAAGAAATGGAAATAAGCTAAATCCTTAAACTAAATTCCTCAATTAGCGAAATTATACTCTCATTATTTTTTTGAATCATCTCAAGCTTTTCTTTACTATTAAGAAATTTCTTTTTATCTGTTTCTTCAGATAATTTTACATCAACAATGATTGAATAATTATTTAATTCTTTAGAAATAAATGTTTGTATTTTACTCTTATAACCATTCATCTCTTTATAATTCATTTTGTTAATAGTATTGATAATAATTAAATTATCATTTATAAATGGTTGATTCATTTTTAAGAGAGATAATATATTATTATTACCGTCCTTTTTTTCAAGTTCACAGAATTTTTTCCATGCTATCTCAAAGTCATTATCAGTAAAATCATCATTAGGAAGTTCTAAATCCACATTATCATTCTCTTTCTCAACAGATTTTTTAAAGTTAAGACTTGCAATTGATAATGATGAGATATCGTTTATTTGAGGTTGTTTAAATAATTTATCAGAGTCTTTATCTTCAATTTCTATAATTTCTTTTAGCTTGCTAACTTTTAATTCAGTAGTCTTAATCAAAGATTTTTTTTTTTAGTGCTATCTAATGATGCTATTTTCATTAAACAAAGCTCAATATGCATTCTTTTATCATTTACTCTTTGATAATTGACCAAAGTTTCATTAATTATTTCTATCATTAAGATTAGGTCTTTATCTAAAATATTTTTTGAATGTTCAATATATCTTTTACTTAATTCACTTTTATGATCTGAAAGTTTATCGTTTGAGTTAAGTCTGTAAACTAGCAGTTCTCTTAAATGCTTTGATAATCCATTCAAAAAATTTAAATCATCAAATCCTTTATCATATATATCATTATAGAGACAAAGGATAGCCGGTATGTCTTTGTCGTTGATTAAATCTGACAACCTAAAATATGTATTAAAGTCAATTATATTTAAATTAGAAGTTACTTCGTCTAACGTAAGATTAGAGTCAGTAAAACTTACTAATCTATCAAATATTGATAATGAATCTCTAATTGACCCGTCAGATCTTTCAGCTATTAGTAATAAAGAGCCATCTTGATGCTTGATTTTTTTTTCTTTACATATTCTTATAAGCAGATTTCTAATAGATTTACTGTCAACTTTTTTAAAATCATATATTTGACATCTTGAAAGAATTGTTGGTAAAATCTTGTTTTTTTCAGTTGTTGCTAATATAAAAACTACATGTTCGGGTGGTTCCTCTAGAGATTTTAAAAATGCATTAAATGCTTGATTGGAAAGCATATGAACTTCATCAATAATATAAACTTTATATCTACCTTTCTGAGGTGGAATTCTAATTTGGTCAGTAATATTCCTAATATCTTCCACAGAATTATTTGATGCGGCATCTAATTCAAAAATATTATATTCAAAATCTTCATCTATATTATTTATAGTCTTTGCTAATATTCTTGCACATGATGTTTTACCTACACCTCTAGGTCCACAAAAAAGTAGTGCTTGAGGAATATTATCTTTGTCTATTGCATTATTTAAGGTTTTTACAATTGCATCTTGACCTATAATTTCCTCAAAGTTTTTTGGTCTGTACTCTGAAGCAGAAGAAGTTGAACTAATCATCAAGACAAATATAAAGATTGAGAAAATTTTATTATCAATTGATATTTTTTTTTTAATAAAATTATCAACAAATATTATATTTGTTGTGCAAGCCATCTTATCGCTGATTTTTTCAGAGGAAAGTCCGGACACCAAAGAGCAATGTAACGGGTAACACCCGTCATCTGTAATGGATAGGAATAGTGCAACAGAAAGTATGTACAGGTAATGCTGTAGTGGAATCTTGTAAACTCTGCATGGTGAAACGCCAAGTATATCTACAACTTAAAACTGCTCGTTTTATGTAGAAGGGTAGGCGGTTTGAGTGTAATAGTAATATTGCATCTAGATAAATGATAAGACTAGACAGAATCCGGCTTATAGGCTTGCTTTTTTTATAATGCTTAATATTGAGCCTCCATATTTTCTTTCTTCAACATCATTATATTTTTCTGCTAAAGAAACATTTGAACTATGTTCAATAATAATTTGACCGTTATCTAAAAGAATATCTCTTTGCATAATTATATTCAATAATTCAAAATATTTGTCTTTTGAAAATAAATAAGGTGGATCTGCAAAAATTATATCAAAATTTTCATCATTTTTCATCAAAAAATCAATATAGTTTTTTCTTTTAGTAATAATATTAAATCCATGCTTAGCAGAAGTTTCATTTATAAATTTTATACATTTTAAGTTGTTATCAACAGAAATAATTTTTTTGGTTCCTCTTGATGCAAATTCAAAAGATATGTTTCCTGTGCCTGCAAATAAATCTAAAACTCTAATTTCATCAATATTAAATCTGTTAATTATTATATTGAAAAGAGATTCCTTCACTTTATCGGTAGTTGGCCTGCTTGGGATATCTTTAGGCGCTCTAATAGATAAACTCTTTTTACTTCCTGATATTATTCTCATTTAATATTGAAAAGGATTGCGATTCATAACTTGCAAGAGAATTAATATTATCTTCAATAAAGTCAATTTTAGAATATTTTGATACTAGATTATAAAATTTATCAAACCTATCATATTTTCCTAAAAATATAATTTTGTCTGAATTAATCGAGACATGATAATTTTTTAGTACAAAAAATGTATAATATAAAAACTCATTTTCATCACTAATATCAAATGAATTAAAAAAGACAAATTTGTTGTTGTTAAATATTACTACTTCAAATGAAATATCACTTAAGCTAACAAAAAATGATAGTCCATCAGAATTTTGTAATTGTCCTAACAAGTAGTTATATAATTTAGTAAAATAATTAGTGTGATTGATTTTTTTTTCATCATTTTTAAGAATTTGGGATAAGTTTTCTCTCTTTGAATATATAACGGTAATTTTTTTATCACTAGATATATCCTCTTCAATACTTCTTAATATTTTTGAATTAGTTTCTAGATATTTAGCTCTAATACTTTTATCATAATACTTTGATGGTATTATTGATGGTGGGGAATTAAAATGAGTTATATCTATAGCTTTAATTGAATCGTTTTTCAGAATATTAGCAACTACCTTAAGTTGGTTCTTGTCAGAATATGAAGAGGAGAAACTTTCATTTAATGAACTTAAATGAAAAAAATTTTCAAACTGATAAATTGATGCTTTACTGATTTTCGTCTTTATTTTTTGCATCAAAAATTGTAGGCCAATTCCCACTTGTGCTAACATCTGTCATTGATCCTAAAATAATTTCAGGCCCATTAACACCATCAACTGATATAACTTTATTTTCTTGATCAAGCAAGTCTTTGTTCTGATCAAAAAGTACTATGTCTTTTTTAACTTTTACTTCAAATACTGGTACTTGATATCCATTTTTATCTATAATGTCAGCCTTTATGGAAAACTCTGAATCAGTACCGTTAATTGGTACTTTAGCCATCATTTTATAGGATTCATTATTTCCAAATAGAGAGTCTTTAACAGAAACAAATCCCAATGTATCAACTATTTCAATTTCTTTTAACATATCAATTCTATAAGTTCTATTATACTCTAGATAAGACGAGTCTCTCTTTTCAATTACAGTGAAAATACCATTATCAATAAAATTAACTAAGCTATCGAAATTATTTGCATAAAAACCATTAACATCCTTATGAGCAATTTGAGCCGTCCTAATATCTTTTAATCTGTTAATGACTTTAGTGTATCTTTCATTTTTTACTTGATTAAACTTTATAGGCCCATTAATTGAGCTGTATATTTGTGAAGCAAAAAATATTGATAAAACCCATAAAAATAATTCTAAAGCACGTTTTTTATTCATCTTAGTATTTTTTTGATTTTAACAAATCTACAATTTTTTTTTTTCGTTAAACAACATATAAATGAATTATATTAGAAAAATATTTACTAATGAAAACTACAGCATTAATCCCTGCAAGACTTGAATCCGAAAGGTTTCCAAATAAATTAATAAAAAAAATTAATGGTATCCCGATTATCTTGAAAACTTACAGAGCAGCATTAGATACAGGCCTTTTTGAAAATGTTTATGTCGTTAGCGGTAATGATGAGATACTTGAGCTCATTAAGTCAGATGGAGGTAAGACCTTTAAATCTCAAAAAAAACATAATTCAGGTACAGACAGAATTGCTGAAGCAGCAATTAAATTAAATACTGATATTGTTGTTAATCTTCAGGGTGACGAACCATTTATTAATAAAAATGCTATTGAAAGTTTGATTAGATCATTTGATGATAAAAGCGTTGAAATGGCCTCACTTATGACAAAGTTTGAATCATTTGAAGAATTAAACAATCCGAATAATGTAAAAGTAATAGTAGATAATAATCACAATGCACTATACTTTTCTAGATTACCTATACCTCATGCTTCAAAAAACTTAATTGATTATAACCGTCATATTGGTGTATATGCATTTCTAAAACAATCTTTAATTGAATTTTCAAATTTAAAAAGACTAAATCTTGAAATTATAGAAAATCTTGAGGGAAATAGAGTTGTAGAAAATTCAAAAAAAATTAGGATGGTAAGTACTGATTTTCATGGATTATCAATAGATACACCTGAAGATCTTTTAAAAGCTGAAAAATTTATCTCTTTGAATGATTAGAATTTTATCAAAGTTTATTTTAAATAAAATTATTGGATGGAAAGTAATTGGTTGCTTGCCAACAAACGAAAAATATGTTATTGCTGTAGTCCCTCATTCAAGTTATTTTGATCTCATAATTGCTGTGCTGATAAGAACTTATTCAGGTTTAAAAATAAAATTTATTGGAAAAAAAGAATTGTTCAATCCAATTACCTCTTTTTTATTTAAGTTTCTTGGTGGAATTCCAGTTGACAGAACAAAAAAATTAAATATTGTAGATGAAGTTGTTAACCTATTTAAATCGGGTAAAATAAAAATATTAGCAATAGCTCCAGAGGGTACAAGAAAAAGAGTTGAAAAATGGAAAACAGGATTTTATTATATAGCTCTAAAAGCAAATCTTCCAATACTAATGGTTTCTTTTGATTACATGAGAAAAGAGGTTAAGATTAATAATAAATTTTATCCAAGTGGAGACATTGATAAAGATTTTATTGAGCTTGAAAAAAAAGTTAATGATGTTGTTATAAGGAATACTATTTAATCAATAGTTTTTCATATTATGATAAACATTTTGGACATCTTCATCATCGTCAATCATATTTATTAGTTTTTCAACTTTTTGTCTTTCTTCCTCATTTAGATCTTTTGTGGTTATGGCTTCTCTCTCGAATTCACTTGAAGAAATTTCAATTTTTCTTTTTTCCAATTCTTTCTGAATAGATCCAAAATCTTCAAACTTGGCTGTAATGCTAATTTCATTTTCAATATTACTTAATTCAATAGCTCCAAAATCAATTAACTCAAGCTCAAGTTCTTCAATATCTATTCCATCATTTTTTATTTGAAAGAAACAATGGTGATTAAATAAAAAATCAACCGATCCAGAAGTTGCTAAGCTACCATCACATTTATTAAAATAGCTTCGTATGTTTGCAACAGTTCTATTGTTATTGTCTGTTGCAGCTTCTATAAGAATAGCCACTCCATGAGGAGCATATCCCTCTAATAATACTTCCTTAAAATTTTCTGTGCTTTTTTCAGAAGCTTTTTTAATAGCTCTTTCAATATTTTCTTTAGGCATATTGGCTGCCTTTGCATTTTGTATTATTGCTCTCAATCTTGAGTTTGATGATGGATCTGGTCCAGAATCTTTTACAGCAATTATAATATCTCTACCAATTCTTGTAAAGGTTTTAGCCATGTTAGACCATCTCTTCATCTTTCTGGCTTTCCTAAATTCAAATGCTCTTCCCATTACTATATAAAAGGTGTATTTGCCATTATAGCCTTCATAAACTTGTCTCTTATTTTGATATAAATATTCTCATCATCTAAATACTTTACATCAACATAAGCAAGGCCAATTCCAATTTTTAATATGGGTGAAAATGTTCCAGATGTAACACTTCCAATTAATTCTTTTTCTAAGTTATAAATCTCATATCCATTTCGTGGAATAGATTTTTGAATTAGCTTAAATCCAATGAGCTTTTTTTTAATTCCAGATTTAATCTGTTCTTCAATATTATTACTACCGATGAAATTTGTTTCAGTCTTAGTAATCCATTTTAAATTTGCTTCTATTGGGGAAGTATCTTCATTAATATCATTACCATATAGGCAATACCCCATCTCAATTCTAAGGGTATCTCTAGCTGCAAGTCCAATCGGTCTTAAATCATATTTATCATTTGAAAATAAAGTATCCCAAATTTTTAAAGCTTTTTTGTTTGGAATATAAATTTCATATCCTCCGGAACCAGTATATCCTGTTTTTGAAATTAATATATCTTCAATTCCAGCAAATTCACCGATTAAAAAGGAGTAGTTTTTTAAAGTTGATAAATTTTCCTCCGTATATTTTTGACACAATGATTCAGCCTCTGGTCCTTGAATTGCAAGAAGTGAAATATCATCTGATAAATCAGATATTGAACAATTAAATTTTTCATTAATACTTGTTATCCATTTCCAATTTTTTGAAATGTTAGATGCATTAACTACCAACAAAAGTTTATCAGTATCTAATCTGTAAACTATTAGATCATCAATAATTCCCCCAGACTCATTAGTTAAACAATTATATTGTGCTTTGCCAACCTCAATTTTTGAGATATCATTAGAACATAAATGCTGGACGAATTCAAGTGAATTTAATCCTGAAATTTCAAATTCACCCATATGGGAAACATCAAATATCCCAACTTTATTTCTTACATGAATATGCTCTTCATTAACAGATGTGTAGCTTATTGGCATCATATATCCAGCAAAATTGACAATTTTTGCATTAAGCTTTTTATGTCTATCAAAAAAAACGGTTTTTTTCATTTAAATAATTAAACTCTACTCAGTAAAAAATCTTTCAATTCAGAGTAGTTCTCAATTGATAATGACTTTTTTTCTTTATTAAGAATATCTTTGATTGATTTAGGATATTTAATACTTGTTTTTATACTATTCTCAACTACATCTTTAAATTTTATACAATGTGCAGTTGAAATAAAAATTCCATTAACATTACTAATTTTATTCACATCCATATATTTCTTCAATCCAAGGTAACCAACAGCTGAATGTGGACAAGTTAAATAATCAAAAGAATTATATAATAATCTCATTACATCCTCAGTTTCAGTATCATTAAAACTGAAGCTAGATACATTTTTTCTTAACCTTTGCAGATCAGAGTTAAATATTTTTTGAATTCTTATAAAGTTGCTAGGGTCAGATACATCCATTGCATTTGATATTGTTTTCTTTGTGGAATGTGGCTCATAAAGGCCTTCTTTAATATATCTTGGAATTGTATCATTTACATTAGTAGATGCAATAAAGTGATGAATGGGCAGGCCCATTGATTTACTCAATATTCCAGCACAGATATTTCCAAAGTTTCCACTAGGTACAGAAAACAAATTATCCTTTTTATTATTTATTTTTTTATATGCTAGAAAATAATAAAACATTTGTGGAAGCCATCTGGCTACATTAATCGAGTTTGCCGATGTTAAGGCAATTTTTCTAATAATCTCTTCATCGTTAAACGCCTTTTTTACCATTGATTGACATTTGTCAAAATCTCCTTCAACCTCAATAGCCTTAACATAATCACCGTTAGTTGTTATCTGTCTCTCTTGAACTTTACTAATTTTGCCTTTAGGATATAATATACAAACCTCTATATCTTTTGTACCACTAAAGCCTTTAGCAACAGCCCCTCCAGTATCTCCAGATGTGGCTACTAATACGGTTATTTTTTTTGAACTATAACTACTTTTAAAGTAGTCTAAACATTGAGCCATAAATTTTGCACCAATATCTTTAAATGCTAATGTTGGACCGTGAAATAATTCAAGTGAATAGATAGAGTCTTCAATTTTTTTTAGTGGAATTTTAAATGATATAGTATTATTTATAATCTCAATTAACTTTTGTTTTGGGATTTCATCTCCAACGTATTTATTCATGACTTCGTAACATATCTCTACATCGTCAATGTTTTTAATAGATTCAATAAAATCTTTTGAAAGAATTACTTTTTCTTGTGGAAAATATAAACCTTTATCTGGAGCTAAACCATTTATAACTGCTTTCATAAAAGAAGTGGGGGATGAATTATGATTTAGGCTATAATATTTCACTTACTCTCTATAATTTTTATTCCACCACTATTTACCTTGGATATAAATCCATCAAAATCTATATCCATTGAGTTGTAATGATCAGAAATTTTGTCTAATATATTGTTGGAAGTGACACGATTGTTTGATAAAGAAAAAATTGATGGGCCTGAACCTGATATTCCTGCTGCAATAGAGCCACTCAGTTTTGATATCATTTTTATTTTTTCAAATTCAGGTATTAAAACAGCTCTATCTGGTTCAACAACTTGGTCAATAACTGACCTTGACATTAAATCATAGTCTTTTGAGTAGAGACTACTTACAAATGATCCTAAATTAGCAGATTGTTGAGTCATCTTTTCAATTTTAACCTTTTTTTTAACAACTTTTCTTGAGTCTGCTGTCTTAATTTCAATATTTGGTCTAACGATAACCACTTCAAGGTCTTCTGGAGTTGGAAGTGGAATTATATCTAAATCATCAATTGTTCTAACTAAAGTAATCCCCCCAAAAATAATAGGTGCAACATTGTCAGCATGATATGCTCCACTAACAAACTTTTCACCTTCCATTGAAAATTTTACTAAATCAAGAAGACTAAATGGTGAATTAAGAAGCTGATTAATTGCAAATACTGTCCCTGCTGAGCTTGCAGCTGAACTTCCTATTCCACTTCCAGGTTTAATTCCTTTATTTATCTCAATTTCAAAGCCATGATCTAAATTAATTTTACTCAGTAATGATTGAGCAGCAATTCCTGACACATTCTCATTTATATCTTTAGTTAAATCAAAACCACTAATTGACTTAATTGTTACACCTTTCTTACCTGTTTTTGAAACTGTTATCTCATCACCTCTACTTTCAAGGCACATTCCAAGGATATCATAACCACAAGACAAATTTGTGATACTACCTGGAGAAAATACCTTAATGCTTTCCATTCTCTTGACTAGCTTTAATAATATCAGCAAAAACTCCTGAGGCAGTAAATTCACCTCCAGCACCAGCTCCTTTAACAACAAGGGGAGATTCACTATATCTATGTGTGTAAAATACAGTTATATTATCTGAACCGACTAAATTATAGAAAGGATGATCTGGAGGAACAGACTCAAGACCTACACTGGCTTTGCCTTCATTTAGTTTTGCAACAAATTTTAATCTACAATTCCTTTTTTTAGCTTCATTTAAAAGTTTATTAAAATGATTGCTATTTTCTTTAAGTGATAATAAAAAATCATCTTTATTTTTTGTATTAATTGAACTAATTGGTAAAAAATGATTTTTTTTGACATCATCAAACTCTATATTGTAACCACCTTCTCTTGCAAGAATTAATATTTTCCTGGAAACATCAATTCCACAAAGATCAATTTTTGGGTCAGGCTCGGTAAATCCTAAATCAACTGCTTTTGAAACAATATCATGGAAAGTGTCAGGTTCTTTAAAGCTATTGAAAATATAGTTTAGTGTACCAGATAGCACAGCCTCTATCTTTATTATTTTATCCCCAGAATTTATAAGATTATTTAGGGTGCTTATAACTGGTAATGCTGCACCAACATTTGTTTCATAAAAAAAAGGAGAGTTGTTATTCCTTGATAAGGATTTTAATAATTCATAATTAGAGTAGTCTACTGAATTTGCAATCTTATTACAAGTTACTATACCAACACCATTTTTAAGATATTTACTATATGTTGAGGGTATTACCTCACTAGCTGTATTATCAACAAATAAGCTATTTCTAAGATTTAACTCTAATATTTTATTTTGAAAATCATTAAAATTTGCTTTTGATTTTGATTTATCCAAAAGTTTACTCCAATTATTAAGATCAATTTCTGAATCAGAAATAACCATTTTCTTTGAATTAGAAATACCCAGAACTTTTAAATTTAGCTTTAAATTCTGAGCAATATATTTTTTTTGAACATTAATTTGTTCCATTAAATACCCACCTACATTTCCTACACCAGTTATAAATATATGTATATCCTTAAGATTATCTTCAAAAAAAGTTTCATGAAGAGAGTTTAATGCTTTGCTAGTATTTTTTTTATCAATTATAATTGAAATATTTCTCTCTGATGCACCTTGAGCAATTGCTCTGATATTAATATTGTTATGCCCTAATGAACTAAAAAGTTTGCCACTAATCCCTTTTTTACTTTTCATCTTATCACCAACAATAGCAATATTTGATAAATTATTTTCTATGTGAGCTTTATTAATTCTTTTTTGAGATATTTCAAATTCAAATTCCTTATCAATCACTTGTTTGGCAAGTTTTGCATCATCTGAGTTAACAGCAATACAAATTGAGAACTCTGATGAAGCTTGAGTAATCATAACAACATTTATTTTATAATTTGATAAAGACTCAAAAAATCTTTTTGAAAAACCAGGCACCCCAACCATTCCAGAGCCTTCAAAATTAATTATAGAAATATTCTCTATGTGGCTAATTCCCTTTACTACCTCATCTTCATCTAATTTTGTTGAATTTGAAATACAGGTTCCATCTGCATCTTGATCAAAAGTATTTTTAATATATACAGGAATATTCTCTTCAATTAGAGGTTGAAGAGTAGGAAAATAAATAACTTTAGCACCAAAGAATGATAACTCCATAGCTTCTTTATATGAAAGAAATTGAATTGGTAATGCTTTTTTCACAATTTTTGGGTTTGCACTAAATACTCCACTAACATCTGTCCAAATCTCTAAAGACTTAGCATTACAATATTTTGCATATATTGCTGCTGTATAATCAGATCCACCTCTTCCAAGATTTGATGTTTCACCTGACTCATCTGAACAAATATATCCAGGTGCAATGATCATTTTTGAAATTGAAAAGTCCAAATTATTCTTAATATTTATAGATGATTTTTCACCATCTAAAACTTCATTTTCATTAACTTCTTTTGTAAAAATTAAATCCTTTGAGTTTACATAATTTATTTCAAAGCCTTTCTGAACTAGTATTTCATAAATAATTTTACTAGATAATAACTCTCCTAATGTTAAAACTTTTGAAACGGTCTTTTTTGTTACTTCATCTATAGTTGAAATTGCATCAAGAATATCTTCTAGTTGATTTAAATTTTCTTTTAAAAAACTTTTTAAAGAGCTTTGACCATTAAGATCTGATAAATTATTAATTACCTCTAAATGTCTCTCCTCTATTACATTTATAACATTGTCAGTAGATTTCCCCTTAAGACTAAGACATTCTTGCAAAAGATTAGTTATTCCACCCAAAGCTGAAACGACAATCAGTAGATTATCATTTCGGTTACTGTTCAAAATTGAAATTACGTTAGATATTGATTCTGAGTTAGCGACTGAAGTGCCGCCAAATTTTAAAACTTTCAAGAAGCTATCTCTTTTTTATTAATTAACAATGTAAGATTCTCAGAGTCTAACTTATGATCAACATACAACTTATCGCCTTGCTTAATTTTATCAGCAACTAGATTTTCTGCAATTAGATCCTCAATATATTTCTGGATCATTCTGTTTAAGGGTCTAGCTCCATTTTTCTTATCAAAACCTTTATCACAAATAAATGCTTTTGCTTTAGTAGAAATAGTTAGATCATAACCTATTCCTTTAACTCTTTCTTTAAGTTTATCAATTTCGATACTTACAATCTTATTAATATCTTTCATGGAAAGTGAATTAAAAATTACACAATCATCTATTCTATTTAGAAACTCTGGAGCAAAAGTATTTCTTAAAGCTCTTTGTATAACTTTTTGCTCAGTTTTAGAGGACTGGTCTAATGATGACTTCGTCTCAAAACCTACACCAATTCCAAAATCATTAATTTGTTTGACACCTATATTAGACGTCATAATAATAATTGTGTTTTGAAAGTTTATTTTTCTACCAACACTATCTGTAAGGAACCCATCGTCTAAAATTTGGAGTAGCATGCTGTAAATATCCGGATGACCTTTTTCAATTTCATCAAACAGAACAACTGAATATGGTCTTCTCTTAACTTTCTCAGTTAGTTGACCGCCTTCTTCATATCCAACATAACCAGGAGGTGCACCTATTAGTCTTGAAACAGAGAATTTTTCCATGTATTCACTCATATCAATTCGAATTAAGTTTTCTTCTGATTCAAAGATTTCAGACGCTAATACTTTGGCTAATTGTGTCTTACCAACTCCAGTTTGACCCAAAAATATAAATGATCCTATTGGCCTATTCGGAGAGTTAAGGCCGGCTCTATTTCTTTGAATAGACTTTACAACTTTTGACACAGCTTCATCTTGACCAATAATTTTATCCTTAATTATCTTTTCAAGTTTTGATAATTTATTCTTCTCAGTTGAAACAATCTTATTAACTGGGATGTTAGTCATCATTGAAACAACATCAGCAATTTCGTTTTCATCAACAGTTACCCTATTTAGCTTTGAGTCCTCATGCCACCTATTCTGGGCTTCTACAAGCTTTTTCTCAACTCTTTTTTCATCATCACGAAGTTTAGCTGCTTCTTCATATTTCTGTTTCTTTACAACAGAATTTTTCAATTCTCTAACATCTTCAAGTTGCTTTTCCATAAGAATCACTTCCTCTGGAACATCCATATTGTTAATGTGAGCTCTTGAGCCAGCTTCATCAAGTGCATCAATTGCCTTATCAGGTAGGAATCTATCAGTAATATACCTTTGACTGAGTTCAACACATGCAACTAATGCTTCATCTGTGTAATTAACATTGTGATGTGATTCATATCTATCTTTAATATTTCTCAGTATCTCTACAGTTTCTTCTTTATTAGTTTCTTCAACTAGTATTTTTTGAAATCTTCTTTCAAGAGCACCATCTTTTTCGATGTGCTGACTATATTCATTAAGTGTTGTGGCTCCGATACACTGAATCTCACCTCTTGCAAGTGCAGGTTTGAACATATTTGATGCATCAAGACTACCTGTAGCACCTCCAGCTCCAACAATTGTATGAATTTCGTCGATAAATAAGATTATATTTCTGTTCTTTTCAAGTTCATTCATAACAGCTTTCATCCTTTCCTCAAATTGACCTCTATATTTTGTACCAGCAACAAGACTCGCAAGGTCAAGGGTGATAACTCTTTTTCCGTATAAAATTCTTGAGACTTTTTTTTGAATTATTCTTAAGGCTAAACCTTCAGCAATTGCAGATTTTCCAACACCTGGTTCACCAATCAAAAGTGGATTGTTTTTCTTTCTTCTACTTAATATTTGAGATACCCTTTGTATTTCTTTCTCTCTACCTATAACTGGATCAAGTTTATTTGACTCTGCTAGGGCAGTCATATCTCTTCCAAAATTATCTAGAACAGGTGTTTTAGTGTTAGAAGAAGATTTAGTTTTTTGTTTTGAAGAGAAAGGATTTTTTGGCTCTTCGGAGTCATCTTTCTCGTCAGGAAATGCTGAGGACGAAGGATACTCAATAATATCATCAGATCCTGAATCATTTATCATTGACTTAAATTTCTCTTTTACATTGTCATATGTAATATCCATTTTAAGTAAAACCTTAGTTATTGGGTCATTATCATTTCTTAGAATGCAAAGAAGTAAGTGAGCAGTGTTAATGTTTGTACTTTGAAATAATTTTGCCTCTAAGAAAGTTGTTTTAAGAGCTCTCTCAGCTTGTCTTGTTAGATGAAGGTTTTTCTTTTCATTAAGTCCAACAGATGAGCTATCAATAATTGCAGGATTTAAAATTTCAATCTTTTTCCTTAGTTCATCTAGATTAACTTCTATAGAATTTAATATTGAAATAGCTTTGCCGCCGCCATCTCTTAACATACCGAGTAATAAGTGTTCAGTTCCAATCTGTTTATGGCCAAGCCTTAAAGCCTCCTCTTTACTGTAAGAAATAACATCTTTTACTCTTGAAGAAAAATTATCATCCATCATATTTTATTTAGTTGACTAAAATATATCATTAATATAAATTAACAAAGAAAATACTCATACTAATTGCTTATTTCATGATAAAACTTTTCAATTAGTAATGTTAATAAATAATACGTTTTTGTATGAATTATACACTTTAAAATATTTAGTGTTTAAGTATTTTAGCAATAATATACTGTTATGGAAAAAGAAAAGTTAATCCCAATAAAAATTGAAGATGAAATGAAGTCTGCTTACATCGATTATTCGATGTCAGTGATTGTTTCAAGAGCATTACCAGATGTAAGAGATGGTCTAAAACCTGTTCATAGGAGAGTTTTATTTGGAATGAATGAAATGGGAGTAAGATCATCATCATCTTATAAGAAATCTGCAAGAATAGTAGGAGACGTAATGGGGAAGTACCATCCTCATGGTGATAGCTCAGTGTATGATACAATGGTCAGAATGGCTCAAGAATGGAGCTTAAGATATAACCTTGTTGATGGTCAAGGAAATTTTGGTTCTGTTGATGGTGATAGCCCAGCAGCTATGAGATACACCGAGGCAAGAATGCAAAAAATATCTGAGGAGTTATTATCAGATATTGATAAAGAGACTGTTGACTTTCAATTAAACTTTGATGATACTATAATGGAACCTACAGTGTTACCCACTAGGGTTCCTGCATTAATAGTAAATGGTGCTTCTGGGATTGCCGTGGGTATGGCTACGAATATGCCTCCACATAACCTAACTGAAGTTATTGAAGGTATAATACAATATATTGATAATAATGATATTACTATTGATGAGCTTATACAATATGTAAAAGCACCTGACTTCCCAACTGGTGGAACTATTTATGGTTATGATGGTGTCAAAGAAGCATTTCATACTGGGAAGGGAAGAGTTGTAATGAGAGGAAAAGCTATTATTGAAAATGTAAATGATAGAGAGTGTATAATTGTTTCTGAAATTCCATATCAGGTTAATAAGGCAGACATGATTAAAAAAACTGCTGACTTAGTCAATGATGGTAAAATTGAGGGAATATCTACAATAAGGGACGAGTCTGATAGAAAAGGCATGAGAATTGTTTATGTTCTTAAAAGAGATGCAATACCAAATATAGTTCTTAATAAACTCTATAAATACACACCTTTGCAATCCTCATTTAGTGTTAATAATGTAGCTCTTGTAAATGGAAAACCAGAACTTCTTAATCTTAAGGACTTAATCCACCATTTTGTAGAACATAGACATGATGTAGTTGTTAAAAGAACAAATTTTGAACTTAAAAAAGCTGAGCAAAGAGCTCATATACTTGAAGGACTCATCATAGCTAGTGATAATATAGATGATGTTATAGATCTTATTAAAAAATCTTCAAATGCTGATGAGGCAAGACAAAAACTTGAAAAAAAGTATAAGCTTTCAGAGACTCAAGCTAAGGCCATAATTGAGATGAGGTTAAGACAACTTACTGGACTTGAACAAAATAAATTAAGAGAAGAGTATGACGAGCTTCAGAAAACAATTAAAGGATATAAAGATCTCTTAGATAGTAAGCCAAAAAGAATGAACTTAATTAAAGAGGAACTTTCTGATATAAAAGAAAAATATGGTGATGAAAGAAGATCAGAAATCGAATATGCTGGAGGTGATTTTAGGATTGAGGATATAATTCCTAATGAAAAAGTTGTAATTACTATATCTCATGCTGGCTATATTAAAAGAACACCTCTTACAGAATATAAAACTCAAAATAGAGGTGGGGTAGGTCAGAAGGCGTCTAAAACAAGAGATGAAGACTTTCTTGAAGACTTATTTGTTGGTACAAATCACCAATACATGTTGTTTTTTACACAAAAAGGCAAGTGTTTTTGGATGAGAGTATTTGAAATTCCAGAGGGTTCCAAAAATTCCAAGGGAAGAGCTATCCAGAATCTTATTAATTTAGAACAGGATGACAGAGTTAAAGCGTTCATTTGTACGCAAGATCTTAAAGACGAAGATTACGTTAATAATCATTATGTGATAATGGCAACTAAAATGGGTCAAGTTAAAAAGACGTCTCTTGAGCAATATTCAAGGCCAAGATCTAATGGTATTAATGCAATAACTGTAAAAGATGGTGATGAATTACTAGAAGCAAAACTTACAAATGGTAATAGTCAAATAATGCTTGCTGTTAAATCAGGAAAAGCTATCCGGTTTGAGGAAGGAAAAACGCGTCCCATGGGAAGAAATGCATCAGGTGTAAGAGGAATTAGACTTAAAGATAAAAAAGATGAGGTCGTTGGAATGATATCTGTAAATGATATGGATGCAAATATTTTAGTTGTTTCTGAAAATGGGTATGGAAAACGTTCATCTCTTGAAGACTATCGTCTAACAAATAGAGGAGGTAAAGGTGTAAAAACTATTTCTATTACAGAAAAAACTGGTAAATTAGTGACTTTAAAAAGTGTCTCTGATAGCGATGATTTGATGATCATTAATAAGTCTGGTATTGCAATTAGAATGGAAGTTGAGGATTTAAGAGTTATGGGAAGAGCAACACAAGGTGTCAAAGTTATTAGTCTTAAGGATGGTGACAGCATTGCAGCAGTTGCCAAGGTTATGAAGAATGAGGATGATATTGAGGATATAAATGATATTGAGTTTACTGGAGATGCAGTATAAATAACTAAAAAATGAAAAAACTATTACTATATATTTTACTTATAACAATTTCTTTTTCAAGTGCACAAAAAAAAGAGCTAAGAAATGCCAATAAATTTTTTACTTCTGGTGAATATGCCTCTGCAATTGACCTATTAGACTCTTCAAAAGAAATTTTTGATTCTAGTGATGATAAAATTAAATCTCAAGCTATGCTTCTATACGGTAAATTACATACTGCAATGGAAGATTTTGGTTTAGCCATGAAGGCATTTGATGAGGCAAAAAACCTAGGTATTTCAACCCAACTATTAAATCCTGAAATTAATAAGCTTGAAACCGCCATAATAACAAGCGCTATTGGTGATAATGAAACAGAAAACTTTAATTCTGCTGCAAAAAAACTTAAAATGGTTTATGACATAAACGAGGAAAAAAATGCAGAATATTTATATTATGCAGCTTCCTCAGCAGTAAACTCAAGTGACTATCCATTAGCTCTTGAATATTATGAAGAGCTAAGAGATATAAAATATGAAGGAATTGAAACGAAGTTTTACATAACAGAAGTATCATCTGGAAACGAAATTGAAATTAATTCTGAAACTGAATTTCAACTATTACAAAAATCTAAAGATTACTCAAATCCAAGAGAAGAAGAAACTGAATCAAAATTTCCGGAAATAGTAAAAAATATTGCACTTATATATAAAGAGCTAGGACAAAATGATAAGGCCTTAGCTGCTATAGAAGCTGCTAGATCTTCAAATCCTGATGATGTTGGACTTATTATAACTGCTGCTAATATTTATTTTGAACTAGACAATAAAGAGGCTTTTAAACTTGCAATGTCTGAAGCAATTGAGAAAGAACCAAACAACCCTCTTTTATATTATAATTTAGGTGTTGTTAGTGGAGAGTTAGGTGAAAAAGATGTTGCAATTTCATATTATGAGAAATCCATAGATTTAGACCCAACAAATGAAAATAGTTATCTTAATTTGGTAGCTCTAATTCTTGATGGAGAACAGGATATTGTAGATGAAATGAATAGCTTAGGTACCTCAAGAGCTGATAACCAAAAATATGATGAATTAAAAGAATTAAGAGAAAACCTTTACAAAGAATGTGTTCCAATCCTGCAAGATTTAATATCAATAAATAACAATGTTGAAGCAATCAGAACTTTAATGAATATTTATGGTACAATTGGAGACAACACTGGCTTCATGGAGATGAAAAATCTTTTGGAACAACAAGATTAAATAATTCTTTCAGAGATAATATTTTTAGCTAAATTTGTAAGCTCTTTTGGAGAGGTGCCAGAGTGGTAATGGAGCAGATTGCTAATCTGTCAACGTGTAAACGTTGCCTGGGTTCGAATCCCAGTCTCTCCGCATACTGGTCGCGTAGCTCAGCTGGATAGAGCATCTGCCTTCTAAGCAGACGGTCATAGGTTCGAATCCTATCGCGATCACTTTCAATTAGATTGTTCAAAGATATACTATTCTTTGAGCAATTTTTTTTTACATTGCTTATTTATGAACAAATATTTACTTTATATTCTTATTTCATTATCAATATTCTCATGCTCAAATAATGATAAAGACAATTTACCTAGCGTAGTTTTTATATTAGCTGATGATTTAGGATATGGAGAAATTGGAATTTTGGGTCAAAAAAAAATAGAGACTCCAAATATTGATAAACTTGCAAAAAGTGGTATGATTTTAACGGATCATTACACTGGCTCTCCTGTATGCGCTCCTTCAAGATCTATTCTTCTCACAGGTCTTCATTCTGGAAATAATCCAATTAGAGGAAACGATGAATGGAAAGAAAGAGGTGATGTTTGGAGCTTTAAAGCTATGTTTGATAATCCAGAATTAGAGGGACAAAGGCCATTGCCTGATTCAATTGTAACAATTGCTGATATTTTAAAATCAAAAGGTTATAAAACTGGTATGTTTGGTAAATGGGGTTTGGGAGCCCCAAACACTAATAGCATTCCAAATAATAAAGGTTTTGACTTTTTCTATGGCTACAATTGTCAAAGACAGGCACACACATTTTTTCCTACACATTTATGGAAAAATAAGGAGAGACATATATTAGAAAATCGAATTGTTAATAAAGGAAAATTGCCAAGTAATCTTGATCCAAATAATGAAGAAAGTTATATTAATTATAATCAAAAAGATTATGCACCAACTTTAATACATCAAGAGGCATTAAAGTTTATTGAAAGAAATAAAGATGAAAAGTTTTTTGTTTATTATGCTTCTCCGATTCCACATTTACCTCTTCAAGCTCCTGCTATATGGGTAAATTATTACAGGGAAAAATTTGGGGAAGAGAAGCCATATACTGGAGGATCAGGGTATTATCCAAACCAATACCCAAAAGCTACATATGCAGCAATGATATCATATCTGGATCAACAGGTTGGAGAATTAGTAAAAAAACTTAAAGAAATTGGAAAATATGAAAATACCCTAATCATTTTTTCAAGTGATAACGGTCCTACTCACATTGACCATGTAGATATTGATTTCTTTAATAGTGCTGGTCCTTTTTTAAATTCTGAGAATACTGTTAAGGGTAATTTAAACGAAGGAGGTATTAGGGTTCCAACGATTGCAACTTGGCCAAAAGTTATAGCTGCTGGATCAGAATCTAACCATCCAAGTATATTCTATGACTACTTAGTTACTATATCTGATTTAGTTGGCGTAACACCTCCATACAAAACAGATGGAATTAGTTTTTTACCAACTTTAAAAGGTAAAACTCAAGAAAAACATAAATATTTATACTGGGAGTTTCCCTCATATGGAGGACAACAGGCAATCAGAATTAATAAATGGAAAGGAATCAAAAAGGGATTGATTAAGGGCCAATCAAAACTAAAACTTTACAATTTAAGTCTTGATTCAAAAGAGTTAAATGATGTTGCATCTGAATTTCCTGAAATTGTAGCAAAAATGGAAAAAATGATGAAAGGTGCACACAAAACCCCAAAAATGGATATATTTAAAATACCGGCTTTAGAAAATGATAAAAAAAATTAAATATCTAATAATCATTCAATTTATACTAATCGGTTGCAAAACAGATGATTATACAGCTAATTCCCCAAATATAATTATAATCTACACTGATGATTTAGGTTATGGGGATGTAAGTGCATATGGGAAAGGAACACTTAATACTCCCAATATAGATAAATTAGCTAATGAGGGTATTAGGTTTAATAATGGATATGCAACTTCAGCAACCTGTACTCCTAGCAGATATGGACTATTAACTGGTAACTATCCTTGGAGAAAAGAAGGCTTAAAAATAAGTACTGGTGGATCTTTAGTAATTGATACCACTGAGATGACTATACCCAAACTTTTAAAGATAAAGGGTTACCATACAGGAATTATTGGAAAATGGCATTTAGGATTAGGTTTAGGAGACGGATCTGAAGGCACAGGGATGATTGATTACAATTCAAATATTTATCCAGGGCCAAATCAAGTAGGTTTTGACTTCTCTCATATTATGGCTGATACTCAAGATCGTGTTCCAACTGTTTACATTGAGAATGGTAATGTTCTTAATCTTGATCCTAACGACCCAATTGAGGTTAATTTTTTTCATCAAGGTATAAATGATGATTATGGGCTTCCAACTGGATTAAAAAATCCTGAACTAACCACAATGAAATGGCATCATGGACATAATGGCTCAATTATAAATGGTGTTCCAAGAATAGGTTTTATGAGAGGAGGTAAAAGTGCTCTTTGGAGTGACATAGACATGGCTGATTATTTTCTGAAAGAGGCAACCGAATATATAAAAAGAAATAAAAATAATCCTTTCTTTCTTTTTTATTCTCTTCAACAACCACATGTTCCAAGAACACCTCATCCAAGATTTGAGGGTAAATCCGGAATGGGTCCAAGGGGAGACGTTATAGTAGAGGCAGATTGGTGTATTGGGGAACTTTATAAAACTCTTGATAATGAGGGTCTTTTAGATAATACTTTAATAATATTTTCCAGTGATAATGGTCCAGTATTAAATGATGGATATTATGACGATGCTGTTGAAAAACTTGGAGATCATACTCCTTCTGGTGGTTTGCGAGGTGGTAAATATAGTCTATTTGAGGCGGGTACTAAAGTTCCATTTATTTCATATTGGAGAGGAAAAATTAATCCTGGAGTTTCTAATGAGTTAATATCTCAAGTTGATTTACTTAATTCAATATCAAGTATAATTGGATCAGAATTTAAATCAAATGATGGAATAGATCTCTCTGATCTTTTACTTAGGAACAATGGAAAAGGCAGGGATCATTTAGTTGTTGAGGCTTCTACACGAACAGCTTTTAGGAAAGGGGACTGGGTAATTATTCCACCTTATGATGCTCCAGCTTTAAATAAAAATGTAAATATTGAATTAGGAAACTCGAATAATTTTCAACTGTATAATTTGGAAGATGATCCATCCCAAAAAAATAACCTAGCTAAAATTGAAAAAGAAAAGCTAAAAGAAATCTACAATGAGTTTTTAAAAATAAGAGGAGATAATTTTTCCAATATTGAAAGTTTAATTTTAGAATAAAATCTTTGTAATCTCACTATCCTCATATCCGATTTGAACTGCCTTGGCTTCAATGTTATTTTGCGTATTTAATCCTGAACTATAAATTTCCCATCTCTGTTCTCCTATTTTTCTCCATACAATTGTAATGTCATTATCATCGTGTCGGAGAAAAACAAGACCATCTTTATAATCTACATTTAATGGAGATAGTTTAGGTTGACTCCCATCAACTAAAAATTTATTTATTAAGTCAACTTCACTAAATTCACCTAAATCATTAGTTTTAATTATCCATTCATTTAAAGATTCCTGCATAAATTTTACTTTATTAGCATATTTAGGATCATTGACTATATTATTTAATTCGTAAGGATCTTCATCCAATAAATACATTTCTTCAAGAGGTTTTGGGTTTTTAAACCAATGAGCTTGATCTTTTCCAAGTTTTCCTTCATCCCAAAGTTTCTTCATATTTTTCATCATTGCCATATTGTCTCGGTATGCATTATTTGTTCTAGAAATTTCTGGATTAAAATGTTTTATATATTTAAATCCCCTGTGAATTATAGCTCTACTCCTGTCAACATGTTCATCAAATCTATCTGAACTTGAAAAAATAAACTCACTCTTCTCTTTGGACTTGTATTTACCAAGTAATGCTTTGCCTTGCATATATTCAGGTGGTTTAATACCAGCTAATGACAGAACTGTTGGTGCATAATCTATAAAACTTACTAGTGAAGAATTACTTGTATCATAATCTAAATTTTTAGATAATTTAATTATTAATGGAACTTTAATACCTGTTTCGTATAAGGCTCTTTTAAATCTTGGAAATGGCCCACCATGATCTGCATAAAAAAATATTACACTATTGTTGTAAAGATTATCTTTTTTTAATAAATCTATAATTTCACCTATTTGTTTATCCAATCTTATAAGATTTGAATAATTTACAGCCAAATCTTTTCTAACCTCAGCAGTATCAGGAAAAATAGGAGGTACATTAATTTCATCAGGATTAACATACAATTCTTTATCCCCTTGTGACCAAACTTGAGATTCATGTGTAATTCCAAAATTAAATACGGCGAAAAAGGGTTGATCTTTTTTTCTTTCTCTCCACAATGGTTCTAATTTTTGGGAACAACTACCGCCAGTACAGGTATAATCCCAAGATCCATCAGTTTTTTTAAAATTATAATCTTCCTTTCCATAATTTGATGTGTAATAGTTATTTTTTCTCAGATATTCAGTAAACATTTTTACATTGCTAATTGGAACTGGTGAGTAGTTGATTATATCCTTACTTGGTTTTGGTTGAGGAAATTCAGCATAAGTCCTCATATTATGAGTACCCAATGAAGTAGGGTACATTCCAGTAATAATGGAGCTTCTTGCTGGTGCGCAAACTGGAACTGGACTGTATGCGTTTTCATAAAGAATTCCATCTTCTCTTAAAGATGATAGATTTGGAAGATCAATTGTTTCATCTCCATACATCGGAAAGAAATTTACGGATTGGTCTTCAGCAACTAACCAAATAATATTTGGCCTTATTTCAACTGAATTGTAATTACCAAATAAAAACAAAGCCAAGACTGAAAGTATTATTTTTTTCATTTTTTATTCTGTTTAAAATTCAACACCCGATCTATCTTCTAAAAGATCTTTATATGGAGTTAAGTTATTATAATGTTCTTCTAAAATTAAATTTATTTCATTGATTACTCCTTGATTTTCGTTATAAATATTATACTTTTCTGAAGGATCATTTTCTAAATTAAATAAAAGTGGTTCATCCAAGTATTTCTTTTGATTAGGTCCAGGATAGTTGTAGGCTCCTTGGGTTATGAAGTGCGCTTTATATACCCCATATCTTACTGCAAAAATTTCTCTATTCCTATAATAAAATATAACATCTCTTTGTGTCGGTTCACCGCGAAACAAAGTTTCTTTTATATCAAATCCATCTATAATTTTTTCTTCATTTAATTTAGATTCAGAAAGTGATAATATAGTTGGGAACAAATCAAGTGTTGAGCCTATATCATCAATTATACCTGGTCTAATTTTACCTCCCCAAAAAATTCCAGGGACTCTGAATCCACCTTCCCATGTTGTTCCTTTTCCTTCTCTTAAAATACCTGCTGAACCACCATGAGTCTCATAGGGGAGCCATGGTCCATTATCAGATGTAAAGATTATTACTGTATTGTCTTCAAGGTTATTTTGTTTTATTTCATTTATTATAAGTCCAACTCCATGATCAATTTCCTCTACAACATCACCATATAAACCTCTCTTACTTTTTCCTAAAAAATTATCACCTGCATATAGAGGAATGTGAGGTAGTGGATGAGCTAGATACAAGAAAAATTGTTCATTTTTATTATTTTGTATGAACTCAATTGCTTTTTTTGTAAATCTGGAAGTAATTTTAGTTTGATCAACCGGTCTTTCAATTATATTATAATTTTCAATTAAAGGAATATTGTAATTATCTGAATTAAGTTTTTTGAGCTCATATTGTTTCCAATAATTTGGGTATCGAATATTAGATTTAACATTTTCATGTGATTCAATTTTATTCATATCATTTGAATATGGAATTCCAAAGAAATAATCAAAACCATGATTAAGTGGAAGATATTCTTCTTTATGACCAAGGTGCCATTTTCCAATAATTGCAGTTTTGTATCCTTGTTTTTTTAGTTCTTCAGGTATTGTAATTTCACTAGTTGGAATTCCATTTTGAGAATCTGGGAAAAAAACACCATGATTCTTACCCATCATTCCGTTCCTAATTGGAAGCCTACCAGTTAAAAGTCCAGCTCTACTAGGAGTGCAAACTGATGCAGCAGAATAAAACTGAGTCCATTTCTGTCCCTCATAAGCCATCCTATCTAGATTTGGTGTTTTGATAGTTGGATGCCCGTAAGTACCTAGGTCACCATATCCTAGGTCATCAACAAAAATTATTACAAAGTTATATTTATCGTTTTTATTGTCTGTAGAGCAAGTTTGAATAAATAGACTTAAAATAAATACTAATGACAAGAATCTAATCATTATAAAAACATTAAATTTATTAATCAAAATAATCAAATTATATGAGAAAGTCATTAAAAAATATCATTCTTGTAAGTTTTGTCTTCTTAAGTATAAGTTGTTCATTTAAGACCGATAATAGACCTAATATTCTGTTTATAATGTCGGATGATCATGCATATCAGGCAATAAGCGCCTACGATAATAGATTAATAGATACTCCAAATATTGATAGAATTGCTGATGATGGTATTTTGTTCTCTAATGCTTCAGTAACCAATTCAATATGTGCTCCTTCAAGAGCAGTTATATTAACAGGAAAACATAGTCATATTAATGGTAAGATTGATAATTTGGCAAAATTTGATGATAGTCAGATTACATTTCCTCAATTATTTCAAAAAGCAGGCTATCAGACAGCCATGTTTGGTAAACTTCACTTTGGAAACAATCCAAAAGGTTTTGATGATTTTTTAATACTACCTGGACAAGGTAGTTACATAAATCCTTTGTTTCTAGGAAAAGATAAGGATACTATTATAAATGGTCACGTAACAGATATAATAACTGATTTAACATTAAACTGGTTCAAATCAAAAAGAGATGAATCAAAGCCTTTTTTAATGATGTATCTCCACAAAGCTCCTCACAGACCATGGTGGCCAACACCAGAAAAATTTGCTGAGTTTTATGAGAAAAAGTTTCCTGAGCCTGAAACTCTTTTTGATGATTACACTAACAGAGGTACTGCTGCTAAAACTGCTGAAATGAATATTCTAAAACATATGCAATATATGCATGATAGTAAAATTAGACCTGAGACCATGGAAATAATGTCTGAAGTTGAACCAAAAATGATATATACTAGAGATGATGGTACAACAACTACACCAAGTGTGGAGAGGTTTAATGGACCCTATGGTAGAATGAACGAAAGTCAAAGAAGAAAATATGACATTACTATTGATAAGATTAATGATGATTTCAAAAACAATTGGCCAAAAATGAATGACATTGAAAAGATGAAATGGAAATACCAGAGATATATGCAAGACTATTTAGCAACAATATCTTCTGTTGACGACAATGTAGGAAGAGTTTTGGATTATTTAGAGGAGACAGGATTAGATAAAAACACAATTGTAGTTTACACTTCAGATCAAGGATTTTATCTTGGTGAACATGGATGGTTTGATAAAAGATTTATATACGATCAGTCTTTCAAAACTCCTCTTTTAATAAAATGGCCAAATGTAATTAAGCCTGGTATTACAAATGATGAGTTAGTTCAAAATCTGGATTATGCACAAACTTTTCTAGAGGCTGCAATGATAGATATTCCAGATGATATGCAAGGAGAAAGCTTAATCCCACTATTAAAAGGAAATAGTCAAGAATGGACTCGAGATGCAGTTTATTACCATTATTATGAATATCCATCTGTTCATATGGCAAAAAGACATTATGGAATTGTCAATAAGGATTTTAAATTAGTTCACTTTTATTTTGATGTTGATGAATGGGAATTGTATGACAGATTAAATGATCCAAATGAAATGAATAATGTGTATTATGATCCAAATTATAAAGATGTTATTGAAGCTTTAACATCAGAACTAAGTGATTTAAGAAAAAAGTACAAAGACTCAGATGAGTTAAGTCGAAGCTTCATTTACGATTGATTATTTAAAAAACTATCACTAAAATGAAAAGATTTTTTTTAATTTTTTTTATTATAAGCTGCTCTTCAAATAGTGAAAGCCTTATATTAAAGTCTGTTACAGTTAAAGATTTTAAAGAATTTATAAATGATTCTGATTATATAACTGATGCAGAAAGATATGGATGGTCAATTGTACAAACAGATGTATACAACTATCAAGTTGTTGAAGGGGCGAATTGGAAAAGACCAGATGGAATTAATAAATCCATTGACAGTCTACCCGTGACTCAAGTAAGTTACAATGATGCAATTGAGTATTCAAAGTGGGCTGGTGTAAAAATACCAACATATGAGCAATATTGGAGTATAGTTGGTAATGATGATAGGTTAATCGTGTCAGATAATTTATATCCAATTTTACCAACTGCTAATGTTAATATAGTAGGGAATGTATGGGATATTACGGAGCCAGTTAATTCTGATCAAGTAAGGTTAGCAGGGGGATCACTTTTTTGTTCAATTGATACTTGTCATGGAACTCAAATGGATAGAGAATTATATGTTGATAAAGAAACAGGTAATATTCATATTGGATTTAGTATTTTAACAGAATAAATGAAATATACACCAAGTAAAATAAATAGGTGGATGCTTTCAAAGCTCCCTGCAGCCTGGTTATCTGGAGTTAGACTTACTTTAATTGATGAAGATAAATGTGAAGTTAAAGTAAGGTTTAAATGGATTAATCAAAATCCTTATAGGTCCATGTTTTGGGCAGTTCAAGGGATGGCAGCTGAATTAACTACAGGTATGCTTCTTACAAAATCTATTCAAGATTCAAATACTAACATCTCAATGCTTCTTGTGAGTAACAAATCAAATTTTCATAAAAAAGCAGTAGGTAAAATTACATTTACTTGTAATGAAGGTGAAATAGCTAAACAATTAATCAATTCGACCATTAAAAATTTTTCCTCTAAGGCATGGCTTAAGGCTAAGGGATATGATGAGGATGGAGACCTAGTCTCTGAATTTGAATTTGAATGGTCTTGTAAAAAAAGAAAAAATGGATAAAGACTTTTATAATAAATTAAATATTCCTGTAATTGCGGCACCTCTATTTTTAATTTCAGGACCAAAACTTGTAATAGAATGTTGTAAAAAAGGAATAGTTGGAACTTTTCCAGCTTTGAATCAAAGAACCTCAGAAGGTTTTGAAGAGTGGGTAGTTAAGATTAAGGATGAACTTTCAAAATTTGAGAGTGAGACTGGAATAAAACCTGCTCCATTTGGAGTAAATTTGATTGTTCATCCCTCAAATATTCGAGTTAAGGCAGATTTAGATATTTGTGTCAAGCATAAAGTTCCATTAATTATAACATCATTAGGCGCTGTTCCTGATATTGTAAATGCAATTCATAGCTATGGTGGTTTAGTATATCATGATATTATAAAAAAAAGGCATGCAGAAAAAGCTGCTGAAGCAAATGTTGACGGATTAGTTCTTGTTACTGCAGGAGCTGGTGGACATGCAGGATTAAAGAATCCTATGGCAATGATTTCATTGATAAAAAGTTTCTTTAAAAAGACAATTATTTTGTCGGGATGTATATCAAATGGAAGGGATATTGCTTCTGCACTTCAAATGGGTGCTGATATTGCATATATGGGTACAAGATTTATTAATACTAAAGAAAGCATGGCAGAAGAAGGTTATAAAGATATGATTATAAATTCCTCAGCTGAGGATATAGTTTATACAGCAGCGGTATCTGGAGTGCATGCTAATTTTTTAAGGCCTAGCCTTGAGGCTATGGGGGTAACTGAGGAAGTTTGGAATGATTCTAAAAAATTAGATTTTGGAAAAGATATGGCTGAAGCTGAGGCTAAAGCCTGGAAAACAATTTGGTCTGCAGGTCATGGAGTAAGTTCAATTGATGACAATCCAGCATGTAGAGATTTGATAGATAAATTGAAAGCTGAGTTTATTGATTCAATTGAAAATCAAAAGGCTAATCTTAACTTTAGTGAAAATAATTATTAACTAACTAATGACTTAATTACAGATAATCCGAAGATTGCAGCAGTCTCAGATCTTAATCTGCTATTACCGAGTGTTACCTCTTTAATATTTTGTTTTTTTGCAAGTTTAATTTCTTCATCAGAAAATCCACCTTCAGGACCAATCATAAGGCAAATATTATTTTGAGTAAATAGCTCTCTTTTAATTTTATTAGATGTTTTTAAATTAGCCATAAACAATTCATCTTCATTCTCTTTTATAAAATTTTCAAAAGTTTTAATTGAATTAATAATTGGTTTGAAAAATTGATTGGATTGTTTTAAGGAACTTATTAAAATCCTCTCTAATCTGTCCATGTTGACTTTCTTTTTTTCTGAATATTCACATACTAATGGTGTAATTTGGCTAATTCCCAGTTCTGTTGACTTTTCTACAAACCATTCAAACCTGGATACATTTTTTAAGGGGGATAGAGCGATGTGAACAGAATGAGAAGATGACTCAAATTTTTCAATACTATTAATTTTAACTTTTATTTTCTTTCCTATTTCGATTATTTCTGCATTGCATAAATAACCAAATCCATTAGTTATCATAATACTATCACCAATATTCTTTCTAAATGATCTACTAATATGTTTGCTGTCAATATCATTCATGACTACGTATTTGTCATTTGCTTTATAATTTGAAAAAAATAAATCCATTAGAAAGAGAGTCTTGGCGAGGGGGATGATTTTAGGTTTGACTTAAGTGAGTCTTTATACTTTAAATATCCAACAATTCCTATCATTGCTGCATTATCTGTAGAAAATTGAAGTTCAGGAATAAATATTTTCAGGTCATTATCATTTGAATATTTTTCCAATCTCTTTTTCAGATAACTATTAGCAGAAACACCCCCGCCAAAAACTATTGTGTTTAGATTATTATCAGTAGACAGTAAATGAACTTTATTCATTAAATTATCAATTAAATTCTTTTGAATTGAAGCACAAATATCATTTATGTTCTGATTGATAAATTCAATATTTTTAGTTTGATTTTTATGAAGAAAATTAATAAATGCAGTTTTTGTTCCAGAGTAGCTTATGTCTCCACCATTAACTTTTGGTAAAGAAAATTTAAATTTATTTTCATCACCTTTAACAGAAATTTTATCGATCAAAGGTCCAGCTGGATATCCAAGTCCAAGCTTTTTGCCACATTTATCAAAGGCTTCGCCAATTGCATCATCCAGAGTCTCACCTAAAATTTTCATTTCAAAATAATCTTTAACTAAAATAAACTGAGTATGACCACCCGAAATTGTTACTCCAAGAAATGGGAAAGAAGGCATATTTTTTCCATTATTTATAAAATGAACTAATATATGTGCCTGCATATGGTTTACTTCTATAACTGGTATTTTCAAGGATAAGCTTAGTGCTTTGGAGAATTCAGTTCCTACAATTAACGACCCCATCAATCCAGGTCCTTTGGTGAAAGAAATTGCTGAAAGTTGATTCAATGAAATTTTAGCCTCTTTAATTGCCGACTCAACTGTAGGTATTATATTTGACAAGTGAGCACGAGAGGCTAGTTCTGGCACTACACCTCCATATTTTTTATGGATATCTTGATTAGCAATTATATTTGATAATACTTTATCATTTTTTAGAACCGCAGCTGAAGTATCATCGCATGAGGATTCAATTCCTAGTATATAGATATCTTTCTCTGACATTACTATCTTTGTAAAACAAATTTAAACAAGAAATATCATTAAGAATTTAAAAAAAATATTTTTAATCATAATAGGGGTAATACTATTAGTGTTTTTATCATTTTTTTTGATTATTAACACTTCCACATTCCAGGATTATGTTAGAGAAAATATTATATCATACGTAAACTCAAATACTGATAATACTATTGAAATATCAGATTCTAGGTATAATTTAAAAGGGGAACTTATAATATCTAATATATTGTTATCTAATATTAACTCTGATACAATACTTAAGTTAGAATCGTTAAGTACAAAATATATTCCTGTAATATCAAACAATCAGTATTATAGTTCTTTGAAAATTGAGGGATTAAAACTTTATATAGATCAATCTAGCAAAGATACTGATCAAAGCACCAGTATAAGAGATTTAGATCAAGTTTTTGAAAACTTCTTTTTTGATAATTTAGAAATTTCAAATTCTTTTTTGATAATTAAGGACGACTCGATCCAAAATCAATTAATTATTAATAAGTCCTTTATTAAAGAAATTGGTCAAGTCCAAAATGGTGTGAACTTTGAAATACAAAGTTTCAATGGAGCTCTTGATAATATAAAGATAAATGATTTTAATTCGATCGTAAACTTTAAAGGTAATAAGCTTAGTCTAAATAATACTTATCTAGCCAATCAAAACAATTTTATAAGAGGTAATATAACTATTGATCTTGATGAAGAACTGCAAATTAAAAATATAAGTAATGCTAGCTTTAATTTTAATTTTGATCCTTCAACACTTAATGTAGTTCAGAATAATTTTATTGTAGATAATATTTACTCTGGACAAATTGAATTTTCTGGATCATATAATGAGCTTAGTATTGACAGAGTTTTTTTAAATAATAAACTTTTTGATTTAAATGCTGAAATAAACATAAAGGACATAATATCTGAGGATATTGAGGTAAAAACTAAAATCAACAGACTAAAAATAAATGAGGGATATTTGACATCTAATTATGAAATTTATGAAAAACTTGATCTTCCATTATTTCAAGGAAATTTAGATATAATAAATAAAGATTTAACATTTAACCTAAATGGACTGAATGATTTCAAATCCAATTTTAATCTTAATGGTTCTTTAAAGCTAGATAATTTTTTAAATTATCAGCTCAATATAAAATCTAAAATTCTAGAAAATGATCAAATTCTAGATTTTCTAGACATAAATTATATTGACTTAAATTCAACTATTAAGGGTTCCTCTAAAGAATTAAATTTTATAAATTCAGCTATTAATTTTACTAAAAATGATAATGAATTCAATATAGTTGCAGATTCGTTTATAAGGAATAATAATCTTGAAGGGACAATATTATTATCCTCAGAAAATATTAATATTGATACGAGTGTTTCAGGTAATACATCAAAAAAAATATTCGACATGAATAGTAAAATTGATTATAATGGAGAAGATAATTCCGGTGAATTTGAATTTTCAACTCTATTAGATCTTGATGTTAATTTATCCAATTCAAATAACATTATTTCTTTTCTGAAGCTTAACCAATTATATTTTAAAAATTCTGTAGAAGAACTAGAGCTTGAAAATTTATCTGAATTAAATAAAATTTTTAATACTGATTTTATTAATCAAGACACTGATTTTGATTTTCAAATAATATATAATGATGGTTTATTTAACTTGGATTCTTCTCTTGGAAAAAATCTGAATATAAATGGGTATTATAGGAATAATGACGATTTAAATTTTGACATCACTATTATAGATCTAATAATAAATAATCTTTATCAAATAAATAAAAACCCAATAACTGCAATTTTTAATTCAGAAATAAATCTTAAAAGAGATTTGGAAAATAGAACTTTAAATATTGAATCTAAATTTTCAGATCTTCAAATCAAAAATTATGATTTAGGAGAGTTAAATATCAATATTTTTGGTAATACTGACTATAATTCATATGCTTTAAAAATTGATTTACTAAAAGATAAGTTAAGTTCTATTAAGGGTGAAGGATCTATAATAGGTGCTAATGAGGAACCAAATATTGATATAGATTTAATATTTGAGAATTTTGATATATCATTTATTGAAAAGATTGGGACGAATACAATGACTAGCATATCAAGTAATGTCTCTGGTGAGGTAAACCTCTGGGGAAAGTCTAGCAATATTCAACATAATGGAAAATTATACCTTAATGAATCAAAGTTTACAGTCCCTTATTTAAATATTGAATATTTCTTGTCAGAAAACTCAGAAATTGATTTGTACAATCAAAATTTTGAAATTAATAATGTAAATATTAACTCAGAATCTAATAACTCTCCAACATCTTTAGAGGGTAAAATTACTCACCAAGATTTTAAAAATTGGAACTTAGACTTAGATTTTAAGTCTGAAAAGCTTCACATATTGAATAAAGATTACATTGAAAATGATGGTTTCTATGGCCAGGCATACATGGGAGGAGATGTTAAAATTAGTGGGCCAACAAATCAAGTCTCGATTGATATTAATGGGACAACTAAAAGTGGAACTAACATTATTATTCCTCAGACTAGGACTTACTCGATTGATGATTTCTCATTCATTACCTTCACTGATTTAAATTCTTATTCTGAAGAAACACTTATTACTGAAAATAAATTAAATAAAATCAACAAGACACTTGATCTGAATATAGACCTAGAAATTAACAATAGTGCAGTAGTTGAAATTACAATTGACCAAGACACTGGAAGTTATATTAGCGGAAAAGGTAACGGTAACCTTTTCATGGAAATTGATTCAGATGGTAAGTTTAATATCTATGGAGATTTTATTGCAAGTGATGGTGTATATAATTTTAGAAATCTGGCTTTAATCGATAAAAAATTTCAACTTAAAAATGGAGGAACAATTATTTGGGATGGTGATCCTCTTGCCGCTCAAATGAATATTCAGGCAACATATGAGGTGCCGGGTGGTGCTAATCCTGCTTTACTTTTAGATAATCCTAATTTTAATAAAAAAATCCCAACAAATGTAGATATTGTTCTCACCGGAGAGTTAACTAAACCTGATAACCCAAATTTTGAAATATTCTTTCCCAACACTAGTAGTTCAGTAACATCTGAAATAAACTATAAATTAAATGATCCTGAAATAAGACAATTACAAGCTATTTCACTTTTGACTCAAGGTATTTTTATAAATGAGGTAAGTGTATCAATTGAGGGAGTAACTAATAATATTTACGAAAAGGTATCAGAAGTTTTTAGTGACATACTAGGCGGAAATCAAGGGCCTCTCGAAGTCGGATTAAATTATCTTCAGGGAGATAGGAGTGAGATACTAGATATAAAAACTGAGGATAGATTTGGTGTGACACTTTCAACAAAAATAAGTGACAAAATCTTATTTAATGGAAAAATTGGAGTTCCCATAGGAGGTATTGAAGAAACTTTGATTATCGGAGATGTTCAGATTGATTTTATTTTAAATGAAGATGGAACCTTAAGAGCTAAAGTTTTCAATAGAGAGAATGAATTTAGATATATTGGAGATGAATTAGGTTATACCCAGGGAATAGGTTTATCATATCAAGTAGACTTCCAAACATTTAGGAGTTTACTGTCAAAAATTGTTAATAATAGTAATTAACAATTTATCCTTATTGTTCAATATACTTGATTTTTATATTTAAATTAGTGCAACTTAAAGATGTCTAATAAACTCAAAAAAATTGGTGTTCTTACATCGGGTGGTGATGCTCCGGGTATGAATGCTGCTGTAAGAGCAGTTGTAAGGTCAGCTGTATACAATAATATTGAATGTTATGGAATCTACAAGGGTTTTGAAGGATTAATTATTGACGACTTTGTAAAGCTTAATGCTCGTGGAGTAAACAATATAGTTAATAAAGGTGGAACAATCCTTAAATCAGCAAGATCTTTAGAATTTAGAACAAAAGAAGGAAGAAAAAAAGCAAAGACCAATTTAGATAAATATGATATTGATTCGCTTGTTGTTATAGGAGGAAATGGCTCACTAACAGGTGCCATGTTACTGGAGGAGGAGCATGGGATAAAGACCATTGGTATTCCGGGGACTATTGATAACGATTTAGTAGGAACAAGATGTACATTAGGATATGATACTGCATTAAACACTGCAGTAGATGCAATTGATAAGATTAGGGATACAGCTAGTTCTCATAACAGGCTTTTTTTTATAGAGGTTATGGGTAAAGGGTCTGGCCATATTGCTCTTAATGCTGGTATTGGTGCAGGTGCAGAAGAAGTATTAATCCCTGAGCAAAATATGGGGTTAGATAGATTATTAGGCTCTCTCAAAAAAAGTGAGAAATCTGGTAAATCATCCAGTATCATTGTTGTTTCAGAAGGTGAAAAAATTGGTGATAACGTTTTTAAATTTTCTTCATACATAGAAAAGAATCTTCCTCATTATGAAATAAGAGTTTCAATACTAGGTCATATTCAAAGAGGAGGATCGCCTACATGTTTTGATAGAGTTCTAGCATCAAGAATGGGGGTGTATGCAGTTGATTCACTTATGTCAAATAAAAGTAAAGTCATGGTTGGTATTATTGATGATAAAATGGTGACAATTCCCCTTGATAAAGCTATTAAAGGCGGTCAACAATTAGATAAAGACTTAGTCAGAGTCTGTGATATAATTTCAATTTAATTTTAAACAAATATAAAATGGCAATAAATATTGGTATTAACGGTTTTGGAAGAATAGGTAGACTTGTTTTGAGATCTGCGATTAATAATGATGATTTCAACGTCGTCTCTGTAAATGACTTATTAGATATTAATCATCTAGCCTATCTTTTAAAGTATGATTCTGTTCACGGTCCTTTTGATGGATCTGTAGAGGTAAGTGAAAACAGATTAGTAATTAATGGAAGACCCATAAAAATTACAGCAGAAAGAGATCCAAATAATATTAATTGGTCTGAAATTGGTGTAGATATTGTTGCTGAGTGTACTGGTATTTTTACTTCAATAGAAAAAGCATCGTCTCATATAAATTCAGGAGCTAAAAAAGTTGTTATATCTGCTCCTAGTCAAGATGCTCCAATGTTTGTAATGGGGGTTAACCATAATAATGCAAAATCTTCAGATGTAATTGTATCTAATGCGTCATGTACTACTAACTGTCTTGCTCCAATAGCAAAAGTACTTAATGATAACTTTGGAATTGAAGAAGGACTAATGACAACTGTGCATGCTGCAACTGCTACCCAATTTACAGTTGATGGACCCTCCAAAAAGGATTTTAGAGGAGGTAGAAGCACTCTTTTAAATATTATACCAAGTTCAACTGGAGCAGCAAAAGCTGTTACAAAAGTTATTCCTTCTTTGGAAGGTAAACTTACCGGAATGGCGTTTAGAATTCCTACTGCTAATGTTTCAGTTGTTGATCTAACTGTCAGATTAGTTGAAAAAACTTCATACGAAAAAATAAAGAGGGTCATGAAAGAATCATCTGAAAATGAATTAAGTGGAATACTTGGTTACTGTGATGAACTTGTTGTTTCGCAAGACTTCGTTGGTGATAAGAGAACATCAATATTTGATGCTAATGCTGGAATGGAATTAAATTCTAATTTTTTCAAGATAATCTCATGGTATGATAATGAATGTGGGTATTCTAATAAACTGCTTGACTTATCTAAACACATATATTCAATTTAAAAAATGATATTAGTTGTTGACAGTGGTTCTACTAAAACAGATTGGATAGCCCTAGACAAAAACGGAAAAGAAATCTTTTCCACTAAAACTTTAGGTTTGAATCCTCAGATGCTTTCAAATGAGATATTAAACGAGAGAATAAAAAATAATTTTGAAATATATAAAAACAGAAAGTCTGTAGAGAAACTATTTTTTTACGGAGCTGGTTGTGGTGTTGAATCAACTCAAGAACGAATTTTAAAGGTTTTCAATTCAATTTTTATTAACAGTGAATTTGACATTAAGGAAGATACATATGCTGCGGTATATTCTGCAGTGGATATTGGTACTCCTTCAATTGTAAACATCATTGGAACTGGCTCAAACTGTTCTTATTACGATGGTGAAAAAGTTATTCAAAAAGTTCAGTCTCTTGGTTATGTCTTGATGGATTATGCTAGTGGAAATTACTATGGTAAATATTTAATAAGAGCATATTACTTTAATAAAATGCCGGAGGATCTTAGGGAAAAATTTGCAAAAAATTATGATCTATCTCCAAACTCTATCAAAAATAAGTTATATAGAGAAGAGAATCCCAACACATATTTAGCAGGATTTGCAAATTTTTTAATTGAGAATAAATCTAATGAATACTTTAAAGAGATTATTTTTAAAGGTCTAGAAAGATTTATTGATTATCAAATACTTCAATATGATGATTTTAGTAAAGTTGATATCCATTATGTTGGCTCTATCGCTTATTACCTTAGAGATGAAATTACTAGGATAGGGAAGAAGTATAACTTAAAAACAGGCAAATTTATTCAACGACCTATCATCGGCCTTGTTGATTATCATAAAAGAAATATTTAGAGTATTTAAATAATTGCTATCATTGATATTTCCACATTAACATTCATTGGTAATGTTTTAACTGCAATTGTCTCTCTCGCAGGTTCATCGCCATATTTAATATATTTACCATAAATATCATTAACATCTTTGAAAAGATCCATATCGGAAAGAAAAATTGATGTCTTAACAACATTGCTAAAATCCATTTTTGCTTCTTTCAATATATGTTTTAGGTTTAACATTACTTGATTGGTTTCTTCTTCAATAGTCTCATTTTTAAGTTTCATTGAAACTGGATCGAGTGCTATTTGGCCTGATATAAAAAGGATATTGTCTTTTAATATAGCTTGATTATATGGCCCAATTGGAGCAGGTGCTTTTTTTGTATTTATAATTTTTTTCATAATCTATAATGATCTGTCTGGTTCAGATCTTTTTTCATATTTAAGATCACTTAAAAGTCCAGATTTAATACCAATAAAGAAGTTCCATGAAGCACGGGGGCTAAATGGTACCCATGAGAAGTCTAATTTCCAACTATCAAGATCCCTGTCAAAACGCAATTGTGTGTAGGTAAACCCTTTTTGTTTGAAATCATATCCTGATGAAATACCAACTGTCCATTTTGGAGTAAGTGAAAGATTTGATGATATCATTAATGAATTTGTTGAAAAATCTTTTTGGCCTCTAGAGTTATTATAGGTTAATGAATAAGCAAGATTTAGTGACCATGGCATTTTATATATATAATTAGTTAAATTAATCTCTTCTTTTTCTTCTTCCTCTCCCATGTTTTGCCTTGAATCAGAAAAATTTTGTGATACACCAAAAAGATCATCGTTCCTTCCACCTCCAGAGGTGTTCTCGTCAATTTGTTCTTGAGTCTGGCCTCTTTTAAATGTATTATTATTTAATTGATACTGAGTCGATATATTTGCGCTAGTCATTCTTAGAAGACCTCCTCCATTTTTGGAGTTAAAGACATTTATTCGTCTATTATTTTCATCAAGTGCATATGCATCAAATGTTGCCCCTGTATTTACTGTAAATCCCCTAGCCACATCAATAGCTCCAGATACTCTGATTGGAGATAATTTAAATTCTTCTGCCGCTAAATTATAACTTGTTGATATATTTAGATTTTTGAAAATATTTATTTTTTTTAATTCAGTTTCAGTTGAGTCTTTCGGTTTTACTTTAGCCTCTAATACATTTTGGATTGACAATCCAATACTGCTTGAATAGCTTTTTCCTGGTGTACCAAACAAACCTCCTTGAAATCTTGTATACTCGGCTGTATTTCCTTCAGCATCAATTATATAAGTATCATAGTATTCTTCAAAGCTAGGGTTATTAGAGTAAGTAATACTGGGCGTGATTGTATGTCTTATAGACTGAACTTTATTTTTAGGTTTAAAATTTACTATTCCATATATTTTTGTTGTAATACTAGCATTATAGTTATATACTCCGAATCTATCAAAACCATTTAATGTATCTTTAACTGCACCATTTTGTTCATTAAAATCATTGAATTTTACAGTTTTACCTGTCCAGGTTTCCTGATATCTACCACCAACACTAACACTAAAATGTTTAAACATTTTAAAATTTGTGGTAAAAGGAATGTTATGCTGAACAGCAGACTTCGCATTTTCAAACATTCCTTTTTTTAGTAGTAAGTCATCAGAGAATATTGCTCTATTCTCCGCTTTGGATGAGTACTGAATATTAATATTTTGAAAGAACCCCTTTTTTGACTTCCCCTTCCTCTCAAATGGATAAAATCTATTTGAATTTAATGTAAGTGTGGGGAGAGTCAAATTTACTTCTTGCGATTGTGTATTTTGAGACATATTTGCAGTTAGTGATAACCTTACACCAGCAGATCCTGGAAAACTTTTAGAATAAGATATTGATGAACTCAAATTATTATTTAAGAAATTAGCAGTGTTAAGTTGATTAACAGATTGTCTAAAATAATCACTGCTACCGAAATTTACAGATGCACTAAAAGTTGAACTAGGTGAAGCCTTAGTGTCTTTTGAGTGAGTCCATCTAATATTATATACTGTTGATTTTCCGTATTCAGGAAGACCACGTTCTCCATTTATTAAGTTTTCATATCTAACTGTAAAGTTCCCGTTGCTTTTATAACGTTTTCTGTATTGAGAACTAATATTTAAACCATAACTTCCATTTGTGTAGTAATCTCCTAATATTGTTAAGTCAAAATACTCAGATAAAGGTAAGTAATACCCTCCATTTTGGAGGGAGTACCCTCTTTGATTACTCTCGTTTACATTTGGAATTATAAATCCAGAATCTTTGGTTTGCTGAGATGGAAAATATGCAAAAGGTAAACCTATGGGCGTTGGAACATTTTTTACAAATAGGTTTGTGAATCCTGTTATTATGTTTCCTCCAGGTACAAGCTTCCCTTTTCTAATTTTAAAATAATAATCAGCTTCTTCTGATTCATCTCCCATTAAATTTCCGCCCGTAGTAACTTTTCCATCCTTAAGATAATAAACAGAATCATTTTGTTTTTTGGTTAAACTAGAGAGAATATTCATCCCATTATCCTCAGATTTTGAATTCCATATCAAAGCCTTTTGGTTATCAAAATTATATTTTATTGAGTCAGGATTTACAACATTTCCACCTTGAACGAACGTTGGATATTGGCTAAGATTTCCATTAGAATCTGCAATTCTGCCTGCAGTTACAATATTATCTTTATAATCTAATATTATAAGACCTGATGTCAGCTCAATATCCCCATATTCAATTTTAGCGTTGTTGTATAAAGTTATCTTGTTATTTTTTTGATCAATTATAATTGAATCAGATGCATCATATTTAACATTTTCCAAAAGAACAGACTTCTTTTCATTTTCTTTTGAGGTCAATGAGTCTGCAACTAATTCATTTGTCTGGGAGTTTAAGAGACCTAATCCTGAAAAAATTAAAACTATAAAAAGGATTAAATATTTTTTTTTCAAGATTTAAAATTGAGTTATCAACAAGGTACTTAACTTATTCAAAATTAATCATAATTTTAATTATATCTATTTATAAGTATGATTTCACTTCGGTTAATTACTGTCATTTTACTTAACTTTTATTTATTTAGTCTTCAAAGCCAGGAAATAAAAAACCACAATAATTTCACTGTAGTTATAGATCCTGGTCACGGCGGTAAAGATCCAGGAGCAGTAAGTAATGGTTTTTATGAAAAAATAATTGCTCTAAACACATCTCTTAAACTAGGTCAATTACTTCAGGATAACGGAATCAATGTTATCTATACAAGAGATAAAGATAAATTTGTAAACCTTTTGGAAAGAGCAAATATTGCAAATAAATCAGATGCTCAGCTTTTTATTTCAATCCATTGTAATTCCCACTCATCTCAAGCATATGGAGCTGAAACTTTTGTTCTCGGACTTCACGCAAATCAACGAAACTTTGAAGTAGCAAAAAAAGAAAATTCTGTAATTTTCTTTGAAGATGACTATGAAAGTGCTTATGCAGGTTTTGACCCCAATAACCCAGAATCAGTAATTGGGCTTACTTTAATGCAAGAAGAATACCTTGACCAAAGTATTATTGCAGCCTCATACATTCAAAATGGTTTTGTTAATAGGTTAAATAGAAAAAATAGAAATATAAAACAAGCAGGATTTATAGTTCTCAAATATACTTACATGCCGAGTGTACTTATTGAACTTGGGTTTTTATCTAATAAAAAAGAGGGTGCATATTTAAATTCATCTAAAGGTCAATCCGAGATGGCTGAAGCTATATCTAATGCAGTGATGAATTATAAAAATGAATTATTTAATAATCTGACGACTTCTAGTACTTCAGAAAATAATAATGAAATTACTTATTACAGAATTCAAATTGCTGCAAGCAATAAACTATTAGAATTAAAGCCTTATAATTTTAAAGGCCTAAAATCAGTTGATGTAGTTAAAGAAGGAAAGATATATAAATATTTATATGGGAAACACAAAACTTTAGAAGATGCTAATGAGTCATTAAAAACTGCAAGAATAAGTGGTTTTAATTCATCTTTTGTCGTAAGATTTCAAAACAATGAAATAATCAGATTAAATTGAGAGTTAATATAATATTTCACTAACTAAATTATTCTTATTTTTACAACTATAAACCTAAACTGCCTTGAGATTATCTAAAGAAATTAAAGCTGCCTTTTTTGTTTTATCAACTATACTTCTATTTATTTTTGGATTTAATTATTTAAAAGGATCATCTATTCTTGATAAGCAAAAGACAATTTACGCAGTCTATGATGAAGTAGACGGTTTATTAGTTGGTGCAAATGTAATGATCAACGGTTTATCAATCGGTAATGTTACTGAACTTGACTTTCTGCCCAACTCAACAAAAATAATTGTCACTTTAAAAGTTAAGGATAAGCTTAACTTTTCCTCAAAAAGTACAGCATCAATCTATGAAACAGGTGTTCTGGGTGGTCTAGCTATTTCAATAGAACCCTTATTTGAAAGAGAATCTATAGTTAAAACTGGTGATACGCTTATGTCTAGTGTTAGGCCGGGATTAACAGAATTAATCAATAGGCAGATAGAACCACTATCAAGACAATTACAAAGCACTATAACTAGTGTTGACTCTATTTTTACGGGTGCATCTAACGTTTTAAATAGACAGACTCAAGAAGAAATTAAAGAATCAATTAGTGTCTTAACATCTGCTATTAATGCCATAAAAAATTCTTCGGTTATTATTGAAGAAACATTGACATCTAAGAATACTCAGATTAATAATACTATAGACAACTTTGAAAAAATTAGCTCTAATCTTTCAAATGTATCTGATGAATTAAATTCTTTTGGACTGACTTCTCTTCTCTCTAATCTTGAGGTTTCAGTTGATGGTATTAGCTCAATTGTAGATAAACTTGATTCAGACAACTCAACCTTAGGTAAATTAATTAATGAAGATGAAGTCTATAATAATCTTAATTCATCAATAGAGAGTTTGAACATTTTGATTAATGATATAAAAACAAATCCAAAAAAATATGTTCATTTTTCAGTTTTTGGTAGAAAATAAATGATTGATATTTTACCTAATATAATTTTTAGTTTTCTACTGATAATATCAGTAGGATTTTTTATTTATAATATAAAAAAGTTAATAACTGTAATCAAACTTGGCAAACCTATTAATAGGTCTGACAATCCCAAAAAAAGACTTTACAACATGATAAGAATTGCTCTTGGTCAATCTAAAATGGTTACTAAACCAATCTCAGGATTTTTACATGTGGTTGTATATGTTGGGTTTATTATTATAAACATTGAACTACTTGAAATATTGATTGATGGAGTGACTGGTTCACATAGATTTTTTTCTAAATACTTTAATCCTAATTTTTATAACTTTTTAATTGCTTCTTTTGAAATTTTTGCATTACTAGTTTTAATTTCAGTTGTTATATTTTGGACTAGAAGAAATATAGTTAAGATAAAGAGATTTTTTAGTAGTGAAATGAAGGGATGGCCTAAATTTGATGCGGATAATATACTTTATTTTGAGGTTGTATTAATGTTGTTGTTTTTATCAATGAATGCAACAGATTTAATTCTTCAAGAAAGAAATTTTGAAGGATACTATAAGGCAGGATCTTTTCCTATTTCTTCTTTTATTGTCCCTTTATTTAATTCATTCGATACGTCTACTGTTTATGTATTTGAAAGAGTTTTTTGGTGGCTACATATCATTGGTATTTTCTTTTTTCTAAACTATCTTTATTATTCCAAACATCTTCATATACTATTAGCTTTTCCTAATACATATTATGCAAATCTTGAAAACAAAGGAAAATTTGGGATATTGGAATCGGTAAGAAATGAAGTTCTCTTAATGTTTTATCCAGAAAAGGCCTCTCAATCTAATGGTGGAATTGATAAATTTGGTGCTTCTGATGTTTTAGATTTGAAATGGGTTCAGCTAATGAATGCTTATTCATGTACTGAATGTGGTAGATGTACTAGTGAATGTCCTGCAAACCTTACAGGAAAAAAGCTATCACCAAGAAAGATAATGATGGATACAAGAGATAGACTAGAAAAAGTGTCAAAAAACATAACATCCAATAAAGGAAATTTTGTTGATGATGGTGATAGATTATTAGACAATTACATAACTAAAGAAGAATTATGGGCTTGTACATCTTGTAATGCTTGTGTTGAGGCATGTCCTATAAATATTGATCCTCTGTCCATAATTATGGATATGAGACAATTTTTAATTATGGAAGAGTCATCAGCTCATCCAGATTTAAACAATATGATGAATAATATTGAAAATAATGGAGCTCCATGGCCTTATAACCAACAAGATAGAGAACTTTGGATCCAAGAATCTTAAAATTATATTATGAAAAAAGAAGAAGTTGAAAATTATTTACATCAAAAAATTGAAAAGGGTGAGACAGTTAGTCCTATTTTGCCTGAAGGAATAAAAAATTATCTAATTGATATAGACGGTACTATTTGTGACGATGTTCCGAATGAGGAGCCAGAGAGAATGGTTACCGCAAAATTATATCCAGATGCTCTAGAGACAATCAATAACTGGTATGATAAAGGCCATATTATATGTTTTTTTACTGCTAGAATTGAATCACATAGAAAAGTAACAGAAAAGTGGCTTAAAGAGAATGGCTTTAAATATCATAGTCTACTTATGGGAAAACCAAGAGGGGGAAATTATCATTGGATAGACAATCACTTAGTCAAGGCTACAAAGTATAATGGAAAATTTACAGATTTAATTGAGAAAAAAGTAACCATTGAGGTCTTTGACGACGACCAATTAGACAAGGAATAATGAAAGTACCAATTTTATCAGAACTAAAATCAAGGGGCGAGAATCCAGAATACCTTTTTTGGATAGGCTGTGCAGGTAGTTTTGATGATAGAGCAAAAAAAGTTACTAAAGCTTTTGTCAAAATTCTTAATAGAGCAAACATATCATATGCTATTCTGGGTAAAGAAGAATCATGTACTGGTGATCCTGCCAAAAGATCAGGTAATGAATTTTTATTTCAGATGAAAGCAATTTCAAATATTGAAATTCTAAACTCATATCACGTCAAAAAAATTATTACAACTTGTCCACATTGCTTTAATACACTAAAAAATGAGTATCCTGATCTTGGAGGTAATTATGAGGTTATTCATCATACTACCTTAATTAATAATCTAGTTAAAGACAATAAGATTTCAATCTCTGGAGGGTATTATAAAGGTAAAAAAATCACTTATCATGATCCCTGTTATCTTGGAAGGGCTAATGGTATATATGAGGCTCCTAGAGATGTAATTAAAAAATTAGATGCAGAACTTATAGAGATGAAAAGCTGTAAATCTAAATCCTTGTGTTGTGGAGCTGGTGGTGCCCAAATGTTTAAAGAACCGGAAAAGGGTAATCTAGATATAAATATTAAGAGATCTGAAGAAGCAATAGAAACTAATGCAAAAATTGTCGCTGTAAGTTGTCCTTTTTGTAGCACCATGATGAGTGACGGTATGACATCCAAACAGAAAGATATTGATGTTGTTGATATAGCTCAAATGATAGAAAAAGCTGAAGACTTATGAAAGTAGATTTTAAAAATATGCCTGATGATTCTAGAATCTGGATATACCAATCAGATAGAGATTTAATTGAATCAGAAATGTCAATGATAGATGATAAGACTAGTTTATTTCTTGACTCGTGGCAAGCACATGGAAAAGATCTTGAATGTTCGTATACAATAATTCATAAAAGATTTATAATAATTTCAGTGAATGAAAATATAAATCCTATAGGCGGATGTTCAATAGATTACTCACTACAATTAATTAATGATATATCAGATTCTATTCAAGTAAACTTATTAAATAGATTAATTGTTAACTTCAAAATAGATAATAAAATTTCTTCAGTTAGTCTGAATGATTTAAAAACTAAAATTAAAGAAGGAACTCTTTCTTCAGAAACAATTATATTCAATACCACTGTAAATACTAAAGGTGAACTTTTAAATAATTTTGAAATTGATATTGGATCATCATGGCTTTCTAAATACTTATAACATATGTTAAGAAACCTATTAATTTTCTTTTTTAATATAACTTTTGTCTTCTCACAAAGTCTATATGATAATTTAAACCCTATTGAAAAAAAGTGGGTTGACAGTGTTTATTCATCTTTAACAACAGAAGAGAAGGTCGCTCAACTTTTTGTTAACTGGGTCTCACCTGAGCAGTCAAACTTTGATGAGATAAAAAAACTTGTTGTTGAAGATAAAATAGGTGGTCTGCTATTCTCAATTGGAACAACAAAGTCACATCTGGAGTGGTTAAATGAGTTCCAGTCACTTGCAAAGACTCCCTTATTGATTACTATGGATGCTGAATGGGGGCCATCACAGAGGCTGTCAGATGTTTTTGCACATCCATGGAATATGACTTTAGGAGCAATCCAAGATAATTCTCTTGTAAGAGAGATTTCAAAAAGAATGGCTGAACAAAATAAAGCATTAGGTATTCATTTTAATTTCTCACCATCAGTCGATGTAAATAATAATTCTAAAAATCCTATCATAGGAAACAGGTCGTTTGGAGAGGATCCAATAAATGTTTATAAAAAAGCAAAGGCTTACATTCAGGGTCATAAAGATGTAGGAGTTTATACTTCGATTAAGCATTTTCCTGGACACGGTGATACAGGCAAGGATTCTCACAAAACACTTCCAGTAATAAATGGAAATATGAAAAGATTAAATAATGTTGAATTATTTCCATTTAAGAAACTTATTGATGATGGACTAGCAGAGTCTGTAATGTTAGCTCATTTGAGTGTTCCAGCAATTGATAAAAGATATCCATCTTCTTTATCATATAAAACTGTAAGAAAGCTATTAAGAAATGAATATAATTTTCAAGGAATAGCTGTTACCGATGCCCTTGATATGAAGGGTGTTTTTCAAGATCCGTCTATTAATGTTGATTTAAGAGCCTTTGAAGTTGGTAATGATATAATCTTAATGTCAACTAATGTTTCTCTAGGAGTAAGACTAATTGCTGATTCATATAATAAAGGAAAAATATCCGAAGAAAGACTTTCTAAATCAGTGAAAAAAATCTTATCACTTAAAGCAAGATCAGGACTTCATAATTATACTGAGATAAAACCTAAAAATATTCTTAAAAAAGTAAACAAACCCAAAGATTCACTTTTATACTCTAAAGCAATGGAGTCGGCAATTACTCTTGTCAAGAACTCCAAAGAGATAATGCCATTATCTAGTGATAAAAAGTACTTACATGTATCCTTTGGGAAAAATAAGAACAGCGAGTACTTTACAAATAAAATGGCTAAGTATGTTGACGTTGAAAAATTTAATGGCGATGATTATGCATCAATAAGTAAAAAAACTGATTATGATGCAATTATTATTACCTATCATGGTTCAAGTTCTAGTCCATATGCATCAAATATTATACCTGATGAGATAGTCAGGAAAATAGACAACATTAGTAAATCTAATAATGTTATTTTAAACTTATTCTTGAATCCATATAGCCTCAATTCTTTTAAATCAATTGATAATTTTGAGTCAATTATTATTTCTTATCAGAATAATATGATTTCTCAGGAAATTGCTGCAGACCTTATGTTTGGTTCGAGGTCATTCAAAGGTAGAATTCCTGTATCAAATAATTTTTTTAAAGTAAACCATGGTTTAACTTTTGATAAAAAAGATATATTGGGTTTTTCAAGACCTGTTTACGAGGGTTTTGATTCAATAAAACTTCAAAATCTTGATTCTATTGCTATTAGAAGTATTGACTCAATGATAGCTCCAGCTATTCAAATGCTTGTTTCAAAAAATGGTAAAGTCATTTATAATAAAAGCTTTGGATATCATACATATGAAAAGAATGTAAAGCTTGAGAATAATCATGTATTCGATCTTTCATCAATAACAAAAATTATTGCTACAATGCCATTAGTTTTACAAGAGTATGATAAAGGTGAATTAAATTTAAGTACAAAGTTATCTGAACTATTCCCAAAGAAAAGATTAAAAGATAAAGCTCAAATACCCCTTAAAGAGATGTTGTCTCACTATGCTAGGTTAAGACCCTGGATACCTTTTTATGAAGAGACATTGGACAGGAAAGAAAAACCTAAATCAAGATTCTACAAAAGAAATTCAAAGTCTTCATTTTCGATACCTGTATCTGAAAACTTATTTTTAAAGACTAATTATAGAGAGAAGATTTTTAAATCTATTGTTGATAGTGAATTAAGAGATGAATTAGAATATAAATATTCTGATCTACCTTTTTATTTTTTAAAATTTTGGTTTGAAGATAAGTATAATAAACCTTTAAATGTTTTAGCCAATGAAAGAATATTCAGTAGACTTGGTTTGAAAAGAACAATGTTTAATCCACATGAAAAGATCAATCTTAATGAGATCGTTCCAAGTGAAAGAGATGATTTTTTTAGATATTCAAAATTACAAGGATATGTTCATGATGAGGGTGCAGCTATGCTGGGTGGTATTTCAGGTCATGCAGGTTTATTCTCAAATTCCTATGAGGTAGCCATTGTTCTTCAGGCTATGATTCAAAAAGGTAAATATGACGACTTCAAATTATTCTCTCAAGATTCATTCGATCTGTTCAACTTTTGTTATTTCTGTGATAAAGAAAATAGAAGTGGAGTAGGATTTGATAAACCTCAAATTGAAGGCAGACATGGGTCCACGTTTGGTGGTGTATCATCTGAGAGCTTTGGTCACTATGGATATACAGGATCAATGGCGTGGGCTGATCCTGACAAGAATATTATATTTATTTTTCTGTCCAATAGAACTTATCCTACAAGAGAAAATACTTTATTACAAACAAGCAATACAAGGACAAGGTCTCAAGAAATTGTTTACAAATCCTTAATAGACAATAAATGAAAATAGGCATTGTGTGTTACCCAACATTTGGAGGTTCTGGGGTTGTAGCTACAGAGCTTGGAATTGAGTTGTCAAAAAAAGGTCACGAAATTCATTTTATTACATATAGTCAGCCAGTTCGTCTTGACGCTTTATCCTCAAACCTGCATTATCATGAAGTAAATGTTCCTGATTATCCACTATTTAAATACGAGCCCTATGAGTTAGCTTTATCAAGTAAGTTGTATGATGTTGTCTATAAGCATAAAATCGACTTACTCCACGTACACTATGCAATTCCACATGCATATGCAGCATACATGGCAAAAAAAATTCTTATTGAAAATGGTTATAAAATTCCAATAGTAACAACTCTTCACGGAACTGATATTACTCTTGTTGGGAATCATCCTTTTTATAAACCAGCTGTCACCTTTAGTATTAATAAGTCAGATATAGTTACCTGTGTTTCAAAAAGTCTAATGGAAGATACGAGACAATTCTTTGGGATTGAAAGAGAAATTAAGGTTATTCCAAACTTCATAGATATTGATAAATATAAAGCTATATATGATGCCCGCGACAAAAATGTAATTGCACAAGGTGATGAAAAAATTATCGTACACATCAGTAACTTTAGACCATTAAAAAGGATAATTGATGTTATAAAAATTTTTGAAAAAATAAATTCAAAAATAAATTCAAAACTTATTATGGTTGGAGATGGCCCAGAAAAGAAAAAAGCTAAAGATTATTTAAGAAAGAATAACTTAAAAAATAGAGTAATATTTGTTGGAAAGACCAATGAGGTAGATAAGATTCTGTGCTCTTCTGATCTTTTTCTTCTTCCGTCTGAGAAAGAAAGTTTTGGTCTTGCAGCTCTAGAAGCAATGGCATTAAGAGTACCAGTTGTCTCATCTAATACAGGAGGTTTACCTGAATTAAATATTAATGGTAACTCGGGTTATACAAGTGATATTGGTGACATTGAATCTATGGCATCAAATGCAATCAGAATACTCTCTGATAAAACATTAAAGAAGAAATACAGGTCTCAGGCATTTGAAAATGCTAAAAAATATGATATTAAAATGATCATCCCACTATATGAGGAAATTTATAATGAGGCTCTCAATAACAACTAATTTGGATTATAAATCCTTTTAGCTTTACTATATATCTCTTGCTTATCAAAAGTCATTTTTTTTGTCTTGAATTTTGAATAAAGCTCCATTTGATCAGTGTAATGCTCTGAATCAGGATTATCAGAATTTCCAAAAGAAATGATACTCTCAAGAGTTGGACCTTTATCATTAAATCTAATGAGTCCAATATATGATTCACCCTGGGTAACTTTACGTCTTCCATCTTTGTATGGTCTTGATGACATAGCAGTTACAACATCTGGGAGTCCCCAAATAGGAATTTCTTTGTCGCCTCTTACGAGTTTTTGAAAGTCTCCAAGAGTTATATTAATGGTTCCAAAATTATCTGTTAAATATGACTTGGTGTCCGATAAAGCAGATAGAAGAGTTTCTTTACTTACAGTGTTATCATTTTCTAATATTTCATTTCTATAATTACTTACAAGTTGATAGTAAAGAACACCGTAGATACCAGCTCCTTGTGAATCGATATCTGTTTTCCTTTTCCATTTTTGAATAATATCTAATATTTCAAATAAATCATTTTCAGGATCAATTTTTAGCTTTTCAATTATACTTATGTCCATAAAGCTATAATTAAACTTTGATGGAAATGAATTATCATATTTTATATCCTTAAAATCTTCATATGATACTTTATCATAACTTTCGATCAATTCTATTAATCTGGTAGATCTATTATTGTCATATGTCTCATAACCCATTCTCTCACTATAATCTTCTTCTTTTGGATTTTCCTCAGCCGATGTGGATTTAAAAGGGGAGTGATTTGCATCATATATAAATCCTGCTTTTGGTTGAATGACTTGAGGAAGATCTTCTATTTCATGATAATCTGTCCACATGGTTTTTTTTGTATCTCCAGGAACAATTCCTTTCCAATTGTAACCTTCAGCTCTTTTAGGAATTATTCCATTTGATATATAAAATATTGTATCGTATTTATCTGCATACCCAATGTTAAAGCCTGGAATTTGCCTCATCTTTAATGTACTATAAAATTCACTGAAATTTCTAGACTTTCCCATTCTCCACCACTGCTCTAATGCTCTAACATTAAAAAAAGTAGGAGTTCTGATAGAATAATAGCCGAATTTATTTTTAAGTGTTGGACCATAAATACTCTTGAAATATTTTCGATTTATTTTAATTGGAAAGCCAAGGACTTTAATGTTAATTTTTGCTTTTAATTTTTCTAATTTGTATTCCTCACCATCTACAATATATATTCTCTTATTTTTCATTCTTAATTTGTAGACATCAGTTTTGTCTGGATAATTTACTGTATGAGACCAACCCAAGTTTTCATTTACTCCTATCAGAACATTTGGACTTCCCGGATATAGAGTACCAATAATATTCGTACCCTCTTCGCTGTTTAAATGAACCTCATACCAGGAAGTGGGACCTTCAAGAGGTTGATGAGTATTGATTGCTAGGAAGGTTTCACCATTATTAGTTTTATTACTATTCATAGCAATTACATTAGATCCTGTAAGATTTTGATCTAAATATTCATCTTGAGTATCATTACTAAGAATCCTCCCTGCCCAGTCTGCTCCTTGATTTGAAATAAAAAGTTGCAACTGACTGTACATCATCATCATTTTAGGGGTGATTGGAAAAAGTTTTTTGTACAAAACTTTATCTGGATTCTTTTCAGCATAACTATTTAACCCTTCTGCGTATCCTGATATCACCTTTAAATAATCATCACTGATTTCTCCAATCTTTTCATCAATTAGTTCTTTAGATCCGATAAATTGTGTTATGAAATCAGCAGGAGCACCTTTCAGACCAATATGTTTAGATAACATTCCATTCCCAGCAAGATAAGCTTCTTGTATTGTATTAAAGTCATCCTCAGCATTTGCCCAAGCAAGACCATATGCTAGCTCTGCATCAGTTTTCGCAAAAATGTGAGGTATTCCATACTGATCTCTAACAATATCAATGTTTTCAGGGTTAACTTGTGAGTAAGAAATTGCGGTTGTTAGTATAATTAAATTGTGTAAGCGCATTATGAAAAAATCATTGTCAGTACTCTAAAGGTTAAATAGCAAGCGAATATAATTAAAATTACCTTTCTATTTTTTTCATACCATTCCATAATTTATTTTTTTAATATTAGAGAGCTAATTGGAATTAACAACAATAGTAGCCATATATTTGTTAAAAATGATATGACGATTGATAATAAAATTAATATTAATGTTAAAGTCCAGTTAATTTTCATATTATAGTCATTTTTTAACAAGATACAATAAATCAAAAACCTAAAAATTATTTTATATTCGGCGAAAATTTGAGCTTTTTATGATTTGTTTTTTAAGTTTTTTTTTGACTAAAATCATTCATAAACCACTTAAAATGAATTAATAATAGCTATCACCCTTGAATACATTGGATTTATCATATTCATATTTTTTGTTAACTATTTGTGAACAGATGATAATTTTTAATAGTTTTTTGTTTCTTTTTAACAATAATTTAACTTAAATTGCGCGTAATAAACTAAACTTAATTAACATGAAAAAAGCTTTTTTAGTTGTATTGATGTTATCGTCTAGTCTAATCTTTGCTCAGAACACTATTTCTGGTAGTGTTTCTGATGAAAGTAATAATCCTATTCCTGGAGCTACAATTGTAATCGAAGGGACTACTACAGGAGTTGTTACTGACTTTGATGGTAATTATCAAATTAATGCGTCAGCTGGAGACCAGTTGACAATATCAAGTTTGGGATTTGCATCTCAAACAATAACTGTTGGAAACCAAACTCAGATAAATATAGTGTTAGCCTCAAGCGTTGACATACTTGATGAGGTTGTTGTATCTGGTTATCAGACACAACAAAGGAGAAGTTTATCTGGTGCAATTGGTACATTAGACACAGAGGAAGCCATTAAAACTCAGGTTACAAACGCAGCAGAAGCCCTTCAAGGTCGAGTTGCTGGTGTTTCTGTTGTTTCTGGTGGTGCTCCTGGTGCTGCTCCTGTTGTTCGTATTAGAGGTTATGCTACTACAAACGATAATAATCCATTATATGTAATTGATGGAGTTCAGACCACTGATGCTAATGTTATGAGAGATATCAATCCTATTGATATTGAAAATATAAGTGTACTTAAAGATGGTTCTGCTGCAATTTATGGAGCAAGAGCATCTAATGGTGTAATTGTTGTTACAACAAAATCTGGTGGATTCAACCAAAAAAATACTTTAGAAGTAGATGCTTCTTATGGTATAACAGAAGTAACAAGAACTCCTGATCTGTTAAACTTAGAACAGCATGCAAACATGATGTGGGAAAGTTTTGCTAATGATGGAACGGCGCCTAGCCACCCACAGTATGGCAACGGTCCGACTCCATCAATTCCAGATTTTCTAAACGTACCAATTCCAAATTTACCGGAGTATGAAGGTGCTGCTGCTAGAGTACAACCTGGAGGTACTGATTGGATGGATGAACTTTTTGATCCTGCCAATGTTACAAGAATTAACATAGCTGCTTCTGGTGGTTCAGAACAAGGTCGATATAGACTCTCTGCAAATTACTTGAACCAAGAAGGTGCTGTAATTTACACTGGTTATGAAAGAGCATCAACTAGGTTAAATTCTGAATTTAAATTGAGTGATAAACTTACAATTGGTCAAAAGTTAAATGTTACATTTGATAAAGAAACTCCTTTATCAACTTCATTTAACATGCCACTTCAAAGTTCCCCACTAACTCCAGTTTATGATACACTTGGTAATTTTGCTGGACCATATTCAAATGCTACGGGTCTTAGTAATGCATCAAATGTTGTAGCAACTCAATATAGAGGTAGAAATGATTACAACAAAAATCTTAGGGTAATTGGTGATATATTTGTTGAGTGGGATATTACTCCTGAACTGACATTTAAAACTTTGGGAGCTATCCAGATGAGAGATCTTAATGGAAGAAACTTTAATGCTCTTAACCCGGAAGATCCAGAGCCAAACACAGTGAATACATTGTCTGAGAGTCAGTTTAGGCAAAGTGATTGGAATGTATCTAATACTTTAAACTATAAAAACGTGTTTGGTGATCATACACTTGACGTATTAGTTGGAACTGAGGCTGTTAAAAACTCTATCAAAGGTCACGCAATAAGTAGAACTGACTATTTATTTGAAGACCCATCATATTATCTTCTTTCTAACGCTGCAGGACAACCTGTAGTTCAAAGTGGGTATGAAAACTCAACTTCTATATTTTCAATATTTGGTACTGCAAATTATTCCTACCAAGGAAAATACTTTGCCACTGTTACTGTCAGAAATGATGAGACATCCAGATTTGCTCAAGCTACAGCAGACGCGACATTCCCATCAGTAAGTGGTGCATGGCTTGTAAGTTCTGAAGACTGGTTTGATAGTTCAGTATTTGATACTTTCAAGATAAGAGCTTCATATGGAGAATTAGGAAACCAGCAAATTGGTGTTTCAAATGCTGATATTAACATAAGTAGTGTTTCTGAGTTTACAGCATTTTATGCATTTCAAGGTTCTGGTCAAGCAGCAGCTGGTGCCAACCTTAACTCAAAGGGTAACTCACTTTTAACATGGGAGACTACAATCAAGCAAAATATTGCCTTTGATATGGGATTCTTTGATAACAAACTTACCGCAACTATTGATGTATGGAAGGATACTACAAAAGATTTAGTGTCACAAGATACACAAGCTATTAGTACAACAGCTATTGATGCTTCTGCACCATACGTAAACCTAGGTGAGCTAGAGAATGCAGGATTTGATCTTTCATTAAATTATAGTGATGTAACATCAAATGGATTGCAATACTCTATTAGTGGAAACTTTACACGTGCTAAAAATGAGATTACAAGTTTGATCTCTCCTTTTTATACAGGAGGTGGTTCAAGAGTTGGTCCTATGACTAGAACTGAGGTAGGTCAGCCTATTTCATTCTTTTACGGAAGAAAAGTTTTAGGTATTTTCCAAACTCAGGCTGAAGTTGCTGCTTCTGCACAACCTGATGCTGCTCCTGGTAGGTTTATCTACGATGATTTAAATAATGATGGTGTAATTAATGATGAGGATAGACAAAAAATTGGTGATCCACACCCAGACCTAATTTTTGGTATTAACATTAATTTAAACTATAAAAATTGGGACTTAAGTGCATTTATGAACGGTACCTATGGTAACGACATATTTAATTTTGAAGCTCTATATTATGAGTCTCCTTACTTCTTTGAAGGTAGTAGAGGTACTGCTGTTTTAGATTCTTGGAGACCTGATAATACTGATGCTAAATTACCAGCACTTAGTGAAACTATACAAAATAATGAGTTTACATCTGCAAACTCACATTTTGTTAGAGACGGTTCTTACTTAAGACTAAGAACTTTACAGATTGGTTATACTTTGCCTGACAGCTTTGCATCTAAATTAGGTGCAGATTCAGCAAGAGTTTACTACAATGGAACAAACCTGTTAACAATAACTGACTACGACGGTTATGACCCTGAAATTCCAAGATTTGGATCTTTAGATATAGGTGTTGCTCAAAACTCGTTCCCTACGAATAGTATTTCCTCTCTTGGTATTAATATTAAATTTTAACCCCAAAAACAATTAAAAATGAAAAAGTTATTTATTTTATTATTATCTACATCAGTTTTAATTTCATGTTCAGATGATTTCACTGACATTGATCCGGTAGGATCATTAAATGATGCTTCGTTGCAGAATGCAACAGGTGTTGATTTACTCCTTACAGGTGCCTATTCAGTATTGGATGGTCATAGTAATGCAGGAGGAAGTGATTGGTCTCGAGCTGGAGACAACTGGTGGATGGACGTTTTAGCAGACGATGCTCACAAGGGTTCAAGTGATGGTGACCAAGCAGACTTACTTGCTATGGAGCTTTACACTTGGGATACTAATAACCCTTACTTCCTAGGAAAGTGGCGTGCCCTTTTTGCAGGAGTTAACAGAGCTAATGCTGTTATTGACTTAATCAATAATTCAGAAAACCCAGCTGACTTTACAACTGAGCTAGCTCAAGCTAGATTTTTGAGAGGTCACTATAATTTTGAATTAACAAGAATGTGGGTAAATGTTCCATACATTTCTGATGCAAATTTTGCAGCTGCAGAATTTAATCAACCAAATAGTGGTCCACTCTGGTCTGAAATAGACGAAGATTTTTCTTTTGCTGTTGCTAATTTACCAGCTTCAAGAGGAGGAAATTACTCCGAGCCTGGAAGACCAATTCAATCTACTGCTAGAGCTTACCTTGGAAAATCAAAGCTTTACCAAGGAAGCTGGGGAGAAGCATTATCTAATCTAGAGGCTGTAATAAACTCTGGTCAGTATGCATTAAACCCAGACTTTTCAGCTAACTGGAGATCAGAGGGTGAGAATAGCTCTGAAATGGTTTTTGCAATTCAGTTTATGGCTGATGCTGGTCAATCTCCTCAAGGTAACAGAGGTGGTACTCTTAACTGGCCTATCGGTGGTATGACAGGTAACATGTGTTGTGGTTTTTATCAACCATCACAAGATCTTGCGAATGCTTTTCAAACAAGCAATGGTCTTCCATTACTAGATACATACAATCAAAGCGATATAGCTAATGATGCAGGTATTAATTCTGATGAACCGTTTACACCACACACAGGTCCTCTAGACCCAAGAATAGACTTTACTATTGGAAGAAGAGGAATTGAGTATAATGGATACGGTCCTTTTACTGGAAAGGAAAACATTAGAGCCTCTTTTAGTGATATATCAGGCCCATATGCAGCTAAGAAAAGTATGTATTATGCAGGTGATGACACTAACAAAGGTACTGGTGGTTGGGGACAACAGCGTTCTGGTATAAATTATCACATCATTAGATATGCTGATGTATTGTTAATGGCTGCTGAAGCTGCTGTTGAATCAGGATCTTTAGAAACTGCTAGAGGGTACGTAAACCAAGTTCGTCAAAGAGCTATTGATGGTCCTCGTGCTGATTCATCTCCAAACTATTCTATAAGTACTTATGGAAGTGCATGGACTGATCAAGCAGTTGCTAGAAAAGCTGTTAGATTTGAAAGAAGATTAGAGCTGGGAATGGAAGGTGGAAGATTATTTGACCTTAGAAGATGGAATGTAATGGAGGCAACACTTAATGCTTACATTTCAAATGAAGGGAGAACTATTCCAACATTCCAGTCAAGAGCTGCTTCTGTTCAATCTAAACACAATGCGTTACCAATTCCAACTGAGGCAATTGATAACTCACAGGGAGCTTTAACTCAAAACCCTGGTTACTAATTAGATAAACTAATTATACTATAAAAACAAAAAGTAGGATGATTTGATTCATCCTACTTTTTTTTTTAAATTTGGCACTATGAAAAATGCGCTCAGAGGGCTGTTAATATTACAACTTTCTTTTCTACTTATATCATGTAGCAATGATACGAATCAAAAGCAGTTTTCACTTTTAGACAGTGAGGATACAGGCATAACATTTAATAATAAATTAACTGAGACCAACTCTCTAAATTATTTTACTTATCCATACATATATATGGGTGGTGGAGTTTCTGTGGGAGATATAAATAATGACGGGCTTGATGATATATTTTTTACAGCGAATATGGAAGACAATAAGCTTTACCTGAATAAAGGTGAGCTTAAGTTTGAAGATATAACTATTGCATCTGGTATTGAAGGTTCAAACAAATGGTATACCGGATCAACAATGATCGATATAAATAATGATGGCTACCTTGATATATATTTATCTGTAGGTGGTTTAGATACCTCAAGAGAAAATGAACTCTACATTAACAATGGTGATAATACTTTTTCTGAAAGAGCAAATGAATATGGAATAAATGACATAGGTAATGGAGTTCAATCAACTTTCTTCGATTATGATAAAGATGGAGATTTAGATCTGTATGTTGCTAATTATCCAGTTACCCCTTTTGATGCTCCAACTAGTTATTATTACTACAAAATGAATAATACACTAGATGAGGAAACAGATAATCTATATAGAAATGATGGAGGCAGCTTCACAAATGTAACAGATGAAGCCGGCATAAGGACCTATAGTTTAACATTGAGTGCAACAATTGGAGACTTAAATAATGATTCATATCCTGATATATATATATCTAATGACTTTAGTTCTCCTGATTTCATGTATTTAAATAATGGAGATGGAACATTTACTGACGTTGTAAAGGAGTCAACAAACCAGACATCATTTTATGGTATGGGGGTTGATATTGCAGATTTTAATAATGATTCTAACCTTGACTATATCCAGGTGGACATGGACGCAAAAGATAATAGAAGATCCAAGGCTAATATGGCAAGCATGGATCCAGATCTGTTTTGGAGCACAGTAAATTATGGATTTCATTATCAGTACATGCACAACACTCTACAGCTTAATAGAGAAATTATTGATGATAAACCTTTTTTTAGTAACATTTCAAGGCTTTCTGGTATTTCTTCAACTGATTGGAGTTGGGGTCCTTTATTAGCTGATCTTGATAATGATGGATGGAAGGACCTATTTGTGTCCAATGGAACTAGAAGAGAAATCAATAACAAAGATTATTTTAACGAAATAAGCTTAAGACCTATAGCAAACGATAGTCTTCTATATTATACAAGTAAAATCCCTTCCGAGCCGATTGCCAATTTTACTTTTAGAAATAATCAAGATTTAACCTTTTCGGATGTTTCTGAGGTATGGGGTCTAGATGATAAAAACTTCTCAAATGGGGCTGTATATGCTGATTTAGATAATGATGGTGACCTTGAAATAATTGTAAATAATATAGATCAAGAAGCTCAAATATATAAGAATAATTCAGATAATAACTTTATTAAAATAAAATTAATTGGTGACTCATTAAATCCAAATGGAATTGGAAGTAGAGTTTTTGTTAACTCAGGTGAATTGAGTCAAATGCAGGAATTAACCCTCACCAGAGGTTTTCAATCTTCTGTCTCACCTACCTTAAATTTTGGATTGGGTAAAAATGACGAAATAGATCAAGTGAAAGTTATCTGGCCCAATGGACAAGAAGAAATAATTAATAACATCAATGTAAATACTCTCGTAGAGTTAAAAATTGAAAATTCAGTAAATCCCGATTTCAATTCTGATGATATTGACACTTTTTTTGAGAATGTGGATCTATTAAATTATAAACATGAGGAGAATGATTACAACGATTTTGTAAAAGAGGTCTTATTACCTCATGAAAATTCTAGGTTAGGTCCAGGGATAGCTACAGGTGATCTTGATGGTAATTCATTTGAAGATTTTGTTGTTGGTGGTGCCAATGGCCAACCAACTGCCTTTTTTTATCAAAATCCTGATGGAAGTTTTGAAAAAAAACAGTTCAGTTTCAGTGAAGAACACAGTAAATATGAGGATATGGACATGATCCTTGAAGATTTTGACAATGATGGTGACTTAGATCTTTACATAGTTTCTGGTGGAAATGAGTTTGAGCCAGATACACCTATATTAAAAGATAGATTATATGTAAACATAGGTCAAGGAATATTAAAATATAGTGATTCCTCTTTGCCAAATAATTATTCAAGTGGCATGAGGGTATCTTCTGCAGATTTTGATAATGATGGTGATTTAGATTTATTTGTTGGTGGAAGAGTTGTACCAGGTATGTATCCAGTTCCTGCTAAGAGCTATCTCCTTGTAAACCAATCCAATAACAAGGAAATAATTTTTACTAATGCCACGAATGAAGAATTTTCTAATAATGATTTAGGTTTAATTACTTCTTCAGTTTGGACTGATTATAATAATGATAATTGGATAGATTTAATAGTTGTTGGTGAGTGGACACCTATTATGTTTTTTAAAAATATGGATGGTAAGCTTGTTGAAGATAAATCCTTAATCGATGAGGATTCTACCAGAGGATGGTGGTATGATATAACTTCTGAGGATTTTGATAATGATGGTGATATGGATCTAGTTGTAGGTAACTTAGGTAATAACTATAAATACCAAGCAAATGAAGATGAAACATTTGATATTTTCTATAATGATTTTGATGGAAATAATAGTGGTGATATTGTATTGAGTTATTATAATGATGGGGAGCAATATCCTCTAAGAGGAAGACAATGTTCGTCAGAGCAGATTCCAGCTATCAAATTAAAGTTTGATGATTATGATGCCTTTTCAATAGCAACACTTGAAGATGTATATACTGAACCTGCTTTAGAAAACTCTTTACATTATTTTACTAAAACCTTTTCATCTGTTTATTTAGAAAATGTTGGTAATTCATTTAATATGAGTAAGTTACCGGTGCTAGCTCAATTATCATCGGTTAATAAAATTCTTAAAAAAGATATTGATGATGATGGTTTTGTAGATATAATTATTTCAGGAAACATGTTTAATTCAGAGGTTGAAACTCCACGAAACGATGGAAGTGTAGGTGCTCTGCTAAAGTTTGAACCAAATTCTGGTTTTAAAGCAATTCCAGCAAGACAAAGTGGTCTATTTTTAAACGGCGACATCAAGGATATGGAATTTATTAAATTGAAAAATAATGATTATATTATTTCAGCAAAAAATAATGATTTAATTGAATTCACAAGGATTAAATAGTATCCTAGCTAACATTGCTTCTCTAACTTTATTAATATCTATCTCATCATGCTCCAAAAATGATGTTGTAAATGTAGTTTATCAGATTAATGAATACCATAACAATGGCTTTCATGTAACATTTTCTATTAATAATAACTCTAGTATTGATCTAGATTCACCATGGTCTTTACATTGGAATCAGCAAAGTTCAATAATAGACGAAAGCTCAATAAAAGATAATGTTAAATATGAGTATGTTGCAGGTCAATCATACAATATATTATCATTTGGTAAAGATTTTAATTTAAAATCAAATCAGTCTATAAGTATTGACTTTAATCAATTTGGAACAGTCAGGAGAATATCAGATCTTCCAGTTGGTGGTTTTATAGTCTCAAATAATGAAATAATTGATGTAGAATTCAATTATAACTGGAAAAATGCTGTTGGAATTGAAAAACTTGATGCACCTTCCTCTAAAGATCGTTATGAACTATACGCTCCTGGGAATGTTATTGATAAATCTGAACTTGAAATAATCATTCCAACCCCAAGTGAAATAACATTATTAGATGGAGAATCTTCTCTCAAATCTGAATATAGATTTTTTGTTGCTGAATCTTTAAATCTTGACATTGATACAGTAAATTCTCTTTTTGCTGAAAATTTTAATATTGATTTAAATAATTCTTCAAATTATGACATTTCAGTTCAATACACTGATAATTTATTAGAAGAATCATATAAGTTATTAATTGATGAAAATAAAATTATAATAGAGGCTTCAGATAAAGCTGGAGCCCTTTATGGATTGCAGTCATTAAAGCAACTTATGCTTGCTTCTAGCCTTGAGAACAAGAAGCTTAAACATATTAGCATAAGTGATTCTCCGAGATTTTCATATAGAGGTATGCTTTTAGATATCTCAAGAAATTTTTATGGTCCAGATAAGATTAAACAAATTTTAGATTATCTATCTTTTTTTAAAATAAATCACTTAGATTTTAGGTTAACTGATGATGAAGGATGGAGACTTGAAATTCCTGGTTTAATGGAATTGACAGATGTGGGTTCAAAAAGAGCTTACACTGAGGATGAATTCGAAAGTTTAATACCAATGTACGGTTCAGGTGCTAATACTAATTCTACTGGTTCTGGTTATCTATCAAAAAATGATTTCATTGATATCCTTCAATATGCTGATAATAGAAATATTAAAATAATTCCACAAATAAGTTATCCATCCCATATGAGATCTGCCATTATTTCAATGGAGGTAAGGTATCAAAAGTATATGGAGTTAGATAACAAGGAAGAGGCTGAAAAATATTTATTATCTGATCCCGATGATGAAAGTGAGTATAACTCAGCGCAGGCGTTTGATGATAATATAGCATGTATATGCAGGGAAAGTTTTTTTACTTTTTATGAAAAAGTAATTGATGAAATACACCTTATGTATCAAGAAGCTAGACTAGAAATGGACAAGTTTGGTGTAGGCGCTGATGAACTTCCCTACGGAGCATGGCAAAAGTCACCAATCTGTGATAAGTTTATGGAAGAGAACTCAATAGCAGGTGATTATAATGCCCTTTATGAAATGATGCAAACAAGAGTTTACAATAAAATTTCATCATATAACGCAACAATGACTGGATGGGACGATATTTTACTAGAGTTAACAGAGAGAAATCAATCCGAAACCCAAATAAAAGATTTTTTCAAAGGTGATGATATATTATTATTTGTTTGGAAAAATGATTGGGGTCAGGGTAGGCAGGATATGATTTATAAATATGCAAATCTTGGATATAAAACTGTAATGAGTAATTCAAGTGCCTTTTATTTTGATATGGTAGACGATAAAGATCTAGATAACGTAGGACTTTCATGGAGTGGTTATGCAGATTACAAAGATATGTGGACAGTTGATGTTTTTGATATTTTTAATGATTCATATGGAGTTAAAAAAAATAATATTTCAAAAGAATACATCGAATCTTCAGAAAAATTAAAATCTACTAATAGAGATAATATTATTGGAATTCAGTCTCAAATTTGGAGTGAGACTATCAGAAATGAGAATATCCTCGACTATATGTTCATGCCAAACATTATAGTATTTTCTCAAAAAGCATGGTCAAAAGATCCTAAATGGATGAGTATTCAGGATCAAACAGAAAGAGAAATAACCTTAAATTATGAGTGGAATAAATTTACTAATTCAATTGGTCAGAGAGTTCTTCCAATTGTTGAAAATATTTATGGTGGGTTGACTTATGATCTCCCTAAACCCGGTGGAATTATAAAAAATGACTCACTTTATGCAAATACTGCATTTCCAGGATTAAATATTAAGTATACACTTGATGGTTCTTTACCTAATATTGAAAGCATGAATTATAATAACCCTGTTGTAATAGATCAAGATGATGTTATATATTTGAGATTATTTGACAATAAGGGTAGGGGTGGTTACCCAATCCAAGTTGATAAGTAAATTTAAGTTCATCAATTATTTTTTTTAACTTTTAAATTATGAAAGGTAGGCTTTTATCAATAGATGTTTTAAGAGGAATGACATTGATCTTTATGATAATTGTCAATCAACCTGGTTCATGGGATAATGTTTTTGCGCCTTTACTTCATGCAGATTGGAATGGTTTAACCCCGACTGACTATATTTTCCCTAATTTTCTTTTTATTGTTGGTGTTTCAATTGTACTCTCATTAAATAATAAAAAAGGGATAGATAGAAATAAAACAATCAGAAAAATCATATGGAGAGCTTTTAAAATCTATTTAGTTGGTTTGTTTTTATGGATATTCCCATCTTTTGAGTTTGATAACATTAGATGGACAGGAGTTCTTCAAAGAATTTCATTTGTTTTTCTTTTCTGTGGAATGATATATATGTTTATAGAAAAAAAATATTTTATGTATTTGTCTTTTATAACATTAATTGTTTATTGGTTTATAATGTTATACTTACCAATACCCGGAATAGGTCAGCCGGATTTAAGTGTACCTGAATTAAACATGGCACATTATATTGACAAAAATTATTTACCAGGCGTAATGTGGCAAGGAACCTGGGATCCTGAAGGTATTCTTACTACACTTCCATCAATAGTAACAGGGGTTTTTGGTCTTATTGCAGGAACAATATTAACAAGCAGTATGGATATTAAAGATAAATTACTTAAACTATTTTATATAGGTTTGATTCTAGTATTTGTTGGTGACTTTTTTAGTTGGTCCTTTCCAGTTAATAAAAATTTATGGAGTACATCATATACTTTTTTAATGGGCGGTATGTCTTTCATGTTAACTGCAGCATTCACCTACTTGATTGATGTCAATGGTTATAAAAAGTTTAAAATGTCTCAAGTTTTTGGTACAAATTCAATTTTCACATATGTACTAGCTGGTATACTTGGATCAATCTTTTATAGTGATTCTATAATTGGGATTCAGCTAAACTCAATATTTGTTTATACCCTAATAGATACGGGTGTGTTTCCAAAAGTTGCCTCATTACTTTACGCTGTTCTATATGTATTTATAATCTATATACCAGCTTACTATTTATTTAAGAAAAAGATTTTTATAAAACTTTAATATGTGCATTCATCGAGCTCTAATAGCTTGTCAAGATAATTTTTATCTGTTTTGTAAAAAAATGAGGTATTCCCTCCAGTTGACTTTGTCTTTTCAATTATACTGTCATTAACAATAGTATAAAACCAGCTGGAACCAGCAAAATCTTCGGATAGATTTATTTTTGTTTGATATTTGAATCTAGCATTAACAATAAAATTATTTTCATAAGTATAACAGTTGTCACCTGAAATATAGACTTCCAAATATTCACCGTTTTTTTTGTCATTAAAAGTCCAGATTGATTTATTGTTGTCAGTTGTCCAATAAGTGCCATCAAGGCATTCTAAGAAAGTTGTACACTCAACAGATTTTTCTTTATTTGAGCAGCTAAGTGTTAGAAATAAAATTAGTGAAAGCAAAGAAGAATTAACAACAGTCTTTTTCATATTAATTTATATAAGGAACCTGCTCGAGTGCTAAATTAATGTTAGTTTCTGGTCTTTGACAAGTTTTATTTTGACAAACATAAATGTATGTTTCATCTTCAAAAAATCTATCAATAAATAATGGTAAATCGCTTTCAGTTTTAGATTGAACAACAATAGTATTGGGAGTAAAGTAATTGGTTATCTCATCGGTAATGATTTTTGATTCAGGCCCAATAACTGCAATTTCATAAAATGATTCAACTCTGTTAAGAATATTGTTGGCCCAAACTGAATATGAGTTAATATTATTGTCAATTACAGCCTGAACAGAGCTTACCATTCTATTGGAAAGGTTAAGATATTCATCATCAAAAATTACATGTCCAATATTAAATAGTTGTTCTGCAATTATTGAATTTGGAGATGGAATTACACCATCGTCGACTGTAATAAGCTTTGTGAATAATTCATTATTGTTACTATATCTCAAAAGGTCAGATTCATCATCTTTGAAAAAATTAACTGCATCATCAGTAATTTCTTTCGAAAAATTAAAGTATGCTTCGTCACCTGTCGCTTGAAAAAGCCTCATTGATGCTTTTGCCATGTATGCATAATCCTCTAGAACCCCATCCTGAAACTGATTTTCCTTGTATGTATGAATCAGTTTGCCTTTTTTAAATGATTTATCCTTTAGTTCTTCAAACATAGAGATTGCCTTATTTAAGTAATCTTGATTATTCAGTGCTTCAAAGGCGTCAACAAGTCCAGTAATTGCAAGTGAATTCCAAGACACAATTATCTTGTCATCAATTCTTGGTTTAGTTCTATTTTCTTTAATGTTAATGATATTTGATTCCCAAATTCCTTTTTGAAATGATAGATCAGATTTTGATAAATTATTTACTTTTAACCAATCAGTTTCATAATTTTTACTAATAGGTAATAATAGATACCTGTCATCTTCCCATGGATTATTTATTTCAATGTTGTAATAACTTGTAAAAGTTTCAAAATCAGTATTTTTTGAGATTAAATCTAGTTCTTCTCTGTTAAAAGAATAATATTTTCCTTCTTCACCATCAGTATCTGCATCCATTGCTGCATAGTAAAGACCATCTTTAGAGGACATTTTTGAGTTAAGGAAGTCAATTGTCTCAATAACTATGTTTCTGTAGAACTCATCCTTGTATAATTTGTATGCTTGGGAATACATGCTAATCATTTGAGCTTGATCGTAGAGCATCTTTTCAAAGTGTGGAATTTTCCATTCACTATCCACAGTATATCTGTAGAATCCACCTTCAATGAAATCATTAAGACCACTGTTTGATATAATGTCAAGAGTTTTTTTGACATGATTGAATACTTCTTCATCTTTATATACACGTGCATAATTTAGTTGAAAAATATATTTAGATGGTGAGACAAACTTCTGTTGAGCTAAATCGCCACCAAATTTAATATCCCATTTGTCTTTCCAAGTTTCTATATTGTTATCAAGGAATTCAGTGCTAAAATCTTCAATTTCCTCACGCTTATATATTGTATTCACGTCTGTAACACCATTCTTTACATTTTTTGCAAGCTCTTTCAAACCATCATAATTATCCTTTTTGAGTCTAATTATTCTCTTTAAAATATCATCCCATTGTGAAGTAGTATGATATGTCCCAGCATATATTGGACTCCCATCTGGAAGAGCAATTACATTTAAAGGCCATCCTCCCATACCAGTCATTAACTGTGAAGCAGTCATGTAAGCTTGATCAACATCTGGATTCTCCTCTCTATCCACTTTTATATTAATAAAGTTTTCATTCATGATACTAGCAATTGAATCATTAGCGAAAGTTTCATCCTCCATCACGTGACACCAGTGGCAACTAGAGTAACCAATGCTTATCACAATAAGTTTGTCAAGCTCCTTTGATACATCAAAAATTGAGTTAGTCCATCTTTGCCAGTTAATTGGATTTTGAGCGTGTTGCTTTAAATAAAGACTCGTTTCTTTATTCAACTGGTTCTGATTTACGGAATTGATATTCACCTCTGAGTTACATGAATAAATGAAACTTAAAATTAGTATATAAAAATTAACTCTAAGTAAAGTTTTAATTTTTAAATCTATATTTTTCTTTGCCATAATTGTTGATTTTGCAATAAAAACTATTTTTTTTTTATAATTCAACAAAATTGAAAAAAAACTAATTTTTGAAAGATATTTAAAATTGACCTTGTCATAAATTTGGTACATAAACATGAAATTAACCTAGTTTATTCACTACTTAAAGTAGTATCTGATTTGCAAAAACCTGCCTTTTTTTGGTTTTTTAGGGCAGGTTTTTTTATGGACAATATTTTTCACCTGCACTTATAGATTCATATGTTTCTCTATCCACTTTTCCAGTACCGTAAGGATCAGGCACACCTGTGTATAGACCATTGTTACTTGAGTAATTACTTGAACTATTGAACTCTCTTGTGTTTTCTAGTAGCAAGTAATATTCTCCATTTATAATTTCCTTACCCTCGACTGTATAGCATCTTTCTTTTTCACAAGAAAGGATTGATATAAATATCAGAAAGTAAAAAAATCTCATAATTACTCGTATTGTTTCCAGATAAAAGTAGAACCATCATTGTTTACAGCAAGAACATCAAATTTTGCTCTTTCGTTAATGGTCTCCATTCCTGGTACATTAATTCCTGCTGGCATTCCAGGGACAGTTATTCCTTTGATATCAGGTTTCTCATTAAGTAATTTAGTAATTGCATCATATGGGACGTGACCTTCAATAAAATATCCACTAATAAAACCTGTATGGCATGATGAAAGGCTCATATCTATGCCTGCATTAATTTTTGTATTATACATGTCGTTTGTCTTAATGGCCTCAACATTCATGCCATTACTTTCCATGTTTGTAACCCACTCAGAACAACAACCACAGGTTGGAGACTGGTAGACTTCAAGTTTTTCTTTTGTATCTTCGGTACAAGAAAGCAAAAGAACAGTTAGACTTAAAATTATTTTTTTCATACTGCAAATATCGTTTTTTTTTATAAATGGAACTTAATCAAGAAACGTTAAAAAAAGCATATAATTATTTATCAAAAGATCCTTGTCTTGATCATTTAATAAATAAATTTTCTAATAATATTAATATTTCAGAAAGATATAATGAGAACTATCCCCTTGCACTGGCATATTTAATAATTGAGCAACAGGTTAGTTTTAAAGCTGCAATTGCAATTAAGAAAAGGTTTATTCAAAAAGTAGAAAATCTTACTAATGACCAAGTAATTGATTTAGATGATAAGGATCTTCAATCAGTTGGAATATCATTTAGGAAAGCTATCTACATCAAAAATGTTTTCGAATATTTTAAAAATAATAATTATGACTTTGTAAATGCAACTAATCAAGAGGTAATAAATGAATTAACCAAGATCAAAGGAATTGGAGTTTGGTCATCTGAAATGTTTTTAATGTTTGTTCTGATGAGAATCAATATTTTTTCAAAAGGTGACCTAGCATTGATGAATAGCATCAAAATTAATTATAAGATTGATATAAAGGATGATTATAAATTAAATTCTTTAGTTGAGTCTTGGTCTCCATATAAAAGTGTCGCATCACTACTTCTTTGGAAATCAATTGAAGAGAAATACTTCTTTACATAATTATTAAATTTGCATATGGATAATTTTAAAAATAAAATTTTAAATTTTTACTATGATTTAATGTCTCATCCATTAATCTCTATAATTATCAGAGTTCTTTTTGTATGCTTAGCCCTAATTTTACTTGCTTATTTTCTGTTTTATGCAATAATTTTTGCAGTAATTTTAATTCCTATATACTATATTTGGAAATATCTAAATTCAAAATAAATTGGAAAAACTTTCACCATCTGAAATTGAGTCTAAATTATTAAACCTTGAAAAATGGAGCTGGGATAATGGATATATATTTAGACAATATAAATTAAACTCCTTCATGGATGTAATGAGTCTTTCAAACCTTGTGTCAGATAAAGCTGAACAAATTGATCATCATCCAAAGATTATTATTGATTATGATTGTGTTGAATTTAGATTATCAACACATAGTATCGGAGGAATATCTGAACTTGATTTTGAATTAGCTAAATTTATTCAAGAAACTTTTAATGAACTATTCGTTTAATATTAAAAAAATATTATTACTTATCATTATTCTATTTCAAAGCTCATGTAGTAAGCAAGATTCTATTGATGGAGAATTAATTACAGTTGAGTTGGAAGAACTTAATATTGATTTCCCAACAATGAAAATTAACACAAATGGTAGGGAAATAGTTGATGAACCCAAAGTTATGGCTGACCTCTCAGTTATAGAAAACAACAATCAGTCAAATTTTAAAATTGGAATAGAGATTAGAGGAAGTTCTTCTCAATCCTTTCCAAAAAAATCATACGGCTTTGAGACCAAAAACTCAAGTTACACTCAGGATAAAGATTATAGTATTGGAGGTTTTCCTAGTGAAGAGGATTGGATTTTATACGGCCCATATACTGATAAGTCATTAATAAGAAATAAACTTGTTTTTGATTTATCAAATAGTATCGGTTTTAAAGCTAGTAATACTAAGTTTTACAATTTATTTATCAATGATAGAAATAATGGTCTATACATATTAATGGAAAAGATTAAAAGAGATGTAAATAGAGTTAATATTTCTCCATTTGACCAAAATTCAGATGAAGGAGGATTTATTGTTAAAATTGATAAGCCAACAGGTGAAGGAGCCAGTTGTAACACTTGTTACAACGAATCATTTTCATTTAGATCAAATTATGACACTAAAGGAAGTATTTCTGATGAATCTGAAATTTATTTTATATATCATTACCCAAAGCCAATCGAAATAAATGAAAATCAAAAAAAATACATAATCTCAACTATAAATAATTTTGAAACAATATTAGCAGAGGATAATTTTGATTTCTCTGAAAATCCTAATTATCTAAATTTTATTGATATTGATAGCTTTGTTGATTTTTTTATTATTAATGAGCTTACAAAAAATATAGATGGATATAGATTAAGTACTTTCCTGCACAAAGATTCATCTGGAAAATTGAAAATGGGTCCAATTTGGGACTTTAATCTAGCATTTGGAAATGCTAATTATTGTCAAGGTAACAAAGCAACAGGCTGGGGTTATAAATTTAATTCAATATGCTCAGGCGATGTTTGGCAGGTACCTTTTTGGTGGGATAGGTTAATGGAAAGTGAATATTTCAAAAATAAACTAAAAAATAGATGGGTAGAACTAAGGCAGGTAAAGCTTAGTAATATTACTATAAATAACCTTATAGATTCTCATGTTAAGTATTTATCTAACAACGATGTGATAAATGAAAACTTTATTAATTGGCCAATTATTGGGAAATGGATATGGCCTAATTCATTTATAGGCAATACACATGATGAAGAAATTACTTATTTAAAACAATGGATAGACAGAAGATTGAACTGGCTAGACCAACATATGGGCTTTCTTTAAGGTACTCTTTTACCTTGACTTGCCTCTAGAAGCTCAAACCAGTCAATTAAATCAATTTGAATTTTAAGTGATTTTATGCTTTTTTTTATTCTATCAGATTTTGTAGTTCCAATTACTGGATAGATTCTAGATGGATGATTTAATAACCAGCATAAAAGTAATTCATAGTCAGTACAATCATATTTGCTCTTAAGCTTCTCTACCACTTTATTTAGCTCATCATTCTCATCTTTGAAGTATGAGCCAAGTGGGCTATAAGCCATTGGTAAAATATTATTTACCTGCATATATTCTAATGTACCATCAAACATATGCTCAACATGACTAAGAGATAGATTTATTTGATTGTATAATATCTCAACTTTACCTTTGAACATTTCCATTTGACTAGTTGTAAAATTTGAGACACCAAAACTTTTAATTTTACCACTTTTAATTAGACTATTAATTGTATCGGTTATAATGGATACATCCATTAGAGGGCTTGGTCTATGAAGTAAAAGGGAATCTAGGTAATCAGTTTTAAGATATTTCAAAGAATTGTCAACAGATTTTATAATATGATCTTTTGAGTAGTCATAATGTTTAATTTTAATTGGCATCTTTTCACTTGGATACATTATACCACATTTAGATATAAAGAAAACATCTTCTCTCTTAATTCCTGAGTCTGCAAAGGCATCTCCAAATGATTTCTCAGTAGTATAACCGCCATATATATCAGCATGGTCAAATGAATTGATCCCAGAATCAAAAGATTCAGAAATCAATTGACGCATCTCTTGCTTAGAATAATTGACTCCCCAAGTACCCCAGTTCATTGTTCCTGAAATTATTCTAGATAGATTCATCCTTTAAATGGAATTGATGAGTGGTGAAGATTAATTTTTACTAATCCATTTATTTTTTTATAACCAAATGAGAATTCTACCTTAATTTTTGAGCTCTCATTTTCAAATGTATAATTCCCCATAGCCAGAGCACTTTCTTCTCCTAAAATAATATCTGAATTTTCAAAAGTAATTTTAGACCAATTGGATAATGCAAATCCAGTATCCTCATGACATTCCTTAAATTTTCCTGCAATAAAATAGGATATGGCAGATTTTTTATTGTTTCTAAATTGAATATCCTTAGCTTTTGTTGGTTTAAAAAGTACTTGATCATCAAAATTATATAGTCTATCTAAAAAATCACTTGCGTATATTTCAAGTGATTTTCTATCATTAGATATTTGTCCCATTTTGATTATTCCTTCAGACCATAAATTTTGAGCCTTAATGATATCTTGTTCTGTCATATTGTTAAATATATAAAATGTTAGATTACTGTTCAATTGAATCTACAGAAAAACCAGTTATATCATTTCCGTCAGAGGAATAGTTTATTTCAATAGGATTGCAACAAACCTCGCAATCTTCAATGTATAAATCATTGTAAACCGATTTATCAAATATCATTGATATCTCTTCCCAGCAGTATGGGCATTGAAAGAAATATTCTTCTGTCATGAAAAAAAACTCATTATTATGCTAAACAGGAACATTATTATAATCAAAATCAAAAAAGGTCTAAAGAATTTCATTTCACAATCAATTTTGTAATTATATGCATAAAAATCAATAAAATTATCAAAATGTTAGTCAAAAATTATCAAAATGTTAAATCTTGAAAGAAATGTAAAGCTTATACTTAAATAATGTTTTCTTATAATTAGTTTCGTTTTCTATTTAATTAAAAATCACATTATTATGAAAAAATTATTTTTAATATCATTCTTTTCATTTTCTTTTGCACTAAGTGCACAAGAAGATTATGGCTACTTTTCAATACATTTTCTTAATGTACCTCAAGAAAATGTATCAGAAGTTGCCAGGCTAGAAACAACATACTGGTCTAAAGTTGCTCAGTCAAACATAGATGCTGGCAAACAAATTGGTTGGGGCTTAGTTGCTAGAGTTGGAGGTGGTTCAAGTCAATGGACTCACGCTTTTATAAATTGGTATGAAACAGCTGAACAAATGGCTTCATCAAATTCTAACTATGACTCAATGGCTATAATTGGTGTTGATCCTCAAGACATTGCAACTTTTGAATATGTAAATGCCTACGGTTTAACTCACTGGAAGATGAGTGCTTTTATTCCTGGATATGCTGATTTTACTGTCTGGAATTTTGCTAAACCCACTAACACTCAAGCCTTTATTTCTGAACAGGTAAATGTATGGAAACCTGCATTTGAGAAAAATATGGGTGGAAGAGAATATTGGGGTGCTGCTTTCAAGATTAATAATGTATCTGAAGATTATTCTACAGCTATAACCATGGATGGGTATGAAACTTTAGCGGAAGCATACAAAGCAATGGCAGGTGAAATTGGAAATCAACCTAGTCCAAAATCAAAAGTAGGTGAACTAATGCCAAATGGTTTTTCAAATCGAGTTATTGTTGAGACTTTAATCTGGTTAACTAATTAAATATTATAAACTATAAAAAAACAACTATGAAAAAATTTATTACGATAATTGCATTTTTACTGGTAAGCATTCCGGTTAGTGCGCAAAATTATTTTTCTGTGACATATATCAATGTCTCACCTGAAAATGTATCAGAAGTTGCAAGATTAGAATCAACTTATTGGTCAAAAGTTGCACAGGCAAATATTGACTCAGGTAAGCTTTTAGCTTGGGGGCTTTTTGCAAGAGCAATACCTGCTGGAAACGATACATGGACTCACGCTTACATAAATGTCTATGATTCTTTAGAAAAAATGCTTGATTTTGGACAATGGAATCCACAAGAAATTCTAGGAATTAATAATCAAGATATAGCTACTGGAGATCTTGTTAATAATTATGTTGTACATCATTATAAGGTGCAGGCAAGCATTAATGGTGATTCTCAATTTAGTGTCTGGAATTTTGCTAGACCAGAAAACCTTCAAGGTTTTGTAATGGACAACATAAATTTATGGAAACCATTTTTTGAGAAAGATATGGGAGGAAGAACTTCATGGGGTATTGGTACCAAAATAACAAATGTTACTTCGGATAATGCCACAGTAATGACTTGGGATGGATATGGATCTCTGCTTGATGCTGTTAGTGCTCTTGATTACCCTCTTGACGCATCTTCATATGAAGGACCTAAAGGTGATAAAACATCTGAGTATAATCCAAATGGATGGGGTGCTCAGGTAATTGTTCAAAGAGCTCTCTGGCTTAGTTCAAGTCAATAATTTAATTTATTAACCATAAATTAATTTAAAAACCCCTTGGAAACATGGGGTTTTTTTAATTATGTCAGTAATACAATTGCCATTATAATCATTATGGCATTTTCAATAAATGTTGCTTCGGTCATGGGAAGCTTCAAAGTTGTCCCAAGACATGCACAATTTATCGACCTTTTGTCTAATAGTGTTTGAGTCACTCCAGCAGATGTAATTCCCAAGATTACAATTGTTATTAACAAAGCTATATTAACTTCAATTCTAATCAAGAACATTAGACCCAATAATATTTCAATAAATGGATATATATATCCATATATGGTAATTTTTTTTGCAAGCGGGTCATACATTCTAAATGATATTGAGAAACCTTTTATATCAATAATTTTAAAAAAACTAAATATAATATAGAATAGTCCCATAAAATCAAGCATTGCGTTAGTTAAATTCCAGTCTTTAAAATTTAATAATATGCTTGTAATTGATATATATCCAAAGATTATAAATAAAGGCCTAAGTTGTTTAATCTTACTTGACTTTATTATCTCATTATCTTGAACATGTCCATTGCTTACAACATTATATTTAGAAGGTAAAGAATCTGATATTAAGGAAAAGCTAATGGGATTTTTGGAATAAATAATAGCTTCACTTTTAGTCAGATCTACTTGAACATCATAAACTCCATCTAATGAACCTAGTTTACTCTCTACAGTTGATTTACAACCATTACAAGTCATTCCAGAAATTTTAATTGTACTTTTCATTTCATAAAATTACCTAAATTTATATTTATATGAATAAAATAAAATTTATATCGCTAATTCTATCTATCTTTTTTTTAAGCTCTTTTAGTGATAATAATTTTTCAATCCTAAGTCAGGAAAAAAATGAGTTAATTCATTTATTTAATGGAATTGATCTATCTGGTTGGATAATTCATGGAACCGAGAAGTGGTATGTTGAGAACGGAGAGTTAGTTTGTGAAAATGGACCAGATAATCAGTATGGATATCTTTCAACTTCTGAATATTATGATGATTTTATATTAACACTTGAATTTAAACAACAATCTAATGGAAATAGTGGAGTTTTTTTTAGATCTACACTTGAAGGTGTCATAATAAATGGTTGGCAAGTAGAAATTGCACCACCTGGCTTATTTACAGGTGGAATATATGAGTCTTATGGAAGAGAGTGGTTGATAAAACCAAATCCAAAAGATGAGAATTTAAATATTGGAGATTGGAATTCAATGAAAATTATGGTAAAAGGTGATTTAGTAAAAACTTGGTTAAATGGAGTAGAGATGATAAGGGTTAAGGATAAATTAATAGGAAATGGAAAGGGTGTAATAGCTCTGCAGATTCATGAAGGTGATAACGTTAAGGTAAGATGGAGAAATATTAAACTGCAAAAACTATAATTTATTTGCTTAATTAAGTGTATGCGAAAATTTTATCTTCTTTTCTTTAGTCTGATTCTTTTGAACTCATGTAGTGTTCATACTTTTTCCTATGGAGATGGACCAAAAGATAATTTTAAAAAGACTATAAAACAACATAATTATATCGTCGGTTTAATTTCTGAAGGAACTCCTGAATTAGAGGAGCTTAATCATTTGAAAGATTATAAATTAATTGTGAAACACACGATTTGGGATAGTATAATATCAGTTTTTTCATTTGGGTTGTATACACCAACTACTATTATTTTACTAAAATAATAAAATATTGATTTTCAATAATTTATAATTTAAACCTCAATTAAAGATTTATCATAAAATTTAAGATTGTTAGTGAAATTAAAGTCTATCTTACCAACAAATACACCACTAGATCCAACTTGATTAATTATAACTTCCTCACCCAAAGAATTATTTAGAATTAATGGTTCTTTCAAAAGTGTATGAGTATGTCCACCAATAATTAGATCAATATTTGATGTCAATTTGGCAAGTTTTGTATCACTAATCTTATCTATTTGATATTGATGACCTAAATGAGATATGCAAATGACCAGGTCACATTTTTCTTCAAATTTTAGTTTAGAAGCCATATCTTTTGCTATATCTACGGGATTATAATATTTGGTTTCATTGTATAATAAAGGGTTTACAAGTCCTTTAAGCTCAATACCTAGACCAAAGACACCAATTTTAACTCCTCCCTTGTTATATATTTTGTACTTATCAATTAAACCTTCCAACTCTGTATTTGTAAAATCATAATTGGATGATATAAATTGAAAGTCATTATTTATAATATTTTGCTTAAGCTTCTTTAAACCTGCGTCAAACTCATGATTTCCAATTGTTGCTGCATTATATCCCATCTTCTTCATCAAGCTTAGCTCTAAATCTCCTTGAAAAAAATTAAAATATGGTGTTCCTTGAAAAATATCACCAGCATCAAAAATTAATGTATTTGGATTAAGGTTTATAGTTTCATTAATCAGATTAGCTCTTCTAGCAAATCCACCTTTATTAGGATATAGGTTATGGTTTGATGGAAATGGTTCAATTTGACTATGTACATCATTGGTGTGAAGAATTGTAATTTTAAGGTTTTTTGAGCTTAAATTACATGAATTTAAGCCCATCACTGACAGTGATGCAAGGCTCGAATTATAAATAAATTTTCTTCTATTCATTCTTTACAAAACGATTATCGATTTTTGATGATATGTATAAGTTTGACTTTGTGTAATCAATAAATGCATCTCTAGGAGTATACCCAAGCCTATAAATACCTTTATTTTTGTTAAAGAAAAACATATTATCGCCTCCTGTCAATAGATAGTCATTTATAGCGATATAATATTTATTGGAAGGCAAAATAGGTTTGCTTTGAACTAAAACAGTATTTCCAATAATTGATAGCCCTGAGAATGGATGCGGAATTTTTTCTTTTTTTAAAAAAGAAACTATTTCATTAATTGATTCTCCGTCCATTTCAACGATTACAATCTCATTTTCAAATGGAAGTATTTTATATGCATCGCTCAATTTTACATCACCTTTGGGTAAAGCTGCTCTTATCCCACCATGATTTTGAATAGCAAAGTCAATATTTTTATTTTCTTGAACCCTAAATAAAGAGTCAGACTTAATATATATAATATCTGCGATTAAGTTGCCTAGCGATGAATTAAAATTTTTAGAGTCAAAGTCTGACTTTGTATATAATTTATCTGAAAAGCCTATTACGTTATCCAAACTAATATCGATTGAATCTTTATAAATATTAATTTGATCAGATATAATTTCGTTCTCTGGTCCAGTTAATTGAATATTAGAATAAGAAACTGACTCTAAATCAAGATTATTACAACCTAATAAATAAAATGAAATAAAAAAGAATGGTATTTTTAAAAAATTCTTCAAAAAACTAGGAATGTTTTGAAAATAGTATCAGTAATCCTGCCAGCATTAGAACAAAAACTATAAATCCTATAAAGAAAATTAAAGATTCCATATCATAATTTACAGAATTTTAATGGATTTTCAATAGATTTAAACATACTTTCAATCAATTTATATGAATGAAACAGAATTTTTTAGAATTATTTTCACAGTTGTTTTTGTTGTATTAGCTCTGAGATTTCTGTTAAAAAAAAGAAGATAACACATACTTTTTAGTCTTTTTATTTATCTATTTAATTTATAAATTAGACACTTAATCATTAAATCAATTAAAATGAAAAAATTAATATTTACATTATTAGCTTTAGTAATAACTTTTTCATCTTTTTCACAGAGAAATCCTGATGCAACATATCTTTCGGCATTTGTATATACACCAAAGGATGGAATGAGAGAAAAGTTTGAAGCAGCTGCTGCTAAAAAGACACAAATGTTCAACAACAAAGAAGGAAGTTACATAATAACTTATCGTATTCTTAGTGGACAAAATGAAGGCTCTTATTTAAGACTATTAATATTTCAAAATTCTTCTAACTACAATAGCTTATTATCAGATGATGAAGGAGAATATTGGGAAAAAAATGTAGCGCCATATGTTAAAAGTGCATCAGGTATGCAAACCTGGCAACTTTTGAATTGGGCCAGCGTTGGAGAAGACGGTCCACCACCAAAATTCTTGGAAAGATCAATATGGGTTAGTAAGCCTGGTCAAGATGATAACGTAAGAAAAACGATTTATAGATCCGGTCAAGTTCTTGATAAAATTATGTCAGGTAAAACCTTGAGAAGAGCTTTTCAATTAGTATCTGGTGGTAACCCTAATACTTATGCCTCCTTTAGAGGATTTAATGAATATCCTCATTGGGGAAATTCAGACCAGACTTTTGAAGAAGTATATAACGAATTATTTGGATGGAAACAGTATGAGCATGATTTAAAGGCTACTAATAATTCTCTTTTAGATTGGGGTAGAAATGTTATTTCTCTCCAAAGAGTAGACAACATGCTTCCTAGTGATATTAAAAGCCAAATTAGTAATTAGACAAATATTAAATTGTACTAATGTAAATAAAAAAAGGCTCCTAAACGGAGCCTTTTTTTTGTAGTAAAGAAAGAGCCCAACGGGCTCTTTCACCAAACAAAATAATTAAAATTATTCTGGAAGCACTACATTATCAATTGCATGTATCACTCCGTTAGAAGTTTCTACATCAGCGATTACAACTTTAGCTTTATTTCCGTTAGCATCTTTTACATATACGTTGCCTTCCCATAATTTAAGAGTTAGCTCATTACCCTGTAAAGTCTCAACAGTAAACTGTCCATCATTATCGTTTATAGCTTTTACGACATCACCTGCCATAAATTGTCCAGCAACGACATGATACTTTAGAATTGATTGTAAAGTTGATTTATTCTCAGGCTTTAAAAGTGTACCTAAAGTTCCTTCAGGTAGTCTGTCAAAACCATCGTTAGTTGGGGCAAAAACTGTAAATGGACCTTCTGATGAAAGTGCATCTACTAATTCACCTGCTTGTACAGCTGCGACTAAAGTTGAAAAGTTATCGTTCGAAACAGCAGTTTCAACAATATTCATATCATTAACATTAGAATTTAGTACAAGACTTAAAATCGAATATTTAAGAAAATTAATTAACATATTATACTTAATTAAAATGAGTAACAAATGTTCTATTAATTATTAGTTATGAAAAAGATATAGTACTGTTTAACTTTTATTTAATAAATGTTTTAACATAATTTTAAATATCATATATTGATAATCAATGACATACACTATCAGACTTTTTACCTATTTAATCTTTTTTTCACTTTTATCATGCAATAAAGAGGAAAATAAAAAAAATATAGTTGTAGAAGCCATTGATTTTCCCGTTCTAGGAGAAGATGGTCCTTATAACTATGGACAAACCTATCAGGGAAGAAATGGTTATACTACATTTTATCCTGGAAACATTCCTGTTATACTTAGTATCCCTCATGGTGGTGATATTTCTCCTCCAGAAATCTCTAATAGAACTTATGGTGTTATTGTAACTGACTCTAATACTATTGAACTTGGTATTGCCATTAGAAATTATTTTTATTCTAACTATAATATAAGACCCTATGTAATAATCAATAATCTTAAAAGGACAAAACTTGATGCTAATAGAGACCGAATTGAAGCTGCACAAGGAAATATTTATGCTGAAAGAGCATTTGATGAATTTCATTTTTATATAGAAAAAGCAAGAGAGGATATAATTACAAAATTTGGAACAGGTGTTTTATTTGATATACACGGTCATGGAATTAATCCCGACGGTTTTAATGATTTAAGAACATGGATTGGATACCTGTTAACTTCTGATGAATTAGATAATTCAAATGATTACATCGATCAAAATATATCGATTAATGATGTTAGCATATACAGCCTTATAAATTCTTCAGGTCAAACTTTATCAGAGTTATTAAGCGGTCCCAATAGTCTGGGTGCACTATTTGAAAATAATAATTACACAGCCTTACCAAGTCCACAAAGTAGAAGTCCAGAGGGCATGAGATATTTTAGTGGTGGATACAATACATTTAGATATGGTACTAATAGGGATTTTAATTTTAGCTCAATCCAACTTGAATTCCCATTTCAGGGGTTGAGGGATACGCCACAATCAAGGAACTTATTTGCTGCTACATTTGTTGATTTAGTTCAGGAATATTTTCTTGTACATCTAAATATTGATCTTTTCTCCTTATGATTATATTTGCAAAAAAAACCTATGGATTATAAAGAAATATTTACTGCTAGCATGATTTTGTTTGCTGTAATTGATATAATAGGTGCAACGCCAATAGTAATATCACTTAGGGAGAAAGTCGGGAAAATACAATCAGAGAAAGCTACACTCGTTTCTATGGCTATCATGATTGGATTCCTTTTTGTTGGGGAGGAAATATTGAACCTAATCGGTATTGACATTAATTCATTTGCAGTAGCAGGTGCAATTGTTATTTTTTTTATTGCTTTGGAAATGGTTCTAGGTGTTACAATTTTTCAAGGAGAGGAACCTGAAACTGCTTCAATTGTACCAATTGCATTTCCTATTATTGCGGGTGCTGGTACTTTAACCACTTTGTTATCATTAAGAGCTGAATATCAATTGATTAATGTAATTATAGCGATTGTTATAAATTCATTATTTGTATATATAATTCTTAAATCATCAAATACAATTGAAAGAATCCTTGGTAAAAATGGAATAGGAATAATCAGAAGAGTTTTTGGAATAATTCTTCTATCTATCTCCGTTAAGCTTTTTTCGACAAACATTAGTTTAATTGTTTGATGAAGTATATAAAGCTTATTACAATATACTTTATGTCAATTGCATATACCTATGTTGGTGTCAGGCATTTTATTGATCCAGATTTTTTCTTGGCAATAATGCCTAATTATCTTTCAATGCATTTATTTTTTGTTTATTTAACTGGCTTAATGGAAGTTGTTTTTGGATTATTATTAGCTTTCAGAAAAACTAGAAAATTTGCCTCTTATGGACTTATTATATTGTTATTAATTGTATTTCCGGCTAATATTCACTTAGTTGAGAGTGAACTTTCTCAGTCGATTTTGGAAGTTTCTAAAGAACAAACAATAATAAGGCTTCCATTTCAAGGTCTATTCTTAATATTAGCATACTGGCATTCAAAAAATAATTAATTTTAGATATGAACAACTTCTTCAAGTGGCATGATAAGATGATATGGAAAATTTCAAAAGAATTTAATTTGACTAAATATCAAGTGCTTATACTGACTTGGCTGGAGGGTATCTTGATCGGAATTATCCTTTGTAAGTTTATATTTTAACTAAAATTGTTCCTTCAAAGACTAGCTTGGCCGGACCAGTTATGCTGATTTCTTGATAACCTCTTTCAGATGAATTAAACTGAACATTTAGATTACCACCTTTACATTTCATAATAATATTGCAGCTATTTGTCCTACCTAAGAAATTCATACATATAGCACAAGCAGTAGAGCCAGTTCCACATGCGAGAGTTTCATTTTCTACTCCTCTTTCATATGTTCTAATTTTAAATTGATTATCAGAAATCTTTTCAATAAAGTTTACGTTTACACCTTTTTTTTTATAAAAATCATTATATCTAATTAGCCTTCCTTCATTATTCACATCTAATTTATCAGTATCATTCTTTTCAATTACTAAGTGAGGTGATCCCGTATCAATAAATGTTCCATAAGAATTACTTACTATATCAGAGTTTATTTTCATTTCCATTTTAATGAGCCCATTATCCAATATTTCGGCACTGTGAATACCATCAAAAGCGTTAAATACAGTTTTTCTTCCTATAATATCTTTATTATACGCAAATAATACAGCACATCTGGAACCATTTCCACATAATGATCCCAAATTTCCATCGGAAGTATAATGAAGAATTTCAAAATCACAGTTATTAGATTCTTTTAGAATAATTAGACCATCAGCTCCAACTCCAAAATGTCTATCACACAAATAGCTTATTAATGATTTATTATCATTAATAAGATTATCTCTATCGTCAATTAAGATAAAATCATTTCCTGCACCATTGTATTTGCTGAAGTCAATTTCCATAATGGCGCAAATCTAAATAAATAAACTTATACTCAATTGGTCAAATGATCTTATTTTCCGTTTTGAATAGGTTCAGTGTCAGGCATCATCTTATTGAGTATAAAATATACTGGACAAAACTTTGTAAAAGGACTAATAATTTGAAGAAAACCAACACCTATAGCTAAATAAATAAGATTAGTACTAACAAACATTGATCCAACAATTGAAACAAGGTATGTCATACCAACAATTGCATCATGAGCTCTAACTTTTGAAATATTTTTTTCCATATAATAAATTTAAAAAAAATAACCAAAATAAATAAGACATTAATAATTATAATTTATAAATTATACACTTAATCAATTTAAAATTACATTATGAGAAAATTTTTATTATTTATTGCTTTTATAACTGTAACTACATTAAGTTCTCAATCATTTAGTGTTTTTCATATTCAGGTAGAAAAGGGTGGTGAACAAGCACTTTTAAAACTTTTTGATGATACATTTGGAGATAAAGAATTTAAGTCTGGTGGTGTTCAAATAGAAGCAATACATGTTGGAGATATCGATGGATATGCCTCACACAGAATAGCTTTTATTGGAGATCCTTCAAATTGGGGAACAGTTGATGAGTGGGAACCAAATGAATTCCAATTATTTTGGTCAAGAGCCCAGGATCACTTCGAGTGGAAAAGATCTGCTTCTGGTAACTTTTTAAGTTATGATGGCGGTGCTATAAGCGAATATGACTACTATCAAATTTATGAAATAGATGTTGACGACCCTGCAGCTTTTAAGTCTGCCCATGATAAAATTGTTAAACAACTTTCTGATTCTAGAGAGGGTAGACCTGTTGCTCTTGGAGATTTCTCAATTGGAGGAAATGGCGCTTCTCACTGGGTTGGAGTAGGTGCAAAGAATTGGAATGATTTAATGATTCAAAAATCTAAAAATGAGTCTTATTCTAAAGAATGGCAAGCATACTACAATAACAGGGGTAAAGTAGAATCTATGAGAAATTATACATTCTGGGTAGTCAAAAGATATGGTGATTTTTAAATGCTAATTATAAGCCCTCTATTTGAGGGCTTTTTTTATTCTCCGTAAACAACTTTTTTTATATCTCCCCAAGTAACAAGTTTTATATCATTATCTTTTAATACTTTTTTAAACTCTTTTGAATTAAAAACATCATAGTCTAGTTGTCTCCAAAGAGAACCATATTCTGGATGATCAACAGTTACTGCTCTAAGCTCCTCATTATCATATCCTAGATGAAGTAAAAAAACGTTTAATCCTGGAGCTAATGACTCTACTTTAGAAGAATATAGTTTAAAAAAATCATCATATTTATACACATCATTTACAATTAAAGTGTTAGCAACGTCTTCACCTGCAATACTTTCCAATGATGTTCGGTCTGCTTCAGGATAGAGCATGTACATATCATTTACGGGAACAATGTAATCAGGAACAGGAAAGTCCTTATCAAACAAGCTTGATATTCTTGATTTTATCGCCATAGATACTAATCTATTTTTGTGACCTACCTCTATGTAGACTCTCCATATATCTTTATTTACAGCTATTGCTCCCATGTGTGAATCAATATGTGATGGATTTATTCCTAGAGATCTTGCATAATCAATTTGGGCCTGGAGTTCTTTTCTAACTTCTTCAGGATCTGCATTTATATTGACATCTCTGGTATTATCATAAAATTCATTATCATCATTAAGTAAAGATTGAATTTCATTAGAAGATGAGAGTCCGCCCCATTTATAATTTTTCCACTCTGCAGTAAGGGTAAGGTGAACTCCAATATCATATTGGGGATAATCTTTATGAAATTCAGCAACTTCTTTTACCCAAGGAGATATCATCATTACGGATCCAGAGTTTATACCATTATTTTTATAAGCATCAAATGATGCAATATTAATCGAGTGTGCAATACCGATATCATCAGCATGAATAATTAGCAATTTTGCGTCTTTGTCGTAGCCAAGTCTTTCAGCAATATTATCAATTTGTGAATTGATATTAACTGTATAAAAAATCGATAAAAAAAGAATTAAATATTTCATATGTGATTAGTTTTAATTTAATATAAGTATATTTTAGTAAAATTCAATATGATGAAAAGAATTATAATTTCATTAATCATACTCTTTATTTACTCGTGTCAATCAAGTGAATCAGAAAAGAACATCGCGATAGTTATACATGGTGGTGCAGGTACAATTTTAAAAGAAAATATGACCCCAGAGTTAGAATCTGCATATCTAAATAAATTAGAAGAAGCTGTTAAAACCGGTTATGATATATTAAATAATGGAGGTTCAAGTCAATCAGCTGTTGAAGAGACAATTAAAATAATGGAAGATTCGCCGTTGTTTAATGCTGGGATCGGCGCAGCATTGACTAATCAAGCAACTGCTAGTTTAGATGCATCCTTTATGGAAGGTAATAATCTTGATGCTGGAGCAATAGCTGGATCAAAATACATCAAAAATCCTATTAGTGCTGCAATTTCCGTTATGAAAGAATCACCTCATGTTCTGCTTTCCTCAAATGGTGCTGATGATTTTGCAATAGAAATGGGTTTAGATACTGTTCCTAACTCATATTTTATTACTGAAAGACGATTAAGATCTCTGAGAAAAGCTAAAGAAGATGATGTAGTTTCAATTGAAGATGATATAATTAAAGACTCTAAATATGGAACAGTTGGTTGTGTTGCAATTGATAAGATGGGAAATATATCATCGGGAACTTCAACTGGAGGCACAACAAATAAAAAATGGGGAAGAATAGGGGATGTCCCAATAATAGGTGCTGGAACATATGCCAATAACGATTGTTGTGGTATTTCAACAACTGGGTGGGGTGAACATTTTATAAGAAATGTTGTTGCATATGATATAGCTGCACAGATAATTTATGATAGAAAAAGCATTGAAGAAGCATCTCTTAATTCTTTAGATAAAGTAATGAAAACTGGTGGAGATGGAGGTGTAATAGGACTAGATAATAAAGGCAACATATCAATGGAATTTAATACAGCTGGAATGTATAGGGCCTCTGTAGATAAAGATGGAAACTTAACAGTAAAGATTTACTCAGATTGATTTAAGGGTCTATACACCTTCCTCTCACTAAGATTTGTTAATATTTTATTTTTTGAGTAAAGAAGAGGAAAATACTTATCATTTGCCCAGTCTTCATAAAGATTTTTATAAAACTTACTTTTAGGATTCCCTGATTGTCCTGGGGAATTAGTTGCAAAACTATTATCCCAATCTTTTGTATTAATTACTACTCTAAAACTTCCACCTGATTCTTGATTTAACTCATTAGACGTTGATCCTGGTGTGTATCCATCTCCTCCTCTAGGATAAGTTTTTAATGCAATTATTTCCTTAATTGAGTCATTAACAACTTTTTCAAGCGGATGATATATCTTTACATGTTTGTAATTATCTTGTCCATAAACCCAACCACTTGATTCTGTACCATATTTCTCCTTTAAATTTTTTATCGCTAGATCAAATGTCTTGTCAAGAAACTGACTTTTTTGTTTATCACCCATTTTTGATATACCTTCAATAACTTTATAAATTTGAACTTCAACATACTTTTGTACTTCCTTTGGCACAAACTCTTTTATAAATTCAAAATAAATCTGATTTTGCCATTCAATGTATATTCCTGCCTCAACAGAATTTTTATCTAAAACATTATTCCATTTTGAAAGTTTATCATAGTGTTCAATATTATTTTTTATATGTCCTTTAGAGAGTTCAATAATTTGTTTTGATGGAATTGAAAAATAGTCTACTTGAAGATTAATCATATCATCCATATCAAATTTATCCATATCCTCTAAAACACCATTAACCCTATCACCTCTGTATGGGTCAGCCCAGTCATATCCAATCGCATCCCATCTATCATAATCTTCGGGTGTTACATTTTGATTAGCAGTTGCTATATATCCTTTTTCAGGATTAAAAAGACCAGGTTTTTGAACAATTTCAATGTAACCCTCCCACTCAAAATTTCCATCTCCACTTACAGGGACAAGCCCACTATGAGTTTTTCTAATAGGAGCAATTCCAACTGACTGCCATCCAATGTCTCCATATTTGTCTGCCCAAACCATATTTTCTCCAGGAATGTTGAAATAATTACATGCTTCTCTATACTCTTCCCAACTTTTAGCTTGGTCCATTCTTAGAGATGCTAAATAAGGAGACCCGCCAACTTCTGACCAACCATTTTTAACAGCATATGCTTTATTTCTTCTTTCATCAATGAAAGTTACAGGCCCATGAACTGAATAGAATAACTCAACATTTACATCATCTTTATCTTTTACAGCAATAGATTCACTAATTATTTCAAAGTTTTTCCACTCACCTTTATACTTATATTCCCTATAGTTCTTAGGATTTAAATCATAGACATATAAATCTTCAGCGTCTGTTCTAAAAACGGTTAATCCCCATGCGCCAATCCCATTATGACCAATTGATATTCCTGGAATTTCAGGTTCTCCCCCTCCAATTACATTCCATCCAGGTGCGACTAAGTGAGCCATATATCTTAGGGATGGGTTTGAAAGAGACCTATGAGGGTCATTAGCAAGTAAAGGATATCCATTAAAAGATTTCTCACCTGAAATTACCCAATTATTGCTACCAATTGAATACCTGTCATTAATCTGATCTGGTATATCGCTATAAGCAACATCATCGTCAGATTGATATTTCTCTAATATATAATGCTTTTTAAATTCAATTGGTTCTCTGTAAGCATTATATAATCTTAATATGTCTTGTTTTAAGTCCTCATATGTTAGATTATAATCTAAATTTATGTCTGGTTCTTTTGGGTGAAACCATAAAAGCTCTTTTGTTTTATCTTTCCCAATAAGTGAAACAATTCTACCTATGTTTAGCTCATCCTCAATGTTTCCTAAAAGTCCCTGATGACGGGAGATTACATCTTCATTTGTCCATTTTTCGGGTTTAATACCTAATATTTCGAACTCAACAGGCAGCTGGTCAGGGTCTTTATTTATTTCTTCTATATATCTATTGATACCTGATACAAATGATGAAACAATCTCAATACCATCTTCATGATAGTGATTTAATTCATCTTCCATGTTTCCTCTAAATTTAAATAGCCTTGTTCCAATATCTCTCTCTAATTCATCATCGCCAAAAATTTCTGCAACTGAACCAGTGGCTTGTCTTCTCCATATTTCAAATTGAAAAAGCCTATCTTTTGCTGCAAGGTAACCTTGCATAAAAAATAAGTCTTTTTGATTATTTGCATAAATGTGGTTAACACCAAAATTATCTCTAAGGACTTCAACTTCATCCAATAAACCATCAATTTTAGATATGTTAGTACATGAGCAGATTAAAATTGATATGAATATTAAAACAGACATTTTCATGGAAGTAGAGTTTTTCTAATTTATCAAAAAAATATCTCTTGTGCTAATCTAAATGTGTTTGAATGAGCCTCAATAATATTCTTAAGAACAATTGAATATCCACCTCCCATTGAAACTTGCAATGGTATTGAGTTATCCTTGCATGTTTGTAAAATAAACTTATCTCTTTCCTTACACCCATTTAAAGTCAAAGAGAGTCTACCTAACTTATCATTTTGAAGAACATCAACTCCGGAAAGATAAAAAATGAATTCGGGCTCAAATTGATCAATAACTTTTGGTATTGTCTCTTTTAATACTTTTAAATATTCATTATCATTTGTATTGTCGTCAAATTCAACATCTAGATCACTTTTTTCTTTTCTAAATGGGTAATTTTTTTTTCCATGAAATGATAGTGTATAAACGTTTGGATTTGAATTAAATAGAGATGCAGTTCCATTCCCTTGATGCACGTCTAGGTCAATAATCAAGATCTTTTTAAATAAACCTTCCTGAATAATGTAATTAGCTGCAATTGCTTGATCATTTAACATACAAAACGCTTCACCACGATCATAAAAAGCATGATGTGTTCCACCAGCTATATTCATTGAAATACCATTTTTTAATGAATAATTTATCCCGCTGACTGTTCCTTGTGCTATTTGTAACTCTCTATCTACAAGTTCTTGGCTTAAAGGAAATCCAATTTCTCTAATTTCTTTTTTGGATAATTGTAATGATGTAAATCTGTTAAAATATTCTTTTTGATGAGTCTTTAAGACAATTTTACTATCAATTTTACCGGGACTAAAAAAATTCTCATCAACACATGTATTCTCTCTTATTAACTGTTCGGGAATAAGCTCATATTTAATCATAGGGAATCTATGATTTTCTTCTAGTGGATAGATGTAGTTATTGTTGAAAGCAATTTTTAGCATCTAGATAAATATAAAAAAAAAGACCTCATGTAGAGGTCTTTTTTAAAATATGACTGATTTCTACCAATTTGAGCTTAACTCAGGTAAATATTCATGATGTCTAATTGATCTACCGTTCTCCTCTAAAGACTCTGCCATTTTTGCACTATCTTGAGCATAAGAATCATCTCCATATATTTCATTGTAACTTGCAATCATATTCTGAAGTGGCTCACCATAATCTGAACTTTGTCCAGTGAATCCATCATGATGAAATCTAACTTGGACTACATTTCCATTACATCCAGAATTACATACTAATACACTTACCCTTGACGGGTATCCTGACTCTGTCATTGCTCTCTTTACCCTTCCTCTAAACCTCCAAAAATCTTGTTCTCCAGAATCTTTATAGTTATAGTATATGATTCTTCTGTGGGTTTGTGGTTGAGGGTCCTCTGGTACATATGATGACCAATTATTTCTAGCCCAATATCTATTTCCTAGTGAAGTATGAAGTGGACCTACAGTTTTTTCCCAATAGGCATTACCTTTCATGTCTTCATTGTCAAATTCACTAACATCAGTAGTAAGCTGCATTCTGAGATAATTGTTTGCCTGAGGACCTGAAAGAATTCTAAATGTTATCCATCTAGGCTGATCCTCTTTATTGTTATACATCTCAGTCTTTTTTGCAACTGCTTTTTCAAAAGCAGAAACATCAGATTGATCAACTTGAAGTATACGGGCTCTCATTAACCATTGCTGAGGCATATTATCCTGAGCAAATGATGGAGCTATAGTAATTAACGCAGTAAATAATAATATAATTTTTTTCATGTCTATAATTTTAATTTGAAGTTGCCTCTCTCAATAATCTCATGTGTACAATTCTTCTTCCATTAGGCATTAGTGAGGCATTAACAGACTCAACGTCCTGCTCATAAGATCCACCTCCATACATTTCATTATACTTTTCAACGAGTTTAGGTAACTCATTAGCATTGATATCTCTTTGATGTTCAAAGCTCTCATATGTAAAGAATATAGCTACCCAATTACCATCACATCCTGATGCACAATTCATAACGTGCATTGCTGAATTTATTTGATCGTCTCCCATGGCAGCTCTCGCTTCAGCTTGTCTAATTCTGAACCTCCAGAAGTCTTGTTCTCCAGAATCTTTGTAATTATAGAACATAACCATTCTTAAATTATGGTCCCTAGTTGAATCTGGCCATACAGAGGCATTAGCGTTTCTTGTCCACATAATAGTTCTTCCAGAGGAGTTGGACTTAATATATTTATCAACATTTTTTGACCAGTAATTTGCCTCTTCTGGATTTAGTCCACCATCCATCATTTCAGGAGAACCAACTTGAACTCTAAAAATTTTACCTGTATCTGAACCAGACAGGATTTCAAAAGTAGAAAAAGCAAAGTTGTCATCGCTATTGTTAAATTTCTGGGTTTTCTCACCAGCTGCTTTAACAAAATTTTCCATTTGACCAGGCTCAACCTCAATAATTCTAGATGTATAAATTTGACTAGAAGCTACAGAAAAGCTGAGGGTCAGTAAAAAAATAAGAATTTTTTTCATTTTAATCAGTTTAAGTTATAATAGATAAATATAAGTTATACAAATCATTTAGAATAACTCTAAATAGGAAAAATTAATCTTAAAAAGTTAAAATGTTGATAATCAACATCAGAAATAAGATAATTAGTATAACTGAACTAAATTTTTTTACAGGTTCTCTCATTTATTTAATCTTTTCTCAATTATAAATTTCCAAATTATTATAAAAATTAATGTAAAAATTAAAAACTTAATATCAATTGAATCAACATAATTTTGAAAATCTCTCATATCAATCTTCAATTTTAAAAGTGGTTGTTTCCCTTTTGTTAAATTCTAAACCTTCCTTATCCAAATCTATTTCTAGAGTGTTAAGAATAACTATTTTTTTTTCTAGATCTAAAATCAATGAAAATAAAGCTTTTTCTTTATAATCAATTCTACCTACAATTATTCCTTTTCTTATATATTCAATATTTGAGTTCAATTCAGAATCATAAGTTCCAGTAAATTTAGTAAGTGTTGGAAGATTGGTCTCTATGACTATCCCTCTTCTGTTTAGTTCAATGGTTCCTTTAATATTTAGATTAAAATAGTTTACACCATTACCTCTCAAGACTTTAATTTTATATTTCCCTAGTAAATTTTCATCATATAAATAATCGCCAATAAACCTATCATTTCTAAGTTTTATATATTCACTTTCATCAACAAAATTAAAGTAGTCTTTAAAGTAACCTGAATAGATCCTGTCCGATGCCAAAACTTCTAGCCTTTTATTAGAATATTCCCATTTAGCCAATTTTTGAACTTCTTTATATTCTCCTTTCAATATTAAGAATGATAAATATTTGTTTCTTTTTTCACTTTGTTGAAGAAGCCAATGAATACTATCACCCCTTATAACTGTATACCTGTTTCCATAAAATGAAATAATTTCTTCAACAGATCCTTTAATACTAAAATCTTGAAACTTAATATTTGCATGTCTATTGGAAAAGTCAATAAAATAATCTAAATCATTATAATCATAATATTTTTGGGAATAAGTAATTGAGGTAATGAGAAAAAAGAAAAGTGAATACTTAAAATTGTTCATTACTTCATGAAGTATTTAAATGCAACTATCAAAAATAATATAAAACCTATACCAAAAAGCAAGAAGGGATTAATAAAAGAATTGATTAGGTCAGAGATCATCATTAAACCAACTATGTTTAAAGTAATTGACATTAAAAGAATAATTGTAAAATAGAGATCTTTCAAATCTATAAATATTCAACAATTTAATAAATAAAAAATACTGTTTTTTAAGTTGAAAACACTTATTCCTATTGATCTTTTTTTAACAAACTTTAATTAGTCAGTATTCGATAATTAATCATTCACTCAATTTAGTTTTTTAAAAAAAAACACAAAGTTTTATTTCATTAAGATATATTTGTTAAAAATGAAATCTGAATATGTTACCAGCTTATTTAAAAGACATACTAGGGGACCAATATGATCAATACTTTTTTCAAAAAGGCAGTTCGTTTTCAAAAATACTTAAAAAAGAGGGTATATTAATATTTAACTCATTTATCAATAATAAAGGTTTAAAATTACTTAAGAAAGAAGCTGCTGATTTAAAAGATTTCTCTTATAAAAGTTCATCACAATACAATGTATATGTCTCTGAGCATGATGACTCTTTTCCTGATGATAGCCCCAGAAATAGAATTATGAATACATCAAAAAAATGTATTCCTAACGATCTCATACCAAATAATTCACTTCTTCAGAAAATATATGATTCAAAAATAATTAGATCTTTTTTTATGAATTTGTTAAATAAGAAAGACCTATACCCATATTCAGATCCATTGTCTAGCATTAATATAAATTATTATGATGTAGGCGATGCTTTAGGTTGGCATTTTGATAATTCAGACTTTACAATAACATTACTTATTAAAAATTCTAATAAAGGGGGTATATATGAGTTTTTCAATGACATAAGATATAAAGATGGTAAAGAAGACTATAGTTTTGTAGAGAAAATATTAGATAATAAAGTAACCGGTACTAAAGTTGATAGTTATGAAGGAGACTTAATGATATTCAAAGGAAATAAATCCATCCACCAAGTAACTGCAGTTGAAGAAGGAGAAAGAATATTAGTTACATTTAATTATAATGAGTTTGAAGGCATACCACTCTCAGAACAATCTAGAAAGACATTCTTCGGAAGAATAAAATAAAAAAGACCTTCGAAGAGGTCTTTTTTAATTATTCACTGACAGCCCTTTGCTGTTCGTATACATTAAAGTTTATTATCTTCCCATCACTGATAACTGCATCATGGACTTGATAAAAAATAGTTTCTTCTCCATCAATAGTAAATGTCATTTGATGACCAGAAGTAACATAGTCGTTTAATTGACCTGTTTCAGTATTTTCTCCGGTATTATTAATGAACCATTGAGGTGTCCATTTTACATCAGTAGCTGCAACCCATTCTTTAAGAAACTCAATGTGAGCTTCACTTCCTTTGATGTATTGACCAGCAGGACCCCATACTTCGATATTCTCTGAATTCATTTCAGATATTTTTGCATAGTCTCTGTCATTATGAGCGTTTAAATACTCTACCCACACATCAGCAACATCAGATTCTAATGTTATATCTGATCTTTCACCGTTTTCTCCAGTGCTGAATCCTATAACTATAGGAGAGTTATCCTGATTTTCACATGAGAATGAAATCATCCCAATTGATATTAATATTATAAATATTTTTTTCATAGTTAATTATTTTAGTTTCATTAAAGTTAATTATTTATTTTTTTGAATTTCAAACTTACATAAATTCCTATTATAGACGACAACGCAAGAGTTAAATAAACTAATTGATGCCCTTTGACTCCTTTATATGTATCTAATAAATAACCGTATAAAGGAGTAGCAAAAATATCTGGTGTATATCCAATAATCGAGACTATACCTATTGCCGTTCCACTTAAAGCTAGTGGAATTCCACCATCTCTGAGTATGGAAAAATAAAGGCCTCTTATAATATATGTACCAACAGCTAAAATAATTAGTGATAGTATAAATAATGAGTTTAGACCAGCAACAATAATACCACTAGCGAATAAGATTGCACCGATTAACATTATTACAAAACCTGCTATAATTACATTAATATTACCAGATTTATCTGCAAAAAAAGCTACTGAAATGCACGCAAGTGGTCTAAGATACTGTTGGAGTGCTCCAACTCTTGCAGCTTCTATTTCGTCAAATAACATTATTTCTGATGCATATAGAGAGTATACATCAGTTATTTTATAACCCATGTATGCTGTTAAAATTATTAATCCAATTAATATTACAGATTTTGATTTTACAAGATTTTTCATATCGCTAAAATCTCCAATATTAGCAACATCTTTAACCTTAATATTTAAAGAAAAATATACAATAACTCCAGTTAAGAAAACAATTGCTGAGGATGCTGCAATTACATATCTAAATGCCTCTTGCTTCTCATTTATTGTTGAATCAGATATGTCACCTATGACTACTAGAGAGAAGATTAAAACTCCTATTATACCAATTGATGAGGCGACAATTCCTCTTCCAGCATCTAAAAAGCTGAAAGTCTTTCCTTGTTTCTTTAGTCCCCCAATAACAGTAGTTGCTTTAATCATTGGAGCCCAAAAAAGAAAAACAGTGGTAAAACCCCAATAGGCGTATAGCAATTGGAGTGAAAAATAAGATGGATAGCTCATCATATAAAAACCTCCAAAAGAGGTAAATATCAAAGAAAATGAAAGTAACTTTTTTGGAGAAAATTTGTCTGCTAAAACACCACCAAATAAATAAGAAAGAAAGGCGACAGTCCCATATGTTGAAAATAATGTTCCGAGCTCTAGATTTGATAGGTCAAATACATCTAAAAAAGTTGGCCTAAAAACTCTAGCTAGAACATATGGTAATATGTATATTGATTCTGCTGCAAGAATTAATATTAGGAGATATTTATAATAATGATTCTTAATAATTAATTAGCTTTTTGTTAAGATATAATAATTTAATTTATTAATAGTTTTGGAGATGCCTAAACTATATAATTCTTTTTTAACACTTATAATTGCTATAATTCTAATCTCTTGTTCAAAAGAAGACATTTCTTTGTTTTATGATCAGGTAGAAGGTAAGGTCTTTGTAAGAGTAGATATTATCGAGTCATCAAACAAATCAATTGATCAAGTTGATCCATCAGAATATTCTTTCGTAAAAAACTTTAGCCCTGATAAAGGCCATACTGTTATGTACTTTGTTGACAACACTGAAACTTGTACATTATTTAATGCTTGGTTCAGTATGAATATTATTAAACATACTTCAAAAGTTGTTGAGGCAGATGTAAAATATGGTAAGGTCTACGACTTAAAAGATCACAAAGTCAAATATGAAATTATTCAAAAAAATCCCCTTAGAGTAACATATAATCTAGCAAACGGAACTCAAATAGTAGTTGAGGAGGCTGAAAAAGACATTTTTTTTAAAGCAAAAGATAGTTGGTTATTTAAGTCACGGAACACTGTAGACACAACATTTTCAAAGTGCTCAAATTTAAATTTAGACTAACAATTTATAAATTTATTTACTAAATTGTAATTATGAGAAATAGCCTATTATGGTTCCTTACATTAACTTTATTTGTCTCATGCTCTAAGATAAGTGAAAGACCAAACTTTATTATTATCTTAACTGATGATCAAGGCTGGGGTGATTTGGAGTTAACAGGAAATCCTGTTTTAAAAACACCAAATTTAAATGATCTTGCAGATACAGGATCTCTTTTTAATTCATTTTATGTAAGTCCTGTTTGTTCTCCTACAAGATCTGAGATTTTAACTGGTAATTATCATCCAAGAACAGGAGTTACAGATGTCTCAGAGGGAGGTGAGAGAATTAATCTTGATCAAAAGCTAATTTCAGATTATTTCAAAGAGAATAACTACAAAACAGCGTTTTTTGGTAAATGGCATAATGGGCAACAATATCCATATCATCCAAATTCAAGAGGTTTTGATGAATTTATAGGATATTGTTCTGGTCATATCGGTGAATATTTTAATGCAGAGTTGGAACATAATGGTGAATTTTTTAAAAGTGATGGGTATCTAACCGATTACATAACAGACAATACTATTGAATTTATAGAGATTAACGGTAACTCACCGTTCTTTGTTTTTTTATCAATAAATACTCCCCACAGCCCTATGCAGATTGGAGATGAGTGGTGGAATAGATTTGAAGATTTTGATGCAGAAAGTTTGTTCTTAAATGATTTAACCGCTAAAGAGTCTGATAAAGCATTTGGAGCATCTAATAATAACACTTTAGTTAATCATACAAAAGCTGCTTATGCTATGATAGAGAATATTGATTGGAATGTTGGAAGAATAATTAAGTCACTAAAAAAATCAAAAAAACATGATAATACAGTAATAATTTTTCTTGGGGATAATGGTCCAAATGGAAATCGATGGAATGATTCATTAAAAGGGAGGAAAGGTTCGACTGATGAGGGTGGAGTTAGATCGCCTTTAATTTTTAGTTATCCAAAAGTTAATAAACTTTTTGGCCAACAAATAAATTATCTTTCAAGCTCAATCGATATTCTTCCAACCTTATTAGATATTGCTGACATTGACTATGATAATTCAATTGATGGAATATCTCTAATGCCCCTATTAACGAATGAGATCTCTGATGATGAAAGAATTATATACAGTCATTGGAAAGGCAACGTGAGTTTAAGATTTCAAGAATATAGATTAGATAAAGACAATAATTTATTTAATGTAGTCGATGATCAAAGTCAGATTTTTCCCGTAAAAAATGATTCAATAAAAAAATATTTAATTGAGAAGAAAAAAGATTGGGTTGATAAAGTGCTAAATCCATCGTTTTCAGATAAAAAAAGACCCTTTACTATTTTAGGAAAATCAAATTTTAATAATGTCTTGCCAGCAAGAGATTCTTACTTTTCTGGTGGTTTAAAAAGATCAAATAGATATCCAAATGATTCATTTCTAACTAATTGGAGTGAAGCTGACTCTATTTACTGGCCTATTCAAGTTATGAGTGATGGTCTTTATAGCATGAGAATATTTATCAATTCAGATAAAGAAAGTTTAAATAGTGTAATAATTGTTTCATCTAATAATGATAATGTAAAGGGAAAAGTTGAAAAAGTTTTTTTGTCAGATTTAAGAGGAATGGAAAACGATAGAGTACCAAGAATTGAATCTTATCTAAAGGATTTTCAAGCAATAGAGTTAGACCCAATATACCTTACAGGGGAATCAAAATACCTCAGTATTAAAAGAGGAAATAATTCACTAGGAAACATAGACTTCAAAAGAATTATTTTAAATCCTACTAATTAAGTCAAAAGTTCAAATAATTTTTTTGAACTAATTATTTTAGCAAATTCATCTTTCAGGTTAGCTATTGAGATGTTATAAATAATTTCACAATCAATTTCTTCTCCATCTTGTCCTATTGTATTAAAACATGCAGTTGAATCTGAAATTAAATAAGTTTCATATCCAAGATTACCGGACATTCTTACTGTTGTTGATATACAATGATTCGTTGTCATTCCTACAATTACTATTGTTTTGATTTTAAATTTTTTCAAAATCTCAGTTAATCCAGTTCCTATAAACGCACTATTCACATTTTTTGTTAATATCAATTCGTCACTTATTGGTCTTACATGGTCATTAAATTCAAAACCATACTTTGATTTATGAAGCATAGAATCTGGGTTAGTTGAGCTATGTCTTACATGAATTACCTTTAAACCAAGCTCTCTCCATTTTTTTAAAATTTTGCCACAGATTAGTTCAGCAGTATGATTGTTTCTTTTCTTTCCAGGATAATCCTTGTGTAAGAATGCTTTCTGAATATCAACCAGTAATAAAACAGGATTTTTCTCGATAAATTCCATGATTGACTAAATTGTTTTTAACTTAAGACTAAATATATTGAAATTGAATCAATTACTTAAAATCCATGCAATTTGGAATCCACACGTATACCATGGATGGGGCAGAAGTAAAAAATTCTTTGAAGGATGGTATTATAAAATTGTTGATAATTCTCAAACAAATGCCTTTGCAATTATTCCAGGGATAGCTATGGATGAAAATGGTAATAAACAATCGTTTATTCAAGTTTTGGATGGAAAAAACTTAAAAGCAGAATATTTTAAATTTGATTCAGAGGAATTTAAACCTACACCCAAAAAACATGACCTTTACATAGGTGAAAACCATTTCACTAAGACAACTTTATCTATAAACCTTCCAGGCCTTAAAGGAAATCTAACTTTTAAAAATTTATTTCCTTGGTCCAATACTTTTCTTTCTCCCGGAATAATGGGTCCATATTCTTTTGTTCCCTTTATGGAATGTTATCATGGAATTGTTAGTATGAATCATGATATTGAAGGTTCTCTATTTCAAAATCAAAAGGAAATATGTTTTGACAATGGTAGAGGATACATCGAGAAAGACTGGGGTCATTCTTTTCCAGAGGCATATGTTTGGATGCAAAGTAACCATTTTTCTAAAAGCAGTATTTCATTTAAGTCCTCAATAGCTATCATACCTTGGTTAAAAAGTACATTTATAGGTCATATAGCAGGAGTTCTAATAGATGGTAAACTAATCGAATTTACTACCTATAATGGCACAAAACTAAACTCCTGTGATATATCTCAAGAGAACGTAAGCATCATAATGCAGAATAGATTATTTAAACTAAAAATTAATGCTATTAGAGAAAAGGCGACAACTCTTGCTGCTCCAATTAGTGGCTTTATGGATGGAAGAATTGATGAGAGTATGAAAGCACAAATCAAAGTTGAATTAATAGATAAAAAATCTAATAAGATCATTTTAGATGATACTGGTAAATCAGCGGGTATTGAAGTAGCTGGTGACTACAAAAAATTAATAAAATAATTTAATCAATAATTAATCCACCTTCACACTTATCGTTCTGCCATAATTGACCAATTTTATCAGTATATCTTTTACTGATCTCTTCTTCGCTAAAGAAATTTTTTTTAAGCAAGGCAAGTTTATTATCTGGATTTGTAATGATTGATACAAAGAGAGGTTTTGTTTCATCAATAAATGCTACAAAATTTTTATACACCATATAGGTATTATTATAACCAACTTCTTTTAGATCAGCAACTCCTGAAGTCATTAAAATAAATGTCTTCCAATCGGCTAGTTGATTAAATTTAAGTATTCCAATATCCATTTTTTCTGGTTCGTTATCATTTTTAAAGTACCATAGTATTTGTGAGTGGGAAAACTGATTACATGCATCCTCCTCACTCAATGTTACTTGTCTCAGTTCAAAAGGTTGACCCCAATAAGTTCCTTCAAGTAAAGTCTTATATACATCCTGACTGAAGCATTTATTAACTGAAATTAAAATTGACATTAAAATTATTAGTTTATCCATAACTAATTTTATGATTTAAGACTTGTTAAGAACTTATTTAACTATTTTTTCTAAAGTTATAAATTACTTAATAAATTTATTGCTTAACTACAAATAACTATAAATGAACGAAATAGAAATTTTAAACTATGCTCAAATGAATTTCATTCAAAATGGATTATACATGGTCGCTTTTACTGCTTTTGTATTTATAACATTTAGACTTATGAGATTTCAAAAAGAGCAGAATGCTAATATTTTTGGAAAAGTGTTGGTAACAATATTTGGACTTTGTACTGTTTTCTTTGGATACAATGTTTTCTCATTTTTATATGTTAACCAACTTGGGCAATCATATAGATTATCTGAACTTCAGTCCACTGGTGTTGAACTCTCTGCCTTATCACAAAACTGGGTTGATTACATTGGATATACACTAAATGATGGACTTCCAATCCCATTTAGTCCAGAACCTGCAGCTTATGTATTTCTGATTACACTTGCAGTGATGGTTATAGCAGGAGTATGGGTAAATCTATCCAAGAATTAAATAATTTCCTCTGACGAAGCAAAAAGCCAGAAATGGTAAACAGTAGTCAGAGGTTTTTTTATTCCCCTCTAATGAAAAAAAAAGATTGTAAAAGATGTAAAAAATCTTTTACTAAAATGTATAGAGTAAGATACATTGAATCAGTAAAAAATTGGGTTTTTATGTGTGAATCTTGTTTACTAGAAGTAAAGCAAGACAATAAGTTTTATAAATACGGGGGGACCTGGAAAGGTTAATTTGTCTAACTTTGTAACATGAAGACAAAATCTGAAATTGTAGATAACTGGCTTGTTAGGTATACTGGTTTAGAGCTAAACAACTTTGGAGAATACATATTACTAACAAATTTTGATAAGTATGTAAATATTTTTGCTGAAAGGTTAAATTGTGAGGTGCAAGGAGAAAATAAAAATATGATCTCTGCAACATCAAAAAATATTACAATTATAAATTTTGGTATGGGAAGTCCTAATGCAGCTACAATCATGGACTTATTATCTGCTATTAACCCAAAAGCGGTTTTATTTCTTGGTAAGTGTGGCGGCTTAAAGAAAAGAATCAATATTGGTGATTTTGTTTTACCAATTGGAGCTATCAGAGGAGATGGTACCTCTAATGATTACTTCCCTCCAGAGGTTCCTGCCATGCCCTCATTTTCCTTACAGAAAGCGATTTCTACAACTATTAGAGAATTTAAAACAGATTATTGGACTGGAACTGTATATACCACAAACAGAAGGGTATGGGAATATGATAAAGGATTTAAGGCTTACATCAAAAAGACAAGAGCATATGCTATAGATATGGAGACTGCTACTCTTTTTACTGTTGGATTCCACAATAAAATACCTGTTGGAGCTTTATTATTAGTATCTGATTCACCAATGACCCCTGAAGGAGTAAAGACTCTTGAAAAAGATGAAATAAATTCAAGACAGTATGACGAAAAACATATTTAGATAGGCGTGGATTCTTTATAAAAATTAATGGATAACGCAGAAACCATAAGACACCTCAAGTTCTAATAGATGAGATTTACCCTTTTTTTTTTAGTTGTTATTTTAATAAGTTGCTCAAAAGAAGAAACTAGTTTACTAAAAAAATCTGACAATTATACTTCTTTAGCTAAAGGCAGCTACAATAGTTTTAGATTTTACGAAGGTCTTGAAACTTATTCCTTGAACCACAATGGATTGAGAAGAGAATACATTATGTATATTCCACAAAGTGTTGAATCAAGGGATAATCTTCCGGTAATTTTTAATTTTCATGGGTATCAAGATCGAGCAGATAATTTTTTTAATATGACAGAACTAACAGATATTGCCGATGAAAATGGAGTTGTATTAGTATATCCACAAGGAGCTCCTCTAAATGGAGGTCCCTCTCATTGGAATGCAGCTCCTTTTAACTCATCATCTTTTGTTAACAAAAGCAATGTAAATGACCTAGAGTTTTTTTTACGCTTACTAGATGAAGTAAATCAGAATAATATCCTTGATTTAAATAGAGTTTATGCAATTGGTTATTCTAATGGAGGTATGCTTTCTCATTTTTTAGCATGTAACACAGAAAATGTTTTTGCAGCTATAGGTGATGTTGCTGGAACTATGCTTACAGATGCCTACAACAGTTGTAGACCCTCGTCACCTATACCACTTTTAAAAATACATGGAACAAATGATGGTGTTGTCCCTTATGATGCAGAGGCTAGTTTTGACAATAATGTTCACGATCAATTTAAAACAGTGAACCAGGTAATTGATTTCTGGAAAAGAAATAATAAATCAAATGATCAATTTACCCTAAATAATTATGTCAGTTCTTCATGGGAGGAATATATGGGTCCTGTAAACTATGAAAAGTACACATATGAATCTGATGAAAATAATTCTCAGGTGGTTCTCTATAAAATGCTAGGTGGAAGACACTGGTGGGACTATAGCTCTGATCAAGATCTAAAGACCAGTACATTATTATGGAATTTCTTTTCAAAACACACTCGACAATAACATATATTTACAACTATTATCCAAGCTTCAAATGAATATTCCTGAAAAATTAAAACTAGAGTATCTACTTGCACTTGATGCACATATAGACACAGTTGGAAAAAAGAATAAGGAAGTAACAATGAAAAAAATATTTGAAATAACAAAAGAGATAGCTGATTTAGGCTTTGGTGAAAAAGATATTCATGAAATAGCAAAGGATGAGAAATTATATTTAAAATATGAACAGTGGAGAAAGGATAAGAAATTTTAAAGAACTAGTTAAAAAGTAATATCGATGAGATTCCTTCAAATTATTCTTATATTTTCAATTCTATATGGTGTTTACTCAATTGTCATAAGTGACCTTAGTGGTTTAATATGGTTAATAGGCGGTTGCTCATTTCTTTTTTTAAGCAAAAAATGGATGAAAAAATGAAAATACCAAAAGAATTAATGTTTGAATACTTACTATCTCTTGAAAACTTCAGTGAGTCTCATCCAACCTTAAAAGATTTAACAATGAAAGAAGCTTTAGAATCTCAAAAAAAGATTATTGATCTAGGATTCACTGATAAGGATATATTAGATATGAAAAGTGAGGAATTGCTTTTAGAGTATAAAAAATGGAGAAAAGATACAGGTCAATAGCTATATTTCGCAAGTATGTATTAACTTTAACTTTATCCATAAACCTATATTATGAACAATTTATTATCAATTGATTCTGTCTCTAAGTATTACGGTAATTTTACAGCTTTAAATAATGTATCCCTGAATGTAAAAGAGGGTTCAATATTTGGTCTTTTAGGTCCTAATGGTGCTGGCAAGACAACTTTAATCAGAATTATTAATCAAATAACTCGACCAGATGAAGGTAAAATTTTGTTTAATAACGAACCCTTAAATATTAATCACATTAGGGACATTGGTTATTTACCTGAAGAGAGAGGTTTATACCCAAAGATGAATATTGGAGATCAAGCAGTGTATCTTGCTCAACTTAAAGGTTTGCAAAGAGATGCTGCAAAATCTGAATTAAGAAAATGGTTTGACAAGTTTGGAATTGAGGATTGGTGGAATAGAAAAGTAACAGAACTTTCTAAAGGTATGGCTCAAAAAGTTCAATTTATTGTTACAGTCCTCCACAAACCAAAGCTTTTAATATTTGATGAACCATTTTCAGGTTTTGATCCAATAAATGCCAACATTATTAAAGACGAAATTCTTGATTTGAGAAATAAAGGTGCAACAATAATTTTTTCTACTCACAGAATGGAGTCTGTAGAGGAACTTTGTGAAGATATTGCATTAATTAATAAATCAAATAAAATTTTAGATGGTAATCTGGACGAGATAAAGACAAAATTCAAATCAAATATCTATGAAGTTGGAGTAAGTGCCAATAACCCTGATTTGCTTTATAAAGAATTAGAAAAAATCTTTAAAACTTTAAAACCATCGTTTAAAACAATAGGAGAAAATTTAAAACTTAATGTAAAATTGAATGGCAAACAAAATTCAGACGAATTATTAAAGATTTTGAATCAAAATGCAAAAGTTATTCATTTCAAAGAAGTAATTCCTAGTGCAAATGAAATATTTATAAACTCTGTTAAAAATAATTAATATGGAACACTTCTCAATAATAACTACTAGAGAATTTATAAATAAGATTGGTAATAAGTCTTTTATACTAATGACCGTTCTTCTGCCTATTATTCTATCGGGAATAGGCTTTTTGTTAGCCTTCTTATCTTCAATAAATAATGATACAGCAAAGACAATATCTGTCATTGACAAGACTGGTTATATTTATGAAAAATTAGATTCATCTAACGATATAAAATATGAATTAATCGGAAAGAGTGGTTCGCTTGATGAAGCCAGGGATATATCTAAAAATAAATCTGATTATGGTCTGCTTTATATTGATTATTTTGATACACCTGATGAGATCGCTGAATCAATTGTTTTTATTACTGAAGATTCTCCATCATTTAGTGTAATAGATAGAATTGAATCTGAACTTGAAGTAATACTGACTAATGAAAACTATAGAATTCAAGGAATTGATATTAACCTAATAAATTCATCAAGGGTTTTTATTAATTTATTTCAAGAAAGCTTTGATGGAGAAGAGACAAGTAGAATAGATGGTCTGGTTTCACTAATATTTGGTTTTTTTCTAGGGTTTCTTCTATACTTTTTCATTTTTGCATACGGCAGTATGATTATGATGAGTGTTATGGAGGAAAAGACTAACAGAATTATTGAAATTATTATTTCCTCCGTTAAGCCTTTTAACTTAATGACTGGAAAAATAATTGGCGTATCTCTAGCTGGATTAACCCAGGTGTTTATTTGGATGCTTATGTTCTTTGCTTTTTCATTTATTTTCTCATCAATATTTGGAATCTCATCTTCTTATGACTCTGGTGAACTAATGTTATCGTCAAATAGTGGTGATGGTTTATCATCTTTTGCTCTTGAAATGATTTCAGCATTTTTAAATCTACCATTAATGAATATCTTCATTGCGTTTATTCTCTATTTCATCGGAGGATATCTTCTTTATGCTGCAATTTTTGCTTCAATAGGTGCCGCAATCGATAATCAAGCCGATGCTCAACAATTTATGATCCCAATAACTCTTTTGGTAATAATTGCACTATATGTTGGAATATTGACAGTGCCAGAAGATCCTAATGGAATTGTTGCGCAAATTTTTTCATACATACCTTTTACATCTCCAATTGTCATGCTTATGAGAATTCCAAATGGTGTTTCATTATATGAACAGATAATTTCAGTTACAATACTATTTTCATCAGTTGTGTTTATGATATGGGTAGGAGCTAAAATTTATAGAATAGGTATTTTAATGTATGGAAAGAAGGTTACATATGGTGAAATTATAAAATGGCTTAAATACTAAATATTTGTGAGAAAACTTCTATTACTAATAATCTTACTTACCTCTTGTGATAATTCTGATAATCATGGGAACTTATCAATCTTTGATGAACCTTCAGAAGAACAATTAAGTAAATGGATAGAAATTGACTCTGCTTACATAAATATGGTTCAGCCGATGGTTGATGTATACAGAGGGAGCGCTAAACTTAATTTCAACGGAAATCCATGGGAAAATAAAAAATTCCAGTCAAAATATTCTGACTTGACTTGGAGAGGGCTATATGATTATGTTAAATATTTTACAGAATTATATAATGATATAGGTTATCAAGATGGTGAGAAAGTTCTAGACTCTCTAAATAATAGATTTGATCAAATGAGAGATGACCTGATAATATGGAAAGATATAGAGGACTAGGTTTATTCTTCTATTTCCATACTTTTTTAAGAAATTCAACAAAATTTAGACTCATAATCTTCTCTATGTCTTGATCTGAATATCCCTTTTTAGAAAGCATGATGGGTACTTTCTGAAGATCAGCTATTGTATCTAAATCATGAGGTGTTTGTTCTTTACCAAATGCACCATCTAAGTCAGAACCAATTCCAACATGATAAGCATTTCCAGCTAATTGACAAATATGATCAATATTATCTATCATTAGATCTAAAGTCACACCCATCTTTTCTGGAGTGGATTCACCTCTAATCCAATTTGGTACCATCATCCAAGCATCTAGAGGTATACCTATAACTGCATTTCTAGAAATTAGTTCAATAATTTGTTCATCAGAATATTGCCTATTATGATCTACAAATTTTCTACAGTTATTATGACTTGCCCATAATGGCCCATTATAAACTTCCAATGTTTCCCAGAAGCTTATATCACACAAATGCGTTGTGTCAAGTATCAGATTTAACTCTTCAATTTTTTTTAACAACTCTTTTCCTTTAGGTCCAATTCCTCCAACTGAGTCTGTTCCGTGTGCATAAACACCAGGTCCATAATGAGCAGGACCTATAGCTCTTAATCCAGATTCGTATGATTTCTCTAAATAATCCATATTAATAATTGAATCTGCTCCTTCTAGACTTAAAATATATCCTATTGGTTTTTTAGAGATTTTTTCATTATTCCAAAAGTCTAGATGTTTATTAAGTTCTTCAATATTTTTGATTTGGACCATTTCCCCAATTTTCTCCATTGATTTATACCATGCTAGCTGATTTTGAGTATGAGCCCAGGCTTCTTCCTGTGAATTCCACCCAGGTAATTTATTATTGACATTAACTCTAGCAATTTGAGTTGCGACACAAATTCCAATATTTCCTTTTCGCATTGCATCCAGAGATACCGTATTATTCTGTCTATCTGGCTTGTCACTCATTCCAGATTCACTCTTTCTGATATATTCAACACTTTTGGTTAAATCCCTATCCCATTCTATTGCATTCATTGCTAGGTCAAGGTGAGCATCAAGAATAAACATAGTCATCTAATTTAATTATTATAATCTCTAGCAGCAACTAACCAATGTCCTGTTAATTCATTATCAACAACAGTTAATACTTTTTTATACTTTGGAACTGTAGGGCAAATATGCATTGGAATAGCATAACAAACATCACCTACATTTAAATCATCCCCTTTATCACATTTACAAACAAGATGTTCCTCGCTATGACTTATTTGTTTAAAATTTTTCATATTTAGAAGTTTCAGTCTTGGAAATTCCATTTCTGAAGCAACAGATTTATGTCCAAAATTTAAACAAATTATATCTCCACTAGGTCTACTTATAATTGACCCAACTAAAACTCCAGCATGCAAAAAGTTTAAATCTTTAAATAGCCCACCATATCTTTCATCCCATAGTAGGGATGTTCCAGGACTAACTTCAATATTATCTCTTTTAGAATGTATAGGGAATGTAGGTGTTCCACCTGCAACAATTGTTTTGACCTCTATTCCTAAAGATTCAATTTCTTCCTTTAGTTCAATAACTTTCTCAAATTGTAAATCACAATTTTCTCTTCTTAAATTGATATCTGAATCACGTATATGCCCATCATAAACGTGAAGACCTTTAACAATTAAATTTGAGGACTGATGAATATCTCTATATAATAATGCAGCTTCATTTGTTGGTGATATGCCAGTTCTATTGTTTCCATTATTTATATCTAACCATAGGCTAGCTTTTATTCTACTTTTTTTTGATGCCTCATTAAACTTTACAATTGATTTCTTATTATCAACTATCGTTGAAAATTTTGTTTCAGGATATTTACTTACTAATTCAATGAAGTTATAAACACCAATACCGGTCATTTGCATTGCTAAGAGTACATCTTTGGCATTACATTTTGCAAGTAGTTCTGCCTCAGATAAAGTAGCACATTTAAATTTTGTGATACCATGATCTAATTGCATATTTATGATCTCTGCTATTTTATGGGTCTTTATATGTGGCCTCAGTATATCGGTTCCTCCTGCAATCTTGATCATTAGCTTAATGTTTGCTTCAATTCTTTTAGGAAAAACTACAAGAGAAGGGGACAAGATATCCTCAACGTTGTTTATTCTATACCAATCTTTATCCATTTGTAATTATTTTAACTCAAACATTGCTTCAATTTCGACAGGGATTCCACCTGGCAACATCATACCTACCGCACTTCTAACACCAATGCCATTGTCACTCCCAAAGACATCAGCCATTAATTCACTAAAACCATTAATTACATATGGATGTTTTTTAAAGTCAGGAGAGCAATTTACCATTCCTAAAACTTTAACAACTCTTTCAATATTATCAAGGCTACCATAATGTGTTTGGATAGTTGACAGCATAGTTAATCCAACTTGTTTTGCTGCTAATTTTCCTTGATCTTCATTAATATCATCTCCAACTCTTCCCAACATTAATGAGCCATCTAAATTGACAGGCCCTTGACCTGATACATATAGAGACTTGCCTACAATTAGTATTGGTTTATATACTCCTGCAGGTTTGGGTGCAGGTGGTAATTCAAGACCTAATTCTTCAATTATTTGTGATGGTAATTTTTTCATTTTATATAAATATATTTAAGATTAATACTCCGATTAGACCAGTAATTCCAACTATTGTTTCCATAACTGTCCAAGTTGAAAGAGTTTCTTTAACAGTTAAATTAAAGTATTCTTTGAATAGCCAAAAACCAGCATCATTAACATGAGAAAGCATTAAGCTACCTGAGCCAATTGCTAACACTATCAATTCTGGACTAACATCTGAACTAGAAATTAATGGTAAAACTATTCCTGCAGCAGTTAAACCTGCTACTGTAGCTGAGCCAACACAAACTCTAATTACTGTTGCTATCAACCATGCTAATATTAATGGTGATACTAGAGATCCTTCAAGTAAAGATCCAATATAGTTACTAACTCCACTATCAATTAAAATTTGTTTTAAAGCACCTGCTCCAGATATAATTAAAAGTACCATTGTTATACTAGAGACTGACATTGAAACAGAGTTCATTACGTCTTTCATCTCTTTACCTCTGGATATCCCTAGTGTATATATTGCCACTAAAACGGAAATAAGCATTGCGATAACAGGGTTGCCAATAAATAAAACAATTTTTTTTATTAAGGATTCTGAAGGAAATACAATTGTATATAGTGAAGAAAATATTATTAATATAACAGGTAATAATGCAGTAAATACACTTACTCCCATACTAGGCATCTCATTGTCTTTTAATATTACAGGATTATAAAATTCTTTTAAAGGAGTTGCATTAATATTTTTAATAGTCCTTGTGAATATTGGACCTGCAATTATTATTGCAGGTATTGCGATTATAATTCCGTATAAGAGTGTCTTTCCAATATCGGCATTAAACATTGCAGATATTGCAGTGGGTGCAGGGTGGGGTGGTAAAAAACCGTGAGTTACAGAAAGAGAAGCTAGCATAGGTAAACCAACGTAAATAAGAGGTAGTCTTGAAGCAGCTGCTACAGTAAAAACTAATGGAATCAAAATAACAAATCCTACAGAGTAAAACATTGGAATACCAACTATAAAACCAGCTATTACAACTGCCCATTGTATATTTTTAATACCAAAACTTAAAATAAGTTGAGAAGTAATTCTTTGAGCTGCTCCACTATCTGCTACAAGCTTTCCAAGCATCGCACCAAAACCTAATATTAATACCAAGAATCCAAGTGTATCGCCAATACCTTTTTGAATAGATTCAACAATTTTTAGTAATTCCATTCCTTGAAAAAATCCAACAAATATGCAAACGCTAATAAAAGAAATAAAGGCGTTAAGCTTGAACCTCGCTATTAATATAAATAACAATAGAATTCCCGTAATAACAATCAATAAAGGCATATTTTTCTATTTAATTTTTTTCTATTTAATAATTCTATTGTTTTAATGTCTCTTTCATATTCTATATAACACTCTAATATAATTACAATATTATTATGCTCCATAAATGTCTATATTAGATGTTTAAAACTATAATAATCCATAATGATAAGAAGAGAATTTCAAGAGTATCTTGATAAATTAGACTTGAGATCAAATGAAATTGAGGATTATTGGATTTTATATGATAGAATTTTTGAACCAAATTCTCCTTTGACTTATAAACAGAAAGCAAATTTATTATTATTTGAGTTAAGAAAAATGAAATTAAACTAAATTTTTACCATGAGTACAGAGTCCCTAAATAAAATAATTAGAAATAGAAAAACTATCTATCCTACTCAGTTTTCAGAAAAAGAAATACCAGAAAATATTATAAATGAAATTCTAGAAAATGCAATACACGCACCTACTCATAGAATGACTCAGCCATGGTTTTTTAGAGTATATAAAGGGAAATCGAAAGATGTTTTATGTCAAATTATAGAGAAAATTGATAAAGAAAAATACTCATCTATAAAAATTAACAAGTTTATTGAAAAAGTTAAACTGTCAGATACTATTCTTTCTGTATGTATGACTCGTGACAAGAATGATCGAGTTCCAGAGTGGGAAGAGATAGCTGCTGTTTCAATGGCAGTTCAAAATATTTGGTTATCATGTTATGTAAATAATATTGGCTCATACTGGAGTACTCCATCTCTTAAAGAAGAATACGCAAAACACGCAGGGTTGAATAAAAACCAGAAATCACTTGGATTCTTTTTTATGGGAAGTTATGTGCATCATGAGACTCCTAAATTAAGAGAGGGACTTGACAGTAAAGTTAAATGGGTATGAAAAAAGCCTTAGTTGTATTTTTTTTATTTTTAGCGTGTGGCGGGAATTATCAACCAAATGATGTTGGAAGCCTTTCTATACTTGAATATCCGGATAACAAAGACTTAAATAAGTGGATTGAAATAGATTCACAATATGCCAAAGTATATCAAGTTAGGAGATACTTTGAAAATTTTGTTAAAGATGATTTTTTTGAAGAGGAAGAAAATAAAATCGAATTTGGTAATCTTACTTGGTCTGACATGTCAGAATATCAAAAAAAATATTCGGAGTTATTAAATAAATACCAGAAAAATTATAAAGACAATAAAGAGTTAACTAGATTTGTTGATTCTGTTATTATGATTGAATATCCAATTATAGATGACTTTGTCAATAAGATTTTTAAATTCGGTTATGATTAAAATTTGCACATGAAAAAAATAATATTAACAATATGTATAATTTCCCTTTATAGCTGTAATAATATGAATGTAAACCCCCCAATTGCAAAGAAAGTTGAAAAGAAACTAGAGATTCATGACGATGTAAGAATTGATAACTATTATTGGTTAAATCAAAGGGAAAACCCAGAGGTTATTTCTTACCTAGCTGAGGAAAATAAATACAAAGAGTCAAAACTTAAGTCTACAAAAAAACTTCAAAATAACTTATTTAAAGAAATGAAGAGTAGAATAAAAGAAGATGATATCACAGTTCCATATTTTTTAAATGATTATTGGTATATAACTAAATATGAAAAAAACAAAGAGTATCCGATATACACTAGAAAATATATGAATCTTGAAGCAGAAGAGGAAACATTAATAGATGTAAACGAATTGGCAAAAAACTACGATTACTATCAAGTTTCTGGAATTAGTATAAGTCCAGATAATAAAAAAATGGCCTTTGGGGTGGACACTTTATCACGAAGAATATATACTATTAAGGTAAAAGATTTAACAACTGGTAAAATGTATCCAGATAAAATTGATGGTGTTAATTCATCTACAACGTGGGCATCAGATAGCAAAACAATGTTTTATACAGGGAAAGACTTACAGACCTTAAGATCAGATAAAATTTTTAGACATTCTCTTGGTGAAAGTCAAGATGATGACATACTTGTATACGAGGAAAAAGATGAAACCTTTTCAACATTTGTATATCCATCAAAGTCGAGAGAATATATAATGATTGGCTCAAGTAGTACTATGTCTACAGAATATAGGTTTTTATCAAGTAAAACCCCTTTGGAGCCTTTTAAAATTATTCAAAAGAGAGAAAGAGGACTTGAATATAGTCCTTCTCATGTTGGTGATATGTTTTACATATCAACTAATATTGATGAAAGCACAAATTTTAAACTAGTTAAAACCCCTATATCATCAACTGAAAAATCAAATTGGAAGGATGTAATTCCTCATAGAGAAGATGTATTATTAGAGGATACTGACTTTTTTAACGATTTTATGGTAATTGGTGAAAGGTTGAATGGATTACTCAAAATAAGAATTAAAAGTTGGGATGGTAAAGAAGATTACTATCTAGACTTAAGTGGTCAATTTGATTTTGATAATGAGACTTATTCTGCTTCAATAGGATATAACCCCAATTTTCAAACTAACATATTAAGATATAATTTTACATCTCTTACAACACCTTTTAGTGTCATAGATTATAATTTAATTACCAAAGATGAAGAGGTACAGAAACAACAAGAAGTACTAGGTGGCTCTTTTAATTCTAAAAATTATACCTCTGAGAGAGTTTTTGCTACTGCTCATGATGGAGTTCAAATTCCAATTTCTATTGTTAAACACATTGATACTGAATTAAATCCTAACACCCCTTTACTTCAGTATGGTTATGGATCATATGGTTATACTAGAGATCCCTCATTTTCATCAATTAGGCTAAGCTTGCTAGATAGAGGCTTTGTGTTTGCAATAGCTCATGTTAGAGGAGGGGAGTACCTTGGAAGACCATGGTATGAAAATGGTAGAATGCTAAGTAAAAAAAATACATTTAAAGATTTTATCAGCTCTTCAAAATTCCTAATTGAAAAGGGATATACTTCAAGTGAGCATCTATACGCTGAAGGAGGTTCAGCAGGGGGACTGCTTATGGGCGCAATAATGAACATGGCTCCTGATCTCTATAATGGAGTAATTGCTGCAGTTCCATTTGTCGATGTTATTACCACAATGTTAGATGATACGATCCCCTTAACATCAGGTGAATGGGATGAGTGGGGTAATCCGAATGATAAAGAATATTATGAATACATTAAATCATACTCACCTTATGATAATCTTTTAGAGACAGAGTATCCAAATACACTTGTAACAACTGGTTTACATGATTCTCAAGTTCAGTATTGGGAACCTGCTAAGTGGGTTGCAAAACTTAGGCAATATCACAAAGGAGACAACTTAATCTTATTACATACAAATATGGATACCGGACATAGTGGTTCATCAGGTAGATTTGAGGCACTTAAAGAGGTTGCAATGGAATATGCATTTCTGTTTATGTTAGAAGGTATAACTAAATAAAAATTAGAATTATGAAAAATTTATACACATTACTAATTATTTCTTTTTTTTCTACACAAAGTTTAATTTCACAAATTGAGGGTTATTCCACAAATCAATGGGAAAAGCAACTTGAAGTCGAAGAGTCATTTTTAGGTTTGATTGATAAAACTTCTTTTAAGAAGCATCTTATGAAGCTTACTGAACGTCCACATGTAGTTGGAAGTGAGGGAAATGAAGAAGTTATTAGATACATTGGTAAAGTAATGAAAGACGCAGGGCTTGACATTACTAATTATCCATATGATGTATACCTTCCTAATAAACCTGGTAGCTCGATGGTTGAGATTGTTACTCCCTCAAGAAAAGTTCTTAATCAAAAAGAAGATATTATTTATGATGATCCCTACACTCAAAACCCTGAGCTTTGGAAAGGTTGGAATGCATTTTCAGGGAGTGGTGATGTTACAGCAGAAATTGTTTATGCTAATTATGGTCTTAAGGAAGATTTTGAGACTTTAAATTCTTTGGGAATTGATATTAAAGGGAAAATTATAATTGCGAGATATGGAGGAAACTTCAGAGGTTATAAAGCTAAGTTTGCTGAAGCAAATGGTGCAGCTGGATTAATCATATACACTGATCCAAAAGATAGTGGCTTTACAAGAGGTCTTGTTTATCCAGAAGGTCCGTATTATAATTCATCTACTATACAAAGAGGTTCATTGTTAACAACAGATTTTACAGGTGATCCATTGACCCCCTTCGAGCCTGCCTTACCATTAAATGGAAAAAAGAAAATTAAACGTCTCGATCCTAAAGATGCTCAATTGCATACAATTCCAGTTACACCAATATCTTATGGTGAGGCTGAAAAAATACTAAGTCAGATGAAAGGCCAACCTGTTCCTCAATCTTGGCAAGGAGGTCTTCCATTTACATACAGAGTTGAAGGTGGTTCATCTTTGACTGTAAGATTAAAAGTAGATCAAAAGATTGATTTTGTTCGTGCTACAAACGTCATTGGTATGTTAAAAGGAAGTGAGGCTCCAAATGAATGGATTATTTTAGGTTGTCATCTAGATTCATGGGGTTATGGGGCCACAGATCCAAGTAGTGGTACAGCAATGTTATTAAGTCTTAGTGAAACTTTGGGTAAACTAAAAGAAAATGGATATGCTCCTAAAAGATCAATTTTGATTGCACACTGGGATGCTGAAGAGCATGGAGTTATTGGTTCAACAGAGTGGGTAGAGCAGATGAGAGATGAATTAAATGCTAAGGGTATTGTATACATGAATTTTGACGGGGCTGTATCTGGTAAGGGTTTTGGTGCATCTTCAGCACCTACTCTTAAGAAATTACTGGTTGAAACATCAAAGAATGTGAAATACCCCTATACAGATCAGACTTTATTTGAGTTTTGGAATAAAAATGATCAAAGTGAAGAACCTCCAATTGGAAATCTAGGAGGTGGCTCTGATCATATAGCATTTTACATGCATGTTGGTGTACCATCTCTAAGCGGAGGTGCAGGTGGTCCTAACCTGTATCATTCAAATTATGATAGTTTTAGATTTTACGAAAAATTTGTAGATCCTGAATTTCAAATGGGACCTATGGTAGAGCATATGGCAGGATTAATGACACTTAGGATGGCAAATGCAGAATTGATCCCTTATAATCTAAATCGATACTCACAAGATTTAAAAATGCATTTTGAGAATGCTGTAAAAAAAATAAATAGTTATGATAAAAATTTTCAAGGTTTTCAAGCTACTAATATCGCTATAAAGTCTTTAGATGAAACTTCAACAATACTTACATCAAAAATACAGTCCTATTTAGAGGGTGGTGAAATTTCTAGAAAAAATTTAAAAAAATTAAATAAACAATTAATTGCACTAGAAAAGAGTTTTATATCAGACAAAGGAATGTATTTTGGAGCTTGGTATAAATCTATTTATGCATCTTCAGATCCATTTAGTGGTTATGGAGCTTGGATTCTTCCTGGATTAGAGTATGAAATAGCATTAAAATCATCTGAAAGACTTAAAGAATGGGATTCAAGATATTCTGATGCAATTAATTCATTAGAATCAAAAATGAAAAATTTAATTCAAGAAATTAATTAATTAACAAAAAGTTAGATGGAAAAAAATGTTTTTGGAGAAAAACTGCATATATGTTGCACAAGCCCAATGACTGGATACTTTAGAGATGGATCATGTAGAACCATAAGTGAGGATACAGGGACACACACTGTATGTGCTGTAATGACAGATGAGTTCCTAAGATTCTCCTCATCAAGAGGAAATGATTTAATCACTCCAGCACCTTACTATCAATTTCCAGGATTAAAGGCTGGAGATAAGTGGTGTTTATGCGTATCAAGGTGGATAGAAGCAGAAAAAGCTAATAAAGCTCCAAAACTGATCCTAGAAGCCACACATGAGAAAACACTAGATTATACTTCTTTGGATGTTCTGGTAAAACATGCATTTATAAGAAGTTCTGATTGACATTTATTACTATTTTATGGAATCTATTTTCTTTTCAATCCTCTCTAACCTACTTAAAATATTTTCAAAATAATTTTTAGCCTCAACAGGACAATTATTAAGGAAATGGTCTAATATGTCTTTTTCATTTTTCATATAGTAAAATTAAAAATCCTCATTTAATTCAACTAGGTTTTTTATTATATTAGAAATATGAGAAAGGATAATACAATCGCTGAATTATTAGAAAGGTTAGATAAAGAAATTCAAAACCCAAAAGATTCTGTCCACAAAATTGTATTAAAAATTACAATAGATAATATTAATAAGTTACTAAAATAGGCAGGTGATCAGATGGCCAAAGTCCATTGGGTAATTTTTTGTCAATATGTCTATAATCTATAATCTTTATGTTCTTAGTAAATACATAATCTATTCTATCTGAAAGTTTGCTATTTATATCAAAACCATTAAATGTTCCAATAGAATCTTTTAAAGGGATAATTTTAAAAGAATCCTCAAGTTTTTCTGATAATAATTTTATTGGTGGCTCGTCAGTATTTGCATTTAAATCTCCCATAACTACTAATGACTTATCAAGATAATTATTTTTAGTAATGTGATTAAGAATCATTATGGCTGATTTTTCTCTAGCAACTTTACCAATATGATCAAAATGAGTATTGTAGACTATTAATTCTTTTTTTGAATTTTTTATATAAAAAACCCCAAGAGTTACAATCCTTTTTATTGCTGCATCCCAACCAATAGAGGGAACTCTTGGTGTTTGTGATAACCAAAAAGTTTCTTCTTCTTTTAGTGATATCTTTTTACTATTAAAATAGATTGCAGAATATTCTCCGCTATTCCCACCATTTCTTCCTTCACCGATATAATTATAATCTTTTAGTTGATTAGATAAATACTCAATTTGGTCAGGAAGTGCCTCTTGAATTCCTAAAATATCTACATCCTCATTTTTAATCAAAGAAACAATTCCTTCTTTTCTATTATCCCACTTGTTGATACCGTCAGCATCTGTGTTTAATCTAATATTATATGTCATTATTTTGATCTTTTCCTTATAATCTGTACAAGAGTTTAAAAAAAGAAATAAAGCATGTAATATGAGTATTAACGGTTTTTTCATAATTAATTAACACTGGTTTATTATCTTTAAAATATGGATTATCTAGAAAAATAAGCCAATTTTAATTAAAAATAAATATTATGAAAAGAAAGGTAAATGCAATTTGGAAAGGAGATGGTGCAGATGGAAAGGGTTTTCTAACAGCTCAAAGTGGAGCGTTTGATAAAATGCCTTATAGTTTTAAAACAAGATTTGAGAATGATGAAGGGAAGCTTGGAACAAATCCAGAAGAGCTAATTGCTGCCGCACATGCAGGATGTTTTAATATGAAATTAAGTTTTGTCCTAAATGAGGCAGGTTATAATCCAGTGGATCTAAATACAGATGCAGTATTAACTTTTGTAGATGGAAAAATCATTTCTATTGAGCTTAATCTTAGCGCAAATGTACCAGGAGTATCTGAAGAAGAATTTAAAGAATTAACTGAGGATGCGAAGAAAAATTGTCCTATTTCAGGAGCTCTTAATTGTGATATAACTTTAAACCCATCATTAATTTAAATACAATAAAACAAATTTTATTATGAAAAAATTACCAGTAACAGTATTAAGTGGATTTCTAGGTGCAGGAAAGACAACCTTACTAAACCATATTTTACATAACAAAGATGGTATGAAAGCAGCTGTAATAGTAAATGATATGAGTGAGGTTAATGTTGATGCTAATCTTGTTAAAAGTGAAAATACACTTTCAAGAACAGAAGAGAAGTTAGTTGAAATGAGTAATGGATGTATTTGTTGTACTCTGCGTGAAGATCTAATGATTGAGGTTGAAAAATTAGCAAAAGCTCAAAAATTTGATTATTTAATTATTGAGAGTACTGGTATTTCAGAACCAATACCTGTTGCTCAGACATTTAGCTTTGAAAGCGAGGATGGAAGTATTGATCTAAGTAAATTTAGCTATGTTGATACTATGGTAACTGTTGTTGATGCATATAATTTTATAAAAGATTTTTCTAGTCCAGAGTTTTTAAAGGATAGAGATTTAACTGATATAGAGGGAGATGAGAGGACAATTGTAAATCTTCTAACTGACCAAGTAGAATTTGCAAATGTTATTCTTTTAAATAAAGTTGATTTAGTTAATGAAAGTGATCTTAGAAACTTATATGATATATTAAATAAATTAAATCCAGAGGCTAAAATTATACCAACCAATCACTCAAATGTTAATTTTAACGAAGTCATTAATACTGGAATGTTTGATTTTGAAAAGGCTGAATCATCAGCTGGGTGGATTAAAGAGCTTGAGAATGAACATATTCCAGAAACAGAAGAATATGGTATTGGTTCATTCGTCTACAGAAGAAAAGAGCCATTCCATCCTGATCGTTTTCTTGATTTTGTAAATAATAAATTTCCTGCTAATGTAATTAGAAGTAAAGGGCTGTTTTGGCTAGGGTCTAGATCTGACCAAGCACTTATATGGAGTACAGCAGGAGGATCAGCTAAAACTGATCCTGCAGGCGTTTGGTGGGCTTCAATGAGTTTCTCTGAAAGGATTAATTATTCAAATTTTGTAGAGAATCAGTCTCAAATCGAGTCCAATTGGTCACCAATATTTGGCGACAGAAAAATTGAGCTTGTTTTTATTGGTCAAATGCTTAATGTTGATAAGATTACAGAAGAACTTGATAAATGTCTATTAAATACAGAAGAACTTGATAAATGGAAAAATGATAAATTTAAAAAAGAAGATAGTTGGCCAATCGCCAGTTTAGTTTAAAACTATAAATTTAGAATATGAAAACTATTTTAGTAACTGGAGGCTCATCCTTTATTGGTAAACATTGTATTGCTGAGCTTATAAAATCTAATTATCAAGTAAGGACAACAATAAGAGATATTAATAGATCAGATGAAATTAAATTAGAAATTGAAAAGTTCTTGAAAAAAAAAGTTAGTTTAGATTTTTATCAAACCGACTTAAATAAAGACGAAGGATGGAATGACTCAATTAGAGGTTGTGACGCTATCCTACATGTAGCAGGTCCATTTCCACTTTCATTTCAAGGCGATGAAAATGATCTTATATCACCACATGAAAAAGGAACACTTCGAATTTTAGAATATGCAAAAAAAAATTCTGTTTCAAGAATTATCATGACTTCTTCCGTTGCATCTGTATATATGACAAAAAATTTAGATACAGAAATTGATGAATCATGTTGGACTGACACTTCAAATAAAGATTTAGATGCATATACAAAAAGTAAAACATTAGCTGAAAGATCTGCTTGGGATTATGTTTCAAAATTTAATTCAATTAAATTAACAACTATACTTCCTCCAGTTGTTTTAGGTCCAGGTATTGGAAAGTATATAAAGAGAGGTTCTCTTGAATTCTTTTCAATGATGATTAACAGAGAAATGCCAGTAGCTCCTCCATTCAAGATGGGAATAGTTGATGTAAGGGATGTTGCTAAAATGCATGTAGCAGCTTTAAAGAACGATAATTCCATAGGAAAAAGATTTATTGTTTGTGAGAATACATATTGGGTTAAGGACTTTTGTAGAATGGTAAATAATTATGGCCATAAGGCACCGACCTTGAGTCCACCAGTCTTTTTAGTTAAGTTTTTGGCAAATTTTGACAAAACAATCAAACCTATAAGAAATTTACTTGGACTTGATATAAACATTGATTCTAGTCTTGCAAAAAAAATATTGAATTATAATCCAATTCCAATTGAAAAAACAATAGAGGATACTTCAAATTATTTTAAAACTTAATTTAGTATTTAACTTTTTATTAGATTATTGAGTCATTTATACTTTATAATTTTATTGTGTGAGTATTAAAAGGCGTTACACATATTTATTAAGTCGAAGTAATATCCTTCAAAAGCTTTCATATTCCAAAACATACATGTTTTACACAATTAAAATTATGTATTACAAATTTGGTTGGCTTATTAAATTTGCAAAGAAGTTTCTTGTAAAATAAACTGTTAAGGTCTTTCTTTCTAACTTTAACTTATTCCACCAACATAGGTTTTAATTATTGGATTCATTGGTTGTATCTTTTCTCTGAATGAATCGTTAATATCTCCAAGAACAGTAAGCTTTTCTATTTCAAATAACTCTCTAAATCTTATGTTAATAGGAGATCCAATAACCTTATTTCCAAGTTCCTCCCATACATCTGAGTTTTTAAATACTTCAATAAGAGTAGCGGTATTATCCTCTTCATTTAAGAACCACTCAAATTTAATTATACCGTCATCATTAAAACTATAAAAGAGAGGGCATTGTTCTTCTCTAATGTAGTGTTTTACATTTTCAATATTATCTTTAAATGAAACATCGATAACAACTGTTACAACATCACTTTTTTTATTTAATTCTTTTTTCATACTCCTAATTTAAAGTATAATTTTTTATATTGAAAACATGAAAAAAGATAAAGAACCTTTCCTTATTTATGCAAGTCCCGCAATTCTGGCAATTGGCATTATGGGTTTTCTATTATACTTTGAGGTAGATTATTTAGATATTGGTTTCACTGCATTAGGTTTATGGGGAGTAGTTGGATTATGGAACATTGAGAGGAACAAGAAGAAGTAAATGGAAAAAATTTGTTTTACAATCGAAGAAATGATTGACTCAATCAAAAAAATTTCTGTACAATTGGTCGACTCAAATTATGATCCTGAAGTAATAATTAGTGTAAATAGAGGAGGATGTATTCCAGGTATTTATCTTTCACACTATCTCAATAAACCTCATGAGGTAATTAACATTGAATTGAGAGACTCAAATTCAGAGCCTGATTTAATAAGTATTAAAGAAAAAATTAAAAAGTTTAATTCAGTGCTAATAATTGATGATATAAATGATTCAGGCAATACTATTAGAATTATTAAAGATATAAGTAAACATCTTACAACTAAAATACATTTTGCTGTGTTGATTAATAAATCAGAGAGTAAATCAAAAGTTGAATATTATGGTAAAACAGTTAATACAAAACTTCATGATTACTGGTATGTTTTTCCTTGGGAAAATTGGTGGAAAATAGATGAAAAATAGAAAATTATTAAAGTTTCTTGTTTTACTGCACATAGTTATAATAACGATATCTAATTTCCTTGTATCGATACCTATTGAAATTTTTGGAATTAAGTTAACTTGGGCAGCCTTTAGCTTTCCATTAGTTGTTGTAGCTACAGATTTGACAGTAAGACTAGTTGGTAAGTCAATCGCAACAAAAACTATTTCATTTGCTTTCCCATTTGCAATCATTTCTTCATTCTTAATTATATACTATGAACAGAATCTAATTTCAATTGCATTAAGAATAAGTCTTGCAAGCTCCATTGCCTATGCTTTAAGTATACTAATTGATATAAATGCTTTTCAATATTTTAGAGATAAATACTCTTATTGGTGGGTAGCGCCATCTCTTTCAACTTTTGTTTCGAATATTATTGATACATATTCGTTCTTTTTTAGTGCTTTTTACAATTCTGAAGACATATATATGTCAAATAATTGGTTTGAAATTGCAACAAATCAACTTATTATAAAAATTATTATTGGATTTATCTTTTTTCTCCCTGTTTATGGGGTTTTGTTAAACTACTTAAAAAAGAAAATTCATATTTATAAAAAATAATTAATTTTGGTATATGAAAAAACCATTCATTGCATTAATTGCTATTTTTGCATGTACTTTTTCTTATGCCCAAAATGATCAAAGCTCCTCTGGGTATTCAATTGAAACAGTTGGAAAAGTCTCATCTATGTACAAATATATTGAGCTGTCAAAACAGGTTATAAATGAAGAAATCGTTTATAATTTAAAATATCATAATTTAGAATTTCCACAAATGAATGACATGACAAATGTAAGGTTTAAAGCTACTGATGAGGAATTAGATAATATTTATAATACTATTTTAATGGGCTCAAAAATGAAAAGGAATGATCCAATAAAGTATATAAATTTAGACAGAGGAAAATTAGGTGTTACAAGATTAACTTCTGGACAGGTCAAAATACTATATACTGCATCTGGTTCTGACGAAGTTAAATGGACTTGGCTCTCTAAGGGTCAATTAAAGAAAGTTTTTGGAAAATAATTATCACTTTGGCATTTGATTATGAAGTTAGCTTTATTTTTTATTAATTTTTTGTTATTTCCATTTGATATTGACATTAATTGTCTAAACTGCTCATACCAGAACTCATTTTCAGTTCTTTTAATAACAGAAACTAAAGGTTGGGTTCATGATTCAATTGAATCTGGAATTGACCTAATTGTCGACATTGGAGATAAAAAAAATTTTAATGTTTATCACTCTGATGATTCTAAAGTAATTACTACTGAAAATTTAAAAGAGTTCAATTCAATTATATTCCTTAATACCACAGGTGATATTTTGAATAATTATGAGCAAAAAGTCATGGAAAACTTCATTAAAAATGGTAAAGGTTTTGTTGGGGTGCATGCTGCCTCAGATACAGAGTATGAATGGCAATGGTATGGTGATTTAGTGGGAGCATATTTTATGAATCACTCAGGTATTATTGATAGAAAAATTTTTACAGTTGATAATACAAATATAATGACTGAACATTTAAATCAAGAATGGAATATTGTAGATGAATGGTATAACTTTAAATATATAAGTGACAATATTAATGTTTTATTGAAGCTTGACGAAACCTATTATGAGGGAGGAGAGCATCCTCATAATCAACCTGTAACTTGGTATCAAGAATATGATGGAGGAAGATCGTTCTATACAGCTCTTGGACACGCAAAAGAAGTATTTAAAGATGAAAGATTTATTGAGCTACTAGAAAAAGGTATTCTTTATGCTTCTGACGAAGATTATTAATCACTTTAAGACTCATACATATTAGAAAGTATTTTTACAGCTTTAAGTCTTTTTTTGTATGGAACAAAAATATGATCATTATGATATGCAGCAATAACATTACAGCTAATTCCAGCTTTAGTTAGCTCTCTAGAAAAGGACGAAGTTAAACCCACAGAATCAAGTGTTGAATCTATATTTAGAGTTATCCAGGCAGAAATAAAATAAAAGGGTAAATTATTACTTGTTGCTTCTTCTTTTGAGATTATAACTGAATATCCTTTAGACTCTTTAAAAGAACAAATAATATTGTTCATACTAATTTTATTAATGTCCATAATTGAACAGAATACATATTCTCCTTTATTTAGAATAACTTTTTTTTTATCCATATTTTAGAAATGCAATTATTAAGGCTTTAATATTTCCAAAAAATAAAGATAGAAAAATTCATAAGTAAGGTTATTATTGTCAATATTATACTGCCTAAATGAAGAAACATAAAAAGACTTTCGTTAAGAGAATCTTTCGCTTGATTCATTGAAGGAATAGCTAAATAACAGATTAACATCAAAACGGTTGATAAAATTGAAAAAATTTTAGCTGTACTCTGGTTTGAGTTAAATAAAGAAATACAGACAAAACACAAAAGTGATAATACCCCAATAATTATGAAAAATTTAGGCCAGATATATCTTAGATATAAACTAGCATCTTGACCACTAAGCAACTTATTTATCGATGGAGCAATCATAAGAGACTGATAAATAATAATTCCTGATATAAATCCTGATAAGACTAGAGGAAAAAACTTTAGTATTTGCATTTTTTTTGAGATTTGGGTTAAAAATTTACTACTTTAATTAAGTTAATAAATAAGTTACAAATATATAGGTTTAATTATGGAATTCCTTTTTTATGTTTGGTTCCTTGTAAAACTTACAGCATTAATCTTTAGTATAATAGCAATGAGATACTTTCTTAGGTCTTATTGGCATTTAAAAGCCTCAGACTGGATTGGCCCAATTGGACTTAATAGAAAAGGAACAATAATTTGGATTATATATTCAACTGTAATTTTGATTATGATATCTCAACTAGATTGGTTCATATTTGGTTTTTAAAATAATGAAAGGAAAAGGGTGTCTTAGGTTTTTTTTGTACGCATTTCTGTTGGCATTTGCCAATGGCTTTATAGAAGATTTTTTAAACATTGATCTTAATGGAGTTACAAAAATTATCTCGATAATAATTATTGCAGGGTCAATAGAGTTCATTATCGATCAGTTATTTAATTACTTTTCCAGAAATTCACAAACTAATATTTTTGAAAATATTAAGAACATGATACTACCTGGAAAAAAAGAACGAAAAAAAGGAGATCCTTTTTTATAAACTATAATTCAGTTTATAGAAAAATTTTTAATTTAGAAATTAATCTTAAATCCAATTAAAATGAAAAAATTAATATTTACTCTATCTTTTGCATTCATAGGAACATTCATAACTTATTCTCAAGACTTATCTAATCCTCAAGGAGGAGGAGTTCTTAATATAGAATCTGTTACTCCAGGTGATGGTTATTCTAAGATGAGCTTTGAAGGAGAAATTACTGGTTATGGGAAAGTTTTTGCCTCAATCAAACTCATATCTGGAGATAGTTCTAAAACAAGCGGAACTCTAGATGGTCAGGCAAGAACTATTCTTAATGATGGCACACTCTTATCATCACCTCTTAATGGGAGTTGGAAAAGAGACGGTGCCTTAATAAAATTTTATTTTATTGATGATGTAAGCAATGGTGCAATGAACTTTGTAATGTGGGATGTAGATATACTCGGAGAAACTGCAGATGTTAAATATTATGAACTACACTCTGGTAATTAATATTAACAGTAAACTCATAAAAAGCCCTAATTAAGGGCTTTTTTTGTTTAATATGAGAATACTAGGTCTGCTTCCGAGCTTACTTGAATTAATTGTTTTGGATAGCTCCAATTAATATTATTTATATTAATTAGAACATCTTTCGAGTTGTTTTGATTAACTCCATATGTAATAAATGAGCCCTCGGAAACATGTATAACTCCTCCATTTGTAGAAAAATCTATTAAAAGTTTTTCAGCTCTTTTGCTAATATTATTTGTGTTTCCTCCGTGAAATGTTACTGTGTGTAAATTACTTATGACGTCTTTCATAAGAATTTTCACTCCATCACCTGCTGCAAAGAATACAACACTATGTCCTTGAGCTAATGCTTCTGATGCTGTATTAATTGACATGATGGCAGCTGAGGGGTTTACCAGTGGGTCAGAAGTTAAAAGAACAAAATAATCTTTACTCTGTTGAGAGAAAACAATTTGACTAAAAAATAGTAACGATAGAAATAATAATTTTTTCATGGGTCTAATTTATAAAAACGTTTTAATAAAAATGAAGATTTATAAATTAGTTGTAAATTATTTAAATGCAATTAATACCAAAAAACACAATTAGTTTTTTAAAAGAACTTAAGCTAAATAATAACAGGGACTGGTTTAACAAGAATAAAGATCAGTTTAAGTCTATTCAAGCAGATATAAAAACGTTTGCCCATGAGGTAAAAGACTCTTTAAACCTCTCAGATGATATTGAAAAACTAAAAATTTTTAGGATATATAGAGATTTAAGGTTCTCTAAAGATAAAACACCATTTAAAAAAAATATTGGGATGGCATTTCATAGAGCAAAGCCTGAGCTTAGAGGAGGCTATTATCTTGAAATATCAGCAGATGAGAGTTTTGTGGCAGTCGGTTTTTGGAATCCGAATAAAGAGGATTTGCTCAGAATAAGAAAAGAAATAGAAATAGATGGTCAAGAATTCAAGAGCATTATAAATCAAAAGAAAATTAAAGATGTATGGGGAGAGATAAAAGGAGAAGAGGTGAAAACATCACCGAAAGGTTTTGATAGAGATCATGAGCATATTGACATGATTAAAAAGAAGCAGTTCATATTTGTTAGAAAGTTAAATGAAGAAGATATTTTAGATGAAAACTTTCATCAAGAACTTGTTGGTTTTTTTCTTTCAATCAGACCTTTTTTTGATTATATGTCTGAAATTCTTACAACAAATCTAAACGGAGAATCAATTATTTAGTAAATGTCAAAGAAAATAAACATAGCAATTGTTCAGACAAGTATTAAGTGGGAAGATACTCAGGGAAATTTAGATAAGTACAATAATATAATTAATTCAATAAATCCAGGGGTTGACATTATTTTCTTTCCTGAGATGTTTAATACTGGTTTTAGCATGAATGTTAAGAAAATTGCCGAGACAATGGATGGAAATACTGTTTCATGGCTTCGTCAAGTAGCTTTAACAAAAAAACTATCAGTTGTAGCTAGTCTTGCAATAGAAGAGAATAAAAATTTCTATAATAGATTGGTATGGGTTTTTTCGAACGGGGAAATTACCTTTTATGACAAAAGACATACATTTACTTTAGCCGGAGAGGGTAAAGTTTATACAAAAGGGAAGACAAAAAGAATAATAAAATATAAAGGGTGGAAGTTCCTTCCCCAAATATGTTATGATTTGAGGTTTCCTGTTTGGTCTAGGAATGACTCAGGCTATGATGTTCTTTTTTATTTAGCCAATTGGCCAACACCAAGAATATCTCATTGGAAAAACCTTCTTATTTCAAGAGCAATAGAAAACTTGTCATATTGTATAGGAGTAAATATAGTTGGATCTGACCCAGAGAATAAATATAATGGGTACTCTTGTATAATTGATCCCTATGGTAAAAACTGTGTGGAAATGACAGAAGATGAGACAATTATTTATTATCAATTAAACAAATCAAAAATTATTGATATTAGAGATTCTTTAAATTTTCTAAATGACAAAGATGATTTTACTTTAAAATTTTGATTTATTATTTAAATTAGACATATGAGAAACTTTGCTTTATCTTTCTTTATTTTTATATTATCGTGCTCTGATACTTCGATAATTGTATGGGAAAACTATGATGAGAGTAAAGAAATTGAGGAAAACTCTAATCATGAAATAAGTAGGATGAGATATAAAAGACTTCAGTCTTTAACAAAAGACAGAAATGAAATTTTTAAACCTTTTCATGGCTTTTTGAAATCCTACGATGTATCATACCATAATTCAATAAAAGATTTAATTATAAATCAGGATATTACATCAATTCAGTCTTATATAAAAAAAGGTAAATTTAATTATGAGGATTTAGCGAAGTTTTACTTATACAGAATTTACAAATTTGAGATGGATAAAGATCTATATCTAAACTCCATAATATCATTAAATCCAGAAATAATTAACGAGGCTAAAGAGCTTGATAGAAATAATAATCCAGATAATCTTCTCTATGGTATTCCTATTTTAGTAAAAGATAATATTAATGTTGAAGGAATGGTTACATCAGCAGGTGCAAGTGTATTTAAAGATAACTTCGTTGATAATAATGCCATAGTTATAAAAAATTTAAAAATTAATAATGCTCTAATTCTTGGGAAATTAAACATGAGTGAATGGGCTTATTATTTCTGTAGACCATGTCCTGTTGGATATAGCTCTCTAGGAGGGCAAACTCTTAATCCATATGGTCGTAAAGTTTTTGAATCTGGAGGGTCAAGCTCTGGAAGTGGAGTCTCAATTGCAGCTAACTTTGCAGCTGCTTCAATTGGTTCAGAAACCTCTGGTTCGATTTTATCTCCTTCATCTAAAAATTCATTAGTGGGATTAAAACCAACTATTGGGAGTATTAGCAGGTCAGGTATTGTGCCAATATCGAGTTTCTTTGATACTTCAGGACCAATGACTACAAATGTTTATGATAATGCAATACTTTACAATTCTATGATTGGTTTTGATGATAAAGATGAATTAAGTTATAACGCTGATAAGATTGATTTAGAAGAAATGAAAAGTTTTGATCCTAGAAATATTGCTGTAGGTATATCATCAAATGTTCTAAAAGATTCATTAATAACAATTGCTCTTAATGATTTAGAGATTACAGGTATCACAAATACTATTTATAATCCTGAAAAGTATTCATTGCCATCGTTTAGATCTATTCTAACGTCAGATATGAAAAGAGACTTGCCAAAGTATATTTCTGATTACGCCAATAAGGATATTCAATTTTACAATGTAACAGATATAGTAGAATTTAATAATAAAGATACATTAACACATGCACCCTATGGTCAGTATATATTTAATGAAATCAAAAAAGATAAAGTTTCTGACTCAGAATTGGAACAAATGAAAATAAAAACAAAATCTCAAGCAACTAATTATTTAAATAAGATTATGACTAATAATGATTTTGATATTTTTATATCAGTCGATAATAGTATGGCTGGTATTGCTGCAGCTGCACATTTCCCAGCTTTGACAATACCAATGGGGTATAGAAGTGATGGTCAGCCATCAAATATAACATTTATAGCTAAATCAAAAAATGAACAATTATTATATAATATAGCCTATAGATATGAAAAACAATCAAAAAGAAGAGTTGCACCAAAAAAATATAATTAAACATCATAAATGACAAATAGAATATGCTAAAATTATTGACACGTTTAAGAAATTACCTTATTTCGGGACTTCTTTTTTGGATACCTTTGATTCTAACTATTATCGTCATTAAGTTCTTTTTAGAATTTATAAATAGTCTTGTTCCGCAAGAATATCTTCCTGAAGCTATATTTAATTTAGATACCTCTATACCAGGGTCTGGAATAATCCTGCTTTTTTTGATTATACTTATCACAGGTATATTAGTTACTAATATATTAGGAAGAAGGTTAGTAGCTCTATGGGAGAAGTTACTCAACAGAATTCCAGGTTTTCGAAACATATACAACATATTAAAAAAAGTCTCTGATACTATATTAAACACATCATCTCAAAGTTTTAAAAAGGCATTTTTAATCCAATATCCCAGTAAGGGAATTTGGGTAATTGCATTTCAATCTGGAGATTATAGGGGTGAGGCAGAATCAATTATAGGTGAAGAAACTATCAACCTCTTTGTACCAACCACACCTAATCCAACCTCAGGTTTTTTTGTTTTGATCCCAAAAAAAGATGCATTTGAACTAGATATTAGTGTTGAAGACGCATTTAAGCTTGTAATTTCAGCAGGTGTTGTAACCCCTAATTCTGTTAAAATTAAGGATAAAATATGATGCGTAACAAGTGTATAAAATCTTAAATTAGAGTTATGAAAAAAATATTAGTATTAGTTACAAGTTTAATTATATCAAATCACTCCTATTCGCAGAATAATGATGTGATTGTTGATAAAATTTATTCTGAAAGTATTGAAAAGCTAAGTGCTAATTCAAAAGTTAAAAAAGCATTTAAATACATAATTGATATTGAAGAAAAAACAATGAAGAATCTAATTGAGCTGACTGAAATTGAGGCACCTCCATTCAAGGAGGAAAAAAGAGCACTGGAGTTTGCGGAAAGGCTAAAATTAGCAGGAATAGAGAATGTGTGGATTGATTCAATTGGTAATGTGATAGGTTTGCTAAAAGGGACAGTTGGAAATAAAAATATTGCAATTGATGCACATATGGATACGGTTTTCCCAGAGGGTACTGATGTTAAAGTCAAAATAAAAAATGATACTCTTTACGCTCCTGGGGTAGGTGATGATACAAGGGGACTTGCAATGATTCTTACTATAGCTGAAACTATTAAGAAGAATGGTATTCAACCTATAAATAACATTTTATTTATTGGTACTGTAGGTGAAGAAGGCTTAGGGAATCTTAGAGGAGTCAGGCATCTATTTGAAAATAATAATCCAAAAATAGATTCATGGATTGCCATTGACGGTGGTTCTATAGGGAGAGTAAATAATCAAGCGCTTGGTTCATATAGATATGAAGTAGTTTTTGATGGTCCTGGTGGTCATTCATGGGGAGCTTTTGGACTTGTGAATCCACACCACGCTTTAGGATATGGTATTAAGGATTTTATTGAAAAAGCAGATGAATATACCTCATCTGGACCAAGGACATCTTATAATGTAGGAATCATTAGTGGAGGAACTTCTATTAATTCAATACCTTTTAAATCATCAATGCAAATTGATATTAGATCAGTTGAGCCGTATAGGCTTGATGATATGGAGAAAATACTTTTTAGTTCAATGCAATCTGCTTTAAAAGATCAAAATGAAATGAAAAGGAGTGGTCCTGACCTTAAGCTAACCATTAATAAAATTGGTAATAGACCCTCAGGAAAAGTAGATGAATCAGTTCCACTGATTCAAAGAACGATTGCCGCTACTCAACACATGGGTGTTGAACCTCGCTTAACGATTGGTTCCACAAATTCAAATATACCGATTTCTTTAGGTGTACCTTCTGTTACAATTGGTAGGGGTGGAGATGGAGCAGGCGCACACTCTTTGGATGAATGGTGGCTTAATAAAGATGGATATAAATCCATACAACTAGCACTCTTAATATTATTATCTGAAACTGGAATTAATAGTCTTGACTTAAAGAACTTTTTAGATTAGGATTTAAAAACAATTGTATTTCCATAGTACTACAAAAAGTTGTTTACAATTAGGTTTATTACGTAGCCAGAGCAAAAAATTCCTATACCATAGGCAGTATATCTTAATATTGCAGGAATGTAATTAAGTTTCTTTTTAGCATATTCTTCAGCTGCAAATAAATTATAAATACTACCAAAAAAGACAAGCAAAATGCTTAATATTCCAATTATTTTCCATAATAAATCCATATTCTTATTTTTTTTGTTTTATTAATTTTAAAACTTCCTTAATCATATCGGGAATAGCTATTGACATTGCCAATACTGGAAATAAATATTCCCACCAATCCATACTTCCTGTATAAAACTTATCTATTGTCCAAATCCAAACACCAACATATAGTATGAACCAAATAATTGTAAATGTTCTCATTTGTTTTTATTTAACTTTTTAAACTCTATAAACTCTTTTCTGCCAACATACATTTTACTAACTAACGTGATAAGTTCATCAGTCAAATCTTTAGCATTTTTGGATGAAAGATTGAATTTAGTACCATCCATACTAATTAATTCATTTTTATTAGAACTTAAATTAATTGAGGTATAAAAATGATACCTAATAACGTAATTAAGTGTCAATTTAGTATCATTATAGTATTGATCAAACAAAGATTTATCAGATATTGTCGTATTTAAAACTCTGTATGGTTTTGAAAAACTGTCACTGAGTCTTAGTGCAGGTAATTCTCCCTCTTGAGAATATGAACTGAAGGATAAAATAATAGCTATTGCTAGAATAACATATCTCATAATTATATCACTGTGAGTCTGGTTTAGAGTGGATATCATTAATCTCTATCCAATATCCTTGAGGATCTTTAATCCATATTTGTCTTTGACCATCAACTCTTTCCTGGATTGTATTTAACTCACCTTCCCAATTAGAATAATCAATTTTATTTTTCTTAAGATTGTCAATAAATGATTCAAAATTTGTGGGACTAAATGCCATATGAATAGACTTTGGTAATTCATTAATTTCAGATGTTGATTGGATTAAATGTATTTCCTTGCCATTACTGGTTTTAAACCATCTTTTAGGTGGATTTTGACCGGCACCTACAGGTATTTCCTCCAATCCTAGAATATCTATATAAAAGTCACCTGACTCTTGTAAATTATTTACTATTAATGCTTGATGATCGAAATAAAGATAATTCTCTTGTGACATAGACTTCATATTTATTAAAAGAATAGTTATTACAACTAAGTTTTTCATTTTATAAATTTAGTTAAATTAATTTCTAAATTAGAATGTGAAAAAAACAAAATAAGCTGTAATTAATATGGACGCAACAACGATTATCACACAAATCTTCTTACCAATTTCTTTAGCAATTATTATGTTTGGTATGGGTCTAACACTTGTAGTCAACGATTTTAAGAGACTTTTTGCTTATCCAAAGGAAGTTATTATTGGTCTATCTAATCAGCTAGTTTTTCTTCCATTAATTGGTTTTTTAATTATCCTTTTGTTTGATCTAAACTCATCAATGGCTATTGGGATTATGATACTCTCTCTTTGTCCTGGAGGACCTACCAGCAACCTAATTACACAAGTTGCTAGAGGAAATATTGGTCTTTCTGTTACTTTAACAGCTTTAGCAAGTTTAATCACTGTTTTTACAATTCCGATTATTTTATCAAAGGCAATTACATATTTTACAGGTGAGACAGATATTGTAATAGAGCTTCCAATAGTTCAAACTATGATTCAAATTTTAGTAATTACAGTAATTCCTGTATCAATAGGTATGTTAATTCGTAAAAAAAATGAGGCTTTTGCCGCAAGAATGGAAAGACCTATGAGGATCGCTTCTACAGTGTTATTTATTATTATTTTTTTACTTGTCATGTTTGCTAATAAAGATTTAATTGTCCAGGCAATGAAAGAAGTTGGCATTGCAACATTACTTTTAAATTTATCAACTATGGCACTTGGATACCTAACTGCTAAAGTTTTTGGTATAAAAGGCAAAAGTCAAATTTCAATTACAATTGAAAGTGGAATTCAAAATGGAACATTAGCTTTTGTTATTGCCACAACTATTCTTAATAATGTCGAGATGGGTCTTCCAACTGGAGCCTATTCAATATGGATGTTTATAACTGGAGGGATTCTTATGTGGCGATTAGGAGTTTCAAAATAAACTTCACGTTATTTTTTTCTAATAGTACAACTATTATAAAAAATAAAATGCTGAAAATAAGTATATAAATTGTCTTTCCATCTGAAAAGTCAGTAAATCCATTGATCAGTCCTACAAAGACAGCGATTGGAAAGATATACCAGTTGTCTTTTAACCACTTTCTCATGTTATCTTTCCATAATTTATTGTGATTCCAACATTATTTCTCTTTAAAAATAACTGGGATTATCCACAAAATTATAAATACTAATGAAAATGAAAAAGCATTCTCCCAGTCTCCATCAATAAAAAATAGTATTATAACAACAATCAATAATATACCTAAAACAAGCCTTACAAGTTTTGTTAGCTTTTCTTTATTCATGTATATAATGAATTAAAAGATTAAATTTCCTAACCACTCACCAAATTCACGTCCTATATTATAAAAAAATCCACTAAAAAGTCTTTCACCAAATATTAAACCGATAGCAACACCAATTAAAATTGGCCAGTATTTTTTTAAAAATTTTTTCATACCTCTAAATTTAAAAAAAGTCAAAATATCCATTTACCCATAAGTAATAACCCATGAAAAATCCAATAAAGACACCAATTATAGTGCCAATTTTTTTTCCTCTTTTAATATTAATTTCTTTACTCTCCATCATTAAATCTTTTGGAATTAAAGGATGTATTATTGTTACCAATATTGCAAAAACCCCAATTATAACGCATAATAAAAATATGTAATCAATTGTTTCCATAATTCAAAATTAAAAAACCCCCAATTTTCATATTCTCCAATTTAAGAAATTTCATATATTGATTTAATTATAAAATAATTAACTATGAAAAATAAAATTAAAGTTTTACTGAATATTTCAATTTTTGCAATTTTTGGATTAATATTTATTGGCTGCCAGACTAATCAGGAAAGTGATCAATTATCTCAAAATTTGGAGACTTATGAAGAGGTTTGGTCAAAGTTTTTTAATGACAGGGACATGGATGTAATAAATAGTGAATACTTCACAGATGAAGTAACTGTAGTTATACCAGGTGATAATATAGTTGGAATTGAAGGACTGAAAAATTATTATGGAAATTATTTAACTGGATTTTCTGATGCTGAGTTTACTTTTATTGATTTATTTGGTCAAGGTGATAAACTCGTAAAACACTGGAATTTCAAAGGTACACATGATGGTAATTTTGCAGGAATACCAGCAACTGGTAAAAAATTAAACCTTTATGGTACAACACTAATTCTAATGGAGAATGGTAAAATTAAACAAGAGCAAGATTTCTTTGATAACCTGGATTTCTTAACACAGTTAGGGCTAATGGAATAAAATTTAATAGTCTTTATTAAATTTAAACCCTCATGAAAATGAGGGTTTTTTTTATAACTAAATATTCATATTTTTTTAATGTATAGATAACACTATTAAACTATAAAAACTTCAAGTTTGTTATGCTTTTATTCTTGAAAGCTTTTCGTATTTAGTTTTGTTTATAATTAACCCTCTTTTAATTAAGGGGGTTTTTTTTTACTATTTATTCATCGTTTTTTAATGTACAGATAACACAAACAAACTAATAAATTCTCAAATTTGTAACGCTTCGTATTCTTGAAGGCAATAGTTTTGAAGTAACCCTCGAGGGAATAATCGGGGGTTTTTTTTCTAAATTAGTTACTATGAAAAAATTATTTGTACTTATATCTATATGCATTATATCTCTTTCTTGTAATAGTAATGTTGAGATTGATATGGAAACAGAATTTAATAAAACTGACTTACCCTCTGCTGTTATGGGTAAGATCTCAAAAGATGGAACAATGAAGTTTTATTCATTTGGTAATGAAAAATGGGACAATGACACTAAAAAAGCTGACGAAAATACAATCTTTAACATAGCTTCTATGACTAAAGCTATAACATCTGTTGCTATTCTTCAATTAGTTGAAAAAGAAAAAATATCTCTTGATAGTCCAGTTTCAGATTATATTCCTGAGATAAATCAACTTAAAACACTAACCAATGATTCATTTGAGGTATCACTTCAACCAATTACTATTAGAAATTTGTTGACTCATACATCAGGTATTGGATACTGGTTTACAAATCAAGCTATAGCTAATGATATTCAAAATGACATAGAAGATGATTTCTGGCCAAAGGATGACGTGATAAAAGATGGAGAATATGACTGGAAGTTTGGCACTCAGCCAAGACAAGTTTTTGAAGCAAATCAAAGATGGTTATATGGAAGGAATCTTGATATTGCAAGTAGAGTAATTGAAAAAATATCTGGCCAGAGTTTGGAATCATACTTTATTGAAAATATATTTAATCCACTGGGAATGCACAGTACAAGGTTTAATTTAACGGAAGAATTGTTTGAAAGAAAAGCATCAAGAGGTTATAGGGATTCATCAACTGGAAAAATAATTGAAAATCTTGATTGGCGTTTACCAGAGTTTAGCGAGAACCCAAATGGAGGAGGAGGTTTAAAAAGTTCAGCAAAAGACTATGGTACTTTTCTACTATGCCTTCTAAATAAAGGAATACTCAATAATAGTAGAATATTAAGTGAAGATAGTGTTGAGCTATTAATGGAAAAGCAATTAGATAATTTTAATATACAATGGGATTCTGTATCCTCTGCAGCTGCATCTGATTCAAATTTGCAGATGAGTTTCTTAGATAACAACGATAATCATTCTTTAGCATGGGCTCTTGAAACTAATCCTAATGAAAAAATTAGACCTCAAAATACTGGATATTGGGCTGGAATTTTCAACTCATATTATACATTTGATCCAGAAAATGAATTAGCCATTGTTTACTTTAGTCAATTTTTACCTTTTAATGATGAAACATCCTTTACTTTGTATAAGAAATTTGAAGAAAAGGTTTACAATGAAATTAAATGAGTTTGAAAAGGTTAATTATATGAAAAGACTATTATTAATATCGTTTCTATTTATTGGATGTCAGAACATATCAACTGAAATTATTGTAGATCCTGATGTTGAAGATATGTATATAAGGTATAATAAAGCGTGGAGTGATGGTGACTTTGAAACTATTACAAACGAAATCTACAGTGTACCATTTTCCTTATATCTTCAGGACTCAACAGTTATTTTAAACTCTTCAGAAGACATTAAAAGCTTTCTTATTATGACATTTAATGAATTGGAGAGTAATAATTATGGTTATTCCATTAGAAATTCATGGGAAAGTTATAAAATAGATGATAATCTTGTAATCGTAGAGCAAAATTTTACAAGGTTTTTAAAAGATAGTACTATTATGGGGCCAGAGGAAAGAACAGCATCATATATATTAAGAAAATCTGAAGGTAAATTTCAAATTAGTGGTATGGTTCCACATACAACTATTGCAGAGTAATCATTTACCAATACAGAACTTAGAGAAGATAGATCCAAGGATATCTTGATCAATATCTATCTTTCCGGTAATTATAGAGATGTTTATGATGGCATCATTAAGGTCAATACTAATTAAATCACCTGATAATCCTTCTTTTAGCCCTTTCTTTACAGACTCAATTGCTTTTAAAGAATTATTTAAAGCTTCTAGATGTCTTGAATTTGTGATAATTATATTGCTTTGAGATGATAGTTTTAGATTCTTAGAAATCAATTCCTTTAATCCTGATACTAAATCACTATCTAAAGCTGAAATTCTATAAAAATAAATATTTTCTTCATTAATTAAAGACTTTATTTTGTCTTTGTAAGTGTCTGTATTAGAATTATTTAATAAATCGATTTTATTTTCAACTAGATAAACTTGAAGATCTTCTCTTAAATAGGATTTCACCTCATTTATTAGCTCTTTTTCTGTTATATCTAACCTATCAAATAGATAAATTAGTATCCTTGAGGAGTCAATTTTACTTTTTGCTCTTGCAACACCTATTGATTCTATCTCATCTGATGTTTCTCGAATACCTGCAGTATCAATAAATCTGAATTTGATCCCATTAATTGTCGTTACATCTTCTATTGCATCCCTTGTTGTTCCTGGGATATCCGATACTATTGCTTTATCTTCATTAACTATAGCATTTAAAAGTGATGACTTACCAGCGTTAGGCTTTCCTGCTATTGTTACTGTGACACCTTCTTTAATTACATTACCATATGAGAAAGATTCAATAAGACTTGATAATTTACTCTCTAATTCATTTAAGAGTGATTTTAAGTCACTTCTATCAGCAAATTCAACATCTTCCTCAGAGAAATCTAGTTCTAACTCAATCAATGACTTAAAATGTATTAGTTTCTCCCTTAAAACCTCTATTTCATCAGAGTATCCTCCTCTCATCTGCTCCATGGCAATTCTATGAGCCTCTTTTGATTCTGATGCAATTAAATCACTTACTGCCTCTGCTTGTGATAAATCCTTCTTATTGTTAAGATATGCTCTAAGTGTAAATTCACCTGGATTTGCAAGTCTTACCCCAGAATTTGTAAATAACGAAATAATCCTTTGTTGTATATAATTAGATCCATGGCAAGATATCTCAATAATATTTTCACCAGTGTAGGAGTGAGGGGCCTTGTATACACTTACTACTACCTCATCTATTACCTCATCACCTTCAACTAAATCACCATAGCTTATTGAATATCCATCACTCTGTTTTAATTTCTTTCCTGATTTAGATTTAAAGAATATATCAGTTTTACTAATTGCCTCTTCACCTGATAACCTAATAATAGCAATAGCCCCCGAGCCAGGAGGAGTTGATAGAGCTATAATAGTTCCCTCATTATACATTTTTATATCTCTTTTGTAAAAGTGGCTCTGTTTTTATGCTGATTATTTTCATAATTTTTCCAGAGCTGCTGTATTGCAGTATTTTCAATAAGTTCAGGATTCGTCTCAACCTCTGTTATTCCGAACTTATTATAAAACTTCTGAAGTTCATTGAAGAGTATAGCAATCACACCTTTGTTCTGAAAGTCAGGTCTAACACCAATTAAGTAAAGCGATCCTTTATGATTAAAGTTTTTGGCATGTAAGAGTCTTAACTTTCCAAAAAAATCAACCTTTCCATTAATCTTTTTTAGTGCATTGGAAAAAGATGGCATTGTGATAGCAAATGCAACCAATTCATCATTCTCATCTGTTACACACTTAATAAAACCTGGATTAATATATTTTAGAAATTTATTTTTATAATAATCTATTTGGTATTCTTGAATCGGAACAAATGTTTGAAGCTTATCATAAGTTTTTCCTAGTAAATAAAACATTTGATCAACATAAGGTACAATCTGTTCTGTCTTTGTAAAGTTTAATTTTTTGAGTTTATATCTTTTTAAAATAAGATCAGAGAATTTCTTGACTTTTTCAGGAGAATCCTCATAATTAGCAATTTTAAGTTCATATTCTACCCACTCAGCAAGTTTTTTGTATCCATGTGCAATCATATGATCTTGATAATAAGAGTGATTATAAAGAGTAATCATTGTATTCTTTTTCTCAAATCCTTTGATTAACATACCAGCCTTGTCCATATTAGAGAATCCAACAGGTCCTTCAATAAATTCTAGATTATTATCATTCCCTATCTTGATTACTTCATTAAGTAGAGACTTGGATACCTCTTTATTATCAACGAAATCAAACCACCCAAATCTTACTTTTTTCTTTTTAAGATCTTTGACTTCAACCCAGTTGATAAGAGCAGCAATTCTACCTACTATTTCTCCATTTATAAGAGCCAAGAAATAATGTGCATCTGCATTCTTAAAAACAGGGTTAATTTCCTTATTCAATACCTCTAACTCTTCTTTTATAATGGGTGCTACCCAATACTTTGAATCTTTATAGAGTTTGTGTGGAAACATGACAAATTCTTTTAATTCATCATCATCTTTTACTTCTCTTACAGTAATATTTGAGTTGATTTTCATTTGAAAATACAAGTTACCAATAAATAGTTATTTTTCAAGATTTCACTAAATTTGGTAAAGCCACATAATATGAAGGTTCTATTAATATTTCTTGCTATCTATCTCCTTGTGAGGTATTTTATTCCTTCGCTTCTTAGAATGCTTTTTTTAAATACTTTCAATAGTCATAACAAAAAATCAAATTCAGATAATTCATCAAAGAAAAGAGAATCTAAAACCAATGAAAAATATGGTGAATATATAGACTATGAAGATATCGATTAATAAAGTTCAGATAAGGAAATCACTAATTCATTTGTATACTGCAATTGGTTTTGCAATAGTCTCATTATTATTTTACAGTCCATTACTGGATGGAAAAAAGTTATATCAATCAGATATAAACCAATATGAAGGAATGTCTAGGGAGATATTGGAAAATAGAAAGAATTTTCCAGACGAAATATATTGGATTGACAATGCATTTGGTGGAATGCCAACTTTTCAACTAGGAGCAAAGTTTGCTTATGACATACTATCACCTTTTCATATGTTATTCCGGTTTATTCCAAGGCCTGCTCATACTCTTTTTCTATACCTACTAACTATGTATATTTTACTGATGGTATTGAAAATACCATGGAGAATTGCGATACTCGGATCAATTGCTTTTGCTTTTTCAACATACTTACTTATAATACTTCAGGTAGGACATAATACCAAGGCCCTTGCAATTTCGTACATACCACTTGTGGTTGCAGGATTAGTTCTTTTAAGGCAACATAAATTACTTCCAGGATTTTTAGTAAGTCTGATAGCTATTTCGCTTCAAATTAGAGCTAATCATTATCAAATGACATATTATATGTTGATTCTGCTGCTAATTTACTTTATCGTATACCTAATTGACTCATACAGAAAGAATGACCTAAAAGACTACTTAAAATATATAAGTATTTTTACTCTTGCTGGTATTCTATCTCTAGGACTAAATGCACCTAACATTCTAACAACTTATGATTATTCAAAATTTTCAACAAGATCTCAGAGTGAATTAACTATTAATCCGGACGGAAGTGAGAAAGAAAAAACAACTGGCCTTAACTATGACTATATTACTCAATACAGTTATGGAATTTTTGAAAGTCTTAATCTTGTTGCACCAAGAGTTCAAGGTGGAGCCTCATCTGAAGAACTAGGCAAGAATAGTGATCTTTACAAATTTTTGATTGATAATAACATACCTAGAAAACAAGCAGATTCATTTATTAGCTCAGTTCCTACTTATTGGGGAAATCAACCAATACTAGAAGCGCCAGCATATGTTGGTGCATCAATAATGTTCTTATTTATTCTTGCACTTTTTGTTGTAAAAGGACCATTTAAGTGGTGGATATTAATTTCTTTTATTCTATCACTAACATTATCATGGGGAAAAAACTTTCCACTCTTGACTAATCTATTTATTGATTATTTTCCTTTTTATAATAAATTTCGAGCAGTATCCTCAATTCAGATAATACTTGAGTTTGTTGTACCACTATTATCAGTAATAGGTCTTCACAAATTTTTAGCTGATGCTAACCTTAAAAATATCAGAAGATCATTTGCTGTTTACTCAGTTCCACTTATTATACTATTAGTTTTTGGAGGATCTTTAAGTTACTCTGGTTTATATGATGATTATTATTCTAATGGATACGGTCAAGAAATTTTTAATCAAATTATAGAAGAAAGAAAGAATATATTTAATTCTGATGTGATAAGAGCATTAGTTTTTGGTTTGCTAGTTTTTTTAACTCTCAGGTTTTCAAAGCTATTGGGAAGAAACTTTACCTATGCAATTGTACTAGCAATAGTTTTTTTTGATTTATTTAATATCAATAATAGATATATAGATAAGGACTTATTCATAGATAAAACTATTAATACATATCGGGCAACAGAAATAGATAATGATATTCTTGCGGATACCTTAGATTTTAGAGTATTTAATATTTCAGCAGGACTGTCTAATGCTAATACATCATATTTTCATAATTCAGTTAATGGTTATCATGCAGCAAAACTTAAAAGATTTCAAGAATATTATGACTTTTTATCATTCCATGATAATCAAAAACTCTTTAACACATTGAATGTTAAATACCTAATTGGTAAGGATGAAAATAATCAGGATCAATTATATCAAAATCCAGACGCTTATGGTAATGCATGGGCCATTGATTCATTAGCATTAATTGATAATTATGATAACCTTTTGAATCAAATGAAAGATGCTAATTTAAAAAAAGTTGGATTTGTTTTAGAAAAATCATTACCGATTGAAACTTCAAGAAACTATAATTCATCAGATTTAATTAAAATAGAGAAAATTAAAAATTCTTCGTCTCATATATCCTATAATTTTGAGTCTTTGTCTAAACAACTTTTAGTTTTTTCCGAGATATATTATCCATCTGGTTGGCAAGTTTATTTGAATGGAGAAAAAAATAATTATTTTGATGTAAATTATTTGTTAAGAGGTATGGTTGTTCCAAAAGGAAATCATTTAATTGAATTTGTTTTTTCACCAAAAATTGTAAAAACTGGAATTAACATTAGAATAATCACAATAATAATTACCTTTAGTATTATAGCTCTTTTGCTTTATAGAAAAAATAAATGGGTATAGTAGTTAGACAATCTTTCCTAAACTTAATAAGTATAGGAGTTGCATTTTTTATTGGAGCAATTAATACTTTATATCTATATCCGACTTTTTTAGGAAGTAAATTTCAAGGACTTGTAATTGCTCTACTTGCAATTTCAAACTTAATTCAACCATTTATTTCATTTGGTACACAACACGCTGTAATTAGATATTATTCAAAATATTCAAAAAAGAATGATAAAGACGGATTACTTACATTGTCAATATTAATACCACTAGTTATAGTATTATTATTTGTGCCTCTATTTTTAGTTTATTACGATGATATTAGACAATACCTTTTTCAAAGTGATCAAAGCCTCTCTAGATATGCTTACGTAATTCTTTTCATCGCAATTTCTACATCTTTTTTTGAAGTTTTTTATTCCTGGCTAAGGGTAAAGCTTAAATCTGTATTTGGAAACTTTTTAAAAGAATTATATCCTAGGCTTCTTATTGCTTTTTTATTAATTTTTTATTCGATAGGACTTTTAAATTTTGAGAGTTTTGTCATGTTCTTAATCTATGGATATTACTTAAGATTATTTATTGTAATAGTCTATTCATTTTACGTTAATAAGCCGAAGCTTAATTTGAACTTTAAAAATGACTTCAATGAGATATTTAAATACTGCCTATTAATTTTTTTATCTGGAGCTGCTTCAAGTATAATCTTAGATATCGATAAATCTATGCTTTCTTCGATATTAACTGTTGAAAATGTAGCTTATTATTCTGTAGCTGTATTTATTGCAGCAGTCATCGAGATACCAGGAAGAGCAATGTTTCAAATTTTAAGTCCGGTAGTAGCTAGTGCCATTAATAAAAACCAAATGAAAAAGCTTGAAGATTTGTTAAAAAAAAGCTCTACTAATTTAGTATTAGTAGCTAGTTTATTTTTCTTATTAATAAATCTAAATATTGATGACTTCTATAATATGTTAAATCAAGATGGCTATTCTATAGGTATACCCATAGTCATCATTGTTTCTTTTGGAAAATTATATTCTATGTCGATTGGCTGTATTAATAATATAATATCTAATTCTAAATACTATTATTATACTTTTTGGTTCTCATTATTCTCATCAGTATTAGCAGTTATATTAAATATATACCTCATAACAGAATTTGGTATTATTGGCGCTGCTTACGCAACACTTATTGTTTTAGCTATAATGAATTCACTAAAGATATACCTGGTAAAGATCAAATTTAACATTCATCCCTACAGCAGAGACACAATCAAAATCATAATTCTTAGTGTCCTTACTTATTTTGTTTTTTCAAATCTTCAATTAGGGTTTCAACCTGTTATTAATATAATTGTAAAATCTAGTTTAGTGTTAATTCTTTATACATTATCAGCTTATATATTTAAATTAAGTGATGATGTAAATATATTTATTGATAAATTCAATAAAAATTGGTAATTAAGCTATCTTTTTCTTTAGGTACTTGCCAGTGTAAGACCTTTTGTTTTTGATAATGTCCTCTGGGCTTCCTTCGGCTATAATCATACCCCCTTTATCACCTCCTTCTGGGCCAAGATCAATAACATGATCAGCACAAGAGATCATGTCCAGGTTATGCTCAATGACCAATATTGAATGTCCCATTCTAATTAATTTATCAAATGTATTTAATAATTTTTTTACATCATGAAAATGAAGCCCTGTAGTAGGTTCATCAAAAATGAAGAATGTTTTATCAATTTGATCGCCTTTACCAATAAATGAAGCTAATTTAATTCTTTGAGCTTCACCTCCAGATAGTGTATTTGATGATTGTCCTAGTGAAACGTAACCTAATCCTACTGACTGAAGTGGTAAAAGTTTATTTACAATTTTAGTCTGATTATACTTTCTAAAAAATTTAATTGAATCATCTACAGTCATATTTAATAACATATCGATACTTACACCATTATATTTAATTGCTGTTATCTCATCCTTAAATCTCTTTCCTTTGCAAATTTCACACTCTAATTCAACATCAGCCATAAACTGCATTTCTATTCTTACAACTCCCTCACCTTTACATTCATCACATCTTCCACCATCTGTATTAAATGAAAAGAATTTTGATTTAAATCCTTTTGAAATCGATTGAGGAATTTTTGAATACAGATTACGTATATCATCATAAACTTTAAGATATGTGACAGGATTTGATCTGGATGATCTACCGATTGGATTTTGATCAATAAATTGAACAGATTTTATTTTACTTAAGTTACCTGATATATCAGAGAATTTCCCAGGTTTTTGAGAGTAATCTCTAAAATAATTAAGAAGGGCAGGGTATATAATCTTTTTAACTAATGTTGATTTTCCACTTCCAGATACTCCAGTTATCATTGTTAAACATCCAAGAGGTATCTTTACGGTAATATTTTTTAAATTATTTTCTTGTGCACCATTTATATTAATATAATAACTGGATTTTCTCCTTGATCCTGGTGACTCAATTTTTTCAACCTTTCTCAAGTATTTTGAAGTAAGTGTATCAATTTTTAATAATTCTTCTACATTCCCTTGACCAACAATTTCTCCTCCTAAAGTTCCAGCCATTGGACCTATATCAATAATATGATCTGCTGATAAAATTATTTCTTCATCATGTTCGACAACTATAACAGTGTTTCCTATATCCTTCAAATTCTTTAAAATTTTAATCAGGTTATCATTATCTCGTGAGTGAAGACCAATTGATGGCTCATCAAGTATATAAGTAGACCCAACTAAACTACTTCCTAGTGAAGAAGCTAAGTTGATTCTTTGTGTTTCTCCACCTGACAGTGTATTAGCTTTTCTATTTAATGTTAGGTAACTAAGCCCTACATTCATTAAATAATCAACTCTATTATTGATTTCCTTTAAAATCCTTTCAGATACTTCTTTTTCAGTCTTACTTAATTTTATTTTTTTAAAAAAATCACTCAATTTGTCGATTGACATCGATAATATTTCAGGTAGATTTTTATCATTTATTTTAACATAATATGACTCTTGTCTTAGTCTACTTCCCTTACATTGACTACAAAGTGTTTTACCACGGTATCTTGATAGAAGAACTCTGTTTTGAATTTTATAATTTTTTTTCTCTAAGTATTTGAAGAACTTATTAATTCCACTGAAGTATTCATTTCCCTCCCAAAGAATATTTAATTCATTTTTTGAAAGCTGATTATATGGCTTATAAATAGGAAAATTAAATTTGTCAGCATTATCAATTAGTTTTACGTAGTATTTTCTCAAGCCGGTACCTCTCCAAGGTGCAATTGCATCGTCATACACAGATAATGCTTTATTTGGTATTACAAGTTCTTCATCAATCCCTATTGTCTCTCCAAATCCATCACAATTTTTACATGCTCCAAATGGATTGTTAAAACTAAATAAGTGAACCGATGGTTCGATAAAATTAATTCCATCTGCCTCAAACTTATTTGAAAAGATAATTTCTTTATCGGTCTCCATATTGACAATAGAGCAAATACCTTTTCCTTCATAAAATGCAAGTTCCACTGAATCAGCAACTCTAGATTTAAACTCTTTATTATCATTTACAACAAATCTATCAACAACTAATTTAAAGTCAAGTATTACATTTTTATCTATATCATTAATGTTTATAATTTCACCATTTTTGTATATTCTAACAAAACCCTGTTTTTTTAGAATTTCTATTTTTTCTTGTGATATTTTTTTTGTTGATGATTCTATTGGGCATAATAATAAAAGCTTTGACTTTGGATCATTTTTTACAACTATGTCAACCACATCTGATGTAGAATCTTTTTTTACAACCTTATTTGATTTTGGAGAGTATGTAATTCCAATTCGTGCAAATAATAGTTTTAGATAATCATAAATTTCTGTCTTTGTCCCAACTGTAGATCTTGGATTTGAAGTATTAATTTTTTGCTCAACAGCAATAGCTGGTGATATTCCCTTAATGTAATCAACTTTGGGTTTATTTAATTTACCCATAAATTGTCTTGCATAAGAAGATAGACTTTCTACATATCTTCTCTGGCCCTCAGCATAAAGTGTATCGTAAGCTAGGGAAGATTTACCAGAACCCGATAAACCAGTTATAACAGTAAACTTATTTCTAGGGATAACAACATCAACATCTTTAAGGTTATGGAGTTTCGCACCTTTTATAATAATGTTATGTTTGGGATCAATTTTAGAGAGATCTTTCATTAAAGCTGTAAAAATGCAAAATTACTTAATAAGTTTATTAATAATAGACTTCCTACCAATAGTTTTTGTTATAATGTCATTGTTAATATCCCAACCTCTAGCAGGACAGTAGTCTCTTCCGTAAAAAATTATTCTTAGGTGTAATTCATTCCATTTTGATTTGGGAAATAATCTTTTTGCATCTAACTCAGTTTTAATTACATTTTTTCCAGTAGATAAACCCCATCTATACATAAGTCTATGAATATGAGTGTCAACTGGGAATGCAGGTTGACCAAAACCCTGAGAAACAACTACACTAGCAGTTTTATGACCAACTGAGGGTAGTTCTTCTAACTTTTGAATATCATTTGGGACATTTCCATCATATTTATCAATTAAGATTTTTGATAAGTTCCAAATGCCTTTAGATTTTGTTGGTGATAAGCCAACAGGTTTAATAATATTTCTAATCTCATCAACAGAAAGTTTAATCATATCATAGGGATTATCAGCTTTACTGAAAAGAATTGGAGTTACCTCATTGACTTTTTTATCAGTGCTTTGAGCCGACATAAGAACAGCAATGAGTAACGTATATGGGTCTTTATGATCTAAGGGAATATCTAAAACTGGATAAATCTCTTCTAATTTATTAATTATGAAATCAACTTTTTCTTTTAGTTTCATTTACTTACTTTTGAAAAAAAAATATGTTAAAAATAGGAGATAAGATACCAAATATAAATGTAACAACACATACAGGTGAAACTATAAATCTTGGAGACTTAAAAGGCAAAAAAATTGTTTTATTCTTTTATCCTCGTGCAAATACACCTGGGTGTACAGCTCAAAGTTGCAACTTAAATGATAACTATAATAGATTAACTGCTGAAGGCTATGAGGTAATTGGTGTAAGCCCAGACACAGTTGATAAACAAAACAAATTTGCACAGAAGTACGGTTTTAAATATAATCTCTTGGCTGATGATTCAAAAGAAATTATAAAAGCATTTGGTGTTTGGGGTTTGAAGAAATTTAGAGGAAATGAATATGAAGGTGTTTTAAGAACAACCTTCCTCATTAATGAGGATGGTGTTATAGATAAAGTTATTGATAAAGTAAAAACAAAGGAGCATACAGATCAAATACTAGAATAGTTATTTATATCCAAACATTTTATTTTTGACAATCATTTTAGATATAGCTTTTGGAACTTTATCTTGCCATCCTTTTTCATTATTCTTAATTTTTTTTAGAATATCTTTTGAAAATATTTCAAGAAAGTCATGATTAAACTCTAAATCACGGATTTTATTATTAACCTTGAAATATTTATAAAACTCTTTCATCTTATTATCAAGTTTAAGATTATCTGAATTAATTATCTCTCCTGTATTTTTATCAAGTAAAGGATATAAATAGATCTTCATATTATTTTTAAAAATATTACCAAAAGCCTCTAAAATTCCTCCCTTAAGATTATCGTAATACTGCTCATCAAATATTTCTATGAAATTACTTACCCCCATTGTAAGTCCTAATTGTTTTTTTGTGTATCTAGTTAAATATTGAACTAGTTTATAGTATTCAGAAAAGTTTGAGATCATTACCATATGTCCCATTGAACACAGTAATTTTGCTCTATCCAAATAGTCACTATCTTCAATATTACCTGATGACCTTAGGTTTGATAAGGTTATCTCAAATACAACTAAAGTATCTTCTTTTTTTACTTTTTTTTCTTTTAGAAATTCTTCAAGAGATTTTTTAAACATTTCTTCATTAACATTTGTCATTGGTCTATAACTACCTCTTAGAGTTAATATGTTCTTTTTGTATAGAACTTGAGCAGGAAGAACATTTGTTCCATTTTCGTCAAAAATTACAGCATCGGTCATCCCTAATCTAACTAATTCAAGACTTATTAATCTATTATCAACATTTTTAAATAAAGGTCCACTAAAATTAATTGTATCAATCTCAATAGATTCATCATCAATATGATCGTATAAGTATTTCATTAATTTTAAAGGTTCATTATGTTTGTAAAAAGCGCCATATATAAGATTCACTCCCATTATTCCGAGAGACTCTTGCTGAAGCTTAGCTTCATTTTGATGAAATCTTACATGAAGTTTAATTTCTGAATATTCATCGTTTGGATTTGTTTGAAATCTTATCCCCATCCATCCATGACCCTTAAATTTTTTTACAAAGTCAATTGTAGCAACTGTATTGGCATATACAAAGAAAAACTTATTTGGAAATTCATCTCTTGAGATTCTTTGCTCTAATAAATTCATTTCATGATCAAGCATTTGATCTAGACGATTCTGTGTAACATATCTTTTCTCACCATCTTTACCATATATGCTATCACTAAAACTTCTATCATAGGCACTCATCGATTTAGCAATTGTCCCAGATGCGCCTCCAACTCTATAAAAGCCTCTTACAACCTCTTGCCCAGCACCAATTTCAACAAAAGTACCGTATATATTTTCATTTAAATTAATCCTTAGAATTTTATTCTCAATTGAAGGTCTTGCTTCATATTCTTTATCACCGGGTAGAGATATATTCATGATATTTTTTGTAAAATTACAAAGTTTGTTCGATAAATAAGAATAAATTATCATAGATTTATATGTGATTAAAATAACTTTTTTAGGTACGGGAACATCTCAAGGTATCCCTGTTATTGGAAGTGATCATCCTGTTTCTTTTAGCAATGATCCTCGAGATAAAAGACTCAGATCTTCAATATTAATTGAACATGAAAATTTATGTTTTACAGTTGATTGTGGTCCAGATTTTAGGCAACAAATGTTAAAAGCTAATTGTAAAAAGTTAGATGGTATAATTTTTACACACGAACATGCTGATCACACGACTGGAATTGATGATGTAAGACCATTTTTTTTTAGACAAGGAAAGATTCCTATTTATTTAAACAAAAGAGTTCTAGATTCACTTAAAGAAAGGTTTGCATATATTTTTGATCCTGAAAAAAAATATCCTGGTTCTCCAGATTTTGATATAAATATTATTGAAAATAACAAAAGTTTTCAAATATCAGATCTTGAAATCACGCCGATTGAATCAATGCATTTCAAATTACCAGTTTATGGCTATAGAATTAAGGACTTTGCCTATTTAACAGATGTTAAAACCATTTCGAAATTAGAACTTAATAAATTAATTGGACTTGATTCATTAGTAATAAATGCATTAAGATTTGAACCACACCCATCTCATTTAAATGTTGACGAGGCAATTGAAATCGTTAATTTAATAAATCCTAAGAAAACTTATTTTACTCACATAAGTCATAATATGGGCTTTCATCAAGAGGTATGTAAAAAATTACCTAAAAATGTAACTTTAGCATATGATGGTTTAGTCTTAGAAATTAACTAAAGGTTAGTCATATCAATCCACTTAACTAGTTTAATAAGATTCATCTCTGAAATAGTATGGCCGGTATCAAATTTATCAAATACCAGTTTATTGTTTTTTGCTAACGACTCAATGTAGTTTTCAACAAGACTAATAGGTATGACATCGTCAAGGGTTCCGTGAGAGCTATAGATTTCAAGATCTTTGTAATAATTTAAATCTTCATTCAAATATGACGGATGAATAAACGAGCTTAGAGGCATTATTCTTCTAAATCTATTGCTGAAATCAAGTCCTAATTTCCAACATATACTTCCTCCTTGACTAAAGCCAAGTATACTAACATCTTTCTCATTTAAATTTTCACTTTGAATATGTTTGTCTATGTTAAAAAGAAGACTGTCAATACTTTCATTAATTTCTTTATATCTTTTATCTAAGTTATTTTCAATAACATCAGAATAATCAATATCAAACCATGAAAACCCACCAAAAGGTAATTTAAGTGGAGCCTCAAGTGAAATGATAGTATGAGATTTTGGTAGATACTGTTCTAAAGAGAATAAGTCCTCTTTATTGCTTCCATATCCATGAAACATAAAAATACATCCAGCTTTTCTATCTGTATTATTTGATCTTCTAATTAGGAAGTCTAAGTCCATAACTTATTAAGAGTAAAACTTTTACCATTGATTGAGCCATAAACAATGCCTTTATGTTTGCTATCTATAAATGCACAGTTTTTAGATGTTGAGAGTATATGATTTTCTGAAAAATTATAATTTTTATCTGGGTTAAATAATGACAAATCAGCCAATGATCCAATTTCAATCGGATGGTCATCTACTTCAAATATTATTTTTTTCCTTGTTAAGATATCAATTGTCTTTTCAAGCGTAAATTGGTTACTCATTAAACCAAACATAGATTCCAAACCTATTGAACCTGATGAAGCATTATCAAAAATAATTTTTTTATTATCAGCATCAAAAGGCTCATGCATACTAGTTAAGTAGTCTAAAGTTCCATCAACTAATCCTTCTTTTAAGGAATTTAAATCTGACTCCGATCTTAAAGGAGGAATTAATTTATAATTAGTATCAAACTCGGGAATATCTTTTTCGGAAAAAGTAATATGTGCAAGACTTACACTAGCGGTTATATCAAGATTATTTTTTTTTGCCTCTCTAATTAAATCGACCCCCTTAGAAGTAGTTACATAAGGAATATGAATTTTACCACCTGAATAGCGAAGTATTTCAATATCCCTATACATATTTATTGACTCAGATATATTTGGTATTCCCTTTAAGCCTAATTCAGTACTTACAATACTTTCGTTAAGAACTCCTTTTTTTGCTAAGAATTCATCTTGACAAAAAGAGATTACTCTACCACCAAAAGTTTTAGTGTACTCAAGAGCAATCTTCAAAATTGAGGAATCTACTATAGATTTCTTATAATCTCCAAATCCTACAGCTCCTGCAAGTTTCATATCATATAAAGATGCTAAATCTGAACCGTTAGAATTAATAGTTAGATTGGCAATAGGATAGATATTGGTTGTAGTATTTAATGATTTTTTTCTTAAGAATTCAACTGATGAATGATTATCAACCAAGGGATAACAATCAGGATTTAAAAGTATTGATGTAAAACCAGAAGAGGCAGCAGTTTCTAATCCATTTGAAATATTTTCTCTTTCTTCATAACCAGGCTCTCCAAAGCTAACCGAAGTATCCATCCAACCTCTGGATACATGCAGGTTTTCAAGTATAATCTTATTTTCTGATTTACTATTTATAGAGTCAGCTATATCAATTATAACTCCATCTTTAATATAAATATCTTTTTTTTTTGAAATTGAAATTACTCTTGCTATCTACTATTATTGCGGACTTTATGAGTATACTCATTTAGAAAAGAATTTAACAAAATTAACTAAACTTATTGAATTCTAATATTATAATTAAATTAAAATTTTTCATAGACACCAAGACCAAATAAAGCATAATCATATTTGACTGGATCAATAGGATCCATTTCTCTTAGTTTTAAATCAATTTCCTGTACTGATTTTGAATCATTTTGATTTCTAGACAATAATCCTAAATCTCTAGCTATTCTGCCTGTATGGACATCTAAGGGAAGTGATAATTCTGATTTATTTATTTTTTTCCATAAACCAAAATCAACACCCTTTTCATTGCTTCTAACCATCCATCTTAAATACATATTGAATCTTTTGGCACTTGATCCATCTTTTGGAGAGGGAAGATGTTTCTTTGATCTGTCTGGATGGCTTAAACTGAAAAATATTTTTTTAAATGTTGAAATTCGTTCTTGGATATTTAAGCCATTATTTTTATCAGAAATTATATTTTCAATTCCTCCATAGTTTTCATATATATTTTTCAAGGAGACAATAAAGTAATTTAAATCAATTAAATTAAAAGTTCTATGAATTGATTTATTTATGTAAGCTAGATCTTTTTCATTGTGATTCATAACAAATTCGTATGGTGAATTATCCATATAGGCCATAATATTCCTGCTACTTTTAATTATTGATTTTCTATTTCCCCATGAAATAATTGATGTTATAAATGCTGAAATCTCAATATCTTGAGTATTTGAGAATTGGTGTGGAATTATTATTGGATCATCATTGATAAATGATGGTGACTCATACTTTAAAGCTTTTTCATCTAAAAATTCTTTTAGATCAGGAATTTTAATTTTTAATTTTCCCATCGACAATTAATAATTTTCTATCACATTTATTAGCACTGTTTTCATCATGTGTAACAATTACAACAGAACAATCATAATCATCTCGTAATTTAAAAAATAGATCAAAAAGTATTTTTGAATTTTTAGAGTCCAAATTACCAGTAGGTTCGTCAGCAAAAATAATTTTAGGATTATTGATAAGAGACCTGGCTATTGCAACTCTCTGTTTTTCTCCACCAGATAGAGTTAATGGTTTTTTATCTGCAAAATCTTGTAATCCAAAGTATTCTAATAATTTTTTAGCCTTAATTTTAACATCAATATCTTTTTTAATCCAACCTGGTAGACATATATTTTCTATAACATTTAGTTCAGGAATTAACTCATGAAATTGAAAAACAAAGCCAATTTTTTGGTTTCTAAAATTTGCAAGATCATTTTTTTTTAAATCAAAAACTTCATGATTATCAATGAATAAGGAAGAGGAATTATTTTCGTCTGGTTTGTCAAGTGTACTTAAAATATTGAGCAGAGTTGTCTTGCCTGCTCCAGAAGCACCAGATATTGCTACAATCTCAGCTTTACTTATTTCAATATTGATTTTTTCAAGAACTCTCTTCTTATTAAAAGTTTTTGAAATATTTTTAGCTGATAGTAAGATTTCCATACTTTTACAATATATATCTTTTAGTTTAAATTCTAAAAATGAATAGTATTATATATTTAGGTGGAGGTTGTTTTTGGTGTACCGAATCTGTATACAAGAATATCAATGGAGTAATATCTATAACTCCTGGTTACATGGGTGGTAATAATCCCAATCCTACATACGAAGAAGTATGCGAAGGGTATACTAATCATGTTGAAGTAATAAAAGTTAAATATGATCATAGTTTAAGTTTAGATCAAGTTCTTTCAATATTCTTTTCTACTCATGATCCAACATCTATAAATAGACAAGGAGCAGATGTTGGTACTCAATATAGATCTGCTGTTTTCTGTAATCAGGATGAAAGAAAGGCAGTTATTGATTTTATTAAAAATCTTGAGACCAAAAATATCTTTGAAGATAAAATTGTCACTGAGGTTAATGATATTGTACCATTCTATGAAGCCGAAAATTATCATCATGATTTTTTTAAAAAAAATCCACAAAATCCCTATTGTCAGGCTGTTATAAACCCAAAACTAAAAAAACTAAGGTCAAATTTTAGTGATTTAATTTCTGAATAGAAAACCACATCCAAGAAAGCTCATAAATTTTTTTACAAAATTGTAAAAGAATCTATATTGAAAAAAGATATATCCAAATAACAGAAGTAATACTTGATATATTGGAGTTAGAACTAAAATTCTGATTAATAATTTTATTAACCAATGAATGTCACTTTCACCTACTAAAAAATCAGTTAAAGGACCAGAAATATATGCACTTACTGTTCCTGTTATTCCAAATACGATAAAAATTATAACTATTTGAAAGTTGGAAGTAATTCCCCACCTTTCCTTAAGTTTCTTGAATATCATGCTAAAATATCATTAATTTTTTCTGCTAACTCAATTCCAATTCTATCTTGAGCTTCGTTTGTTGCTGCTCCAATATGAGGTGTTAATGAAATACTAGAATTCATTAAAATTTTGATACTAGGATTTGGTTCTCCTTCAAAAGTATCTATAGCTGCAAAAGATATTTTTCCTGTCTCGATATTTTTAATTAATTCTTCTTCATTAATGATCCCACCCCTTGAAAGATTAAGAATACCTGAACCATCCTTCATCATTTTAAACTCATTTGAATCAATTATATATTTGTCAGAGGCTGGAATATGAATTGTTATAAAGTCAGAATTGGATAGAACTTCTTTAAAGGATGATGAATTTAATTTAAAAGTAAGATTTTGACCATCAAAGAAATCTAACTTTAAATCTGCCTCTTGAATAAATTTATCATAAAAAATTACATTCATTCGAACCCCAATCGCAATTTTTGCGACTTCTTGTCCAATTCTTCCAAATCCAATTATACCAATGGTTTTTCCGGCTAACTCAGTACCTTTTGCATAAGACTTCTTTAAATCTTTAAATTTTGAGTCACCATCAAGTGGCATAGATCTATTTGACTCATGAAGAAACCTAACACAACCAAAAAGGTGTGAAAAAACTAACTCCGCAACTGATTTTGAGGATGCAGCAGGAGTATTAATAACATTAATGCCTTTAGACTTCGCATAATCTACATCAATATTATCCATGCCAACACCACCTCGTCCAATAATTTTTATTGAAGGGCAGTTGTCAATTATATCAGCTCTTACCTGAGTAGCACTTCTAACTAGTATTACAGCTATTTGATTATCATTAATGTATTTAATAAGTTGTTCTTGAGAAACTTTTGTAAGATCTACTTCAAAGCCATATTCTTCAAGTTTATTTTTCCCAGATTCAGATATACCGTCATTTGCTAAAATCTTCATACAATTAATTTAAATTTGAAAAAATAGTAGGAGATAAAAAAACTTGTTCAATTTCTTTTACAATTGGTCCATCTTTTCTGCTCTCTTCGAAAACTTTAACCCATTCAGGATCATTAATAAAGTTATCCCATGATTCATCCCTTGTTTCCATATCCTTGAATGATACAATATATACCAATGCTTCTTTCCCATTGTTTTGAAAGATAAATTCATCAGCAAATGATAATGAATCTTTTCTTAAAGTTGTCCAATAACCAACATTATTAAAACCATGCTTCTCAAATAATTTGGTTGTATAATTTTCAAATCTTGAAATTATATCATTAAATTTTCCATCATAAGTATAATAAACTCTCATTTCATAAATTTCATGATCAATCGTATTAATAGACTCTTTATTATCACTATTACAAGAAATTAAAATAAAACCCATTAAAAAAAACAATTTTATACTTTTCATTTATTCTTGACTTAATTCAAACTCTTTCATTGAGTCAACTAATACATTTAAACTTTCAAGTGGAAGAGCATTATAAATTGAGGCTCTGTATCCTCCAACTGATCTATGACCATTAATTCCAGATATATTATTGTTAGAGCATATATTGTTAAACAATTCACTGTCAAAGCCTTCATTCATATTAAATGTTGCATTCATATGACTTCTATCTGAAACCTGAGAGAATCCAGAAAAACATTTGTTTCTATCAATTTCACTATATATTAACTCAGACTTAATTTTATTTTTCTCACTTATACTATCTAAACCTTCTTGTTTTATTAGTCTTAGGTTTAATAGAATACAGTATATTGGGAAAACAGGTGGAGTATTGAAAGAACTATCCTTTTCAATGTGAACCTTGTAGCTCATCATTGATGGAACATTTCTTTGAACTTTATCTAATAATTCTTTATTAATAATTACCATCGTTGCACCTGCAGGACCTAGATTTTTTTGTGCTCCTGCATAAATAAGATCAAACTTGGAAAAATCTATCTTTCTTGAAAAAATATCTGAACTCATATCGACTATTAGAGGACAATTAGATACTGGGAATGAATGAAATTGTGTTCCAAAAATTGTATTATTCGAGGTTATGTGTAAATAATCATAATCTTCATTTATGATAAAATCTTTAGGTATGTAATTAAAATTTTTATCTGATGATGAGGCAATTTCAGTAACATTTCCAAATAATTTAGCCTCTTTAATTGCCTTTGTAGACCAACTTCCAGTATTAATGTAAGCAGCATTTTCATTTAAGAAATTATATGCAGTCATCAAAAATTGCATACTTGCACCACCTTGAAGAAAAAGGCAGGTATATTTATTTTTATCTAGCTCTGAAATTTCTATGGCTAAAGATCTTGCTTCATCAAGAACATCGATGAAGTCTTTGCTCCTGTGTGAAATCTCCAAAATTGATAAGCCTTTACCGTTAAAATTATTTATTGCTGAGGAAGCTTGTTCGAAAACCTTATCAGGAAGAATGGAAGGGCCAGCACTGAAATTATGTACTTTGTTTTTCATAAATCTTTGCAAATATCTAAACTTACTATCAATATTCAATTAATGTAATTTTAAAATATGTAAAAATTGTTAACAAAGATTAAACAATACATATTATTTTTGCACAATATATTATGGCGATAATCATTACAGACGAATGCATAAATTGTGGAGCTTGTGAACCAGAGTGTCCAAATAATGCTATATATGAAGGTCAAGAGAAATGGAATTACAGTAAAGGAACAAAACTTGAGGGTGATGTTGTTTTACCAAATGGTAATAAGGTCAACTCTGAGATAGAAAATAATCCTATTTCTGATGAATTCTTTTTTATTGTTCCAGACAAGTGTACTGAGTGTATGGGATTTCATGAGGAGCCTCAATGTGCAGCTGTATGTCCAGTTGATTGTTGTGTTCCTGATGAAGATAATGTTGAGACAGAAAATGAGCTTTTGTCAAAGCAAAAATTTATGCATGATTAATAAATGAAAGTTGGAATTGTAGGATTACCTAATGTTGGTAAATCAACTCTTTTTAATTGTCTCACTCAAAATAAGGCTCAGAGTGAAAACTATCCTTTTTGCACAATCGATCCAAATGTTAGCATAGTCAATGTTCCTGATTTTAGACTTGATAAATTAAGTTCTTTAATTAATCCTCAAAAATTAATTCCAACTACGGTCAAAATTGTTGATATTGCTGGTCTTGTAAAAGGAGCTAGTAAAGGAGAGGGTTTGGGTAATAAATTCCTATCAAACATTAGAGAAACCGATGCTATAATTCATGTTTTAAGATGTTTTGATGATCCAAATATTGTACATGTAGATGGTAAGATTAATCCATTATCAGATAAGGAAGTAGTTGAATATGAGTTAGTTCTAAAGGATATCGAAATCATTGAAAAAAAACTTGATAGGATAAAAAAAACTTTAAGATCTGGAAGTAATGAATCAAAAAAAGAAATTGAAATTCTTGAAAAAGTCCTATATCAGCTACAAAAAATGAATATTAGTAGAAATGATTTTTCGGATGATCAATTTGATGAATTTATTAAACCTCTAGAATTAATATCATTTAAACCTGTACTTTATGTTTGCAATGTCGGAGAAAATGACGTTACAACTGGAAATAGTTATGTTGAAGATGTCAGACGCGAAATTGAAAAAAAAGACTCTAAAGTTATAATTATTTCAGCTAAAATAGAGTCTGAAATAAACGAATTAGATTCTTTAGAAGAAAGAAAAATATTCTTAGATGATTTAGGCCTTGAGGAATCGGGATCAAATAAATTGATCAGAGCTTCTTATAGACTTTTAAATCTTCATAGCTATTTTACTGCAGGAGAAAAAGAAGTTAAGGCTTGGACAATAAAAATTGGTGATTCAGCCTATGATGCCGCTGGGCAAATTCACTCAGATTTTCAAAAAGGTTTTATTTGTGCAGAAGTAATTAGTTATAAAGATTATATTGAATATAGATCTGAAATAAAAGTTAAAGAAGCAGGTAAAATGAGACTTGAAGGAAAAGATTATGTTGTTTCTGATGGAGACATAATGCACTTTAGGTTTAACATTTAGTATATTTATAAAAATGGCAAATACTTCTAATTACACCGAAGAAAATATTAAATCTCTTGACTGGAGAGAGCATATTAGATTAAGGCCTGGTATGTATATTGGTAAATCAGGAGATGGCTCATCTCCAGACGATGGAATTTATGTTCTACTCAAAGAAATAATTGATAATTGTGTAGATGAATTTGTAATGGGGGAGGGTAAGATTATAGATATTGTTATAAATGATGATTTTGTTTCTGTAAGAGACTTTGGAAGAGGAATACCAATTGGAAAAGTTGTCGATGTAGTATCTAAAATGAACACAGGTGGTAAATATGATACAAGAGCTTTTAAAAAGTCCGTTGGTCTAAATGGAGTTGGAACTAAAGCTGTCAACGCATTGTCTTCAAATTTTATTGTCGCATCTACTAGAGATGGGAAAACAAAATCAGCCGAATTTAAGCTTGGAGTTCTCTCTGATGAAAAGCTTGATGATTCCGAAGATAAAAATGGAACATATGTAAAGTTCAAACCTGACCAATCTATTTTTAAAAACTATAGATATAGAATTGAGTATGTTGAAAAAATGATTAGATTCTATGTATATCTTAATCCAGGGTTAACAATTAAATTAAATGGCAATAAGTTCAAATCTGAATTCGGTCTTAAAGACTTAATTGAAGATCAGTCTAATGTTCATGATTTCCTATATCCCATTATACATCTTACAGGTAAAGATATTGAAATAGCAATTACTCATTCAAGAACTCAATATAGTGAAGAGTATTATTCATTTGTGAATGGTCAATATACTGTTCAGGGTGGAACTCATCAGCTGGCATTTAGAGAAGCATTTGTCAAAACAATCAGAGAATTCTATGGTAAAAATTATGAAACTTCAGATATAAGAAAATCTATTATCTCGGCAATTAGTATTAAAGTTATGGAACCTGTTTTTGAGTCACAAACCAAGACTAAACTAGGTTCAACAGAAATGGGGAAAGGGATGAAATCAGTTAGAGTTTTTATAAATGACTTCATAAAAAAAGAACTAGACAACTATCTTCATAAAAATCCAGAAGTTGCTAAATCTATACAAAATAAAATTATTCAAGCTGAAAGAGAGAGAAAAGAATTATCTGGTATCAGAAAATTAGCTAGAGAAAGAGCAAAAAAAGCTAGTCTTCATAATAAAAAACTTAGAGACTGTAGAGTTCACCTAAATGAATTAAAAAAAGATAAAAGACTGGATTCAACAATTTTTATTACGGAGGGTGATTCTGCAAGTGGTTCCATTACAAAGTCAAGAGATGTTAACACACAAGCTGTATTTAGTTTAAGAGGAAAGCCATTGAATTCATTTGGAATGACTAAGAAAATAGTTTATGAAAATGAAGAATTTAATTTACTACAAGCTGCGCTGAATATAGAAAACAGTATGGAAGATTTGAGATACAATAATATTGTAATAGCAACTGATGCTGATGTTGATGGCATGCATATTAGACTTCTTATCATAACTTTCTTTCTTCAATTCTATCCTGAGTTAATTAAAAATGGACACTTATACATTTTGCAGACTCCTATTTTTAGAGTTAGAAACAAGGAGAAAACACATTATTGTTATAGTGAGGCAGAAAAAAATGATATAATTAACAGCTCTAATGGTAAATGTGAAATTACTAGATTTAAAGGTTTAGGGGAAATCTCTCCCAATGAATTTAAAAATTTTATAGGTGACGATATCAAATTAGACCCAGTAATCATAGATAAATCTACAACAGTAGAGGAATTACTAACATTCTACATGGGTAAAAATACTCCTGACAGACAGCAATTTATAATAGATAATCTTAAAGTTGAATTAGATCTCATAAATGAAAATCTGAATGATTGAAAATGAAGAAAATATAGATTCTGGGCAACCTAATACTCTGACTAGAGTTGGAGGAATGTATAAAGAATGGTTTCTAGACTATGCATCATATGTAATCCTTGAGAGGGCTGTTCCAGATTTAATGGATGGTTTAAAACCAGTGCAGAGAAGGATATTACATTCAATGTTTGACCTTGAGGATGGCAGATATAACAAAGTTGCAAATATTGTTGGGCATACTATGCAATACCACCCGCATGGAGATGCAAGTATTTCTGATGCCATGGTTCAAATAGGTCAAAAAGAACTGTTAATTGATATGCAAGGTAACTGGGGTAATATATACACTGGAGATAAAGCAGCTGCATCAAGATATATTGAAGCAAGATTATCAAAATTTGCACTTGAGGTTGTATTTAATCCAAAAACCACCAATTGGCAACTTTCTTATGATGGACGAAAAAAAGAGCCTATTCATCTTCCTGTTAAATTCCCATTATTATTAGCTCAAGGAGCTGAGGGTATCGCAGTTGGTCTATCAACCAAAATTTTACCCCACAATTTTAATGAGTTAATTGATGGAAGTATAAAATATCTTAAGGGAAGAAGTTTTAAGCTCTATCCAGATTTTCAAACTGGAGGTAGTATTGATATAAAGAATTATAATGATGGAAATAGAGGTGGGAGAGTTAAGGTAAGAGCTAAAGTTGAGAAATATGAAAAGAATATTATTATAATCAAGGAAATACCCTATGGGTCCACAACTGCCTCTTTAATTGAATCTATTATTAAAGCCTCTGAGAAAGGAAAATTAAAAATTAAAAAAATTGAAGATAATACTTCCTCTGAGGTAGAGGTACTTGTTTATTTACCCTCTGGATCATCAATTCAAAAAAGTATAGATTCGCTGTATGCATTCACACAATGTGAAGTTTCCATATCACCATTATGTTGTATTATTTCAGATAATAAACCTCATTTTCTAGGAGTTAGAGAGATACTTAAGATTTCTACTGATAATACAAAAGGTCTTTTACAGAAAGAGTTGGAAATTCAACTTACTGAACTTGAAAATCAGTGGCACACAATTTCACTTGAAAGAATATTTATTGAAAACAGGATATATAGAGATATTGAGGAAAAGACTACATGGGATGCTGTTATTTTAACAATTGAGAATGGACTTGAGCCATTTAAAAATAAACTTAAGAGAGATATAACGGTTGATGACATCAAAAAACTTACTGAAATTCCAATTAGAAAGATATCGAAGTTTGACCTTGATAAGGTTAAAGAAAAATTAGCTAACATAGAAGCTAACATAGAAGAGGTAAGAAATAATCTCAAGCACCTAGTAGAGTATACAATTCAATATTTCACTCATTTAAAAAAACATTATGGTAAAGATAAAAAGAGAAAGACTCTTATTCAGGAATTTGATGATTTAGATAAAAAGAAAATATCAATTAAGAATCAAAAACTTTATGTGAATAGAGAAGAGGGGTTCGTTGGAACTTCAATGAGAAAAGATGAGCTAGTTTGCGATTGTTCTGACCTTGATGATGTAATTATTTTTACTGAAGATGGTATCATGAAAGTAATTAAGGTTGATTCTAAGGTTTTTGTTGGAAAAAATATTAAACATATTTCATTATTTAATTCAGATAGCAAAAACAAAATTTATAATCTAATCTACAGAGATGGTAAAAATGGAACCTCTTTTATGAAAAGATTTAAAGTTTCTGGAGTTATAAGAGATAAAGAGTATGACCTAACTCAAGGGAAAGATTTATCCAAGGTTCTCTACTTTAGTGTTAATAATGTTGATGAAGCTGATGTTGTAACTGTTTACTTAAGAAAGAAAGCTTCATTAAGAAAAGACAAGTTTGAACAAGATTTTGGTGATTTGATTATTAAGGGTAGAGATTCAAAAGGAAATATAGTTACTAAAGATTCTATTAGAAAGGTCTCTTATAAATCTAGAGGATCTATTTCAGAAAAAGATAAAAAAATTAATGATATTGAGGTTCAAGACGAGCAGCAAGTATCTAACGACAACGAGGAAGCACAAACTAAATTAGAATTTTAATTAAAATTTTTAATTAGATGTTTTTTTTACAGTCCCTCTATTTATACTCTGTGGATTATTCACTTGTGAGTACTCGAAATCATATGATTCACCATAAGTTCTTAAAATTTTAATTCTCACAGGGCGCTTTTCCTGATTTGTACGAGGATTTAATTTAGTTAATAGAAACTCACATTCGTTAACCCATTTAATTGACGAGGAGTCTTCAATTCCATTAAATAATTCTATTTCGAATTCATCTGTTCTGGTAAATTGAGATGTTACTAAGGAGTCATTAATGATAGATGAAAATTCAAATTCTCCTGTTTTAAAATCAAAACAATTTCTTTCTACTTTGTAACATGAAGTAAATAGAACAGCAATAATTAATATTTTTTTCACTATAATCTATCAATTTGTTCAAATTTATTGTTTTCGTAGATAATAATTATCGATTTAACTTTATTATTAGATTCTTTAACAGAATCTTTACTATTACCTATCTCTTTATATGAAAAAAGATCATTAGAGGACTTTATTTTGTCTTTTTTAACTTTTGATACCCCAAATATTAAGTAATCCAAAGTAATTTCCTCAAAATTTTCAGAAATCTTAGTTATTAAATCTAAACTTGGTTTATTTCTCTCAGAGAGTAGGTGAGATATTGATGATTTGGGAACTCCTATTTTTTCAGCAAACTCGGTGTTAGTTAAATTGTTATCCTCTATAATCTTTTTAATTCTACTTAACACTGTTTCCTTATTCATCTTGTACTTTTATTATATGATATAACCTACTGATTTACAGTATTTATATAATTATAAGTTTACAATTGTAAACATAAGAAACATATGTAAATTATGCAATAGAAATAATAATGAAACATCATTTTAAAAATAGATTGTTGAATGAAATTCAATGAAAAGTCTAAAAAATTGAAAAAAATTTAATAATTTAACACAAACACCAAACAAAATGCAAAAATTAGACGACGTAGACAGAAAAATCCTTGATATTTTAATAGATAACACAAGAACTCCCTTTACTGATATAGCTAAAAGATTACTAATTTCCCCTGGAACAGTTCATGTAAGAGTAAAAAAAATGGAAGATCTAGGGATAATTAAGGGTTCATCCTTAACACTTGACTATAAAATGCTAGGATATAACTTTATTGCCTATGTTGGGGTTCTGATAGATAGATCAAGAAGAACATATGAAATCATTGAAGAGCTTAAAAGGAAACCATATGTAACAGTTGCTCATATAACAACTGGAAAATACAATATATTTTGTAAAATCAGAGCTAAAAGTACTGAACATGCTAGAGAAATAATTTTTTCTATTGATGATGTAGAGGGTGTATTAAGGACAGAAACGATGATATCTTTAGAAGAAAGTATAAATGATAAAAAGAGGCTTATGAAAAATATTTTTCAAGAACTTTAACTTATTCATTGTAAAATCTAAAAGATTCTATGAAGAGGTCTTTATTTGCAATTTGATCAATCACTGGCTTTCCAATTTCTTTCAATAATACAAAGTTAATTTTACTCCCTTCATTTTTCTTATCATAGACCATAAGATCATATATATTCATAATGTCATCTTCCTCTAATTGAATTAAACTGAAATAATTTTTTAGATGCTCTTTTACATTTATAAGGTCTTTTAAAGGGAAATTAAATTTTTTGTATGAGATGTAAAGCTCAGTTATTATACCTATTACGATAGCCTGACCATGTTTTAAATCAACTACTTTATCAGAAATATAAGAATAAGACTCTACAGCGTGTCCAATAGTGTGACCTAGATTAAGAATCTTTCTTATACTCGACTCATATTTGTCTGATTCTACAATTTCATTCTTTACTGATGAGTAACTATTAATTATATAATCTGAATCTTTAAATAAATCAAGTTTTATTAGACTATTAAAAGTTAAGTCAGGCTTATCAGTTAATAGACTGTGTTTAACAACTTCCGCATAACCATTAATAAACTCTTCTTTTGATAAAGTTTTTAAATATTCATCATCTAATAATACTTCTAGCGGCTCATTAAAAACACCTATTTGATTCTTTAATTGTTTAAAATCAATACCTGTCTTTCCTCCATGTGCCGCATCAACCATTCCTAATAATGTTGTTGGAATATTAATGAATTCGATTCCTCTTAAATAAGTTGATGCTGCAAAACCTCCAATATCAGTCAAAACACCTCCACCAAGGTTTATTAAGAGCGATTTTCTGTCAGCTTTAAAAGAATTTAGTTGATCCCATATTGATATACATGTATCAATATTTTTATTCTCTTCACCTGAAGAAATAATTATTTTATTAAATGATTTAATACCACTTTTTTTAATAAAAAGTTCTAAGCAAAACTTTTCTGTGTTTTCATCTACTAATACAAATATTGATGAAAATTTATCTGAATTAATTTTTTCAGCTACGGATAAATATGGATCAATTTCCATTTATTAATTTTGATTAGATTTACTGCAAAATTAGGTATTTATTTTATGCTTTTAGACAATACTAAAAATGGTTTTACACTAAAGTCAGACTTTGAGTTAAGAAAAGCATATTTTTTATTTAAAATTATTTCAAATAAAACACTTACAAACCTTGGTAAAACTGCCCTTGAAGTTGCATTAAAGTTAAGACTTCCAATATTATTCATTGTTAAGGGTACAGTTTTCGAACAGTTTTGCTCTGGTGAAACATTAGATGAATCCTTTGACACTGTGAAAAAACTCAATAAAAAAAATGTCAAAAGTTATCTACACTATTCTGTAGAAGGACTTGAAAATGAGGATTCTTATGATCTATCATTAAAACAGGTCCTATCCTCAATAGAATTTGTTGCAGAAAAACCGATACTTGACTTTACAGTTTTTAAGCCAACAGCTATAGCAAGCACTCAAATATTAAAAAAAGTTTCTTCCAATAAATCTTTAGATAAACAAGAAAAAATGCTTTTTGAGAAGTCATTAGACAGATTTAATAAAATATGTCTTCTAGCACATGAAAAAAATGTAAGAGTACTGGTGGATGCAGAAGAATCCTGGATTCAAAACGCTATTGATGAAATAGTATTAAGCATGATGATGAAATACAACAAGGAAAAAGCGATTGTCTTCAATACATCCCAAATGTATAGACATGATAGACTAAACTATCTAAAAACTTTACATGACAATTCAATAAAAAATAATTTTTTCGTAGGTATTAAATTGGTTAGAGGAGCATATATTGAAAAAGAGAATAGACGCGCAAGGAGGAACAATTATTTATCACCAATATGTTCTTCAAAGGAGTTAACTGATCAAAATTTTAATAATGGTGTCAGCTATATATTATCAAATCTGGACAGGATTTCACTTTTCTCTGGAACTCATAATGAAGAGAGCATATATAAAATAATTAACATTATGGATACTAAAAAGATCAATAGGGATGATCCTAAAATCTGGTTTGGTCAATTATATGGAATGAGTGATAATATAACTTTCAATTTAGCTAGTGAGGGTTTTAACGTGATAAAGTATTTACCTTATGGGCCGATTAAAGAAGTGATTCCGTATTTGATAAGAAGGGCTGACGAAAACACGTCAGTAAAGGGACAAACATCTAGAGAACTCGATTTGATAAGAACTGAGTTAAAAAGAAGAAGTGTTATTTAAATTCAACTAACGCTTGATCTTCACAATTCTCAATTAAGAGGCTTAAATCGCCTGACTCAACATAGTAGATTGCGCATGGCTCATTTCTTATTTCACTTTTATTAAATCTAACTTTACCTTTAGAAATTAAATTATAAAGTTTATCATCTGAAATTGAATCACTTTTATTTTTTAGAACTAATTTTTTGGAGATTATGTTATCTATTACCCTCGCACTTGGGCCATAATTGCATGAGGTCCTCTTTCCATTTAGTATAAAAAAAAGAAAAACTATCCCAATAATTAAACCTGTTGAAAAATAATATAGCCTCTTTAGAAAACTCATCTATTCTTTTTTAGTACTCTTAAATTGTTTTTCTCAATTAATGTAAACTTATTATATTCAGAATCAATCAATTCTTCTATCATTTCTCCCCATTCAATTAAGCAAGTTCTTCTAGATTTTACATATTCAAAAAAACCAATATTTTCTAACTCAGCAGTGTCTTTTACCCTGTATAGATCCATATGATATATCACTTCATCATTATCTATCAAATATTCATTTATAATTGAAAAAGTTGGACTAGTAACATTATCTGTTACACCATATAGCGATAATAACTCCTTAATTAATGTTGTCTTTCCAACTCCCATTTCACCTGATATTAAAACAACATTTTGGTTAATATGCATTTTGAGTTCCTTAGATGCTTTTTTTAACTGATTTATGTTAAACTTTATCTCCATATTGATCTAACTAATTTAAGCATTTAACTTAATTTTTTAATTTTGCAGATATGAATTTTACAGCCGGACAAATTGCTGATCAAATTAACGGAACTATTGTAGGTGACCGAGATGTTCATATTTTTAACATATCTAAAATTGAAGAAGGCACAAAAGGTTCACTAACATTCCTAGCAAATCCAAAATATACTGAGTTCATATATTCTACAAATGCCTCTGCTGCTATTGTTGCAGAAGACTTTGAACCTACTGAACAAATTAACACAACCCTGATAAAGGTTAAAGATCCATACTCATCATTTACAACGATTCTAGAACTATTTAATAAAGAAATTTCCAAAAAAAAGGGAATTAGTGAATTTACAGTCATTGATAAATCTGCTATGATTTCTGACTCATCATTCGTTGGCTCATTCACGACAATAGGTAAAAATTCCAAAATTTCAGATAATTGTATAATTGAAAATCAAGTTTTTATTGGTAATAATGTTGAGATAGGTAGTGGAACAAAAGTATTTCCTGGAGTTAAAATTTTAGATGATACAAAAATTGGAAAAAATTGTATTATACATACTTCTTGCTCAATTGGATCTGATGGTTTTGGTTTCGCACCTAATGATGATGGTAGTTATAAAAAGATTCCTCAAACAGGTAATGTTGTAATAGGAGATACTGTTGAAATTGGTTCAAATTCAACTATTGATAGAGCGACCTTGGGATCTACTATCATACACAATGGTGTTAAACTTGATAACCAAATTCAAATTGCACATAATGTTGAAATTGGAGAAAACACAGCAATAGCTGCTCAATCAGGAATAGCGGGCTCTACAAAAATTGGAAAAAACTGTATGATTGGTGGACAAGTAGGAATTATTGGACATCTTAAAATTGGAGATAATGTTAAGATACAAGCTCAGGCTGGAGTTACCTCTGATGTTAAAAGCAATACCAGAGTTACTGGTACACCAGCTATATCTTATATGAATTACAATAAGTCATACATTCATTTTAAAAATTTATCTGAGATAGTAAAAAAAATTGATAAGAAAGATTAATGATAAGAAGAACTGTTCCACAAAAAACAATTTCTAAAGAATCTTCACTCAGTGGTGTAGGCCTTCACACCGGAGAGAATGTTGAACTTACATTTAAACCAGCTCCTTCAAATACAGGAATCGTTTTTATTAGAGAAGATATTGATGGAGATAATTTAATTGAAGCTCACATCAGGCATATATCAAACACAGATAGAGGAACAAATCTTGACAACGGTTCATTCAGGATTCACACTTCAGAACATGTTTTAGCTGCTTTAACTGGTTTAGGAATTGATAATTGTTATATCTGTCTTAATGGAGCTGAAGTACCAATAATGGACGGATCTTCAAAGTTTTTTATTGAAGCAATTGAGAAGGCTAAAATAGTTGAACAGAATGCTTTAAGAGAGGAATTTTTCCCCGATGAAATAATTTCATATTTATGTGAAGAAAGTGGAAGTAAAATATCTATCATTCCTGATGAGAGTTATTCTGTAGATACAAAAGTTGATTATGATACTAAAGTATTGGGTACTCAGACAGCTATTTTAAAAGATATTTCTGATTTTAAAAATGAAATTTCATCTGCAAGAACATTTAGTTTCCTTCATGAACTTGAAACTTTGCTTGAAAATGGTTTAATTAAAGGTGGAGATCTTAATAACGCTATTGTCTATGTTGATAAACCCCTTGCTAATAGTAATATGGATAGGCTTAAGAAAGCGTTTAACAAAGATTCTATATCAGTTAAAGAAAACGGTATACTTGATAATCTTAGTCTTCATTATCCAAATGAAGCTGCAAGACATAAACTGCTTGATATTATTGGTGATTTGGCTTTAATTGGAATGAAAATAAGAGGAAAAGTAATAGCTGAAAAACCTGGACACTCAATAAATGCTAAATTTGCACAAAAAGTTTCTGAAGTGATAAAATCAGATAGAAAGAATATTTTACCTAAACTTAACTTTGATAAAAAGCCATTAATGAATTCAAGTCAAATAATGGATGTTATTCCTCATAGACCTCCATTTCTTCTTATTGATGAAGTTTTAGAATTATCTGACTCACATGTAATAGGTCTTAGAAGAGTTGAAAAAAACGAATCTTGGGTAGAAGGACACTTTCCTGGGGCGCCAGTAATGCCTGGTGTACTTCAGGTTGAATTTATGGCTCAAGCAGGTGGTGTACTTGTATTAAATACTGTGCCAGATCCTGAAAACTATCTTACTTTCTTCATGAAGATGGATAAATGTAAATTTAAAAATCCTGTAGTCCCTGGTGATACACTTATTTGTAAATTAGAGTTAATTTCTCCAATAAGAAGAGGAATTATTCATATGTATGGTCATACCTTTGTAGGCAATGAGATAAAGAGTGAGGGTGAATTTATGGCAAAAATTGTAAAAAAAGATTAAATATGAATCAACCATTAGCATACGTTCATCCTGGAGCAAAAATTGCAAAAAATGTTGTTGTAGAACCTTTTTCAACTATTAACAACAATGTTGAAATTGGTGAAGGTACTTGGGTTGGGTCAAATGTAACAATAATGGAAGGTGCAAGAATTGGAAAGAATTGTTATATATATCCTGGAGCAGTTATTTCTGCTAACCCACAAGATTTAAAATTTGAGGGTGAGGACTCGCTCTGTGAGATTGGCAATAATACTACAATTCGAGAGTGTGTCACAGTCAATAGAGGGACAAAAGATAGAGGCACTACAAAAATTGGATCAAATTGCTTAATTATGGCCTATTCGCATGTAGCTCATGATTGTTTTGTTGGTGATAACTGCATATTTTCAAACAATAGCACTCTTGCTGGTCATATTACTGTTGGAGATTATGTAATATTATCGGGATTTGTTGCAGTTCATCAATTTTGTAGAATAGGATCACACTCTTTTGTAGCAGGTGGATCTTTGGTTAGAAAAGATGTACCTCCATATGTTAAAGCTGCAAGAGAGCCTTTATCATATGT
>CACNQM010000002.1 GCA_902622595.1 uncultured Bacteroidota bacterium
ACTGATGAGGCTCCTGCTGATGAGGCTCCTACTGATGAGGCTCCTGCCGATGAAGACAAATAGTTTTTTATGTACAATAATCATGTAAAAATTGGAACTGTTGTTTCAAAACATGGTTATAAAGGTGATATAAAAATAAGTGTATCATTAAATAATCTAAACACTTTTCCAGACTTAAAATATCTTTTCATTGACCTGGATGGCTGTTTTATTCCCTTTAAGATTGACAATGTAAGATCATTCTCAAAAAATGTTTTAATAGTAAAACTTAAAGAAATAAGGTCTGAGGATGAAGTCGATGAAGTTATTCATAAGAATATTTATGCTGATTCTACTGAAATGGAATCCAATATAGATTCAGGAATCTTTTATAATGATCTCATAAATTTTGATGTTTTCAGAGATTCTAAAAAGATTGGTAAAATTGAAAATATTAATTCGAGGCTACCTCAACCAGTTTTTGAAATAATGTATGACTCAAGAATAGTTTTAATTCCAATTCATAAAGACTTTATTAGAAAAATTGATAAAGAAAATAATATAATTTATTTAGATATTCCTAATGGATTATTAGAAATTATTTAATTGAATATTTAATTCATATTTTTGTAATCTAAGTTCCAAATTATGCATGACAATTTTACATCTCCAGATTTTTATCAAATTGATGATTTGCTTTCTGAAGAACATAAGTTAATAAGAGAGTCAACAAGACAGTGGGTATCTAAATCCGTTTCTCCTATCATTGAGGATTATGCTCAGAAAGCTGAATTCCCTAAGTATCTTATAAAAGAACTTGGTGAGATTGGTGCTTTTGGACCATATATTCCTGAAAAATACGGAGGTGCTGGGCTTGACCAGATTAGCTATGGTATTATGATGCAAGAAATTGAGAGAGGTGACAGTGGAATAAGGTCTACCGCATCTGTTCAATCCTCATTGGTTATGTATCCTATATATAAATTTGGAAGTGAAGATCAAAAAGAAAAGTTTTTACCTAAACTTGCAACTGGTGAGATAATGGGATGTTTTGGACTGACTGAACCCGATCATGGTTCGAATCCTGGTGGTATGATTACTAATTTTAAAGATCATGGAGATCATGTAATATTAAATGGATCTAAAATGTGGATTTCAAACTCTCCATTTGCTGACATTGCTGTTGTGTGGGCTAAAGATGAGAACAAAAGGATACATGGGTTAATTGTTGAAAGAGACATGGAAGGTTTTTCAACTCCCGAAACTCATAACAAATGGTCATTAAGAGCCTCTTCCACAGGTGAATTAATCTTTGATAATGTTAAAATACCTAAAGAAAATATTCTTCCAGGAAAATCAGGTCTTGGTGCACCACTTATGTGTCTTGACTCCGCTAGATATGGTATATCATGGGGTGCTATTGGTGTTGCAATGGACTGTTACAATACAGCACTAAACTATTCATTAGAGAGAGTTCAATTTGGAAAACCAATTGCAGCTAAACAACTCCAACAAAAAAAATTGGCTGAGATGTTAACTGAAATTACAAAAGCTCAGTTGTTATCATGGAAATTAGGAAAGCTAAAAAATGATGATAATGCCTCTTCTGCACAAATTTCTCTTGCAAAGAGAAATAACGTAGATATGGCAATTAGTATTGCAAGAGATGCCAGACAAATATTAGGCGGAATGGGTATTACTGGAGAGTACAGCATAATGAGGCACATGATGAATCTAGAATCAGTTATAACATATGAGGGAACACATGACATTCACCTGCTTATTTTAGGTAATGAAATAACTGGTCACAGCGCATTTTAAAAGTAAAATACAAACCCAATACTTGGGATAATTGCTGTCCTATTATCGCTTTCAACTTCTATTAAACTTCTAGGTATAATTATATTTTGATTACTATCTCTTAAAAGTCCATATTCGGGTGGAACTGGAATTTCATTTGCTAAAAGATTCTCAGCATCAATATAGAAATTCATTGATGTTGACTTAAAATTCCATCTTTTATCAATCCTTAAGTCGAGTTTCAAAAACTTATCTAAAAAATAATTACCTAACTGAGAATAGTCAAATATTATTTCAGGGTATGACATATTACTTAATTCAAAATTGATTGGAGCATATGGAGTTTTATCTGTATATCTTAGTTTGGAACTGATCTCCCAATTTTTTTTCAATTTGTAACCGCCTGTAAATGAAAATAAGTTCCTATTATCCCAAACTGAAGGCAAATAAATTTTATCAATTCCAGAAAATTTTGAATAAAAGAAAGTGTAAGATAAAATACCATAGAAATTATTTTTAAGTTTTTGTTGATATAGAAGTTCTATCCCATATGATTTTCCTTTTCCTAGAGTTAATATTTTTTCATTACCTAAAACTTCAAAATCGCCACCTTTATTTGCTAAAGAGACCATATCTGTTGAAGATACAGGGTAGTTACTATATCTTTTATCAAATAACTCAATAGTGAATCTGGATGACTTGGAATTAATAAACTCAAGTCCAACAACTATATGATCACTTTGAGTATATTTTGAATTTTTATTAATCAACATATTGTTTAAGTCTCTGAATCCAAGTGAGGTATATGTTGGCATTTTGTAATACCGACCAGATGTTAAATTTAAATTCCACTTATTATTCTTTGATAATGATAGTGAAAGTGCCAACCTTGGTGAGATGTTCTCAAAAATTTTATTTTCTGATGTAAAATTATCTTGATCTGTTCTTACTCCAACTGATAGAGATAATTTGTCATTAAAAAATCTTTTAGAAGATTTTATAAATAGTCCATACTTAAAAAAATCAATATTTGAATTATAATTAATATTATAAAATTTAAACAATGTCCTATTAGAATATTTTGAAAGTTGAAAATTTCCACCAAATGAAAATTTATAATTGTCAAAATTGTTGTTGCTAATAAATCTTAATTTTAAATCCTCCTCAGTCGAAAGATTTGAATAAACTTTATTTTTTCTAGAGACATTATCCTCAAATCTTTCAAAGTTATTTTCAAGTTCATTATTACTTAATGATAAATTGAAAAATCCATTTGAATTTTTATAAATTCTTTTCCAAGTGACTCCAAAAGTCCTTGATCTTTGATTGGTAATTGGTATTTGTTCAATTGTTGATTGATTCTCAAAATCGAATTCATCAGGTTCATTTACTGTTAACTCATCAATTGAGCCTATACCTATAAAATTTATAAAGTTGAAATCATCAATTTTATGATTTAACTTCATTTGATAATCCCAATAATCAGGAAGAAATGAAAAACCAAATGCCTTAAAAATAAATTGTAAATAGCTTCTCCTCAAAGAAAAAATAAAAGAAGTGTCTTGATTTATTGGACCATCTAATGTAATTCCAGCTTCACTTGAACCAATTCGAAAATTTCCTGAAATTTTTTCTTTGTTAGCTTCTTTTTGAACAAATGATAAGACCCCTGATAGAGCATTATCATATTCTGCACCAAAAGAGGATGTTGTAAGAGTAACATCTTTTATAAAAGATATATTTACAAGCCCCACTGGACCCCCTGAACTCCCTTGAGTACTAAAATGATTAATGTTTGGAATTTCAATTCCATCAATATAATAAACTGTTTCATTTGGCCCTCCACCTCTTATAATTATATCATTTCTAAATCCACCAACTGATGGAGAAATACCTGGTAAACTTTGAATAACTCTTGTAATATCGTTATTACCTCCAGGATAAGTTTCTATCTCAACAGCAGAGAATGTTTGAGTTGACAACGGGGTCTCAATTGATGTTTTAAATGGCGACTCTACTAAAATTACTTCATCAAGTTCTTCAGATGAAGGGTTTAATCCAAACTGCAAAGATTGGTTTCCTGCAGATTTAATTATAACATTGAATATAGTCTGAGATTTAAACCCTATAAAACTGGCCTTAATGTTATAACTTGAGGTAGGAATATCCTTTATTTCAAAAAGCCCTTCACTATTGGTTATTGCAAAAAAGTCAGAATCTTCTACTTGAATTGTTGCACCTTCAAGAATGAGTCCATTGTCGTTATTAAAAACTTTCCCTGAGATAGTTCCTAAATTTTGAGAATGTATGTTTAAGGATATAAGCAATAAACAAAAAGTGACAAATTGCCTTTTCATTTATGAGCTTAGTGCTTTTTTACAATAATCAAGACATCTCTTAACCTCTTTAACTCTATTTGATCCTTCGGGAATTCTATACTCAAGCTCTATAGTAGCAGTAAATTTATAAGAGTTGTCTCTCATTAACCTCAAAACCTTATCAATTGGGGTTTCTCCAAAGCCCCATATTTGATTATCACTTACGCCAGGATTTGCGTATTTTCCAAATTGTCTGTCTTTTAAATGTAGGCTACATATTTTTTTATGATTACTCTTAATGAATTCTATTAAAGATTCTCTTGTATTACCCCTAACATTTATGTAATGTCCAATATCTAAATTTATATAGTTTCTTTTTGATGATTTTAGAGCATAATCCCATGCTTGGTCAGTAGTAATCTTATTCGAACCGAGGTTATTGTGATGAGTATGATAACCAACTTTTACTTTGTGTTTTTCAGCAAAATAATTAACTCTATCGATATCATCATTATCGAGTAACTCGTTAATTAGAAAGTCTGCTCCTAAATATTTTGTTGCCCTCATTGCGTATTCAATCTCACCATCAGTATTTTTTGAACCAATGCAGTTGGGTTTAAAAGCAAAAATATTAATACCATTATCATTAAAAAATTTCTTCATACTCTTAATTTGTCTATTTGTTACATTTGATCTCCAATTAGCATGTTGTCTTGTTGATCTAGGAATTCCTAATGTTTTTTCAATATGGTAGCCCATTAATTCAATATTGTCTAAACCTGAGTCTAAACAATTTTGAATTATAATATTTGCTTCTTCCGGACCTCTACTAAATGAATAAGTAATTACTGATATATCAACACCATTTATATCATTTATTATTGAGGCAAAATTATAATTAAGTGCTCCTAACGTAATTAGGTATGATTTTTTAATAAAGTTTCTTCTTGAATTCATAATAATGTTAACAATTAATATTAGGTTTATTTAAGTTGATACTTAACTTTAAATATAATTAAATACTTTTTTAGTATTGGGTTGTAAAATGAAAAAGGGTATAATCTTTGATATGGATGGAACTATAGTTGATAGCTTACCTTATCATTATAAAGCTTGGAAAATTTTTTTTAAAGAAAATAAGGTTGAAAATTTTTCAGAAAGATTAAAAGATTACAAAGGTGGAGGAACTCTCGATTTGTTGACTGCAGTCTATGGTGACAAATATTCAAGAAAAGAGTTAAAAATAATGACTGACGACAAAGAAATAATCTTTAGAGAAATCTATAAAAACAATGTAGTTCCGATTATGGGTTTTATGGATATGTTTGAATTAATTAAATCTAAAAAAATTTTAGTTGGTATTGCAAGTAATGCTATAAGAAAGAATGTTAAAATGATCTTGAGTGAATTAAAAATATATGAAAAGTTTGATAGTATTATTTGTGGTGATGAGGTAAAAAGAGGTAAACCTGACCCTGAAATGTTTGATGAGACTATTGATAGATTCAATTTGAAAAAAGAAGAATGTCTAATTTTTGAAGATTCAGTAGAGGGTGTGTCTGCCGCAGTTAACTCTAGAGTGGATGTAGTTGGTATAACTTCGAGTACTTCAGGAGATATCCTTATTGATAAAGGATGTATAACAACTATTGATAATTATTTAAATTTTGATATGTCAATTTATGGATAACATATATCTTATTTATTAACATGTTTTTCTAAAATTTTTGTTGCATTAATTTTACTCTTGGGACTCTTTCTAATTTTCCAGATTTCTTCCAAAGCTTTTTTTCTAGATGTCTCTATGTCAATAATTGGGTATGGATAATCCTCTTTTAAATAAAAGTTATACATCTTTTGCTCTATTTTAGTCATTTTCCAAGGCTCATGAATATACTCCGAGGGGATAGATTCTAGTTCTGATACCCACTTTTTTATAAAATCACCTTTAGGGTCCAAATCAGTCGAATTTTTTACAGGGTTATATATTCTTACAGTATTAATTCCTGTAACGGCTGATTGCATTTGAATTTGTGAGTAGTGAATGCCAGGTTCATAATCAAGAAATTTTTTAGCTAAATGATGACTAAAATATTTCCAATCTTGCCATAAATTAAATGCTGCAAATGATACAATCATTGCCCTCATTCTAAAATTAAGGTAACCTGTCTTATCAAGACATCGCATACAAGCATCTATTATTGGTATACCTGTACTACCATCTCTCCACTTTTTAAGTAAATTTTCATCATGATTTAAACGAATTGAGTCATAAGCTCTATTGATATTTTTAAATTCCATTGAGGGCTCATCATCAAATTTTTGCATAAAATGGCATCTCCATTGAAGTCTTGACAAAAAATTCCTAATATCTCTATTCTTTGATGATTTATTAAAAAACTGATAAACTTGTTTTGAAGACAAGTTACCATAGGTTATGTAAGGAGATAACCTACTACATGATATCCTACTCTCATAGGGTCTACTTATATTTTTGGTATAACCAATATGTCTAGATTTTTGAAAAGATTTTATATACATCCAGGCATATGATTCTCCGCCTGGTTGAAAGTTTTTATCAAATTCATGTTTTGAGTTAAAAAGTTTAATCTTTGATGGAATTTTTACTTTTTGTTTATTAATAGAATCTAAATCAGTGACTACAATTTCGGATTTCATTTCATCCATCCATTTCTTTTTCCAATTTTTTCTTGATTTTAAGCCTCTTATTATTCCATTAGTTTTATTCTGAATCCAATTTATATTTTTAGTTCGAAAAAATTGTGCTATTTTTTTATCTCTATTATAAGTGAGATTATTACCAATTTCTTGATAGGATAACACATTTTTTATTTTATAAGTTTTAGAGATTTCCTCAAAAAACTCTATTGCCTCACAATTAACACATTTAATATCTATAGAAAATTTTTTGAACCTCTTCTGAATATCAATTATTGACTCATGAATGAATCTAATATGACGTTTATCACAATCAGGTGAATCTATAACTGATGGTTCAAATATGTATACAAACAGTGTTTGATTACCTGATTTTGAAACAAATTCAAGAGATTTGTTGTCTAATATTCTAAGGTCTCTCTTAAACCAAACAATATCTAGTTCAATATTTTTTTTATTTTGGGACATAATAATTAGTACTTCGGGTGGGAATCGAACCCACACTCCAGAAGGAACTGGATTTTGAATCCAGCGCGTCTACCAGTTTCGCCACCGAAGCTAAAGGGTTCAAAATTAATAAATTCCAGTACATTAAATAATTTATAATAAAATTATACTGAACAATAATTATTTATAAATTTGCACTCCAATTAATTTAATGTGAAAACACCAGTTAAATTATTTTCTTGTACCCAAAGTATGACTTTGTCTAACCAAATTGCAAAACATTTTGGACAAGAACTAGGTAATGTAAATATTCAAAGATATAATGATGGGGAATTTCAACCTTCATTCGAAGAATCTGTTAGAGGATCCAGAGTATTTATAATTGGATCGACGAACCCTTCATCTGATAATTTAATGGAAATGCTTCTTATGTTAGACGCTGCAAAAAGATCTTCAGCGCGACATATCACTGCTGTTATTCCTTATTTTGGTTGGGCTAGACAAGACAGAAAGGATAAACCAAGAGTTCCAATAGGGGCGAAATTAGCTGCTAAACTTCTTGAATCAGCTGGAGCAACAAGAATAATTACAATGGATTTACATGCTGACCAAATTCAGGGATTTTTTGAAAAGCCTGTTGATCATCTATATGCCTCATCGATTTTTGTACCATATATAAAATCATTAAACATTAATAATTTAACTATAGCATCTCCTGATATGGGTGGTTCAAAAAGAGCCTATGCATACTCTAAATTTTTAAATGCTGATGTAGTAATATGTTACAAACAAAGATCAAAAGGTAATGTAATTACTCAAATGGAACTTATTGGTGATGTTAATGGTAAAAATGTTATTTTAATCGATGATATGGTTGATACCGCTGGTACATTGACAAAAGCTGCAGACTTGATGATTAAAAAAGGTGCTGAGTCTGTAATTGCAATTTGTACCCATGCTCTTCTTTCTGGAGATGCATATGAAAAAATTGAAAAATCAAAACTAAAGAAACTAATCACAAGTGATTCAATTGATATAAAGAAAAAATCAAAAAAAGTTGAACACCTTACATGCTCTAAAATTTTTGCTGAAGCTATGTACAATGTTCATAATAACAAATCAATTGATAAACTATTTATAAATTAAAAAAATGAAATCTATTGAAATCAAAGGCTTAATTAGAGAAACTACTGGAAAAACAAGTACAAATTCTGTTAGAAAAGATGGAAATGTTCCATGTGTATTATATGGTGGTGATGAAATTTTACATTTTACTGCATCTGAGATAGGTTTCAAAGATCTAGTCTATACTGCAGCAGCTTATACTGTTGTTTTGAATATTGGTAATAAAAAGAAAAATGCTATTCTTCAGGACATTCAATTTCATCCTGTATCTGATAAAATCCTTCATGCTGACTTTTATGAGCTACATGATGACAAACCAGTTACAATGGATATACCTGTAGAACTAAGTGGTTCTGCTCCCGGCGTACTTAACAGTGGTGGAATATTAACAAGAAATAAAAGAAAACTTAGAGTTAAAGCTCTTCCAGGAAACCTCCCAGACTCATTAAATGTTGATATTTCTGAGCTTGAACTTGGCGATAAATTTTATACTTCTGAACTTGAAAGTGATGATTATGAATTACTTCACCCAGATAATACGGTAGTTTGCCAAGTTAGAACTTCAAGAGCTTCCATGGCTTTACCTGAAGATGAAGAAGGAGTTGAAGGTGAAGAGGGTGCAGAAGTTGCTGAAGGTGCTGAAGGTGCCGAAGGTACTGATGGAAAAGCTGCTGAAAGTGCTGATGGAAAATCAGAGGCTCCTAAAGAAGAATCTCAAGACTCAAAAGAATAATTGTATATAATTAATCTTAACTTTAATAAGATTATTTCATTACAATGTATTTTATTAATAAAATCGTATCACGGTTCTCTTCAAAGTCTGATATGAATAAATATCTCATCTTAGGTATTGGAAATATTGGTGCTGAATATCAAAATACAAGACACAATATTGGATTTGACGTCCTAGATAAACTTGCAACAGAATTAAAAGTTAGTTTTGATGCTGTTAAATTAGCATTCCGAGCGGAAGGGAAATATAAAGGGAAAAAAATAATTTTAATTAAACCCAATAATTATGTTAATAATTCTGGGAAGTCACTTTCTTATTGGATGAAAAAAGAAAAAGTTGATGCAAATAATATATTAGTAGTTTGTGATGATCTAAATCTCTACTTTGGGAATATAAAAATCAAATCAAAAGGAAATTCCGGAGGACATAATGGCTTGAAAGATATTGAAGAATATCTTGGAAACTCTAATTATTGTAGGATAAGAATTGGTATTTCAAATAACAAGAATGTCTCTATGACAGATTATGTACTTGGTAAATGGGCAGAAGAAGAACAATCAAGAATACCATTATTAACAAATAAATCCATTGAGATAATTTTTTCATTTCTACAGACTGGATTAGAAAGAACTATGAATTTTTATAATAAGAAGAACTTTATAGATGAAAATTTATAAGAGTATTGATGAATATAATGAGTCAAAAAGTTCTGTTGTAACTATTGGGACATTTGATGGAATCCATAAAGGTCACCAAAAGATTTTCAACAAAGTTATAAATGCGTCAAAACAAAATAATTTATCATCTGTAGTTTTAACATTTTTCCCTCATCCAAGAATTATTTTAAATAAATACAATGATATAAAGATGATAGATACTTTGGATGAAAAAATAGAGCATCTAGAAAAGATTGGAATTGATAATCTTATAATTCATCCATTTGATAAAAAATTTTCATTGTTATCTGCTGATCAATTTATAAAAGAATACCTATTAAAGAAGCTTCAGCTAAAACATATCATAATAGGATATGACCACAGGTTTGGCAAAGGACGCGAAGCCTCAGTCTCAGATCTTAAAGAGTACTCCATTGATTTTAATTTTATAGTTGATGAAATTGACGCACAAGAAATAGAAAAAATTGCTATTAGCTCAACAAAAATTCGAAACTCGATTAATCAAGGTGACTTGGAAACAACAAAAAAATATTTAGGAAGATTTTTTAGCTTAACTGGGAAAGTTGTCAAAGGTGACGGGCTAGGCAAGCAAATAGATTATCCTACTGCTAACTTATTAATTGAAGAAGATTATAAAATTATTCCAAAAGATGGCGTATACTATATTAGAACAACAATTGATAATAAATTATACAATGGTATGATGAATATAGGTCACCGGCCAACTATTGGTAATAAAGCAAAGTCTATAGAAGTAAACCTATTTAACTTTGATAGGGATATCTATGATAAAATCATTAGTATCGATGTTGTTGTAAAAATAAGAGACGAAAAAAAGTTTTCTTCAATTAATGCTTTAAAAGCTCAATTAGCAAAAGATGAAGAACATTGCCTAAGATTAATAAACAAATAAGTTTTATCTTTGATTTCAAAATAACCTATGCTCTCAATTGACACAATTTCTAACAATAAAGAAGAAACACTCATAGGTTTAAAAAAACGAGGTTTTAAAGATCTAAAAATAATTGATAAGATTATTGATCTTAATCTCTCTAGAAAAAAAATTCAACAAGAATTAGATCAAATTTTATTTGAGTCAAATAATATTTCAAGGAAAATTTCAGAAATATTTAAATCTGGAGATAGTGGTGATAGTGTTTCAAATTTGAAAGAAAAATCAAGTGATTTAAAATTAAAATCTAAAAATTTATCTGACCAACTTGAAAAAACAAAGTCTGAAATTTTTGAATTATTAACAACTATTCCAAATATTCCAGATAATGAAGTACCTGAAGGTTTATCTATTGATGATAATATTGAAGTTTACAGAAGCATTGAAAAAATAGGATCTGATAAGAATCTAAAGACTCATTGGGATCTTGCAAAAGAGTATGATATAATTGATTTTGAACTTGGAAGTAAAATTACTGGATCAGGCTTTCCTGTATACAAGGGTAAAGGAGCTAAACTTCAAAGAGGACTTATTAACTATTTTCTAGATAAAAACACATCTGCAGGATACACTGAGTTCCAAGTTCCTTATCTAGTAAACTCTGATTCAGCTTTTGCTACAGGACAGTTGCCAGATAAAGATGGCCAAATGTATCACGTAAATGAAGACAACTTTTATTTAATTCCTACTGCCGAGATACCTCTTACAAATATTTACAGAGATAAAATTTTATCTGCAGATGAAATACCAGTTCTACTTACAGGATATACACCATGCTTTAGAAGAGAAGCTGGTAGTTATGGAGCAGAAGTCAGAGGCCTAAATAGACTACATCAGTTTGATAAAGTTGAAATAGTAAGACTTGAACATCCTGACAATTCTAGTCAAGCTCTACTTGATATGAAAGAGCATTTAAAAGAGATTCTAGGTGAACTTGAGATAGATTTTAGAATTCTTAATTTATGTGCAGGAGATCTTGGATTTACATCATCTATAACATATGATTTTGAGATATTTTCAAAAGGACAAAAAAAATGGTTAGAAATAAGCTCTGTCTCAAATTTTAAGTCATACCAATCAAACCGTTTAAACCTTAAGTTTAAAAATAAAGAAGGTAAAAACGAATTTTTACATACCTTAAACGGAAGCTCCCTAGCTCTCCCAAGAGTTATAGCAGGGCTTATCGAAAATAACCAGACTAATGAAGGGATTCAAGTTCCAAAAGTATTAGTTCCGTATACTGGATTTGATTTAATCAATTAGATTATGCTTAGAGATGTTAATCCAAAAAAATTCCTGGGTCAACACTTTCTAATTGATGATAATATTTCAAAAAAAATAGTTGAGACTATTAATTTCAAAAAATTTAAAAAGGTTATTGAAATTGGGCCTGGAAAAGGAGCTCTTACAAAACACTTACTTCATATAAAAGATATACTTACTTTAATTGAAATAGATAAAGAATCAGTTGAGTTCCTTAATAGTGAGTTTCAAGAAGAGAAACTAAATATAATTGAAGCAGATTTCTTAAAATTTGATATGGGATCTACTTATCCATCGGAAAAAGACATACTAATTATTGGAAACTTTCCATATAATATTTCATCTCAAATATTGTTTAAATCAGTTGAAAATTATGAATCTGTAGGTGGGCTTATTGGTATGTTTCAAAAAGAGGTTGCTGAGAGGATAATAAGCAAAAACAATTGTAAACAATATGGAATATTATCTGTCAAAACACAGCTATTTTATGACACTAAAATTTTATTTAATGTATCACCAAATGTTTTTTTCCCTAAACCTAATGTAGAATCTGCAGTAGTTTCATTAACTAGAAAAAGGAATTTAACTATTGATTGTGACTTAAATCAATTAGATAGAGTAATTAAATTGAGCTTTCAGCAAAGAAGAAAAAAATTAAAAAATTCTTTAAAAAAACTTGATATACAAGAAAATATATTAGAAGATAGTATCTTTGAATTAAGGCCCGAGCAACTTACTATTGAAGAATTTGTCAAATTAACTAAAAAAGTAAGTAATGAGACAGTTTAAAGTCAATGATGAATTAATTAATAAGATTAAAAAACTTATTAATAATGATAGTAAGGATAAGCTTATAAATATTCTTGACGAACTTCACTATGCAGATCTTGCTGAAATTTTTGAATCACTAGAAATTATTGAAGTTATATTTCTTGTTAAAATATTTGACAAGGAGAAAATAGCTGATGCATTAGCAGAAATTGATGAAGATTTAAGAGAAATAATTTTAGAAAATCTTTCTGAAAAAGAAATTGCAGAAAAAATAGAAGAACTAGACACTGATGATGCAACAGATGTAATTTCTGAATTACCTGAGGAAAGGCAAGAAAGAGTATTTTCACAAATAAAAGATGTAGAATTAACAGATGATATTAAGGAGTTATTAAAATATGAAGAAGATACAGCAGGAGGTTTGATGGCAAAAGAGCTTGTTAAAGTAAATGAAAATTTAAATATCTCTAAATGTCTTGATGAAATTAGGAAACAGGCAAAAAATGTAACAAGAGTGCATTCTATTTATGTTGTTGATTCAAAAAACAAATTAAAAGGTAGACTTTCCTTAAAGGACGTTGTTACCGCTAACTCAAAATCTAGGGTTAAAGATATTTATATTCCTAAAGTGGATTATGTTACAGCTGACCAAGATGGCGAAGAAGTTGCTAAAATTATGTCAAAGTATGACCTGGAAGCAATCCCAGTAATTAACAAAAGAAAAACTTTACTCGGAAGAATAACGATTGATGATATTGTTGATTTAATTAAAGATGAGGCAGAAAAAGATTACCAGTTAGCAGCTGGTATATCATCTGAAGTAGAAGTCAACGATTCTATTTTTCAGTTAACTAAAGCAAGATTACCATGGCTATTCTTAGGACTTTTAGGTGGTCTTGGCAGTGTATTCATATTAAAAGATTTTGAACAGATCATGAACCAACCCGAACTAAGAAATCTGTTCTTCTATACTCCTCTCATAGCTGCTATGGCAGGTAATGTAGGAGTTCAATCGTCAGCAATAATTGTTCAAGGTTTAGCTAACGATCTAGTAAAAGGGTCACTTTTTTCAAGACTTTTAAAAGAAGTTGGATTGAGTTTAATTAATGGATTAGCATTGGCAATTATATTAGTTTTATTCGGTCAAGTTGTAAATCAAGACCTATTAATGAGCTTAACTATTGCTGGATCTATGATGGGAGTAATTATTATTGCTGCTCTAGTTGGGACTTTTGTCCCAATTATTTTAGATAAACAAGGAATTGATCCTGCTATTGCTACTGGTCCATTCATTACTACAGCCAATGATATATTTGGTATTTTCTTATTTTTCTACATTGCTAAGCTTTCATTAGGTTTTTAATGAATATACTAATTCTCTGTACTGGTAATTCATGTCGAAGTCAAATTGCTCATGGTTTTTTAGATCAACTTACAGATAGTTCAATATCAGTATTTAGTGCAGGTGTGGAAAAACATGGATTAAATAAAAATGCTGTCAAGTGTATGGCTGAAATTGGAATAGATATATCAAATTATACCTCTAACCATGTTAACGAGTACATAGATAAACAATTTGATTTCATAATTACTGTTTGTGATAATGCACAGGAAACTTGCCCCATTTTCATAGATAATAATGCTAAAAAAATTCATAAAAATTTTAAAGACCCTTCTAAATTAAATAATGGTTTTTATGGAACTGAATTTATTGAAGTGCGAGACCAGATAAAAAGTTTTATTATTGATTTCATTAAAAGTGAGTTATGTTGAAAGGTATTTTTCAATGATTTGTTTATCCATTCTGACAATTTTCCATTGTTCCAAACCATCAACTATTGCACCACTTTTCTTATAAAAATCAATAGCTGTTTTATTCCAATCTAAAACTGACCATTCAACTCTATTTACCCCCCTTTGCTTTGCCTCCAACAAAAACTCTCTATATAATAATGTTCCAATGCCTTTACCTCTCATTTTTTTTGTCACAACTAAATCTTCTAGATGAAGTGTGTCTCCTACCCATGTTGAGTATCTAGGTGTAAAGAATGCTAAGCCTACAACCTGAGAATTAAATTCTGCTAAAAGACATTCATATCTTGGGTTAGAACCAAAACCATCTCTAATTAATTCTTCTTCTGTAACTTTAACAGCATCAGGCTCTTTTTCATATACTGCAAGCTCAACTAGTAACCTAATTATATCTTTAACATCAGAGGAGTTTGCTTTTCTAATTTTGGGAGTTTCCATAATTCAATTTAGAAAATTAATTACTTTATCCAGGAAAAAAGAAGGATTATCTGCATGGACCCAGTGACCAGCTTGAGGTACTTTAATAATCTCAACATTAGAAAAATATGATTTAATTATTGGTAAATCAGAGCTTTCTACATAAGTAGAGGAGTCACCATATAGAAACATTGTTGGTTTCTGGTAATTTAAATTATCTTGAAGCTCAAGTGATAACTTATCTTTAAACTTATATAAAACATCAATATTAATTCTCAGTCCCAGTTTTTCTTTATCTATCCAATACAAATTTTTCAACAAAAATTGTCTAATTCTCTCATCTTCAATAAAATTAGACATGTGATCATCTACTTCTTTTCTAGATTTTTTTATCTTAAAATCTATTGATTTTAGAGTATCCATTATATTCTGATGATGTGGTTTGTATTTTTTCGGTATGATATCTACTATTATTATTTTTTCTAGTAAATCAGGAAGTTCTTGAGCAAAAAGCATACTTACATTTCCTCCCATTGAGTGGCCAAGTAAATTGAATTTTTTGATTTTATGGAAAAGAGCATAGTTTTGAATATCATTGACCATAATTTCAAATGAGAACTTATTATCCCAAAAACTTCTTCCATGATTTCTTAAATCAATTAAATGAACAGTATAATCATACTCTGAAATTTTTTTTGCATGAGATTTCCAATTATCTCCCATACCTAAAAATCCATGAATTATAAATAGATGTCTTTCTGAGTCTCCAATTAGATTTGAATGAAGGATTTTCATTTAAGTATTTGCAGGTAAGATTTAATTGTTGATTCTAAACCATTATAAAGAGACTCAGTAATTAGTGCATGACCAATGGACACTTCTTTTATGTTTTTTAAAGACTGACAGAAGAATTTTAGATTATTTTGATTAAGATCATGGCCAGCATTTATTTCTATATCAATATCATTTGCTATCTCAGAGCATTTTACATATTGCTGTACTGCTCTGTATCTATCATTTGTAAATTCTTTTGCATATGGGCCTGTAAATAGTTCAATTCTATCTGCATTTATTTTTTTTGCACCCTCTAACATTTTTATATCTGGATTAATAAAAATTGAAACTCTAATTGATTTTGATTTAAAATCATCCACTATATCCTTTAAAAATGAATAATTGGTTACAGTATCCCATCCTGAATTCGAAGTAATTGCATCTTCCGAGTCTGGAACCAAGGTTACTTGTGCTGGTTTAACTTTATTAACTAAATCAACGAATTTTTTAATTGGATTTCCTTCAATATTTAACTCGCAGGAAATATTTTTTTTTAAATCAATTGCATCCTCATATCTAATATGCCTTTCATCTGGTCTTGGATGAATTGTAATGCCTTGAGCACCATATTTAATAATATCAATTGCCATATTTAATAAATTTGGATAATCTTCACCTCGAGCATTTCTTAAAGTGGCAATTTTATTAATGTTTACACTCAGTATTGTCATATTTTACATAAAAACTTAATTGTAAATATAATACTTAATAAAGTTTTAAAAATTGTATTTTTGCGATATGAAAATTGCGTTATATATTGCTTTTCAAAATAAATCCTCTATCGATTGTTGTAAGGAAATAATTGATCTTATTTCAGATGACAATCAACTAATTGTTGATTCAAAACTTAAGAATGAAATTGACAAAAATAGAAGTGATAATCTTATTTTTTTTGATTCAAATGAAAGTATAGATTCTGATATTGACTTTGTTTTTGCCGTAGGTGGTGACGGAACAATACTAAGATCTATAACCTATGTAAAAGATTCAGATATTCCAATTTTAGGAGTTAATACTGGTAGGCTAGGTTTCTTAACTAGTGTTCAAAAAGAAAGCATAAGTGATGCTATTTCCAATATTAAAAACAATAAGTTTTCAGTTATCAAAAGAACTGTATTAAAAGTTAACCTAAGTTCTTCTAATAATCCTTTTTCCAATTATCCATATGCTCTAAATGAAGTTACTATTCAGAGAAAGGATTCAACCTCACTTTTAAATATTTCATGTCAAATCAATGATAAATATTTAACAAATTATTGGTCTGATGGATTGATAATATCTACTCCAACTGGATCTACAGGGTATTCACTTAGTAATGGAGGTTCAATTGTGTCCCCTGAATCAAATGTGATATTATTGAATCCTATTGCACCACATAATATTAATATGAGATCATTAGTTATTCCAGATAATTCAAATATTAAATTGAACATTGAAGGAGATAATGAAATTAACCTTTCTGTTGATTCAAGAATGTATTCTATTAGTTCTTCAAATCAAATTGAAATTTTAAAATCTAGTTTTACCATTAAAACAATTAAATTTGATGATGATAATTTCTACAAACGGTTAAGAGAGAAACTTTTTTGGGGGCAAGATATGAGAAATAAAAACATTAATAATTAAAATGGTTCCTAAACATACAGCTATAATTATGGATGGGAATGGAAGGTGGGCCGAGCAAAAAGGTATGCCAAGAATATTTGGACATCAGAGTGGAGTTTCAACAGTTAGAAAAATTGTTGAAGCTGCTAATAAGTTTAATATAAAATATTTAACGCTATTTACATTTTCACTAGAAAATTGGAATAGACCACAAACCGAAGTGGATACATTAATGAGCCTTTTGGTTCAAACTCTTAAAGATGAGTTTGAAGATATATTTAAAAACAATATAAAGCTTAATGCTATTGGTGAGTTAGATACACTCCCAGACGAAGTTAGAGATGAATTAGACTCAATAATACAAGGCACAAAAGACAACACAGGTATGATATTAACTCTTGCATTGAGTTATGGTGGAAAACAAGAAATATTTAAAGCAGTCAAAGAAATTTCTGAAAAAGTTAAAACTGATATAATATGTCTTGATAATTTTGATGATTCATTAATTAATGACCATCTTTATACAAGAAATTTACCTGACGTTGATCTTCTTATAAGAACAAGTGGAGAGCAAAGAATTAGTAATTTTTTACTTTGGCAAATAGCATACGCTGAATTATATTTTACAGATGTTTATTGGCCTGACTTTACTGAAGAAGATTTGGAAAAAGCTATAGTTGAATATCAAAATAGAGAAAGAAGATTTGGAAAAACAAGTAAACAAGTATAAGTCCAAATTAATTAAGGCATTTGGTGTTTTCATTTTTGGAACCTGCTTTTTATTATCCCAAGACAATTATAGGAAAGGTAATACTTACACTATAGATACTGTTACTGTTGTAGGACTTAAGAATTTCAGTGATAGAACTGTTGTTACATATAGTGGGCTTAGACAGGGCCAACAGATTCAAGTTCCTGGAGAAGAGGTTAGTGCTATCTTAAAAAAACTTTGGAACCTGGAGTTATTTAGTGATGTAAATTTATATGTTACTGACGTTAATAATGATAAGATTAAATTAGAGATAAATGTTGAAGAGCTTCCTACTTTACTAAATTATAAGATTAATGGTGTTAAAAAGAGCAAGGCTGAGGATTTTGTGAAAGAGACTGAACTATCAGAAGGTAAAAGACTCTCCGAGAGTTTTCTTACCAATACGAAAAATTACATTGAAAATGATTTAAAAAAAGTTGGTTATTTAAATTCAAAAGTAAATATTGTCTCAACTCCTGACTCAATTGGATCTAACAGACTTAATCTTAACATAAATATTGATAAAGGAGAAAGAATTAAGATAAAGAATATTACATTTTCAGGTAATGAAATATTTGGTGATTTTAAGTTGAAATCAAAACTTAAGAAAACAAAGAAAAAGTTTCCTCTAAGATTCTGGAAAAAATCAAAATTAATTGAATCTGATTATGAAGCAGATAAAGAGAATTTAATTTCTTTCTATAAGGAAAAAGGATATAGAGATGCAAGAGTTGAATTTGATACAATTATAATTAACGATGAAAAAACTATTGATATTGCCTTGAATATTGATGAGGGTAATAAATATTATTTTGGTGATATTAATTACCTTGGGAACAGCTCATACACTGACTTTCAATTAGACCAAATTTTAGGTATAAAAAGGGGTGACTCATATAATGGAATATTACTCAAAGAAAGGATTCAAGATGATAATCCTGATGCAAATGATCTTTCAAATTTATATCAAAATAATGGATACCTTTTCTCTTCTGTCAATGCTGTCGAAGTAAGTGCTGAAAATGATACTATAGACTTTGAAATAAGAATAAATGAGGGTAAACTTGCTAGTTTCAATAAAATATCTGTTGTTGGAAATACCAAGACAAATGATAATGTTATTTACAGAGAATTAAGAATAAAACCAGGTGAACTGTATAGTAAAGATAAAGTTGTGAGAACAATTCGTGAAGTTGGCCAACTTGGTTTTTTTGATGCTGAACAGATTAGTCCTGACTTTAAGAATGTAGATCCAAATCAAGGTACAGTTGATATAGAACTTGGTCTAGTTGAATCTGGGGCAAGTCAAATAGAGCTTCAAGGTGGATATGGTGGTGGAGGTTTTATTGGAACTGTCGGACTTGCTTTTAATAACTTTTCGACGAAAAATATAAAAAATAGAAAGGCATGGAGGCCACTTCCAATGGGTGATGGTCAAACATTTGCAATTAGACTTCAAACAAGCACCTTCTATAGTACAAGAAGTTTTAGTTTCGTTGAACCATGGTTTGGTGGAAGACAACCAGTTCAATTTTCTCTTTCTTTATCATCAACAAAACAATATAGATATGATTATTTCACCAGAAGAGCTGATAAAAGTCAGTCTTTTGAAATTGCCGGATTTAATATTGGATTAGCAAAGAGGTTAAGAGTTCCAGATGATTATTTTGTATTATCACAGTCAATTTCATACCAATATTATAACTTAGTAAATTACTTCACTGGTCTTTTTACCTTTGGTAACGGAGAATCACATAATATTGCATACAATATTGCATTATCCAGGAATAATACTTTTACAAATCCTATTTTCCCAGTTGGAGGATCAAGTTTTACACTAAGCGCTAGATTATCGCCTCCTTACTCATTAATTAGAGGAGATGACTACGCAGATATTGCTGAAAGACCTGAATATCAAGATAATAGTGGAAACCCTATTCAGTCTGAAATTGATCAAGCAAGATATAGATGGCTTGAATTTTATAAAATAAAGTTTGACGGTAGTTGGTATACAAGATTGTTTGGAAAATTTGTACTCAAAGCTCAGACAGATTTTGGATTTTTAGGGACTTACAACAGTAACTTGGGAAATATACCTTTTGAAAGATTTTATCTTGGGGGAGACGGAATGCAACAGTATGCAATGGATGGAAGAGAGACAATAGCTCTTAGAGGTTATGAGAATGGATCACTTTCCAGTAGGGATGGATCAATAATATATAATAAATTTTCTTTAGAATTAAGATACCCTATAAGTCTTAAACCAACTGCTTCTGTTTTTGCTTTAAGTTTTCTTGAAGCTGGAAATGGATTTGGTGATTTCAAAGACTATAGTCCATTTGATGTAAAAAGATCCGCTGGGATTGGAGTTAGAGTATTTATGCCTGCATTTGGTCTACTTGGTATTGATTTTGGTTATGGTTTTGACTCAACAGATTTTATAAATACAGGACAAGCATCTGGATGGCAAACACACTTTGTAATAGGTCAACAATTTTAATCGTTTTTTAAAGAAAAATTACGATATTGCAGTCGAAAAATACTTTTAGACAATGAAATCGATATTTAAATTATTAGTCGCTGCCTTTTTAACTGTAGCTCCACTAACTGTAATTGCTCAGTCAAACGTTGCGCATATAAATGTTCAACAACTAATAAGCGAAATGCCAGAAGTAATAGCTGCTCAAAATGAGCTAGCAAAACTTGAAAAGGATTATACTACTCAAATTGACAATGCATTTAAAGAATTTCAAACAAAAGCTCAGAGCTATTCTTCGGATGCTGCCAATCAGACAGATGTAACTAATCAGGCAAGACAAAAAGAGCTTGAAAGTATGCAGACTAATTTGCAAGAATTTAGAGATTCAGCTGCTCAAGAACTTCAAAAGAAACAAATGGATTTAATGACTCCACTTCTTGAGAAGGCTAGAAATGCTATTACCAAAGTAGGAGAAGAACAGGGCTTTAATTATGTTATAGATTCTAGTCCAAATGGTGGTATTATACTTGCAAACGGTAAAGATCTTTTAGCTGACGTAAAGAAAGAACTTGGATTCTAAATAATACTTTAGTTTACATAAGGCTTTTTAACATACATCGGCTCAATGTATGCTATGTCCTCGAACTTTTTCTCTTCCAATGATTTATGTGATAAGCTAATCATATCAACTGAACTGATAGTTCTTTTGAAAACCTGTATTTCTGCGTTTACTAGATTAGATATAAATTCATTTGATTCATCTGTATTGACAACTATAACAGAATCATCATCTAGAATATTAAAAATATAATCTCTGTCTATAAGTTTGATTTTAGGTTCAATTATCTCTTTTAAATCATTACTATATTTAGAGACATAATAATGCTCTCCTTTATCTTTAATCAAAGAAATTATATTTTTATTTTCCTTTACAACTGAGTTAGCAATAATCCTTAATGATGATATACCAATTAAATTAATATTATGTGGATAACATAGTCCTTTAGCAACTGAAAAGCCGATTCTAAGACCTGTAAATGAACCTGGACCTATACCAACTGAAACTGCAGACAAACCATTTACATCAAGATTGTTTTCATTTAGAATATTTTGGATAGATGAAGTTAAAAGTTCACTATGTCTATAGGCTTCATCTTCTAAATCAAAACTTGTAACTAAATTACCTTTTGATGATAAACAAACTGAACAATTTTTACTTGATGTCTCAATATTTAGAATTACAGACATTAAAATTAATTAGCCATAGGTATTGTCAAAGGTAGACCAAAATAAAATTCTAAGACTTTTAATCTAAAAATATAATCAAACTTTGCCCTAATATTTTCTGAAACAGCAGCTTCATATAACTGTTTAGATTGAATAAAATCAAATGAATTAAGTGAGCCTAATAAAAATCGATCAGATGCATCTTCAAATGCACTTTGAAGAGACTTAACAGTCTTATTAGAAGCTTCGTAAAACTTAATAGCACCAACAAGATCATTATAAGCAACATTAACTGTGTTTTCTAGATTAAGTTTTTCTTGTTCATACTGAAATTTAAGTCTCTCTAAATTAATTTTAGATCTTTCAATATTATTTGATATTGCTCTACCTTGGAATATCGGTATATTAAGTCCTAATCCATATGTTTGACCTTTATTCAAATCAAATTGATCTTCAAAGCTTGGTAAATTATCAAGATATGATATCCTTGTATTCCATGAATAAAATGATGTAATTGACGGTAATCTAAATGACTTCGCAATTTTAATATCCTTTTCTGCTATGGAAATATTTGTCTCTGCAAGTTTAATATCATTTCTAAAAGTTTTAGCTTTTTCAAAAATTTCTTTTGGAGAATTTTCAAGTATTTCAGAGAAAGGTATACTGAAATCTTCATCTGCAATATCAAAGCTTTCATAGTCATCAATTAAAAGCACTTGAGCAAGATTTAGTTTGACATCTCTTAGATTATTTTCTGCTAAAACAACACTTTGCTCCTGTGAAGCCAGGTTTGCTTCAATTTCAAATATTTGCCTTGGTGAAAATATCCCTGATTCAATTAAATCTTTAGTTCTTTTATATTCTTCTCTTGTTATTTCAAGTTGAGATTGTTGAACCTTAAGTATCTCCTTATTAAACATTATCTGCAAATAAGAATTAGCAACAAAAAGCTTAACATCATCTTTTATATCTTCTAGCTGATATTTTGAAGCTAGTATTTCAAGGTTTGCCCTATGTAATTGATAAACATTCCTTGATCCACTGTATACCGGAAGCCCAACTGATGCAGTTGCGGAGGAAAATTGAGTTGTTATTTCCTCAATAATATTAGTCGTAACGTTGACTCCTCTACCTACATTCCACTGATGGTTTGCAGAGGCACCAATATTTGGTAAAAAGTTTCCAATTGCATCGGACCTACTTAATTCAGAATTTTTAAGATTTAATTCTGATTGCTTAATATTTATATTTTTTTCTAATGCAATATCCACAGCGTCTTGCAGTGATATAATTCTTATATCTGTTTGAGAAAATAATAAGGTATTAAATAAAAAGGCTGAAAGTAAAAATTTATATTTCATCGTAAAATAGATTTATCTGTCCTCAAATTCATCAAATGCTGACTCCTCAGGCTCAATTTTTATAGGCTCAGTTTTATTCCAAATCTTAATTTTGTCGCTCATTTCAATCCCAGATAATACCTCGACTTTTACGCCGTCTGACAAACCTATTGTTATATCTTTTCTCTCAAATTTTTGATCTGAGATTTCAATTTCTACATATGGTTGTTGAGTTCTTCGATCAAACTGAAGAACAGATTCAGGAATTACCATTATGTCATTTCTTTGATTAATTACTAATGAACCATTTGCACTATATCCAGCTCTAACAAATGTATCTTCATTTAATGTTATATCAGCTTCTATTTTAAACTGAACAGCTCCACCTTCTTCTGTACCTTTTGGTGCAACAAATTTTAATTTAGCGTCAAAGTCTTCACCAGGAATCGCAGCCATATTTACAATTATTGACATCCCATTTTCAAGATTACCAACTTCAGCTTCATCAACTTGACCCTCAAAAATCATCTTTGTTAAATCAGCAATAATTGCAACAGATGTACCTTCGTTAAAATTATTAGCTGCAATAACTTGATCACCTAATTTTACTGGAATCTCTAAAATAGTACCTGATACAGTTGCTCTTATATTTGTATTAGCTGTAGATGATCCAGATACAGATCCTTTTCTTAAAATTTCAAGATCATTTTTAGAGGCAGTGAGATTCTCTTTAGCGGTATCAAAACTTAATTTTGCATCTTCATAATCCTGAGTGGAAATTATATCCTTTGCAAATAGCTCTTCTGCTCTTTTAATTTGTCTCTCAGCATTTTCAACGTTTAACTCTGCAGCAATCACTTGTGCTTGGGCAGCATAAACTGACCTTTCATCTGGGACAACTTTTATTAGCGCAATAAGCTGACCATTTTGAACAGTGTCTCCTTCCTCAACAAATATTCTGTCAATTATACCATTGAGTTGAGGCTTAATCTCTACCTCATCTTCTGGAATTACCTTACCAGTCACAACAGTCATTTTCTCTATTGAAGAGATGTATGCACTTGTTGTATCGTACTCAATAGATGATTCACTATTTGTCCTAACAAAGTATGCTATGGCAAATAAAAACCCTAATATTAATATTATAATTCCTATATTTTTTAGTTTCATTTTTGTTTGTTTTGATTAATTATTCTTCTCTTAATGCTTCAATAGGCTTAATACTTACAGCTCTTTCAGCTGGAATTAGCCCAATAAGTGTACCAAGTGTTATCATTGTTATAAATGCTCCAAATACAATAGCAAGGGGAACAGTTGGATTTGTAAAAGGGAAGTCTTCTAAATTCGCAGTTCCTATATTTATTACAAATAATAAAAGTGCTCCAACAATTATTCCTATTATACCTGCTATTATAGTTAAAAAGACTGCCTCTAAAACAATTTGAATTTTTACCTCTAATGGTTTTGCTCCAAGTGCTCTTCTAATACCAAGTTCATTGGTTCTTTCTTTAACGGCGATTAACATAATATTTCCAATACCAATAACACCTGCAAATATTGTTGCAATACCAACAACAAGGGAAAGGAAAATCATACCTGAAGAGAACTTTACTATACTTTCAAAAAGTGATCCGATATTAAATGTTCCAAAAGCTCTGTCATCCTCAGGAGCAACTGTTTTTAATACTTTTAAATTATCTACTACTGTTTCTTCAAGATACTTTGGATTGACATAATCATATCCTGATATAAACATCCAGCCAAACTTATCTCCTCTGTTGTACATTTTTGCAAATGTTGTATATGGGATTGTTATATCTGAATCCGAACCGAAGCCCCCGAAGCCCTCTGCGAATTTTTCTACTCCCACAACCTTAAAATTTACATCATTAATTATTATATATTTACCAATAGGGTCTTCGCCTTGATTAAAAAGTCTTTCCTGAGTACCTTCACCAATTACAGCGACTTTTCTTTCATACTTTATATCTTCATCATTTATAAATCTACCTCCATCATAAATTTTAATAACTGATATTTTTGCTTGAGTAGGGAAGTTTCCAAAAAGATTAAAATTATCAGATTTTGTTCCCCTTACAACTAATGGCGGAGATCCTGAAAACGCTCCTGCTTGAAGTCCAGGTGATATATATTCTATTTCTGGAACTCTATCTTTAAGGTAATCTACATCAGACAATCTAAATGGGAAACGTCTACCTTCCTCAAATCCTTTATAGGGAACTGAAGTACTCTGAACCCAAACTCCCATGGAGTTCTTACTTAATCCACTAAAAGCCTCATCAAATCCATTCTCCAAACCAGTAGCTGAGCCAGCAAGTGCTATATAGATAAATATTCCCCAAAAAACACCAATAGTCGTTATTATAGTCCTAGTTCTATTCTTTGATATTGACTCAAAGATTTCATCCCAGGTATCTTTTTCAAATATTTTTTTAAAACTATTCATCATTTAATGCTACAATTGGCTTTATTTCAGCTGCTCTTTTTGCTGGTATATATCCTGCAATTACTCCAAAAATAATTAAAACAAGTGTTGCAAATAGGGCAGTTCCTAGTCCAACTTCAGGTCTTGTAATAAAATACTCTTGTAAACCTTTATCAATTGTGTTTAAAAATATTATACCTACAAACATTCCCACAAATCCAGATAGTGATGTAATAAAAATAGACTCAGTCAAAATCATTTTAATTATTTCTGATGGTTTTGCACCAAGTGCTTTTCTTACACCAAGCTCCTTAGTTCTCTCTTTTACAATAAAAACCATTATATTAGAAATCCCAATTATTCCAGCAATAAGAGTTCCGATTCCAACAAATGCTACAATAACTTGAAGAGCTCCTGCAAATTGCATGGATCTATCAAGTTCATCTGCTACGTTTCTTGTTCTAATGGCACTTGGATCTGTTGGGTCAATTGATTTTTTCTTTTTTAAGAAAGTTTTTATTTCATTTTCGAGTTTAATTGCTCCTGATCCACCTAACTTATCATTGAAAGTAATTGCAATATTACCAACCTTATCACTTCCCATAAGAATTTGCTGCCTTGTTGTGTATGGAATATATAAATAGCTCTCCTGGTTATCACCATCTAGGTCCTGAAATACACCAACAACTTTATAAGCTCTGCTTCCAATATTGATAAATTTTCCAATAGGATCATCAGTCTTAAAAATGTCTCTAGCCACAATTCTACCAATCACTACTACTTTAGATTTGTTCTCAATATCTTTCTGATTAATATATCTTCCTTTCATAAGAACATTACCTTCTATGTATTGATTTGATGGAGAGACCGCCTGGATAGAAAAATCATATGATTCTAATTTATATTTAATAACACCTCCAAATCCAATTGTTGGATTTATTAACTCTACTCTATCAGAAAAATTATTTTCAATATCAGTTATATCAGAATTATCAAATTCAATACGTCTATTAGTCTTAAATCCGCCAAATGGTTTAGTGGTTTTACCAGGGTATAGAAATACGACATTATTTGCTTGTCTTAAAAACAAATCAGAATATGAATTTTTCAGACCTTCTCCCAGACCAAATAAAACAATAAAAATTAAAATACCTAGAGAGACTGTAGTACCAGATAGAACTGTCCTAAGTTTATTCTTTTGGATTGATTGAAAGATTTCTTTCCAACGTTCTATATTAAACATTCTTTAAAATATTTTGTTTAATTTTTTTATCCTCGACAATTACACCATCCCTAAGATGAACAATTCTCTTACACATTTTTGCAATGTCATGTTCATGTGTTACAACCAAAATAGTTTTTCCTTCATTGTTTATTTTTTGAATAAGTGCCATAACTTCAATTGATGTAGCAGAGTCAAGGGCTCCAGTAGGTTCATCAGCAAGAAGAACTTTCGGATTTGATGCTAATGCCCTAGCAATAGCAACTCTTTGCTTTTGTCCACCAGACAATTCACTAGGAAGATGAGTAGCCCAGTCTCTTAGACCTACTTTTTCTAGGAAACTTAATGCAGTTTTTTGTCTTTCTTTTCTTGGAATCCCCTGATAGTATAAAGGAAGTGCTACATTCTCAAGAGCATTCTTATAAGTAATAAGATTAAAGGATTGAAAGACAAAGCCTAAAAATTTGTTCCTATATTCAGCAGCTGTTTTCTCATCTAAATTTTCAATTCTAATTTTATCAAGATCATACGTTCCATCATCAGCATTATCAAGCATTCCTAATATATTTAAAAGAGTAGATTTTCCTGATCCAGATGAACCCATAATGGCTACTAATTCTCCATCCTCGACATTAAAATCAATGCCCTTCAATACATGGAGTGACGATGAGCCCATATTATATGACTTATGTAGCTTGTTTATTACAATCATAATACTGCAAAATTAGTTTTTCTTATAATAATATCAATTTTTAGCTCATTAATTATTTATTAATTTACTGGCTTCATCACTATTTTTTTGTCCTCATAAATTTCAAACAACATTTTTTCAAACTTAGGCGGACCAAGAATTGGTTTTACATCATTTGAACTGCCAAATTTTTCTTTTGGTATTCCAATTAGATTAAAATCCATCTTTTGGTTTTCATTCTCATCATGAAAAAATTGAATTGCGTATTTTCCAGCAGAGATAGAGTCAAAAGAAATTTCAGAAGAGTAATTAATAACTGGTGATTTTCCAACTATCACTGGATTTTCATTTTCATCAAGAATACGAATATATATAGGTCCTTTGTTAGATTCAAGATTATTTATTTCCATTTCTAAAGATATATCACCTCTAAGTTCAGTGATATAAAATTTAGTAGTTTCCTCTTGAGAAAAAATTAAATTTGAAAAAAGAAAGTTTAAAATAATCAATATATGTAAGTATAGTTTCATAGTGGTAATTTAAATAAATCTTCAACTTTACATTTTAAAGTTTTAGCAATCTTTAATGCTAGAACAGTTGATGGAACATAAATTCCATTTTCAATAGCATTGATACTTTTTCTTGAAACTTCTGCTTTTTGAGAAAGATCTTGTTGTGTCAAGCCAGCAGCTCTTCTAAATTCTTCAAGATTATTTTTAAGTTTATGATGATTTCTTCCCAAACTTTATTTTTATTTTTTCTCAAACTCCTCTACTACTTTATTAATTTCTTCCGATTGATTTGGATAAATATATCCTGCAACCATCTGGCCTATTCCAATTAAAGCAACTAATGCTCCTACGCCTTTTAAAATTTCACCTATCGCTATCCAGCCAAGCATAAATAAACCAGCTCCAATGAAAATTGTTATTACCCCACTTCTTCTTAGATCAACAGGAGATTTTTTTTTATCCTTTAGACTCTCAATAAGATCTCTAACTTCTTCTGGATCACTAATGTTTTTTGATACTTCAATAATAGTGTCATATTTCTTTTTCTTATTTCTTGACTCATATACAAATACTATCCAGATAATAATTGCAGGAAGGGATACTGCTATAATTGGAATGAGTATTCCTAATCCACCTATTAAATGCTCCATAATTATTAATTTTTTAAATGTAACGTAAACTTATCATTTTTTTAAATGAGAAGCAAACGTTACACTAATTATTTTTAAAAATTACGTAGATGACTTATTGGTCCTGTAAATTTTCCAAATTATTAACCCAACTAATATATATGGAATAGACATTAAGTAAACTATACCTCTATTTAAACCCTTAGCTGCTTCATATTCTTGGTCACTCTCCATAATCGCGCTTAGCATTGAACACTGCGAATGGATATCTGTTGTAGATAATATTAAAACTATAATTACAAATAATAACTTTTTCATTAATAAGTATAATATGGCGAAATCATCAAATAAACTATTACTCCAGTGACAGCTATATAAAGCCAGATTGGAAAGGTAATTCTTGCAATTTTCTTATGCTTATCGAACATTTTGGATATAGCTCTTACATATGTAACCAAAACCATAGGTACAATAAAAACAGAAAGTGTGATATGTGAAATTAAAATAAAGAAATAAACAGTTCTTATCATCCCCTCACCTCCATAAGGAGTTGGATCTGTAGTCATATGATACATTATATACATAACGAGAAAGACAAGTGAAAGGAAGATTGAAGTCTTCATTAACAATTCATGTTGCTTTATTTTTTTGCTTTTGATACTGTAAAGGGCAGCAATTAAAAGTATAGCTGTAATTCCATTAATTGCAGCATATATAGGGGGTAAAAATGTTAGAGGTGGTAAAGATGTTATTCTTATGTTAAATAAAATCAAAACCACTAATGGAATAACAATTGAGACTACAATTATTAAAGATTTATATTTCAAAGTTTGACCCGAATTTTCAATTTTACTCATCAATCAATTTTTTAATATCATAGCTCAGCATCTCTATTCCCTGAAGGTTTGCGTTAATATCAGTTATCCCCAGATAATACATAATTGGATTACCAAAACTATCTTTTCTGGACCTAATATACCCATCTTTGTCAATAAGTGCAAAATAGCCCTGATGTTCAAAGCCTCCTGCAAAAGTTGTATTTTCATTAGCAAAAATATTAAAACCATTATTTGCTAAATCATATATATATTCTTTTTCACCTGTTAAAAAATGCCAGTTTTGAGATTTGATATCTAAAGCTTCAGAGTATTTTTTTAAGGTTGAGGGAGTATCATTTTTAGGATCAATTGTAACTGAAATTATTCCAAATTTATCTGAATCAGCAAACTTGTCATCTAGTAACTTCATGTTTTGATTCATCTCAATACATATATCTGGACACCTTGTAAAAAAGAATTCTAGCACATAAACTTTCCCTCTCATATCCTCATTTGATATAAAAATAGAATCCTGATTCGTAAGAATAAAATCAGGGGCTTTTCTTTTTTCATCCGAAATTGTCAAATACGAAAGTCTATCATTGTTATGAAGTCTATTTGAGTCTGTAATATCTAAATTGATGACTCTTTCATATATTTTTGGAATTGAGAATAAGCCAAAAAGAACTATGATTAATATCAGTCCAATATACTTTAAACTATTATTCATTAAATAGTGAATCATTTTTTTTGAGAGCTAATCTATACTCAGCCAAAATAATCTTTACATCATCAACCATTTTATTGTTTATTTCAGCAACTGATTGAGAGTTAAAACCAAATAACATTCCGATATCTTCATCATCATCTCTTCCTCTCAAGCTTAGATTTCTGTCTATAATAAAGACATATGGAGTACTAAAATTGTTATCCAATTCAATGTTAGTTTTAAAACTATCAAAAATCATTTTTATATTCGATTGTGTTGTTGGTATAAAATTCCAGTTTTTTAAATCAGTTCCGACTCCACTAACTAAATCACTCTTTAAATCCTCAATTGCTTCATTATCATTTTTGTCATGAAGCAAAACAAATTGGAAATCTTGAAATTCATAAAACCTTTTATATATTTTTTGATTTAAATTTAGAGCTTCAGATTTTTTGTTATTTACATCGCCCCCCCAAAAGGCTACTACAGAAATTTTATTTTTAAAGGAAACATTAGCTATGTTACCTTCAATATTTTCTATATCCATTACTGTCTCTGTCAGGACTGGGAGTTTGGCAAAGTTATTTATCCCAGTGGACAAAAAAACATATACAAAAATTGGGAAAAAAAAGAGAAAGCCAAGTATTAAATACTTTTTAAGATTCTTAGTCATCAATAAATATCAAAATCCCACTCTTTTAAACCATCAAGCATTACATCGAAGATATAAGAACCTTCCCAAAGTAAAATAAATAATAGAAAAGGAATTAGAATAAGTAGGGGCAGAATAATAGTATTCTTTAAGAATGGCTTTTCATCTCTAACATGCATAAAATCCCAAGTTATATAGTAGGCCTTTACAATTGTAAGTATAATAAATATCCAGTTTATTAGTTTAAGACCAAGAAAGTAGTTCATTAAAATTGGTGGTTTTAAGATACCAAGGGCAACTTCAATGGCAGTTACAATTGAAAGGAAAATTAAGACTCCCCAAATTTTCTGAACATTGGATTTAAACTTTAAGTAGCCTCTAAAAATCTCTAATTTGTGTTCGTGCTTAGCCATATTTATACTAAATAAAAGAATGTGAATACAAATACCCAAACTAAATCAACAAAGTGCCAATATAATCCTACTTTTTCAACCATGTCATAGTGTCCTCGTCTTTCATAAGTTCCTAAAAGGACATTTATAAATATTATAATATTTATAACAACTCCTGAAAAAACGTGAAATCCATGAAAACCAGTAATGAAGAAAAAGAAATCAGCAAAAAGTGGATTCCCATATTCATTTCTAATTAAGTTAGCACCTTTCACGACTCTTGTTGCTGAGGAGAGTTTGTTTTCAGCATCTTCTCTAGATAGAATTATTTTTTGTCCTTTATCATCTAATTCTTCAACTCTAACGGTTATTGCAGAATTAGTTTTAAATCCCTCCATGACCTCAGAAAGTGTTATTTCAGGAAGCTTAGCTTCACTTTGATACCATATACCAACGTTATCATCATGAGTAACCCTTTCTTGAGATTGAAGAACTGCAAAGTCATCAATAGGAATTCTTTTATCTTTTTTAATATCATAAAACTGGAGTATCTCTCCATTTTGTATCTCTACAGCTCCGTACTCACCTTTAATAAAGTTTTTCCACTCCCATGCCTGTGAACCAACAAAAACTGCACCGCCTATTATAGTTAATAACATGTAAAAGGCAACTCTGTTTTTATCGTTATTATGACCTGCGTCAACAGCTAAAACCATAGTTACAGATGAGAATATTAGAATAAAAGTCATCAAAGCTACGTAGTACATTGGTGCATCTACCCCATGTAGAAATGGAAAGTGATGAAAAACCTCATCAGCTATAGGCCAGGAATCTATGTTCTTAAATCTTGAAAATCCGTAGGCTACTAAAAATCCTGAAAATGTAAGGGCATCGGAAACAATGAAGAACCACATCATAAGTTTTCCGTAAGCTGCGTCTAGAGGTTTAACTCCTCCTCCTCCCCAAGTTTTCTGTTTTGTTTTAGTTAATGTAGATGCTTGCATCTAGGGCAATTTTGACAACAAATTTATTAATTTTTAACTGAAGTATTTAATAAAAAAGAATAAATATATCCATAATGCACCAAGAAAATGCCAGAAAATTAATGCCAGTTCAAAACCTAGCTTATTTTTTTCATACTTCTGTTTATTAAACTTTGAAATTACAACAGTTAGAACAATCATCCCTGCAAATAAGTGTGCAAGATGAAGGAAAACTAAAATGTAAACATAAGATGTAGTAACAGAACTTTCTGGACCTGTAAAATAATATCCTTGAGATATGATTTCATTAAAACCTAAAAATTGAGAAACAACAAATACGATTGCAGTTAAGATGGTCAAAACCAACAAAATATTTACATTATTTCTTTCGATGTAAATGTTTATATTTTCAGGAAGAGAAACTCTAACATATTTATCAAGCCTTGACTTTGCAAGCTGAAAAAAAATACTACTGAAAACTATTGAAACTGTACTTATTGTGAACCAATTGGGTAGAACAAACGAGTCTAACCAATCTGGCCTGGAGCTGCTTACTATAAATGCACTGGTTAAGCCAGCAAATGTCATAGTTATACTGATCATCCCAAACCATAGCATCATTTTTTTTGCTTTGGATACTTTAACATCTAATGGATTTAGAGTAGTCATTATGATAATAATTTATCTAGAACAAATATAATTTGAATAAAGCTTAAATAAAAAATACTAGTATACATTAGTCTTATAGCATTTTGATTATCCTTATACTGCATTAATCTTATGGCTTGAGTTAACATGAAAATTCCTGCAACTAATATTAATATTAGTGAGGGTAAACTTATGGTAAATGTTCCTGTAAAACTAAAGTATGGAAGAATCGATACCAAAATCATCCAAATAGTATAAAAAACTATTTGGAATGCAGTTGAATTATCACGTTTACCTGTTGGAAGCATTTTGAATCCAGCTCTTTTATAATCATCATGTGAGACCCATCCTATAGCCCAAAAATGTGGAAATTGCCAAAAGAACTGGATCATAAATAATATTCCAGTTTCAATAGAAAATTTATTTGTAACTGCTACCCAACCTAACATAAAAGGGATGGCACCAGGTATAGCTCCAAAGAAAACAGATAAAGGTGTTATAGGTTTCAAAGGAGTATAAACTGCTAGATAAATAATCATTGATACAAATCCAAAAAAGGCTGTTCTAAAATTTATAGCATAAAGCATAACTAGTCCAATAAGTCCTAAAATTGAACAAATTATAATTGCTTGATAGATACTCATATTACCTGAGGGCAACGGTCTATTTAAAGTTCGGGACATGAGGGAATCTCTTTCTCTTTCAATAATCTGATTAAATCCATTTGATGAGCCAACTACTAGAAAACCACCAATAATTAAAATAATAAAAGTGGAAAGGGAAAATATCTCAAAAGCAAGTAAATAAGAAGCAACAGATGATAAAACTACACTAAAAGATAGCCTGTATTTTATCAGAGTAAGAATTTCAGAAAATAAAGGCTTATGCTTTATATTTAAAGTTTCAGACATTAATTATTCATATTAGGAAATATCCTTATTGAAGTCTGAAAGTAATTGGTATACTAAATGGTACTCTAACAGCTCTACCTCTTTGTTTTCCAGGTGTCATTTTAGGAAGTCTTCCAATAATTCTAGCTGCTTCATTTTCAAGGTTTTTATCCGGACCTCTCATCCTAATATTTGTAATTGAGCCGTCTTTAGCAATAATAAAGTTCACATATACTCTACCTTGAATACCCATTTCTTGAGCTATATCTGGATATCTAAAGTTTTTTCTAATGTGTTTATTCATTTGCTCTTGAAAACATGCTCTTCTCTGAGATTTAGCAACTGATTCACAGCCAGGAAAAATAGGAACATCTTCGATAACAGCAAAAGGAACATCTATATCTTCGAATTCATCTTCAACCTCAATTTCTTCAATTATAATTTCGTCTTGATCAGTTTCTGTAGATTCAATAACAGTCTCTTCTACTTCCTCTTCATCTTCCACAACTTCAATTACCTCAGGAGCAGGAGGAGGAGGGGGGGGGGGAGGTGGAGTTTTAATTTGCTCAGTAATTGGGATATCTTCATCATCATCATCCTCAACATTTAGAGCCTCATAGTCAAAAGTTTTTTCATAAGTTTTTGATTCTATTGCTTGCCAAGTTATAAACGTAACAAACGTAAGACCTATAACAAAATAGAGGTTTCTGTTTTTATTTAAATCAGCTTTTGGATTTTTTTTTGGTTGCATGAATCAATATTTAATTTGCTAATCTATAAAAAATTATAATTATTTCATATAGTTAGCAAATACTTTATATTTTTTTAACTATCTATTAAATTTTTGTAATCACTTGGGCTAAGAAGACTGTCAATTTGAGATTCCTCTGTAATATGAATTTTAATTATCCAACCCTCACCATAGGGATCCTCATTTACAAGTTCTGGTTTATCCTCAAGACTTGGATTTACTTCAATAACTTTTCCAGCAATTGGCATAAATAAATCTGAGACTGTTTTAACAGCTTCAACAGTGCCAAAAACCTCATTTGAATCAATTTGACTGTCTAATGTATCAATCTCTAGATAGACAATATCACCTAATTCTCCTTGAGCAAAGTCTGTAATGCCAACTATGGCAATATTATCTTCAATTCTAACCCACTCATGCTCTTCAGTATATTTTAATTCTTCTGGTATATTCATGACTATAACTTATTTAATGATTTTTTAATTAATTCTTGTAATTCAATATCTTTATTTTCAAAATATACTTTACTTACAACATTTTCCGCTTTAGATTTACTAAAACCTAGAACTGATAAAGCAAGCAAAGCCTCTTTTTTAATGTCAAAATTTTCACCAGATAAATCTATATCTTTTTTATCAAATAACTCTACTTTATCTTTCAATTCTATTATTAATCTTTGTGCAGTTTTAAGACCAATACCTTTAATTGATTTTATCCTATCGATATCCTCTGACCAAACTGCATCTTGAATATCTGATGGAGAAATTGATGACAAAATAGTCCTAGCTGTACTTGGACCAATTCCTGAAACTGAAATAAGTTGTTGAAAGATAGATCTCTCACTTTGTGAGCTGAATCCAAACAAAATATCGGAATCTTCCTTCCTTTGTAGATATGTAAATATTTTAATATTTTCCTCATCAGGAATATTCTCGTAAGTATTTAGAGAAATATTAATATCATAACCTATTCCATTACATTCAACAATTATTTTTGTTGGAGTTTTTTCAATCAATCTTCCTTTGATATAGGTAATCATTACTTTTTAATTTTTCTCTGATTAGCATCAATTACAGATACAGCTGCCATATTAACGATCTCATCTACAGAAGCTCCAAGTTGTAAAATGTGTATTGGCTTGTTTAAGCCAATTAATATTGGTCCAACTGATACTGATCTATCTAACTCTTTTATGATTTTATAAGTAATGTTAGCAGAATCTAAATTTGGAAAAATCAAAGTGTTAACCTTTCTTCCATTTAAAATTGAAAAAGGGAATCTGTTTTTCAACATCTCTCTGTTCAAAGCAAAGTCTGATTGAATGGGACCATCCACAATTAACTCAGGATGATTTTCATGTAAAATTTCAACAGCTTTTGAAACTTTTTTTGCCTCGTCAAAATCAGAGGAGCCAAAGTTTGAGTATGACAGAATAGCTATAACTGGCTCAATTCCAAGGTTTTTTACTACTCTGGCTGTATCTACTGTGATTCTGGCAATTTCTTTGTATGAAGGATTAATATTTAATGATGTATCTGAACAAAATAAAGGACCCTTTCTCGTAATCATTAAATTTGTTGCTGCCACTTTTTCAACATTTTTAGCTTTTCCAATTGATCTTATTAATGGAACAAATACTGATGGGTAACTTTTAGAATATCCTGAGAGCATACAATCAGCATCTCCATATTCTACCATCATTGAACCAAAATAATCTCTTCCTCTTAAAAGTCTTTTCACATCATCTAGTGTTTTACCTTTTCTCTTTAATTTTTTGAAAAGAATATTAGAGTATTTGTCAATTCTTTCTTTATTAATTTTATCTTTTGGATCTATAATTTCTATTTTCTCGTTAAATTCCAAAGAATCCATTAATTCTTCAATAATTTTTTTACCCCCTAGCAAAATAGGTTCCGCAATACCCTCTTCAAAACAGATTTGTGCAGCTTTTAAAACATCCAGATGATCAGCCTCTGCAAATACTAGTTTCTTATCTTTTGCCTTTCTTGCTCTTCTATGAATGATTCTTATAAGTTTTTGATTACTCCCTAATCTTTCCTCTAAAACTTGTGTGTATTTATCCCAGTCTTTAATAGGTTCTTGTGCAACACCAGATTTGATTGCTGCTTTAGCAACCGCAGGTGGAATCTCAGATATTAATCTTGGATCAAAAGGTTTTGGAATTATATAATGTTTTCCAAAACTTAATTTTGTTTCGTCATATGCAATATTTACTTGTTCTGGAACAGGCTTTTTAGCTAGTTCTGCCAAAGCAATAACGGCAGCTTTTTTCATTTCTTCGTTTATTTTAGAAGCCCTCACGTCAAGTGCTCCTCTAAAAATGAAAGGGAAGCCTAGTACATTATTAACTTGATTTGGAAGATCAGATCTACCTGTAGCAAAAATTATATCATTTCTAACAGACATTGCTTTATCATAATTTATTTCAGGGTCTGGATTGGCCATTGCAAAAACAATAGGATTTTTTGACATTGAACTAAGCATTTCTTCTGAAACAATATTAGCCATTGAAAGTCCGATAAAAACATCAGAATCAACCATTGCTTCTTCCAGCGAACTGATGTTTCTTTCAGTGGCAAAATATTTTTTTTCATCTGTTAAATTATTTCTATCCTTTCTTATTACACCCTTACTGTCGGTCATCACAATATTTTTAAGTTTTGCACCAAATGAAATATATAAGTTTGTACATGCAACGGCTGCAGCTCCTGCACCTGAGACAACTATTTTTACATCATCAATTTTTTTATTTGTAAGCTCTAGAGCATTTAAAAGAGCAGCAGCAGAAATTATGGCTGTACCATGTTGATCATCATGCATTACTGGAATATCAAGCTGCTCAATAAGATCCTTTTCGATTTTGAATGCTTCTGGTGCTTTTATATCCTCAAGATTTATTCCTCCAAAGGTTGTCGATATTGATTTAACTACATCAACAAATTTATCAGGATCTTTTTCATTTATCTCAATGTCAAAAACATCAATATCTGCAAAAATTTTAAATAAAAGAGCTTTACCTTCCATTACCGGTTTTGACGCACCTGGTCCAATATCCCCAAGCCCCAAAACAGCTGTTCCGTTAGAAATTACAGCAACCAAATTAGATTTATTGGTGTACTTGTATACATTTGAGGGGTCTTTATCAATCTCTTGACAGGGTATAGCAACACCCGGGGAATATGCAATTGCTAAATCTCGTTGAGAATTATATTTTTTTGTAGGTACAACCTCAATCTTTCCAGGTCTAGGCTTAGCGTGGTAAACTAATGATTCTCTTCTTTCTTTACTCTTTGCCATAAAGATTAATATCTAGTAAATATAGATTATTAATTAAATAAATTATTCTGATTATTTTTATTTCTTCCTAGATGATTATATCCTTTTTCGGTTACCTGTCTTCCTCTTGGAGTTCTAATTATAAAACCCTGTTGAATCAAGAATGGTTCATAGACTTCTTCAATTGTTTCAGAATTTTCAGACAAAGAAGTAGCTATTGTAGATAAACCAACTGGACCACCATTATATTTATTAACTATTGTTTCGAGAATCTTATTATCCATTTCATCCAAACCATTCTTATCAACATTTAGAGAACTTAATGCAAACTTTGTGATTTCTAGGTCAATCTTACCATCACTTTTAATCTGTGCAAAATCTCTGACTCTCCTTAATAGAGAATTTGAAATTCTTGGAGTTCCTCTACTCCTTCTTGCTATCTCAAAACATGATTTCTTATCAATCTTCAACTTTAGAATACTTGAGCTTCTTTCAACAATTTGGGATAGCAAATCGTTATCATAATGTTCAAGTCTGTTAGAAATTGCAAATCTTTCTCTCATTGGATTTGTAAGAAATCCTGATCTTGTTGTAGCTCCAACTAAAGTAAATGGATTTAAATTTAGTTGTACTGTTCTTGCATTAGGTCCAGATTCAATCATTATATCAATTTTATAATCTTCCATAGCAGAATATAGATATTCCTCAATTACAGGACTAAGTCTATGAATCTCATCTATAAATAGTATGTCTCTCTCTTCCAAACTTGTCAATAATCCTGCAAGATCGCCTGGTTTATCTATAACAGGTCCTGAAGTTACCTTTAATCCAACTTTTAGCTCATTTGCCAATATGTGAGCGAGAGTTGTCTTACCTAATCCCGGTGGGCCGTGAAATAAGGTATGGTCTAATGCATCATTCCTCTGATTTGAGGCTTCTACAAAAATTTTAAGATTATTAATTATTGATAACTGGCCAATAAAATCAGTGAAATGAAGTGGTCTTAACGCCTTGTCAAATTCATTATCTTTTTCATGATTAATGTCCATTATTCAAATATACACTAATTAAGAAATTACTGCCGATTAAACTATTAATGTTGAAGCTCTTTTTCACCCTTTTTTAAAGGAATATTTTGAGGTACAAAGTCTTCTTTAGAACCTGGCTTTGAATAATCGTATGCCCATCTAAAAACATGGGGAATTTTACCTGGCCAGTTTCCATGCATATGTTTTATTGGAGCAGTCCATTCAAGAGTAGTTGATTTCCATGGATTTTTCTCAGCTTTTTTACCATAAAACATACTGCTAATGAAATTGTATAAAAATAATATCTGAGCTGCACCAGCTAGAAGTGCAAATAAAGTAATGACAACATTTATATTAGCAACATCATCAAAATAAGGAAAATTAGTGTTAGTATAATACCTTCTTGGAAGACCTGCCATCCCAATAAAGTGCATTGGGAAAAACACACCATAGGCACTTATTGCAGTTATCCAAAAATGTATATAACCTAAATTTTTATTCATCATTCTTCCAAACATTCTAGGGTACCAATGATATACTCCAGCGAAAAGTCCATAAAGAGCTGAGATACCCATCACTAGATGGAAATGTGCAACTACAAAATAAGTATCATGTAAATTAATATCTAATGCACTATCCCCTAATATTATTCCTGTAAGGCCACCAGTAATAAATGTCGAAACAAGTCCAATTGCAAATAACATTGCCGGATTAAACTGAATATTTCCTTTCCAAATTGTAGTTATATAATTAAATGCTTTAACAGCAGAAGGTATTGCTATTAATAGTGTTGTAAATGTAAACACTGATCCAAGGAAGGGATTCATCCCTGTTACAAACATATGGTGCCCCCAAACAATTGTAGATAAAAATGCTATTGCAAGTATTGATCCGACCATCGCTCTATATCCAAATATAGGCTTACGAGCATTTGTGGCAATAACCTCTGAAGCAATTCCTAGTGCAGGAAGTAGTACTATGTATACTTCAGGGTGACCTAAAAACCAAAACAGATGCTCAAAAAGGACTGGTGAACCTCCTTGATAGTGAAGAACCTCACCTTGAATAAAAATATCTGAGAGGAAAAAAGATGTTCCAAAACTCCTGTCCATTATTAAAAGAAGTGCCGCAGACAGTAAAACTGGGAATGATACAACTCCGATTATTGCAGTCACTAAAAAAGCCCAGACTGTTAAAGGTAACCTAGTCATTGTCATTCCTTCTGTTCTTAAATTAAGAACTGTAACGATGTAGTTTAATGCTGCTAAAAGTGAGGATGCAATGAAAAATGCCATTGAAACTAACCATAGAGTCATTCCAGCCGCAGATCCAGGTTGAGCTTGAGGAAGTGCACTTAGTGGGGGATATATTGTCCATCCAGCTGCAGCAGGTCCAGCTTCAACAAAAAGTGAAGCAATCATTAATGCAGATGAAATAAAAAATAACCAATATGAAATCATATTAAGGAAACCTGATGCCATATCTCTTGCTCCTATTTGTAATGGTATTAATAGGTTACTAAATGTACCACTTAATCCAGCTGTTAAAACAAAGAAAACCATAATTGTACCATGAATAGTAACTAGAGCTAAATAAACATTTGGATCCATAACTCCATCTGTAGCCCACTTTCCTAAAAGGACATCAAAAATACCAAAAGACTCTTCTGGCCAAGCCAACTGAAGTCTAAATAATAGAGACATAGCTATACCTACTATACCCATTATCAAACCAGTTATTAGATACTGTTTAGAAATCATTTTATGATCTATACTAAAGATGTATTTAGTTATAAAAGTTTCTTTATGGTGATGGTCATGACCGTGATCATCGTCATGAGATTCAACAATGACTTCTTCTTTTTCAGTGATATCTAATTCGATATCCGTTCCAACTATTTTTGCTCTTCTATTTTGTTTTTGTGCCATAGATAAGTTTTATTTATTGAACAAATTCTTTAAATGTTAATTGATTATTAAGCCATTTATTAAAATCTTCTTCTGACTCAACTATTATTTTCATCTGCATATTATAGTGGGAAGCACCACAAATTTTATTACATAAAAGTAAGAAATCAAATTCATATGGATCAAGAGGAAATTCACCTTCAGCAACTAACTTTTCACTTTTATCAAACCTAATTTTATTAATTTTTCTAACCTTTTCTACTATTTCAGGTCTCATTCTCATTTCTTCAGTTGTAACGTTTGGAATAAAAGCAAATTGGTTAATCATCCCAGGTACTGCATTCATTTGTGCTCTAAAATGAGGCATGTAAGCAGAGTGTAGAACATCCTGAGATCTAATCCTAAATACTACTTCACGATTAACTGGTAAGTGTAATTCTTGAACTACTATATCATCATCACCATTTCTATCTGTTGGATCAATACCAACCAAATTTTTTCCATCAAAATCTTGAAGGAACCTAACATTTGCATCACCCAGAACACCATCTTCTCCGGCATATCTGGCTTTCCAATTAAATTGTTGAGCATATAATTCAACAACAAGAGCTTCATCATTTTCCTCAATTGTCATAATGTCAACCCATGTGAACAATCCATAAAGAATTAATCCTGCCAAAGCAATTGTAGGGATTATTGTCCATACACCCTCAAGAAAATTACTGTCAGCAAAAAATAAAGCTTTTCTTTTCTTATTCCCTCTGTATTTAAATGCAAAGTAGTGTAATAATGCCTGAGTAATAGTTTGAACAAAAAATATTACAGCAAAAGAAAACCATAAGAGGCTATCATAATTTTCTCCATGAACAGATGCAGATTCTGGAAGAATAACATCACCATATTGAAAAAATGAAAATATTGTTAACCCATAAATAAAAATTAAGAAAAGGAACATTAGCTTTCCTTGGATGTCATTGTCTTTATCTGTAGCTACTTCATCATTGTTATAATCAACTGGCTTAGAAAGCTCAAGAATTTTAGTCAATTGCCATACTGCAATTGAAATTAGAATTAATGATGTTAAAACAAGTAATAATGTCATTCTAGTCTAAATTATAATATTGAAACGTTTTACTTTCCTCTACAAATGGATCTCCTTTAGCAAGAATTGGTGCATTTGAAATCTCCTTAAACACAACATAGATGAATATTCCTAAAAAGAATAAAAATCCTCCGATCTCAGCAGGTCCAAAGGACCACATATCTCCTACAGCAGATGGCATTATCATGTTGTATACATCCAGGTAATGACCAATTATAATCACAATTCCTGTTAAAATTACAATAAAGTTAGTCTTCTTAAAATCACTATTCATAAGAACAATTAATGGGAATATAAGATTTAATACTACCATACCAAAAAATAAAAAATTATAGTCTTCAATTCTAGTAATGAAGTAGGTCACTTCCTCTGGAATATTTGAATACCAAATAAGCATGAACTGAGAGAACCATAAATAAGCCCAGAAAACACTTACACCAAACATGAACTTAGCCAAGTCATGAATGTGACTATCGTTAACAAAACTTAGATAATTTTGAGATTTAAGATATATTGTAATTATAGCTAAAGTTGTTATACCTGATACAAACATACCTGCAAAAACATACCACCCAAATAAAGTGCTAAACCAATGAGGATCTATTGACATTATCCAGTCCCATGACATCATAGATTCTGATATTAAAAAAAACACCAAAAAACCAGCAGAAAATTTAAATAGTTTTTTGTGAATGCTTATTTCATTATTATTGTCCTGCTCAAGCGATAATTTTCGAGTAATATTTCTATATAGAACCCAACCGGATATATATATTATTGCCCTTGCAAAAAAGAAAGGTATGTTTAAATATCCAACTTTATTTCTAATTATTTCATCATGAGCAACCACTTCAGGATCCATCCATAAAAAAAGATGATTGAACTTTAATGCAGAAAAAATAAGTATAATAATTACAAAAATTGAACCGGGAAGAAGATATCCTGTAACTCCTTCCATTAATCTATATAACACTATTGACCAGCCTGCTTGAGAAGCTCTTTGAATTGCATAAAATGCAAGGACACCAAGAGAAATCATCATGAAAAATAAAGCTGGCACATAGATTGCCGCCCATGGCTTATTTTGTAATTGATGAAAAACATGCTTATCATGATCGTACTCATGACCCGAAGCTCCATGACTATCATCTCCATATCCACCTCCATGACCTTCATTATGAGCCTCTCCATGGCTATCGCCTTCATATCCGTCTGCATGACCTTCACTATGATCTCCTCCGTATCCATCATGGCTCATTTTGGCAACAATCTCTTTTGATTCCTCTACATTAGAAGGTGCATTATAAAATCCAAATGCAATACCAATGGCTCCTATAATTGCTAAAATTATAGAGAATCTTTTGATTTGTTTTGAAAACTTATAATCTGTCATTTATTATTTTTTTGATTCTTCTCTTAATTTCATTACGTATTGTGCAATTTGCCATCTTTCCTCTTCATTAACCTGTCCAGAGTGGGAACCCATAGCATTTATTCCATACATTAAAACATGATAAATACTTCCTGGTGTAATTTCTCTATCTATATATGCAGGTATACCAAGAAATTTTTCTCTTTGTGCTAAAATTCCCATACCATCTCCTTTATCTCCATGACATACTGAACAATATATCTCGTATAGTTCTTTACCCTGACTTATATTAAAATCACTAATCTCAATTGGTGATAAAAGGTTTGCCTTAGCCATTTCATATCCTTCATTTGAATCAGGGTAATCATAGGGTTCCCATCCCCTAGGTATTGTCCCTTCAACTGGTATTTGAGCTTCAATTCCATTAGAGAAACCATCTGACTCAGCATAAGTTTCGTAAGCCAAAGACTCATACATATCTGGGAAATACTGAAAATTGGGTTTTGATGGATCAAAACATGAAGTAAGCATTAAGCTTGTTAATAATACTATAATTAAACTATTTCTCACTTTATTCTTTTACTTCTTTAATTGATACTGCACCCATTTTTTTAAGCATGGTCTTCGTTTTTGATAAATTTGAGCCTGACTCCATATCAACCAAAAATTTATCATCTGTTGTTGACGGTTCTGGATTTTCTGCCTTCTTAAAAGGCCATAATTTACTTCTCATGTAAAAAGTAATCACCATTAAATGTGCTGCAAAAAAAACTGTCATCTCAAAAATTATAGGCACAAATGATGGTATATTCTCGATTAAAGTAAAACTAGGTTTACCTCCAATATCTTGTGGCCAATCCACAATCATTATATAATACATCATTAAAACAGCAACAGTAAATCCTATACATCCATAAATAAATGTTGCAATAGATATGTTTGTTGGATTGAGCTTCATCGCTTTGTCTAATCCGTGTACAGGAAAAGGTGTGTAAACTTCATATATGTACATCTTATTTTTTACAATTTCTTTAACTGCATCTAATAAGATGTCGTCATCATCAAACATTACATGAAGTCTCTTAACACTCATTACTTATCTCTATTTTTTTTATAAATTTCACCTGATGATTTTAATATAGTCTTGATCTCTGCTTGAGCAACCACTGGAAAACTTCTAGCATACAACAAAAATAGCACAAAGAAGAACCCAATAGTTCCTAGGAATATTCCAATATCAACAAAAGTTGGAGAAAACATTGTCCATGAAGATGGAAGATAGTCTCTGTGTAAAGATGTTACAATTATCACAAATCTTTCAAACCACATCCCAATATTTACAACAATTGATATTATAAACGACCAAATAATATTTGTTCTAATCTTTTTAATCCACATAACCTGAGGAGATACAACATTACATGACATCATTAGAAAGTATGCCCACCAGTATGGTCCAGTTGCTCTATTTAAAAATGCATATTGCTCATACTCAACCCCCGAATACCAAGCTATAAATAGCTCAGTAATATATGCACATCCTACTATTGAACCAGTAATCATGATTACAATGTTCATCATCTCAATATGTTGAAGTGTAATATAACTCTCAAGTCTCGAAACCTTTCTCATTATAATAAGTAATGTTTGAACCATTGCAAATCCAGAGAAAATTGCACCTGCAACAAAGTAAGGTGGAAATATTGTTGTATGCCATCCAGGAATTACTGAAGTGGCAAAATCAAAGGAGACAATTGTGTGAACAGATAATACAAGAGGAGTTGCTAGTCCTGCGAGTACTAATGAAACCTCTTCAAACCTTTGCCAGTCTTTTGCTCTGCCCGACCAACCAAAACTTAATAAGCTATATATTTTCTTTCTAAAAGGTTTAACAGCTCTATCTCTAATCATAGCAAAATCAGGAAGTAATCCAGTCCACCAAAAAACAAGAGAGACAGTTAAATATGTAGAGATAGCAAATACATCCCACAGAAGAGGAGAGTTAAAGTTAACCCACAAAGACCCAAATTGATTAGGTATGGGGAAAAACCAATAAATTAGCCATGGTCTACCCATGTGAATAACTGGAAATAAACCTGCTTGAATAACAGAAAAAATTGTCATAGCTTCAGCAGATCTATTAATTCCCATTCTCCATTTTTGTCTAAAAAGAAGTAATACTGCAGAAATTAATGTCCCAGCATGACCAATACCTACCCACCAAACAAAATTTGTAATATCCCATGCCCAACCTACAGTTTTGTTCAAGCCCCATGTACCGATACCTGTTCCTATAGTGTATGCTATACAACCAAGTCCCCATAGAAATATTAACATTGAGATTGAAAAGGCAATCCACCAATCACGGTCAGGAGGTGTTTCTACTGGTCTTGCAATATCATTTGAAATATCAGCATAAGATTTATCACCAAGTACAAGAGGTTTTCTAATAGGAGCTTCGTAATGGGATGACATATCTATATTTTTTTAGTATTTCTAATCTTAACTTGATAGATAACATTTGGTTTCGTACCAATACTTTCCAAAACTCTATATGTTCTATCACCATCTTTTACCTTAAGAATTTCACTTTCTTTATCATTAATATCTCCAAATACCATTGCATTATCATCACATGACTCAGAACAAGCAGTTTTAAATTCTCCATCTTTTACTCTTCGACCTTCTTTTTTTGCATCAAGTATAGTTTTTTGTGTCATTTGAATACATAATGAACATTTTTCCATCACACCTCTTGATCTTACATTAACATCTGGATTAATTACCATTCGCCCTAGATCATTATTCATATTATAATCAAATTCATCATTCTGTGAGTATTGGAACCAATTAAATCGTCTTACTTTATATGGGCAGTTGTTAGCACAGTATCTAGTACCTACACACCTGTTATAAGCCATTTGATTTTGACCCTGCCTTCCATGAGATGTAGCAGCGACAGGACAGACTGTTTCACATGGAGCATGATTACAATGCATACATGATACAGGTTGAAATACAACTTGAGGATTTGCAGATGCTTTTTCTAAATTTGATGAGGTTGATTTATACTCAGAAAAACCTCTAGTAGAATCTTTAGCCTTAACATCTCCCTGAATTGTATCTTGAGATGAATAGTATCTATCGATCCTGATCCAGTGCATATCTCTTGACTTTCTAACTTCTTCCTTCCCTACAACAGGAACATTATTCTCGGCATGACAAGCAATTACACAGGCACCACATCCATTACATTTATTTAAATCAATAGATAAGTTAAAGTGATGGCCAGTAGACCTGTCAAATTCTCTCCATATGTCGACTTCTTTTGATGTAACCTTGGTCTCAATATGATTTTTTGATACCATCACTGTAGGGTTCCAAACAGACTTATCTTTTTCAATGAATTCTTCAAGTGTAGTTTCTTTGATAATTTCATCCCTACCCATCATTGTGTTGTGGAGTTGAATACATGCAAATTCATGATCACCTTTAACTTTCGATATATTTACTTTATGAATCTTTTTAAAATTATTGTAAAATTTATATGCATTAACTCCAACATTCATCTCCTCACTCATTGCTTGAGTTTTTCCATAACCAAGAGCTAATCCAACAGTTCCAGGTGTTTGGCCAGGCTGAACAATTACAGGAACTTTTATGCTATTTTTATCGTTACTCACTGTAACATAACTACCATTTAGCGCACCATTAGAAACATTGTAGTTCTTAAGACCAAGTCTTTCAGCGTCACTATATGATACAGTTAAATAATTATCCCATGTTACTCTAGTAATTGGATCTGGAAACTCCTGCAACCAAGGGTTGGAAGATTGTTGACCATCTCCGAGTCCAACTTTTGTGTATAGAATAAGATCTAGCTCATCAGTATTTTGTATAGGAAGATTAACAATGTTTACAGATGTTTTGATTCTCCTAGGGGCATTATTTTCATAGGAATAATAAAATCCATCTTGAAGGGATTTCCCCCAAGTCTTTCCTTTTAAAATATTTGATCTCCAATTATTTTTAATCTCATCATAAAAATTATTGCTTGATCCTGTAAGTGTGAGTATTACATCTTGGAACTGGTTAGTATCAAAAAGGGGTTTTATAGTGGGTTGACTTAAATAGTAATGTCCTTTTTTAAATTCATAGTCTCCCCATGATTCCAGATAGTGAGGTGTTGCAGCAATATACTTACAGCTATTAGCTGTCTCATCTTCTTTCATGCTAAAACATAATGAAAACTCCAATTTATTTATTAGCTCTGAAAACTCCTCAGCATTTGGAAGTGTATATCCAGGATTTACTCCTGCTGTTATAATTCCGCTAATATTTCCTGATTTTAGTTCAGTAATTGTATTTAAAAGCTCTGAATCGCTCCCTTGGTAAATTAGTCTTGGAGATGATATATCAAAAGCATCACTATTAATAAATTCGTTAATCATTAAAACAATCTCCTGAGAGTCAACATCATCAAGACCAGATATAACAACTGCTTTTTTTCCAGATTTTTTTATTGATTCAACAGCTAGTTTTACATACCTATCAAGATAAGGGCCAAGTGCTGGACCTGAATATTTCTGATTTGTTAAATCAAGATAAATATTCTGAAGAACATATCTAAGCTCACTTGGATTTGCCATAACCCTATTATCAGCATTTGCTCCAGTCAAGGTCATATTTGATTCAAATTGAAGGTGATATGACATAGAGTATTCATTTTCTTTATTTGGAACACGATTTTTAGACCAACCTGATGAATAATTTCCACCCTGCCAATCAGACATAAAATCAGCGTCAATTGAGATTATTGTATTGGATAGTGAAAAGTCATAATCAGCTAGAGCTCTCTGACCGTATGAATTCTCGAATGCATCTAAAGCTGAGCTATTAGATATCGAGTCATAGATAACATGTTGAACATTTGGATACTTCTGAATAAATTCAGTAATTATTTTATCAGTAGTTGGACTCGCAAAGGATTGGGTGAGCAAAACCACTTTTTTGTTTTGACTTGAAAGGCTTTCTAATTGAGATTTTACAGAAAGGTTGAAATCATTCCAACTAATATATTGACCCTCAACTTTAGGCCCTTGTAGCCTGTAAATATCGTACATTGAAAGAACAGATGCATTTATTCTTGCATTTGTACAATTCATTGAATTAGCATCTTTGTTCCCTTTGATAAAAATTGGTCGACCTTCCCTTGTTTTAACTAAAATACTACTAAAGTCAAATCCATCTGCAATAGTTGTGGCATAGTAGTTTGCAATACCGGGAATAATTCGATCAGGCTGAACAACATATGGAACAGATTTTATTACGGGTCCCTCACAGCCAACTATAGCTGCAGCAGCAGTGCTAAAACCAGCATATTTTAAAAAATCTCTTCTATTAGGATTATTGTTCTTATCTTCATTACTAACAGGAAGCTTTTCAACAAATTCATTTTGTTCTAGATTTTCAACAATCTCACTATCTTTGTTTAGCTCCTCAAAACCCTTCCAATAAATATTCTTATTTCCCATTTTAAACTAGTAATGACATTTAGCACATTCGATTCCTCCAAGCTGAGCAACAGTAAGTTGCTCGACTCCATATTTTTTCGATAGTTCTTCGTGAACTTTTTGATAATACTCATTATCCTTGTCAACATTGCTCTCTCTATGGCAATCAATACACCATCCCATTGTTAAAGGAGAGTATTGATACATTATTTCCATTTCCTCAACAGGCCCATGACATGTTTGACATTCAATCTGTGCAACTTGTGCATGCTGTGCATGATTGAAGTAAACAAAGTCAGGAAGATTATGAATTCTTATCCATTTTACTGGCTGAGTGTTTCCTGTGTAAACTTGATTTTCTTCATCCCATCCAACAGCATTGTACAACTTTTTAATCTCGTTGGTGTAGAAGTCTTTTGTGTAACCATTCTCCAGATCTTCTTCACCATTGTATTCACCAATATACTCGTGACAATTCATACACACATTAAGTGAGGGAATTCCAGAATGTTTGGAAACTCTTGCTGAAGAATGACAATACTTACATTCAATTTGATTTGCCCCTGCATGTATTTTGTGAGAATAATGAATTGGCTGAATAGGCGCGTAGCCTTGATCAATCCCAATTTGCATTAAATAACCATATGTAAAGTATGCACTAGATAATAAAAATCCGATTACAAGTAAAAACATTATAAATTGATTTTCGACAATAGTTTTCCAAAGTGGTTTAATTTTTCTTTTTGGTACAGCTTCAATTTTAACTCCGCTAGCATTTGCAATTTTGATTAATGTCCTTTGCACTAGGAATAACATTACGATTAAAATTGTGAAAATGATAATAGCAACTGCTAAAATTATATTCACAGATATGTCAGATCCTTGACTAACAGTTTGAACAGTGGCTACGGCAGGTGCAGGTGCAGGTGGAGTATAGTCTGTGTAAGCTAAAATGTTATCAATTTGCTCATTAGAAAATTGTGGATAATTCGTCATTACTGCACGGTTATATTCTTCCCAAATTGCAACGGCTTGAGGATCACCATCTTTGATCATTTGAGTTCCGTTCTTTATCCAGCTGTACAACCACTCTCTATCATATTTTTCAGTAACGCCTCTAAGTGCAGGGCCAACTGCTTTTCTGTTCAACTGATGACAAGCAGCACAATTAGTATTGAATAAGGCTTTTCCTTCTTGAATATCCGCCTCTTGAGAAAGCCCAAAATATGGGAAAAGAAGTGTTACTAAAAGAATCCTTTTTAAGTGTAACATTAGTTGGGGGCGATAAAGATTTTCTTCATGATAACAAAAGTGAATTTAGACACTTTTTTAACACAACAAATTTAAGCCATAAACGTCATTTTAAAAACTCTAAAATCAACAAATATTTAATTTATAATCATTCTAAATAACAAGTTAATTCATTTTCTTAAATTTGAGAAATATATTTATGTTAAAAATTCAAATTCTTCCAGTATTCATAGGTGTTTGCTTATTTAGTATTCCTGTTAATGGTCAAGAAAATTCTATAAGATATAATGATACTCTTACTAAGAAATTTTATAATTTAAAAAAAGAATATAGCAAGAGAGTTTTTGAGTCTACTTTTTACACTATTCAAATCTATTATGGGGGTCTTGAAGAAGCAGATTCTATACTTGAGGATTTTAGAGAAAATTATCAAGAAATTAAATCAAATTTAATTTTTGAAACTCCAAATTATAAAGTTAGAATTGGAGAGTATAGAGACATAAATGTTGCATCTCAAAAATTAGAGGAAATTCGGAGAATTTATCCAAGCTCTTTTATTATTAAGCTTTCTGATTTATAATTTTCTTTTTATTGCAACTTCTTGGTAACATTGAATAATATCCCCCTCAACTAAATCATTAAACTCGTCAATTTGAATACCACAATCATAGCCTTTTGCTACTTCTTTAACATCATCTTTAAATCTTTTCAGCGAGAGTAATTTACCCTCAAAAATAAGTTCATCGGATCTGACAACTCTCACATTTGAATTTCGCAATATTTTTCCAGAAGTAACCATACATCCTGCAATAGTACCAATTCTTGAAATTTTAAATGTCTCTCTAACTTCAGCCTCCCCAGTACTTTCCTCTTTCATCTCAAGAGAGAGCATTCCCTCCATTGCATCTTTCAAATCATTAATTGCATCATATATTATTGAATAAAACCTTATATCAATTTGTTCTTTTTCTGAAAGCTTTCTTGCACTATCCGTTGGCTTAACATTAAATCCTACAATTATAGCCTCTGATGCAGAAGCTAGTAAAACATCAGACTCTGTAATTGCTCCAACACCTTTAAAAATTATATTAACCTGAATCTCCTCAGTTGACAAATTTTCAAAGGAATCTGTTAGAGCCTCTACTGAACCATCAACATCTCCTTTAATAATAACGTTAAGCTCCTTGAAGTCACCAATAGCAATTCTTCTACCAATTTCATCAAGAGTTAATTGTTTTTGAGTCCTAACATTTTGTTCTCTGACTAATTGTGTTCTTTTTGAGGCAATTAATTTAGCTTCTTTTTCATCCTCTAGAACCTTAAAGGGGTCACCAGCTTGTGGAGCTCCATCAAGTCCAAGGACAGATACTGGAGTTGAAGGTGTTGCAATTTTTATTGTTTTTCCTGTTTCATCAAACATTGCCTTTACCTTTCCACTTGTTTTTCCTGCCAAGACATAATCACCTATTTTTAGTGAACCATTCTGTACAAGCATTGTTGATACATAACCTCTCCCCTTATCCAAATATGCTTCTAGTACAGAACCTGATGAATTCTTATCCGGATTAGCCTTTAAATCCATAATCTCTGCTTCAAGTAAAACTTTTTCTAGAAGTGAGTCAACACCTTTACCATTTATAGCTGAAATATCTTGCGATTGAATCTTTCCCCCCCAGTCCTCAACAACAAGATTCATTGATGCTAAAGATTCCTTAACCTTATCTGGGTTAGCTCCTTCTTTATCAATTTTATTAATCGCAAATATAATTGGAACACCTCCTGCCTGAGCATGACTAATTGCCTCTTTAGTCTGAGGCATTATACTATCATCTGCAGCAATAACAATAATAACTATGTCTGTTATTTGAGCTCCCCTTGCTCTCATAGCCGTAAATGCTTCATGACCGGGTGTATCAAGAAAAGTTATTTTTTTTGAATTATTAACTAAAACAGAATAAGCACCAATATGTTGGGTAATTCCTCCTGATTCACCTTCTGTTACAGATGAATTTCTTATGTAATCCAGTAGTGATGTTTTACCATGGTCAACATGACCCATAACAGTAACAATCGGAGGTCTCTCTTTTAATGATTTAGGATCTTCTTCAACTTCAAACTCATCTTTATCTTCTTCTATATCAGTTTTGATAAATTCTAATTTATAACCAAACTCATCTGCTACTACAGAGAGAGTTTCAGCATCAAGTCTTTGATTCATGGTAACCATTATACCCAGGGTCATACAGGCAGAGATTATGTCATTTGTTGTGACATCCATTAAAGTCGCTATCTCACCGACTGTAATAAACTCTGTAATTTTGATAATCTTACTTTCTTCTTCAAGCAAAGCCTCTTCTTCTTCAGATTGAATCTTTCTTTGGTCTCTTTTATCTTTTCTGTATTTTGCTCCTTTAGATTTTGAAGATTTTCCTTGCAGTTTCTCCAATGTCTCCCTAATCTGTTTTTGAATTTCATCATCAGTAGGTTCAACTTTTTGGTTAACAGCTTGTTTTTTATTTTTATTGAACTTACTTACAGAATCTTTTGGCTGAGAAACATCTTTACTGATTCTTTTCCTTCTTCTCTTTTTTGATTCTTCTACTTTATCTTCTTTTTCCTTTATTGAGTCAAGATCAATTACTTCACCAGTCTTTTTAATACCAGAAAGTTTCTGAAAATTAGTTTGAATTTTAGATGAGTCACTATTTTCTTTAGGAGTCTCTAGATTTAAGTTTTCGTCTTTGACATTATCGGTAGAAACTTCATCTGGAGTTGATTCGGGCATTTCAATCTTAATCTCTTGACTGTCAGCTTGCAGCTCCTCATCTGCCAGCTTCTCCTCCAATTCTTTTCTTTTTTTTGTATTTATTTCATCTAATTTATCTTTATCAGATTTGTCAGTCTGAAACTCGTTAAGCAATAAATCATATACATCTTGATCAATTTTTGATGTTGGTCTTGGTTCAATTTCAATTTTTTTTGAACTAAGAAACTCAACAGCTCTATCTAGAGATATATTTAATTCCTTAAGTACTTTATTTAACCTTATTGGTGACGGCATATATAAAATTTAATCTTCGAATTCCTCTTTTAAGATTTTTAAAACATCTGAAACTGTTTCTTCTTCAAGATCAGTTCTTTTAACAAGATCATCCTCACTCAATTCCAAAACACTTTTGGCAGTGTCAAGTCCAACTTTTCTAAATTCCTCAATAACCCAAGCATCAATTTCATCTTTAAATTCAGTAAGTTCAACATCTTCTTCAGCTCCTTCTCTGTAAACATCAATTTCATATCCAGTTAATCTACCTGCGAGTCTTATATTGTGTCCTCCTTTTCCAATAGCCCTTGAAACCTCATCTGGATCAAGATAAACCTGAACTGTTTTTTTCTCTTCATCAATATTTAATGAATTTACTTTTGCAGGACTTAATGCTCTTGTTATGAACAATTGAGTGTTATTAGTATAATTGATTACATCAATATTTTCATTGCCTAACTCCCTAACTATCCCATGTATTCTTGAACCTTTCATTCCAACACATGCTCCGACTGGGTCTATTCTATCATCGTATGAGTCAACGGCAACTTTTGCCTTTTCACCTGGAATTCTTACTGCTTTTTTGATTGTAATCAATCCATCAAAAACTTCTGGAATTTCTTGTTCAAATAGTTTTTCTAAGAAAAGAGGTGAGGTTCTTGAGAATATTATCCTTGGTTTATTTCCCCTTAGCTCAACATTTTCAATTACACCTCTAACATTATCTCCCTTTCTAAAAAAATCTTTAGGTATTTGTCTATCCTTTGGCATTATTAATTCATTTCCGTCATCATCTAAAAGAATAATTTCTCTTGCTCTAACATGGTGAACCTCAGCAGTGAAAATTTCTCCAACCCTATCCTTGAACTGGTTAAATATATTATTACTGTCATGTTCAAAAACTTTAGCAACTAGATTCTGCCTCAATGATTGAATTGATCTTCTTCCAAGGTCTATTAGCTTAAACTCTTCAGAAACCTCTTCTCCCACCTCAAAGTCAGGTTCAATTTTAACTGCTTCTTTTAATTCAATCTCAGCATTAGGGTCTTCAACTTCGCCATCTTTAACAACAATTCTATTTCTCCATATTTCAAGGTCTCCTTTATCTGGATTGATAATAATATCGAAATTTTCATCAGTTCCAAATTTTCTAGTAAGAGTATTTCTAAATACCTCTTCTAGTATAACCATTAAGGTTACTCTATCGATCAACTTTTCATCTTTGAATTCAGAAAAGGATTCTAATAATGATATATTTTCCATTTACTTAACTTTATTTAAAAAAAAAGAGGGACATAATGTCGCCTCTGAAATATCAAAATGCTTGACAAATTTATTATAAATTATTGATATAATAAAATTGTTGGCCTACTAGGGATCGAACCTAGACTCTTCTGGACCAAAACCAGACGTGTTGCCAGTTACACCATAGGCCAATTAGCAGCAAATTTAATTTTTTTTTTTTTAAAAATATATTTTTGTGAATTTTATTAATTCATACGATTAGGCACTGATCTTAGTATTAATAAATTCAATATAGCAGAGACTATTAAATAACATGATAAGAACATCGTCATTGAGGAATTGTCAGTGATAGATAGCTCTGCTTGAAAATATAGAACAAGCATTCCTAAAAATATCCTAATAAACTCAAAATTTATTGACCATTTATATCCATCCATTACCGATGAAAAGCTAAATATTGTGGAGAATATTAATAAGAAATAACCTGTTTTATCTGAAAATGATAAATCAGCAAATGAGCTTAAAAATATAAACAGTACGATATTTAAGACCAAAAAATGGAAACCAACAAAGATTTTATGGATTAAAGTATATTCAAACTTATATTTTTCTTGATTGAATACATTTTCAACTTTACTTCTTGGGATTGTTTTTACGACATCTTTTGGTCTCCAACCAGTTGGCATAAACCATATTTTAAACTTGTCTTTAATACTGCTTGTATACCATGCATCCTGAGTCAGAAACCATAAATGTTGGAAGTTTATTAAAATAGGATTCCAAGTTCTTACTGGTTTTAACGTTCCATAAACGCATGGTACATCGTCCAGCTCTTCTTGAAATGTTCCGAATGCTCTATCCCAAATACAGAAAATTGCAGCTAAATTCTTATCAATATATTCTCTGTTTATCGCGTGATGTACTCTATGCTGTGATGGAGTAACTAGAATATATTCTAGCCAACCAAGCTTACCTATATGTCTTGTGTGATACCAAAACTGACCAAAAAGATGAAGCGGCCCAAGTATACTAATCATTTTTGGGGGGACTCCTAAAAGAGCTGCTGGAACTAAAAATAGGATGCCAATACCAAGGTTATTTGTTATACTCTGTCTCAGTGCACAAGCAAGATTGAATTCTTCACTACTATGGTGTATAACATGCATATTCCAAAAAATATTAATTGAATGCTTAAGCCTATGATGACAATAACTTGCAAAATCTACACAAACAAAAGCAATAAAGTAGAGAAAAATACTTTCTTCAAGTTCTATAACTTTTAACCTTTCGTAGAAGAAAGGGTAGGAGAATATAATTATACCAAGACCTAATATGTCAACCATTAGGTTTGTAAATCCTGAACTCAAACTTGAGATGGTATCCATGTATGAATGTTTCAGATCATTTTTCCATGCACCATAGGATATTTCAACCATAATCAAAACAAGAAAAATTGGGATTGTAATCAATAAGATGTTTGCGTAGGTATCCATAAATATTAATTAAAGTATAATCGTATTATATGTATATGATATTCAAATAATTTATTTTACTTTGGATTTGTAAATATATTAATTATGCCTGAAACGAAGTTTCGAAAAATCAATAATTTAATTGGATGGCTCCTATTCTCAGTAGCCCTAGTTACTTATGGACTAACTGTTGAGCCAACTGCTAGTTATTGGGACGCTGGAGAGTATATTTCAACATCGGCAAAGCTACAAGTAGGGCATCCACCTGGGGCACCTTTTTTTCAGATGATGGGAGCGGTTTTCTCTTTGTTTGCATCAAATAATGAGTCTATTGCTATTGCTGTAAACTTTTTGTCAGTTGTATCTAGTGCATTTGTGATCCTTTTTCTTTTTTGGTCAACCACATTAATTCTAAAAAAAATATCTAAGAAAAATAATTTTACAAATGATACAAATATTTTACTTAGTTCATCAATTGGTGCATTAGCATTTACATTCTCTGACAGCTTCTGGTTTAATGCTGTTGAGACTGAGGTATATGCTCTTGCTATGCTTTTTTTATCTGCTACATTCTGGTGTGGTCTTAGATGGGAAAAAGATTTTAATAATAAAAGAGGTGATAAATGGTTATTACTTATCTGTTTTTTAATTGGTCTATCATTTGGAGTTCATTTTATGGCAATACTTACTATTCCTGCAATAGGGATGATTTATTACTTTAAAAAGTATGAAAAAATAACAATTAAAAATTTTGTTTTAGCTAACATAATATCAGTTTCAATACTACTCTTTATTTTCAAACTTTTACTTCCCTCTACCTTATCTCTATTTGGTCAACTAGAAGTATTCTTTGTAAACTCAATTGGTCTGCCGTTTAACTCTGGGACAATTATTGCGGCTTTTTTAATAGTCTTCTTTTTTTACAAATCTCTAAGTTACACCAGGTTAAAGGGGATGGTTCAGGCTAATACACTAATATTGTGTATCCTGTTTATTTTTATTGGATTCTCATCTTGGCTAATGCTTCCAATTAGATCAAATGCTAATACCGTAATTAATGAAAATTCTCCTTCTGATGCTAGAACCCTTTTAGCATATTATAGACTTGAGCAGTATCCAAAAACATATCTGTTTTATGGACCAATGTTCTCAGACATATATGCTCCACAGGATGAGAAGGAACCATATGTAGATGGAAAACCAAAATATGAAAGAGACTATAAAACAAATAAATATAAAATTGTTAATTACTGGAAAGATTCTGAGATAAATTCAAACTCTAATCACAGAGGACTCATACCTAGACTTTGGAGTTCAAGTCATGCAGGAAATTACATGAATTTTACAAAACCCTTAAAATTTGAAATACTAGATAGATATAAATCCGAAGAGATTATTGTAGAGAGTGTCAATGAGTTTAAAAGTAGAGAACTACAAGGAGAACTTTCTGGAGATGATTATAATGAGTTCTTCAGATCTATTGGTCCATACCTTAATATAAGTAAGCCTTCACTTTTTGATAATCTTAATTTCTTATTCTCATATCAAATTAATTACATGTATTGGCGATATTTTCTGTGGAATTTTGCAGGAAGACAAAATGATGTTCAGGGTGAATACAATATTCTTGACGGAAACTGGATAAGTGGAATAAATTTTATAGATCAGTTAAGACTAGGTAATCAATCAGAACTTAGTGAAGACCAAAAAAACAACAAGGCCAGAAATACATATTTTTTCCTCCCTCTAATACTGGGAATAATTGGTTTGTTGTATTGCTACAAGTATGACATCAAGTCTTTTTGGACATTACTTTTACTTTTTCTCTTTACAGGACTTGCATTAAAATTTTATTTAAACGAAAGGCCCTTTGAACCAAGAGAAAGAGATTATGCATTAGTTGGATCCTTTTATATTTTTTCTATTTGGATAGGTATGGGATTCACTGCAATCATGAACTATATCAAAAAATATGAAAATAAAGTATCAAGATCCATTATATATGTATTATGTATTGCTGCTGTTCCTTTTCTTATGGGATATAATAACTGGGACGATCATGATAGGTCAGACAGGTATACAGCTCAATCAATTTCGAAAGCATATCTACAATCTATAGATGAAGATAAAGATGCAATGATTTTTACTATCGGTGACAATGATACTTTTGCGCTATGGTATGCTCAAGAAATTGAGGAGTTTAGAACAGATGTTAGAACTATAAATACTAGCCTTTTAGCAACAGACTGGTATATTGATCAAATGAAAAGAAGAGCATATGAGAGCAGTCCGATTCCATCACAAATGGAACATACACAATATGCTTTTGGAGTAAGAGATTATATAAGATATGAGAACTTATTAGATTCTATTAGGTGGGATATAAATGATTTTGTTGATTGGGTAGCAAGTGATAATCCAAGAACAAAATATAGAAATTTAATTACTCAATCAGGAGGAGATACAAGCGATTATCCAGAAAATGCACTTGAGACAGTATTCTATCCTACTAATAAGATCAGACTCCCCGTAAATAAGGAAAACGTAATTAAAAGTGGGCTAGTTAAAGAAAAAGATAGTGATCTAATCCTAGATTACATTGACATAGATTTACCTGAGACTATTATTACAAAAAATCAAATAATGATGTTAGACATCCTCGCTAACAACAATTGGGAAAGACCAATTTATTTTACCGGAGGTAGCTATGAGGAGTCTGAATATATTTGGATGAAAGATTATCTTCAACTCGACGGACTTGTCTATAAATTGGTTCCTATAAAAACTTCAATTGAAAATAACCCATATGAAATGGGGAGGATTGACTCAGATTTAATGTATAATATTGTGAAAAAATGGTCTTGGGGTAATTCTGAAAGTGATGAGATATATCACGATCCTGAAACAAGAAAAAATAGTATTTCTTTTAGAGGTAATCTATCTAGATTGTCTGAAAAGTTAATTTCAGAGGGAGAATACGAAAAAGCTGAAGAGATATTAGATTTGGCTTTTTCTAAAATGCCAATTGATTATTATGGATATTACAGTCTTTGGACACCACTAGTCAAATCCTATTATGATATAGGAAAGAGTGAGAAAGTAAAAGAAATAGTTCAAAAATTATCTTTTAAATATTCCGATAGATTAAGTTATTTTTCTTCGCTTGAGATATTTAATCAGTATGATGTAGGTGAGGAAATTATTTCAGATATCGAGAGGTTTAGAAACTTAATTGAAACAATTCAAGAATCTGGTGAGAGAGAGATTCTAGCTGATCAAATAAAAAGTTTTATATCAAGCTCTGAGCAGTTTAACTATATATATGGTGAATATGATTATTATATTTCTCTATCAAACTTTTTAGTTTCACTTCTAGAATTAAATGAAGTTGAATACTCAATGAGTGTGATAGATAAGATTGAAGAGCAATTGATTAGAAGAGTCTCTGTTTTCTCAAATATTGATGAGGATGAACAGGTCTATTACTTAGAGGGCATAACATCTGATATCAACCAGTACAGTAGGCTAATAAATCAAATAGAAGTATATGATATTGATGCATACAATAAATATGATAAGAATCTAAAAGATATGTTAGCTAGGATGATTGAATACTAGGATGATTGAATAAATAAAGCTTAACTAACTCATAAACATAAATTCAACAAAATATTTACAATCTAGTTAAGCTGGTCTTTCATTAAACTTATTAGTGTGTTAGCATCTTGATCACCGCTTTGTCTCCATACCATTTCTCCAAATTTATAGATCATTAAAGTCGGGATGACTTTCACTCTTAATGCTTCCGAAAGTTTAATATTCTTTTCAGTATTTATTTTAATTACTTTTCCCTTATCCCCAAGCGCAGCAGCAACATCCTTTAAAATAGGGTGTAGATTATTAGATAACTCATCAAACTCACTAAAAAAAACGAGTAGTAATGGCTTTTTCTCATCTAATAACTCTCCAAACTTGGACATATTAACTGTAATTTATGGCGAAAGTATAAATTTTTTCTATTTAAATCCAAATATTCTTATTTGTATTATATTGGTTAGTAAGAAGTTCAGTTAATATTAATTTAACATTAAGCACTTAACTGATAACATATTATTAATAATTATTTCATTATAAGTTAAGTTAATTAGATGATTTAGAGAATATATTTGGTCAACATAAATTCAACAAAATATATATAATGAAAAATAAAATTTACTCTTTAATACTTACTTCAGGAATCTTATTTCTTTCTTGTGAAAATGATCCTGAAACTGTATATGAAACAGTTACAGTTACTGAAACTGTAGTTGTTACTGAAACTGAAACTGTAACTGTAGAGGTTCCAGCAACAGTTACTATTCCTGAAACTCAAACTGTTGGTTCAGATAGTGGTATCTACTACATAAACGAGGATACAACTTGGACAAATGACAGGATTTGGATTATGGATGGAAAAATAGTAGTTCAAGATCAAGTAACTCTAACCATTCAACCAGGTACTATTATTAAATCTACTAGTTTGACAGGTGTAGATTCTACAGCTTTAATCGTTGCAAAAGGTGGTAAGATTCGAGCTATTGGTACTGCTGATGCTCCAATTGTCTTTACTGACATAGAAGATCAACTTGATTATACTAATACTAATCGTGTTAGTCCAAATAGGGTTGCTACTGACACAGGTAAGTGGGGTGGAATTATACTATTAGGAAATGCAACTGTAGGAGAAGATGGAGGTGAGGATGACATTGAAGGTATTGCATCAGGATATCCATGGACAAAGTATGGAGGTACGAATGATGCTGATGACTCTGGAGTTATGTCTTACGTTTCAATTAGACACAATGGTATAGCAATTAGTGAGGGTAACGAGATTCAGGGTCTTACCATGGGAGGTGTTGGTTCTACAACTACAATCTCTAACATTGAAGTTGTAGGAAGTGACGATGATGGTATCGAAATTTTTGGAGGTACTGTTAATGTAACTAATCTAGTTATTTATGCAAACACAGATGATGCAGTTGATTTAGATGAAGGTTATGCTGGAACTATAACAAATGTTGTAGTTCAAACAAAAGCTGCTACAGATAATATTTTTGAAATTGATGGTACTGAAGATTCAACAGATGCAAACGATGGACAATTTACTATTAAAGATGTTACATATATTGGAGTTGAAGGCAACACAACCAAGACAGATCAATTAGGTCACTGGAAGTCAGATGCAACTGGAACAACTGAAAATGTCCTCTACACAGTAATGGATGGTCAAGTAATTGAGGGGATTGACGCTGACACATATAGTGCTACAGCAACAACAAATGCAGTCAATACTTTAATTTTCAAAAATTTTCAGTTTCAAACAACAACAACATTAGCTGCTATTCTTGCTAATACAGCAGATACAACAACTGCAACTCCAGCATGGGCGTCTGTTGTCTCTAGTGGTAGTGTAGGAGCTGATACATCAGTATTTGGCTGGACAATGTGGTACCAAACAACACAACAATAATATTAATACAGAGTAAATTCTTATTTCATATTATTGTTTAGTTTATAACCTAAACCAAAAAAAGTTTCGCTAGATAAACTCTAGCGAACTTTTTATTTAAATTATATAATATGAAAAAGACTTTAATCGCTTCATTTCTTTTATTTACAAATTTTATTTTATCTCAATCCATAATTTCCGGTCAGGTAATTGATGGAGAGTTTAATGATCCTCTTCCATTTGCAAACGTACTTATAACTCTTTCAGATGGTTCCAATATTGGCGGAACATCAACTGATTTTGACGGCTCATATATTTTTGAAGTTCAACCTGGAATCTATTTTCTTGAATTTTCATTTGTTGGATATGATACTAAAAAAATCACTGAAATTAATGTAGGTGAAAATGAAGAAGTAATTGTTAATTCAATATTGCTTCCTGCATCGAACGCTCTAGAAGAAGTAATTGTTACGACAACTGCAAGACAAAATACTGAAGCTGCAGTATTATCTATCCAGAAAAGGGCAATAAACCTAATCGATGGATTATCTGCACAAGCAATAAAGAAAACTGGTGATAGTGATCTTGCATCTGCAATCAAGAGGGTCCCAGGTGTTTCTATTCAAGATGGAAAATTTGTCTACGTAAGAGGACTAGGTGATAGATACTCAAAGACATTACTTGGCGGACTAGAGGTCCCTGGTCTTGATCCAGATAAAAATACTCTTCAACTAGATATTTTTCCAACTAATCTTCTAGATAATATTTTGATTAGTAAGTCTGCAAGTGCTGAGTTAAATGCAGACTTTACTGGAGGTATTGTCGATATACTTTTAAAAGACTTTTCTGCATTACCAGAGTACAGTTTCTCTGTAAGCGGTTCATTTAATCCAGAGATGAACTTTAATAGTAATTTTATAGGAAACGAAAAAAGTGCTTTTAACTCTTTAGGATTTGATAATGGATATTTTGATCGCCCCTTGGCATCAAGTCAACCAATTCCAGATGTTGAAACATTTAATTTAAGTCAAACTAATCTAACTATGTTTCTTACAAATATGTTTCAAAAAACTATGTCAGTTTCTAGATTTGATAGCTTTTTAGACTTTAGTATTGGCGCTACTGCAAGTAATCAATACAATATCTCCAATGAAAAAACTATCGGATTTATAGCAGCTTTAGGTTATAAAAGGGATTACGAATATTATGAAGATTTTTTTAATGGAACAGTTGAAAAAGAGAACATAAACAGACCATTAGAGCCATATGGTGAACAAAGAGGAGAACTCGGGACAGTTCAAAATTTAGCTAGTAGTTTACTTGGGGTTTCATACAAGACCAGAAATTCAAAATATAAATTAAACCTACTTGCATTAAATTCAGGGGAGTCAACTGCAATAAAGGGTATTTATAAAGAGTTTATTGAAAACCCTTATGTTGGTCAAGCTGATATTTTAACCTATACAGAAAGAAATATTTTATCAATTCCTTTTTCATCTCTTCATACATTCAACAATGGGAATACTAATCTAGAGATAAAAATTTCGCCATCAATTGCTAGAGTTTATGATAAAGACTTTAAAAAAACAATCTTTGAGGAAAATCCAACTGGTCTGCAAATTGCTCCCAATACTACTCAAAACCCTAGCAGATTGTGGAGAGATTTGGAAGAGGATGCATTGTCATCAAACATTATGTTAAGTTTTGATTTGAATAGCAAAAAAATTGATGGTAAAATAAAGATTGGAGGGGCTTACACAATAAAAGAAAGAATCTATAGAACAAATAACTATGAAATAAATTATCGTGTAAACCCGTTCAGCACTGTTGGAACACTCCCACTGGGAGGTAATGCAAATAATCTTCTTAATTCAACTTTTTTGTATGATATCAATACAAATGAAGGATCATATATAAAAGGATCATATCAGAGAACCAATCAATTTGATTCAGAAGGAAAAACAATGGCAGGATTCCTTTCTGCTGAACTTATATTTTCTGAAAAATGGAAATCTACTTTTGGTTTAAGATTTGAAGAATATACAATTAGATATACCGGTGAAGATATTGAAGGAATAAAATTTAATAATCAACTTCTTGTTGATTCCAGTGATTTTTACCCATCCATTAACTTAATTAGAACAATAAATGAGGATATAAACCTAAGACTTTCTTACTCTAAATCAACTGCTAGGCCTAGTTTTAAAGAAGCTTCTGCAGCACAAATTTTTGATCCAATAACTGAAAGATATTTTCTAGGTAATCCAAATTTAAAACCAGCAATTATCAATAATTTTGATTTAAGATATGAGTCGTATGGAGACGGAAATCAAATATTTGCCATTAGTGGTTTTTACAAGATATTTAATGACCCCATTGAAATCGGTGCAAATGATGCTAATCAACCTAAAATTTTTATTGCAAGAAACAACAAAGAAGCGTCTGTTATTGGAGCTGAAATTGAACTGAGAAAAGACATAATAAACACTACTAAAAATAAGTTTTCAATAAATCTTAACGCATCAGTAATTAGCTCTGATTTAACAATGAGTGAAGCTGAATTTACTGGAAGAGTTATAAGTAATCCTGATAAGGAAATTGAAAGTTCAAGAGAATTACAAGGACAATCTCCATACCTTATTAATTCTGGTATAATATACAATTCATTTGAAAATAATGTTGAAATCGGAGCATATTATAATGTTCAAGGAAAGACTTTAGAGGTAGTTGGGATTGGTAACCTACCAGATGTATACACTCTTCCTTACCATAATTTAAATTTAAATATTTCAAAAAGTTTTGGGAAAAACTTGGATCAAAGTTTAACATTTAAGGCTGAAAACTTGTTGAATTCAAAAAGAGAGAGTGAATATGACTACTACAATATTGAGACAAGTCCTTTTTCAATATATAATCCAGGACAAAGTTTTTCTCTGGGTTATAGTATAAAGTTCTAAATTTGAATAAATAATTCAATTGGAAAGCACTTATATATTTATAATTGGAATAATAATCTTTTTAGCAATTAGTGATTTAATTGTAGGTGTAAGCAATGATGCTGTTAATTTTTTAAACTCTGCGATTGGGTCTAAAGTAATTTCTTTTGAAAACATAATGATTCTTGCAAGCTTAGGAGTTGCAATCGGTGCAATCTCATCGAGTGGGATGATGGAAATTGCAAGGAAAGGAATCTTTAACCCTGAAGCTTTTTTCTTTAGTGATATCATAATCATTTTCCTTTCGGTAATGATAACAGATATATTAATTCTGGATTTATTTAATTCATGGGGTCTGCCTACCTCTACAACTGTATCAATTGTTTTTGAGTTACTTGGAGCTGCAGTAATTATGTCTATTATAAAAATTATGGGTTCAGATGGAAATATGGCAGAAATTGAAAATTATATTAACGTTCAAAAAGCCACAGAAATTGTAATAGGAATTCTCCTATCTGTTTTGGTTGCCTTTTCTATTGGTGCAATTATTCAATGGTTATCAAGATTAGTCTTAACGTTTGATTTTGAGTCAAAAAGCATCCTGCTGAATTCAATATTCGGTTCACTCTCTTTTACATCTATTATAAATTTTATTTTAATTAAAGGAATTAAGGGGACTCCTTATTCCTCAGAGAGTTTCTCCGCTTTAAATAATATGACGATAAATGAATTTATTGACTCAAATATTATTTTGTTTTGGATTATAAGTTTAATCTTTTGGTTTCTTATATCTTTTTTAATCTGTAAACTGTTTAAGCTTGATATTTATAAAATTATAATTGCAATTGGCACCTTTTCATTAGCACTAGCTTTTGCAGGAAATGATCTAGTAAATTTTATAGGAGTTCCAATTGCTGCAATAGAATCTTTTCAATCTTGGTCATCTTCATCTATAAGTGCTACTGAGTTTTCTATGATATCATTATCAGAGAAAGTTAATACACCACCTATCTATCTTTTTATCTCTGGTTTAATTATGGTAATTACTTTATGGTTTTCATCTAAAGCAAAGAATGTTGTTAAGACAAGCTTGGACTTATCAAATCAGAATGAAATAGATGAGAAATTTCAATCTAATTTTATTGGAAGACTACTTGTAAATTTTGGATTGAGTTTAAATAAAGTATTCATTAAAATCATTCCAGATAAGATTTTACATAAGATTAATCAATCTTTTAAATTTAATTCAAATCTAAATATTGAAAAATCTATTGATGGAACTAGGCCATCATTTGATAAATTAAGAGCAAGCTTAAACCTTGTAATTGCAGCAATTTTAATATCAGTTGCAACATCATATAAATTACCCCTTTCTACAACATATGTTACTTTTATGGTAGCAATGGGGACATCTTTATCTGACAGAGCTTGGACTAATAATAGTGCAGTTTACAGAGTATCCGGAGTAGTGAGTGTTATTGGTGGTTGGTTTTTTACAGCCTTTTCTGCTTTTTCAATTTGTGGATTAATTGTTTTCATTATCCACTCAACTGGATTAATCGGTGTTATTATTACCCTAGCCATTGTAGCTTTAATGATAGTAAGAAATCATATTAATTTTAAGAAAAAGGGTGAGATAAAAATCTAATCATTCACTGTACCAAGAGTTACTGGTGTATCCCAGTTAACTACATTAACAATGGTATTGTCAGAGTACTCTACTTCTTTAATTTTTCCATTATTTCTGAAAATCCATCTTCCAACTTTTTTTCCTTTTTCATATTGACCAGAAATAATTTTAATTCCAGTTTTATTAAAACTAGACCATTTACCGTGAAGTTTATTATTCTTTATAAAACCTTGTTGCATAATATTACCATCCTCATTTAGATAAACTACTTTAAAAGTATTGTTGTCTTCTTTAGTAATTATCTTTTGCTCTTGCGCACAGAGGGATCCTGTAGTAAGTACAAGGGTAAGAATAAGCAATAAATGTCTCATAATTGTCAGTTTTATAACATAAAGTTAACTATAAATTAACAATTATCAAACTTTTACATAACATTAAATTAACATTGGAATGTAAAGTACTGATTTAAAATGAATTAAGAACCACACATAAGGCAGTCATCATCCTCATTTTCTTTTGATTGTGACAGGATTTGCTTTAGTTCCTCCGGTGATAATGGCTCAACCGCAACAGGTTTTTCTTTAGATTTTGATGCTGCTGCTTTCTCTGTTCTTGTAATTTCAACCTCACCCACTTCTTCTGTTTCAACTTCAACTTTTGGCTCTACAGGTTTTGCTTCCTTTTTCTTCAAAGTAAATTTGATAGCATCAACAGCAGACTTAGTCCTTAAATAATACATTCCAGTTTTTAAGCCTGACTTCCATGCATAAAAGTGCATTGATGTTAGCTTAGACATTGTAGCGCCTTCCATAAATAAGTTAAGTGATTGAGACTGGTCAATAAAGAACCCTCTGTGTCTTGCCATATCAATTATATCCTTCATACTCATTTCCCATACAGTTTTATATAATTCTTTAAGATCATCTGGTATACCTTCAATATCTTGAATTGATCCGTTTGCTGCCATAAGATCTTGTTTCATATCCTCATTCCATAGATTAAGCTCAACCAAGTCATTTAAAAGATGCTTGTTCACAATAATAAACTCTCCAGAAAGAACTCTTCTTGTATATATATTTGATGTATAAGGTTCAAAACACTCATTGTTACCTAAAATTTGAGAAGTACTAGCAGTAGGCATTGGAGCTACCAGCAGAGAGTTTCTTACACCGTGTTTTAGAACATCTTTTCTTAATTTTTTCCAATCCCATCTTCCACTTAGGTCTTTATCTTCAACGCCCCACATGTTGTGTTGAAATTCTCCTTTTGAAATAGGTGAACCTTTGTAAGACTCATATACTCCATCTTTTTTTGCTTCTTCAACTGAAGCATTTAAAGCTGCATAGTATATTGTTTCAAAAATTTCTTGATTCAGCTCTTTTGCTTTATCAGAAGTAAAAGGAAGTCTTAGAAGAATAAACGCATCAGCTAATCCCTGAACTCCAAGACCAACAGGTCTGTGTCTAAAGTTTGAATTTTCTGCCTCTTTTACCGGGTAGTAATTCATATCAATAACCTTATTCAAATTCTTAGTTACTCTAACAGTAACATCATAAAGTTTTTTATGATTAAATTCCCCATCTTCTACAAACATAGGTAGAGCAATAGATGCAAGATTACAAACAGCTATTTCATCTTTTGATGTGTACTCCAATATCTCTGTACATAAATTTGAAGATCTGATTGTACCAAGATTTTTTTGATTAGATTTTCTGTTTGCAGAATCTTTATAAAGCATGTAAGGTGTACCAGTCTCAATTTGAGATTCTAGAATCTTTTCCCAAAGCTCTCTTGCTTTAATTGATTTTCTACCCTTAGATTTCTTTTCATATTTAACATATAGTTTATCAAACTCATCACCATGACAATCATATAAACCTGGACATTCATTCGGACACATTAAAGTCCACTCTTCATTATTCTCTACTCTTTTCATAAATAGATCTGGGACCCACATTGCATAGAATAAGTCTCTGGCTCTCATTTCCTCTTTCCCATGGTTTTTCTTTAAGTCGAGGAAATCATAAATATCAGCATGCCATGGCTCAATGTAGATTGCGAATGAACCTTTTCTTTTTCCACCACCCTGATCAACATATCTTGCTGTGTCATTAAAAACTCTCAGCATAGGGACAATCCCATTAGAAGTTCCGTTAGTTCCTGATATGTATGATCCAGTAGATCTAATATTATGAATTGAAAGACCTATACCTCCTGCTGACTGAGATATTTTAGCAGTTTGTTTTAGTGTATCATATATTCCGTCAATACTATCATCTTGCATAGTCAAGAGGAAACATGAAGACATTTGAGGTTTTGGTGTACCTGCGTTAAAAAGAGTTGGTGTAGCATGAGTAAAATATTTTTTAGACATCAACTCATAAGTATCGATAACTGCATCAATGTCATTTAAGTGAATTCCAACTGAGACCCTCATCAACATATGTTGTGGTCTCTCAACTATCTTTCCGTTAATTTTAAGTAAATAAGATCTTTCAAGAGTTTTAAATCCAAAGTAATCATATCCAAAGTCCCTATTGTAAATAATTTTTGAGTCCAAGAGCTCTGCATTTTTCTTAATTACTTTATAAACTTCATCTGAAAGTAGAGGAGCTTTTTTTCCTGAGATTGGATTCACATATTCGTGTAGATCCTTCATAGTGGATGAAAAAGACTTATTGGTATTTTTATGTAAGTTAGAGACAGAAATTCTGGCTGCAAGTGAAGCATAATCTGGATGAGTAGTTGTCATTGTTGCAGCAATTTCTGCAGCAAGATTATCTAACTCAGAAGTAGTAACACCATCATAAAGACCTTCAATAACCCTCATAGCTACTCTGACAGGGTCGACTAGCTCATTGAAACCATAGCAAAGCTTTTTTATCCTTGCGGTTATTTTGTCAAACATTATGGGTTCCTTCTTCCCATCTCTTTTAATTACATACATACTCATTCCATTACCATATTATATTATTTAAAAAATTTAAATGATTATTTTAAAAATCGTCGTCAAGACCAAAGTTTGACTCGTCTTTTTTATCATTATTTAAAACACCTGCTTTCTGATACTCTGAAACTCTTTTTTCAAAGAAGTTAGTTTTACCCTGGAGGTTGATCATATCCATAAAATCAAATGGATTTGAAACATTAAATTCTTTCTCACAACCAAATTGATCTAAAAGTCTGTCTGTAACAAACTCTAAATATTGAGTCATTAATTTAGCATTCATACCTATTAAACTTACAGGCAACGATTCTGTAATAAATTCTCTTTCAATATTAAGTGCATCAACTAATATTTCCTTAATTCTTTCCTTTGGAACTTTATTGATCATATGATTATTATGCAAGTGAACCGCAAAATCACAATGAACTCCTTCATCACGAGAAATTAACTCATTGGAAAAAGTTAGTCCTGGCATAAGACCTCTTTTCTTAAGCCAAAATATTGAGCAAAATGAGCCTGAGAAGAATACTCCTTCAACACCTGCAAAAGCAATAAGTCTTTCAGCAAAAGAATCTGACTCAATCCATTTTAGAGCCCAGTCAGCTTTCTTTTTAATTGCAGGGAAATTCTCTATTGCCTTAAATAATGTATCTTTTTCTTTATCATCCTTAACATAAGTGTCAATTAAAAGTGAGTATGTTTCTGAATGGATATTCTCCATCATAATTTGAAAACCATAGAAAAATTTTGCCTCAGAATATTGAACTTCGTTTACAAAATTTTCAGCTAAGTTTTCATTTACAATACCGTCAGATGCAGCAAAAAAAGCAAGAATATGTTTTATGAAGTATCTCTCGTCATCATTTAATTTCGTATTCCAATCATTTAAATCTTGGTGTAAATCAATTTCTTCAGCTGTCCAAAAGCTTGCTTCACATTTTTTATACCATTCCCAAATGTCATGATGCTTAATTGGAAAAATTACAAATCTATCTTTGTTTTCTTGTAAAAGGGGTTCTTGCTGCATAATAAATAATTTTTGATTTACGATTTTTTATTACTTCAAATATTTAAAATTCTATTGAAAATTGAAAGAGGATTTTTCAAAGATTAACATAAAGTTTTTAACATTAAAAAAGAATAACTTTTTTAGATGAAATTTTATTAGTTTTTAAGAATACATTGAGCAAAAAAAAAAATAAATTTTCTAAATTTCTTCAATATCTTTGGGCATTAAAATGAATTAAAAAAATATTAATGATAGCTTTTTTTAGCTTATGTTTGCATAACAAAAAATGAAATATTTAGATAAAATTTTATTGTTTTTAACAATTTTGATTGTAGTATTTAATTTAACTCAACTAAATATTTATAATTTTTTAGATGATGAAAACAGAATCGCACTAATATGTTTCATTCTTTCACTATGTGCTCTTATCCTTATTTTAATTTTAATGATTTCAAAAAAAATAAGGGATAAATACAATAGTTAAATCTCAATAAAATCAACCTCTACACCTGACTTCAATAAAAAATCAATTCCTGATTGATCTTTATATTTTTTTGAGTAAACAATCCTTTTTATGCCAGACTGAAAAATAAGTTTACTGCATTCCCTACATGGTGATAATGTGATGTAAAGTGTGGCTCCGTTTGTAGACTGTGTTGAGCCAGAGACTTTTGCTATGGCATTAGCTTCTGCATGCAGAACATACCATTTAGTATAACCTTCGTCATCTTCGCAAGGATTTTCAAATCCTGTTGGGGTTCCATTATATCCATCAGATATGATCATCTTATCTTTTACAATCAATGCACCAACTTGTCTTCTTTTACAATGAGATAGTTTAGCCCATTCTTCAGCCATTTTTAGATAAGCAATATCATATTTTAACTGTTTGTTTTTCAAATCTGATTATTCATTAATGATTGCTAAATATAAGTTAATCTGAATTTATTTTTTCACTTTCTTTATATATTTGTAAAAAAATAAAAATGTATCCAGAAGAAATTGTAAAACCAATGAAACTTGAGTTAACTAATTCAGGTTTTTCAGAACTAACCTCATCAGAAGATGTTAAATCAGCTTTGGAAAAAGAAGGAACAACACTTATAGTTGTTAATTCTGTATGCGGATGTGCAGCAAGAAATGCTAGGCCTGGAGTAATTATGTCTTTATCAAACGAGTCTAAACCTGACAACCTTTGTACTGTATTTGCTGGATTTGATATTGAGGCAACCAATACTGCAAGAGAAGAAATGCTTCCATTTCCTCCTTCGTCTCCGTCCATTGCTTTATTCAAAGATGGTGAGCTTGTTCATATGGTTGAAAGACATCACATTGAAGGAAGAGAAGCTGACTTAATTGCTGACAACCTTATTCAAGCTTACAACCAGTTTTGTTAATTATTTAGGTAGCGAAATTTTAAAGTCTGTACCTTTTTTACTTTTTGATTTATAAGAAATTTTGCCTCTGTGAGAATTTATAATACTTCTTACAATACCTAACCCAAGACCCATTCCATCAGATTTGGTGGTAAACTTTGGCTCAAAAATTTTGTCTCTATTAATTTTAGAGACTCCTAGTCCATTATCTGATACAATAACCTTAACTGTCTTTGAGTTCTCAGTAATTTTAACATTAATTAATGGTTCTCTGTCGTGAGGTATAGCCTGAATACTATTTTTTATCAAATTTGTCATTACTCTAATCCACTGCTCTTTATCTAGTTTAACGAATATGTTTTCACTTGAAGTCTCAAGTGATATATTATTTTGCTCAAAAATTTCAACAACCTTTTTTGTTGCGTCAACAATATCTGTTTTTTCTAGCTGCGTCTTTGGAAGTGTTGCAAAATCTGAAAAAGATGTGGCGACATTACTCATTGTATCAATTTGTTCGATTAAAGTATCACAGAAATCATTTAACTTCCCATTCTGATCTGAACCTTTTAAACCACTGTTTTTTTGAAAGCTTTGAACAGTCAGCCTCATAGGTGTTAAAGGGTTTTTTATTTCATGTGCAACTTGTTTAGCCATTTCCTGCCAAGCTTGTTCCCTCTCTGTTTTTGCCAATCTTTCTGCACTATCTTCAAGATCATCAATCATTTTATTATATGAGTTTACTAAACTATCGATTTCCTTTGTTGCATTACTCAAATAAATCTTTTCATTTTTCTTAAGCAATCCTGCTTGTCCAATTTTTAGGCGTATAGTCTCAATTGATCTAGTAACATATCTTGATATAAAATATGCAAGAACAATAGCAACCACTAGCATAATGAAATATATCTGGTAGAGAGTAGATAAGAACACATTCAATTCACTCTCAGCAAAGGAAACATCTTGAAAATATGGGAAGAAAAGAATTGCATATTTTTCTCCAACATCATTTTTAAGAACACTGTATGAGGCTTGAAATTTTCCAACATCTGTAAAATTCTCTGATGTGAATTTTCCTTCATCAGTTGAAACTAACATATCTGCAAATTCCTCCTCTAAAGAATAATTATTAGATATAACGTCAAGAGGTAAATATGAATAAAAAAGTGGGCTGCCCCCTGTTGTAAAAATTGAGTACTCAACACTATGTATTTTAGTTATCTCCTCAAAATCTTTTTCGTACTCATCCCACAATTCGTACCTGTCTGAAATATCATATTTATTTACTATATAATTTATTTGTCTTTTTAATTGGTTTTCCTTTCTCTCTTGCCTGTATGAATTATATTGATCGGATTCTGTTCTATACTGATAATAAGTTGAACCTAAAACCAAAAGTGTAGCAGTAAAAACTAACAATATCATTGAGATGAAGATCCTCAATCTCAAAGACATTTTATTTTTAAACATAGCTACTCAATTATTAAGTAAATATATTAAAGTTTTAGCCAAATGGTTTAAGCCATTGGTTTAAATGAATAGAAATAGTATAATGAATACCATTTCAGATAAATAAAATTATAGAAGTAGATAAATTGTGAAGAGTACTTATGCTATCCTTTTACTTGGTGATCTCCACAAACGTTATTAGCCTCAACTTCAACATTGTGTTTTGCACAAAGCGATGACTCTGTCATATTTGTACAATTTATACATGTATTAACTGTTTGAATCATTTTAAATAATTTTTGATAAAAATAAATTAAAAAACGTTTAGAATGATTTTAAATTACTCATTTACAGTAATTTATAATGATTATAAATAAAGGTATTAATTGGTTTATGTAAAGAAGTTGCTACACCTCCTATCGAATTCCAAGAGATCACTTTTATCGAAATCAATAAACAAATTATTCGTATCCTTAATTGGTGCTGAATTATAAAAGTGTATTTCATCTTTATTTAAGGTTCCTTTTATTTTGTATTCTTTTCCAATAAATGAGGTCTTTTCAACTTTTATTTTGTGCTCTGATTTATCTACAATCTTAATTTTCTCAGGTCTGATGTAAAGTTCTTTTCCATCTATGTGGATTCTATTTAAATCTCCTAAAATTTTAGCACAATAGCAATTTACTGGATTACAATACATCTCCTCAGGCTTATCATATTGTTGGACTATTCCTGCTTTAAAAACAAGTATTCTATCAGAAATATCAAAGGTGTCTTTTATATCATGAGTAACTAAAATTGTAGTAGTATTTGTGCTTTTTAATATCTTATAAACTTCACTTTGAATTTTTGATTTAATACTAACATCCAGATTGCTAAATGGTTCATCCATTAGAAGTAGATCTGGCTCTCTAATTAAAGCCCTTGTTATACAAACTCTTTGTTGTTCACCACCAGATAGCTCATGAGGGTATCGATTTAATAAGTTATCTAAGCCTGTCAGTTCAACATAATACTTGATATTTTTCTCATACTGTCCGTCAAGATTTATTTTTAAATTTTCTAAAACACTTAAATGAGGGAAAAGAGGATAGTCCTGAAAAATAAAACCAATTTTTCTATGATTTGGTTTAATAAATGTTGCCTTATCATCTAATACTCGATTGTTTAAAGTAATTTTTCCAGAGTTTATTTTTTCTAGACCTGCTAAGCATTTTAAAAAAGTTGTTTTTCCAGATCCACTTTCCCCAATAAAAGAGACAAATTCGCCTTTATTAACAGAAAAGTTTAAATCCTTAATCAATGGATCATCTTTGCTGTAAAACTTAATTAAATTTTCAATGTTAAGAAACATTTACGCCTTTGTTTATAATTTTTCTTAAAAATATCAATAATACTGCACCTAATAAAATAATAATTAAAGAGTATATAGAAGATTTTGCAATCATTTCTTCTATTGCATATTCATATGTCCTTACGGCTAGGGTATCAAAATTAAATGGTCTTAAAATTAATGTAATTGGCAACTCCTTGATTATGTCAACAAAGCACAAAATAAATGCAATGTATATTGCACTAATGTTTATTGGCAGATGAATTTTTTTAAACAATTTAAAATTTGTCATCCCCAAATTCTTTCCTGTGTCATCAAATGTTTCTGGATGTTTATCAAAGCTTGATCGTAATGGAGAAATTCCAACTGCCATATATCTCATAACGTAAGCATACACCAAAATTAACACTGATCCAAAAGCTATTGAAATTCCTATTAATTTTGTTAAAAATGCTAAAAAAATTATAAGTGACAGAGCAATTACTGCACCTGGCAAGGCATATGTAAGTGAGACTATCTCACTTAAGTAAAAAACAATTTTACTTTTAGCAATCTTTTTTATATACTGAAACAAAATTGCAATAGCAACAATTATTAGAGATGAAACTGAAGCTAAAAAGAATGAGTTCAGAGAAAGATTTAATAGCTCACTAAAGTCTATAACATTTATAGTCTTAAAAACATTATTTATTATGTAAATAACAGGAATAAAAAAGCCCAAGATAAATGGGAATAAACAGATCAAATAGATAACTATTCTTGAAAATTTATTTGTTGAATAGTTGCCAGATACTTTATCATTGGGTTTGTAGTTATATCTATATTTTGAAGTTGAATATCTCTCAAGTAAAAAGAAAATCGAAACAATAATAAGAAGACAAACAGCCAAAATAGATGCCGTATTAATGTCTTCCATTGAATACCAAGATCTAAATATTCCACTTGTAAAAGTATTTACCCCAAAGTACTTTACAGCACCATATTCATTTAACACCTCCATTATAATTAAGAACAAGCCTGAGAAAATCGATACTCTAGATATTGGCAGAATAATTTTAAAAAAAGTTTGAAACTGTGACATCCCAAGGTTCTTGGAAATATTAATATAATTTGAACCCAGCAGTGAAAAAGAAATTCTACATGCAGTATATAAATAAGGATATAAAACAAGCGCCATTAAAAATGCCAGAATTTCAATTTGCAAATAATCATGATTTACATACTTATATAAATCAGGGTAATTATTCCTTACTATACTTTGAATTGGACCAGTATAACTTAAAAGGTCACTGTATGTGAAAGCAATTATATAAGAAGGAATAGCTAAAGGCAAGAATAGTATAATATCAAAAAAGCTTTTCCCTTTAAAATTTGTTGTAGAAACAAACCATGCAGGTATAATTCCTAGTATTAAAGAAAAAAAAACTGTAAGTAATAAAAGGTAAAGTGTGTTTAATGAATAACCCAATAAAAGATTATTCCATAGATAAACAAATGTATCAAGACTAAGTCCAATAACACTAAATAAAAGATAAATTAGTGGACATAATAAAAAAACAGAAATAAGTGATGTTAATAATTTAACATTCATCTTTTGAAGTTTAGGTTCTACTTCCAACCCCCAGCATCAAATATACGAATTGCATCATTTCTTTTAGAGCCTAACATATTCAAATCAAGAGGATCCTTTTTAAAAGTTCCCCACTCTTTTACTATATCATTTGGCTCTATATTTGGTTTTACTGAATATTCATATGTATTATTTACATATATCTCTTGAGCCTCATCACTAGTTAAATATTCAATAAGCTTTAAAGCATTTGATTTGTTGGGAGCATTTTTGGCAAGAGCAACTCCAGAAACATTAATATGAGAACCTCTCTGTCCATCACCTTGATTTGGGAAAAAAACTGATATTGATTTACCAGCATTTACTTCTTCTTCATTTTCTGATGAAAGTAGAAGCCCAATATAATATGAGTTAACGATAGCAACATCTCCTTGACCAGCTGCAATTGCTTTTACTTGATCTCTATCATTTCCTTTAGGATCTCTTGCAAAGTTTGAGACTACTGCTTCGGTCCAATTTTGAGTGGCCTCCTCTCCTAAGTTAGCAACAAGTGAAGATAGGAGCGCTTGATTATATGAGTTAGATGATGACCTGACTAAAAGTCTTCCTTTCCATTTTTCATTTGCTAGATCTTCATATGTAGATAGATCACTTTCTTGAACCCTCTCATTACTGTATACAAGAATTCTTGATCTATAAGTTACTGGAACCCAAAACCCATTTGGGTCTGTTAAGCTTTCTGTAATTCCATCTGTTAAACTTTCATCATTATACTTTTGAAGTAGATTCATATCAGATGCTTGCCATAATTTACCAACATCAACTGTTATGAATAAATCTGCAGGACTATTTTCTCCTTCATTTTTCATTCTTTGAATCAATTCATCAGCATTAGCTTTAATTACATTTACTTTAATTCCTGTTTTTTTTTCAAAATTATCATATTGAAGCTGATCAACATCATAGTGTCTCTGACTATACATATTTACAATTTGTTCTGAATTGTTATTAGAACAAGCTAAAATAAATAGTGCAAAAAGAGGGAATAATTTTTTCATAATTGATTAATTAAAGCACAATATTAAAAAAATTATTTTTATTTAGACTAATTCTAAATAAATATTTAAATTGGCATCGAAAATAATTTAGAATGGTTCTAAATAATTTAGAAATCATATAAGCATAAACCACTTAGGACCGTTCTAAATGTATTAACAAATACAACAAAAAATATGAGAAATTTATTATATATATCAATTATTTTATATAGCACTAATTTAATTTCACAAAATTCAGATCAAATCATAGTTAACGATAGCATTACCAATCTTGATGAAGTTATCATAAAATCAAATACAATTCTTGGAAATAAGTTTGTGGCAAGAAACAGGACAGGTGCTGCCTATTATCTTTCAACAGATGAGTTAGCAGATTTTAATTATACTGATATAAATAGAGCATTAAACAAAATATCAGGAGTTAATTTTTATGAAGAAGATGGATTTGGTTTACGACCCAACATAAGTATACGTGGGACATCTCCAGAAAGAAGCTCAAAAATTGCAATAATGGAAGATGGTATTTTAATTTCTCCCGCCCCTTATAGTGCATCCTCTGCATATTATTTTCCATCAGTTGCAAGAATGCAAGCGGTTGAGGTTTTAAAAGGAAGTAGTCAAATTCAATATGGGCCATATACAACTGGTGGTGCTATTAATTTTGTTTCTACTGAAATACCAAAATCATTTAAAGGTAAAATATCAAGTAGTTACGGAAGCTTTAACACAGGACAAACTTATTCAACAGTAGGAAGCAGCAATGGTAATTTTGGATATATGATTGAATATTTAAATTATAATTCTAATGGATTTAAAGACCTAGGCGAAAATTTAAATACTGGTTTTGATATTAATGAAATAACATCAAAAGTTAGATTTAATTCATCAAAAGATGCAAAAATTGATCAAAGTTTAGAATTCAAATTTCACTATTATGATGAGACATCCAATGAAACATACCTTGGCTTGACTGATTCAGATTTTAAAAAAACTCCCTTTCTAAGATACATTGGATCTGGAAAAGATAAAATGGATGCTGAACATAACCAATATATTATAACTCATGAAATTAAAATTTCGGAAAAATTTAATATAACATCAATCTTATATCATAATGGATTTAAAAGAAATTGGTATAAACTTGACGATATTGTTCATAATGGAGAATCACAAAAAATTTCAAAAGTTATCTCAAATCCAGATTTATATTCTGGACATTTATCATTTGTCAAAGGAGAAATCAATGGAGCAAGTAATTTTTTAAAAGTAAAAGCTAATAACAGAAAATATGTTTCACAAGGTGTTCAGACAAAAATAGACTATCATTGGTATGGGAAAAACAACTCTTTCAATGATTTAGAAATTGGACTAAGATTTCATTATGATGAAGAAGATAGGTTTCAATGGGAAGATATTTATACAATGAATTATGGTGTAATTGATATAGATAAATTTGGAGAAAAAGGTTCTAAAGGTAATAGAGTTAGTTCAGCTAATTCATTTGCATCATATGTAATGTATAAATACAAATACAATGGTTTCACAATAACACCTGGAATTAGATATGAATCTATAAAGTTGGAAAGGAATGATTGGGGAAAATCTAATCCATCAAGAAATGAAAGTGGTTTATCATTTAGGGAAAATAATATTTCTGTTTTAATCCCGGGTATTGGACTTAATTATAATCTCAATAACAAGATTTCAATATTTGGAGGAATTCACAAAGGTTATTCACCTCCTGGAAGCTCAGATGGTCAAAAAGCTGAGCAGAGCTTAAATTCTGAGCTTGGGGCAAGACTTGCATTTAATAATGTTAACTCTGAAATAATTTTCTTTCAAAACAATTACTCTAATTTACTTGGAAATGATTTAGCAGCAACAGGTGGATTTGGTGAACTTGATCCATTCAATGCAGGAGAAGCGCTGGTTAATGGTTTTGAATTTCTTTTAAGAAGTAATCTGATTGATAATGACAAGACTATGATTCCCCTTTCCCTTTCCTACACTCTGACAAATGCAAAATTTTTAACTGACTTTGGTAGTACTCAGGATATTTGGGGAGAAGTTAGAGACGGTGACAGAATTCCATATATCCCACAACATCAATTTAATTCTTCATTAAGCATTCAAACTAAAGATTATGAAATTAATTTAAGCGCAAACTATAATGGAAAATTCTCAACAGTTGCAAATGGTTCGTTTGAAATACCGTCTTATTTAGTTTTTGATATTTCATTTATATATAATCTTCGTTCAGACTTAATATTTAGATCCAAAATTCTTAATCTTTTTGATAAAAAATATTCAGTTTCAAGAGAACCTGCAGGTCTTAGACCTGGCCATCCTTTTGGAATTTATGCTGGATTTGAATACAAATTTTAATTAATTTTAGATTAGAGTTACTTTAAATTATATGACTAAAAATTACGAGATTGTAATTTATGATGGTATATGTGTACTATGTAATTACTTTATTCAATTCATTTTGAAGGTAGATAAAAAAGCTCATTTTAAAGTAACAAATCTTCAAAGTGATTTTACAAAAACAAAATATCCAGAAATTTTAGCTGTTGATTCAGTTGCAGTTATTTTGGAAAGTGGAAAAATTTTGCAAAAAAGTAAAGCTGTTTACTACATTTTACAAAAAGTTAAAGTCTTACTATTAGTCAGAATTTTAATTTATGTTTTTCCAACATTTTTTTCAAATATTGTCTATGACTTTATTGCTCTAATTAGATACAAATTATTTGGAAAATACTCCTATTGTCCCGTACTCAAAGGGGATTTAAAAAATAGAATAATTGAATAAGAAAAACTTATGAACCTATAACGATATTTTTTAACTACTATTTAGAATAAATATATATTAAATAAAGGAACTTCAAACAATACTTTTAGAACCTTTAGCGTTATTAATTGTATCAATCTTAAAATTAAATTTGCAATTATTAATTTTGATTTTGGTTGGTTTAATAAGTCTTAATTATAAAGTTGCCCCTATTGAACTTAGAGAAAAGTTCTACCTAGATGATGCACAAAAAATTGTTTTTCATAATCTTTTGAAAAAAAAGGTTGGTATAGAGGGATTGATGCTCATATCTACTTGTAATAGAACTGAAATATACTTCGAGTTTGAGAATCATATTGGGAAAGAAAATAAGTTTATTCACAACATAGTTAAAGAGCTCGCAGAATTTAGAAATTTTAACGATAGTCTCTCACCTTACCTATTAAAGCATACTGGATCATACAACGTATCAAGGCATTTGTTTAGACTTGCATGCGGGCTAGAATCAATGATAATTGGAGAATTTCAAATTGTTGAACAACTTAAAGAAGCTTACGACTTCTCCTACAGACACAAAATGCTAGGGCCAATTTTAAATAGAATGGTTCAGAAATCTTTAGAGACAGGAAAGTTCATTAGAACAAATACACAAATCGATAAAGGAGCAGTATCAGTTAGTTATGCTGCTGTTGAAAAAGTACATAAATCTGTAGAGATTCTTGAGCCTGAATTTTTATGTGTTGGCCTTGGGGAAACCTCTAAGTTATCAATCAAACACCTTCATCAAAAAGATTATTCCAATATTAAAATTGCAAATAGGACAGATAGTAAATCTGTAGATTTTGCAAAATCTCTAGGTCTTACTGCAATAGAATTTAAATTGTTTAAAAAAGAGTTAGCAAATGTAGATGTTGCGATTTTTTCAACTTCATCAAAAGAACCTTTAATATCAAAAAACGAATTAGCTAAAATTAGAAAAGAAAGTCAAAAAGAGCTTTTAATTATAGACTTGTCAGTCCCAAGAAATATTCCAAATAACTGCAGTGATATTGAAAATATTAAATTAATAAATGTTGATGATCTTAAAGATGCAGTAAATCATAATTACAAAAAAAGAAAGAGTCAGATTATAAAAGCTGAAAAATTTATTGAAGATTTCTTGTCTGATTTTGATGACTGGACTAATTCTCGTCAGTTGAGACCTTCAATATTATCTATAAAGAAACAAATAAAGAACATCGTTATTGAAGAAACAATTGAAAACGTAAATTCATCTTCAAGTGAAACAGATGCAAACCTTTTTGATTCTGATGGATTCAACAAAAGACTAGATAAGGTCTATGAAAAATTTTCAGACAATCTGGTGAGAAAAATTAGACAGGCAAGTAACAATGGGAAAGATGAAAAAGCAATTAGTATAATTAATCAAATATTTCTCGATGATTAAATCAGTTAAAATTGGTACTAGATCTAGTAAGCTGGCATTATATCAGTCTAATTTGGTTAAAGAAAAATTATCAAGTTTGTTGCCAAGCATAAAAATTTCAATAGTTGAGATTAAAACCAAAGGTGATAAAATCCAAGACAGAAATTTAGATAGAAGTATTGATAAAGGTTTTTTTGTCAAAGAGATTCAAGAACATTTACTAGATGATAAAATTGATATAGCTGTTCACAGTCTTAAAGATTTACCTGTTGAGAATTATTCAGGTGATTTAACCTCAATAATTTTAGAAAGAGGTAATCATTGTGATGTTTTTTTAAGTAGAAATAAAAAAAAACTCTCAGATTTTGATCATACATTAAAAATTGGAACATCTTCTCTTAGAAGAAAGGCACAATTACTAAATATTAATTCTGATTTAAATATTGATGATATAAGGGGTAATGTTGATACAAGAATCTCTAAAATGCTAAATGGAGAATTTGATGGTTTAGTAATGGCAGCAGCTGGAATAGAAAGACTTGGACTCCAAAAGCATGTTACTGAATATTTTAACACTGATCAAATGCTTCCAGCGCCAGGTCAAGGGGCTATTTCAGTTGAGGTTAAGAAAACAAATAATGAATTATTTGAAATGCTTAAAAATATATGTGACCAGGAAACAGATCTTTGCACTTACTATGAAAGATCGTTTATGAATGAATTAGGAGGTGGTTGTAATTCACCAATTGGTGCGTATTCATTTATTTCAAACAATAAAAAGAAAATTACTGGTTCTATTCTTTCATTAGATGGAAAACAAGTTTATAAAAGAAGCCTGGAAAAGGATCTTAGTGATGATATCAATATTGGGAAACTATTAGCTGAAGATTTAATTAAATCTGGAGCTAAAGAAATTATTAAAAAATTAACAATTGAATAAAACTAATATTATAATAACTGGAGAAGAATTCGACTATAGCTTCGATAAATTGAAAGCTATGGAAGTTAACATTTTTCACTATCCAATGATTTTCACATCAGGTATTGATATGACTATTAATCCCAATATTTATAACTATATAATCTTTACCTCAAAAAATGGTGTTAAATATTTTCTGAAAAATATTTCAACTTCTATTAACAGAGATATAAAGTTTATATGTATTGGTAAAAAAACCGCTGAAGTATTAAAGAGAAATAAATTTAACCCTGACATAGTTGTAAGAAGAAATTATTCAAAGTTTATGTGTGATGAAATTAAAAATATGGGAATAAGCAAAAACAAAAAATTATTACTAATTCAAGGAAATCTAGCAAAAAAAGAACTTTATGAGTGCTTATCCGAATCCTTTAATATTGATCATAAAATAGTCTATACTACTAACCATGTAGTTGAAAAAGCTGACGATTTAACAGAAAAAATTATTAATGAGAATACTTATGTTGTCTTTACAAGTCCCTCAACATTTAACTCATTTATTGATAAGTATAATCCTAAAGACAAGATAATAAGTATTGGCGATACAACAACAGATCATATTAGAGACAGAGGTTTTGAGCCGTTAATAACTGCAAAAATGCAGTCATACGAAGGTATAAGTAACTCAATTATAGACTATTTAAATAAAAAATTAAATCATGAACTATCCTAATTCAAGATTAAGAAGACTGAGGTATAATCCAAATGTCAGAAGACTAGTAGAAGATATTGATTTGAAGACATCTGATTTAATATATCCAATTTTTGTATGTGAGGGTGAAAATATAAAGGAAGAGATTGTATCCCTTCCTGGACAATATAGATATTCTATTGACAAATTATTGATATTGACTGAAGAGCTAATTAGTCTTGATATAAGATCGGTTTTATTATTTGGAGTATCAGATAATAAAGATGATAATGGTAAAATAGCTTGTAGCCATAAAAGTATTATCCCAAAAGCAGTTAAAAAGATTAAAGAGAAGCACAACAATGATATACTTGTTATTGCTGATTTGTGCAATTGTAGTTATACATCTCATGGACATTGTGGGACTTTAATTGATGGTGATGTTGATAATGATTTAACTATTGAGACATTATGTAGACAAGGGGTTATTCTTGCAGAATCTGGTGTTGATATCATAGCTCCCTCTGATATGATGGATGGAAGAACTGGAGAGATTAGAAAAGAATTGGATAAAAACGGATTTCACAAAATTCCAATTTTTCCCTACTCAGTAAAATATGCATCCTCTTTTTATGGACCATTCAGAGGTGCTGTATCAAATTCCTTAGATGAAGGTGACAGAAAAACTCATCAGATGAGCTTTAAAAATTCATCTGATTATTTGAGAGAAATTGAACAAGATATAAATGAAGGATGTGATGCAGTAATTGTAAAACCTGCTTTATCATATTTAGATGTTATTTCAAAAGTAAAAGATAGATTTAGTATCCCAATAATTGGATACTGCGTTAGTGGTGTTTATTCAATGATTAAATCTGCCTCAAGAGAAAATTTAATTGAAGAAATTGATGTAACAATGGAGATATTATTTTCCATTAAAAGAGCTGGTGCAACTGCAATTATTACATATAGTGCAATAGAAATTGCAAGAAAACTTAATAAAGAATGAATGTTTTATAATAGTCAATTAGCATACAAACAGGCAATAAAATCAATTCCAGGTGGAGTAAACTCGCCTGTTAGAGCATTTAGAAGTGTTGATTCAACGCCAATATTTTTCAAGAGTGGAAATGGAAGCAAAATGATTGATATAGATGACAATGAATATATAGATTGTGTTGGTTCTTGGGGGCCATTAATTTTTGGTCACGCGGATAATCACACCATTGAAGCTATTGTTAATTGCTCAAAAAATGGAACAACTTTTGGAGCACCAACTGAGCTTGAAACAAAAATGGCTTCTAAGATAATTGAAATGGTTCCTTCCATTGAAAAGGTCAGGATGGTAAGCTCTGGAACAGAAGCTACAATGAGTGCTATTAGACTTGCTAGAGGTTATACTAGAAAAAACCTAATAATCAAATTTTCTGGAAACTATCATGGTCATTTTGATGGTTTTTTAATAAAAGCTGGATCTGGAGCAATGACTTTAGGAACTCCAGATAGTCAAGGGGTAACTGAAAATATTGCTAAGGATACTTTAGTGGCAGAATTTAATGATATTGATTCTGTAAATAAACTATTTAATGAAAATAAAGATAAAATTGCAGCAGTTATTGTTGAGCCAATTGCAGGAAATATGGGTTTAGTAATTCCAGAAAATAATTTTTTGAATGAATTAAGAGCTATTTGTACTGAAAACAATAGCCTGTTAATCTTTGATGAGGTTATGAGTGGATTCAGAGTTTCAAAAGGTGGTGCTCAAGAATTATATGATGTAATACCAGATATTACAACGCTTGGAAAAATTATTGGTGGAGGACTACCAGCTGGTGCATATGGTGGTAAATCTGAAATTATGGATCATGTTGCTCCAGACGGTCCAGTATATCAAGCTGGTACATTATCTGGAAATCCCTTGGCAATGGCTGCTGGATTGAGTGTTCTTGAAAGATTAAATGATAATATATATCAAAGTCTAGAGAGTATATCCTCAAAAATTAATGACGGATTTCAAACAAATATTGAAAAAACTGGAATTAATGCAAATGTTGCAAGAGTCGGTTCCATGATGACATTATTTTTCTCTAATTCAGACAGGGTAAAAAATTATACTGAGGCAAAAAAATGTAATACCAATCATTATTCTCAATATTTTAAATCAATGCTTGAACTTGGGATATATCTCCCCCCGTCCCAATATGAATGTCTTTTTCTTTCAAATAAAATTGATGAAAATGATATTGAAAAAATTATAGATAGTAATCTCAAATCACTGAAAAAAATTAAATAAATGGAATCAATACTACTTAAAACAATTAAGGGAGAGAAAACGAGTAGACCACCTGTATGGTTCATGAGACAGGCAGGTAGAATTCTTCCAAATTATATGAAGCTGAAGGAATCCTTCTCTTTTCATGAACTTATGAATGATAAAGAGCTAGCTTCAAAAGTCACTCTTTTACCCATTAGTGATCTTTCAGTTGATGCAGCTATTCTCTTTAGTGATATTCTAGTTATACCTCATGCCTTAGGCCTAGAAGTTGAATTTAAAAAAACAGGGCCTATTTTTAATAATCCATTAAATATTGGTTCAAAAGCATCAGATTTAATCTTTGATTCCAAAAAATTAGATTACATATACAACAATATCAAACAAATAAATCTAGATAAAAATGAGCAAACGCCATTAATTGGATTTTGTGGAGGTCCACTAACTGTTTTTCTTTTTATGTTTAAATATGAGGGTTCTAAAGATCACATGAAAAAAGCTATCAAATTTTTATATAAAAACAGAAATGAAAGCAAAATGATTCTTGAGCAAATAACACAAGCTTCAATTGAATATGTTGAAAACCAATGTAAATCAGGAATAAATGTTTTTCAACTTTTCGAGACTTATTGTGGGTCAATACCATATGAGTTATATAATAATCTAATCCTTCCATATTCAAAAAGAATATTGGATGCTGCAAGAAAAAATAATTGCCCAACAATTTTCTTCCCAAAAGATATAGGCAAAGGAGTATCTATTATTAATAAGACAATTTGTGATTTTATAAGTGTTGACTGGCACACATCAATTGAGCACGCAAGAGAAATCATTGATGATAAAATTGGAATACAAGGGAACATGGATCCTCGTATATTCTATCAAGATTACAATGAAATCGAAAAATATTTAAATAGTTTAACTAATTTTGGCAGCCAAAATCAAAACTGGATTTTTAATCTTGGTCATGGTTTTCTTCCTGATATTGACCATAAAAAAGTGAAATTTGTAGTTGATTGGATAAAAGATAAAGACTGGAATAGATAATAAAGATGAATAAAATAAATGAAAAGTTATTAAATAAGTATAGTACTACTGGACCAAGGTATACATCCTATCCTCCTGCTACATTTTTTGATACAAATTTTACAAATAATGAATATGAAGAAAAACTTATTCAATCTAACGATGAATTTCCTCAGAGTATTTCAGTTTACATTCATATTCCTTTCTGTCCCCAAATATGTCATTTCTGTGGCTGTACAACTGAAACAGGTTTTACAAAACCATTTCTTGAAAGATATATAGATGCATTAATCAAAGAAATTGAATATGTATCAAAAAAAATTGATTCAAAAAGAATTTTAACTCAAGTTCATTGGGGAGGGGGTACACCAAATGCAATTTCATACAAATATATTGAGAGAGTCACTAAAAAGCTTTTTGAAATATTTACATTTTCAAAAAACTATGAGATGGCTATTGAATGTAACCCGGCACACTTGGAATTCAAGCATATTGAATTGCTAAAAAAGTTTGGATTTAATCGAATTTCACTGGGAATTCAGGATTTTAGATTAGATGTTCTTGAAGGAATAAACAGGAAACCATCTAAACATCCAATTAAAAAAATAATTAAAAAAATTAGTGACGAAGGCTTTACAGGAACTAATATAGATCTTGTTTATGGGTTGCCATATCAAACTCCTGAGAGCTTTAGTAATACTGTCGACAAAGCTATCGACCTTAATACTGATAGGATTGTAACCTTTTCATATGCTCACGTTCCAAGTATTTTACCACGACAAAAAATACTTGAAAAAATTGGTTTCCCAAGCTCAAGTGAAAAGGCAATGATGTATGAGACTGCTTATGAAAAATTGGTCAATGCAGGTTACATTTCTATTGGAATGGATCATTATTCAAAACCTCATGATGAGTTTGCAGTTGCTTTGAAAAACAAACAATTACACAGGAATTTTCAAGGTTATTGTACTCGAGAAACAACTGGTCAAGTATATGCATTTGGTGCTTCATCAATTTCACAGCTTGACTCAGCATATATTCAGAATATAAAGAATGCAAGTCAGTATATTAAATCTATTGAAAAGGATAATCTTGCTGTATTACGTGGATATTCTGTTGATAAAGATCAAAAAATTATTCGTGAAATTATTAATTCAATAATGTGTAACTATTATGTTGACATTAAGAGTATTGCTAAGAAATATAATCTACAAGTATCAGAGCTTTATGGTCTAATAAAGTTCAAAAAGGATAATTTAGATGATTTTATTGAAGATGAAATTCTTGAATTTAAACAAGATATAATATCAGTAAAAGAAAGTGGAAGATTATTTACTAGAAATATTGCTATGAGATTTGATCCATTAATTGATAAAAAGATTGGTAGCTACTCAAATACTGTATAATGAAAGGTTTATTAATGATAAATTTAGGCTCTCCTGACAGCACATCCATTCCAGATGTAAAGAGATACTTGGATGAGTTTTTAATGGACAAAAGGGTAATTGGTAAAAGTTATCTCTTTAGATGGATTCTTGTTAAATTAATAATTTTAAACATTAGACCTAGAAAATCCGCTAAGGCGTATAAAAAAATCTGGTGGAAAGAGGGATCTCCTCTAATAGTTCTCTCTAAAAGGTTATTCAATAAAGTAACCCAGTTGCTTGACATTCCTGTTGCACTTGCAATGAGGTATGGATCAATTAGTATTAAAAAGGGGTTAAATGAATTAAATAAAAAAGGGGTTAAAGATGTCTTAGTGCTCCCACTATACCCTCATTACGCAATGTCATCATATGAGACTGTAGTTGAAAAAGTAAAAGAAGAAAAAGAAACTAATTTTCCGAGTCTTAATATAGATATTATTCCTCCATTCTATAAGGATAAACAATACATTGATATATTGAGTGCAAAAATAAAAGAGTCCATTAAGAATATCGAGTATGACCATCTACTTTTCTCATATCATGGAATTCCAGTTAGTCATCTTAAAATATCTGATCCAACAAATACTCACTGTTACAAAGTAAATGATTGTTGTAATGTAGATTCTCAAGCCCATAGTACTTGTTATAAACATCAGTGTCTTGAAACTACCAAAAAAGTTATAGAAAAACTTAATATTGGAGAAGATAAACATAGTAACTCATTTCAATCTAGACTTCCCAATGAACCTTGGTTAAAACCATATACAGATAGTGAACTTGAAAGACTTGCTAAAGCTGGTAAAAAGAAACTAGTCATAGTAACTCCAGCTTTTGTTACAGATTGTCTTGAAACTCTAGAAGAAATTGCGATGGAAGGAAAAGAAGAATTTTTAGAAGCTGGGGGCGAACAATATACATATGTTCCTTGTTTAAATGAAGATGATAATTGGGCTGAATTAATATCAAAATGGACAAAGGACTATATTAAATTAAACTAGTGCTTTGAAAGTTAATACTGTAATTATTGGAGCTGGTATTTCTGGATTAAGTACAGCAAACTTTTTATCCAAAAAAACTTCAGATTTTATTATTATTGAGTCAAGTAATAGAGTAGGTGGTACAATAAATAGCTCCAAAGTTGATGGCTATATACTTGAAAATGGACCAAATACAGTATTGGATAACAACAGTGCAATTCAAGAACTTTTATCTGACCTTAATATTACAGATAAATTAATATACCCCGATTTAAAAAAAATCAGTAGCAGATACTTATTAATAAATAATAAGTTAGAAAAAATACCCTTAACTATTATTGAATTTATTTTAACTCCCATATTGAGTATTTTTTCAAAAATTAAAATCTTTTCTGAACTATTAGTTCCAAGGCATATAAATGATACTGATGTCGAAAGTTTTATCAAAAGAAGATTTGGAAAAGAGTTTCATGACAATTTGGTTGTACCATTTCTAACAGGAATTTATGCAGATACCACAAGTAAAATGAGTACAAAAAGTACGCTAAAAAAAATGTGGGAACTTGAGCAAAAGCATGGGAGTATTATAATTGGTTTAATTAAAGAAAAAAATAAAAATTCAAGGGCAAAGATTTTTACAATTAACGGAGGGCTATCAAAAATAACTGAATTACTTTCTAAGAAGTTTATTAATCAATTAATGCTAAATGCAAAAGTTTCAAGTATTGTTAAATTTAATGGGTCATATAAAATTACTTTAAATGAAGGTGATGATATAATTTGTAAAAACATTATATCTACAATACCCGCATACTCCCTTAAAGACTTAGTCTTTGATGATAAGCTTAAGAATATTTTATCTAATGTAAATTATAATCCTATTGATGTGTTTCATTTTGGTTTTGATAGAGATTCCTTAGAGATAAAAATTGATGGATTTGGACTACTTACAAAGCCGCAAGATGAAAAGAGCTTTTTAGGTGTATTATTTAGTTCAAATATTTTTGAGCATGTCTCTGACAAGAAAAAATTTTTAATTACTGTATTAGCTGGAGGAGATAGACAGAAAGATTTATACAAAGAGTCTCCTAAATCTCTTGAGAGGCAAATTTTAAGTGAAATTTTGCCTCTACTTAGGTTAAAATCTGGACCTGAATTCAAAAATCATTTCAGATGGCCAGAAGGTATCCCCTCCTATTCCATGACAGTAGAAAAATTAAAAAAGGGTATAGAGTTTTTTGAAGAAAATAATAAAGGATTTTATATAATTGGAAATTATCATCTTGGTGTTTCTGTAAGTGACTGTATTAAAAATTCTAAAGAACTAATAGAAACTAGGTTCAAATAGATCTTAGATATTTTTTTGGTGTAGTGCCAAACCTGTTTTTAAAAGCATTAATAAAATGACTTGATGTACTGTATCCAATATGATCTGCAACTTCATTAACATTGTAATTCTTAGTAGATAACATTTTACTTGCAATATTCATTTTATATTCTAATAGAAATCCATAAACTGTATAACCATAAATTTCTTTAAATCCCTCCTTTAGATTCTTAAGAGAAATATCAACTTCAGCAGATAATTCTTTTAGAGAGGGGGGGTCTGACATTCTTTTTATTATTATTTCCTTTGCCATTTTTATTTTTACAACATTTTTCTCATCTGCTAAAAACGGGCATTGTTCAATATCTAATTCGTTAGACTCATTAAAGAATAGTCCTAATAATTCAAATATCTTTCCTTTTAAATAAAGATTTTTTACATTTTCACTGAGCTTCTCATTTAAAATTTGATTAAGAATTGTACTAATCTGTGGAGAGATAGTGTTCTCCTTGTAATATTTTTTTCCTGAATTTTCACTTGATAAAAAAGAAATATTATCTGTTAATTCTGAAAATAAACTATGAAATTTTTTAATTGTAATTAATAGGCTCACATACTTGGTTTTTTCACTTAATGATCCATCGATAGGCAAATTAGTCGATGGATTAAATAAAATAATTGAATTGTTCTCTAGAAGATTAAATGTGTATGCTCCTTTATTATAGTTGAGTGAAATTTTACCTTGTAAACAAAAATGGAACTGAATAAAATTTATATCAGTACTTAGTAGTATATCCTTAGAATCTTTTTCAAAATTTGAACAAGTATTAATTAAAATATCATTATCAATTTTTAAAGTGTTCATGTTTTATCTATATATAGACAAATATAAAATTGTTAAATAACATATAGAATTAATTTCATTAAATTAGCTAATATGGATGTTAGCTCAATTTTAATAGTACTTCCTTTACTGATAATATTTTCTTATCTATTTGATATTTTTGCAAGAAGAACAAAATTTCCTTCAGTTATATTATTAGTTCTTACTGGTATTATTGCTAGGTTTGTAACTTCACTTTATGGGTATGACAATTTTACCTTTTTGGATAACTTAGTTCCTGTTCTAGGAACAATTGGTTTGATATTAATTGTACTTGAAGCCGCAATTGAACTTGAAATAAAAAAGGAAAAAACTGAAATAATAATTAAAGGGTTTCTAGCAGCTTTAGTTATACTCGTTATTAATATTGTCCTGGTTAGCGTCTTTTTTAATCAAGTGATAGGATTACCATACCCTACGTCAGTAATATATGCAATTCCATTATCAATTATAAGTAGTGCAGTTGCAATTCCGTCCGCTACAGGATTAATTACAAAAAATAAAGAGTTTGTAGTATATGAATCGACATTCTCAGATATTTTAGGAATTATGTTTTTCTATTATTGTATTAGACAAGCAGAAAAGGGAGAAGCACTAATAGGAATAGAACCCATTATAACACTTATCGGTCAAATATTCTTAATCATCATAATATCTATTGCCATTACTTATCTTCTTTTTCAATTAATTCAAAGAATTGAACATCACGTAAAATTCTTTTTAATCCTGGCTCTTTTAATATTGGCATATGAAATAGGTAAAGATTTCCTTAAGTTACCATCCTTAGTGCTAATATTCATATTTGGAATCTTTTTATCAAATTTTACAAACCTAATACCTAAGAGACTAAAAAAATATATTAAAACAGATAAAGTGGGTAAATCTGATTTACATGAATTTCATCTTCTTACAGCTGAATCTACTTTTTTAGTTAGAACTTTTTTCTTTTTATTTTTTGGTTTCTCTATTCCAATTGAAAGTTTTCTAGAATTTGAGCCCTATATAATTGGAGCTACAGTTTTACTTATAATGTATGGCATTAGATATTTCTATTTGGCGCTTGTACTAAATGATGAAGATTCAAAACCACTACTTTACTTTTCACCAAGGGGATTAATTACTATTCTACTATTTCTAAGTATTTCAGATTATGATATTCAAAAAAGTAACATAGTTGATGAAAAGGTACTTTTAGTAATAATTATTGCCTCTATGCTCATCATGATTCAAGGATCTATTAAAAGAAAAAAGAAAGAGGAACCTGATCCAGAACCTCAACAATCTTTTTCAGAAATAGTTGACTCACAAATTGACAAAAAATGAAAACATTAAAAAATATTATAATTGGATCAGCAATCATTTTTGCTCTTATCTATACTCTTAACTTAGAATACTTTGTAAAAGGAATTAGAGTAGTTTATTTAAATTTACAAACAACTGTTTTTATTGATGATCTTAAATATTTTGATCATGAGGTAATTGAATCAACTCCAGAAAAATCACCTTGGCCTTCTAGCGAAAACGTAATTGATAGTTTTTCAGATAAATTTGAGAAGTACAATGAAGATTTTGGAACGGTTGCTTATGTTGTAATACACAAAGACACAATCATTGCAGAAAAGTATTATAAAGGGTATTCATCTAATTCATCTACAAATTCTTTTTCAATGGCAAAAACTTTAGTTTCAGCATCAATGGCTAAAGCTCTTGAACTTGGTTACATAGAAAGTCTAAATGACAAAGTCATAGACTATATACCTAATTTAAGAGGTGAATTTGCAAATCAAGTTCGTGTAATTGATCTTGCTACAATGACATCTGGTTTAAAATGGGATGAAGGTACATCTGATCCATTTAGTCCAGTTGCAAAACAATATTTTATCAATGATGTTGAGGAACTGATGTTAAATCAGCCATTTATTGAAAAACCTGGTGAAAAGTATCATTATTCAAGTGGGAACACACAACTCCTCTCAATTTTGATTGAGAAAGCATCTGGTATTAAGTTTGATAAATTTTTTGAGAAAGAAATTTGGTTTAAAATTAATCCAGATAATGATGCTTACTGGCAACTTGACAGTAAAGAAAAAGGGAATATAAAATCTTTTTGTTGTTTCCACTCCAATGCTCGTGATTTTTCAAGACTAGGTAGACTTTACCTTAATTATGGAAAATGGAATGGGGATCAAATTATTGACTCTCTATTTATAAAAAGATCAATGACTCCATTTTTAGAGAGTTTTGATGCATATGGAATTGGAGTTTGGTTATCAAATCATAAAGACTTGAATATATCTTTAATGAGTGGGCATCAGGGACAATACGTAATTATGATTCCAGAAAAAGATCTAATTATTACAAGATTAGGAGAAAGGGATATTGATCTTGGTGGTCCAGGTGTATCAGGAGATGTTTTGGTATATATTGATGAAGCACTAAGTTTAATTAAAGACTAAATATTCAGATCTAATTTAACTGGGCAGTGGTCTGAGTGATGAACATCACTTAAAATTTCAGAATTATTTATTTTATTGACTAATGGTTTAGAGACAATGTTATAATCAATTCTCCAGCCTTTGTTGTTAGCCCTGGAGTTAGCTCTATAACTCCACCAGCTATATTGATGAGGAGACTTATTAATGTGTCTGAAGGAATCAATAAAATCATTCCCAATGAAAAGATCTAACCACTTTCTTTCTTCGGGTAAAAAGCCAGATACATTTTTGTTTCTTACTGGATCATGAATGTCAATTGCATTATGGCATATGTTATAATCCCCACATATTACCAAGTTTTTTATTTCTTTATTTAAGGAATAGATATATTCTTTAAAGTCATACATAAATCGAAATTTAAATTCTAATCTATCAGTATTTGTTCCAGATGGAAGATACAAACTCATAACAGAGAATTGGTCAAAATCAATTCTTAAAACTCTACCTTCAAAATCCATATAGTCAATACCGGTTCCATATTCAACATGATTTGGAGCTTGTTTGGAAAAAATAGCAACTCCACTATAGCCTTTTTTTTGTGCTGAAAACCAATATGTTTTATATCCAAGATTCTCAATTAATTCAAATTCAACTTGGTCTTTGTTTGCCTTTGTTTCTTGAATACATATGACATCAGGATATTCATCACTGAGCCAGTCAACAAATCCTTTTTTCATTGCAGCCCTTATACCATTCACGTTGTAAGTAATTATATTCAATTGTTGAGATTTTTTAATAAGCTTTTAAGTGTAAGCTCATCTTCCACAATCTTTTTTAATTGATCAATTTTGATTCTTTTTTGCTCCATTGAATCTCTATCTCTAATAGTGAATGTATCATCTTCTAGTGTTTGGTGATCTATTGTAATGCAGTATGGAGTACCTATTGCATCTTGCCTTCTGTACCTTCTACCAATTGCATCTTTTTCGTCATAATCAATTTTAATTTCATGCTTAAAGTCTTTCATTATTTTATTTGTATACTCAGGTAATCCATCTTTCTTTAGCAGTGGTAAAAATGCTAATTTATTTGGTGCTAACTGTTTTGGAATACTCATTACATTTCTTGTTGATCCATCATCTAAGGTTTCCATTTTAAATGAGTAAGTCAGAATAGCTAGAAACATTCTGTCTAACCCAATTGATGTTTCAACCACATATGGAATGTAATTTTTATCAAGCACTGGATCAAAATATTGTATTTTTTTTCCTGAGAGTTCCTCATGACTTTTAAGGTCAAAGTCTGTTCTAGAATGAATACCCTCAAGTTCCTTGAATCCGAAAGGGAAGAGAAACTCAATATCGCATGCAGCGTCAGCATAATGAGCTAATTTGTCATGGTCATGATACCTGAATGAACTATCATCAATTCCAATATTTAAATGCCAATCAAGACGCTTTTTCTTCCATATATCAAACCATTTACTTTGTGATCCAGGTTGAATAAAGAATTGCATTTCCATTTGTTCAAATTCTCTCATTCTAAAAATAAACTGTCGGGCGACTATCTCGTTTCTAAAGGCTTTACCTGTTTGAGCAATACCAAATGGAATTTTCATTCTAGATGTTTTTTGAACATTTAGATAATTAAGAAAGATTCCTTGTGCAGTTTCAGGTCGTAAATATAAATCCATACTTGAATCCTCAGATGCACCAAGTTTTGTTTTGAACATCAAATTAAACTGTCTAACTTCTGTCCAGTTACATGTACCTGAAATAGGACATTTGATTTCAAGCTCATCTATAAGGTTTTTAACTTTGGCTAAATCATCTTTTTCAAATGCAGATACCATTTTAGACTTAATGTCTTCAACAGAGGATAATATTTGTTTTACTCGTGGACTAGTTTCAATAAACTGTTTTTTATCAAATTTTTCTTTAAATCGTTTCTCTGCTTTATTAATTTCTTTTTGAATTTTTAAATTCAATTTTTCAATATGTTCTTCAATTAATACATCAGCTCTATATCTTTTCTTTGAATCTTTATTGTCAATTAAAGGATCATTGAAAGCATCAACATGACCTGATGCAACCCATGTTTTAGGATGCATGAAAATAGCAGAATCTATTCCAACTATGTCATCATTTAACTGAACCATTGATTTCCACCAATACTCTCTTATATTGTTTTTAAGTAGAGTCCCATTATGAGCATAATCATAAATAGCATTTAGACCTTCATATATCTCACTTGAGGGAAATATAAATCCATATTCTTTTGAGTGTGATACTATTTTTTTTAGTGAATCCTTGTCCATGAGTATATTGCAAAAATAGTTCTTTTTACTATTTTAAATACGTTAATTTGTAATTGAATTAATGTAATGAGAAAAATTATATATTCAATTTTATCATTAGCTATCATAAGTGGATGTGCTAAAAGAGGTAATCCAACTGGAGGCCCTTTAGATAGCTTACCTCCTGTTCTTGTTAATGCTAATCCTAAACTCAACTCTACAAATTTTGACTCAGAGGAAATTAGGTTAACTTTCGATGAATTTGTAAAGCTAGATAAGGTCCAAGATCAATTAATAATATCTCCACCTCTTGATAAGAGTGCTTACGAAATAAAACCTCTTACTGGTGTTACTAAAAAGGTATTTTTAAAATTCATTGACTCACTGGATCAAAATATTACATACACTATAAATTTTGGAAACAGTATAAAGGATAATAATGAAGGTAATCCATTAACTTTTTTCAGCTATACTTTTTCAACAGGGGAGACAATTGATTCGCTATATGTAAAAGGAAACATTTCAGATGCATATGACATTGAAACCGATGAATATGTTTCAATTCATCTTTACAGAATTGATTCTACACTGAATGACTCCATAATTTATAATAAACAACCTACCTATATTTCTAATTCTCTCGATTCAACGTCATATAGATTCAAGAATTTAAGAGAGGGTAAATATCTTATAGTAGCAATGAAAGATGTTGACAACAATTATTACTTTGATCCATTTTATGATAAAATTGGCTTTATTGATTCACTTATTACTCTTCCAAAAGATTCAATTATTGACTTAAAATTATTTAAAGAAGAAACAGACTTGATTTGGGATAAACCACATTTTATAAATAGTGAAAAAATAGGGTTCGGGTATTATGGAAAACTTGATTTTAGTAGATTAGTTATTGACTCAAATCTTCCAGATAGTGTTGATTATATTTTTACAAAAGAAATAGAAAAAGATACAATCTATGTTTGGCTGACTAAGAATAGTTTTGACTCATTAAACTTTAACTTAATAGAAAAAGATACTATCAAGCTAACTACTGTTAAATTTGATAGAAAAAGAGATACTCTAATTGATTCTCTAAGCATAAGTGCAAAAACAGCAAATGTTATTCATCTCAGAGAATCATTTAAACTTTCAACTAATACCCCAATTAAAAAAATTGAAGATTCATTAATTACAGTAAGAGACATTGATTCAATTTTAGTCCCTTTTGTAAGCTCTATAAATGATAACTTGGATGAAATTGATATAAAGTTTGAAGTTTCTCCAACTGATAATTACACAATATTTATTCTACCTGATGCTATTAAGGACATTAAAGGTGTGACAAATGATACTCTTCAATTTAACTTAGTAAGTCAGTCATTAGAAGATTATGGGAATATTTTTCTGGATGTTATAAGAAATAATCAGTCCAAATTTATCTTACATCTAATTGATTCAAATGAAGAAATCATTAGAGAATATAAAAATGTAGACCAAAATACAGCTTATAATTTCGAATACATAAAGCCAGGAAAATATACCTTTAGATTAATTGAAGATTTGAATAAAAACGACATTTGGGATACTGGAAATTATTTAAAGAAAATTAAGCCTGAACCTGTTTATTATTTTCCATCTGAACTTGAAGTAAGAGCAAATTGGGATTTAAATGAAACTTTTAATTTAAACATTAATCAATCAGTCAATGATTCAATAAACTAATATTATGAAAAAAAATTTATCAATTATATTAATTATCTTTTTTTTATACGCAAACTCTCAAGATTCATATTTTCCAGGCAAGAATAATTGGGATGTAAAATCACCTTCAGAATTTAATTATGACTCAAAAAAAATTCAAAAAGCAATTGACTTTGTTATTGATAATCAAAACAGAGGTGATAAAGATTTAAGAGTAGAGATATTGAAAGGATTCTCAACGGAGCCATATCATAGCATTAAAGGACCTACCAAGAAAAGAGGTGAGTCAAATGGTTTGATTATTAAGGATGGGTATATAATAGCATCATGGGGTGATACTAAAAGAGTTGATATGACTTTTAGTGTTACTAAAAGTTATCTTTCTGCTATTACTGGAATTGCAGTTGATAAAAAACTTATTAGATCAGAAAAAGATTTTGTATCTAATTATGTTTGGGACAAAACATTTGATGGAGAAAAAAATAGTCTAATTACATGGGAACATCTTTTAAATCAGTCTTCAGATTGGTTTGGAAATTTATTTGGAATAAACCACTGGGAAGATAGGCCAGATACTAGTAAAAGCATCGATGAATGGAGGTCTGAACCACAGAAACAACCTGGAACACATTATAAATATAATGATGTAAGGGTAAATGTTCTAGCATATTCACTTCTTCAGGTTTTTAGAGAGTCTTTACCAAAGGTTTTAAAAAATACAATTATGGATCCAATTAATGCATCAGATACCTGGAGATGGTATGGTTATGAAAATTCATGGGTAAATATTGATGGAGTAAAAACACAATCTGTATCTGGAGGAGGTCATAATGGTGGTGGAATATTTATTAGCTCTGAAGATCATGGAAGATTTGGACTCTTATTTTTAAACAATGGAATTTGGGATGGCAAAAGAGTAATTTCTGAAGAATGGATACAAAAATCTATTACACCATCAGAAACAAATCCAGAGTATGGTTATATGTGGTGGATTAATTCTAAGTTAGGCGAAGATTATCAAACCACAGATTGGAAAAATGTGCCAACAAATATTTTTTACGGAAGTGGTTTTGGAGGAAATAAAGTAATTATAATTCCTGATGAAAATATGGTAGTTGTTGGAAGATGGTTTGGTAGAAATACCGAAAGCACTTTTATAAAAATGATTTTAGACTCTAAATGATTTAGATTTTAGCTTTATAAAACTCTCGATTCATCCTGGCTATATTTTTTATTGAAATTCCTTTTGGACATTCTACCTCACAAGCACCAGTATTTGTACAGTTTCCAAAACCTTCATCATCCATTTGTTTAACCATATTTAGTACTCTTTCTTTTGCCTCAACCTTTCCTTGTGGTAGATAAGAAAATTGTGAAACTTTTGCAGATACATAAAGCATAGCAGATGCATTTTTACATGTTGCAACACATGCACCACACCCAATACAGGTAGCAGCATCAAAAGCACTATCTGCATCCTCTTTTCTAATTGGTGTAGTATTTGCATCTTGTGTATTTCCAGAAGTATTAATACTTATATAGCCCCCTGAATGTTGAATCCTATCAAAGGCTGACCTATCAACAACTAAATCTTTAATAATAGGAAAAGATTTAGCTCTAAAAGGCTCAATAACTATTGAATCCCCGTCTTTAAATTTTCTCATATGAAGTTGACATGTAGTGATTCCCTTATCAGGACCATGAGCTCTTCCATTTATAAATAGTGAACAGCTACCACAAATACCTTCTCTACAATCATGATCAAATGAAATTGGATCAATATTTTCATAGATTAACTTTTGATTAAGCACATCCATCATTTCAAGAAAAGACATATCTGGGGTAATATCATCTATAACATAATTTTCAAAGCCACCTTTTGACTCCGAATTCTTTTGTCTCCAAATTTTGAGGTTAAGTTTCATATCAATATTTTGCTGGGGTATTATTGGTTATAGTTTTAAGAATAAAATCTCTGAGATCTTGATTTGATTTTTGTAAGTCTCCTCGCCTTAAATACATCATATGACCACTTTCATATCCTTTAAATGTAAATCTATCTTTTAATTTACCTGAAGGGTCAACTTGTTGCATTGTGTACTTGGCAGCAGAAAAAGTTGTTGCTCCATCATAATATCCAGACTGAATCAACACATTCAGGAACGGATTTTCAGCTAGAGCTTCTCTAAATTTACTCCTAATGTTAATGTTTTCTCTATCCCATGGACGAACTGATAGTTCTCCTCTAGCCCAAGTATTATACTTGACATCTGTATTGAAATTCAACACATTCTTCATATAAGAATTGATTGCTGGAGTAAAAGCGTGATCCCATGCTGCAAGCTCTGGTGCATACTCTATTGAGTCACCTGAATCTCTAGAATCAATACCCTTATATCTTGAATCTAATCTTCCAATTGTATATCCTTCTTCTCTTAGTAGATCTTTCCAAAAAAAGGATGGTGAAATCCTTAAATTATTATCAATTATATCTTCGTAACTAATTCCAGTCAAATCTTTAATTTTTTGGGCTACTTCTCTTTTTGTGTTCATATCAACATATCCTCCTTTTGCAATAGCAGGAAGTAATTTGTTATAAGCGAAATCCTCTGAGATTTGTATGAGGTTTTCTAAGTCCATTGACTGATACTCCACTTTTAATTTCTTGTGATACCATGCAGTTGCACTTAAGTAAGGAAAGTCACCAATTAATTGTATTACATCTCCATCTGAATAAAAATATTCATAATCAGCAGGTGATACTAAAATAACCCCATTAAGATATAACCAATGATTTTGTTGTAATTCATGAGCAAGACCCATCACTCTAACACCTCCATAACTTTCTCCAATTAGATATTTTGGAGAACTCCACCTATTCTGTCTAGAAACAAAAGTGCTTATCCATTCTGCTAGATAATTTATATCCTGGTTAACCCCAAAGAACATTTCACTCTCTTTTTCTTCACAATCATCTTCCTCACATAATTTTCCAAGGATTCTGGAATAACCTACATTTACTGGATTTACAAACACAATATCCGCAACATCAAGGATTGAATACGGATTAGTCTTAAATCCATATGGCTGAATAGGATAACCTTCATCATCAACTATTAGATTGTAAGGACCGGTATACCCCATATGCATCCAAACTGATGCAGCTCCTGGACCACCGTTAAACGAAAAAACTAGAGGCCTGTTTGAATCATCTTCTATATCTTTCCTTTTATATAATGTATAATGGAGAGTTGCATAGATTGTGTCACCTGATGAATTCCATATAGGCTGAGTACCGACTTGAGCTTCATAGTTAACTTTTTTCCCTAGAATAATTGATGAATGGTCGGAAATTACCTTAATATCCGGAGATATTTGTCTACTAGAAGTATAGCTTTGAGCAGAAATATTCATAATACTGAAAAAAAGGAATATGGTTAGAAGGTATCTCATATTTATTTATAGGATCTAGTTTTGACTTCTATTTCTTCGTATTTAAGATCTTCCTTATGTAACTTTGCATCTGATGGCTCTCCCATATATTCCCAGGCTGAAACAAATTTAAAATTCTTGTCATCTCTAATTGCTTCTCCATCTTTAGTTTGGTATTCTTCTCTAAAATGTCCTCCGCATGATTCATTTCTTTCTAATGCATCTTTTGCAAATAACTCACCTAGCTCAAGAAAATCTGCAACTCTTACTGCTTTTGCAAGTTCCTCATTATATTCAGTAATCTTTCCAGTTACATTCACGTTTTTATAAAAGTCATTTCTTAATTTTTTTATTTCATTAATTGCATCAACTAAATCATTTTGATTCCTTGACATACCACATTTATTCCACATTATCTTTCCTAATTTTTTATGATAATGATCAACAGAATTTTTCCCTTTATTCGATATTAGCTTTTTAAGCAAGTCTTGAACGCCATTTTCACTGTCCTCAAATTCTTTAGTGTCAGTACTAATTTTACCTGTACTTATATCATCAGACAAATAGTCACCTATTGTATATGGTAGAACAAAATATCCATCAGCCAATCCTTGCATTAGTGCAGAAGCTCCTAACCTATTTGCTCCATGATCAGAAAAGTTTGCCTCACCTATTGCAAAACAACCTGGAATTGTAGTCATTAAGTTGTAGTCAACCCAGACACCACCCATTGTGTAATGAACAGCTGGATAAATTTTCATTGGCATGACATATGGATCTTCATCAACTATTTTCTCATACATCTGGAACAAGTTCCCATATTTTTGTTTTATAATTTCTCTACCTAATTTTTTAACTATCTCAATATTATTCTCATCTTGACCATTTAATAATGCTTTCTCCTTCCCGTATCTTATAATTGCATGAGAGAAATCTAAGTATACTGCCTCTCCCGTTTTATTAACTCCGAAGCCATTATCACATCTTTCCTTAGCAGCTCTTGAGGCAATATCTCTTGGAACAAGATTCCCAAATGCAGGATATCGTCTTTCTAAATAATAATCTCTGTCTTCTTCCTTTATATCAAGGGGTGATAATTTACCCTCTTGGACTAATTTGGCATCTGTTAAATCTTTTGGCACCCATATTCTTCCATCATTTCTTAATGATTCAGACATTAGAGTTAATTTTGACTGATAATCACCTGATACTGGAATACAGGTTGGATGAATTTGAGTAAAACATGGATTTGCAAAGTAGGCCCCTTTTTTATGAATCTTCCATGAGGCAGTCACATTACTCCCCATTGCATTTGTAGATAAATAAAAAATATTTCCATATCCACCAGAAGCAATTACGACTGCATGTGCTGAGAATCTCTCAAGTTTACCAGTAATATGATTTCTTGCAATAATTCCTCTTGCTTTCCCATCAACTTTAACAAGATCCATCATCTCATGTCTACTGAACATCTCAATTTTACCTCTAGCAATTTGTCTGTTCATAGCAGAGTATGCACCCAAAAGTAGTTGTTGACCAGTTTGACCTTTAGCATAAAATGTTCTTGAAACTTGAACTCCTCCAAATGATCGATTGTCAAGAAGACCTCCATAATCTCTTGCAAAAGGCACACCTTGAGCAACACATTGATCAATTATATTCCCAGATACTTCAGCTAGCCTATAGACATTTGCCTCCCTTGACCTATAATCTCCTCCTTTGATTGTATCATAAAAAAGTCTATAATCTGAATCTCCATCACCTTGATAATTTTTGGAGGCATTTATTCCTCCTTGAGCAGCAATTGAGTGAGCTCTTCTTGGAGAATCCTGAAAACAAAAAGCTTTAACATTATAGCCTAGCTCAGCAAGAGTTGCTGAGGCAGATGCACCGGCTAAACCTGTACCAACAACTATAATATCAATATTTCTCTTATTAGAAGGGCTAACAAGGTTTATACTTCCTTTATGAGATTCCCATTTTGAGGAAAGAGGGCCATTAGGGATTTTAGAATTTATTGTATGTTTTGTTTTAATTGTTTTTATCTCAGTATCTAGTAGCTTAATAATCTCAAATTCTGATTTTAATTTATCAGGAGTTAGAGGTTCTTTTTTATTTTCAAAAGATGAAATAATAGATTCAAGTTGAGACTTGATTGTCTTTATCTTTCTGTTTTTTATACCAGACTCTTTGTCAGTTGACTTAACTTTCTTTTTGTCAAAGCACCAATTTTTGTTATTTACCTTAAGGCTACAAAAAAATTTAGCCCTTTTATTATTATTGTGATAGATGAAAAAAGGTGAAACATGGTCATCTTTACCATCTTTATACTTAATGTGCTTTTCTGTAAGATATAATCCCATAATACAAATATATAACTTTTAATTTAGTTGTACCCCATTTTGTGCCCCAATATATTAATGCATTATATTATGAAAAACTGCAATAAAAATAAACCCAAAAGGAATAAGAATAGAAAAAATAAATGTAAGTGATTTAATAGGTTTGTAATATTTAGAATCAACACCAATAGTTTTAAATGATGAACTGAAACCATGTAAGAGATGAAGAGCTAAAAAGATAAATGAAACAGAATAAATTGAGGTCCTAATTGGACTTTCAAATTTATGAATTAACTCTTCATAGTATCTGTTTGGATCTTCCGGTCTGAACTCAATATATTTATAATTCATCTCTGGAACCCAAAAATCATAAAAATGAAGAATTAAAAATAAGAGTACTACACCACCAGTGAAAATCATATTTCTGGAGATCCAAGGAGCATTATCGCCACCAGCATATCTTGAATAATTAGCACCTCTAGATTTTCTATTTATAATTTCTAAATAAAAGCCCATTACAAAATGAAAAATTACACCAAATATTAATATTGGTTGTAATATAAATTGGACAACAGGGTTATTTCCCATAAAATGGGATAAGAAATTAAATATTTCTTCACTAAAAACTGAAGTAATATTGATTAGAAAATGCTGAGTTAAAAAAACTACAAGAAAGATACCTGATAAAGCCATTAATAGCTTCTTTCCAATAGAAGATTTAAATATAGAAATCAAAGACATAATAATTTTTCAGGGTGTAAAATTAAATCATAAAACTTAAAATAACTATTTTATTTTAAATTGATTTTCTATTGCAGTATTATCTGTTTTTATAGAGATGGAATAAACACCTTTCTGCAAATAATGTTCTCCATTTTGAGATTTATCGATTAAATCTATATTTGAATCATCTAATATTGTCAGGTCATAATCAATAAAATTATATCCCTTGTCAAGTGAAATTGATTTTGAAAATAAAACGTCTTTATTATTGTTAATAATCTCAAAAGACACATTATGACTTGATTTAGAGAAAATTGAAAACTTCAGACTTGGTGTAAAATAATTTTTATCTGTACTCCTCTTTGTGCCCCATCTCTCAGAAAACCTAACATCCTTAATATCAAAAATCTTAATTTCAGCTTTCTGATTAGCAATATCATGATTCTGAATTATAGCTATATCAGCTAGATATATTGATCTACCGTGTGTTCCAACTAATAGGTGCTGTTCCTCTTCTTGTATAACTAAATCATGGACTGCTGCAGATGTAAGACCTTTATTAAACGGCTCCCAAGTTTTTCCTTGATCTAATGAAATATATACCCCATGATCATTTCCAACGTATAGAATATCTTCGTTAACGTTATCTTCTATCACAACATTGATAGGTGAGTCTGGTAGGTTAGAACTAATTGATTCCCAAGTCTTACCATAATTCTTACTTTGAAAAAGATAAGGAGAAAAGTTATCCCATCTATATCCATCAAGAGATAAATAAACAACTTTTTCATCATGATTTGAAGCATAAACATTACTTACCCAAAGTTCCTTTGGAAGATTTCCTGAGATATTCTTCCATGTTTTCCCACTATTTTTTGATACATACACATGGCCATCGTCACTTCCAGTATAAAGGACTCCCTCTTTAACTGGTGATTCAGAAATCGTTGTAATTGTTCCATAGGGGACATTCCCTTTTTTCCCACCATTAGTTAAGTCTTCAGAAATAGTCTGCCAGTCATCTCCTTGATTAGTGGATTTATGTAAAAAATTTGATCCAAGGTATAGAACATCCTGATTATGAGGTGAGAGAAGAATAGGTGTTTGCCAATTAAATCTAAAAGGAGAATTACCAAGTTCATGAATTGGTTTAATAGATTTTCTCCTCCCAGTGTCTAAATCTAAACGAGCATAAAAACCAAACTGAGATCCAGTAAAGACAATATTTGGGTTTCTATTATCAATTTGAACTTCCATTCCATCTCCTCCAAGAATCCCCTTCCATGGGTATTGACCTGTCATATTCCATCTTTTATTCTCTAATGAATTATGTGGTCCCATCCAAACTCCATTATCTTGGAGTCCACCATAAACATTATATGGTGTTTGATTATCTACATTAATAGCATAAAACTGGCCAACTTCAGTAGAGTTATTTTTTATCCAGTTTTTTCCATCATCGTAAGTTATATTAACCCCTCCATCATTTCCATTTATCAGGTGCCCAGGTTTATCAGGATTTATCCATAAGTCATGATGATCAGCATGAACATTTTCCTTGCCTATCCTATAAAAAGTTTTTCCGCCATCATCTGATGTCAAAATTGGAACGCCATAAGTATATATCTTTTGACTATTACTTGGATCTACATGGATTTTTCCAAAATAATATCCATATGTATTATATACTCCATCTAAAAATGAGTTATGTGTTTTAGCCCAAGTTTTTCCACCATTTTCACTTTTATATACCTCTGCTCCAATTATTGGAGTATCGAATAACTCTGAGTTTGCATTTACTAAATATTTGTATAAATCATCAGGTTGAAGTTTACCATCATTCATATCTTTTTTAATTGCCTCAGCTTTGTACTTAGATGGAAACCTGTTAGATCTTAAAAAAGCTTTAAGATCACTAACACTTAATTTATTAAAATTTTCAAGTGACATTCCTATAAATGACTCTTTTGTTAAACCTTGATCTAATTTTTTTTCAGTGGTTTCTCTAAAGTTCTGATTATCGACAACTGCATAAACTATGTCTTTATCAAAAACTGCTATTCCAATCCTTCCTACTCCAGCTCCTGTTGGGAAGCCAGATTCGTCATTAGACATTAAGCTCCAATTAGCTCCTCCATCAATACTTTTATATATTCCTGAACCATGCCCATCCTCGTCAAAGTTCCAAGACTTTCTATCTTTTTCCCAAGATGTTGCATACATTATGTTAAAATCTCCTGGTGTTTCAGACATATCGATAATTCCACTAACATCATTTATATATAATTTCCTATTCCAATTTTTTCCACCATCTTTTGTTACATATACACCTCTATTTTCATTCTTTGAGTATAAGTGTCCAGTAACCCCAATTACCAAATGATTAGAATTTTCGGGATTTATTAGAATTTTTCCAATATGATGACTATCATGCAAACCAACATTTTTCCAGTTTGAGCCATCAGCATTTGTCTTTAAGATTCCAATCCCAGAGTATGAAGATCTTGAAGAATTATTTTCTCCTGTTCCAACCCATAATATACCATTATTCCAATCCATTGCTATTTCACCAATATTTTGAGTTGGCCAATCATCAGATATAGAATTAAATGATGTTCCATTATTATCTGTGTACCAAACTCCCCCAGAAGCATATGCAACATAGAATTTTGTTGGATCTTCAGGATTGACCTCGAGTGCAACAACTCTTCCACTCATTATTGTAGGACCTATATTTTTAAATTCAATGTTTTTAACCCTAGATGATTTTACTAAGATCTCTTTATTCTCATATGCTTCAATAATACTTCCAGCATCCGTTGGATTTGGTTGAGAAAACACTAAAAAAGAGCTAATTAAACTTAGTGAAATTGATAAAAGCTGTCTCATATTATTTAATTTTACCTTTAATTTAAAAACATTAAATTAAATAAGGGTAATTGATAAAGATAAAATGAGATATATTCCACTAAGTAATTCAGTATATAACAGGAACAGAAGAAATTTCATGGATGAAATGAAGGGTAACTCTCTAGCTGTCTTCAACTCTAATGATATATATCCAGTAAGTGCAGACTCTGAATTACCTTTTGAACAACATAGAGATATTTTTCATCTCACTGGTATTGATCAAGAAGAAACCATTTTAATACTATATCCTGCATCAAAAAATCATAAAACAAGAGAAATACTTTTTATAAGAAAATCTGATAATCATACTAAGGTTTGGGAAGGTGAGAAACTTAGTAAAAAACAAGCAAATGAATTATCTGGTATTAATAACATATGTTATATAGAAGACTTTAAAGATGTCCTCAGCTCAATTGCAACTGAAGTTGATACTTTTTATATCAATAAAAATGAACATTACAGGGCAAACTCCCCTGTTGAAACAAGAGAAGATAGATTTATTTCATGGCTTTTAAAAAAATATCCTGCTCACAATGTTGCAAAAAGTAATCCTATACTTCAAAGACAAAGATCTATAAAACATCCTTATGAAATTGATCAAATAAAAAGAGCATGTGAAATAACAGAGAAGGGTTTTAATAGAGTATTAAAGTTCATTAAACCAAATATTTGGGAATATGAAATTGAAGCAGAGTTTATCCATGAATTTATTAATAATTCATCAAAAGGATTTGCATATTCTCCAATCATTGCTAGTGGTAATGATAATAATGTACTTCACTACATTAAAAATAACAAGCAATGTAAGAGTGGAGAATTAATATTGATGGATGTTGGAGCAGAATATGGAAATTATTCAAGTGATATGACAAGGACTGTCCCTGTTTCAGGAAAGTTTTCAAAAAGACAAAAGCAGGTATACAATGCTGTTTTAAGAGTTAAGAACGAAGCAACTAAATTGTTAACTGTCGGCAACAATTGGAAATTATTTCATGAGCAAGTAGGTGAAATTATGACAAAGGAATTACTTGATATTGGGCTTATTGATAAAAATGATATAAAAAATCAGACTAAGAAGAATCCAGCCTATAAAAAATATTTTATGCATGGTACATCTCATCATCTTGGACTTGATACTCATGATTATGGACTACTTGAAGATCCATTTCAAGAGAATATGGTATTTACTGTTGAACCTGGAATATATGTTCCAGATGAAGGCTTTGGTGTAAGGCTTGAGGATGATGTAGTAATCCAGAGTAAAGGAGATCCAATTAACTTAATGGAAAATATTCCTATAGAGACTGGTCACATTGAAGAACTTATGAACTAGTTAGATTCTTCTTTTTTTAGAATTTTTATATCATTTATTAGATCATCCATCACATCAACATCCGTTCCATCATAAAAGCCTCTAATTCTTCTCTTTGAGTCTACCAGTACAAAATTCTCGGTGTGAATCATATCATATTTGACAGGACTCTCAATATCTTCAGCAACCAAATATGATTTTCTGGCTAAATCATAAATTTGCTTTTTATCTCCTGTAACCATATTCCATTTGGAGTCTATAACTCCTTGTTCTTGTGAATATTCTTTTAAAATAGGAACTGAATCAATTTCGGGGGTAACAGTATGAGATAAAAGCAGAATATCATCATCATTAAAGAACTCATCTTGAAGAATGATCATATTTTCTTTCATAATTGGACAAATACCTGGACATGTTGTGAAAAAAAAGTCTGCTATGTATATTTTACCATCATAAGTTTCATTAGTAATAATCTCATTATTTTGATTTACTAATGAAAAGTCATCGATTTTATGGAACCTTTTAATATGCTGAATGGTACTATCAACTAATTGAAACTTGACCATATTAGGTTGATATATAGGTAATTTTTTTTCAGGAGTTAATACATTGTAAAACATAATTATAGCTGACAATGATATTATCAGCATTATAGAAGCAAAAAGACCATACCTTTTTAACATATATTTTTTATTTGGGGATAACAAAGATAATTCAAGGAATTAAAAAAATATTAAATTTGCAGTTCAAAAATTAAAAATATGTTTTCACCAGAATTTTTTATTAAAGCAGGCCAGTTATTATTATCGTTATCAATATTGATTGCACTGCATGAACTTGGTCACTTTATTCCTGCAAGAATATTTGGATGTAGAGTTGAAAAATTTTATCTATTCTTCGATGTAAAATATTCTTTATTTAAAAAGAAAATTGGTGAAACAGTTTACGGAATTGGTTGGTTGCCACTTGGAGGTTATGTTAAGATCTCCGGTATGATTGATGAAAGCTTTGATAAAGAACAAATGCAAAAACCACCTAAACCATGGGAATTTCGTTCAAAACCAGCTTGGCAAAGACTAATAATTATGCTCGGTGGAGTAACAGTTAATTTACTGCTTGGTTTTCTTATTTATATGATGGTTCTTTTTGTTTGGGGGAAAGAAACACTTCCACAAGAGAATATTCCACTTGGTTTAGAACCATCTGCCTTTATTCAGAAAATCGGATTTGATAAAGGTGACAAAATAATTGATGTTGATGGTGAAGAATTAGACTTTGTTTTAGATATAAACAAAATGTTACTACTAAGACCCGTTGATAAAGTAAAAGTTGAAAAGATTGATGGGTCTATATCTGAAATTAATATTCCAGATAATATTGGCAACGACATATTCCAAAGCGGACAAATAAATAGTTTTACTCCAATTTTTAGCGCTACTATTGATTCTGTTTTTAATGACTCTCCTGCAATATATGCTGGTATGCAATCTGGAGATGTTATTGTATCCGTAAATGGACAAAGTATATATGATTGGGGAGATTTCTCAAATTGGATGACTGATAACACTGATAATTTAATAAATGTTGAAGTTGAAAGAGGAAGCTCAATATATAAATTAAATATTGATAGGAATGACGATGGATCAATTGGAGTTTTGAGAAGAAATGAAATTAAGACAATAAATAAAAAACTTGGTTTATTTGAAAGTATTGCTCAAGGTTTCAATTACGGTTATTGGACATTATACGAGTATGTAGCTGGATTTTCATTTGTTTTCACAAAAAAAGGAGCATCACAACTAGGAGGCTTTGGTACTATTGGTAATATTTTTCCTGCAAAATGGGACTGGAAAGGCTTCTGGTTATCAACTGCTCTTATTTCAATTATCCTGGCTTTTATGAATGTATTACCAATCCCTGCATTAGATGGTGGACATGTTATGTTTCTTTTATATGAAATGGTTTCTGGAAGAAAACCCAGCGATAGATTTATGGAAATTTCAACTATGATAGGATTTTTTATCTTAATCGCAATTGTTCTATATGCTAATGGAAATGATATAGTCAGAGCATTTGCAAATTAAAAAAGGCTAGATTAAAAAACCTAGCCTTGTTTAAGTTCCTAATATTTAATTAATATTAAAAATTATATTTCAATCCAATTGAAATGTTTCTTCCCAATTCATGGATTCCAGCTTCTTTTAGTCTAGATAAGTGATCAAAGTATTCTTTATCAAATACATTGTCTATACTCCAAAAAATATTTAAATCATTCCCTAAAAGTGAAGTCATCCAATTTCCAGAAAGATTTAAAAGTGAATAACCATCAGTTTCTTCTTCAAACTGTGAAATTCTAGTTTGTTTAGCCTTAGCCACAAAGTCAATTTCTAAAGAGTAATTTTCTGAAAAGTCTAAGTCAAAGACCTGCTTAAAGGTTAAAGGAGCAATAAAAGGTAAAGGGATACCATCGGCAGATTTTCCATTGATATATTCAAAAGAGGTATTAAAAGATAACCATTCAATAGCAGTTTGTTTTGAGTAAATAATCTCTGAACCCCATAAAGTTGCATTTTGCTGCAAAAAATTGTACAACTTATATCCATCCACTTGCTCATTAGAAGGAGCGATATATATATAATTAGATATATCGTTATAGAATACATCGAAAGCTAGAGATGAATCTTCATTCATCATGTCTAGTGAAATCTCACTTTGAAAACTTGTCTCAGCCTCAAGATTAGGATTTCCTTTTTCATATCTAAAAGTTCCTTCATGAATTCCATCAGCAAATAATTCAATAAGGTTTGGTGCTCTGTATCCAGATCCAAGGTTTAATCTAATTGAAGAGTTATTATAGTCTTTCTTCAATCCAATTGATCCATTAAAGTTTGAAAAATCAGCAGAACCCCTTTCAGATATTATTGATCTTGAATCATATCTCATACCAATTAATGCTGAACCATTTTCCAAAGAGATTTGAGCCAATCCATAAACTCCAAAGTCATTCATATCAGCATCAGGAATTAATTGTTCAAGGCCAAAGTTTTTATTTTCTTGTGAAAGTATGTTGGTTCCTAATATCATGTTAAAATTATCTGACTGTGGCATGGTTAAATTAGCATCAATTGTATTTGTTGTTAATTCCATATCAAGTTCTGCTGTACTACCACCAAGACCTGAAAATTCTTTTCTCTCATTAAATTGTCTACCATAAGTTGCTTCTAGTTCATGATTGTTTCCAAGATCAATACTATTTTTCCAAGTTAACATTGTATGAGATAACTCTTGATAACTGCCTTTTTGACCTTCCTCAATTTCTGGATCAGGAATACCAAGCTCTATAGTATTCTTTGATATTCTAAGATCAGAAAAAAAGTTTTCAGATTGATACTTTAAACCAGTTTGAATGTCGTTTTCTTTAAACCAAGTGTTCTCAACTTCACCTTGTGGAGTTGAAAAATTTTGATTATCAGTCATATTCCCTCTTAGTATATATGAGAAATTACCAGAACTTCCCTTCACTCCAATATTATTGGTTATACCGCTGTAATTAGAATTATAAATCCCCATATAATCAACAGAGAAATCTCTAGAGTATCTTTCTGGCTCTGTATAAAGAACTCCACCCATAGCATCACTTCCATAGAGTACATATGCTGGACCTTTGATTAACTCAACAGAACTTATTCCAGAAGTTGATATACCTACTCCATGCTCATCTCCCCATTGATGATTCTCTAACCTTACACCTTGAGAATAAATTATTACTCTACTTGCACTTAGCCCTCTTATAGATGGTTTTGCAATACCTGGCCCTGTGGTAATTAAACTAATTCCAGGAAGTTTAGATAAAGATTTACCTATATATGATTTTAATATTGGGTTAATACTGTTTAAGTTGATTTTATTTACTTTGATTACGGACTTTCCACGATCTTGATTGAAAGGCAGTGATAAAACAATTTCATCCAGTTCTACTTGGCTGCTACTAACCTGTGAAAAAGAAGAGTGAGATATAAATAGCACCATCAAAAGTGTAATTAATATTTTTTTTGTTTTCATTTTTATTTTAAGAATTTAATTTTTTGATTATAGATTAATTATACCCTCTAATAAAAGATGGTATAATATTTATTTTACAATATTAAACTTAGTCTTAGACTAAATCTCAGTTTAATATTCTAAATTGATAAAAGTTAAATCTTTACTGGCGGGCCTCTATAATGTATAAAATTATAATCGGTATTAAGTTTTAATACTTTATAACTATTTAAATGAAGTCTTGGCTTTTGAAATGAGATTGATTCATACAAATTATTTAAGAAAAAGTCTATATCATCATCTAGGTTAGAAAATAAAGTTATCTGACAGTGAAATTCACTATTATGAATACTTGATTTTTCTTCAGTGTGAATATCATGATGATCATATATAGCATGAAAAGTTTCGACTACTGTTGGAAACAACAAAGAAATCAACAGAACGTAACTAAAATAATTTCTCACTTCGATTTCAAATATAGGAATAAGATTGAATTTAAATGTAAAAAAAAAATTATATTTGCCGACTATTCCTCCTTAGCTCAGTTGGTTAGAGCATCTGACTGTTAATCAGAGGGTCCTTGGTTCGAGTCCAAGAGGGGGAGCATGCTAACCGTTTAATTACACAAATTTTATAACCCTTCACCTACTGGAGGGTTTTTTCTTTTACGACTCTTAAGACAACATTAATTTACAAAAAATAGCTCAAAAATGCTACTAATTGGCAGTACTGAGACAGTTGAATTAAGGTAAAATGGATGTTTAGGGGTTGTAGTTATCTGTTTAGAAAAATTCAAGCTATTTTCTTAACCTATTTAACTTTTCCTTTAAAAAATAACATACTAAATAAGCTTAAATTTGTTGTATTGAATTAGTTTAATTAGAGTCCCCATCTCTTATTCTCATTTATTGTTAAATTGGTTTCAGTTTATTTGATTTGTTTCTATTAAGAGGTGAGGACTCACTTTCAAGTTTGCAGTGTGTAGAAGTTCTAGCTATATATTCTAGGGGTTATTGAAAATACAACAGATTAAAAAAAATTAGTTATATAATCGAAGATTCATCTTTTCAAAATACTCAACTATGTAATGAGTACATCTTTAAATCTTCTTAGATGTACATCGTTAGACTTAGGATAACTCTGTCTTTTTTAGAAAAAGAGTATTCTGTCTCAACTATTCAAAACAATTTCCATTATCAGATGTTTAAGGGAAGATGTTTTAAATCAAAAAAAAATCTAATTTCTTAAAAATCACTATGCTTTTATGACACAGGCATATCTTCTTCTTTCAATTCAGGTATTTCAAGTCCTCTTAAATAAGTCAAACTAACGTTTATAGATGAATGTCCCATTCCTAAGGTTTGGGGCAAAGGGACAGTTCAATATTAAGCTTACGTTAATTAGTTGCATATTGAAATTAAACTTCTTAAATTTAAGATTATCAACTATAAATCAATTTAAATGATTCCAATAAAGTTACTAATGCATATAAATTCACCAAAAGAAGAAGTATTTGAGGCTCTTACTGAATCCGATAAACTTTCAAAATGGTATACAACTATTGTTAAAGGAGTATTTAAGTTAGATGAAATTATCACTTTTGAATTTATAAATTTTGCAGAGTTTAAATTTAAAGTAATTGCTATAACACAAAACGAATCTGTTCATCTTGAAATTGTAGAATCTGAATTTGATAATGTTGGACATATAATGAAGTATGATTTAGATGAAAATGATGGTAAAACAAGAGTACGCTTTACTTATGAGGGCTTTGGAGAAATGGATGATTCTTATGCCAATATGAACTATAGTTCTGCTAAATATCTTGAAAGTTTAAGACAATATTGTCATACAGGAAATGGTGAAGCATTTGGCTCACCTTCTTACAGGTCTTGATAAACAACAAACTTAAATAATCGGCATATCCTCTTCTTTCAATTCAGGAATTTCCAACCCCCTCAATTAAGTATTCTTAAAAAATTGATATATAGAACTTTAACTATTGATTTTTAGATTAATAGATGATAACTTAATCATATTAATTAAAATTTAAGATATGCGTAACATAATTATAGTTTTTTATAATTAAGTTTAAATAATTAAACAAACAATGAAAAATCTTTTACTCTTTACATTTATATGTTCATTATTTATTTCTTGTGCCTCAGGAGATAATAATCAAATGGCTGAGACTATAATTAATAGTACAGAAAATAAAATAGTCTTATTAGAAATTCCTTCTGAGTTGACATATTTAAGTGATGATGAGCAATACGGTAATTTTGAAATTCCTGTGCCCGAAATTACTGAAGATGTATATAGCAACGCATTAATATCTGCTTACATCCAAAGAACATATGATGATGACACTCCTGAAAGGTGGAGTCAGCTTCCTCAAGTTTTTATTAACAAAGATTCAAGTACTTCTGCATACTTAAGTTTTGGAGAAGGATTTATTAGAATTTCTTTTCAATCCAATGAATCTGTAGGGAATTTATTTGATAGATTTTCAGGCAGAGTACTAAAACTAATTATAGTTAATTAAATAATTTCTTTTTCTTCTTTAAAAAGTAATAATCTGACATAAGAAGAAACTGGTAAATGATATTTACTTGCTTCTTGTTTTAGAATTTCAATCTAACCTTTTTTTAGTCTCACTAAAATTTGTTCTGTGTAGTTCTGCATAGATATATTTTATCTATATAACTAAAAGAAAGGAAATTGTTTAAGATTTAATATATACTCAACAGATAATGGTTTTCTTGTCTAACCGTTTTTTTATTTTTGAATATGTCCAGAAAAATTTTTTACCCTCTACTGTTGTTAATTATTCCATTTATCGGAATGAAATTTACTGATCAAATAAATTGGAATCTTTCTGATTTTTTTTTATCAGCTATAATACTTTTGAGTTTTAGCCTACTTGCCAATTTTATAATCAAGAAAATAGATAATAAAAATACCAGAATATTTTCATTAACAATTATAATAATATTTTTGATTTTAGTATGGGCAGAGCTTGCAGTTGGAATATTTGGTAGTGTCTTAGCTGGAAGCTAGTTTAGACCTTTGAACCTCTAAATAATTCACTTAAAAAAATTGCAGTAGCATTTGCAACATTCAAACTCTCAGCTCTATTATCTCCATCCCTAAATGAGGGAATAGAAAACTCACCTTTTAAATGATTAAATAATGGTTTTGATATTCCATGAGATTCACTACCAAAAATATAAGAGGCTTTATGTGGCAGTTTTGTTGAATATATAGAATCTCCATGTATAGTTGCACCATAGATTGGCTTTTGCATCTTAGTTAAAACTGCTCCAAGATCAGTTACATAATGACACCTAACTCTAGCTATTGAACCCATTGAAGCTTGGATTACTTTAGCATTAAAACAGTCAACCGTATTTTTACTACAAATCAATTCTGATATCCCAAACCAATCACATAATCTTATAATAGTACCAAGATTTCCTGGATCACTTATACCGTCAACACCAATTGAAATAGGTTCAGATAATATTTTTTGAGGTTCAGGTAAAACAAATACACCTAATGCTTGACTAGGTGTTTTGAATTTTGTAATCTTTTTCATCTCAGATGATGTCAAAAGTTCAACATCTGGATGAAAATCTTCTTCAGTAGAAAATAGGTTTTTAAATGGCCAATCAGAATTTATTAATTCATATACAACTTTTTTCCCTTCTGCTACAAAAAGATTTTTTTCTAAACGGTATTTTTTTTTATCTAATTGTGAAATTAATTTACGTTGATTGGAAGATAGCATGAATAAATTTATGATGCACAACAATCTTCATCGTCACACCTACAGTATCTTAAATTATAAATGTGAAGACAAATTAATGAAGATGCTGAAAAATAAGTTGCAGCTTCTGGAATAGAGAATATTTCTAAACTTTCATTAATAATCAATCCTGATAATACTACCCAGAAAAGATAAAGGAATATCCTTATAAATCTATTTGTTGAGTTTTTAACTGAGTGGTAAATTGCAATAAATGAAATAAATAAGAAAACATAATTAAGGATAAACCATGTTAATGTAAAATCTACTGAAATGAATATCAAAGAGGATTGTGATAAAAATAAAAATGGTGTTGCAAAACAATGAAGCATACAAAGTCCAGATGATAAAGCGCCAATTCTATCTGAATTTCTTATAATTAATTTCATAAACTTTCACAAATGTATATGTTTTATTTAACTTACAACATAATCTTAAAATCAATAAAATGAAAAAAATATTATTAATACTTACAGTTTTATTTTCATTTACTGTGTTTTCTCAAAAACAAACAAATGGAAAAATATATATAGAACATCCTGCTATTGATATTGTGAATCAATTTAATGAGGCATATATATCTGGAGATCTTGATAAACTTAGAGAACTTGTTACAGATGATGTTAAAGTTTGGACGCTAAGAAACAGACAGGCAAATGGTCTTAACTGGATACTTGGAACATCAAATTATTTAAGTAAGAATTTGATAAATTTTGAAATTAAGCATTATGGAGGAGCTTATCCTGATGTTTTTGAATATAAACAAGATGATGTTGTGGATGTGAAAACATATGAGTTGCTGACCGGATATGATAAGAATACTGGATTAGATTTAAATATGCCAAGGTATGGAACATATAGAATGACAGCTAAAGGAGATAGAATCCAAACATTATGGATTAATGATGATCAAATACTATGGCAGAAAAATTGGGATGCATACGAGACTAGTGAAAATGGTGTTATTTATAAAGATCATCCATTAGTAACAAAGGTAAGACTACTTTATCAGTCATATAAAACTGGTGATGTAGAAAAAATTAAAGCAAATTATACTGAGAATACAATTTTTTATGATGTTATGAACTCTGGAATTGATGAGTTTAAAAATTTAGAAGAAGAATTTGCTCAGTTTGATAATTACATGGAGATGTTTGAAATAGTTGACATTAAAGAGAGTGGTTTCCCTGATGTGTTAGATTATTCTGGAGATGGAGCTGTTGTAATTTCTTGGACTGATATTACTTTTAAGAATAAAAAATCAGGGAATACAAAGACAGTCAGTCAACATATCCAACACTGGTTTAATGATGAAGGGGAGATTATGAGGGAAGATTATTATTTTAATCCAGCACAACTTCCTCAGTAATTTTAAAATTAAGATTAGTTAACCTCTAAATTATAATTAGAGGTTAATTAATTTTTATAAATCAATGAATCTAATGATTCTCTTGATAAGAACTCACCGTTTTTTATTACTGCAGATATATCCTGAGTATTTCTGATATTATCTAAAGGGTTTGAATTCAAAATTACAAGGTCTGCCTTATATCCATCTTTAATTCTTCCCTCTTTATTTTCTAATCCAAAAAACTTAGCAGGATTTACAGTTGCACTTTTAATTGCTTCAAGATTTGAGAATCCACTTTCAACCATGACTTCCAACTCAATATGTAAGCTTCTACCAGGAATTAAATATCCAATTGGGGTATCAGTACCTGCCATAAAAGGAACATTTTTTTTATGAAGTTTACCAGTGGCTTCCTCTAACCATTTAGAATATCTCAAACTATTTTTATCAATTATTGTATCAGTTTCTGAAATCTCTTTAATCCATTTTTGTTTAATTTGATTAGGTAGTTTATTTAACTCATTTTTAAAAGAGGGGTCTTTAAAAGTTTTTTGAGAAGAATTTCTGTATAAAAAAAGAGTTGGTGTTTGCCATACATTTTTTGATGCCAAAAGATTTGCTGCTTCTTCAAACTTATTATAATCAATTGAGTCAAGCGCTTTCATTCTTTGTTTGGAATGAATTTGAGATCTTAAATCACTCCCTGGTAAATCATCTGGATTTTTTAGTAACTCTAATCTCTCCTTGTAAAGTTCATCTGAATTACTTGCAATTGAAAGTGCAAAGTTTCGAAGATGTTCTATTCCATTTAAACCTGAGTCAATAGCAGAAAATAATGTCATACTTAAAGGAATATGTCCAGTTACCTTCAGGTTTGCTTTTTTTGCAATTCTCATTATGGCTAAAAACTGATTTTCAGTAAGCATTTCATAAGCCTTTAAAAGATCGACCTCTCTTTCTACTATTCCTATTACATTAGATTCAATATCAATAATGTCATTGTTCTCAATTGAGAGAAGTGGAAATGATGGGCTTGAATTGTTATATACATTTGGAGTTCCATCTATTAGTGGTCCTGCGATATATACTGTTGGATTATAAATCGGGTCCATCAATGATAAATCTTTCATTTTAACTACCAAGTCAATTGGTCCACCCGTATCACGAACACTTGTTACTCCATGAGCTAAAAAAAGTCCTGGCATAAATGGTGCAAGGTTAGTATCAAAAGAAAAATGAATGTGAGCATCCCATAACCCTGGAATTAAATATTTCCCAGTTGCATCAATTATATTTTTATTATCAGCTATAAACTCATTATCATCATCTAGTATCTTAGTTATAATATTGTTAGTTATGACTACACTTTTATTTGATTGAAGTCCATCTATTGGATCAATAATGGATATGTATTTTATAACATATGAGTCCTCTGAAATTGTTACTTGGTTTGAACAACCCCAGATGAAAAAAGTCAAAAATATAAATGTGAACTTTTTAAAAGACTTGAAATAATAATCCATAATATTCTAAAAAATTTAGAAGGTTTAGTTACCTCTTCCAACTTTTCTAACACCAGTCATTTTCGTTTTCCCTACACCTTTAGATTGAAGCTTACTACTATAATTTTTTTTTGAATTCTTATTTGAGTTTTTAACTTGACGTTTTCCGTTTGTCTCTCTGTTAGCGTTTTTGTTTCCAAAGAATTTACTTCCCATATTAATTTGTTTTTAATACTGAATGTGTACAATTTATGAAAGAATATTTAAATCAATCCATTGTATTTTGAATAATTATAATATTTTTAAAAATATGAAACTATTATCAAAGCTGTTCATAACTTCTTTAATCTGTGTTTTATCATGCTCATCTGAAGAAACTGAAGAAACTGCATGTATAGATGAAACTAAAATTGATGGGTTAGTTTTATGTATTGAAGTTTATGAACCAGTATGTGGTTGTAATGGAATTACATATCCAAACGTATGCTATGCAAGTAGTGTTGGTGGAGTAACTTCATTTATTAGTGGACCATGTGTTAAGCCTGATTAGATTTCAATTAGCTATTATTAAAATATAAAATGATATAATACTAATTAAGATCCATATTCCAAAAGCAGACTAATCAATGATATAAAGTTCATATTATTTAATTAAGTAACTTCTCTGCTTCGTTTTTAATTCTTGATTTATTCAAAATACTATCTTTCAAAATAGATTTTCTGTCAAATTCTTTATCCGTAATATTAATTCGCATTTTTTCTCTATTAACAGTAAATATCTCATAATTAAAGAGTGCTTGATTAAGAAACTCTAAAGCTTTAATTTCATTATCAACACCACCAAGACTATTGTCTTTATTGAGAGCATCTGAGTAAACGGATATGATTTCATCAGCAATTATCTCATAAGCTTCTGTGAAAGCCCCCTCAAGATCTTCTGCTTCAAGTTCTTTAGTCTCATATGTAGCTTCGCCAGATTGGCTGTAATTAAAACTATCTAAATAATAAATTTCTCCACCACATCCAATTAGAAGAAAATATATAAGAAATAGTATTTTTTTCATGATTTGTAAACTTTTACAAATACAAAGATATTAAATGAAAATAATTAATTAAAAATTCAAAAAATACTATAAGGGGCACAGAAATAATATAAGGGCACAAATTATCACTATATATATAAAATAAATTGTATATTTAGTATAGTATAAAATATGAAAAAATTAGAAAGAATTTCTCAAGAAAAATTTGATTCACTTAAAAAAGATGAAAAAGATTTATTATTAATTTATTACAAAACTTATGAAAAGGAAAATAAATTATCAAAGTCTTTAAGTAAATCTAGAAAAAAGATAAAAAAAGTAAAAGAGAAATTGAATAATATTCAAATAAAGAAAAAAGAAATTTTAGAAAAAATTAAGTCCACCAATAAGAGTTTATTTACAACATCTACTATCGTATGTGACAAAAGATGGAATTCATATATCTGCATATTTAAAAATAGTGAATCACAAAAATCTTTATATCTTGGAAACCACAAAAGTATAATTAAAGCACTTACACCCTTTTATTCAAAAGAAGAACTTAATGATTCTCAAGATTTTTTAAAAAAGGAGTTAAAAAAAATTATATCTACAGTTCAAGATAAATTAATTAAGCATAATGATAATAATGAGATAACTTTTAAAAAAAATAAATTTAAAAGTATAATAGAGTTATATGCTGAAAGTGGTAAATGGGATTATTGGTCCATTGAAGATTAGAAATAATAATTAAAGTATGCAAATATTAAATTAGTAATATGAGTTTTATGAAAAATATAAGTCTGTTTTTAATTATATCTATAGTTACTTCATGTACTTCATTAAATAAAGAGGAACAAGCATTTATTGAAATATCAAAAGAAAATTATCAAGATCAACTTGAAGGTTTTTGGTTAGGCCAACTAATTGCAAATTGGACTGGATTAATAACAGAAAATGATAAAATTGGAAATATTGGAGAAATTAAGACTGGTGATTTCTATACTAGAGAAGATTGGGGTAAAACTGATCAAAGAAGTATTTGGGAGGATGATTCAGTTGATAAATCAAACATTAAAATTGATTATATATTAAAATCAGAAGATGAAATTTGGGGATCAGATGATGATACAGATATTGAGTATATGTATCAGTATTTACAAAATTTTTATAAAACTAATATTTTAACTCCATCTCAAATAAGAGAAGGGTGGTTAAGACATATTTACATTGAGGAGGAGAATTATTTATGGGTTTCAAACCAACGAGCATTTGATTTAATGTTAGAAGGTTTTGAACCACCAGAGACAAGTAACCCTGAAAAAAATGAATTCTATGATATGATTGACGCTCAATTAACAACTGAAATTTTTGGTTTATTCTCACCTACAAAACCAGAATTTGCAATTGAAATGTCAAGACTTCCAATCCAGACAACAGCAAGGGAGGAAGCTCAGGAAATTGCTGAATTTTATGTTAGAATGTATTCAAATGCATCAAACACAAAAAATTTAAAATCAATTAAAGAAAAAATGATTTGGCTTGCTAATGAGTCTAGATCTAAACTCAATAATAATTTATACCCTTCAAAAATGTACGATTACATTAAAGACTTACACGACTCTGGAATTAAATGGGAACAAACAAGAGATTCCATATATTACAGATATCAAGTCAATCAAAAAGATGGATATAATATAACTTCAAAAAATTTATATTGTAACGGTTGTTATGCGGCTGGAATTAATTTTGCCTCTAGTCTTGTAAGTTTATTTTATGGTGAAGGTGAACTAAAAGAAACAATAAAAATTGGAACACTTGCTGGTTGGGACTCTGATAATCCCACATCTACATGGGGTGGATTAATTGGATTTTTAATAGGCAGGGAAATGGTTGAAAAAGAATTTAATATGAAACTATCGAACAAGTTTAATATTCATAGAACAAGAAAAAATTTCCCCAACGATGGCATTGATACATTTGAAAATATGGCAAAAAATGGAATCAAGATAGTTGACAAAGTTGTTCTTGAAGAGCTTAATGGGAAGATTGATTCAGAAAATAAATTATGGTTAATTCCTAAATAATATATATGATCTTACCTGTAAGCTGTTCAATTGACTTGGATTTTGACAATAAACAAGTATGGCAAATTATCTCAGAGCCCGGAAACTTGAATAAAACTCATCCATTCTGTAAATCAAACACAGTTGTCAAATGGGATAATGATAATCATGAGGATATATTAGAGTATTTAAATGGGGTTGTGCTTCATAGAAATTTCTATAAATGGGATGAAGGCAACGGTTATGAGTTAAACATTGGAAGGAAAACTGGGAGGAAATCTAAAGTTATTTGGAAAATTACAGGTGATAAAAAATCAAATCTAAATATTACTGTTTATCCACATGTCTTCAGCAATAGAAATAAATTAAGCTATTATCTAATTTATACTTTCTTTATTAAGCCAGGATTAAAAAAATATTTAAATTCTGTTTTAAAAGGTTACAAATGGTATTTAGAAAATAAGCAGTCTGTACCAAGAAATCATTTCGGTAAACACAAATGGTTTTCCTAAAAACTAATTATGATTGGAATGATCCATGTTGTGGTTCATATGCATTTTTTTCCCAATGTTGAAAATTGGCATCATTAATCCTAAAGTTTTCATCGACTCTGAGGTATTGAAAAATATCCTAACTTTTTTACTTTTAAAGAGCTTGTAGTCAATTCCAATATATGGTTCATTATGATTATCATGTGAGCTGTGCATAGACCCCATGCCCATATGCATTCCCATGTGGTCGTCTGGCATTTCGTGAAACATATATCCAGCCGCAAGATTAAATCTTCCAAGGTTATATTTTACATTTAACATTATTTCATAATCATCATCCACATCAAAAGGAGTTATCATAACCATTCCACCAACCATAACCTTCGGAAGTGGCATGAAGTTTATACCTACTCCTAACTTGGAGTATTCATTTTCAAGATCAAATCCACCCATTACACCAATGTGCGCTTGAGAGTATAAATTATAAGAAGCTAAAGTTAACAGGGTTATAAGTAAATTTTTCATAATAAGTTATTTAGGTAAAGAACCATGACGATCATAATAATCTTTATCATAGTCCATTTTTTCTTTGTTTGATAAAATTATTGAAATTAAAACCAAGACAGTAACAATTACACCAAAAATAAATATGGATGTTGTTAAATCTCCTAATAGTAAATCTCTAATTTGACCGTATCTGTTCATAGAACAAAATTATTTATATAAAGCTAAATTAATTTAATTGATTTATAATTAACAAAAATTTTGGATTTTCATGTTTAACTAAAATATACATTTGTAATGTGTTTAGAATAAAAAAAATTCCCAAAGAATATTACCCAGAAATCCTTTTTGTGATCTTCTTAATTGTCATGTTTAGTAAGGTCTACATAATGGTTCAACTTGCAAACTCTTGAACAGCAAATTTTACTACTCTTAGTCAATAGCTAACACTCTATTTCTAACTCACTAATTTTATTAATAACAGTTTATGAAATAAGTTTTAAAAATTATACCTTAGGGATATGAGACACATTATACATATTAGCTTAATCTGCATACTTTCAATTAACTGTGATAGAGACAATCAAGGATGGACATATCTTTTTGATGGCGAGAGTCTTAATGGTTGGGAAATGAAAATTGCTGGATATGAATTAAATAACAATTATCGAAATACATTTAGTGTTAAAGATGGTGCAATCAGAGTTTCCTACAAAGATTACGACTCATTTGATGAAAGATTTGGTCATATTTTTTTTACAAAAAATAAATTTAAAAATTATCACTTAAAGATGGACTACAGATTCTATGGTGAGCATGCAAATTCATTTAAAAACGAAGATGAAGCATGGAACTACAAGAACAGTGGCGTTATGCTTCACTCTGAGGACCCATCAAAAATGTTTTTAGATCAAGAGTTTCCTGTAAGTATTGAAGCACAATTTCTTGGTGGATCAGGAGTAAAAGATAGACCAACTCTGAATATGTGCTCACCAGGAACTGAGGTTGATATTAATGGATCTCAAGCCACGAAACATTGTATTCCTTCAAATTCCAAAACATATCATAATGAAGATTGGATTAGTGTTGAATTTATTGTTTACTCAGATTCCATTGTTCACCATGTAATAGATAGAGATACAGTTATGACTTACTCAAATATTAAAATTGGTGGAGAATATTTATCCGACAACTTTAAGGATCGAATTGGCGAGCCGCTCAAGGAGGGATATATTTCACTACAATCGGAAGGCCATCCAATAGAATTTAAAAACATAAGAGTAAAAGAACTTTGAGAGTAATTCTATGAGAGTAAGAGAAGCAAAATTGTCTGATCTTAAAAATCTGTCAGTTTTATTTAATTCATACAGAATGTTTTATGGAAAAAAGTCTGATTTAAAAGTTGCAAAAGAATTCTTAAGATCCCGAATTGAAAAAAAAGACTCTAAAATATTTGTTTGTGATTTTAATAATGAATTATCTGGATTTGTACAATTATATCCATTATTCTCATCAACAAGAGTTAGCAAATATTGGTTACTAAATGACTTATATGTTGATGTTAATAAAAGAGGAAAAGGGTTCTCGAAGTTTCTAATAGAGAGGTCTAAAGAACTTGTTATTGAGTCGAAGGCATGTGGCATGATGCTGGAAACTGAAAAGTCTAATGATATTGGTAATAAGTTATATCCTTCAACAGGTTTTAAAAAAAATGAGTTGAGTAATTTTTATGAATGGATTCCTACATAATTATTCATTTAAGTACATGAAAGTAGCTTTATGTGCAATTTCTTGAAGCAGTTTCTTATCATCTTTATTGATAGCTCCATAATAATCATATTTTAAACCTATTGGGGATTCTCCATATATACTAGCAAAAACAGTACACGCTGCTAGATATGTTCCTTTTAAATTTGGATGTGTCCCATCATTATGATGAAGTTTTATTTCAGGAATTTCCTTATATGCAATATCAAAAGCCAAACCAACTGGGATAACAAGAACATTATTTTCTTTACCAACTTTTGTGTAAATGTCCTCTATAATACTTATTTGATTTATTTCAAAATCTTTATGTGGTTCTACAAATGCATGAGTCATATATAGAGCTGCTTTAGAATTATTAGCTTTGATTGACTCTATGTGTTTTTTAGCGTAAAATGAAAACTCTTCACGATTTTCTTGAGTTAATGGTTCAGAACTTCCTCCTTGAAGAATAACTAAGTCAAACTTTTCAATTGAACTTATTGCTTTAGGCATGATTAGTCTCTCTACATCGTGATGCTTTAATCTAGAGCCACCAATTGTTGCAGATTTTACTGATGCCGAACCATCATAGTCTTCTAGATACTCTTCGGCCATGCGCTTAAAATGATTGTGAAGACTATCGCCATAATATAGATAACTATTGCCAATAAATAATATCGTTCTTGGCTTATGATTTTTATCCTGCTCAAAATCCCCTTGAGAAATTAAAGAGTTTGAAAATAATAGTCCAATTAATAAAAATTTATAAATATTTTTCATGAATTTATTCCAAGAAGGTAAATATTCTTTTAATTTTAACCAAGTTTCGTTTAATCCCCAATAAATTTTATATATGTCACTAGATAAAAGAGAATTTGATGTTATAGTGTGGGGTGCATCTGGATTTACTGGAAGACTTGTTGCTGAGTATTTATTTCAAAATTATGATCATAATGAATTAAATTGGGCGATTGCAGGAAGAGATAATAATAAACTTATTGGATTAAGGGATAAATACTTGAATCAAAATATTCCTATAATTATTGCAGATAGTTTTGATGATGATAGCTTAACAAAAATGTCTAAAAGAACAAAAGTAATTTGTACTACAGTTGGTCCATATGCAAAATATGGTTCTCAACTTGTAAAGTCATGTGTAAAATCAAAAACTCATTATTGCGATTTAGCAGGTGAAGCACAGTGGATTAGAAAAATGATTGATAACTATCACAAAGCTGCTAAAGTTAATCAAATAAGAATTGTTAATTCTTGTGGCTTTGATTCTGTACCATCAGATTTAGGAGTCTATTATATTCATAAGATTATTTCAAAAAAAAATCTCTCAATAAGAATGAGAGTAACAGGTGCAAAAGGAACCTACAGTGGTGGAACATATGCAAGTATGAAGAATATTATTAATGAGGCATATAAAGATAAAGAAGTGAGAAAGAGTTTAACCAATCCATATGGGCTTAATCCAAAAGGCCAGCAAGATGGTCTTGACACAAGGGATTTAAGATCTGTTAAGTATGATAAAAAAATTAATAGCTGGATATCTCCTTTTTTGATGGCCGGAATAAATACTAGAATTGTAAGAAGAAGTAATGCGCTAAGTAATTTTAGTTATGGACAAAAGTTTCAATATGACGAGGCTGTTATGACCGGTAAAGGACTGAAAGGAAGAATAAATGGAATAATTTTATCAATTCCATTGATGTTTCTTGCCGCAAAACCAGGATCTTTTTCTGATAAAATTTTTAATATTATTTCACCTAAGCCTGGACAGGGACCAAATAAAAAGGAAAGAGAAAATGGATATTTTAGTTTTAGGTTTTTTGTTTTTGATGAGCAAGGTGTTAAGTCAACTTTTAAAGTAACTGGCGATAGAGATCCAGGTTATGGGTCTACCTCGAAAATGTTAGCAGAAAGTGCAGTTTGTCTTGCAAAAGATAAACTAGATGATAAATATGGTGTGTTAACACCATCTTATGCCATGGGTGATAAAATCCTTAATAGACTTATTTCAAAAGCTGGATTAACGTTTAAAAAGATTAAATAATAATCAAAGGCCCCATAATTAAAAGTTGATAATCAATTTTGACACTACCATTACCAACAGTAATTGAATAGATTAACTAATATTAAATCATAGTTTATGCAAAGTTCAATTATTTAGAACTACTTTTTGTACTTTTAAATATGTCCAGCAAATCTCATTGGGAAAAAATATACAAAGAGAAAAGTCCTCATGAGGTTTCATGGACACAAGAAATTCCATTTACTTCAATTCATTTTTTTAGTGATTTTAAAATTCAAAAAGATAATCCAATTATTGATGTTGGTGGTGGTGAAAGTAAATTTGTTGATTATCTAATTGATAATGGATATGAGAATATCTCTGTTCTAGATATTTCTGAAAATGCAATAAATAGGGCTAAAGATAGAATAGGGTTCAGATCTAAATTTATAAATTGGATTGTTTGTGATATAAATGATTTTGAACCTGAAAAAAATTATGCAGTATGGCACGATAGAGCTTTGTTTCATTTTTTAACTTCTCAAACTGAAATTGATAGATATGTCAAAAAAGTAAAATTAAATGCTAAAAATTTTATAATAGGAACTTTTTCAACTTTGGGTCCAAAAAAATGTAGTGGACTTGATATAACTCAGTATGATGAATCATCATTAAAAAAATTGTTTGTAGATCAAAGTATCTCTTTTAATAAAAGTGAAAACATAAATCATATTACCCCTTTTGAAACGACTCAAAATTTTATATTTTGCAGTTTTTCATCAAAAAAATAAATTACTACAACATGGAATATAATAAACTACCAGGTACAGATATTGATGTAAGTAAAATATGTCTTGGGACTATGACATGGGGAAGGCAAAATTCTGAATCTGAAGCTTTTGAACAAATGGATTATAGTTTAGATAAAGGAGTAAATTTTTTTGATACAGCGGAATTATACCCTGTACCTGCAACTCCTGATAGATATGCTGATACTGAAAGGATAATTGGAAACTGGCTTGAATCAAGAAAAAAAAGAGAAAAGATCATACTTGCTTCCAAAATTGCAGGTCCGGGTGATTACACTGCGCACATCAGAAAGACAGGGTTTAAGGGAAACTCCATTGAGGATGCTATTAATGGAAGCCTTGAAAGATTAAAAACAGATTATATAGATTTATATCAGCTGCATTGGCCAGAAAGAACTACAAATTATTTTGGCAAAAGAGGATTTGATTATGTTGATGATGGCTGGACTGATAACTTTAGAGAAATTTTAGAAACTCTAGATAAAATTGTTAATTCAGGAAAAATCCGATATGTTGGTTTATCTAATGAAAATCCATGGGGCATTATGAAATATCTTGAATATTCCAAAGAAGGATTACCTAAAATGATCACAATTCAAAATCCTTATTCTTTATTAAATAGATTATTCGAAGTTGGAAGTGCAGAAATTTGTAAGAGAGAAAATGTAGGTTTGCTAGCATATTCTCCTCTAGGTTTTGGTGTGCTATCTGGTAAATATCGAAATGGTAAGATGCCTGAGAATAGCAGGTTAAAATTATTTTCAAATCTTGCGAGATTTAGTAATGATAAGTGCTTTAATGCAACAGACTTATATCATGATATAGCAATGAAACATGATTTAAGTCTTACCCAAATGTCACTTGCGTTTGTAAATGATAGACCCTTTGTAACAAGCAATATAATTGGTGCAACCTCCATGAATCAACTTAAAGAAAATATTGATAGCATTAATTTAAAGTTATCTAAAGAGATAGTTGCTGAAATAAATTCAGTAAATGAAAAGATTCCAAATCCAGCTCCATAAATTGGTCTATTCTAAGACAGTATTTTAAAATGAGCGCAAATAAGTCAGTAATATCAATTAGAGAAATTAAAAAATTTCTTAAGAATAATTATAATATTGTTGGATCCGTTAAAAAACTCAATGGAGAGATCGATTATAATTTTAAAATTTATTCATCAGATAATAAAAAATATTTACTAAAGGTCTCAAGATCAAATTTTAGCTGGGATTACATTGATTATCAAATTAAAATTTTAGATCATTTAAATAAAGATTGTGGTATTGATTTAGCTTCAAATATCAAAACAGTTAAAGGAGAAAAATTTTGTATAGAAAAAGATAGTCAAGGTAATGATAGATGCATCAGATTATTATCATGGATTAATGGAAGGCTCTGGAGCTCTGTTAATCCGATTGAAAAAGAATTACGAGTAGAGCTAGGATATAAAACCGCTCTTCTCTCTCAATCATTAGAAAAATTTAAACATTCTTTTTCTAGTCGTAAAATAGACTGGGATATATCAAACTCATTATGGGTTGAAGAACAATTGAAAAATTTTGATAATGATAAACGAGTAATTCTTGAGCATTTTATAAATGACTTTAAAAATAATATGTCAATTTACAATGATTTAAAAAAATCAGTTATTCATAATGATATCAACGACAACAATATTATTGTATCAAATGAAAGAATTAACCCTAAAATAGAATCTATAATTGATTTTGGAGACTCATTATATTCTCAGAAAATAAATGATTTAGCAATAGCATGCACATATGGAATCATGGATTTAAATGACCCTCTTGCTGGATGCTGTGAAATAATTTCTGGCTATAACAATTTAATTAACATTAATGATAATGAGTTAAGTCTACTCTATAATTTAATTGGCATGAGACTTGTAATTTCTGTTACAAAATCATTAATTAATAGAGTTAAGGAACCTGATAATAAATACCTTCTTATTAGTGAAAAACCTGCATGGAGTCTTTTGAAAAGTTGGTCAGAGATAAACTCAGAATATGCATATTACTCCTTTAGAAAAGCTTGTAATTTAGATGCTCACCCAAACAAAAAAAAATTCTCTAAATGTTTCACAAACAAAAAATTTTTTGTGAAAGATTTATTTCCAAAATTAACAAAAGATAAATTTTATAAAATTGATCTAAGTGTTGGAAGTGAATGGATTGGGGGAAGAAATGAAATAGAAAATCTGGATATCTTTCAATTTAAAATTGAGAAGCTTCAAAAAGATCAACATGAAAAAATAATAGCAGGTGGTTATCTTGAGCCAAGATCAATTTATACATCAGATACATACGAAAAGATTGGTAACTATGGTACTGAAAATAGAACCATCCATTTGGGGTTAGACTTTTGGCTTCCCCCAGGAACTGAGGTAAGTGCGATGTTTGATGGTGAAGTTGTAACAGCTGTAAATGATCAGGGTCACAAAGAGTATGGTGGTTTAGTGATTCTTAAACACAGAATTGAAGATATAGAATTTTATACTCTGTATGGACATAATACAGTAGAAAGTGTTCTCAAAAATAAAATAGGTAGTAGAGTAAAAAAAGGAGAGATAATTGCAGAGATAGCAAATTATCCAGAAAATGGCAATTGGGCTCCCCATTTACATTTTCAAATAATGTTATCAATGCTGGATCATAAAATAGATTTCCCAGGTGTTTGCTATTTTAATCAAATTGATGTTTGGAAAGATTTATGTCCTGACCCTAATTTACTTTTTAAATCAAAAGATTTAGATCTTGATCAATCTAGCTCGTTACAGGAACTTATCAAACATAGAAAAAATCACCTAGGTAAAAGTCTAAAACTTCACTATGAGGAGCCTCTGCATATTATAAGAGGAGAAGGGGTTTATTTAATGGATAGCAATGGTAGAAAATATTTAGACACCGTTAATAATGTAGCACATGTTGGCCATGAAAATGAATCGGTAGTTGCAAAGGGCAAAAGTCAAATGTCAATTTTAAATACTAATTCAAGATATCTCCACAAAAATATCAATGAACTTTCAAAAGAATTGCTAAAAACACTTCCGAGTAAATTATCTGTTGTCCACTTTGTGAACTCAGGAAGTGAGGCTAACGAATTGGCAATTAGAATGATGAAGTCTCACACTGGAGAAAGTGATATAATTGTTTCAGAACATGGCTACCATGGAAATACAAATATTTGTGTTGATATTTCATCTTACAAATTTGATGGTAAAGGTGGAAGTGGAGCACCGGAAAATACACATGTTATTCCTATACCAAATCATTTTCGTGGAAAATATAGAGGTCCTAATTCAGGAAAGAAATATGTGATGGAAGTTGAAAAATGCATAAAAAGTATAAAGTCTAAAAAAAGAGGACTAGGTGGCTTTATAATTGAGCCAATTTTAAGTTGTGGAGGTCAAGTTGAATTACCGAAGGGATTCCTAAAAGACACATATAAACTTATCAGAAAAAATGGAGGTATCTGTATATCAGACGAAGTTCAGGTAGGTTGTGGAAGACTTGGTAAAGCATTTTGGGGATTTGATATTCATAACGTAATTCCCGATATAATTACCATAGGTAAGCCTCTTGGGAATGGTCATCCAGTTGGTGCTGTGGTTTGTTCAAAAGAAATAGCTGAAAGTTTTGCAAATGGTATGGAGTTTTTTAATACGTTTGGTGGGAATCCTGTTTCTTGTTCTATAGGAACCGAAGTCTTAAGGTTTGTGAAAAGAGAAAAGCTACAAGAGAACTCAAAATATATTGGAAATTATTTAAAAGGAGAACTAAAAAAACTGTCTAATAAATTTAAAATAATTGGAGACATTAGAGGGCAAGGATTATTCCTTGGAATTGAATTTGTTGACAGTGAAATGAGACCTTTAAAGGAAGAAACTATTTATATTGTTAACCGTTTAAAAAAATTTGGAATTCTTTCAAGTGTTGATGGTCCAGAAAATAATGTTATTAAGATCAAGCCACCTTTAACATTTAATAAACATAACTGTAATATGTTTATTCTTTATCTTCATAAAATATTAAGTGAAGATTTTTTAAATAAAAGACATTATGAATAAATGTTTTATTTTAACTACAATTCTATTTTTAAACTCGTGGATAGTTATGTCACAAAAATATGAGCCTCAAGAGTATCAAGTAATGGATCAGATAGGTAAAATTGAAATTAGATACTATCCTAGCGCACCAATGATTCGAGTCTCATCCAATCAAAGTAGAAATAATAATTTTGGTAAGTTATTCAGATACATTGCTGGTAATAATAATAATGAAGAAAAAATTGCAATGACAACACCTGTTTATATGTCTGACCAAAGCAAAACAATGGAATTTGTTCTTCCAAAAAAATTTCTAAAAGCAAAAATACCAGTTCCAAATGATAATGATGTTGAAACATACATTTCTGAACCTAAGTATTATGCTGCAATAAAGTATTCAGGATATTCTAACAATAAAAAAGAACAAAACTACAGAGAAGAGCTAGTTAAAACTATTCAAAACAGTAATCTTAAAATTTTAAGCGAACATTTTGTCCTTTCATATGACGCTCCAACAAAATTTTATAATAGGAGAAACGAAATTTTAATTCAGGTTAATTACTCAGATTGACATTTTAAAAAAATCAATCCAAAATTTTAAGTAATTATCAAAAACTTTGTAATAAAAATATCATTTTCATAAAATTATAATAATAAGTATTTCTAATTGTAAATAGATATTTCTCATAACATATATTGAAGTTTTAAATTATAAACAACTGAAATTATGAAAAATTTTATTACAAGTTTTTCTTCATCTATTAAGCTTGCCTTAATAACAATGGTAGCCATCTTATCTACGAATATTTCATATTCACAAGATTTCGGGGCAGACCTTGTAAGTTCTTATGTATGGAGAGGAACACAATTTGGATCCGGTGCACATATTCAACCATATATGGACCTAGGATCAGGAAACTTTACTGGAGGTGTTTGGGGAAGCTTCCCTACAACTGCCAATGGAGGTGGAAACGAGCTAGACTTATGGGTAAGCTATGACTTTGGACCTCTTGCATTAACTGTTACTAATTATACTTTCCCTGGTGAAGGAGGGGCATATGCCGATGGAGAGGGACTATTCAATGGAGACTACACAGAATTAGCAGCATCTACTTCACTTGGAGGTATAGATTTGTCTGCTGGGTATTTTACAGAAGTTGAAGCTCTGTATATTGAAGTTGGAACATCTATTGGAGCAGTTGATATTGCTCTTGGATATGGAGATGATCAAGCAGATGCTTTTTATGCTAATGGAGGATCAGGATTAGTTAATATGTCATTTAGTGGATCTAAAGATATAGCCATATCTGAATCATATTCATTACCTGTTTTTGGATCATTTATCGTAAATCCTGACGCTGAGACAGCATTTTTAGTTTTTGGAATAAGTTTTTAATTCAAAAACATCATGAAGAAAATAGAAGCAATTATTAGAAAGTCAAAATTTGACGATGTAGTTAAAGCTCTGCATGATGCTGACGTACATTTTTTCAGCTACTGGGATGTTACTGGTGTTGGAAATGAAAAAGTTGGTAAGGTTTACAGGGGAATAACTTCAAGTACAAAAGACATTCTAAGAAGTTGCTTATCTATTGTAGTATCAGACTCATTTGTTGATATTACAGTAGATGCTATTTTAAGTTCCGGAGCTACAGATAAAGTAGGTGACGGTAAAATTTTCGTTTTGCCATGTGATGAAGCCTACAGAATTAGAACTGGAGAAAGAGGAACTAAATCTTTAAATTAAAAATTATGGAATTATTAACAACAAATAATGTTTGGATGATGCTTTGTACAGCATTAGTCTTTTTTATGCATCTAGGATTTTCTTTCCTAGAAATTGGACTTACTAGACAAAAAAATACAATTAATATCTTATTTAAAAACTTTTTTATAATTACAATGGGATTAATTGTCTACTGTTTAGTTGGTTTCAACCTAATGTATCCTGGTGATTTTAATATTATAGATGCATTTGGTGGTATACTCGGATTCGCAGGTCCTGGTTTAGATGCTGCAGCTGCTGCAGATTTATCTTACAGTGAGGGCTATACCTACTGGACAGATTTCTTATTTCAAGGTATGTTTGCTGCCACAGCTGGAACAATTATCTCGGGTGCTGTAGCGGGTAGAATCAAGATAAACGCATTTATGCTTATAGTTTTTCTTTATGTATTAATAGTATACCCAATTGTTGGATCTTGGCAATGGGGAGGTGGTTTTCTTTCAACTTTTACAGATGAGGTAGGATTCTATGACTTCGCCGGTTCAACATTAGTTCACTCAGTTGGTGGATGGGGAGGATTAGTGATAATTTATTTACTTGGTGCTAGAAAAGGAAAGTTTGACAGCTCTGGAAAAGCAGTAGCAATTCCTGGCTCTAACATTCCACTATCTGCAGCCGGTGTTCTAATATTATGGCTTGGATGGTTTGGATTTAATGGTGGGTCTGTCTTATCTGCTGATCCTGCAAATACTTCTTTAGTACTTGTAACAACTTGTTTAGCTGCTGCTGCAGGTGGACTAGGAGCCTCTTTTTTATCAACCCTTATGTACAAAAACTTAGACATCACAATGTTTATGAATGGTGTTTTAGGTGGACTTGTCGGAATTACAGCTGGTGCTGATCAAATGGGTCCAACTTCTGCAATAATAATTGGAGCAATAGGAGGAGCTGTTGTTGTTCTTGGAGTAGCTCTTCTTGATAAATGTAAACTTGATGACCCAGTTGGTGCAATTCCTGTGCACCTATTTGCCGGTATATGGGGAACTTTAGCAGTTGGACTTTTTGGAGCCTCTGCTGGTTTCGACCAATTTATGGTTCAATTAGCAAGTACTGGAATTGTGGGCGTATTTTGTGTAATTGGTGCTTCTATCATTGCATTAATAGTAAAATCAATTATGGGACTTAGAGTATCTGATGAAGAAGAAGAAATAGGATTGGATATTTCTGAACATGGAACAAAAGCATATTTTTCATCATAATGAGATAGTAGATTATATTATTTCAGTCTTAAAAGGAGATCAAATGATCTCCTTTTTTGATTTTTATAAGTTTTTATTTTTTCATTTATAATATCTTAGTTAATAATTATGAAGAAAATTATAATAGTTGGAAGTGGAGTAAATGGTCTTGTTGCAGCAAATTATTTGGTTAAAGCTGGATATGATGTGACAATAATTGAAAAAAAACAGATTACAGGGGGTGCCTGCATAAAAGACTCCGAAATAATTGAAGGAAAAAATATTGACTTTGCTTACGGTGCTACCGTACTTGGAATGATGCCAGAATTCATATTTAACGAAACGGGTCTATCAAAAGAAATAGTTGGATTTTATCCTAAAAGTCCTAAACTAGTTTATTTCAAAGATGAAGAAGATTCTACCAAAATCTTTCAAGATTCCAGTGAATTAGAAAAAGAACTAAAGAATAAATGGGGTGAAAAAGGAAGAATTAATGATTTTAGAAATGATGAAAATAAAGTTGTAAGATTTATTCAAAAACTTTATAAAGATGCTATTACTCCAACTGTTGAAATAGCATATAAAGAACTTGGAAAAGAACTCTCTGATCTATGGATTTTTGGTACTGCTAAAGATTTACTTGATCATTACTTTACATCCGAAAAATCAAAATTATATATGGGTATGACAGTTATTGAAAGTGGCCCTGCTTCAATTTACGATCCAGGCACTGCATTCACAATTCCACTTATGGACTCTGGATCTGTCTATAATGGATATTGGGGATTTGTAAAAAAGGGTATTTGGAAAATAACAGAAATCCTAACAAATATTAACTTTGCCCTTGGTGTAAAGATTTATCTAAATTCATGTATAACTGAAGTTGACACTTCCTCCAAAACCATATCATTTATAAAAGATGATAAAGATGTTCGACTTAATTATGATCATTTAATTTTTGCTACTGATCCAGTCACACCATCTAAACTTATTAAAGATTTTAAAGATGATATTGTACTAGATGAAATTGGAACGAGTGGAAAGGTAACTGCTTTTTTTAGAAATCCTGTAAAATGGAAAGACTCTAATAATTATCCTGATTCGTTTAGGTTTATATTCTCAAATAATAGTCTTAACCAGTTTGAAGATGCTAGTCAAAATGCACTAAAAAATTCAGGAGATTATTTTGCTGGATTCATTCAGATATATCCCGATGGAAGTGCTCAAAGGACAATGAATAATAATGAGAATTATGATAAACTAATACTATTTACCAAAAACTTAAGTTATGATAAAAAAGCAGATGACCTTGGTAAAATAAGAGATGAAATAGTTGATACTGTTCTCCCTTATATTGAAAATGCAAATGATTTAGTACATAGTAAATTTTTAACACCTAAAGATTTAAATGAGACATTTTCTTTCCCAAAGGGAAATATTGATCATATAACATTGACTGGAAAACAGAACTATAATAATCGAACATTCAGTGATAACCCCAATAACTTTTACTCATATTATTATTTTCCAGATGTCTACTATTGTGGAGCAGGAAGTTTTCCATGTGGCAGTGTAGCAGGGACAGCAGGATATATGTGTTCAAAGCAGCTTGTTAGAAATGATCATTAAATATGATAATTTCTATTATTTCATTTATTGGATTATTTTACCTTTCTTATAAATTTAAGATACGACCATTTTTAACATTACTACTAGCATCTTTTTTATCTGGAATTCTTTTACAAATTGGAATTACTGAAACCCTATACTTAATTTTCAAAGGATTTTTTAATATAGTGATTTTAATTGGTCCAATTATAATTACAGGTACACTTCTTGGAAAATTTTTAAACGAAACAGGAACATCCAGAAAGATGGTTAATACTTTTATATCATCACTTGGAATTAAAAATATACCCATAAGTTTAAATATTATTGGGTTTATAATTTCTATTCCTGTCTTTTGTGATGCAGCATTCATACTTATGTCCTCTATTGTAAAGGACTTATCAAAAATTACAAAAAAAAATATAATTTTTCTATCCATATGTTTAGCTACAGGTTTATACTCTGCTCATGTTTTTGTACCACCAACACCAGGCCCAATAGCTGCATCTGCTATTATAGGAGCAGACATAGGATTATTATTTATAATTGGAATAATTGTAGGATCAATAGTTTCAGTATCAGGATATTTCTGGCTAAGATTTTTATTTAAAAAGGAACTTAAACTCAACCTCAGACAAATCAACTCTAATGAGCTTGTCTCTAACAAGAATATTATTTCTTTTTTGCCTGTTTTCTTTCCTATATTACTTATATCAGCTTCGACAATAATAAAATACCCAGAGCTAGACATTAATCAGTCGCAATTCATAAGAATTATTGAAGTTATTGGTAATCCAGAAATTGCATTATTTATTGGTTTTGTAATGACTTTAATATTTGTTAAAAGAGATAATATAAAGGATACACCACAATGGTTAATTAAATCTTTAACGAACTCTTTTGAAATTTTATTAATTACTGGGGCAGGTGGTGCAATAGGATATATTATCAGAGAGTCAGGGGTTATTAACGATTTAAGCCTAAGTAATGTATCAGGTTTAGCCAGTATTCTTTCTATATTTTTCATTGCAGCATTAGTAAAAACAATACAGGGGTCCTCGACGGTTGCAATAGTAACCACATGTGCTATTACAGCACCCTTAATTCAATCTATTGGAATGACTTCAGAATTAGAAAAAGTAATTTTAATAATAACAATAGGATCAGGTGCTATGACAATATCTCATATTAATGACAGTTATTTCTGGGTTGTTTCAAAATATTCTAATATTGAAATGAATGATGTTTTAAAATTTTTTTCAACCGCTACAATTATTCAAGGATTGACTGGTTTACTTCTATCAATAATCATTTTCATTTTTATAAATTAGTATAATGAAAAAAATATTAATATTATTAGTTGTAGTAATGGTATCATGTACGAGCTCAAATAAAAAAGTTGTTTTTCTTGGGGATTCTATAACACAAAATGCTGTTATTAATTCAGATAAATTTAAAGGGTTTATTTCCTTGGTTGGAGAGAATGTAGACCAAAACACAGAACTAATTGGTAAAGGAATTGGAGGTGATAAGGTTTCAGATCTTCTAACTAGGTATAGAGATGATGTAATTAAATTAAATCCTGATATGGTGTTTATATACATAGGAATAAATGATGTTTGGCATAAATATGATTACGGAACTGGGACAGATATTGATCTTTATGAAAATGGATTAAGGCAAATAATTACTGATTTAAAAGAAAATGGAGTTGAAGTAATTCTATGTACGCCAACAGTTATTGGTGAAAACAAAGGTGAGTTTACTTTAGTTAATCAATTTAAAGATATTGAAACAATGGAAATAATGAATAATGATCTAGACGATTACTCAGATATAATTAGAAAACTATCCAGAGAATTTGATACTAAACTTCTTGACTTGAGAAAAATCTTTATGCAATATATCTCAGAAAACAACCCTGAAAATAAATCAAAAGGCGTACTCACTACAGACGGAGTTCATTTAAATAATATAGGAAGCAAACTAATTGCTGATGAGATGATTAAGTTTTTAAACTAATCTTTAACAATTCCTTAAACAAATTTTTAGTTATTAAAGCATAATATTGTGAAAAAATTATGCAAAGCTTTAAAAGTTTATTAATTATTTCATCAATTCTTGTTTTAATTTCATGCTCCAAGGATGGTTATGGTCCAAATGAAGTTAATCTTGGATCATCGAATTCTTACAATCCACAATCTTCTGATTACGGTAATACATCATCAACTACTACACCTGTTAGTCAATACAGCCTGACTGTTTCGGCTGGTGTTGGCGGAACCGTTTCTACTTTAGGTGGAACATATAATGATGGAGCCACTGTAAGTATAACTGCTACACCAAGTGATGGATATGAGTTTGCAGGCTGGAATGGTTCGAATTCTTCAAGTTCAACAATAACTATAACTATTAATTCAAATACTTCAATAGAAGCTCTGTTCAATCAGGTCCAAACAACTGAAACAACATCACTAGATACATCTGTCTTTAATTCTGAATTAATTGACTTTAATTACTATTTGCACTCAAGTCTTCCAGAAGAATGGATAACTGAATTTAACACAATAATGAATAAACTCGAGTCAACTATTCCAGCAAAGAAAAGAGATGGATTTCCCGAGACAATGAATATATATGCTTGGAGCAATTCTGTACCAAGCCCATATACTGATCCTAGCGGAAATACCATGCAAGGTGCTTCTATATCAGGAAATGGAACTGATTTCTGGATGGTTTTAGAAATCCCTAATGATGAATTTACTAATAATTCCAGCCATAGATATTCAGTAATAGCGCATGAATATTTCCATGTATACCAACATAGCCTCTCTCCCGCTTTTTCTATTGGTAGTGATGGTGAATTTAGTAACCCGAATGCAATGGATGTCAAGTGGTTAATTGAAGGATCAGCTGCAACATTTGAATCTATATACATTCAAGAAAATTATGGTATCAATTATTTTGAAGAAGGACAAGCATGGGGAGTCCAGGATGATGTATTATCTGATCCTGCTTCTTATGAATATTTCAGTAAGGAAGATAACAATTATGCTAACTCAGTTTTTATGATACTTGCTCTTGTAAAAGAATTAGAGAATGTTGGTTTTTCAACAGAAAAAGCATTTCAATCTATTTTTAAAGTTTATTGGGAGCAAGACCCAAAGAATTCTGATTGGAAAAATAAGTTTGAAGAAGTATTCACAATAGATGTTGATACATTTTATGAAAGTCTATCTAATTACTCAACTGATATGAGTGTGATTTATCCATCTTCATCAATTACAGTTCAAAATATTATTAATGATAATACAGATATTGCTCAGTTAAATACTGAAACAACATCAACTGAAACAACATCAACTGAAACAACATCAACTGAAACAACATCGAGTACATACAATATCACGGTTACAGCTCAGAATTCCTCAGACTATACATTATCTGGTTCTGACCAAAATGGGAATGTATCAGGAAATGATCCCTCAATTTCAGCTAAAGTTGGAGATACATTAAGTTTTAATGTTAATTCACCAGGACATGATTTCTTTATTATTATTAATTCTAATGGTGGTTTTATCTCAACTAATTTGCCTAGTGGTGTTTCTAACAATGGTACTGCTAATGGAACTGTTACATGGACACCATCTGAAGCTGGAACATACTACTATATATGTGAGTTCCACCCAGCAATGATCGGAACTATTACTATAACTCAATAATTATTAGCTACCTAAAATCTTGAAGTTTGGTATCTGACCTCAAATAAAGAGGATGTTTAGGAGTTCCATTTTTATTTATACCAAAACATAATGGACTTTCTATTAACTTCCTAAGCTGCATTGGTTCACTTACTAAATTTCCCCATGCATAAACTATTAAATCGGATTTTTTAATCAACTCACTAATAATTATTAAATTTTTCTTTTTTGAATTATTATCCATATTAAGCTCTTTTGGATATGGAGTTATTTGTGTAAATAAATTTGTTACATAAAACCCCCCAAATTTAAATTTTTTGGAAAAGAAAATCAATCTTCTAATTGTTGGATCGTCTGACTCATCATCAGCATAAGATGGGTTCAACATAATATATAATGCCTTAGGTTTTTTTGAGTCCCAAATTCTTGAAAGAGAAAATCTATCTTTTTTGTCATTGGAAATATCAGCAGATCTAGATATTTTAACCATCTTTAAATATAGTTAAAAGTTGAGATTATTTTCTACAATCTCTTAATACATCCTTTTCAACTACACTAAGATATTTCTGCCTTTTCTTATCCGAAACAAAAGGGACTGACCAAAACTGTTTTGTGTTTTTCCAATTTCCTCCCCAACCAAAAACAAAAGTAAACACACCTAGTACAAGTCTTAATTTAACAGAATTGAGATAAATGGTTTTAACTGGAATAGAAGGTGCTCCATGAGTCAGATAACATCTTATCTTTTTGTGTCTAAAGTATGACTTAGGATAAGCATAAATTTTTGTAATTTTTACGAATTCATACGCAAAACCTGGGGCAAAAACCTCATCAAAAAAGGTTTCCATTTTTGGAGTTAATCTAAACCACCAAATAGGCGAAATAAAATATATTCTTTCAGCCCAAAGAACTTTTTTCTTATAAGACTCGATTAATTGTTTTTTACCCTCATGAAGTTTATCTTCGTAGAGGTCAATTGTTTTAGTACTTTGATTTTGGTGTTGGCTCAGAATTTTTGTAATTGTACTAAAAATTCCATTATGGCAAAAAGATTTCTTATCTGGATGCCCAATTATAACTAGGTTATTCAATGTAAGAATTTAAATTAAGCCTCAAAATTAAATAAATTTGTTTAGAATTACACTATGAAAGATTTAATAATTATTGGTGCTGGACCAATTGGACTTGCATGTGGAATTGAAGCAGATAAAAGTAATTTAGACTACCTAATTATAGATAAAGGAATGCTAGTTAATTCAATTTTTAATTATCCAGTAAATACTACTTTCTTCTCTACTTCCGACAAACTTGAAATTGGTGATATTCCATTTATATCTCATAATGTAAAACCAACTAGAACTGAGGCACTTGAATACTATCGAAGAGTATGTGACACATGGAAACTTAAAGTAAGTCTATATAATGAGGTAACTAAAATTGTTCAAAAAGGAAAATATTTTGAACTTAAAACAAGTGAAGGAATTTTTAATTCAAAAAAGATTATCATTTGCACAGGTTTTTATGATATTCCATATATGCTTAATATTCCAGGAGAAGATAAAGATAAAGTACTTCATTACTATAATGAATCACATCCATATTATAAAATGGATATTGCTATTGTGGGAGCGGGGAATTCAGCAGTAGATGTTGCACTAGATACTTTTAGAAAAGGTGCTAAAAGTGTAACAATGATAATCAGAGAAAAGGAAATAGGAAAAAATATTAAATATTGGGTACGACCAGATATAATTAACAGGATTGAAAGTAATGAGATTAATGTTTACTTCGAGTCTGTAATTACTAAGATAAAAGATAAGTTAATAATTATAAAAAATAAAGAAGGAAGCATTGAGATAAAAAATGACTTTGTTTTAGCCATGACTGGATATCAGCCTAATTATGAAATTTTGGAAAATCTTGGAGTTGAAATTCTTAAAGATGAGTTTAAAACTCCATTTTACAATGAAAAGACAATGGAAACAAATGTAAAAGGAGTATTTCTTGCAGGTGTAATTTGTGGAGGGCTTAAAACAAACAAATGGTTTATTGAAAATTCAAGAGATCACGCTGAAAAAATAATATCTCAAATTACTAAGACTTAGTGTTTTTATAGATTTTTCCCTTTTTCATAACAATATCAATATTTTGAAGAGTTGAAATATGTTTTAGTACGTTTCCCTTTACCGCAATAATATCTGCCTGTTTTCCTACTGAAATTGTACCAACAGTATCTGAAACTCCCATAAAAAAAGATGGCCAATAAGTTGCAGATTTAATTGCATCAAGTGGTTCAACATCAAAAACATTTACCCAAACTTCTAATTCATTCCATGTGCTTTGAGAGTGAAATTTCATAGGAATTCCGCTGTCAGTTCCAATCATCATTACTACACCAGAATCTCTCAATTGATTAAACTTTGTTTTTAGAGTTGGTTTTCTTATTGGAGTTAGTTGAAAATAAGGAAGTTCGCCTGGTTTTGCTATTGAGTTTTTAATATCTGAAATAATTGAATCTGGAAGGCCTAAATGCCATGAGTCATTATCCAGGTGTTCATTGTTATTAATAACATCAGTATAATTATAAAGTCCCTCAATTGTTGGAGTCCAAAATAAAGGACCTAGATTCATTTGAGCAGTTCTTTCATTAATCATTTCAATAATATCGTCAGGAAATTTGGGCGAAGAGGATAATCCTGTGTGTTCAAAATTATCAACACCAACTTTTAACCCAAGTCTAATTTCTTCTGGACGATGTGCATGTGCTACAACTTTTAAATTGTTTTTATGAGCTTCATCTACGATTGCTGATAGTTCTTCAAATGTCATTTGATCTTGATCAATTAATTTAATTAGGTCAACACCTGCATTTGCTAAAATTTTAATTTTATTTCTTGCATCCCTCTCACCATTGACTCCCCACCTAAATAGTTCAGTTCCTGGATATGGTTTTTTTTGAACAAAAGGTCCACTCATATACATTGTTGGACCAGGAATCTTTCCTGAATTAATCATGTCTCTTACTTCTAAACTTTCCTTTAAGGGGCCTCCCAAATCTCTGGCACTTGTAACTCCAGCCATTAGTAATTGGTGAGCTGAAGATGGCATAATTACATCTTTAAATAATTTAGGATATGTTTTATCCCAGTATGCATAATCTGAGTGTCCATTAATCATTAAATGTACATGCATATCCCACAAACCAGGCATGACTGACATTCCTTCCGTACTTACAACTTCATATTCGCTTGGAATATCTATATTTCCAATTGTTCCAATATCTGTTATGGTCTCACCATTAATTAAAATAACACTATCATAAATAGGTGTATTTCCATATCCATCAATCAGAGTCCCTCCAACTAATGCTACTTTCTGAGATAATAAAAGATTACAGAAAAAAAGTACTATAATTATTGATATTCTTTTCATTTTAATCAAGTTTGACTTTATCAATTTTTAAGATAGTGTTTAACATTACATTAGTTGTTTTCTCCAACATTTCAAAATCTGTATATTCTTTTGGAGAATGACTAATCCCATCCTTACTTGGAGCAAAAATCATTGCTGTTGGAGCAATCAATGCTATACTCTGGGCATCATGACCTGCTCCACTTGGCATGAGCATAGAGCTATATCCTAGATCATCCGATACTTCACTAAGTATATTAATTATTCTTCTATCCATCAATGCAGGATCTCCAGTGGCATCAATAGGACTGAATGAGAACGTGGTTTTTGTCTCTTGTTCAATAATCTTTGTGTTCTCTATAATCTTATTGTAAATCATTGAAATCTTATTAGAACTTAAATCTCTTAATTCTAGACTTAAATTTACAATTCCTGGTATTACGTTTGGAACTCCTGGTTCTGCTGAAATTCTACCAACTGTTCCTACTTGTGAACCTTCATATGAATTGACAGTTTCATTTACCATAAGTACAAACTTTGAAGCAGCAATCATTGCATCCTGTCTTTGGTTCATAGGTGTTGTACCTGCATGGTTAGTAAATCCTTCAATAGTTACATCCCACCACTTAAGGCCTACAATTCCCTCAACAATCCCAATATCCGTGTTACTACTGTAAAGATTATTTCCTTGTTCAATATGCATTTCTATAAAAGCATGAATATCACCCATATTTCTTTTTACCTCAAAAATCCTGTCAACATTTCCACCAAGCCTTTCAACACCTTCTCCATTAGTATACCCTGACACAGTTACGACATCCAATGTCTGCTGATTGATTTTACCTGCAAGTGCTTTGCTCCCAAAAAGTCCCCCTTCTTCATTAGAAAAAACTATAACTTCAAGTGGATGATTTAATGAAATGTTTTTTGAATGAACAGTTTGTAAAACTTCAATTGCGTGAATTACACCAGCTGTTCCGTCATAGTGCCCTCCGTTAGGAACAGCATCAACGTGAGAACCAAATAAAATTGGCTTTAAGTTACTATTGTTTGGATTATATAATGCAATAAGATTACCTGCAAAATCAGTGTAAACTTTAGCCCCTGTTTTTTCAAGTTTCTTTGAAATATAATCTCTTGCCTGAATTTCAAAGTCACTGTATGCCACTCTATCATTTCCTTGATTTTCATTTACTCCAAACTTTTTCAAGTTCTCAAAAAGGTCAATGATTCTATCCTTTTCAACTCTATACTCCTGAGAGAAGACAGATGAGAAGCATAATATGTATACTAATAAAAATTTTTTCATTATCAAATTTAAGAATTTATGAATTTTGCAATTAAACTATGAAAATGGTGAATTGCAGTCTCTTTTGTTGGAGAAAATCTTCCAGTGGAATAATATCTTGATTCAAGACCTTTACTAACTTCCTCAACAACAAATTCATCCTCTCTCTCTACTTTATCGATAAGTCCACCTGCTCCTAAATCATATTTGCTTTCGTCCAGCATAAATTGAATAAATGAAACTTTTGTTCTGTTTTTATTAATTGGTGTTATCACATTAATGGATAGGCCCCATGGATAAAAATTAAGCATTAGATTAGGAAATATCCAATAATAATATGCACTTATTTTTTTTCCAAAATCTTTGTTTCCTTCTGGAATTTTAAATGAATCTTCATCATCTTTTGAGTATCCGATCTGTAGATTATAATTGTCATATATTTCTGTTTTATACTGATTTATATCCAAAACTGAAGTCAATTCTTTATGGACGAATGGAATATGAAATGGGTCAAGATAATTTTCACAATAAATTGCCCAATTCGCTTTAACAATGTGCTCTGAGGTCAAATCAGGTCTTTCAACCAATTTTTCAAATTTAAAAAAAGATAAACGATTGGCTATTTCATCAAATATCTTCTTGATATTAAACTCTGGCTCCAGACTAGTAAACAAAAAAGGGCCTAATCTTGAGACAGGAAAACTTTTTAAATTTTCACAATCTCGTGGGAAATTTTTAGCTTCCTCAAAATCTGGCATAGATTTAAACTCCCCATCTAAATTAAATTTTCTACCATGATAAAGACATCTCAGGTTTTTTTGTTCACTTGGATTATGGACTATAATATTTGCTCTATGAGTACAAACATTTGATAAGCAAGATATAGAATCGTCTGATTTACGAACTAAAACCAGTGGCTCGTCAATATAATTCGGAATAAATGTAAATGGATAGAGGTTGATATTTATTGGCAAAATATTCTCATGGCCAATATACTGCCAAGATTTAACAAAGATTTTTTCTTTGGCTTGTTCAAAAATGCTTTCGTTTTTATAAAAGTCAGCTGGTAAAGTTTCAGCAATTTTAATATCTTGTTCAACCTTAATTTGTTTCATTTTATTTAGTTAAAAGTTTATTAAAGTCTATTATTATTTTTTTTTGTAATAAATATACATATTAGATTTACTAATTATTATGGAAAGAAGAAAGTTTTTAAAAAACACCTGCCCAACAATTACTTTTGCTTTTTTTGGGCTATCATACATTCAAGCTTGTTCAAAGTCAGATGATGAGTCATCCTCATACGGTTCTAATAATTTAGATATATCACCAGATAATACATCAGGCAATAATAGTCAACCTAATAATGGAATAGTTTCAAGTGGTAACAACATAACTATAGATCTAACAAACTCAAATTTTAGTAGTCTCTCAAACCCTGGTGATTTTATTAACCTAACATCAGTTGGTGTATTACTTTTAAAAATATCAAGTTCAGAATTCAGAGCCTTTGATAACTGTTGTCCTCATAGTGGTTCAAAGGATGATTGGTCATATTCAAACCAAGAGTTCACATGCGGATCTCATGGAAACAAGTTTGGAATAGATGGAAATAATGTTGTAAATTGTGGTTCAGCTGCGACGTCAGGAGATTTGAAAACTTATTCAACTTCTCTTGCTGGAGATAGCTTAACCATAACTACTAGTTAGAGTGCCTCAGGTTTGGAATAATATTTTATTTAGCATATTTGCTTTAGCATTAAGTTTTAGCTGTTTTGCTCAAGATTTTACTGAAGAATTTGAAAGTCTTATAAATACAGAGAAACCAAATCTTCTCCCTGAAAAAATGCTAATTACTCAAAGAATTCTCTGGGGAGAAAAGGGTTTATTTAGAAAGACTGGTATTGCGAAGTTAAGTATTGAAAACAGAGAAAAGGAGCTTATTGTTCGAGAAAAAATGTTAAAAGCTCATCAAATCATTGGATATATAACTTTTGCAGGGATGATATACCAAGGAATATTGGGAGGTAAAATGTACAATGGTGATTACAGCGTGTATAACACACATAAAACACTTGGGAAAGTTGTAAGTGCCTCATATTTTACAGGGGCAGGTTTATCTTTATTTACACCTCCTCCATTAGTTAGTACAGAGAGGGAAGGCCTAAACAACATAAAGCTTCACAAAATTTTTGCCAATATTCATGTACCAGCTATGATAATTACAAATGTTTACGCTGATAAACAACATGACGCAGATAAATATAGAGAGATACATAAAGTCTCCGCTTACACAGCATTTGCAAGTTATTCTTTTGCTATGATTTCAATAATACTTGACTTCTAATGAGAATAATTGCCGTTTTGTTAATTTTAGCTTCAAGTAACTTAATCTCTCAAGAAATAAAAAGAGTTGATTCAGAAAAGTCATCTATTAGTTATTCTGGCAAACATTTTTTACATAATTGGTCGGCTGAAAACAAAAATATATCAGGACTAATTCAGATAGATAATGAGTCTATTTCAAATATTGGCATTGTTGCTAAAGTAAGTGACTTCAAAAGTGGTAATTCTAGTTTGGATAGTAATTCATTAAGAGTTCTTGATGCACTTCAATTTCCAAATGTTATTTATAAATCTACTTTAGTTAATCAAGAAGATGGACAAATAAGATTTGAGGGAGTAATGAATTTTCACGGAATTGAAAAAGACTTTAGCATATCAGCTGAGATCACTCACCTTAATGAGATAACTCAATTATCAGGAAAATTTATCGTTTCCCTGACAGATTTTTTGGTTGAGCGACCATCATTACTTACAAGAAAAATTAATGACGAGATCAATTTGGAGTTTGAGTTATTTTTTAAGTAGATAAAATGGTTTCTAATCAATTATTCTCCTTAACCTCATCCACTCTTCAACAATTGTAGGCCATGACTCAATTGAACCTCTTCCTTTTCCCAGTCCATAGCCATGTCCTCCATCTTCCCAAATATGCAGTGCAGAAGGTATATTATTCTTTCTTAATGCAGAATAATAGCTGATACTATTTTCAGGAACTACTACCATATCATTATCAGAATGAATAATTATTGTTGGAGGAGTATAACTATCAACATTAAGTTCATTTGAAAACTTTAATATCATTTCTTCATTTGGTTTATCTCCAAATAGACTGGTAAATGTCCATAAATTTGTGTTTTTTGGATTCATCGTAATTACTGGATACAGAAGAACTGAAAAATTAGGCCTTGATTCAATTATTTTATGGTTAGATAAACTAGAGGCCAAATGTCCACCTGCAGAAAAACCAATAACTCCAATCATGTTTGGATCAATTTTAAATTTACTTGAATTTTCTCTAATTAGATTAATAGCTTCTTTTGCATCATCAAATGCTACCATTTGTTTACATGATCCATAGTAGTTTGCAGGCAATCTATGTTTCAAAACGAAAGCATCAACACCTATTTTATTTAACCATTCTGCGATATGAGTTCCTTCTTTCTCAAAACTTAACTGAGCATAACCTCCACCAGGGATAACAATTACAGCTGGATTTTCTTTGACTTTGATTTCCGAAGGATAATACCATATTTCAGGAGTTTTAATCTTTCTATAAATTAGATTTTCCCCTTCATACGCAATGCTGTCTTGATTGTTCTGATAACATGGAATTTCTTTATCATAGATTGATATCTTCTCTTGTGAAAAGATTGATTTTGAATAAATGATTAATAAATAAAACGAAAGTATATAAGAAAATCTCATATCCACAATTTATAAATTATATATTATATTTAACACCTAACAATAAATCAATTTAAAAATGAAAAAATTAATTTTTACATTAACACTAAGTTTTGCAATAATAAGTTGTGAAGCTCCACAGTCTGCTTCTGCTGATCCTGACGGGAGGTCTTTAATTGATCCAACAGAAATGATTGAGGTTGCTGATGCATTTAACGCTGCACTAACTTCAGGAGATATTGACCAAGCATCATCTTTTTTAAGTGAAGATGCAACATGGTCATTTCCAAATGGAGTTACTGTAGAGGGAAAAGAAGCAGTAACTGGAATGATGGCAAATGTAAACCAGATATGGACAACTATTGATCAATATTCCGGAGATACTGTTCATCTTGGTGTAACTGGAGGTGAAGAAGGTAGTGAATGGAAAGTACTACTTAGTTGGGGTCAGGCTACATATGCAAATGATGCTAATTCTATAACTGTTCCTTATCATCAAGTTACATGGTTTACAGATGATAATCAAATTGGCGCAATTTCTGGACTCTATGATAGAACTGAATTAGTTGCAAGCTATAGTGAAGATCCTATAAAATAAATTTGAATATTTTATTAATTAAACCCCTGATTTACAGGGGTTTTTTTATTTTTGATTATAAAAAATTTTATAAAATGAAAAAATTACTACTAATTACAATTATACTATTTGCTTCATGCGAATCTCCTGGATTAAGTGAAGTAGATTCTGAAACATTTCAAAAAAATGTTCAGACAATTAAAGACACATGGATTGCAGGATACATGGAAGGCGACTTTGATAAAGTTGTATCCCTAATGGCTGACTCAATTCAGTGGAATGGACCTAATGGATCAACAGTTGGAATTGAGGTACTTAAAGAAAGTATACAATTCTGGATCGATAATTTTGAAGATGTTTCCTTCGAAGAGGGTTCAGGTTTACCTGGAACAAATACTGGCTATTGGGGAGGTAATACCTATCCTACTGCAGAGGCAATGTCTGGTCCGAATAATGTTAGAATGTATGGTATGTGGAGCATGAAAAACTCCAATACCGGAAAAACAGCAAAAGTCAAAAGTTATGCTGTGTTAAATTTTAATGAAGATGGAAAAGTAATTGAGGCAACTGAATACGGAAGTTATGCTAGTGTATTAGAGACTTTTGAATAATTGTTAATAATTTAATTGAAGGATTATAGCCAATGAACTAAAATCTTAATAGATTTACTTGTTTACTTTCTATAGTAAACATAAATTGGTTTATGGTTAATTGAGAGCTCACAAGATCAGTCTTGTGAGCTTTTTTATATGTATTGTATGATAAGAACAAAAAACAGTTTTTTATTCCAAAAAAATTTAATAGTCAAGAATCTATACATTAGAAATTATTGATTTAAAAAGAATTTTATTCAATTTTCTAACAAAATTTAATATGACTAACTATAACATTGAGTTTTTAAAGGGTCTATATTTACAAAATCTCACATTCATGGCGTTTCATTAAATAGAATAGTTTAAAAAGTAAATTATATTTACGAAATTTAAATATGTAACTATTTTAAAGTGTACTAATTTATATTTTACAAAAATGAATTATATTATAAATTATAAGTAGAGAATATAATTTATTTTAAAAACATTTAAATTATTATTCAAAATATTAACTAAAATAATTATATTGATGTATTAATAATACATTTTATGATACAAATTATAAGAATAAAAATTTTATCAATTTTGATCTTGTTTATTAGCTGCTCAGACCAAAACATTATTAATGCGGAATATTTTGTAAGTGAAATTTCTAAAGATCTCGACTTTCCATTTTCAGATGCATCAATAGTTGGAAATATAATTTATGTTTCGGGTCAAATAGGATCAAAACCAGGTACTAGAGAAGTAGTTGAAGGTGGAATTGGCACTGAGACCATGCAGACATTAAATAATATAAAGATGATATTAAATAAACTTGGGTCAAATACTGATAAAATATTTAAATGTTTGTGTATGCTTGAAGACATTAATGACTATACAGAGATGAATAATGCTTATACAACATTTTTTGATAGCAGAGAGAGTCTACCATCAAGAAGCACTTTTGCTGGATCAGGGCTTGCTCTTGGAGCTAAAATAGAAATTGAATGTTGGGCAACTAAATAGTGATTAACGCTTTTGTTTTGTTAAAGACTCAGAAATCAATTCTGCAATTAGTTCGTCAGCCTTTTCATCTGCCTCTGATCTTTTGTTAGAGTCAAATTTCATATACACTGATATAAAATGATTAGCTGTTTTTTTGGTAATTTTTTTTAATAGCTGAGCTTCACGAACTCTTCTTAAAAAAATACTTTTTGAATTAAGTTGCATTGGTTTATTGTTATTAACTAAAATAATAAAAATTCTTAATTATAAGACTATCTAATAAGTAATTTGAGTTTCTTATATAGTATTTAATTGAAAATATTTTGAAATTAATTAAACAGGTACTGAAACTTTAGAAAAAGCTGGGTTTTGTTTACTCTGTAATGAGGTGAGTTATAATCTGTAAATTGATCGATGTAATTTTGATTCCCACCTAGGTAAAATATTGTATCTGGGTTCGGTCTCCATGAAATCAAAGGCTGAAAATAAAACTGTTTTGAGAAGTCGTTATACTCGGATATTAACCTTAAATCTAACTCTGTATTGAATTGATATCTTAAATCAAGTCTACCTATATAACCTTTAAACAAAAAATCATCAGAATTGAGTTTCCTCATTTCAGAATAACTTATTGAGGGCCTTAATCTAAAGTTTTGGTTAAATGAAATCTCAGAAGAAAAATTAATATTGTTTGTCATACCTAACTCGGGAACTACTTGTCTATATGCAATATCTTTTCCAAACTTGTAGAAAATTGAAAAATTGATGAAATTAACAGGTTGTGACTCAATTCTAATCCAATGATTAATAAAATCTTTAAATTGAAATTCAAAATGAGATTTTATAAAATTATATTCATAATTCCATAATATATCTGTATTTAAAATAGTTAAAAGCTGTATATAAGATTGAAAACTTGATCTTGAAATATCATTAAAAAAACTATACTCAAAATCATGCCTTAAACTAATCCTATAACTTTTTAAATAGTCTTTCTCTGGAAAATCATAATAACTATGCCACAATGTATATTTTTTTAAATTATTAGTAGTAATAAAGCCTAAATCTGACCTAAAGCCGTCAGACATTTCAGTATACTGAATAAATGATCTCCAATTTCTTGTATCCCTTCTTATTGATGCAAAGATTGCATTACCATTAAATTTTTCACCATCTAATTTAATCGAGTATTCCCCGAATTTTTTTTCAGAATTTATCCAGTCTGCTATTGGCTCTTTGTTTGAGTTAAGAAATATTTCAAACTGAAATTTCCAGTTATCTGAAAAATTAAATAGACCATCTAACCCAAATAAATTTCCATATGCTCCTCCATCATAAAACCTATTAGAGGCCAATAGACCAATTTGAGATTTCGAATTAAAAAAGTTTTGATATCTTAAGACATTTCCAAAGCTTTTACCTCCAATTCCAGAGTAAGATTCAAACTGTGTTGGAACAAGATATGGGGTCTGCTCATCAAAGGCAGATAAAACATAAAGTCTCGACTTCCTGCCTTGATTAAAAATCTTTGAAGCAAATGTTGGATTATTAATTGACCTTGAATAAAACACTTCTAGAGAGTATGATAATGCATCAATACCTTTGTTGAAGAAAGGTCTTTTCTCTTCGTAGTTAATTGCTGTTGGAGAATTAATATCAATTTTTGTTGCATCTGATTCAACTTGAGAAAAATCGGGATTAATGGTTCCTTCAATAGAAAGATTTTTATTTAGTTCAAGATCAAAACCGATACCATAATTTAATTCAGGTTTTTCATAATTAACCCTATCATTATATTTATCTCTTGTACCTGAAATATTTGAACTTACATATGGTAAAAAATTGAGTTTTTTTTCAATTTTGATATCATTTAAATTGATTACATGATCTAATAAACATAGTTGACAACTTGCGTTTAAATCTACTTTACTCGTTGCGCTAACCTCTTCTTCATTATTAATGTCTTTATAAACACTGAAAATTTTTATTTTCCAAGATTGGTCTTTTCCATTAGGAAAAGGAATTTCTGAGAAAGGTATAATAAACTCCAACTCATACCCTTCATCGGTAATTCTTCCCAATGATTCAAAATTATAATTGACATTTCTGTTAACCTGTGGCTCACCCCCAAAACCTATTCCCGGTGTTCTCACGGCATCCATTTTACTTCCAGCAGCATTAGATACAATATTAATATGACTACGTGCATCACCATAGGTATCAATAGCTAAACCTGAAAAATCTCCAGTCCAAAGGGTCATATCATCCCTTGATGTAACAGGTGAGATTACTTTAATCCTATCAGCTTTTACACCAACATAAAGAAATGTTTCAGAATAAGAAAAATAACCAACTGTTTTTAAAGATGGGGCAGAGTTGTATCCAGGACGTTCTTCATATTGAAGATTTATTGGCTCTGCACCAAATATCTCTTCATCAGAAACAATACCATCTAAAAGAAACTCAGATTTGTCAATTTTATTTAGATTAAGTTGAATTTCTTGAGAAAAAATATTTCCAAAAGCAAAAACAATAAAAAATAATATTAGTGGTTTTTTCATATTAGTACTTAGATACTACTAAATTAAAAAAGTTTATTCCAAATTAAGATTTAATTAAATACTGAAATTTTAAAAACAATTGAGTATTATTTGCCCTGTAATGAGGGGAATTATAATCCAAAAATTCATTTACCATATTTTGGTTACCACCCAGATAAAAAATTGTATCTGCATTTGGTCTCCAAGAAATTAATGGTTGAAAAAATAATTCCTCAGAAAAATTGTTGTACTCTGATATAAACCTTACGCCTAAAAAAGGAGTAAATTGATATCTTAAATCTAACCTACTAATATACCCATTAAAAAAATATTCATCTGATTGAAGCTTTCTTAATTTTGAATAGTTGATTGACGGTTTTATTGAAAAATTATCTGTTAATGTAAAGTCTAATGTTAAATTATAATTCAGCCTTTGGCCTAAATCAGGTATTTCTTCTCTGAAAGCAATATCTTTTCCAAATGAAAAACCAGAGATAAAGTCAACAAATTTAAACGGTTTAAAATTTAATGTAAACCTGTGATTATCATAGTTTCTAAATTCTTTATCTAAATATGAATTTAAGAAATTATACTCATAATTATAGAAAAGTGTGGAATCTAGAACTGAAGCAATTGTAAAATATCCTTCAATTTTACTGTCAGTGTATTTATTTGAATAATCATATTCAAGCTCATATCTAGATGAAAGTGAAAGTCTTTTTATTAAGTCTTCATTTAAATAATTTGTATAACCTTGGAAAAAAGAAATTCTTTTTAAATTATTTTCAACTATAAAACCGAGGTCTGATCTAAATTCAGGAGAAATGTCAAAATACCTAATCCTGGTTGACCAGTTTTCGGTATCTCTTCTTAGAGTTGTATATAGTGCTGAACCATTAAATGACTCACCATCTAGATTTACAGTATAATTTGAAAATTTTTCATCTGTATCAATCCATTCAGCGATTGATTCTTTACTTGAATTATAGAATAATTCATACTCAAGTTTCCAAAACTTAGAAAAAGTGAAAAGACCATCAGTTCCGATAACATTATTAAAACCTCCTTCATTAAATTTTTTATACAACGAGGTAAGTCCAATTTCTGCATTTTGATTTATTACATTTTGATATCTAATAATATTATTAAAACTTTTTGAACCAACACCAGAAAATGATTTATATTTAGTTGGAACTAGAATTGGTGTGTCCTCATCTATCGCAGTTAAAATCAATATCTTTGATTTGCTTGGTTGAGCAATTAGCTTCGAAGCAAAGACTGGATTATTTATTGATCTTGAATAAAATACATCAAGAGAAAAATCCAGCGATCTAATACCTCTATTAAAAAAAGGTCTTTGTTCAGGATAATTTAATGCAGTTGGAGAATTAACATCTATTTGGGTAACATCAGCCTCTACTTGAGAAAAATCTGGATTTAAGGTTGCTTCAAATGAAACGTTTTTAGTAATATCAATGTTTAAACCTAAACCGTAGTTTAATTCTGGATTCGTGTAATCAAGTTTTTCATTATAATTGTCTCTTGAGCCAATTATATTAGATGATAAATATGGAAGTAAATTAAATGATTTTTCGATTTCAATATCATTCATAATAATCTCATCGTCAAGCTGACATAGCTTGCAAGCATTATCTCTATCAAGTCTGGATGTATTTGATTCTACATAAACTCCTTGTCTATTTTTTTCAATATATCGTGTATTAAGTCTAATTTTCCATTTTTGATTTTTTGAATTTGGGAAGGATATTGACGAGAAAGGTATTTTAAATTCAACTTCATATCCAAAATCAGTTACTCTTCCGGATGTCTCAAAATCATAATTTGATTCGAGGGACCAACCTCCAGCGCCAGGCCCTTGCTGCACTCCTCTTGGTTCAATTCTGGAGCCATCTAGTTGGCTCCCAAGAGCATTTGCAACAAGTCCTACCCAATTTCTTGCATCTCCGAAGGTATCAATATGAATACTTACCATATCCTGACTTGATGTATATATTTTGACATCATCTCTGGGGAGTACAGATGTTTTAACCTGATCTCTGTATGCCCTAAAACCAACATATAAAAATTTGTTTGTGTAAAACATATAACCCAATGTTTTATATTTAGATGGAATATTATATCCTGGTGAGGTTTCATTATTGATATCAAAAACTTTGGAATTTTCAATTTCTTTGTTAGTTATAACACCATCAATATTTATTTGATTAGAATCTTTCTTATATAAAACATGAGATCTTATTTGTGAGTAAGAATTTAAAAAAGTAGATGTCAAAAAGACTAGAACAAATAATTCACGATATGATTTTCTATTCATTCAGTTTTTTTTTAAAACCTAAGAAGCTTTTGATTTGATTAGATGATCTTAACCATATTGCTAGTGCACACCAAACCGATCCTAAAGGTATCCACCAAAGTACTGCTAAAAGTGCATAATACTCTTTTTTATTTGCCTTTTTAACTTTTTCTTTAAGTTTTGTGTAACTGAGGTTTTTCATTGAAAATTAATAAGGCTAATTAAAACTATATTTAATAGAAATAATATTTGCAGAGGAATTTGAACTATACTTCTCTACATACTTTTGATAAAGATAACGTAATGTTATACTCTGAGATTTGTTTGTATTAATTTTCTTTCTAATGCCATATCTATATACCTTTTGATCATTACCTTTTATTTCATCAAAATATTCAAAATAAATTTTTGGATTATTAGTCCAATCTATCATCTTTAATTCAATTAATGGTCTAATACGAATCCTTTTCTTAAATCTATTCTCTCTATCCAATGAAAAACGATTTTGGTAGGCAACTCTTAGTTCAAAATTTAATTTATTAGAATTGAATTTTTTGTCAATTCCAAATCTATATCGCAACATATTTTCAAAACCTTGAATTCCTCCGAAATTATCATTTCTACTATAGTATCTTAATTGGCCTAATAATTTTAAATCATTTATTGGTTCATAAGATATTTCTGACTCAGTAATGTATGTATCAACCACGTTAAGGTCTTCTTTTAATCTAAAATGTTGGCTTAAATCTATTTTCAAACTTTCATCTATCTCAAAACCATACTCAACAGAGGACCACCCCTTTAATTCACTAGATTGAGCAAAACAAAAGTTGCTTAGTAGAATAATAAAAAAAAATATATAAAATTGGTTTAATACTTTAATAATACACATGTACAGTAATAGTATTTAAATTTTTGTCAATTCTAAATATTTTAAATGTTTTGACATTAATATTTAGATTTTTTTCTTGCTTTTTAATTTCATCATCAATTACCTTTTTAAAGTCTCCATCTGTGTACCCAATCTGCAAGACTATTCTTCTATTTATATCTTCTGCTAATGGATGAACTTTATTGTATGAAAATTTCATTAGAACAAATTCTCCAAATATTATAAATAATATAACCGTTATGTTTATAATGATTAATTCACTAACAGACAGGAAGTCGCCTGATAAAGCATTGATTACTGCCATTCCGATGGTTATAAATAAATAGGTCATTTCCTCTGTTTGAAGTGGTTGTGTTCTGTACCTTATTATTCCAAATATTGCAAACAAACCTAAGGCCATTCCAAGGTTAAGATCAAAATTCTTTAGAGTAAAACATAAAAAGAATACTATCAAACTAATCATCAAAAATGAAAAAGAAAAACGCCTTAAAACCATTAGTTTTGAAATTATTAGAATCATTGAAGTAATAAAGCCAGTATTTACAGAAAACCTGACTAAAGCTGTGTTCCAATCAAATTCCATTACAAATAGAGATATCATATTTTATTAGTTTGTAGGATAGTTATTTAAATATATGCTAATCTAAAAATTAATCAAAATAGTTTAGTAATTAGCAGAATAATAAATTTCTATACTAATGACAATTCTTTAACTGCCTCAACAAAAATGTCGAGCTCTTTTGTAGTAGTAAAAATATTTGGACTAATTCTGCAGCCTTTTACATTTGCGTAATCTATAGCAACAGTAAAAATTTTGTACTTCTGGAATAGTAAATCTTCCATTTTTGATGGGCTAATGTTTGTAAGCCCAACATTCCCAATTCCACAACTTCTATTAATATCTAAGGGAGTATTAACAATTACATTCTTGACATTTCTTAATTTATCAGACCAATATCTTTGAAGAAATCTCATTCTCTTTTCCTTTCTTTCCATTCCAATCCATTTTAAATAATCAATTGAATTTGAAATAGCAAGGTCGGTATGGACAGGATGAGTTCCTATGTGATTTAATCTTTTTATATCTGACTTATTAGTATTCCCATTCGCCAGGAGAGGCCAAATTTTGTGAGTTTTATTTTTATTTACATAAAGTAAACCTGCTCCAAGTGGAGTAGCTAACCATTTGTGCAAACTTGATCCATAATAATCACAATTAAAATCATCAATTGAAAAGTCAAAATGTCCAACACAATGAGCTCCATCAACCATTACCTCAACCCCATAGTTGTGCGCCATCTCACATATTTTTTTTATAGGGAGAATTTGACCTGTAATATTTATCATATGACAGACCATGATTAGCTTTGTCTTACTTGTAATTTGACTTTCATAAAGGGATACTATTTCTTCATCATTTTTTGGATGATTAGGTACAGAAATTACTTTGTTAACAACCCCATATCTATTTGATATTTGTTCAAACATTTCTTTCATTGTTCCGTAATCTTGTTTAGCATATATTGCCTCGTCACCTTTTTTCCATGGGAAACCTGAAATAACTAGATCTAAGGATTCGGTTGCATTTCTAGTAATAGCAATTTGATCTGGCGAAGAACCAACTAGATTTGCAAGCTCATTAGTAACTCTATCTTTATTTTTATTTAAATCTTTTCGCATGTAAAACGATCCCTCAATATTTACGTGCTTAACATGATTTATAAAATGTTCTAATATTGGATTTGGAATTATATTATAATAACCACTTTCAAGATTTATATATTCTTCCTTAAGAGTATAATGAGATCTTACAGTTTTCCATAATTTATCTTCATTATTTATAAATTGAAGTGTTTTTGATATAGGCTTAAAATCAGTTAATTCATTAGCAAAAATCAAAGGGGAAAATGATAAGGCGCCTAATGATTTTATAAATCTTCTTTTATCCATTTAATTAGTAATTTTAATTCAATTTAATAAAAATGTTTAAGCATCTAGGTTTTTATTTATTGATTTTCACATTCTTAAATGGATGTTCAAAATCAGAAAACCAAACATGTAAGTCTGAGAAAAAACTAATTGCATGTACTAAAGAATACATGCCAGTGTGCGGTTGTGATAATACTTCATATTCCAATAAATGTGTAGCTCAATCCGAAGGAGTAAATACTTGGAGTATTGGTATCTGTAATGATTAATTTTTCCATACATTTATGTTAAAACCTAATACTTTGAGATTAGAAAATTACACTGATGATTTCTTTGAAGTAAACTCTATAAATGGATTCCTTCCAAAGAAAAGCCCACTATTAAAACTTCCCGAAAGATATCAAGATCTTCAAAAGCTCATTGATGAAATGCCAATTAAAAAAAAAGATGGAAGCGATGGATTGCTTTCAAAAAAAGGAGCCATTGAGCAGGGTGTTGAAAGCTTATCTAACTTGAAGGATCTTGTTAATAAAGAAAAAGATGTTTTTATTATTCAAGCTTTATTTAGAGCATACGCCTTTCTAACAAGCGCTTATCTTTTAGCTCCATCTCACTTTAATTATCTTCAAACAAAAAAATATGGAAAAGCCCATAAAGTTTTACCTGCTCAAATTGCTGAACCATTTGTAATTGTTAGCGAAAAACTTGACGTCTATCCATTTTTAGATTACCACTATGCATATTCTCTGGGTAATTATATAAAAATAGATGATTCTAAAGGCTTTGAATGGGAGAATCTTGCTATGGCTGCAAAGTTTTCTGGTATGGATGACGAAAGAGGTTTTATAATGCTTCATGTTGATATTAATCAATACTCTCCTGATTTAGTTGGTAGCATATTTGATTTTCTTGAGTCAGATGAGGATAAAAGCATAAATAATTCTCTTAAAAAATGTCTATACGCTATGAGGAAAATTAATGAAAGAAGACAGATAATGTGGCAAGCATCCAGATGGAAACATTATAATGACTTTAGGGTATTTATAATGGGGATTAAAGGTAATGATGAAATTTTTGGTGATGGCGTAATATATGAGGGAGTTTCTGATAAACCTGTTCAGTATAGAGGACAGACAGGTGCTCAAGATAATATAATACCAACTGCCGACATCTTCACCGGTGTCATTGATTACTATCCATCTAACGATCTTACAAAATATCTATTAGATCTAAGAACTTATAGACCAAAATGTATTCAAAATTTTTTGGAAGATATTAAAAATGAGATGGGAAATAATAGACTATTTCATAATTTGAAAGAATCAAATAATGAGGAAGGGCTTTGTCTACTTATCCAAATTCTTGATGAAATTTATTATTTCCGAAATGGTCACTGGCAATTTGTTCAAAAATACATAATGGCTAACACAAAATATGCAAAAGCAACTGGTGGTACTCCAATAATTTCCTGGATTCCAAATCAGATTACCGCTGTACTAAATTATATGGATGATGTAATAAATTTAATTCCACATAACTCTAATTTCATTGATAGAAACGAATTCAATGACAAGCTTTCCAGGAAACGAGAGTTACTGAGTAAACAGTTAAAATTACTTCGTGGCAATGATTATAATGCTGAAGAAGTTTTTTCACTTAATAAAAAAATGAGTCTTAACGATGATTAGAATATTAAAAATATTTTTTTTTATTTTTTCAGTTTTGCATTTTTATAATGTTCAATCTCAGTATAATATTGAAGACAATTTAATTGGCAAGTGGGAATTTAAAATTGACATAAAAGATGTAATCAAAAATTCAGATGAGTTAACTGGTTTTGAAAAATTAGCTGCTAGAACTTTTTCAGGAGCTATCGAAAAGGCTCTTGATAAGACAAAAATATTGTTTGATTTCAAGAAAGATCAAACTGCTGCAATAATTGTTATTACTGGTGAAAGAACCGAAAGCAGAGTAGTGTTTAGTTGGTTAATAGATGGAGAAGGTCATTTAATTTTAGATGAGATATCTGATCAATCTGAGGTTAGGTTAGGTGATACTGCTTATTGGAAGTTCAGTGATGATAAATTGATTCCTTACAACTCTAAGGCAAAAATTAATGAAGGAATAGTATTAAAAAAAGTGAAATAAAGATTAATTTTCTTACATTTCAATCTCTAATCGAAATATAATAAACATGAAAACTAAAATTTCAGTTCTTGCTTTTTTATTGTTTTTTTCATCTTGTAGTATATTTAAAACTTCTCAAACTATAAATGAAAAAAACACTGATGAAACATCAACAAATGTTAAAGTTGATTCAGATAATACATTTAATAAATTTTTAGGAGATTACGCCATTGAGATTTTGGGTATTCCTTCAGGAGAGGATGGTTCACTAACAATGAAAGTTTCAGCTGAAAATGATATCCTCAAAGCTGAGCTTATTGGAGATTCTGTCGAGGCATCTAGTTTTTTTAAATTTCAGACTGTTGAAGTTGAGGATGATATTCTCTTTATAGAGGTCTTTGTTCCTGAGTATAGTGTTACAGGTTTTTTTGAGCTATATGTAGAAGGGAATGAAGTAGCAGGTTATGCTTTTGACATGTTTGAAATAATTGGAACAAAAACAGATTAACTATTGTGAGACTTCATACTCAAATTCCCAAAGAGGATTTTCAAGTTTGTTGATTATATAGTTTAAGGTAAGTTCTTCCCCCATTAAAATATTCTTGTTAGAAATTATTCTTATATGCTTTATATTTCCTATTGATTCATGCTTGTTAGCAACTACTGCTTTACAGTTTGGCATTTCATGATGATTAATAAATGCTCCTAATGGAAGTCTTATATAATTATCTGGAAATCTTTCATCATAAATATGAGATATCCCAAGGTCAGTGTTTGCAGGAATATTCTGGGTAGCAAATACACCAAGTCCTTCAATTTTACTATCCTTTACTGTAATAGAATCAGGCAAGGGCCTCCACTCTTTTCTTTCTTTCATAAGTTCAATTTATGAATAATTATTTATTTGATTTACACACTAACTTTTTTCAATTGCAATCAATCTCATATTCACTCCAAGATTTGTTGGGTGAAATATTTGGGAAATAATAGCATTTTTTTGATTCATCAGGAAAATTTACATATTTGTAAAAAGCTGATGGTACATGTGCTCCAGTATCAAGGATAATGTGATTAGAATTAAACTCTAAATATATTTCAACCCCTATATCTCCATATTCGTCTGCCCATTTTCTTACTTGCTCTTCTAAGGCAACCCATGCTCCCCTATTAAGATCATCATATTGCAAAGCAACATTTAAATAAGTAAATGTTGAGTATAAATTCTCATATGAATCGTTGAATGATCCTGCTGGAGCCATATGACCCCTGTCCCATCTATTTGAATAATAATCATTGTCATCTGATGTATAGATAGAGTCAACGGTATAAAAGTTCATTCCATCTCTATCTGCATTTTTGACAATATCTTTAACAGTGTATTTAACCCAGTTTGGTTGTTCAAAAATTTCATTATATGAAATCTCAAAAATATTTGTTGTTACCAAAATTGAATCAATTTTATTCCTATCTAATTGTTTAGATATTTGGGATTGATTAAATTCTTGTTCATCAATGAATACATCATCATTTTGTTTATTTTCTTCTTTTTGACATGAGCCAATGATGATCAAAAAAAACAAGAAATACTTATGCATTATTATTTCTTTAATTTTCTCATTAAACCCTCTTGAGCAACCGAAGCAATCATAGTACCATCTTCTTTAAATATACTTCCCCTTGCGAACCCTCTGGAATTGGAGGCACTTGGACTTTCCATATCATACAAAAGCCAATCATTAATAGAGAAGTCCCTGTGAAACCATAAAGCATGATCAAGACTAGCATAATAAGCTCTAGTCTTTGCAATCTCATTTCTGTGAGGAAGAGATGCAGTTGCAAGGAGTTGATAGTCACTAACAAATGCTAATAATTGATGGTGAAATTGTAACGGCATATCTATCTCATCTTTTAACCTAAACCAACAATGATTAATAGGGAGTGCATTTTCTTTTCTTAAAAAAATGTTTGTTCCCACAGGTTTAAAGTCAAACACTTTTGGGTGAGCAGCTAAAAATATTTGATACCTTTCAGCGAGTTCCTCTTTAAACTTTTCAGCCTGCTCAAAATCTGTCAATAGTAAATCCGGACTTAAGACATTTGGCATTTGAATTTGGTGATCAAAACCTTCTTCATCTTTTTGAAAAGAAGCAGCCATATTAAAAATTGCCCTTCCCTTCTGAAATGCTACAACTCTTCGTGTTGTAAAACTTCCACCGTTTCTAATATTATCAACTTCATAAATAACTGGTTCATTTAAATCACCGGGTAAAATAAAATATGCATGCATTGAATGAGCTATTCTATTTTCAGGTACAGTCTGGTATGCTGCATGTAGTGACTGACTTAAAACTTGCCCACCAAATATTCTACCCCAGACAGTTTTATAATTTTGACCCTCAAATTTATTGTCCTCAAGTTTTTTGAGAGTAACTATTGAAATTAATTCATCTATATCCATAAAATTTGTAAAAACATTTGTAAACCCTTAAAAATAGTGGCCTAATAGAACAAAGTTAGCAAAGATTGATTATCTTTGCGAACCTATAACATAAATTAATTTATTAAAATGAGAAATATTTTAACAATTACATTCATTGCTTTTTCATTTTTAGCGGTGAATTCACAACAAATTGAATTTGTAGAATATGATCTGGATAACGGATTACACGTTATTCTTCATCAAGATAATACAGCGCCAGTAATAACTACTGCTGTTTCATATCATGTAGGATCTAAAGATGAGGAAGAGGGTCGAACAGGATTCGCTCACTTTTTTGAGCACCTACTATTCGAAGGAACAAAAAACATTGAGGGAGGGCAATGGTTTAGAATTGTTGAAGCAAATGGTGGATCAAATAATGCATATACATCGGATGACCAAACTTATTATTACGAAGTTTTTCCCTCAAATAAATTAGAGTTGAGTCTATGGATGGAATCTGAAAGAATGTTACATCCAATAATAAGACAAGAGGACAGAATTGAATTACAGGAAGGTGTTGTAAAAGAAGAAAAAAACTTTAGACTTAGGAATGCCCCATATGGTGCTCTTCTATATGCAGTAAGAAGTAATCTTTATAAAAAACATCCATATGGAAGGTTAACTATTGGATTAGATAAAGATCTTGAAGCAGCAAATATTGACGATTTTATAAAATTTAATCAGTTATATCACAAACCAAATAATGCAACTTTAGTTGTTGCAGGTGACATAGATGTTGAAGAAGCAAAAATGTTGATTAAAAAGTATTTTAATGATATTCCTAGTTCCGAGCTATTTAAAAAAGAATTACCTAAAGAAGATCCAATAACCGAAACAATTGAGGCTACTTGGTATGACCCAAATGTTCAAGTCCCTGCACTACTGATTGGATACATAACACCTAAAATGACTACTAGAGAGTCTAGAGTTCTTAATTTACTATCCACTTATTTAAGTGATGGTAAAAGCTCTGTACTTTATAAAAAAATGATAGATGAAAAGAAAATGGCTCTAGGAGTTCAAACTATTAATCTTGCTCAAGAAGACTATGGTACATATTTAATGTTGGCAGTGCCTCTTGGTGACTTTACACTCGATGATTTATTATCCGAGATAGATGAGGAGATTACTAAAGTTCAGAAAGATTTGATTTCAGACAGAGATTATGAAAAGTTGCAAAATATTCTCGAATCACAATTTGTTAGTAGAAATGCTTCAATCGAGGGAATTGCAAATTCACTATCTGACTATCACACATTTTATGGAGATACAAATCTTATAAATACTGAAATTGAAATCTATCGGAGTGTAACTAAAGAAGAAATAAGAGAGGTTGCAAGAAAATATTTAATGCCAAATCAAAGGGTAGTATTAGATTACTTGCCTGGGGATGATAACAATAAAACAATAATAGAATAATGAAAAGTATTTTAAAAAATTTAATTAAACCTAATGCTTTAAGTAAGGCATTAATAATTATCGGATTAATTTTTTACAATCCTGTAAGCTCTCAATTAGATAGATCAGTAATGCCTGAATCTGGTCCTGCACCGGAGATATTTTTTGGCAAACCCAATACTTTTAAATTAGATAATGGTCTTACAGTAATGGTTGTAGAAAACTCAAAATTACCAAGAGCTTCAGCTTCATTATCATTTGACAATCCACTAATTTTTGAAGGAGAAGTAGCTGGAGTTAGTTCAATTTTAGGAGAAATGATTGGAAATGGAACTCAGTCAATTTCAAAAGAAAAATTTTTAGAAGAAGTTGATTTTATGGGCGCTTCAATGAGTGTTTCTGGATCTGGTGCTTTTGCTAGCTCACTTTCAAGATATTTCCCCAGAGTATTAGAGTTAATGGCAGATGCTGTTTTAAATCCTCTTTTAACACAAGACGAATTTGATAGTCAGAAGAATTTAATTAAAGAGAGTCTAAAAACTGCAGACAAAGATGTTGCAACTGCTGCGAGTAGAGTTCAGGATTTAATTACATATGGGGCAAGTCACCCAAATGGTGAGTTTGTTTCACAAGAGACTCTGGATAAATCCGAATTAAAAGACGCAATTGATTTTTACAATAATTATGCAAGTCCTAAAAATGCATATTTGGTAATATTGGGAGATGTAAATTTTGAGAAAATTAAAGAAATGGTAACTAAACTTTTTAGTGCATGGGAATCAAAAGAAGTTGTATCAAAATCTTTCCCTAAACCAACCAATCCAGAAAATACTGAAATAATTTTTGTTGATATGCCTAATGGTGTACAAGCAGTTGTATCAGTAATTAATACAATTGATTTTAATAAAAAAGAGTCTGATTACTTTTCAGCATTAGTTGCCAATAGAATACTTGGTGGTGGTGGTGCTGGAAGATTATTTAATAATCTGAGAGAAGAAAAAGGTTGGACATATGGATCTTATTCAGGAATATCTGAGAGTTATAAGACAAAAGGATATTTTATTGCTCAAGCACAAGTAAGAAATGAAGTTGCTGATAGCGCTGCTGTTGAACTTCTTAGAGAGGTAGATAAAATGAGAAACACATTAGTATCTGACGATGAATTGTCCTCAGCTAAAGCAAAGTACACAGGAAATTTTGTTATGTCGCTTGAAGATCCCTCGACAATTGCAGGTTTTGCAAGAAATATAATTACTCAGGATTTACCTGAAGATTATTACAATAGTTTTCTTGAGAAAATTAATTCTGTAACAAAAGAAGATGTGAGGAATGCTTCAGAAAAATATTTTCTTACAAACAATACAAGAGTATTTGTTACCGGTAAAGGAAGTGAAATAATTGATGCTCTAGAAGGTCTAGAGTATAACGGAAAAGAACTTACAATTAGATACTTTGATAAGTTTGGTAACGAAACTAGTAAACCCAATTATTCTGTTTCTGATGATGTTAGTGCAGAAAGTATAGTAGCTAATTATATAAACTCAATTGGAGGAAGAGATAGATTAGAAGAGGTTCAGTCTATTGAAGTAACTGGAAATGCCAATTTGAATATGCAAGGACAGAGTTTTGTTTTAGAATTCTATTCTCTAAAAAATAACCAAAATCAATCTCTATCAACTGTTACTGCAGGAGGTATGATGGTTCAAAAAAGTGTATTCAATAAGTATCAAGGATACAATGAGGTTAATGGTCAGAGAATTCCGTTAACTGACTCGGAACTTGAAAGTGCTATTATTGATTCAGCTTTATTCTCTGAATTAAATTATGATTTTTCAACAATTGAACTAGTAGGTACATCTGTTGTGAACGATGAAAAGGTATATGAAATTAAAGTTACCGATAGTAAGACCGAGTACTATTCAATAGAGTCAGGCCTCAAAATAAAAGAAATTGAGACAACAGAGGTTGAAGGAAATCAGATCGTTGTTGAAACAACTGTAAATGAGTATGAAGAAGTTGATGGAGTTTTAATCCCAAGTGAAATCAATCAAGTTACTCCTGCTCTTCCAATACCTGGAGGAATTACTATAAAATTTAGCAAAATTAAACTTGATGTTAATACATCTGATACTGACTTTAATTAAAACTTAAATTTCTAATTAGAGGCACCTTTTATAGGTGCCTTTTTTTTTGTCACTAAATAAACACCTATTAAAATTATGCTTGTCCCAATAAACTGTGTCAATTTAAAATCCTCTCCATCTAATAAACCCCAGAAAATAGCGACAACTGGCATTAAATATGTAGTGGATACAGAAAAAACAGGAGATGAAATAGCTAGTAGTTTTATATAAAGAACTTTTGCAATCGCTGTCCCAAAAAGTGCAAGTATTACTATGTAGACAATAGACTCCATTATTAGCGGATTTGATGTAAAACTAGAAAATGGGAAATCAGTGAATAGTAGGACAACAAAAGCTGGAACTATTAAAAACAAGAAACTCATAAACACAATACCTAATGCTGGAATATTTGGAAGTTTATATTTTAAAACATTTGCATTTACAGCATAACAGAATGCAGCAAGAACAATAAACATAACATATAATATATTGAAAGATGACGATAATAGTTCATTGTTAATTAATACCACAATACCAAGGAACCCAATTATTACTCCTATAACTTGCTTTTTTAATAATTCCTCTCCAAAAACTATCACACTAATTAATAGAGTGAAAAGTGGAGTCAGTGAAACCATTACTGCAGTAACAGAACTTGAAATCTCGGTTTCTGCGAATGCAAATAAATATGCAGGAAAAAATGAACCTACAAATGCAGACAGTGCAACCCACTTCATTTTTCTTTTTGGTATATATTTGATTTTATTAAAGCCAATAGGAGCTATTAATAGTGTTGTTATAATTACTCTAACTGATCCTAATTGAACTGGTGTAAGACCAGTTAAGCCTTTTTTTATTAATATATAGGAACTTCCCCATATTATAGATAGAATAATCAAAGTTCCCCATTTTCTGAGATTTAAGTTCACAGACTATTTGTTTTTTGGCATAATTAATTTTACTTGCTTAATTCGTTTCTTATCAACTATCTCAATGACAAACTTTAAAGATTCATGATTGATAACCTGTCCTACCTTTGGAATTTTTTTTACTTTTTCAATTAAAAACCCACCCAGAGTTTCAATTTCTGTTGAGATATCATCAAATGAAGCTGAATCTTTCAAGTTTATAGCTCTGTAAAAATCTTGTAAATTAATTTTAGAGTCAAAAATATAGGTAAAATCATCTAGCTTGGAGAATAAATTATCTTCCTCATCAAACTCACCACTAATTTCTCCAAAAATTTCCTCAATAACATCTTCTAACGTAATAATTCCAGATGTTCCTCCGTATTCATCAACTACAATTCCAATGTGTATTTTTTTTGTTTTAAATTCAGTTAATAAATCGTCAAGCTTTTTATTTTCTGGAATAAATAATGGCTTTCTTAGTAAACTTTTCCAGTTAAAATCATCTTTCTCTAGATGTGGCAGAAGATCTTTAACATATAATACTCCTTCAATCTTATCGAGATTATCATTATATACAGGAACTCTAGAAAATCCTTTGTCAATCAAATTTTTAACTATTTCTGTAAATTTTCTATTTGCCTCAAGAGCAAAAACATCAACTCTTGGACACATTATTTGCCTTGTTTCAACATTCCCAAAGTTCACAATACCCTTAAGAATTTTTTTCTCCTCTTTACTAGTTTCTTTTGAATCAGTAAGTTCAAAAGCTTTGGAAAGTTTATCTACAGAAAGTTGTCTAGAATCTTTGACTAAATTTGATTCTAAATAACTCATAGATTTACTCATTGGTGTGTTTAAAAGGAATAATATATATCTATCTAAAAAATAAATGGGATTCACCATTATTTTGGAAAAAACTAAAGGATTTCTATTAGCATAAATTTTTGGTAAAATGTCTCCAATAAATAGAATCAACATACCAATTAAACCTACTTCAATGATAGTTTCAAGTATAGGGTTCAGTGAGCTCAAATATGGATTGTCAATTGAAGCAAACAATATGACTATAGCAATATTTATGAAGTTATTTGATATTAAAATGGTAGCAAGTAACCTTTTAGGCTTTTCTAAAAGTGAAAGTATTTTGGATATCAATTTATCACCCTTTTCATTACGTATGTTAGATTTATCTAGTGAAAAAAAAGCGACCTCAGAGCCAGATGTAAGGGCTGACAGGATTAAAAAAATTATGATTAAAGAAAATTTAACTATCACCTAGTTCTAGTATTTAATTTAAAAGTGTGGGTTCAGAAATTATTCTAGAATGGTAAATCATCTTCAGTCTGATCACTTGCCTGATTATTCGTAGATGCTGGTGGATTAGATTCAACATTGACAGAGGGCTCTTTTTTTGTTGACAGAAATGTAAATTCATCAACATTTACCTCAGTGGTATATCTATCAGCTCCATCATCTCCTTGCCATTTTCTTGTTCTAAGTTTCCCCTCTACATATACCTTGTCTCCTTTTGATAAATATTTTTCACAGATTTCTGCTGCTTTATTTCTAAGTACAACATTATGCCAATCTGTATTTGTTACTTTTTCGTTAGTTGACTTATTAGTATATGTTTCATTAGTAGCCAAAGGAAACCTTGCAATACATCCTCCATTATCAAAGTGCTTAATTTTTACGTCATCACCTAAATGTCCAATTAACATAACCTTATTAAGAGTTCCGCTCATATATACTTATATGTAGCTAATATACAAAAATAGAGTACCTAGAATAATTTCTTATTAATAAAATTATTTATGGGGACAGGGAAGCTATAGTTGCTTAAACCAAATAAATCAACACCAAGGGGAATATCGTTTTCTGTTTTAAAGATATAAAATGATATATATAAGACTTGATGTGATAAAACATGTTTAATATTGTATTTTGAGAATGTATTGGTTTTAATTAAAATTTTTTGTGATTCAATAAATTTATTGAAGCTAGAAACTTTATTAATATTATCAACTTTATAATTAGTTTCGATTAATGGAAACTGATTAAGTTTAAACCAAATATCCTTTTTAATACGTTTTTCAATAAGAGTTTTATTTTTTGGGTCAATTAAAACTATGTAGTTAAGAAACCTTTCCTTTACCTTTTTCTTTTTTAATTTAAAAGGAAGCTTTTCTACAATATTTTTTTTGTGTGCTACACATTTTGAACTTAAAATGCATAAATCACAATCAGGAAAAGGAGTACATATCAATGCACCAAATTCCATCATAGCTTGATTAAAGTCTCCAGGACTATTTGTCTTAACGATTAATCTTTTTCCAATCTCTTTTACTTTATTCTGAGTTTTTTTTGAATCAATTGGCTCATTTATTCCATTATATCTAGTTAGAAATCTCATGACATTTCCATCAACAACAGGGTTAAATTCATCAAAACAAATAGAGGATATGGCGCTTGCGGTATAATCACCAATTCCCTTAAATTTAATTAATTCTCTGTACGTAGAAGGAAATTTACCATCAAAATTATTAATGATTTCTTTCGAAGTTTTGTGAAGATTTATAGCTCTGTTGTAATAACCCAAACCCTGCCAAACCTTAAGTACATGGCTCTCCTTGGACGTTGAAAGTTTTTCAATATTTGGAAACCTCTCCATAAATTTTTTATAGTACTGGATTCCTTTTGAAACTCTTGTTTGTTGAAGAATTATTTCTGAAATCCAAACACTGTATGGATCTTTATTCTTTCTCCAAGGCAAATCTCTTTTATTAATTAAATACCATTTAAGTAATTGATTTTCCAAAGACATCTGGCAGTTTAAAATGTAGCTAATTATATATTACTTAATCACTAATTTAAAATATAAATTTATATATTTGCTAGCCTTAAAAGCTAATTGTATAACCAATATAACAGAAAAAATGACAAAGGCAGATATTGTAAAAAATATATCGGATCAAACAGGGATGGACAAAACTGATGTTCAAATGATCGCTGAAAAATTTATGGATGAAATTAAAAGTTCTCTCCAAAATAATAATAATGTTTATCTAAGAGGTTTTGGAAGTTTTATAATCAAAACTAGAGCAGAAAAAACAGGCAGAAATATTTCACAAAATACTGCTGTAATTATTCCAGCTCATAATATACCCGCTTTTAAACCTTCTAAAACTTTTGTCAAATCTGTGAAACAGAATGTTCCAGTTAGCTAATTTTAAATTAGATATATATGCCTAGCGGTAAAAAAAGAAAAAGACATAAGGTTGCTACTCACAAGAGAAAAAAAAGGGCGAGAGCTAACCGTCACAAAAAGAAATAGTGTTAGGGAATACACTTTAAACATCCCAAGTTCTTTGAAATAAATTATAACGAAAGTTATATAATTATCGAAAAATGTTTAACCTTTCTACCATAGAGTAGAAATAATACTTATAACAGTGAAAAAAGAATTGATTATAAGGTCAAATTCAAATGCTGTTGATTTTGCAATGCTTAATGAAGGAAGACTTATTGAGCTAGATAAAGAAGTAGGTAAAAACAAATTTTCTGTAGGTGATATTTTTGTTGCAAAAATAAGGAAAACCATACCTGGATTGAATGCTGCATTTGTAAATGTAGGACATGAAAAGGATGGATTTCTTCACTATCATGACCTAGGACCAAAACTATTGTCATTATCCAAATTTGTAGATCAAATTGAATCGAAAAAAATAAAATCTTTTTCATTCAGTAAATTTGATTTTCAAAAGGATATACCAAAAAATGGTCAAATTAAAGATTGTTTAAAAAATCAACAAACAACTTTAGTACAAATAATAAAAGAACCTATATCTACTAAAGGGCCAAGATTGAGCTCTGAAATTTCATTAGCAGGTAGATATATGGTTTTGATTCCCTTTTCCGAGAGAATCTCAATTTCACAAAAAATTAAAAGTCAGGATGAAAAGAAAAGGCTAAAGACCTTAGTTAAGAATATTAAACCAAAAGGTTTTGGAGTAATAATTCGAACAGTTGCAAAAAATAAATCCGAAAGCGAGCTAGAAGGAGATCTAAAAGATTTAATTTTGAGATGGAAAAGACTATGTATAAATTTCAGTAAGTCTAATTCATATCCGACAAAAATCTTAGGAGAGATAAATAGAACGACATCAAAGCTAAGAGATGTATTTGATGATTCATTCTCCAACATTTATCTTGATGATCCCAGTTTACATAGCGAAATTAAAGAATACATTAAGCTAATCGCTCCAGGAAAATCATCAATTGTTAAACTATATAATGGGGTAACTCCAATTTTTGAAAAATATGGAATTGAGAGGCAGATAAAATCTTCATTTGGAAGAACAGTCTCTATGCAAAAAGGAGCATATCTAATTATAGAACACACAGAAGCTCTTCACGTTATTGATGTAAATAGTGGAAACAGATCTAATAAATCAAAAACACAAGAAGAGACTGCCATGGAAGTTAATTTAATTGCATCTGCTGAAATTGCTAGACAATTAAGATTGAGGGATATGGGAGGAATTATAGTTGTAGACTTTATAGATTTAACTAAAAGAGAAAACAGAAAAAAGTTATTTGATCACTTTTGTGCAGAAATGGCAAAAGACAGAACAAAACATAAGATTCTTCCACCAAGTAAATTTGGATTGATTCAAATCACAAGGCAAAGGGTAAGGCCTGAAATGAATATTAAAACAAAAGAAGCTAATCCGAATAAAGAATTAGAAGTGGAAGCACCTATTTTACTTGTTGATAAAATTAACACAGAACTTAACAGGATAGTTAAGAATGCGCGTTATAAAAGTGGAGCAATATACATACATGCTCATCCATTTGTAGCAGCGTATATAAATAAGGGTCTATTTTCATTAAAAAATAAGTGGAGCTTTCAATACAAGAGAATAATTAAAGTTATTCCAAGAGACTCCTACTTGTATCTTCAATATAATTTAACAAATAATAGATCTAAAATTTTGAAATAAAAATTACTAAAAACCGTTTAGAATTTCTAAACGGTTTTTTTTATATTATAACATGGAGTCTTCAATAAAAAATAAAATAGAACATTATTGTGCATATCAAGAAAGATGTCACTATGATGTTAAGAATAAACTGAATAAACTCGGGATATTTGGTGATCAATTAGATGAATATATATGTTATTTAATTGATGAGAACTATTTGTCAGAGACAAGATATTCTGAAGCATTTGTTAGAGGTAAATACAACAATAACAACTGGGGGCGTATTAAAATTAAAATGGAGTTAAACTCAAAAAATATTTCCGAGTGGAATATTAACAATGCATTAAAACAAATTACTGAGGAAGACTATGAAAAGAAATTATTTAAAATTTGTGAAAAGCAAATGCAAAATATTGATGATACTCAATATAAATTTAAAAATAAGATAATTAGACGCCTTACTCAGAAAGGCTGGGAAATGGATTTAATAATTAAATGCCTTAATCAACTAATAAAGTAACTTGATTGTTGTTCATTTCTACAGTACCAGACTCAATATCAAGTGTTGTCTCCTTCTCATTATATTCAAACTTATCTTTGACATCTTTATCAACAGAAATGTTGCCTAAAATTTTAACCTTTCCTTTTGTGAGAGTAGATACAATTGGAGCATGATTATTGAGAACCTGGAAGTCACCATATGTCCCTGGGAAAAGAACAGACTCAACTTCTCCTTTAAATAATGTTTTTTCTGGTGAGATTATTTCTAGATACATAATTATTTTGTTTCAGCCAACATTTTCTCTCCAGCCTCTATAGCTTCTTCAATTGTACCCTTTAAATTAAATGCAGCTTCAGGAATATGATCAAGCTCACCGTCCATTATCATATTAAATCCTTTTATAGTGTCCTTAATATCAACAAGAGCTCCTGGAATTCCTGTAAATTGCTCAGCAACATGGAATGGTTGAGATAGAAACCTCTGAACTCTTCTTGCTCTAGCAACTGCTAACTTGTCTTCCTCTGAAAGCTCCTCCATACCTAAAATTGCAATAATATCTTGAAGCTCTTTATATCTCTGAAGTAACTCTTTAACTCTCTGAGCACAATTATAATGGTCATCTCCTAAAATTTCGGGAGTCAATATTCTCGATGTAGAATCAAGTGGATCAACAGCAGGATATATTCCAAGCTCAGCAATTTTTCTTGATAATACGGTTGTAGCATCAAGGTGGGCAAAAGTAGTTGCAGGTGCTGGATCAGTTAAGTCATCTGCTGGAACGTATACAGCTTGAACGGAAGTTATAGATCCGTTTTTTGTTGATGTAATTCTTTCTTGCATAGCCCCCATCTCTGTTGCCAAAGTAGGTTGGTATCCAACAGCAGAAGGCATCCTTCCAAGTAATGCAGATACTTCAGAACCAGCCTGAGTAAATCTAAAAATATTATCAACGAAGAATAACACATCTTTTCCTTGACCATCACCCCCTCCATCTCTAAAGTATTCCGCTACTGTTAACCCAGATAAAGCTACTCTAGCTCTTGCACCTGGTGGCTCATTCATTTGACCAAATACAAAAGTAGCCTTAGATTCTAATAATGCTTTTTTATCAACTTTGCTTAAATCCCACTCACCAGCTTCCATTGACTTTTTAAATTCTGCTCCATAGTTTATAATACCTGATTCGATCATCTCTCTTAAAAGATCATTACCCTCCCTGGTTCTTTCACCTACTCCTGCAAAAACTGATAGTCCACCGTGACCCTTTGCGATATTATTAATTAATTCCTGAATTAGTACTGTTTTACCTACACCAGCTCCTCCAAATAAACCAATCTTTCCACCTTTGGCATAAGGCTCAATAAGATCAATCACCTTTATACCTGTAAATAAAACTTCAGTTGAAGTCGACAATTGATCAAATGCTGGTGCCTCTCTGTGAATTGACATACCATCACTCTTTGTTTTTGGTAATACCTCAAGCCCATCAATTGGGTCTCCTACAACATTGAATAATCTTCCATATACATTTTTTCCAATTGGCATCTGAATTGGATTACCAGTAGATACAACTTCAGTTCCTCTACTTACACCATCCGTTGAGTCCATTGATATTGTTCTAACAGCATTTTCTCCAATATGAGATTGAACTTCGAGAACTAATACTGAGCCATCATCTTTTTGTATTTCTAAAGAATCATATATCTCTGGCAATGAACTATCCTTTAATGTAAATTCTACATCAACAACTGCTCCAATTACTTTTGATACTTTACCTGTATTTTTTGACATTTTATATGTATAAGAAATTAAAGTGCAAATATATGTTCTTGGATTAAAATTTAAAAGTTAATAGGCCTACAATTTTTATAATTTATTAAGATAAAATTATAATCATTAAAATGGGAAAGAATTTTATAATTAAATGGAATATATTTGCTCAAAGTTTACATAATTATGGCATCTAAATATATTGATATCAAGACAGTTAAATTCTTCATGAATAGTGTGCAAGAATTAGAAAAAATATTAAATAAAGAGAGATTTATTGATTATAATAATGAGTCCATAGATCTTTATATTGATTCTGTTAAAAAATTTGCTGATAGAGAATTATTTCCTTATTTCAAAGAAATGGATGAGAAACCTGCTTATTATAAAGATGGTTCAATTTATGTTCATAAACAAGTTGAAAAAATGATGAAAGAAGGAGGTGCTATGGGTTTAATTTCAGCACCATTTAATTATGAAGACGGAGGTCTTCAGTTACCTTTACTTGTTCATACTGCTGCAAATTATATTTTAGATGCTGCTAATAATCATTTACCAGGTTATTCTGGACTAACCTCTGGTGCTGCAGAATTAATTATAGAATTTGCAAATAAAGAACTAAAAGAAAAATATACACCTAAGATGCTTACTGGAGAATGGGGTGGAACTATGTGTCTAACCGAACCTCAAGCTGGAAGCTCTTTATCTGATATTGTTACAAAAGCTACACCAGATGCAAATAATACATACAAAATTAGTGGACAAAAAATATTTATATCAGGAGGGGATCATCAGTATGCAGGGAATATAGTTCATCTTTTACTAGCAAGAGTAGAAGGAGCTCCTGCTGGGACAAAAGGAATATCATTATTTGTAGTCCCAAAAAATAGATTAAATGATAATGGTGAGTTAGAAACTAATGATGTCACTACAGTTGCTGATTTTGAAAAAATGGGTCAAAAAGGTTATTGCACTAGTCATCTGAGTTTTGGAGATAAAGGTGATTGTCATGGTTATCTGGTTGGTGAAGAAAACCAAGGTCTTAATTATATGTTTCTTATGATGAACGGCGCTCGAATTGCAGTCGGTCGTGGTGCATCAGCAATTGCATGTGCTGCTTATTACGCATCTTTAGAATATGCTAATGAACGTCCTCAAGGTCGTAAACTTTCATCTGATGGGACAAAGAATTTAAAAAACAAACAAAGTCTAATAATTGAACACCCTGATGTGAGGCGAATGCTCCTTCTTCAAAAGTCAATGGTTGAAGGTTCAATGAATATTATCTTCAAAGCTGCAAAATATTTTGATCTTCAGCACAATAGCACTGACAAAAAAGAAAAGCATAAATACGAGACTTTACTCGAAATGATAATTCCTGTAGTCAAAACTTATCCATCAGAGGCTGGCATTTATTCAATTAATAATGGGCTTCAAGTTCTTGGAGGTTATGGTTTTTGCTCAGACTTTATTTTACAACAATATTATCGTGATATAAGAATATCGTCAATATATGAGGGAACTACTGGAATACAATCTCAGGATCTACTCGGAAGGAAAATGATGTTAAACAATGGTGAAGGTGCCAAGCTTTTATTTAATGAAATAAAAACAACAATTGATCAGGCAATTAAGGACGACGATCTTAACAAGTGGGCAGAGGCATTAAATCTTCAACTTGATCAAACTCAAAAAATTTTATTTCACCTTATACCCTTTGCTGCTAAAGGTGATTATGAAAGATTTCTAGCAGATGCATCAATATTTATGGAATTTTTTAGCCTTGTTCTTATTGGGTGGTCATGGTTAGAAATTGGTATTACTAGCAAAAAAGCTTTAATAATGAGTAATAGTTCTGATGACTCTAGTTTCTTTAAAAGTAAGTTAGATACTTTGGAATATTTTTACGCATATGAATTACCTAAAACTAAAGGCCTGGCTGATATACTACTACACCCTTCATCAATTACCATAAAAAAGGAGAATAAAGTAATAAGTTGAGTGGCTTGTAATTACACTATTAGTTTGCATTAAAATTCAATTTTTTGATTTTCGATTGATATTTTAGCCATTCTAGCATATGATTGGACAACTAAATTTAAGTTTTTAAACCTTATATCCTTTGTCAAGCCTTTTTTATATCTAAAATATATTTGTTGGACAATAACTGCTATTTTAAACAATCCAAAAACAAAATAGAAAACAATATTATCAATATTTACACCAAATCTATTAGAATACATTTCTAAGATTTCTCCTCTCTTTGGATTATTTTCATTTGATGTAATGTTTAAGTTTATTGCTTGCATATAATCAGGGTCATCTTTGTTGATCCAATAAGCAAGAGAAGTTCCTAAATCCATGAAAGGATCTCCTGTTGTACACATCTCCCAGTCTAGAACAGATTTAACAGACAAATTTTTTGAGTCAAGTATTAAATTATCATATTTAAAATCATTATGTATTAAGGAGACATATTCTGATTCTGAAATATTTTTGTTCAACCATTTTATTACAAAATTTAATTCAGGAATATCAGAGGTTCTAGAATTTGTATATCTTTTTGACCAACCTTGAACTTGTCTTGAACAGTATCCTTCAGGTCTTCCAAATTTATCAAGACCTATTTCCTCAATATTTAATTTATGAAGTTCAACAAGCGTATCAACAAATTCTGATGCTATAAAATTATATTTAGTTTTATCAGAAAGTATTTTTTGATAATTATTACTTCTAAGCACTAGACCTCTTATCCTCTCCATTATATAGAAATCAGAACCAATAATATTTAAATCATCACAATAATGAATTGGAGTAGGTGATTTTTTATAATTTTTATCTAAAGCAGATAATACATTGAATTCTCTACTCATATCATGTCCAGACTTAATTTTTGCACCAATGGGCGGTTTTCTGAGTATATACTCTTTGTTATTTGAGATTATTAAATAAGTAAGATTTGAAAATCCAGATGGAAATTGAAGAAGCTCAAAGTTGCTCTTGTCAATGTCCAAAAAATTGAATAAATAATTACACAGACTGTTATTATCTAGGACTTCTTCTTTTCTTATTTGTGTTGGATTGTCAACAAATTTTTCAAACATTATAAGTTATGTAATAAACTTTATTTTTTATAAGATTTTAATATAAGCCTAGCCAATCTGCTTTTATGAACCTCGTCTGCACCGTCATATATTCTTGAAGCCCTTTCATGTCTATAATAAGATGATAAAATCAAGTCATCCGTAACTCCTAATGCACCATGAACCTGGATAGCATAATCAACAACTTTCTGAAGAACATTAGCACAATAAAATTTTATTATAGATATCTCAGCCCTGGAATTGTATGTTCCTTGAGCATCAATTTTTTTTGCAGCATCCTGAACCATTAGCCTTGCAGCATTTATTTCAGCCCTTGACTCTGCGATCCAATTTTGAATTGTCTGTTTATCCGAAAGCATTGTACCATCAGATATTTCTCTAGATACTGCTCTTTCACACATTAGATTAAATGCTCTTTCACACATTCCTATCCATCTCATACAATGGTGAATCCTGCCTGGCCCCAATCTCTTTTGAGCAATAGCAAACCCCTCTCCTTCAGAGCCTAAAACATTTGTAATAGGTACTTTAACATTATTAAATTTTATTTCAGCATGACTTTCCCACCCTGCTCCAGGATGTCCCATTATTGGGATATTTCTAACAAATTCAACTCCATCTGTTTCTAGTGGAACAATTACTTGACTAGCTTTTTTATGTACATCCTCTCCATCAGGATCAGTTACTACCATTACTATAGCAAAGTTAGCTCCATCAAAACTTGAAGTAAACCATTTATGACCGTTAATGATATAGTTTTTATTTTCTTTTTTTGCGGTTGTTCCCATTCTTGTTGGATTTGATCCTGCATATTGAGGCTCCGTCATCGCAAAACAACTTCTAATTTTTCCTTCTAAAAGAGGATACAAATACTGTTCTTTTTGTTCCTCTGTACCAGTATCAATTAAAACTTCCATATTTCCTGCATCAGGTGCCTGACAATTAAAAACGTAGAAACCATATGGACTTGCACCAAGAATTTCACTTACCTCTCCATGTTGTTCAAGAGATAAGCCAAGACCACCATATTCTTTTGATACTTGAGGTAACCAAAAGCCCATATTTTTTACTTTCTCTCTTAATTCATTAAGCTTAGGAAGCTTTTCATTCCACTCTGAATTAACAATCCATGGTTCTAGTGAAATTAATTCATCGTTTATAAATGTTCTAATTTGTTCTTTTACTTCTGTAAAGTTCATTTTTAGTTATTTAAATTTTATTTTTTAGCTAGGAAGTGAATATATTAATGAAATTGTCTCTGCTACGCAAACAGGTTTAATCTCACCATCAACTTCAAATATAATTTTGAAAGTATATTTTGCTCCTCCTGTAACTTGCTCAATATTTATTAAAGACACCTTACCTCTAAATTTTGACTCAGCTGGAGTAGCATTAGGAAATCGAACCTTTTCAAGACCATAGTTTACAGCAAGTGCAATGTTATTTAACTTTAATGTTTGAAACACAACCTGTGATGCATAAGAAAGTATATGAAACCCATGAGCTATGGTTTTTTTATAAGGAGAATATTTTGCAGCTTTTTCTTGATCAATATGAATCCACTGTTTATCTTCAGTTAATTCTGCAAATTTATTCACTTTATCTTGTGACATATCAAACCACTCAGATATTCCAATTTCTTTTCCAAGGTATTTATCTAAATCTTCTAAATTTTCTATTTCTGTTGAATAAGGTTTTTCCATAATGTTCTGTTAATTTATCATATAACCACCATCTATATTAAATGTTTCACCAGTTGTATAACTTGAGGCTTCAGAAGCAAGATAAAGAGCTATTCCTGATATTTCGTCAGGATCTCCAGCCCTTCGAATTGGTAGATCACCGAGCCATGTTTCCAACATTTCTTCGTTTTGCCATAAAGCTGAACTTAATTTTGTTTTAATTAACCCAGGGCAAATTGCATTTGACCTTATCCCATATTTTCCCCACTCCTTTGCTTGAGATTTAGTAAGCATTGATATTGCAGCTTTACTAATGGAGTAAACTCCCAACCCTTTGTCAGGCTTATTTGCCTCAACTGATGATATATTTATAATAGAACCAGACTTATTTTCCTTCATATAATCAAACACAAGATTGGATAGTTTGAAAGGGGATTTTGTATTAATATCTAATATTTTATTAAAAAGTTTTTCATTAGCATTTTCCAAACGATCAAACACAGGATTTATTCCAGCATTATTAACAAGTATATCAATTTTTCCATATTTATTGATTGTAGTCTCAATTAGATTTTTTAACTGATCATCTTCACCAACATGACATTCGCAAGCAATAGCATTATAACCATTTGCAGATATTTCTTTAACAACTCTCTCGATACCTTCTTGTGATCTACTACTTACAACAACCTTTGCACCAAATTCTGCAAATGCTTTTGCAATTGAGGCTCCTATACCTTTACTAGCCCCAGTTACAATTGCTACCTTATCTGTTAAATCAAATAAGTTCTTATATTTTGATTTCATTTTTATGTTTTGATTATCATTTTTATGTAATATACTAATTGATTTAATTTGATTAATATGATTCTTATATAAAAAGGGGGGGGGAAACTAAAAATTAAAACTTGCAAAGCATGTCATAGTTTTTAAAGCTGAGAATAATCTTTTATATTTAAATAAAAACCAAAAGATATGATTGCAAATCAGGAATTATTTGAACTAAAATTCTACGAATGGGAGAAAGAGTTTAAAGACAAGCCTTATCTTAGGCAGCCAATAGGTGAAACATGGGAAGAGTATACGTGGGGTGAAGTTGGTGATATGGCTAGAAGATTAGCATCTGGACTAAAATCACTTAATCTTAGAGAGGGAGCTCACATAGGTATTTATTCTAAAAATTGTAGAGAATGGATAATCTCAGATTTAGCAATTGTAATGGCAGGATATGTCTCTGTTCCTTTTTTTCCATCTTTAAATGGTAAGGAACTTTCCTATATAATGGATTATGGTGATGTTGATGCTTTATTTATAGGGAAAATTGAAACTTGGGATGATATAAAGGACGATTTACCAAACGAAATGCCAATAATAAGATTCCCAAAATATGAAGGGTGTTCAAATGTTACTAAAGGATATGAGTGGCATGAATTTATCAATAGTAATGAGCCCATTGAAAATCCACATCAACCCAAACTATCAGATCTATGGACTATAATTTTTACATCTGGAACAACAGGTAACCCTAAAGGAGTTATGTTAACATACCAGGCAATTGACGGTATAAAAGTTGTTCTGGATGATCCCAACAATCCTCTAGGAATAAAACATACTGGAAATAATGATTTTATTTCCTACTTACCATTAAATCATATTTTTGAGAGGGTTGTCATAGAATGGTGTTCATTTAGGTATGGAGGTACCATTTCATTTGTAGAATCTATTGAAACTTTTGGCCAAAACTTAAAAGAAGTACAGCCACATGTATTTGCTGCTGCTCCAAGGGTTTGGACAAAACTTCAAATGGGTATTTTGTCTAAATTTCCTCAGAAAAAGTTAGACACTTTACTTAAAATTCCGTTGTTTTCAACTATTCTTAAAAAATTAATTAGAAAAGGACTTGGTTTTAGCAGAGTCAGAGTAACAGTTTCAGGGTCAGCACCAATGCCAGTTGAATTGATTGAGTGGTTTAGAAAAATTGGAGTATATATAACCAATGGATATGGTATGACTGAGAATTGTGCAATATGTAGTTCTGTAGATGGAAAAGACTTTAACAAATTAAATACTGTTGGAAAACCACAAAAGGGTGTTGAGCTTAAAATCGATGAGGGAACAGGTGAAATTTTAATGCGTGGACCTTTTGTTATGATTGGTTATTATAAAAATGAAGAACTATCAAATGAAACGTTAAGAGGTGGTTGGCTCCATACAGGAGATAAAGGGTTCTTGGATGATGACGGTTATCTTCACATAAGCGGAAGAGTTGCTGATAGCTTCAAGACATCAAAAGGAGAATATATTGAACCACTTACTTTAGAGCAGTTCTTTGTTAATATGAATGAAATTGAAGAAGTATGTGTAGTAGGTCTTGGAATTGCTCAACCAATGTGTCTAATTCAATTATCAGAGATTGGTAATAGCACATCTAGGGATAATCTTTCAAAAATGTTCCTTGATACACTTGAAAGTATTAATAGTAACCTTGTAAACTATAAAAAAATATCAACCCTAGTAATTGTTAAAGATGAGTGGACGCAAGAAAATGGAATTGTTGGACCAACTCAAAAATTGAAGCGAGGAGCGGTTGATGAAAAGTATAATAAAAACTACTTAAGTTGGCATGAATCAGACCAAAAATTAATTTTTGAGGACAGCTTTTGATTCTTTCTTAAAATTCATGTAAGGCATTAGCAACATAATTTCTTTTGGTACATGAAAAAAATTATGTTAACTTGGACCTTAATCAGATCAAGTAAAGTGTGGATATAGCTTTGTTTACAGCCCATCCTGTGCATTACTTGCTTAAATTATAAACTAGTTATCGAAAAGAGTTAACTTTGACATAACAAAACCTAACTAATATGAAAAATATTTTAAATAAATATTATTTAGCCTTTATGGCTGTAATTCTATTTGGTAGTGTTTATTCTCAAACTCAAGTTTCAGGTTCTGTAATGGACGCTGATAACATGGAGCCAATTCCAGGAGTAAACGTTATCATTGACGGTACAAACGTCGGAACTGTTACAGATTTCGATGGAAATTTTGTCATTAATACAAGTCAAGATGCCCCTTTAACACTTGTGATAAGCTATGTTGGATATAGCGCTCAACGTGTTAATGTAACATCTTCAGGTCAAAATATTAATATCTCCCTTTCAGCAGGTCAAAACCTTGAAGAGGTAATTATTTCTGCTTCTAGGAGAGCTCAAAAGGTTACTGAAGCTCCTGCCTCGGTAAGTGTAATATCTACAAGAGAAATTGAAAATTCAGCTCAGGTAACAGAACCAACAAGAATACTTGTTTCTGTTCCAGGTGTTCAAATTCAACAACAAACCGCTAACTCTCTTAACATAGAGATGAGAGCTGGATCTGGAGTTTTTGGTACATCTTCTTATGTAATGAGAGATAACAGAGGATTAATAACTCCAGCTGCAGGAACTTTCTTTAGTTTCCAGCAGGGCTTATCAAATCTGGATCTAGCAACTGTTGAGGTTGTAAGAGGTGCTGCAGGTGTTCTTTATGGACCAGGTGTTACTTCAGGTGTTGTTCACTTTAGAAGTAAAAGTCCTATCGACTTTACAGGAAATTCTGCATCTTTTTGGGGTGGAGAGTTAAATACTTTTGGTTCTGAGTTTAGAATTGCAAGAGCTAACGATAGTAAAACTTTTGGTTGGAAAATTAATGCTAGATATAATTCTGGTGATGATTTCACTTATGATGAAGATGAAGCAACGTTGGCTGCTAAAGTTGGTGGAATTAACAGTATAATTAGACAGCCTGTTATTAAGGACATGATGGTTGATCCTGTAGCTTCACAAAATGGTGATGTGCTTTATGATTTTAGCGGAGGAAACGCCTTAATTGATGATTATAGCAATGTTGCATTTGATACAAGTCTAGAATGGAGGCCAAGTGATGACACTAACTATCAAGTTAGTGCTGGATTGAGTAATGGTGGTGGTCTATTTTTTCAAGATTTAGGTATTGCATATGCTGATGGTAGTACTTACTGGGGTCAAGTTCAAGCAACGAAAGGTAATTGGTACGCTCAAGCATTTATAGACCATAATGATGGTGGTAAATCAGATAACCCAACATTCTTATATGGTACTGGTTTACGTCAGGTTGCAAAGAGAACAAGTATTGAAGCACAAATTCAGTATAACTTTGATTTGCCATGGCTCTTTGATTCAGAATGGACTGTAGGGTATGATTACAGAAACACAGATTCTGACTCAGAATACACTTTATGGGGAAGAAACGAAGACACTGACGATTATATAACTAATGGTTTTTACGGTCAAGGTACACTTGCTATGTCAGAAAAAGTAGATTTAGTAGTAGCAGGTAGATATGATCAAGCAAGTTTTATTAGCGCAGGAGAATTTGCTCCTAGAGCTGCACTTGTTTGGAAAAAATCAGATAAAACAACATGGAGGTTAGCTTACAACAAAGCTTTATCTGGACCTACTGCACTTGCAATGTACATTGACTTCCCAATTACTACTGCAGTACCAGGAGTTTTAGGTGCATGGTTAAGTGGTCAAAGTACTCCGCAAAGCTTTGGTGACCCATCAACTCAAGTAATTGATTTGGCAGGTCTTCCTGTTGATATCCCTGTTTCAGCTGCAGGTGGTGGATTACCTTTGGCTATACCGTATGGAAATGTTGCGTCTGCATCGCTTGCTGGTTTATATGCACAAGCTCCTTCGTTACAACCTTTACTAACACCTTTCTTTGCTAGTTATGCTGGTCCTGCTGGTGGTTCAGGAATTTTAAGTCCTTATGATTTCTTTGAGCCTTCTCAAACTACCGGTAATAGAGGTGCAGGAAGGGGAAGATTTAGCTCTGTAGAAAATGTTGAATTAGGTGTTTCAACTGTAATAGGTGAAAAACTAAGAATTAGTGCTGACCTATATTCATATGTAAACAGAGGTTTCACAAACTTTAACGCAATTGGAGATACATATGCACTAGTTGGCTCAAATATACCAGAAGATCTTGGAGCTGCAGTTGCTGCTGATGCTACCGCGTATGTTACTGGTGCTTTAACTGCTGTTACAACTCAAACTTATCAAGCTGTTGCTGCACAATTTGGACTTCCATTTAGTGTTGTTGCATCGGGTGCTCTTGCTGCACAAGGTGTACCTGCGCTTGAAACTGCAATTGCAGGTGGTGTTGCACAAACTCTTGGTGGAATTAATGGTGCTTTCCAGGCTGGTGGTGCCGGATTTGTAGATCAATTGGGGCCTCTATTTGGTGCAATAGGTGCTGTTGAGTCTGATAGAGTTCCTCAGGGAGACGGTATAACTCATATCACAACTGGATATACTAATTATGAAGATGCTGTAAGATCTCACTTTGGAGGTGACTTTAGTATGGATTACTTTGCCAATGGTGATGTAAGACTTTGGGCAAATGCTTCTTGGTTAAGTCAAAATGAGTGGATTCCAGGAGAAGATAATGATGATGACTTACCTAGTACATCATATCTAAATGTTCCTAAGTGGAAATACAGAATGGGTGTTGATTATACACCACTAACTGGATGGAACTTCTCAGTATCATTCCAACATGATGATAAATTTAGATCAGTTCAAGGTTTCTGGAATGGTATGGTTGAAGCTAAAAACCTAATTGATGCAAGTGTAGGGTATAAATTTAGTCCTAATTTAAGATTTGATGTATCTGCAACTAACCTTACAGATAAACCATATCAAACATATCCTAACCTACCTACAATTAGAAGAAGAGTATTAGGAAAACTTACTTTCAACTTCTAATTATTCATAATATTATCATAAAAAGAGCAACTTTGGTTGCTCTTTTTTTTTGGATAAACTTTTATGTAACTATATTTGAATCTAAGCAATCGTAATGAAAAAAGTCGGTATTGATTCACTCTCATATTATGTCCCATCTCTCTATTTAGATATTGAGGAACTGGCTTTGGCTCGTGAGATTCCTTCAGAAAAGCTAGTTAAGGGATTAGGTCTTAAAAAAATGGCTACCCCTGACTATGACGAAGACTCTGCCTCAATTGCAGCAAACTCATTATACAGACTTATAAAGGAGAATAATATTGATCCTAGAAAAATTGGAAGGGTTTACCTAGGTACAGAAAGTGGTGTTGATGCTTCTAAACCTACATCTTCATATGTAGTTGAAATTATTGAAGATGTTTTTGCTAGTGAATATGGTGAAAGATGTTTTAAGAATTGTGATATTGTCGATCTTACTTTTGCTTGTGCAGGTGCTGTTGATGCGCTACAAAATTGTTGTGATTGGGTAAGAAATGGTAAAAATAGACAAGCAATTGTAATTGCATCTGATATTGCTAAATATGAGCTAAATTCATCTGGTGAATACACACAAGGTGCAGGATCTGTTTCAATGTTGATTTGTGAAGACCCATCAATTATATCTTTTGATGGAGCATGGGGAGTGTCTACAAAGGGGATTGGAGATTTTTTCAAACCAAGAAGAATTTTTAAGAAATCTAATCTTCTAATTGAAGCTGCAAAACTTTTTGGAAAAGAAGTCTCTGTAAATGAAGCTGAAGATCTCATAAATATATCTGACTCAAAATTTTGGTCTGACTCAAATGATCTTGTTGAGGTCTACAAAGAGGAACCAATATTTGAAGGACAATTTTCAAATGAAAGTTATAAAGAAAGAGTATATGAGGCTATTGAGAACTTTAATGAACAAAATCAAAGAGATATTTTAAGTGATTGGGAAAATATAATTTTCCACCTTCCTTATGCGTATCATGGTAGGAGAATGATTGTTGAAAAATGGATAGACTGGATGAAAGGAAATAATCAACTTGACAAAATATACTCAGAAATTGGTAAGCCAGATTCAACTGAAGACAAAGATTGGATAAAAAAAGTTTCAAAATCAGATATTTACAATTCTTTCATTAGAGAAAAAATTTCCCCAGGTGAGAAAGCCTCATCAGAAATTGGTAACATGTATACTGCATCCATTTTTATGTCATTAATTAGCTCTTTAGTTGAATCTTTAGATAAAGATAAAAAACTTGAAAATAAGAAAATAGGTTTTATTAGTTATGGTAGTGGATCTAAAGCTAAAATATTTGAAGGTAACATTGAAAAAGATTGGATTAAAAAGACTAAACTGATCAAATTATTTGAAAACCTTGATAGTAGAAAAAAAGTGAGTATAGATGTCTATGAGAATCTTCACAAAAGAAAAATATCATCTAACATAAACAATAACGATGGAATCATAAAACTTTCTAAAATATCCAACGGTGAGTTTACTGAAGGTCTTAGGAAGTATGTAAAGTATTAAACATAATAAAATGAATATTCTGGTTTGTATTAGCAATGTGCCTGACACTACATCAAAAATCAATTTTATTGAAAATGATTCAAATTTTGATACTAATGGTGTTCAATTTATAATTAATCCAAATGATGAGTTTGGATTAACCAAGGCTGTTTGGATGAAAGAATCAAACCAAGCAAATGTTACAGCATTAACTGTTGGTGATTCCTCAGTAGAAGCAACTCTAAGAAAATGTCTTGCAATTGGAGCAGACAAAGCAATTAGAATTGATTGTCCAGCACATGATGCATATTCTGTAGCTAAAGAAATTGAAGCGCATTGTAAGGAAACAAAATATGATTTAATTATTTGTGGAAGAGAATCAATTGATTATAATGGTGGTTTAGTCCCTGGACTTTTAGCAGGACTTCTTGACTTTAACTTTATAACAAATTGTGTGAAATTAGAGATTAAAGAATCAAAAGCAACCTTCTCTCGAGAAATGTCTGGAGGGACTGAGATAAGTGAATGTGAACTACCTCTTGTTGTTGGTTCTCAAAAAGGGTTAGTTGAAGAAAGTGATCTTATTATTCCTAATATGAGGGGGATAATGATGGCTAGACAAAAACCCTTGGATGTAGTTCCAGCTCAAGGTATCAATCCCAAAACTCGTGATAAAAAATTTAGTAAACCCGAGGCTAAAAGCGAAGTAAAGCTTGTTAAAGCAGACGAACTTGACAAGTTAATTGACCTATTAGAAAACGAAGCAAAAGTAATTTAACAAATGTCCGTACTGGTTTATATAGAATCTGAAAACAGTAAATTTAAAAAATCATCTTATGAGGCACTATGTTATGGTAGGGCTCTTGCAGATAGTATAGGAAAAAAAGTATGTGGTGTAGTTATTAACTGTTCAAATACTGAAAATTTAAATTCTTATGGAGCTGATAAAATTATTAATATTAATAGCTCTGATTTAGTTGATTTTTCATCAAAAAAGTACGCACATGCTTTAGTTGAAATAGTAAAAAGTGAAAATTCAAAGATAATTATACTATCCTCTTCACCTAATTCAAAATACCTTGGTGCACATTTATCTGGTATAACTGACTCATCATTTGTTTCAAATGTTGTCAAATTACCAGAGAGCAGCAATCCATTTATTGTTAAAAGAACTTGCTTTACAAACAAAGCTTTTTCGTTAACTGAATTAACCTCAGACTTGAAAATCATTAGCATTACTTCAAATTCCTTTGGGATAGTTGAAAAGCCAAACAATCCTGAAAATGAGACCGTGGAAATCAAGGGAATTAGCACAAACCAAAAAATATTAGATATTGAAAAAGAATCTGGTACAGTTACAATAGCAGATGCTGAAATTGTAGTTTCTGGTGGTAGAGGTCTAAAAGGTCCCGAAAATTGGGAAATGATTGAGTCACTTGCTGAAACACTGGGTGCTGCTACTGCATGTTCTAAACCTGTTTCTGATATGGGTTGGAGACCTCATAGTGAGCATGTTGGTCAAACAGGTAAACCAGTAGCTTCAAACTTATATATAGCAATTGGTATATCTGGAGCAATTCAGCATCTTGCAGGTATAAATTCGTCAAAAGTAAAAGTTGTAATCAATAATGATCCTGAAGCACCATTTTTCAAAGCTGCAGATTATGGTGTTGTTGGTGATGCATTTGAAATTGTACCTTCCTTAATAAAGAAACTTAAGGCTAGGCAATAATATAATCTTATTAAAAAAAAATATCTATAATATTTTATTATAATAACACTAAATAAGCGTAAAATTTTAATAGATCATTTACTTATAAAATTAATTAAATAGTTTTTAACTATAATAATTTTTATTTCCATTATTTTTTCTAATACTCTGTATAAATTACCTCAAGTTTCAACCTCTTAGTAATGTCAGCTTGGGATGGATTGGATCCAAATAAAGCAACTGGAAATGGTAATTTTATTGAAGGTGAAGGTAAAAATAGTTTATTTTGATTAACAAAATACCCATTTTTCAAAGATATGTCTTCAATATCAGAAGTAGTAGTTAAACCTAGATCTATATTTAATGAATCATGCCTAACAATATTTGAGATATGATTAGTAATATTGAATTTATAGCTAGTTGGCAAATTATTTGAATCATATTGAAGAAAACCGCCAAAAAGAAACTTATTAGCATTTACAGCTGAAGGACTAAAACTAATTGAAAAGTCTTTGTTGTAGTCTTCTATGGGCAGACCATCCTTATATGAGTATATGTAAAGTCTTTTTGGTAAGAGTTCATAGTTTGATTTATGTATCTTATCGTCCAAGTGTAATACTATGTTTGCCTCATTTATCAAAATATTTTTTGTTTTAAAATCTCTAAGTTCTGATGATATAGAGTTGTCATCTGAAAAAAGTTTTAATTTGGAGACAAATTTTGTGCCGTTTAGATAAATTTTTTCAGACTGTATATTTTCATTAGCAGCTTCAACCTCATCATTAATATTTGTATTAAACCCTTTATGCTCGTAGAGATTGAATGTAACACCCCCTAACGGAATTGCATTTGTCTTTTTCTTTCTCTCAATGATATCATCGGAAACATCATCTGTTCCATTAGTATTATAAAAGTTATAATTATATTCAAGAACTATTCTAGCGTTAGATAGATCAAGAGACATAAATAAATCATCTGAAAAGTTTTCCGCTTTAACAATTATTCCATTAAAATAGTTGTTAAAATTTGCTTGATTTGTAAGTCTATCTGAACCTTCCTGGTTAACTATATAGCGCTGAAAAAATAAAATATCTAAAGGAACTCTAATTCTTGGTGTTTCAAAATAATTTACTTGTGTTAGTTCATCAGGATCTGTTGTAGGATCATCTTCTGTAAATAGAACAGGTATTTCATCAAAGTTTAAGGTCACTTTGTCGTCATGTAGAACTTCTCCATAAAATCCTTTTTCATAAAAATTATCATTTGAAAAATATTCTTTTGTGGATTCAAAATTATTATCAGGGTCTAATGTGCTCAAAAAATAAGTAAGCTGATAAACTTTTAAATCAAAGCTAGCATTTCTATTACCATATACTGAATCTATTTCATATACTTGACTTTCACTATTGTACGAAGAATTATCATCATCATTAGGATCAATAATTCCATCATTATCAGAATCACTACTTAAAGGATTTAAGCCAGCCCTTGACTCTGTTATGTCAGAGAGCCCATCATTATCAGAATCACTTTCCTGGTTTGATGGATCAGAATCATATATATCTATGACTCCGTCACCGTCAGTATCGTTGGTGTTATTAAAAAATGGCAGATCAAGATAAACCCCTGTCAACTTTTCATCTTCATTGATAACTCTTGTATCTAAAATACTACCTTCATTTTCTTGATCTTGATTAAAGTCTCCAAAATATTCCAAGGGTAAAATATTAAGCTGAGAAATAAAGCTAGAATTTGTCCTTCCAAAAAAATCATCACTGAAAGTCCCTAACTGAACACTTGAAATATTATTAGTTTGAACCTTATCTAATGACTTCTGATAAGAGAATATTGGAAAAGTTTTAGTCTTTAAGTCATCAAATTGTTCTTCAAAAATTTCTAAACCAACAGAATAGTAATCCTTATTACAAGAAAAGATTGATAGAAGAAAAAATAAAACTATATAAAATTTTAAAAAACCCTTTTTCTGCATTTAATCTGTATTTTCTAAAAGGAACTTCATTAATGCCTCATCATTTGATGAATCCTTAAAATTTAAAGATTTCTTTGAATGTGATTTAATTGAATTTAAAGTTGATTTATCAATTCTGTCAGACGAAATTATTACCGAGTCTGAATATTTAACCATTAAATCTGTTAAAGACTCGAAGTCAGGTAAAGATAAATTACTAAGATCTTGTTCAATACCATCAAATTGAATTTTATCTACAATTTTTTTTGATAAACTTCCCTCAAAAGATTTATTGTAAATAGATGAAACTATTTTGCTATTGTCAAAAACAGGATCATCTGCAAAAAGAGTTTTAAAATATAATGGAAACAATGACGTAAACCATCCATGTAGATTAATTATGTCCGGTGTCCAATTAAGTTTTTTTACAGTCTCTATAACACCTTTTGTAAAAAAAATCATACGTTCGTCATTATCTTTTAAAAGTATATCATCTTTATCTTTGAGTAAATCCTTCCTTTTAAAATAATCTTCATTGTCAATAAAATAAACCTGCATCCTTTCCTTGGGTATGGATGCGACTTTTATTATTAAAGGCATGTACAAGTCATTAATAATCATATTCATACCAGAAAGCCTAATCACTTCATGAAGTTGATGCCTCCTTTCATTTATAATACCATATTTTGGCATGAAAATCCTGGTCATACCTCCAAAATCATTAATTTTTTTTGATACTAAAAATGAATTAACAGCTTTTTCTGTTTGAGGTAAATAAGGTACAACCTCAGATGAAATGACTAGTATTTTTTTGTCTTTCAATAATTTCAAAATCTAAACTTTGGCTATAGCTTGGCAAAATTACGAAAATTATGAGTAAGAATATAAAAACATTATCTTTAAGAGAATTAATTTCTCAGATTTGAGAGCTTACTCTTCCCATAAAGACATTATTAAATTAGTTAATAAAGTTGATTCTGTTGGTCTAGTTCCAACAATGGGATCTCTTCATGAAGGGCATTTATCTTTAATAAGAAGAGCTTTGAGTGAGAATGAAAAAGTAATTGTTTCAATATATGTTAATCCATTACAGTTTAATAGCAGTGATGACTTAAAAAAGTACCCCCGTGACATTAAAAATGATCTTCAAAAATTAGAAGCTTTAAGTGATATTATAGCTTACGTTCCAAATGATAATGAGATGTATAAAAAAGACAAAAAGAAAAAAAAATACAATTTTGGTCAATTCACTAAAATAATGGAGGGTAAAATGAGACCCGGTCACTTTAATGGTGTTGGAACTGTTGTTGAGAAACTTTTAAGGATGTTTAACCCTACTAATGCATATTTTGGGGAAAAAGATTTTCAGCAGCTAATTTTAATTAAAGCATTAGTAAGAGAACAAAAACTAAAAGTTAATATAGTTGGATGTAAAACAATTAGAGAAGATGATGGTCTTGCTATGAGCTCAAGAAATAAATTACTTAACAACACTGAAAGAGAGAGCGCAGGTCATATTATTAGATTACTTAATAAGGCGAGAGAGCTTTACAAAAGCTCAACCTTAGAGGAAACAAAAAGAAATATATTAAAGGATGCTCTAATGATTGAGAATTTGAATTTAGAGTATTTTGAGATACACGATACCTCTGATCTATCAGGTTTTTTTGAACAGGAGAAGGAGATTAGAGCATTTATAGCATGTAAGGTGGGCAACATTAGGCTTATAGACAATGTAACAATTTAAAACTTTGAAAAAAAATCTGAGAATATTAATCCCAATAATACTAGGTGTATTTTTTATATATATAACCTTTGTAATTACAAGTCAAGAAGAAAGGCTTCTAATCTTTGATTATATAAAATCTGCTAAAATAGAATATTTGCTTTTAGCTATGTTTCTTGGAGCATCTTCTGACATAGTTAGAGGTTTGAGGTGGCAGCTTTTATCAAAGTCTATTGGATATGACTCTGGAAGAATTAATAGTATTGCAAGTGTGTTTATGTGCTATACATCTAATATGGCTATTCCAAGATCTGGAGAAGTAATAAGAGCGACTGTTCTCAGTGAATATAATAAAATCCCAATTGGGAAAGCTTTTGGAACAATTGCTGCTGAAAGAGTTATTGATATGTGTATTTCAATAACAATACTTTTTTTGGTTTGGGCACTTCAATATGAAATAATACTTGAATCTTTTTTTGAAGACAATTTTTTAAATTTTATTGATGATAATTTTTGGATTATTTTTTTCTCAATAAACATACTTATAGCCAGTGTATTTATATTAATTGTAAAAGTTGAAAGTATAAAACGTTTTTTTAAAAGTGTGCTGGAGGGATTTTTGTCACTAACTAAACTTAAAGGAAGACTGTTGACATTTGTATTTCTCTCTTTACTAATATGGATGTGTTACATTCTAGCTTTTTTTGTTATTAAATTTTCAATTACAGAGCTCAATGTTATTGAAAATAGCCTTATTTTTCCTGCCTTTGTTGTTGGAGTTTTCAGTATTTCCTTATCAAATCATGGATTGGGTGTTTACCCCTTAGCAATAGCCTTATTTCTGTCAAATTTTGGGATAAACACTGAAATAGGTTTATCTTATGGATGGCTTGCTTGGTCATGCCAAGCTATTATAACTTTAATTTTTGGAGGTCTTTCTTTTTTTGTACTACCTTTGTTAAAGACAAGAGATTGAAATGGAAAAAATTATCAAGCAATTTTTGTCGGAAGTAAATAAAAGAAACCAAAATGAACCTGAATTTATGCAGGCAGTAACTGAGGTTGCTGAGACAGTTATCCCTTATATAGTCACTAAAAAAATTTATTACGGTCAAAACATTTTACTTAGAATGGTAGAGCCTGAAAGAGTAGTTTCATTTAGAGTAGCTTGGATTGATGATAATGAAGAAATTCAAGTAAATAGAGGGTATAGAATTGAAATGAACTCCGCTATTGGGCCATATAAAGGTGGTTTAAGATTCCACCCTTCTGTTAATATGAGCATCTTAAAATTTCTTGCTTTTGAACAAGTTTTTAAAAATGCTTTAACCACTCTTCCTATGGGGGGTGGCAAAGGTGGGTCAGATTTTGATCCAAAGGGAAAATCTGATACTGAAGTTATGCGTTTTTGTCAAAGTTTTATGACAGAATTATTCAGACATATTGGTCCGAATAAAGATATACCTGCAGGAGATATTGGTGTTGGCGGTAGAGAAATTGGTTACCTTTTTGGGCAATATAAAAGATTAAAAAATGAATTTTCTGGAGTATTGACAGGTAAGGGGGTTTCATGGGGAGGATCTCTTATTAGGCCTGAAGCAACAGGATATGGTGTAGTTTATTTTATTGACGAAATATTAAAAAACAATGATGATGGCTTAAATAATAAAGCAGTTATAATCTCTGGTTCTGGAAATGTTGCTCAATATGCTACAGAAAAATGTATCGATATGGGGGCAAAAGTTTTAACACTTTCTGACTCATCTGGATATATTTATGATAAGGATGGCATTGATAAAGAGAAACTAGATTATATCATGGAGTTAAAAAACGTTAAACGTAAAAGAATTTCAGAATATATTAAAAAATATTCTAAAGCAGAATTTCATTCCAATAAAAACCCGTGGTCAATAAAATGTGATATCGCTATCCCATGTGCTACTGAAAATGAGCTTAATCTGGATGATGCAAATAAATTACTTAAAAACGGCTGTAAAACTGTTGGTGAAGGAGCAAATATGCCATGTACACCAGATGCTGTAAACCTATTCCTAAAAAATAAAATTCAATATGCGCCAGGAAAAGCCTCTAATGCAGGAGGAGTTGCTGTTTCTGGATTAGAGATGGCTCAAAACTCACTTAAATATACGTGGTCAAGAGAGGTTGTCGATACTAAACTTAAAGAGATTATGTCCGATATTCATTCTTCATGTCTTAAATATGGTACTGACAAAGATTATGTTAATTACGTTAAAGGAGCAAATATTGCTGGTTTTGTAAAAGTAGCTGATGCAATGCTAGCACAAGGTGTAGTCTAATTTAAATGTCAAATTCCAGAGCACTTGTAATTAAGTCAATAAAACAAGGTGAAACTAGCTCAATAGTATCATGTTATCTTGAAGAAATAGGTTACAAATCTTTTTTAGTCAAAGGATTATATAGTTCAAAAAAATCAAAATTTAGTAAGGCACACTTTTTTCCACTTAATTTAATTAACATACACTATTCATCTAACGAGATTAAGAACTTAGGATTTATAAAAGAAGTAAAGTCTGAAGTTCTTTTTAATACGATACACTCCGATATTCAGAAAAGTTCTGTAATTGTTTTTCTTTCAGAAATTTTAAATAGCGTTTTTAGAGAGGAACTAGAGGTAAATAAAGATTTATTTGATTTTTTATTGAACAGTTTAATTTGGTATGATAATGTTAGAGAATGTAATAATTATCATATTAAATTTTTGATAGAACTTTCAAAATATATTGGTTTTCACCCAAATATTAGTAATGAAAATGATTCGTATTTCTGCCTTGAGTCTGGATCGACAACTAATACCAAACCGTTAAGTGGAAATATTTGTGGAGAAGATTTAAAATTATTCAAGAGTTTATTAGGCATGAAATTTGAGGATTTAAATAAAATGAACATTAATAGAGAATCCAGGAAAAGAATACTAAATAAGATAATTGACTATTATTCTCTACATTTACAAATGTTCAAAACACCTAAATCAATTAATGTATTTGAAGAAGTTTTTAAATAAATTGTCAAATCCAATTAGTCATAGAATTTTATTTTTTTTAATTCTAAGCCAATCATATAGCCAACAAATTTCTGTACAAGATGAAACTACTAATGAGATTCTTCCTGATGTAGTCGTTTACAATGAAGATAAATCCAAATCAATAATAACAAACACCAATGGAATTGTTGATTTAGATATTTTTTCTGGTGACGAAAAAATATATTTCCAACTACTTGGATATTCATTATTAGAAAGAATTAAAGATAGTTTAGTTAATGGAGATATAATATATCTTCAAGAGGAAAGTCAGGCACTTGACGAAGTAATATTATCTGTAGCAAGATCAGAATCTAATGTAAACCAGGTTGCCGAAAAGGTATCTGTGATTAAATCTGAGGATGTTTTTTTAACTTCTCCATCGTCTGGTGCTGAATTACTTGAACTAAGTCCTGGTGTTAGAATTCAAAAAAGCCAAGGTGGAGGTGGGAGCCCAATAATTCGAGGTTTTGAAGCAAATAGGGTATTAATTGTTGTAGATGGTGTGCGAATGAATAATGCCATTTACAGGTCAGGACATCTACAAAATTCAATTACAATTGATCCTAATAATATTGAAAGAGCTGAGGTAATTTTTGGCTCATCCTCTGTAGGTTACGGATCTGATGCAATGGGAGGTGTTGTTCATTATTATACAAAAGACCCTGTTTTGAAATCTTCAAAAAAAATTAAATCAGGTTTTACCACAAATTACTCTTCTGCAAATCAATCTATCTCTAATAATTTCATTACTAACTACAGTAAAGAAAATTGGGGAAGCATTACATCTTTAACTATTTCTAAATATGGAGACATTAGAATGGGACAAAATAGAAAGCATGGGTATGAAAATTGGGGACTATCATCATTATTTTCCAAGAACTCCAGATACAGTTATTATCCTGAACCATCTATAAATGAAGATGAAAATATTCAAAGAAACACTGAATATAGTCAAGTGGATCTATTCCAAAAGTTTTTATTTAAAGTTGGTGAAACCAACTTATTAAATCTTAATATTCAGTTTTCAGAATCCAGTGATATTGATCGATATGATCAATTAAGTATAATTAAAGGTAATTCATTAAAATTTGCTGAGTGGTATTACGGTCCTCAAAAAAGACTTTTAATCTCACCCAGTTTAAAGATTTTCCCTGAAAGAAAGTTTATGAAAAAGGGTGTTATTACACTTGGATTTCAAAAAATTAATGAAAGTAGAATTAAAAGAAAATTTAATGCTTTAAATAGGTCGCATCAAATTGAAGACTTAAAAGTTTATAGTATTAATGGTGATTTTGACACTTATTTTGATGGTGGCCACTCTATTTCATATGGGTTAGAATCTACCTACAATTACAATTATTCAAAAGCATACGATAGGATACTTGAGATTTCAGGTAATAGCGTAATAGGTTTAAGTCAAAAGATTGCAATTCCTACAAGATACCCTAGTGATGGAAGCTCATACACAAGTTTTGCTTCATATATAAATTGGTCATGGAATATGAGTGAGTTTTTTACTTTTAATGTTGGAACAAGATTAACTTTTACTGGAATTAAAGCTAGTTGGAATGATGTAATTTCTGTGAATCCTCAACTATCTAAAATTAATTTAAACTCAAGAGCCTTAACTACAACAGTTTCAATAAAGTTAAGACCAAGTAAAAAAGTTCAAATAAATACTGTTTTATCAAGTGGGTTTAGGAACCCTAACATAGATGATATTGGAAAGATTAGAGAAAATAATGGACTACTAGTGGTGCCCAACACTTTTTTAAAGCCAGAGTACGCATATAATTTAGATCTTGGAATTGATTTTAGATCTCTTGATAATAGTAACTACATTTCACTAAGAGGTTTTAGCACAATTATTTCGAGACATATAGGTAGAGATAATTACACAGTTTTTTCAGACATAACTACACCAGATTTATCTACAATTATTTACAATGGTGAAGAGGTAACTACAATTTCAAATAAAAATCTTGGAAACAGATTTATACATGGATTTTCAATAGATGGGTTCTCTGAGGTTTACAATAATTTAAAATTTAACTATAGTTTGACTTATACAAAAGGAGATGATAATGATAATTACGGGCCCCTTCCTTCTATATCTCCTCTATTTGGCTCACTTTCAATGTCATATACAAAAAAAGATTTGAACATAAAAGCAATGTTTAAGTTTAGTGAAGCAAAAAATGCTGATGAATATAGCTTTGGGGGAGAAGACGGCCTTGATGAAACACCTTTCATTTTTGAAAACGAAAGATTAATTTATTTAGGTACTCCGAAATGGTCTGATCTATCCATTTATGCTTCTAAAAATATTTCATCTAATATTATTTTAAGGTTTGGACTAACAAATCTTTTTGATACTCATTATAGAACTTTTGCATCAGGAATTTCAGCTCCTGGAAGATCCTTTCAAATTGGTCTAAACTATAAATTATAACCTATTATATTAACTTTTATTTGATCTAAAATCATTAATTTCGCCTTTAACTATGCATAATGGGATTTAGAGAATCAAAAAACTTTTCACTATCAACAATTGCCTCAGAAATTCAAGATTTTTGGTCAAAGAATGATATTTTCACTAGATCCTATAATAGAGAAAATAGTCCAGATTTTATTTTCTATGAAGGTCCTCCCTCTGCAAATGGTAAGCCAGGTATACACCATGTGATGGCCAGAACTATAAAAGATGCAGTTTGCAGATATAAAACTTTAAAGGGTTATAATGTTAAAAGAAAAGCCGGTTGGGATACTCACGGATTACCAGTAGAGTTAGGGGTAGAAAAAGAATTAGGAATTTCTAAGGATGATATTGGAGATAAAATTAGTATTTCTGAGTACAACAGTGCTTGTAAAAAAGCAGTTATGAAATATACCTCTGATTGGGAGTTGTTAACTGAAAGTATGGGATATTGGATTGACTTGTCAGACCCATATGTCACATACAAACCCAAATACATGGAAACTGTCTGGTGGTTAATTAAAAACTTATTTGAAAAAAAACTTCTTTACAAAGGATATACTGTTCAACCATTTTCACCAGCAGCAGGCTCTGGTTTAAGCTCTCATGAACTGAATCAGCCTGGCGCCTATAGGGAAATAAGTGATACATCAGTAATTGCTCAGTTTAAATGTATAAACGATAATAGATCTGACAAATTCAATGGAATGTTCCCTTTTTACTTCTTAGCATGGACTACTACCCCTTGGACTCTCCCTTCTAATACAGCTTTAACCTTAGGTGGTAAAATTGAATATTCATTTGTGAAAACATTTAACCAGTATACAAAAGAAAAAATAACCGTGGTTCTTGCAACTTCTCTTATTGAAAAAGTTTTTGATAAAAACTTTTTTAATGTTAAAGAAGAAAATAAGTTAGGGTTATTCAAAGAATCTGATGTAAAAATTCCATACTATATCGTAAGCTCATTTAATGGTGTTGATTTTGAAAATCTTAAATATGAAAGAATATGGGATGAGTCTCCTCTACCAATTGATAATCCAGAAAATGCATTTAGAATAATTTTAGGGGATTTCGTAACAACCGAGGACGGAACTGGAATTGTTCATACAGCTCCAACATTTGGCGCAGATGATTATAAGGCTGCAAAATCTGCAAAACCTGAGGTTCCCCCTCTTCTAGTTCTAGATGAAAATGGAAATAAGGTACCTCTTGTTGATTTAAAAGGTAAATTCATTGATGATATTGGTCTGATAAGTGGAAAATATGTAAAAAATGAATACTATGAAGAAGATAAGATGCCTGAAAAATCGATAGATGTTGAAATTGCTATTAAACTTAAAGAAAAAAATCTAGCATTTAAAGTTGAAAGATACTCTCACTCTTATCCTCATTGCTGGAGAACAGATAAGCCTATTTTATATTATCCAATGGAATCATGGTTTATCAAGGTAAGTGACTTGTCTGAAAGGATGTTTAATCTCAATAAAGAAATTAATTGGAAGCCAAATTCAACTGGTGAGGGACGATTTGGAAACTGGTTAAAATCTGCAAATGATTGGAACCTTTCTAGATCAAGGTTTTGGGGAGTTCCACTTCCTATATGGGCTAATGAAGATAATTCCGAATACAAAATTATAGGATCTGTTGAAGAGCTCATAAATGAAATCAATATATCAATCAAATATGGGAACATGAAGTCTAACCCATTTGCAAGTTTCGAAATCGGAAATATGTTAGATGAAAATTATGATAATATAGACTTACACAAAGACATTGTTGATAAAATAATTCTATCCACAAGTAAAGGTTCACCAATGAAAAGGGAGAAAGATATAATTGATGTTTGGTTTGAATCAGGTGCAATGCCATATGCTCAAATTCATTATCCGTTTGAGAATAAGGACTTGATTAATAAACAAATTAATTTTCCAGCTGACTTTATAGCAGAAGGTGTTGACCAAACAAGAGGGTGGTTCTATACTCTTCACGCTATCTCATGTCTTTCTTTTAACTCCATTTCATATAAAAATGTTATTTCTAACGGACTCGTATTAGACAAAAATGGACAAAAAATGTCTAAAAGACTAGGAAATACTATTGATCCATTTGAAATGATAAATATCTATGGTGCAGATGCAGTTAGATGGTATATGATTTCCAACTCAAACCCATGGGATAATTTAAAATTTGATAAAGAAGGTGTTGCTGAAGTTAAAAGAAAATTTTTTGGGACTCTTCAAAATGTCTATAGTTTTTTTAGTTTATATGCCAACATTGACAACTTTAAATATGAGGAAGATAAAATAGATTTTCTCAAAAGACCTGAACTTGATAGATGGATTATCTCAGAATTAAATTCATTGGTAAAAAAAGTAGATTATAACCTTGAGAACTATGATTTAACACCTGCTTCTCGAGAAATAAATGATTTTGTTCAGGAGAAACTTAGCAATTGGTACGTAAGATTATCGAGGAGAAGATTCTGGAAAGGAGAATATAATCAAGATAAAATTTCTGCATATCAAACACTACATGAATGTTTGATAAAAATTAGTAAACTTATTTCTCCAATAGCACCTTTTTATTCTGAGTATGTATTTCAATCTTTAAATATAATTTCCAAACAAGAAGATGCTAAGTCTGTTCATTTGTCAAGTTTTCCAGATATAATTCCAGAGTTAATTAATAAAAAGCTTGAGAAAAAAATTAATCAAGTTAGAAATATTTGCTCCTTGGCACTTTCTATTAGAAAAAAAGAAAAAATTAAAGTTAGACAGCCACTGAATAAGATAATTATTCCAGTTAAATCAGAAAATGAAAAAGAAGAGATTGAAAACGCAAAATCTCAAATACTATCTGAAATAAATGTAAAGTCAATTGAATTTCTTGATAAGAAAGACTCTCTACTAGTGAAAGAGCTTAAACCCAAGTTTAAGCTGCTTGGTCCCAGATATGGAAAAATAATTAATGCTGTTGCAAAAGAAATCAAACAACTTTCAAATACTGAAATTGAAAAACTTGAAATTGAGGGAAGTATAAATCTATCAGTTGAAAACACCGATGTAATTATTTCTAATGATGACGTAGAGATAAACTATAAGGATATTGAAGGTCTTTCCGTAGCAACTGATGGTAGTCAAACTATAGCTCTTGATTTAAAACTTAGTGAAGAACTAATAAATGAGGGTATTACAAGAGAAATAGTTAATAGAGTTCAAAACATCAGAAAAAATCAAGGCTATGATGTAACTGATAAAATTGAGATTAATATAAAAAATAACAAAAAACTTGAAGAGGCGTTAAATTCTAATTTAGACTACATAAAGGGTGAAACTCTAGCAATAAAATTATATTTTAGCGAAAATTTAAATGAAGGAGAAGAAATTGAGTTTGATGATATAAAAACAGTTATAACCATAAATAAAGTTTAGTATGAGTAAAAAGACAAAAAACAGGTATACTGACAAAGAATTAGAAAGTTTTAGAAAAATTATCAATGAAAAAATTGAAAAAGCAAAGACAGATTTAGATCTTCTTAAAAGTGCATATATGAATGATAGCAACAATGGGACTGATGATACATCGCCAACATTTAAATCTTTTGAAGAAGGTTCTGAAACAATGTCTAAAGAAGCTAACACTCAATTAGCTCTAAGACAAGAAAAATTTATCAGAGATTTAAAAAATGCATTGATAAGAATTGAAAATAAAACTTACGGAGTATGTAGGGTTACCGGAAAGCTTATTAATAAAAAAAGACTTAAAATCGTTCCTCACGCAACATTAAGTATTGAGGCAAAGAATATTCAAAGTTAAGTTCTATTTCTTGATCTCACTGCTAAAAAATATTGATGCTAAAAAATCCATAATATTAATCTTAATATTGGTTTTTTTAGATCAGTTTGTAAAGTTTTACATTAAGCTTAACTATCCTATTACAACATACGGTGAAATGCCAATTATAGACCTGGGATTTTTTAAGCTTTTATTTATTGAAAATAAGGGTATGGCGATGGGTGCTAGGTTAAATAATTTAATACCTTTTTTAGATGAAGATTCTGCAAAATTAATATTAACTTTTGTTAGAATCTTTGCATGTATAGGAATTGGATTTTACCTAAAAAGTATTATAAAAAATAAAGGTTCACAATTATTAATATTTTGTTTTTGCCTGATATTAGCAGGTGCCTTTGGAAATCTTATTGACTCAGTTTTTTATGGTGTAATATTTTCATCTAGCTATGGTCAAGTTGCCACATTATTTCCAGATGTAGGTTATTCGTCATTATTTTATGGAAGCGTTGTTGATATGATTCAATTTCCTCTAGCAACGTGGACATGGCCAAATTGGTTGCCTTACTTTGGTGGGAGAGAATATACCTTTTTTGAGTATGTATTTAATTTTGCTGATTCCTATATCAGCACTGGTATAATTCTTTTGTTAATCTTTAACAAGAAAGTTTCTTTTTAATTAAAACTATATGTTTTACTTGGGGTTACAACAAAGTTAAGCTCAATATCATTTTGATTAATATCACTTATTTCATCAATAGGTTCAAATAAAGAAAGTCCTATTTTAACTACATTTTTTGGAGCATTACTCATAAACCTATCATAAAATCCTCCACCATATCCAACTCTGTGGCCTTTTCTATCAAAAACTAATAGTGGAACTATTATTATTTCAATTAATGATTTATCAAATTCTACATCAGCTATTGGTTCTCTAATTCCTAGATCATTAATAGCAAATTCTGTGTTTAAGTCTATTTCAAAATGTAATAATTGATCATCACAAATTTTTGGAACTACCACTATTTTATTTTTTTTCATCAATAAGTTCACAATATCATTTGTGCTGACCTCTTTTTTAGAATCATTGGATAGATAAATATGGAAAAAATGTTTATCCCAGATTTTTATTTGTATTAAGTTATTAAAAATACACTTACACAAATATTGATACTGACTTAAATTAATTTTGGATCTTTTTTCTTTAAAAGCTTTTCGCAAAAACTTTTTGTTGTTATTTATCATCTATTTTAATATAAAATAAAAATAGCTTTAATTTTGTTTGGATGGAAAAATCTGAACTTCATATTCAATCAAAGTCACTTCCAGAACTGCCTGGTGTATATCAGTTTTATGACGATGAAAAAATTATATACATAGGTAAAGCAAAAAATTTAAAAAAAAGAGTAAGCTCATATTTTACCAAGAGTCATGAAAGTAAAAAAACTAGACTTTTAGTCAAGAGCATTAAAAAAATTGAGAAGATCATTGTTGATACAGAAATGGATGCCCTCTTACTTGAAAATAATTTAATAAAGAAATACCAGCCTAAGTATAATATATTACTAAAAGATGATAAGTCATACCCATGGATATGTATAGTTAAAAATCCAATTCCTGATATTTTTTACACCAGAAAGGTTGAAAAAAGAAGAGGAGAGTATTACGGGCCGTTCACAAATGTATATAGCGCTCGTTTTTTAATTAAACTTATAAAAGATATTTATCCTTTCTTAAATCATGAACTTAACCATATGATTAAGAAAGAAACAGAGGATACAATAAAAATTAAGTTTTCTGAAAATATAAAATCAATACGACATTTAATTAAAGGCCATTTTAAGAAGTCAATCGATGAGTTAAAAAATAAGATGGATGCTTTTGCAAAGAATCTAAAATATGAAGAGGCACAGGAGATTAAAGACAAGCTTGACATTCTATATAACTATCAAGCAAAATCAACGATTGTTAATTCCAAGATTAGTGATATTGATGTTTTTGCGCTAGTTACTGATCAAACCCATGCATATGTAAATTATTTACAAATATCTTATGGTGCAGTTATAAGATCATTTACACTTGAAATTAAGAAAAGGCTTGAAGAAACTGATGAAGAAATTTTAAGGTTAGCTGTTATTGAACTAAAACAAAGGTTTCATTCTCAAAGTAAAGAAGTAGTTGTCCCATTTAAACTAAGTCTTCCTAAAACACTTAAAATTTCAGTTCCTAAATCAGGCGATAAGAAAAAGTTAATTGAGCTTTCTAAAAGAAATGCAAAATTTTACAGAATTGATAAGTTAAAGCAGATAAAAATTGTAGATCCCGAGGCCCATGGAAATAGGATTATGGAACAAGCAAGAAAAGATTTACAATTAAAGAATCAACCTATTCAAATTGAATGTTTTGACAATTCAAATTTAATGGGTACAAATCCTGTTGCGTCTTGTGTGGTCTTTAAGAGTGGTAAACCATCAAGAAAAGATTACAGACATTTTAAAATTAAGAATATTGAAGGGCCCGATGACTTTGCATCTATGGAACAAGTTATATTTAGAAGATTATCCAGACTTTTAAAAGAAAATAAACCATTGCCAAATCTTATTATAGTAGATGGGGGAAAAGGCCAACTTTCTGCAGGCTTAAAAAGTATAAAGAAACTTAATTTAGAAAAAAAAGTTGCTATAATAGGTATAGCTAAGAGACTTGAAGAAATATTTAAGCCTAATGATAAACTTCCTCTATACATTGATAAAAAATCAGAAACTTTAAAATTAATTCAGCAATTAAGAAATGAAGCACATAGATTTGCTATTAATTTTCATAGAGACATAAGGAGTAAAGATGCACTCAAATCTGGCATAGATGATTTAATCGGAATTGGTCCTATTCTAAAAGATAAATTGTTGAAAAAGTATAAATCTTTTATTAGACTAAAAGAACTAGAGGAAGAAGAATTAGTTAAGTTTCTTGGTAAGACAAGAGGTCGATCAGTTTTTAATCAATTAAGAAATTAATTTTGATTAATTTTGTCAATGCAAGATGAAAACTATTCTTCTATACCTTAAGTTTTTATTATTTAGTATTAATCTAATTTTCAGTCAAACATCCTATTCTGAATTTGGGCCATTTAAAGCTGGGGAAAATCTTGAATACAGGGTACACTATGGAATTTTCAATGCCAGTTATGCCTCTCTTACCCTTTCAAATGAGAAGATTGATGGGCAAGATGTTTTACTTGCTTCTGGGTATGGAAAAACAATTGGTCTAGCTAGACTTTTTTTCAAAGTTGAAGATTATTACAGTAGCTATTTTGAATCAAAAAAAGTACAGCCTAAGCTTTTTAAAAGAAATATTTACGAAGGTGGTTACACAAAAAATTTGGAGGTTAGTTTTAACTCAGAAAAAAAAGAGGCTATTGTAAAAAATATTAAAAAAGGTACTACTGATATTATTTCAACAAAGGATAACGTCCAAGATCTTATATCATCACTATATTATTTAAGGAAAAATTTCTCTGAAGATGATATAGATGAAGGAGATTTTTTTAATATAAATATGTTCTACGATTCAAAAAACAGTGAGTTGGCGCTAAAATATCTTGGCAAAGAGGTCATAAGGACCAAATATGGTAGGATAGAGTGTTTAAAACTTATGCCTGCCACTAATAGGAGTAGAATTTTTAAAGGTGAAGGAAGTATAACAATTTGGCTTACTAATGACGAAAATAAAATTCCTATTAGAATTCAGGCCGATTTATTAGTAGGTTCTATCAAAGCTGACTTAAACAACTATTCAGGTATTGTTAGTCCTTTTTTAATTAAACAAAAAAGTTAATGAAGAATATTAGGTATTATTTTTTCACATTATTATTTCTATTAATTAATTTATTTAGTTCATGTGGTTCAGAAATTGCCTCTGTTATATTTGATGAGGAAGAGCCAATAATCTATAAATATGGATATGACGTGTCAAAACATATTTTTGAAGAAAAAAAGGTTGGAAAAAATGATACTTTCGGAGATATACTTGAAGGGCAAGGTATTGACTATCCTGAAATATATAAAGCTTTAGAAAAAACTAAAAAAGATGTTGACTTTAGAATACTACAACGCGGAAAACCGTACACACTAATATTCTCAAATGACTCAATACCAAGCTTAAAAGCATTTGTCTACCACCCAACAATTGAGGGATATTCTTTAATTCAACTCAAGGATAGTATTTATGGAAAAACTTTTAAAAAGGAAAGAACATATAAAGATTTATCTGCATCAGGTAGTATTGAAAACTCATTATACTTAACGCTTGAGGAGCAAGATAAAGATCCGCTATTAACATATTATTTATCTGATATATATGCTTGGACAATTGATTTTTTTAGACTTGCCAAGGGTGATAAATTTAAAGTCATCTACACACAAGCCTTTGTAGATGACTCTATTCCTGTCGAAATCACAAAAGTTAAAGCAGCATATTTTTTACATAAAGGAGTTGAAAGGTATGCATTCGAGTATGAAACTGATTCTATAAAAGGTATTGTTGAATATCTTGATCAAGATGGTAAGAATCTTAGACGGGCTTTTTTACAATCCCCAATAAAATTTGGCAGAATTTCATCAAGATATAATCTTAGGAGAAGAATCGCACTGTATAACAATCGAATAAGGCCGCATAGAGGTACAGACTTTGCAGCACCAATTGGCACGCCAATATTATCAACTGCAAATGGAACTGTGACAGAGGTAAGCTATACAAGAGCAAATGGGAATTATGTAAAAGTTAAACATAACAACACATATACAACTCAATACCTCCATATGCAGAAAGCGAATGTTAAAGTAGGTCAATTTGTTGAGCAGGGTGATGTAATAGGTTTTGTAGGAGTTACTGGATATACCTCAGGGCCTCATGTATGTTATAGATTTTGGAAAGATGGACGCGAAGTTGATCCATTTAAACAAAAGCTTCCAGAGGCTAAACCAATTAATGAGTCCTTAAAACAGAAATATCTTAATGATCTTGTTTTAATTAAATCACAAATTGATTCTATAATTATTAAAAATAAACCATCTATATAATGGCTTTATCAAAGATTAATCCTACGAAACTATCTTCATGGAAAAAACTTGTTCAACAATTTGATAAAGAGAATAATTTGCATATTAATGACTTTTTTAAAGAAGAAAATAATAGACTAGATGAGTTTTGTATTAATTGGGAAAACTTTTACGTTGACTTCTCAAAAAATAGATTAAGTAATAATTCGTTTAAGCTTTTAACTGATCTATGCAAAGAAACCAACCTAAAAAATAATATTAAGAAATATTTTAATGGATCTATTATTAATGAAACTGAGAATAGAGCTGTCCTTCATACTGCCTTAAGATCATCAGAAAATGATGAGGTAAATAAAACTTTAAAGAAGATAATTAACATTTCAGATGAAATAAATAGCGCAAAGAGATTAGGGTATTCTGGAAAGAAAATTACAGACGTTGTTAATATTGGAATTGGAGGTTCACACTTAGGCCCTGAGATGGTAACAGAGGCACTTTTAAATTATAGCCAAGGAATTAAGCCACATTTCATCTCAAATATAGATCCTGATTTCACATCAAAACTCTTGGAAAAGTTAAATCCAGAAACTACCATTTTTATAATAGTTTCAAAAACTTTTTCTACCATTGAAACACTTGAAAATGCGAATAAAATTAGAACCTGGTTTATTAAAAATGCAAGTGAAAATTCTATAAAAAATCATTTTATCTCTATTTCAAATAATACTGAAGCTCCAAAAAAGTTTGGTATTTCCGCAGAGAACATACTTTCAATACCTGAATGGGTTGGTGGGAGATTTTCATTGTGGGGGTCTGTTGGACTTGTTATTTCAATAGTTATAGGTTCAGAAAATTTTAATGATTTTCTAAAAGGTGCAAATAGAATGGATATTCATTTTAAAAGTTCTCCATTCGAGAGAAATATTCCAGTAGTTCTTGCATTAATTAGTATTTGGTATAATAATTTTTTTAAGTGTGAAACAGAAGCGGTACTCCCTTATAGTCAATTCTTGAGCAAGCTTCCCGATTACCTTCAACAAGCAAGTATGGAAAGTAATGGTAAAAATATTGATAGAAATGGGAAAAAAGTAGATTATGAAACTGGGTCGATAGTTTGGGGTTCAACAGGAACTAACGCGCAACATGCTTTTTTTCAACTATTGCATCAAGGAACTAAAATTATTCCAACTGACTTTATTGCTTTTAAAAGACCAATACATGGAGATTCAAATCAACATAAAATTCTAAACTCTAACTTTTTGGCTCAAACAAATGCTTTGATGATAGGAAAATCAACCTCAAGTGAAAATATCCATAAAAATATAGATGGGAACAAACCATCGAACTCAATAGTTATTAACAAGCTAAACCCATTCAACCTTGGATCATTAATAGCAATGTATGAAAATAAAATTTTTACAATAGGATCAATTTTAAATATTTACAGCTATGATCAATGGGGTGTTGAGTTAGGAAAATCAATAGCTAAAGAAATTCTTCTCGGACATGATGAGGGCCTAGACAAATCCACAAAAAAAATAAGAAAACAACTTTAAGTTTAAATCAAAAAACAATATTTGATAATTGTTTAATATTGTGTTGATATTTCGTTAACGAAAATAAACATGAATAATTTTACTTTTGTACCAAACAAAAATTAATTATTCATGAAAAAATTATTCTTAATAGTATTTTCTCTTTTTACGTTTACAATTTCTGCTCAAGAGTCTGTTCTTGACTCTATAGCTCTGACTGAGGTTACCGTGACTTCTCAAGTTGTTGATGTAGCTAGAGACAGAATAACTCCCATAGCATTTAGTTCAGTTTCAGGTGCTGAAATTGATCTTAAAGCTGGAAATCTTGAGTTTGTTGAAACGTTAAAAAGAACCCCTGGGGTTTATACAAATCAAGATAATGGTGGTTATGGTGATGGTCAAATGTATGTTAGAGGTTTTGGTTTTACAAACACCGCTTATGTAATTAATGGTCAACCAGTAAACGACATGGAAAATGGTAAGGTATATTGGTCAAACTGGATGGGACTAATTGATCTTACGTCAAGTGTACAAATTCAAAGAGGTCTTGGTTCAACATCTCTTGCAGTTCCTTCCGCGGGTGGAACTGTTTCAGTTAATACAAGAGCTGCTGAGGTAGACCCAGGTTCAGGAATTAAAATGTCAATTGGTGATAATAGCTATCAAAAGTTCACTGCATTCCACAATACAGGAGTTAATGAACTTGGTTGGTCTTCAAGTTTTCTTCTTGGGTTCTGGCAAGGTGATGGCTGGAGAAATGGAATGCAAGGAGAGGGAACAACATATGCCTTTTCGGTTGGTTATACACCAAGAGGAAGTGATCACGAATTTAACTTCTCATTAATTGGTGCTGGACAGTGGCATCATCAGTCATATTATGGAACACAACTCCAAGATTATCTTGATTATGGTCCAATTCAAGGTGATGATTATAGAAAATTTAATGCTTTATATGGAGATTACAGGGGTGAAGAATTTTCAATACTAAGAAATTACTACAATAAGCCGTTAGCAACTTTTAACTGGGATTGGGAGATTTCTAGTAGAGTAACTTTAGCAACATCTCTATATGGTTCTGCTGGAAGAGGAGGAGGAACTGGTCTTAGAGGAAGAGGGTCATTTGGAGTAAGTCCTTTTAATGAATCATTTGCAGAATACTTAGATGATCATGGTGAATGGAGAAACTCTGACACAACAATAAATTGGGATGTGGCTGTTCAAAAAAATATGGCTGGGGCACATGTGCCTGACAGTGGTCCTTTTGCTGGAATGAAACTGGGATATTATAATACTATTGATGGTCTACCAAGTAAATGGGATGCTGACACTACAATTAGAAGGTTCTCAACGAACTCTCACAACTGGTATGGTGGAATTTCAAAGATTAAAATAGATTCAGATAATTTTAGATATGAGTTAGGTATTGATTTAAGAACTTATTCGGCATTACACAGGAGAGGTCCTGAAACTATGTTTGGTCTAGATGGATATATATCTACAATTAATGGTTTTAACTTCTCAGGAAATGGTGACAGAATTGGAACAGTAATTGTAGACACTTATGAAGCAAGTCCTTTTAAAGATATGGGGACTGCTAACCCTAATGGGTCACAAAGATATTACATAGGACATGTTGACTGGACTGGTGTTAATGGTCTTATTGAATATACAGGTAGTGATAAATTCTCAGCGGTACTTCAAATGGGGACATCAAGTCAGAAATATCAATGGGAAGGATTCTACACTGCTGCACCATCAACATTAAGTAGAAAAATTACTGTAGATGGAGGCTACATAAAAGGTGGTGCTAACTTTAGAGCGAATGATAATTCAAACTTTTTCTTCAACGTGGGGCAAATCATGAGACCTCCATCTTTCGACGGAGTATTCCCTAATGCTGACTATGATTTTGAAGAAGCAGATGACATTCTCAATGAATCATTTACTTCATTCGAACTTGGATATGGTTTTAGATCTTCAAATTTTAAAGGTACTATTAATGCATATCATACTGTATGGGGAGATAGAACACTTAGAAGAAGTACATCGATTGATGATCAGGGAGTAAGAATTATCTACAGTGGTGTTGAGCAAACTCATCAAGGTATTGAGGGTGAAATGACATGGTACCCATCAAGTAGGCTTAGAATAAATGGAATGTTTTCACTTGGTGATTGGAAATATACCAAAAACTTTCAAGGAGATGCCTACTTTATTGATAACAACCAGCCTGCTGGAACAACTGGGACACTCTATTTAGATGGAGTTAAGATTGGAGATGCAGCTCAAACTGTTTTATATCTAGGATTTGATTATAAACTTTCATCTAAGCTATCTGTTGATTTAGATATGATGAGCTATGATAATCTTCATGGTAGGTTTGGGCCTCTTGATAGCGAATTTAATTCTGCAAATAATAGAGGTTCTATCAAATTGCCGTCATGGGGAACTGCAGACTTAGGTGCTACTTATTCATTTAATTTGTTAGGTTATGATGCAAGGGCTAGATTAAATGTAAATAATCTATTTGATGAAGAATATCTTTCACAATCACAAACTAATTTCCATAACGATGGTGGAAGAACTTGGAATGGTATCAATGTTGAAAACAATGTATACTTTGGAAAAGGGACAACATGGAATTTAGGACTTAATATTAATTTCTAAAGAGTATTTTTCATACTTATTTATAAACCCTACCATTGGTAGGGTTTATTTTTTTATGTATAACTCTCTTATAGTTAATTCAACCGTTTCTCTACCAGAAAAGGTATTTAGATTGACATTATAAAGTATATCAAATGGTGATTTAAGACCAACTAAATCACTTTTTTTATCAAAACAGATAAATGATAATTTTGTCTCATATTCATCTTTAATGATTGATTTAACAATTTGTTGATCTTTTCCTAAAAATTTCAATTTAGAATCTATAAAACAGTTGTTAGTTCTAAAAACTGGACGTTTATTACCTAAGCCAAAAGGAGCCATCCTTTGAATAATTTTTATATTCTCAATAGTTAACTTTGAAAAGTCAATTAAAAGATCGTAATGAAATGATCTAGTAAACATTTTATGACCTACAGAATCTTTGACAATGGATTCAAATTGATTTTTAAAAATATCAAAATTTGATTTTTTTAATTTTAATCCAGCTGCATACTTATGGCCTCCATATTGGAGGAGGGTTTCTTGACAATCTGATAATGATTTATAAACATCATAATCTTTAACTGACCTTACAGAACCAGTCAAAATTTCATCATTTGATTCTGTTAATACTATAGTTGGCTTATAGGACCTTTCAATTAATCTTGATGCAACAATTCCTAACACTCCTTGATTCCATCCTTCTCCGCAAACAATATTTGTATATCGTTGATTATCAATTTGGCTCAAAGCTTCATCAACAACAGATTTTTCTATTCTTCTTCTGTTTTGATTTAAATGTTCAACATCATTTGAAAGAGAATTTGCTATATTAATATCTTCTTCAATTAATAAATCCACAATTATTTTTCCTGTCTTCATTCTTCCAGCAGCATTAATTCTTGGCCCAATATTAAACGAGATTTTTGATTCATCAATTTTACCATTAATTGACTTCAAAAAATTTCTCAAACCTATTCGAGGTTTTGAGTTAATAACATTTAATCCATGAAATACCATGATTCTATTTTCATCAATTAAAGGCATCATGTCTGAAATAGTTGCAAGAGCTACAAAATCCAAGAATATAGATGTATCAATTGAACTCTCAGTAAATGTATTATGAGCTGTTATTAATTTATATGCAATACCACAACCACATAGCTCTTTAAAAGGGTAATGACAGTTTTCTTGCTTTGGATTTAGTATTCCAAAAGCATTAGGAACTTGTTCACCTGGAAGATGATGGTCACATATTACCACTTCTATATTCTTAGAGTTGGATAAATCCACTGGATGAATTGCTTTTATACCACAGTCAACAGTTATTATTAATGAAACTTTATTTATTTCTGCATACTCAATAGCTTTTTCCGATACTCCATATCCTTCTTCATATCGATCAGGAATATAGTATAGAAGGTCATAACCCATAATTTTAAAATACTTATATAGCATTGCTGTAGATGTTGTACCGTCAACATCGTAATCACCTAAAATCATAATTCTGTGCTCCTTTGAATTTTGAATTTTTTCAACAACCTTTTTCATATCCTTCATAAGAAATGGATCATGAAGCAAATTAATATCAGGTCTAAAAAAATTTTGAGCCTTCTTCAAAGAGTCAACTTCTCTTTGAAGTAACAAAGTGCAAATGAAATCATCAATTTTTAAATCTTTTTTAAGAGATTGGAGTATATCTTCTTCTAGCTGTTCTTTTTCTATCCAATTTTTCATGAGAAAATTTAACTTAGATCTTTACTCCTATCGATACAAATCACGAACTCACCTTTTATTTTTTTGTCAGAGAAATAGTTTAGAGCATCATTAACAGATCCCCTAAATGTTTCTTCGTACATTTTTGATATTTCTCTACTAATAGAGATTTTTCTATCAGCTCCTAAAAATTCTAACAAGTCTGATAGTGTTTTAATAATTCTATATGGAGATTCATATATAATTGTTGTAATTGTATTATCTGAAATCTCTTTAAGTTTTGTTTGCCTGCCTTTTTTTCTTGGTAAAAAACCTTCAAAGATAAAAGTGTCGCTTGAAAGTCCACTTAAAACAATTGCAGGTATTAGAGCCGTTGGACCTGGTAAACATGTAATCTTAATTCCACTTTTAATTGCTTCTCTAACCAATAAAAATCCAGGGTCTGATATACATGGAGTTCCAGCATCCGTAATTAAAGAAATTTTTTTACCATTAAGCATTAACTCAACATACTCATTCACTTTTTTATGCTCGTTGTTTAAATGATAACTTTTCACTTTTGTAGAAATTTTGTAATGACTCAAAAGTTTTTTTGAGTGTCTTGTGTCCTCAGATAAAATTAGATCTGAATTTTTTAAAGTGTCAACTGCCCTTATTGTAATATCATCAAGATTTCCTATTGGTGTTGGTACAACAAAAAGTTTAATTTCATTTGTCATCATCTGACTCAGGTATTTCTGTTACTAAATCTTTAATAGAATCAATCAAAGGGATAATTTCACTTGCATTATTAGGGGGTGTAATAGTTTTTTTTGTCTCTAGATTAAAACCCTTTAGTGTTTCTTTAAGTCTGTCCTCATAAACCAGCCAGTCATTTTCTTTTTCTTGATTGGTAAGATATTTATGAATAATAGTTAATTCATATAATTTTTTTGAGTCTTCATAAATACTTTTTGAGTCATTTAATCTTGATTTATGAATCTTTAAAGCAAGTTCTTTAATTTTATTCTCTAATTTTTTAAACACCTTAGTTTATTATTATAATGATTTACTTTTTGATAAATTTGTTTTTATTAAAAATCAAATTACAAAATGTTTTTAGAAAATCCAGTATATAATAATGAACAATTCGGATGGATTGAGGTTATATGTGGATCAATGTTCTCAGGAAAGACAGAAGAACTAATTAGGCGCATCAAAAGAGCAAAGATTGCAAATCAGAAAATTAAAGTTTTTAAACCAATAATTGACTCAAGAAGTAAAAATTTTATTGAGTCACATGATGAAAGTAAGCTAGAATGTATAGAAGTAAAATCATCAAATGAAATTTTAAAAAAGATTGATAATTGCGATGTTATTGCTATAGATGAGGCACAGTTTTTCGATGATCAAATAGTTTCAGTTTGTAATAAAATTGCAAATAATGGAATTAGAGTTATAATTGCTGGTTTAGATATGGACTATCTTGGAAATCCATTTGGTCCAATGCCAAATCTTATGGCAATTTCAGAGTATGTTACAAAAGTACATGCTGTTTGCAAACAATCAGGAAATATTGCAAATTATAGTTTTAGAAAAAATAACAAAAAGGATATAGTTGTTATAGGAGAAAAAGACAAATATGAACCATTGAGTCGTTCAGTATTTTACAAAAAAATGAATAAAAATAAATAAATATGAAAGTAGCTGTTGTTGGTGTAACTGGTGTTGTTGGAACTGTTATGCTCAATCTATTAGATAAACGAAAATTTCCAATTACTCAAATAATACCTGTTGCCTCAGAAAAATCTGTAGGTAAAAAGATTGGATTTAAGGGCAAGGATTATAGTATAGTATCATTAACTGATGCATTAACTGTAAAACCTGATATTGCACTTTTTTCAGCTGGAGGTACAACCTCAAAGGAATGGGCACCTAAATTTGCAGATATAGGTACTAGAGTGGTTGATAATTCATCTGCATGGAGGATGGACTCAACAAAAAAACTAATAGTTAGCGAAGTAAATTCAGAGACTTTAACAAAGAATGATTATATAATTGCGAATCCTAATTGCTCTACTATGCAAATGCTTGTCGTATTAGCTCCTCTTCACAAAAAGTTTAAAATTAAACGTTTAGTGATTTCTACATATCAATCTGTATCTGGAACTGGTAAGAGTGCAATAGATCAATTATACAGTGAAAGAAATAGCTCTAGGTCAGAAAAAATTTACCCATATTCTATAGATCAAAATCTTTTGCCACACTGTGATGTATTTGAAGAAGATGGTTACACTAAGGAAGAAAATAAACTAATTAACGAAACTAAAAAAATATTAAATGATAATAGCATTCAAATTACATCTACTGCAGTCAGAGTGCCTATAGAAATTTGTCATGGTGAGTCTGTTAATATTGAATTTGAAAAAGAATATAAACTTGAAGAAGTAAATAGTATTTTAAAAAGTTCTACTGGATTAATAGTTGAAGATGAACCAAAAAACAACCTATATCCAATGCCTATCAACGCAGCAAATAAGGATGAAGTTTTTGTTGGGAGAATAAGAAGAGACTTTAGTGTAAAGAGTGGGCTAAACCTCTGGATTGTTGCTGATAACCTTAGGAAAGGTGCTGCAACAAACACAATCCAAATAGCAGAAAAATTAATTGAGATGGGCATAGCAAAGCCCTAGACATCTGCTGAATCCATAAATCTAATGGTGTAATTTCCTGATATAAAATCTGGATGCTCCATCATTTTTTTATGAAATGGAATAGTCGTTTTGACTCCTTCAATAACAAATTCATCTAAGGCCCTTTTCATTTTATTTATAGCCTCCTCTCTTGTCTGAGCAGTGGTAATAAGTTTTGCAATCATTGAATCATAATGTGGAGGTATAACATATCCGCTGTATACATGTGTATCAATTCTAACTCCATGTCCACCAGGAAAATGAAGATTGAGTATCTTTCCTGGGTTAGGCATAAAATCATTTACAGAATCTTCTGCATTAATTCTGCATTCAAGTGAACATAACTTTGGGAAGTAATTCTTACCCTTTATTGGTTCGCCAGCTGCTACTTTAATTTGCTCTCTTATTAAATCATAATCTATTACTTGTTCAGTAATTGGGTGTTCTACTTGAATTCTGGTGTTCATCTCCATAAAATAAAAATTCTTGTGCTTATCGACAAGAAACTCAACAGTTCCAGCTCCTTCATATTTTATATATTCAGCTGCTTTTACAGCTGCTTCACCCATAGCTTTTCTCAGTGGTTTAGTCATAAAGGGTGATGGAGTCTCCTCTATTAATTTCTGATGACGTCTTTGAATAGAACAGTCTCTTTCTGATAAATGACAAGCTTTTCCTTTTGAATCAGCCATAATCTGAATTTCAATATGTCTTGGGTCTTCTATAAATTTTTCTAAATACATATCCTCATTGTCAAAAGCTGATTTAGACTCTTGTCTTGCAACTTCCCATGCTTTAAGCAATTCATTTGGATCATTTGCCATTCTCATACCTTTTCCTCCTCCTCCAGCAGTAGCTTTTAACATTACAGGATAGCCTATCTCAAGAGCAATATTTTGAGCATCTTCTAAAGTTGGAACAAGACCATCTGAACCAGGAATAACTGGCACCCCAGCTTTTTGCATTGTTTTCTTAGCCGTTGATTTATCTCCCATTGCCTCAATCATTGAGGGTGAGGCTCCAATAAATTTTATTTTATGCTCCTCACATATTTTTGAAAAATTGCTATTTTCTGATAAAAAACCATAGCCAGGATGAATTGCATCAGCATTAGTTATCTCTGCAGCTGCAATTATATTAGCTGGTTTTAAGTATGATTCATTACTAGGAGCAGGTCCAATACACACAGCCTCGTCAGCAAAGCGGACATGTAAGCTTTCTTCATCAGCTCTGGAATATACAGCAACAGTTTTAATACCCATTTCTTTACATGTCCTGATGACACGCATAGCTATTTCTCCTCTATTAGCAATTAATATTTTTTTAAACATTTTCTTATGATGGGTCGATGATAAATAGAGGTTGATCAAACTCAACTGGACTTTGATCATCTACAAGAATTTTTACTATTTTTCCAGACACTTCAGATTCTATTTCGTTAAACAATTTCATTGCCTCAATGACACAAAGCACATCACCTTCCGCTATGTTTTTTCCAACCTCTACAAAAGCAGGTTTATCTGGTGAAGGTTTTCTGTAAAAGGTTCCTATTATAGGAGACTTAACTATTATGTGATTTGAATCTTCAGTTTTGGCAGACTCAAGGTCTAAAGGCTTATCTTGGACAACTTCTTGACTAACTGGAACAATAGCCTGAGGGGGAATATTTATTTTACTAGGTAATTCATCAACAACTATTTGTTGTGGTAAGTTTTTCTTTGTCTTAATTGTAATTTTGAAATCTTCTCTCTCAATTTTTACCTCCTCAACACCAGATTTTGAAACAAATTTTATTAAGTTTTGTATTTCTTTTATATCCATAATTTTAATTTTAATTATATGCCCATGTTAAATATGCTGCACCCCAAGTTAAACCTGCTCCAAAAGCTGCAAGAATGATTTTATCTCCTTTTTTGAAGTTAGTCTCATAGTCATGCATTAGCAGTGGTATAGTAGCTGCAGTAGTATTCCCATATTCTTCTATATTCATTAAAACTTTATTTTTATCTAAATTAATCTTTTCTGCGGTAGCATCAATAATTCTTTTATTAGCTTGATGAGGCAACAGATATTTTATATCATCAGGATCCAATTTATTTCTTATTATAATCTGCTCTGTTGCATTTACCATCTCTGAAACAGCAGATTTAAAAACAGTCTTTCCGTCCTGCGTAATAAAATGCCATTTTTTTTCAAATGTCTCTTTTGTTATTGGGTATAGTGAACCTCCAGCTTTAATTTTTAACCACTCTGCACCAACTCCGTCTGATCTTAGAAATTCATCCTCCCAACCAAAGTCATTTTCACTTGGTTCTATCAAAACAGCACCAGCTCCATCTCCAAACAAAATACTTGTTGATCTATCTGTATAATCAACTATTGAAGACATCTTATCAGCTCCTATTAAAAGAATTTTTTTATATCTACCTGATTCAATATAACTTGTAGCTGTAGACATTCCAAATAAAAATCCAGAACATGCAGCATTAATATCAAATGCATATGCATTTGAAGCATTTATTTCAGATGCAACTGTTGGAGCTGTGGATGCTCCATGGAAATCTGGAGTTATTGTGGAGAGAATAACTAAGTCAATGGTTTTTGGGTCTAATTTTTTTTTCTTAATTAAATTATTAGCTGCATTTATAGCTAAATATGAGGTAGCTTTGCCCTTTTCTTTAAGTATTCTTCTTTTTTTGATTCCAGTTCTCGCGGTTATCCACTCATCATTAGTGTCAACCATTTTTTCTAAATCTTTATTTGAAATAAAGTCATCTGGAGTATAACCACCAATAGCAGTAATAGCGGCTTTTATTTTTTTTATATTGTTAGATATCATACTAACATCAATTATGTCATTAAACAACTAAATTGATAGTTTAAGATACTAGTTTTTTATGATTCTAAAGAATCAACTAAAACTTTTCCTCTATAATAAAGCTTACCTTCGTACCAATGAGCTCTGTGGTATAAGTGTGACTCACCTGTAGCTTTACATATTGAAATTTGCTGTTTCTCAGCTTTAATATGAGTTCTACGTTTATCTCTTCTTGTTTTAGATATTTTTCGTTTTGGATGTGCCATTTATAATAAATCTTTTAATTTGTCCCACCTAGGGTCAGTTTTTTCTTTAAAATTCTTCTTAGGTTCAAGCGCTTTTAATTTTTCAACTATTTCTGATTTTAATGAACCATTTTCTATACCTGGATGAACCTTTTTTTGAGGTACTGCTAAAATTATGGTTTCATAAATTAAATGGGAAACGTCAATACTGTGAGAGCCTATCGGTAAGAATATAACTTTGTCGTCTGTTGAAATTATATCATCTTTATATTTCACAACTACTGCATGTTCAGTCTTTAATTCAAGATTAAAATTCTCCATAGAAACATCACATTGCACCTCAATTTCACCATGAAACGAAAACTTAAGGTTTAATAGTGTAGGCTGTTTCTCTAGCTCAAGCTTGGCAAAAAGTTTGGCGTCATTAAAATCGTAATAGTCAAAATTTTTAAAGAACTTATTTCCTAACTCATAATTAAATAGATGAACACCATCTTTCAAACCTGAAAACTTAATCAAATATGGCGAAAGCGATTTCATCACTTAACAATTGAGCGGCAAATTTATAAAAATTTATCTATTTAATATCAAAGTGTCTTATTTCTTACCTCATGGATATCCAAAGCTAAATCCAAAGCATGTCTAAAAGAAGATGGATCGGCAATATTCTTTCCTGCAATGTCAAAACCAGTACCATGATCTGGAGAAGTCCGAATAATAGAGAGCCCTGCACTATAATTTACTCCTTCACCAAAAGAAATAGTCTTAAATGGAATTAATCCTTGGTCATGATATACTGCTAGAGTAGCATCATATTTGGCATAATTATTACAAAAAAAAGTGTCTGCTGAAAAAGGACCAAAAATTATATCCTCATTTTTATTTAACTCATTTATAGCTGGGATTAATATTTTTTGATCTTCAGTTCCAATAACACCATTATCTCCAACATGTGGATTAATTGATAGAACTGCAATCTTAGGCTTAAGTATACCGAAGTCTTTGTTTAGAACTTGGCACAAAAGTTTTAATTTTTTGATTATTTTTTCAATTGTAATATTATGGACAACATCTTTTAGTGCTATATGCTCAGTTAGTAATCCCACTTTAAGTTTCTTAGAGACCATTAACATAATGGGGTCTTCATTAAAATAGTTTCGTAAATAATCTGTATGTCCTGAATATTTAAAAGTTTTAGAAAAAGATAGATTTTTATCAATTGGAGAGGTAATTAGAACATCGATATTCCTATAACTGGCATCTTTTACAGCTTCTTTAAAAGAAATAATTGCATTCTGAGAAACATGTTTATCAAACATCCCAAATTCATATTTTGATTCCGTAAATACTTCTTTAATATTAAGTGAGTTATTAGATATTTCATCAAAGCTTTCTATTTTATTTAAAGGAAGTGACTTAATATTTAAATCTTTTTTCTGATTTACAATTAATCCATGTGAAGAATAAATTATATAGTTGCAATTATCATTCGAAGGCCTCTCAGAGAGTGCTTTAAGCATAACTTCTATCCCAATACCGTTAGGATCACCAATGGAAATTCCGACATTAATTTTTTTTGATTTTACCACTAGTTAATTTAATTACTAATTTTACTGAGCAAAAATAAAGATAATAATGTTCACCGGGATTATAGAATGTTTAGCAAAAGTTAAAAAAGTTGAAAAAGAAAAAGGTAACCTAAATCTTTCTTTAGAGTCCTCCATAACCAAAGAATTAAAAGTTGACCAAAGTCTTTGTCATAATGGAGTATGTCTAACAGTAGTTGGTATTGAAGATGATGTTTATACAGTGACAGTTATTGAAGAAAGCTTAAATAGAAGCAATCTCGGTAAACTAATTCCTGGTGACCTTGTAAATATAGAGAGGTCAATGTCAGTTAATTCCAGATTTGATGGGCATATTGTTCAAGGTCACGTTGATGAAGTTGCAATATGTTCTGAGGTTCAAGAGACAAACGGTAGTTGGAAATATCTTTTTAAACATGATAAGGAAAACATTACAGTAGAGAAAGGCTCAATAACTATCAATGGTGTTAGCTTAACTGTTGTTGATTCATCACCTGATTCTTTCTCAGTGGCAATTATTCCCTATACATATGAAAATACAAATTTTAGAACCATTAAGCCTGGAAGTTTTGTTAATCTAGAGTTCGACATCTTGGGTAAGTATATTGCAAAAATAACTACTAAAAAAGACTAAAAATGAGTAGCATTCCTCAAGTAAACTTAAATGATTATTTATCAGGTAACTCAAAGAGCAAAGAAAAATTTATAAAAGACCTTGGAAAAGGGTTTAGTGAAATTGGATTTGTAGCAGTTAAGGGTCACTTACTTAATGATAAAGTAAAAGACTCTTTATACAATGAGGTTAAACAATTTTTTAATCTTCCAGATAGCGTTAAGTCTAAATATATTATTAAAGGTCTTGCCAGTCAGAGAGGCTTTACCCCATTTGGTAAAGAACATGCAAAAGGAAAAAATGTAGGTGATTTAAAAGAATTTTGGCATTTTGGTCAGTATGTTAAAAATGAACCTGAAATGGAGGATAAATATCCTGAAAATGTTATTGTAGAAGAACTTGAAAATTTTAACAAGATTGGTCAAAAAACATATGAGCTTCTTGAGGATACTGGAAGACATATTTTAAGAGCAATTGCATGTTATTTAAATTTAGAAGAAACATATTTTGACAAACACATATTTAATGGCAACTCCATTCTCAGAGCAATTCATTATCCTCCTATAACTGAAGAGCCAAAAAAAGCAGAAAGAGCTGCTGCTCACGGAGACATTAATTTAATTACACTTCTGATGGGTGCACAAGGTAGAGGCTTACAAGTTTTAAATAATAGAGGGGAATGGGTTGATGCTATTGCTGAAGATGATGAAATAATTGTCAATATTGGTGATATGTTGTCTAGACACACAAATAATAAATTAAAATCTACTGTACACAAAGTTGTAAATCCTCCCAGAAGTCTTTGGAATAGATCTAGATATTCCATTCCCTTTTTTCTTCATCCTAGACTCGAAATGCCACTTGACTGCCTTGATTCATGTGTTGACGAAAATAATCCTAAAGGATTTGAGGACATAACAGCAGGAGACTTTCTCTATCAGAGATTAGTTGACCTAGGATTGGTTAAAGACTAATCAGTCAGATTTTTATAGAGAATGTTTGATAATTTTGATAAAAAAGGAATAGCTATATCACTATACTCATAAATATCATCATTAATTATTTCGTTATTATTGGTATATATAGTTGCCGTTAGGAAAAACTCAATATCTTCTTTATAATTTTTAATATAAGCGCTATCCGTCGAAGTTCCATATGCCTGACCAATCTTATTGTATACCCTAATATCGGTCTTTTTTAAAACAGTATCAATTCCATGGATAAAGAACTTATTATATGAGTTAAAGAATTTGTCATTTGTGATATATTTATTACCAAGATCCTCAAAGGTTAATCTACTCATCCAATATCTCAAGAAATCGTAGTCTTCTACATTTAAATTAAATTTTGAGAGAGTAATCTCAGGATAAATTAAATTCTTCATTATATTATGCATATCTGTCAATGATGATCTATTCTTTGATGAAAAGTCTAATGGTTCATTAATTATTTCACCATCAATAAATCTTTTCTTTCCCTTTTTTAAATTTGATATATTACTGCTAGCTAAAACAGTTATTTTATTTTCTTTAGATGATATTATATCATTATCAAGAGTGCTAATTATCCATGTAGAATCAATAAAAGGGTCAGGGTTAAACTTATGATTTAAATATGTGTTTTCATATCCTGAATTACGCATAGATAGGTTAAAATAATTATAACCTAAAAAATCAATCAGAACATTAGAGGCAGAGTTATCACTAACTAAAAAAACATCTGCAATTAAATTCTGAAAAGACGTAATAGAATCCTTTATAATAATTTCTTTCCTATCATTAATTAAAGAAAGTTTAATTTTAGATTTAAGAGAAATATTCGAACCTCCAGCCCTTAGCTCATTAATTTTCGATAAAGCCATAACTGTGATGGGTAATTTAATTGTACTTGCTGGGTAAAAATATTTTTGATCATTTAATTGAAACTGAAAATCTGTAAATTCTGTTTGACCAAGTGTGTTTTTTGAAACTTCTGTATAAAGAATTTGTATTTCATATTTTTCTTTGTCTTTTACAAATTTTCTTGTAAACTCATCTTCATTTAATGCAGAAATAAGTGGATCATGTTTAAAAAAACACCCCTGCAAAAAAAATAGTGATACAAATAATAAAAAAATATTTCTCATATTATCAAAAATAAAAAACCCCTACTTTGAGGGGCTTTTTTAAAGTATATTTTAGGTTTATTGTCTATTTCTTCTAAACTGATTCCAACTTATTAATTTACCTTCACTAATTTGGTACCATTCAATAATGTTAGACTCATCTGTCCAAAATTCAGCAAGAACCCACTCTCCTGTTTCATTTCCTCTGTTAGCCTCAGTTGGTGTGACTTTAACTGAAAATGCATATGAATCCCATCCCCAACTTTCATCATTTTCTATTGATTGTTGATACTCTTTATCAATTACTTGAATTAGGTCTTCAGGGCCTTGTCCAATATCTCCATTTGCAAAAACTAGCCTTGCATCCTCAGCAACAAGTTCGCGAATTGCATTATAGTCTCTTTCCAGCCACGCCTTATCAATTTGTTTAAAAATTTCAACAGTTTCATCTGAACCAATCATAACCTTTTGATCATCAAAAATGTATCCGCTTGATTTTTCTACAGTGTCTGAGCAAGAAAGTAACAAAGTAGAAAAAATAATTATTAATAATTTTTTCATAATTTATTTGTTTTGGTTAAAATAATTTTGAATTTGAATTTATTAAATTTAAATAAAAAAATAAATTATTCTGCATGAAAAGAAGATCTTTACTAAAATCACTTGTAACTGCATCAATAGGAGCCCCATTAGTTGGTTGTTCAAATATTAATGCCAATAACAAGCTAACTCCAAAAAATATTAAACATAATCCTATAGGAGTTTCTACATATTCGTTCTGGCAATTTAATGGACAGGAAACTCCTATTGAATATTGCATTGATAAAGCCTCTGAGTTTGGATTCGACGGAATAGAATTTCTACTTATTCAAATGGAATCCGAAGAAAATAGTTATTTACAAAAACTCAAAAAAAGAGCATTTGATTCAGGTTTAGATATCATGGGACTCTCAACCCATCAAAGTTATGTTAGTCCAGAAGCCTCAAAAAGAAAAGAAAATATTGAATTAACAAAGCATCAAATTGAAGTGGCTTATTCTTTAGGAATTCCCACTATTAGAATTAATACTGGAAGGTGGGGAACAACAAAACCGATTGGGGATAAATTAGAATTTGATGTTCTAATGGATAACAAAGGTGTAGAATCTATTATTGACGGTTATACAGAGGAAGAAGGATTTAAATGGGTTATCGATTCTATTGAACAATGTATTCCAACAGCAAAAAAATGTGGGGTTGTTCTCGGACTTGAAAACCACTGGGGTTTAGGTTTAACTTCTAAAGGGGTAATGAAAATTGTTAATGCTATAAACTCTCCATGGTTAAGTGTTACACTGGATACAGGTAACTTCTTTGATAATAGAGAAGAGCAACTAGCTGAGTTAGCTCCTCACACATGCTTAATTCAAGCAAAAACATACTATGGTGGCGCAAAATGGCCAGCTTTTGATCAAATTAATATTGATTATAAGTCAATAGGTGAATTGATGAGAAAAAACAACTATAAAGGATATATATCCCTTGAGTTTGAGGGAAATGAAGATGCAAATACTGCAGTACCAAAAAGTCTTGAATTATTGAGAAACTCATTCTATTATAATCTTAGTTAAATAGTTTTTATACATTTGAAAAAACCACTTTAATATGGAAGAAAATCCAATCCCAATTTATGTCGTTGAATTTATGACAGATGAATGGAAGACTTGGACTCTATTTTCACTTATCTTTATTTCTGTTCCTCTAATTCTTGCTCGGTTTTTAAATAGAACACAGAAAATCCAGGTTACATATCTTATTGGGGTTATAATGATTCTTGATTTTATTACTGAAAATGGAGGATACATTATGAGTGGCACATGGGATGTTCAATATAATTTACCTATTCAATTGTGTGGAATATCTTCCCTTATATGTTGTGTGCTTCCTTTTATAAAGAAGAAAGACAAGCTCTTTCAGTTTGTATATTATACAGGAGTTATCGGTGGTATAATGGCAATTTTGACACCGCAGATGAACTATTTTGACGGATCTTTAAGATACTATTTAAACTATTATGTTTCTCATAGTTTAATTATAGTTCTGCCAATTTTTATGTTTCTACATTTAGGCCTCAAACTTCCTAAGTTTTCTTGGTTTAAGATTTGGATTCATCTTAATATCTTAATGGCAATCATAATGCCAATTAATTTTCTATTAGACTCTAATTATATGTATGTTAATGCTGCCCCAGAGGTAAATAACCCTCTAGTAATTGGAGAATGGCCATACTATTTGCTTATTTGGGAGCCCCTTGTTATGATTATTGCATATTTAATTTATGCTATAAGTAGAAGAAAAATAATACTTTGAATATTTTAAAAATATTATTTCTTTTCGTATTTATTTCATTTTTTAAACCCAGTGAAGAGTGTTCTAACATATACCTAATTAGACATGCTGAGAAAGTAAGGACCAATAAATCAGATCGTGATCCAGATCTTAGTAATAAAGGTTTTTTAAGAGCCGAAAACTGGAAAAGATTTTTTATTGATAAAAACATTTCTAGAATATACTCTACCAATTACAAAAGGACAACAAAAACAGTCAAACCTCTTGCAGAAAATAATAACTTAGAAATACATATATACTCTTCTGATGATATTATCTATAAAACTTTTTTAAAATCAAGTATTGGGGAAAATACGCTTGTTGTTGGACATAGTAATACTATTCCTGATTTTGTAAATAATCTTATTGAGGAAGATTATTATGATCAAATTGATGACTTAAATAATTCTAATCTTTACATTGTTTCTCTTTGTAATTCCAGTATAACCCATAAATTAATAACTGTAGATTAAATGGAATCACCTATAAAAGTCTTTAGTAATTGGGTTTTAAATGGAAAAGATGAAGGCATGGAGAAAAACCATTCTGCATCAGTTGAGAACATGATTCAATATTCGACAAAAGGAATCGATAAATATAAATTTATAGATGCTGGATGTGGAAATGGTTGGGTAGTTCGAAAAGTTTCTTCTGACCCAAAGTGTGTCAGTGCAATTGGTGTTGATGGATCAATTCACATGATCGAAAAGGCAAAAATGTTAGATGATAAAAATGAGTACTTCTGCAATGACCTGTTAAAATGGATCCCTAAAGAAAAAGTAGATATCGTGCACTCAATGGAGGTTTTCTATTATTTTGAAAAACCTGAAATTCTCATAAGTCGTATTTATGATAATTGGTTAAAAAATGAAGGTCGTTTAATTATGGGTGTTGATCATTATGTAGAAAATAAACCCTCACACAGTTGGAAGAAGGATATATCAATAACTACTATGCAATTATTATCTAAAAATACATGGTTAAACTTTTTTAAATCAGCAGGATTTAGTAATGTAGAGTATTGGTACTTCGGAAAAAAAGGTGAGTGGAATGGGACACTAATTATTACTGGAATCAAGTAAGTTATCAACTTGACTGGAGAATATACCTATCTGTTTATCTAACTCTTCACTTAGTTTTTTGTTGATAATTCCATCAGCATCAGAAAAGTTTTCATTAAAGTTTGGAAGTGAAAAATGAGGAATTTCCTGTTTACTTTGTCTAGAAAAGCGAGATAAGGCTGTTTGAAGCACTGTTTTGCCAGCATTTTGTCCATCACTGGTTGATAATAGTATTAAAGGCTTGTTACTCCATACTGTTGTTTCAATTACAGAAATCCAGTCATATATATTTTTAAATGCCGAGGTATAAGAACCATTGTGTTCAGCAAGTGAAATTATTATTCCTATACTTTCATTGACCAATTTTTTAAACTCATGTGCTTTATCTGGAATACCTATCTCTTGTTCTCTATCTTCACTATAAATAGGCATTTCGAATTCGTTTAAATCAATGAGAATAGCCTCTTTTGGAGCCATTTTATTGGCAACATAAGAGGCTAGTTTTTTGTTTCTTGAATTTTTTGAGGAAGAAGCCCCAAATGCAAGTAACTTATTCATTATTGGCTGCTATGAGAACCATCACAAAACCCTTCTGGGTCTTGCGTGTTTCCACATCCACATCTTGGTCTATTAGGATTCATATTATGAAGTTTTAAGATTAATTTCTAACTCAATATCATCGTAAATGAGTTTGTCACCAAGATTCTCAAAAAATGTTCCTGATCTAAACTTCACATTATACTTTGATCTATCAAAAACAAGATTGGCTGTCCACCCATCCTCAGTATTTGCCATTTCAAATAAAACAGGGTGTGAAATGTCTTTTATAGTTAAAAAACCGTTCACCATCCATTTTCCATCCGATATAAGCTCTGAACTTGAAATATAGAGATGAGCTGAAGGAAAGGATTCGACTGAAAAAAAATCATCTGATCTTAAATGGCCCTCTAACCTTTCTTTACTTCCACCTGTTAAATCTTGTACGTTAATAGATGTCATGTCAACAAAAAACTCCCCCTGAGAAATAAGACCATCTGCAACTTCAAATTGTCCAGATGTAAAATTAATTGTTCCAAAGTGGGAGCTTGTTGAGACTTCTCTACCAGTCCAAACAAGGCTACTTTCGTCTTGATTAATATTATAAATTGCATCAGACGCATTAACTGTAACACTATTGGCCTCTTCTGACTTATTAGAGTTCATATTACAAGAAACCAGTGAGACAAACATTAATAAAGTGATTAATTTTTTCATGCATTAAAATTTTTGTAAAACTAGAAAATTGAGTTTTTTAGGTTTCTTTTTGATATGGTTTTAATTATTATTTAACATCTTTAAAATAATGTAAAGCAAACTATACATTTATAATGTAAAGTTAACTTTACAAAAATAATTTAAAAGTTATAATGTAAAGTTTATTTTACAAAAATTTTATTATATTTGTAAAGCTTACTTTACATATGCTTATAAATAGAGTTAAAGATTATAGAAAAGGTGCGGGTCTAACTCAAGAGGATTTAGCACTTCTCGCTGGCGTTAGCAGACAAACAATAATATCAATAGAGAAAAATAAATTTGTGCCTGGCCTTGACATAGCTTTAAAAATATCAGAGTCTTTAAAAACCCCAATTAATAAACTTTTTTATTTTGTTTAAATGGAAAAAATTGATGCAGTAATAACTTGGGTTGATGGATCTGAGCCTAATTACAAAATAAAACTTGAAGAGAATCTTAAAAACAAAAAGATCATAAACAGACAATACACTCAGGCAAATGAAATTGATTTCTGTGTAGCATCTATTATTAAATTTGCCCCATTTGTTCGAAAAATATTTATTGTTACTGATAAACAAAAACCAAAATTTAGTGGGATTAGACATATGGTGTCTTTAGAAAAAATTGAAATTATTGATCATGAAGAAATTTTTCGTGACAATTTAGATTGTATGCCATCATTTAATATTAGATCAATAGATGCATTACTTTTTAAGATTAAAAATCTTTCTGATAAGTTCATTTATTTTAATGATGATATGTTTCTTATCAAAGAGACTACCAAAGAAGATTGGTTTAAAGATAATAAAGCAGTTTTAACAGGAAGTTGGGCCAAAACATACAATAAACATTTAATAAAGACCATCTCACATAAAATAAAAAACTTATTAAATATTAGGCCAAGCTTCAACGCTGCTCAATCAAAAGCTGCAAATATTGTGGGTTTCCATAATAGGTATTTTAAATCATTTCATTGTGGTAGACCACAAATAAAATCAGTTATTAAAGATTTTTATGATAAAAACCCTCAAAGACTAACAAACCAAATAAGGTACAAATTTAGAGACGGCAGACAATATATGCCATACAGCCTTTGTTGGCATCTGTTAATAAAAGAGAATCTTTATGTTGAGTCTTCCACAAATAAACTTGTAGAGATAAATAAATCCCAAAATCTTTCAGCCAAAAAACTAGAAAAGATATTAAAAAGTATTGATTCAAAAGCTGAAGTTAAATTTCTGAATATACAAGACCTAAATATGGCAGAACCTGAAACACAACAAGTTTTTCAAAACTGGTTTATAAAAAAATTAAATAGCTGAACTAAATAGACTTTATAACCTCAATTGCCCTATCTATCTCTTTTTTTGTGTTGTAGAGTGAAATTCCAAGTCTTGTTACACCTCCTCTGCTTTCAAGACCTAATTGCTGGATTGCCTTTAGTGCATAGAAATGCCCATCCCAAGCACAAATATTGTGTTTAGCTAAGCTAGCACATACTTCTTGCGGAGAGTAATTTGAGTGAACAAATGATACTGTCGGTGTTCTTTCTCTTGTAGAAAAATCAGGGCCAATAACAGTTGTTTTATCAAAGCCTTCCAATGACTCATAGAGATGTTTTGCAAGATTAAATTCATGATCACTAATTTGTAAATATGCACTTTCCAGTTTTTCCCTATATGTTCTTCCTTGACCAAGAGATGAAATAAAATCAATAGCTGCTGAAACTCCTGAGCATGCTGCATGATTCAGTGTCCCTGTTTCAATTATATAAGGGGGCTCCTGATCTTGGACAACTAGTCTATCTGGATTAAGATCGTTCAAAACTCCAGGCTTAGAGTAGAGAAAACTTATATGTGGTCCATAAAACTTATAAGCTGAACATAACATAAAATCACAGTCAAGAACTTTAACATCAATTGAAAAATGTGGTGCATAATGGACAGCATCTAGTAGAAAAAGGCATTTTCTGTCTTTTAGATATTCTTTAACTCTATTAAAGCTGTTAAGTGTTCCGAGTGCATTGGATGACATACCCATGCAAACCATTACGGTTTTATCATTTATTTTACTTTTGAAATCAGAATAATCAAGAGTTCCATTCTGCTTTAGATTAACTTCAATAATCTTCACACCTACTTCTTTCAAAATCATCCATGGGCCTCTATTTGCCTCATGATCAAGCTCTGTTACAATCACTTCGTCACCTTCTTTAAATTTTCTTGATAAAGCTCTTGCCAAACTGTAATTTAATGTGGTCATGTTTTGACCAATTGAAATTGAGTTAGGGTTTTCTGCCCCAAGCATAAGAGAAACTTTAAATCGGAGATCATCCATAATAGAGTCAGTTTCTTTACTTGTAATAAATTCTCCGTGTGTGTTCGCATTTGATCTTAAATAATATTTGGAGATTGCCTCGATTACCTGAATAGGAACTTGAGTGCCTCCAGGGCCATCTAAGTATATAATTTGTTGATTTGAGCTATTAACTCTATTTAAAGAAGGAAAGTACTCTCTAGTTTTTTCTGAAAAACCTTCCATTTAAACTAATCTGCAATTTTCCAAAAAGCAATTCCTCCAGCCTGTTTTCCTACCTTAGCAGAATCAACTAACTCAAGTTTTTCGAGACTAATAACATCTACCTTACCTGCCTCACCTCCTACACCTTCAACAGAAACAAAAGCATACTTGTTGTCCGGTGAAATTACCACTCCATGTGGAATTTGAGTTGATGTCTTTATCTTGGAAATTTGCTTACTTTTATCTAAGGACCAAATAGAAACTGCACCCTCGTTTTTCAGGGTTGTTATAATGTGTTTTCCATCAGAAGTAGCAGCTATGTTATATGGTCCCTCCCCTGTCTCAATTGTTTGCTTAACTTTCCATTCTTGGACATCAACAATGAAGATTTTATTTGAACCATTACCAGCTATGTATAATTCTTTTCCTGATGGAGACGGAGTTACCCACGTTGGTTTAACTTTTGAGTGATGCATGGCGTTCCTATGATGTTTATTGGTGTCAAGACTCAAAATACGCTTTACACTCAAATCAACGGCATCTATTTCAAATAGTTCTCCTGACATCATCGCCACAGAATAATGAAAATTTCCATCTGGAGACATTCTTGAACCATGTGGCATAATGCCGGTTTTTATTTTACTTATCTCTACCATGTACTCTGGATCAACAACTGAAACAGTGCTTGTTTTCATTAGCCCATGTAAATTAAAATTAACCACATAAAGAAGTCCTGTTGTTTTTGATATTTGCATGGTAGCTGGAAAAAGGCCTAACTCAACTTTTAATAGTGGCTCGTTGTTTTCAGTAGAATACTTAACAACTGATCCATTTGGATTTCCGTGCGCCAATGTTAAATACCAATATTCACCGCTAGGGTCAATAGTTATTCCGTGTGGACCTTCATTTTCTGTTGGCATTACTCCAACTGAAACTCTATTTGTTTCTTGTATTTCATTTCCATCAAATTTTAATATGGAAACCTGATCATCTGACTCAGCTGCAACATAGACATAATATTCTTGTGAAAATCCAATGTTAAAAATTAAAAGGAATAAAATTGTATATAATCTCTTCATGGTTTAGTCGATTAATCTTGGTCTGTCTAAGTATTCATTAATTTTAGAATTATCCGGCTTTGTTGGCAAGACTTTTGAAGAACCAATTCCACCATTATGATCTGAATAAAAAACATATCCTTTATAGAGTTGTGCACCCCATGTCATAGCAGCATTTGGAATGTATCCGTTTGGGTTTGCCGTATTAATATGACCGATTTCTCGCCCCTGTCTAAAGAGATCCCCCATAAGTTCTCCACTAATATCAACTATCCTAACACCGCCTGTATACATTGCAACATATAGTATATCATCCTCTATCCAATAATTGTGAGAGCCGTGCCCAGGCAGTTCATATCTAGCAACTTCTTCTGGATTATTAATATCAGTAAAGTCGACAAAGTGAATGAAGCCTGCAGTCTCATTGGTGGTATACACATCAATACCTTGTGGAAAAATTTCATCACCTAATACTGTGTAAAACTTATCAGTTGATTTACTTTTAAAAGGAAATGTTGCGTGATGAGCTCCTGATTCATAGGTATAATTTGCCATTGCTACTGGGTTTGATGGTGAGCCACCAGCAACTCCGTTTCCAACATCAATCATGTAAACTCCATGCTTCCAATTAGAAGAGTATGCAATGCCATCCTCTATCCATACATCATGAATAGCTTGTCCTTTTTCTCCTATTTCAAACATACCAACTTCATAGGGATTTGTTGGATCCTCGATATTTATAACATAAAACCTTTCTCCATTGCTGAGTGCATAAACATGGTCTTCATATATAAATAAATTGTGAACACCCCCTGTTAAGTTTGTTGTGTACTCTGAAAGAGTTTTAACATCATAAGGATTAGTTGTATCAAGTATTACAATTCCATTTCTCCTGTTAGACGCACCTTCTCTGCTTATAATAGAAATTTTACCATCTGCTGAAACCTTTACATCATTAACGGTTCTTGCATCTACTTGAACACTATCTATTTTTTTCAAATTTCCTGGGTCTGTAACGTCCCAAAAATAAGTAGTTCCATCTGCACCCCAAGTCCCGGATACTGCATAATCATTTCCATCTTGACCCTCAAAAACCCAAAAGTCTGAAGTGTGCTTGTCTTCCACTGTACCAGTTCCAATAGTAATAACCTCTCTTTGGATTCCTCTATCGTAAACAACTAATGGCTTTGAAATTGACTTTTCTCCTGCCGTTACGGTAATTAAATACTTACCTGCTGTTTCAGCTACAAATCTTCCATCATCTTTTATTAAACCTGCTGCGGTTGAGCTCTTATCAAAAGACTCTCCAGAGAAAGAATAACTAAGAGGAGCATCTGAAACAACCTTTCCTTTGTCATCATAGGCAATTGTGGAAAACTTTACTACATCTCCTGTTCTTACTACATCAAGGTTAGCATTAATTGAAAGTTTCGAGATTGGTGTTTCTTTAATTTTAAAGCTTAAAGATGTCGATACTCCATCAAGCTCAATTTTTAGTTCAGCATTTCCGGGCTTAACAGCTTTTACATTATTAAAGTTATCTATTTCAACTAAGTCATTTTCAGAACTTATTTGAATATCCGCATCGAACCTAGTAAAACCATATGCGTCAACCACTTTATATTGAAGAGGCACATATGTTCCTGTGTAAACTGTTTCTCTGCTTAAGTTAACTTGTAATTCTTTTGGCTTTGCGTAATTGACGGTCACATCAAAATCTCTACTCAATCTTCCGTCAGATAGTCCAATACAAAGCGCAATAACTTTATGTTGTCCTGGAATTTCTCCTTTAATTGTTCCTCTTCTTCTATTTACACTAATTCCATCATCCCAATTTAATGCACCATTTTTATTGTAATAAATTATGTTGGGACACTCAACTTTATTTCCATTCTTATCTAAAATATCTGTTATAGGCTCAAAAATCTCGCCAACTTCAATTGACAAGTTTTCTAGGTTTGATTGCACTGTAAACTCTTGAGAGTTCATACAAATTGAAGATAACAGGAGTGAGCTTAGTATAAATTTAAAAGTGTAATTTTTCATAATTGATTTTTAAGTCGTTAAAGATAAAAACTATAGTTTAAAAAAGGTCTGCATTCATAACTTTTGACCATGCATTTGCGAAATCATTAACAAACTTTTCCTTATTATCGTCTTGAGCGTAAAGTTCAGCATAAGATCTTAATACCGAATTTGATCCAAAGACCAGATCAACTGATGTTGCAGTCCATTTTAAGTTACCTGAATTTCTGTCCTTTAGTTCATAATGATTGTCTTTCACTACAGTCCAGGTGTTATTCATATCTGTTAGATTTACAAAAAAATCATTTGATAAAACACCTTCATTGTCTGTAAATATTCCTGATTTATTGCCAAGATGATTAGCTCCTAACACTCTCATCCCTCCAACCAAAACTGTCATCTCAGGAGCAGTCAAACCTAATAATTGTGCTTGATCTACAAGAAGTTCCTCAGGGCTTGATTTGGATTTTCCCCCAAACCAATTTCTAAAACCGTCCGCTGCAGGCTCAAGGTTTGAAAATGAATTTTCATCAGTCATTTCTTGAGAAGCATCGCCTCTTCCTTTTTTGAATTCAACCTTCAAATTGTATCCTGCTGCTTCTGCTGCCTCTTCAACCGCAGTATTACCGGCAAGAATTATAGTGTCGGCTAAACTAGCTCCTGATTCTGAAGAAATTTTTCTCAGAATAGAAAGGGTCTTTGAAAGTCTTTCTGGCTCATTTGCATCCCAGTATTTTTGAGGTGAAAGAGATACTCTTGCCCCGTTTGCACCTCCTCTTAAATCAGAATGCCTAAAGGTTTTTGCACTATCCCATGCAATAGCGATACGATCAGATATAGATAGTCCTGAGCCTGAAATCTTTGATTTTACTTCTTCTTCATTGTACTCTATGTTGCCCTCAGGAACTGGGTCCTGCCAAATTAGATCTTCCTCTGGAAAATTTGGTCCTATATACCTTGTTTTTGGCCCCATATCTCTATGTGTTAGTTTAAACCATGCTCTAGCAAATGTGTCAGAAAAATAATCTTGATCATTTTTAAACCTGGTACATATTTCATTATATATAGGATCCATTTTCATTGCCATATCCGCATCAGTCATTATAGGATTTTTTCTAATCGAAGGGTTGGAAGCATCTATAGGTTTATCTTCCTCCAGGATATCTACTGGTTCCCACTGCCAAGCTCCTGCAGGACTTTTTTTCAATTCCCAATCATGATTGAAGAGCATGTCAAAATAACCGTTGTCCCATTTAGTTGGATTAGTGGTCCATGCACCCTCAAGTCCACTTGTTACTGCACCTTTCTCTTTTAAAGTTGGGTTTATCCACCCAAATCCTTGATCCTCAATATTTGCACCCTCAGGCTCGTTACCCAATTTTGATGCATCACCATTTCCATGGGCTTTACCAACAGTATGACCTCCTGCTGTAAGAGCTGCAGTCTCCTCATCATTCATAGCCATTCTAGCAAATGTTTCCCTTACCTGAAGTGCGGTTTTCATTGGATCAGGCTTACCATTTACACCTTCAGGGTTAACATATATTAACCCCATATGAGTAGCACCTAGTGGAGTTTCAAGTGTAGAAGGGTCCTCTAAATCTTCATACCTGTTCTCGCTTGGAGCCATAATTTGATCTTCTGGTCCCCAATATATATCAATTTCTGGATGCCATATATCTGGCCTTCCATAAGAAAAACCAAATGTTTTTAAACCCATACTTTCATAAGCTATATTTCCCGCAAGAATAAATAAATCCGCCCAGCTTATTTTATTACCATATTTCTTCTTTATAGGCCACATCAACCTTCTTGCTTTGTCAAGATTTCCGTTATCAGGCCAAGAATTTAAAGGCGCAAACCTTAGGTTACCTGTTCCTGCACCACCTCTTCCGTCTGCAACTCTGTATGTTCCAGCAGCATGCCAAGCCATCCTAATCATTAAACCTCCATAATGGCCCCAGTCAGCTGGCCACCATGATTGCGGTGTAGTCATTAATTCATGCATGTCCTTTTCTAGAGCCTCAAAATCTAATGATTTAACTTCTTCTCTGTAATCAAAATCTTTAGAATAAGGATTTGTCTTCTGATCATGTTGATGAAGAATATCAAGATTCAATCTTTTTGGCCACCATTTTAAGGGTGATGTGTCTGGAGATGTAGAAGCTCCATGAACAAACGGGCACTTGCCGTTTTCCATAGCATTGGTTGAAGAACCATTTTTTTGTAAATGTTCCATATTAGTGAGTTTAGTCTGTTAAATTATAAATTTTTACATAAGGACACAATAAGTACAAACACTTATTGATATTTTTTACTTAATCTTTATAATTAAAGATTATAACTAATTAAAAACCACTACTACGTATTTAAAAATATTTCGATTTTTTTTAAATTTATGTATGAGGTATTATTTTATAATCGGCTACATTTTTATCCTTATATACTGGTTGTATAAAAAGTTTTTTAAGAAAAATGAGATATAAAATTGTTGAAACTGAAAAGGACCAAAGGCAAAAAGAGCTCAATGGAAATACCATGCTGTATAAAAAAACTAAAATTGAACATGACTCATCAATTAATGAATATGAAATGGTTGTAACTTATTTTGAAAATGATATTGATTTTGGTGTATTTAAAGATAATGTTGTAATAAAAGATGAAGAATTGGTTAGTTTTTTAAAAAGTGTTTTTTTCGATTACATGTTAACTAATGTAAGAGCTCACTAATATTATTGTTTTTATTACATTTATATTAACCATTAATTAGTTTATGATATCAAACCGTGATTTAGTCGAGAAGACAAAACCTATTTTAAAGGATTCTTATTTTCATGTATTTATTAGTATTGTTCTGGCATCCATATTGCCGCAGATAATATCTTCTGTTTCTCCACAAAATTTGTATTTAAATATCGGTGTGGTTTGCCTTTCTGGATATATTCAACTTGGTATTGCTGTTTTTTGTCTTGATGTTTTTAAGAAGGGTGAGGGAGAATTTACCACAATCTTTAGTCGTTTTGATAGTCTTAAGCCGATTTTCTTTATAGCAGTACTTTCAATCATTATTCTTTTAGGATTTATACTTTTAATTATACCAGGTATCATATTAGCATTAATGTACTCACAGGTTTTTTTCATACTTGCAGACGATCCAGATATTGGCGTAATTGAAGCTTTTAACTTAAGTGAAAAAATGATGAGAAATCATAAGTGGCAACTATTCATGCTAAACTTAGAAGCATTTTTTTACTTTATTGCTGGAGTTTTTACTTTATTTATTTGGTGGGTGTGGCTTCTCCCAAGATATTCTGTTGCATATGCCGGTTTTTATGAAGAACTTAAAAAAGAGTTTAAAGGTTAAAGGCTACCTTAATTATTTATTAATGATTTTATAAAACACAGACAACATCAGTCAATTGTAAAAATCTCAAGTTTGTAATGCTTTAATTCCTATTAAAGCATTTCATACATTCGGTTTTTTATATGTGACCCCCTTTATTAAAAGGGGGTTTTATACGGAGATTAAGTTTTTTTCACCTTTAACATGGTTCTGGCTCCCAAATTACCCCAATAATATTTTAAGTTTTAAATTGTTATAAGATAATAACTCAAAAATTTAAAATACTGATAATACTAAGTTAAAGTTTCTTAATAATACATTCAGTAAATTAAAAATTAAAATGAACAATTCAAATTTAGATTCAAACGCTAACATATATGTAAATGTTGAATGTTCTTGCGGACAAACATCCAACCCTTATGGAATATGTGATGGCACTCACTGGAGTTGTAGGTAATTCTTTCTAAATACATTTTAATCAACTATAAATTATGCTTTTGTTGAAAAGACATCTGTACAATCCTATCAGGGATTTAGTTAAAAAGTTAAAGGAACACATTTTTGGAATAGAAACGTTTATCAACCTTAAAAGATATGTAAAGAAAAGAAATGAGGTAAATAACGGAGAAAAAAACATCTTATTAGTTGGAAGTGGTAAGTCAGCTTTAGAATACAAAAAGCACAATCTTAAAAATGTTGACATAATGGCTGTAAACAACTCTATCAAAGCATTCGATAATTTGGTTGTGAACTATTATTTATGTGCAACAGATTTTCCAAAAACTGAAATACCAAATAAAAACTCTTACAAAGAAAAAGTTTCTAAATATAGCTACAGGTATCATACTCTCGCTTTTGCAAAATATAATAATTTGCCATTTAGACCGTTAGTTGGAAAAACTATTTTTCTTGATAGTCTTAATTGGGCTTTTACTAAAGGATACCGAAAGATTTATTTACTTGGTTTTGATCATGATTATAATCCCAATAGGGTAAAAAAATGGGATGGTAAATATTTAACAGATTCCAATAAATTAGAAAAAATATTTGATGGTAAAGATGAAGAACCTGACACATTTTATGGTCAAGGCACACCTGATCCTTTGAGACTAGGTGAAGAGAACTTACAGAATGTTTTCAATTTAGTTCAAGCACATAGTAAGTTTTATGGTTGTGAAATTTATAACCTCTCAACTAACAAAAGCGGACTACTTAAGTTTAAAAGAGTAAAAAAGATTGATTGATAATTTTTTAACCTACATGCTTGCTGTGCTTTTAAGTATTAATCTGATCCATAACTAATTATAATACATTTTTATTGTGGTAGAACTTATTACTCAAACTTAAATTTTTGAGACAAGTTAAATTTAATATTAGTAATGAAAGTTTTAATAACATAACCTTAAATTTTAAATAATAAATACGAGCAAATATGTAATTAAATTTGATTGCTTTTCATATTAATTAAGAATATGACACTTGCCCTTTCTAAGGGCATTTTACTTCTAAAAAGTAATCTGACATATTTAATCTACCTCCATCTTACCAGGTATGGAGGTTTTTTTATAATGTCAAACATAAGTACTTTGATTTTTTGAAAACAGTGGTAAAAAAAATGGGGAACAAAAATTAAGAAATATGTGGCTGAAAAGTTTTTTTAAGCTAAAAATTGTACCCTTTTCTAAGTATTAGTTGCTTTTTTCTAAATTATTTAAAATAGATGAAAAATCTACAAATTTAAAATTTTGATTCTTATTCTCGTTAAACCCATCCTGAGCAATAAATAAACCTTTAGGGAATTTATTTGAAGATAATTTGGATAAATCTATACCATCTGTATCTGAAACTTCGTCAATCTCTTTATTTAATGTTATTTTAAATACTGAAAGAAATTGTTTTGTTTTTCTATCAATGATTCCAAAGCTATTACTACCTTGAATTGAAACAATTATATACCCTTCTCCATTATCTTTTTCATATAAAGTAATACCCTCTAAATCTGATTTGAAATATTGTTTATCAACATTAAAAATTATTTTTTTATCTAAATTTACTAATGGGTCAACATTAATCTCCCATAACCCAACATTTTCCTCTGCAACATAGATTTTTCTATAAAATAAATCTGTAACTAACCCCTCAACTATTGAATCAAACTTAATAGTTCTAACAAGGTTGAAATTAATATCATCCATATCAAAATTAATTTTCCATTGTTCAATTGTCCCATCTTTTCCACTTAATATTATGTATTTTTCTTTTTCATTATCAAATGTAGTTATACCATAAACCTCTTTAATTTCTGATTTAATATCATTTTGAATAACTTTTTTTATTAAACCATTAGGAAATAATCTTCCTAAAAAGATTGTATTATCTGATCTATTTGAGCCAACAACCAGCGGGAATGTCTGTCCTTCATACTTGAATTTCTGAAAAATATCTACATTATTGATTCTACCAAGCTTATTGGAATAGATGAGGTTTCCTTCTAAATCATAAGAGTTTATACCATACTGTTTGTCGGTTCCTATTACAATTGAGTTTTCATTGTTTTGTTCATTGACCCATATAGCAATATCATCTGCTGCATCATCACTTGAACTTACAGGCTCTGTTTCCACAACTGGATTAACTTCAAAAAATTTAATATTATTCGGAAGTTCAATATTGTTTTCTAACGAGCATCCCGATAAAATAATAAAACAAAATTTAATCTGTTTCATAAAAATTGCAGGAAAGTCTTCCTGCATAAATTTATAATTATTACAAATCAATCTTTAAACCAACATTCCAATTAAAACTGTAATATTCAAGCTGCATTGTTCTGCTTTGTATTCCTTGATAGTATCTTAGGGGCTGATTAGTTAAGTTTTTAAACTCAGTAAATAATTTTACAGTTGGAGATAGAGTATATGATGCGTTTAGGTCAAGAAAAAGTTGTTCATCATAATATCTATCTTCAAATGCTTCATCTCCTAATTCGTCAGCTGAAGTATCAGCAAAATTTAATGATGCTCTTAAAAACATCTTTTCATTCTCAAAAGCTAACGATCCATTAAACATATTTTTAACCGCTCCAACAAGTGGCACATCACTTCTACCCTCAATTCCATCAGTCTCTGAATCTGTAAATGTATAATTAGTGTATAGTGTAACGTTATCTATTAGTGTGGTTTGAAGCGCTACTTCATATCCCAATACTTTAGCGTTACGACCATTTCTTACTTGTGAATAATCATACCCTGTTTCTCCATTAAACGTATAATTATTATCTGTATACTCATAAATCCAGTTATCTATGTTCTTGTAAAATAGTCCAGCTGAAAACAATCCAAGAGTGCCAAAATAATATTCAGCCATGATATCTAGATTATTGGATACAGTTGCCTCAAGGTCTGGATTACCTACTGAAATTTCCATATCGTCCGAATTAATTTCTTCGTATGGTGTTAGTGCATAATAACCTGGTCTGGCAAGAGACTGAGTATATGCTCCATTTAATATGAAATTGTCTGAAAGCTTTGTTTGAATCGTTAGATTAGGAAGTATATTTACATAATCGTTAGAGCCTTCTCTAAGTTCAATATCATCATAAGACTCTCCTGTTTCTACGTCAAAAGATGCTCCAATGTAGTTAATATCCGTTGCCTCAAGTCTAGCACCTAATATTATTGTTGTATTATCTGAAAGTTTATCCACAGCCATAATATATGCTGATGTAACCGTTTCATCAGCCATATAATTTGCTGCTGCAAATTCTTCAAAAATTGGCTCAGAATTATCTTCAGTCATAGTTAGGCTTCCTAAATACTCAACAGTTGGAAATAAACCTGCATTATATTGTGGTCCTGGAATAAAGTTTCTTGGAGTTGGATTGTTAAGGGGAACCTGGTCCATTGTCTCAATTCCAAGATCGCTTTCTATGTCATACTCATAAAAATCATTAAAACGCTCTTTCTCCTTTTCCTGATATTTAAAACCAAATTTAAATTTATCATTTACATTGTAAGGAATTGAAAAATCAATTTTGAATGACTTATTTATCTCTTCAGTATATTTATTTTCGAAAGTAGCCTCTTTTATCTTTGCTTTCGATGGAATATCCCAATCACCATTACCAAAAATAGGTCTAGGGAATCTAGGTCTTGTTAAATCAAACGTCAAATCAACACCTTTTTGATCAAATCTAATATACCTTTCATCTGGTCTTTCTTCCGATGCCTCAGATTGAGAAAACTTCCAATTTACATCTAACTTACCAAATGTATGATCTCCCCCAAAAGAAACATTCCACATTTCTTGTAACTCTAATCTTGTGTTGTCATTCAGGTCGCTACCTATCCCTCCTTTAGTCAGCTTTCTTACTCTATATGTTCCAACTCCTTCATCACCCGGGTCATCCATTCTTAATCTCCATCTGTTCTCCCAATCATGTCTTTGGTTATATAATGATTGAACATAAAGACTGTTGTTATTGTTAATTTGATAATCTAAATTGAAAGAAACACTCTCTCTCTTTCTTTTTACATCATATATCCTCATATCCATTTCATTTATGGGGTACTCATCACCCTCTTCGTTCCATTCAAACTCAATATTATCTGATCCATAATCATTGATATTTTGGGAAGCACTTAATGAGTAAGATAATTTTTCGCTAAACTTGTCAGCCAAAACAAAAGAAAATTGTGTATTGTAAGACCTATCTCGAATAGGACTTGACCCTCCAGCAACTGTTGCAGAAAGCCTAAAATCTTCTGGCTTAGACCTAGTTATCAAATTTACAGAACCTCCAACAGCATCTGCCTCCATATCAGGTGTTAATGTCTTATTAACTTGTATTGATTGAATCATATCGGCAGGTATTAAATCTAATTGTACTTCTCTATTATCCCCTTCTGCAGATGGTATTCTCTCTCCGTTAAGTGTAACTGAGTTAAACGCTGCGCCAAACCCTCTTATATTTATACTTCTTGCTTCTCCTTGATCTGATTGTACACTTATACCAGAAATTCGCTTTAGAGCATCTCCAATGTTTGCATCAGGAAACTTACCAACTTGGTCAGCAGACACAATATTTGTAACATTTAAATCACTTCTTTGCTTGTTCAAAGCCTTTAAGGAACCTCCTTGAAAACCAGAAACAATAACTTCTGAAAGTTTATTAACATTTGGAGTTAGGATAAATGTCACATTTTCATCAGACTCATTGATAATTTTTGAAGAGCTTTCAAAACCAACATAGGATACTGTAACATTATCACTGCCTGTGATAAAAAGAGTGTAATAACCATTGAAATCAGTTATTGAAATTTCACTAGAATTTTCAGCAGTAACTGTAGCTCCTGGTAAAGGGAAATTATTTGAATCTAATACTCTACCTTTAACAGATGTCTGAGAATAGGAAAGTAAAGGGATTAAAATTAATAAAGCAAAAATGAATTTTTTCATGAGAATTTTTCAATAAAATTATTTTTATTTCTAGTAGATCTTATTAGCTAAACTTTATTAAATTGTAATTAAAAATTAAAAATAGAGTTATCTAAATGTTAACATGCTAATACTAAATTTCAATTAGTTTTCTTTTTATTAAAACTTTGATTTTGTATAATAGAGTTAGTTATGACATTCTCTCTATACTCAAATAACTGAAGGTTTTCAGTTAGCCTTTTATAAACTAAATTCATCATTCTTTTATTTAAACGTGATGAACTTGATTTATACAAATTATATTCTTCAACTGTAAACATGCCAATGATAATTCCTTTTAAAAGATTTCTAAACTTTTGATCTTTTTTAATTGCGTTTTCAATGTAAGTAGTCTTTTTTTCAGATCTTAATTTATAAAATACATCTTTGTGATCGTTTGCATATTTTTTAAAGACTTCAATTAAAATCGATGTCTGAACTTTTATAATTGGTCTTAAAACTAAATTTTGAAATGACTCTTCAAATGATGAGTTTTTAATCTTTAAAAAACGCGTTTCAATTTTAGGTCTAATTTTATTTAACAAAGAATCTCTTAAATTCACAATTAAATTTATTGACTTAAAAAATTTTTTACTTTAACTAAACTTTATTTAATTGTTATTTATTATTTATATCTGATCTTTAAAGATGTCCGCCAAAAAGATTATACACCATTTACCAGACGCATCCCCCAAAAAGAAAACTGATTTTTAAAATGAACCCGGGGGTATATTTTATAGTTAGCAAGTAGATTTTTTTGGGTTTTGTTGCCAATATGTTGCCAGACAAGAAATAAAAAAACCGCAACTATATGTAAAACAGATAATTACGGTTTTTCTGGGTAGTCCCACCTGTCCTCACAGGAAGGTTACTCTTCCTTCGTAAATACTTACTTTTTAGATTTAAGAGGTTCGTATTACGAACCTTCTCAAAAATCAAGATGTTTTGACTACAACCCCGGTTCAGGTTCTTTTAGAACCATTGTTTTGAATTGTTATATGTAGAAAATAAAAAACTATTCCCCCAATAATTGTCCATACAATATCA
>CACNQM010000003.1 GCA_902622595.1 uncultured Bacteroidota bacterium
AATCAATTGATGAGTTTTTCGAAAAGCCTAAAAATATAAATATTCTCCGCCATTTAAGGAGGGGAGAGAGTATTAGAAGAACAGCGAAGCTTGTTGGCGCTTCGCCTGGATTGGTTCAAAAAGTTAAAAGATGGGCACAAGATCATAATAGATTAAACACATAATATTTCGATTATTTCAGTCTGTCTTATTAAAAAATTCATAGTTTTATGTAAATCAATAATAAATCAATCATGAAAAAAATAATATTATTAATAACATTAGGACTATTTATGTCTTGTTCTAATGTTCAAAATCCAGATTATGAAAAAAATCTTGAAATTGCTAAAGAGTGGTTTGAAGTATTTGTATCTGAGGATTTTGATGCTATAACGGAGTTCTTTGCTGATGAAGTAGAGTATCAAAGTGCATTCTATGGAGGTCCATTAATGAATAGAGAGGAAACTCTTAACTATTTGAAGGGATGGCAAGATGCTATGGAAGATATATCCTGGGAAGCTCAAAATTATCTGCCAGGTGCGGATCCAGACACGGGAGAACCCAACGGAAGTGTCAGAATGTATGGGCATTGGTCAGGAACAAATACTGCCTCTGGTAAAAGTTTCAAAGGACTGTGGTATCATTATTTCACATTTAATGAAGATGGTAAGATCATAAATGGGGGAGACTTTGGAGATGCAACCGGTCTAGTTATGGCTGTTGCACCTGATCAAGAATAATCTAAAATTTTCAAATAAATAAACCTTTTCATTGAAAAATGAAGAGGTTTTTTTATATTCAGTTATATAAATCAATTAAAATTAAAAAAATGAAAAAATTAATTATATTATTTGCAACAATTTTATTTGTTGGATGTCAACAGCCTACTGATTCAATTGCTTCAGTTAAAATGGATGATGACAAAACTCAAGCAATTAAGCAAATGTTTGAAAACTACATGGCATATGGAACAGATGCTTATGATGCAGATTATGATCAATCAATTATATCAGATGACTTGACTGGAAATAATTCTATTCCAGGTTTAGAAATTAATAAAGATTCTTTTGTTGCTACTGATGCTGAGCACCATGCATTATTTGAGAATATAAATATGTGGTTGCCTGGTACAGATGATGGAACAGGAGGAGGACTTCATACAACTTATTATGATGAGTTTGGTACATGGACTCATTATTGGGGAACATGGACAGGAACTGGTAAGTTCACTGGAAATGAAGTTACTCAATTTATTCACCTAAATTATGGTTGGAATGAGGAAGGAAAGATATTTTACCATAATGTACATATAGATGGTAAGGATTTTTTAGCTGAGGTTAATGCTGCCCAAGCTGCTACCGGTTCAGAATAAATTTTATTAAGTAAAAATTATGAAAAAAATAATCTTATTATCTGTATTAACTTTTTCACTATTATCATGTGAGACCTTTGTTGAGGTAGATAAAATTGGAGGTGAATGGTTGAGGGAAGGTTCCAGGCTCGGCAAAGGATATATGATTGGTGATCAAAAAGATTCTGATTTAGTAAAAAAATTTTTAGATGCATACGAAAATATGGATGCTCAGCTAATGGTGGATCTATCTGCTGACACTGTTAAATTTCATCCTGCTGACATAGGTGGAGTTTTTGATGTAGACATGACTAATACTGATTTCATAGTTGAAAGACAATCAAATTGGGATTCAATTTCAAGAGATTATATCTTTATTTTGCCAATTAATTTGGAAGATTCAGATGGTAGAATTGTAACTACTGCATTTTCAGAAACTCGCTATATTAAAGATGGTTCAACTGAAACAAATATATTTTATGAAAGGTTATCTATAAATGAACAAGATCAAATTGATAGAGTTGTTCAATATAGTAGACCTCCAAACGAGTAATTTATTTACAGTAATTAAAAACCCACTTAAGATAAAATTTAGGTGGGTTTTTTTATAAAATAGATCCCATACTACCACCATCTACTCTAATTGATGCACCATTTGTTCCAGATGCTAGAGGACTTGAAATATATAAAATTGTATTAGCAACCTCAGTAACATTCAGAAATCTTGACAGTAAGGAGGAATCTCTAACATCATTGAAAAAATTTTTTTCAACCTGGTCTTTAGTTTTTTTTTCTCTTAATGCTGTTTCCTCAAGAAATTTTTTTGAACCCTCAGATAGAGTTGAGCCTGGGACTATTGTATTTACTGTAACATTTGTTCCTTTTGTGAGTTTAGCTAAACCACTTGAAAAAACATTTATTGAAGCCTTAGACACACTATAGCTAAGAAGATCACTTGGGACAAGAGTAGCACATTCTGAAGAAATAAAAATTATTCTACCCCAATCCCTTTTTATCATTTCTGGTAAAAAATGTTTTGAAAGTTGAACCCCACTCATCAAATTTACCTTGAAATGATCGTTCCAATCTTCAACAGTCTCATTATTAAAATCTTTGCCTTTAAATATACCTACATTGTTTACCAGGATATCAATGTCGTTAGGAATATTTTCAATTAAAGTTTTTACATGCGAATCATACATAAAGTCAGCTACTAGTCCGCTTGCATCATCATTGTCTAAATCACTTAATGCATCTTGAACACTTGTACTAGTTCTTCCATTTATTATCACTTTAGCTCCTTCGTCTAGAAAAAGTCTAGCTGCCTCAAAACCAATTCCTTTTGTAGAACCAGATATGAAAACTTTCTTTCCCTCTAAATTTAAATTCATTATTTATTATTGATTGAGTCTACCACTTTTCTAAGCCTAGTATTTTTTCTCCAAGTTTTGAAAGTTTAGCTGTCACGTACTTTTCTTGTTCCCAATTTCTTGGATCCCCAGGGAAGGCATAACCTTCTGGAGCTATTCTATTTTTCCAAGAATTAATCCTCCAATTTACTAAGTCAGTATCATCTTCCTGCGCTGGCATCATTGATATGTATTGAGCAATTCTTACTTTATCTTTAGAATTATTTGGTCTAATACCATGTGGCAGGGTACTATTAAAAATTAAAAGATCTCCAGCTTCTAGTGAAACTTTAACAATTTTATCTTCTAAACCGGAAATATCAGGTTGAAACTTATTTCTATTTTCAGGTTGAGACAATTTCCATGTATCATAATTTTTATAGAGCCAAGGGATACACTGGAAACCCCCCATTTCCAGATCAGTCTGATCTGCTAAAGCTAATACTCCTTGAACATTTTGAGGTTTTGTATCAGGATCATAGTCCCAGTGAATGAAACCCTTATATTCAAAACCAGGTCTAATAGGAAAATTTAAATTAGCTCTGTCGATTGTTGTCCAGAGTTTATAAGTTCCCCATATATCCACAAAAGAGTTGTAAACTCTCTCAGTTTGTCTATTATCCCATAAGAATTGATTATTGTATACCTCTACCATTCCAGTTCCAGCTAATTCTTTCATTTCCATCTTAGCTCTAGCTTCAGCATACCATGTTGATGGGTCATTTGGATCCTTATCATCAAATTCCCAAATAAATTTCGCAGTTTTTTTAGCTTGCTTTCTTGAAACGGCATTCTTAATGACTACATAACCATTCTCTATCCAAAAGTTCCACTGATCTATAGTTAAAACTCTTAGATTATCACTTGATGCAGAATTTCTTAATTTTTGTATGCTACTTTTAGCTGTTGATGGATTTCCTGGAATTTCCTTGTGCTTATTATAAGGTATCATGATTTATACATATATATTTAATTCTTTTAAAGATAAAAAAATCATGTAAATTAATGGTCAAATTATCATCTATGAAAAACTTTGATAGAAGGAAATTTATTAAAACAACATCACTTTCAGCAGCGTTTGCCTCTTCTTCAAATTTGTTCTCTAAAGAACAAAGACCATCCGATCAAAAATATATGGGAGACTTTGCCGCACCAAAACTTGACATAATTAAAATTGCCTTAATTGGTGTTGGATACAGAGGGCAAGGACATATTAAAAGATTTGGTTCCTTTCCAAATACTAAAATAGTAGCAATAAGTGATCTTCATGAAACGAATATATCTAAGAGTCTATCCATAATTGATAATTTAAAAACATCAAAGTCTCATACTAATCCTAAAACTTACTACGGTAATAAAGATAAATGGAGATTAATGCTAAAAGAAAGTAATGCAGATATAGTTGTTATATCAACAGATTGGGATACACATGGAATAATGGCTATTGAAACTATGAAGAATAATATGCATGCATTTGTTGAGGTCCCATTAGCTAACACGATTAAAGAACTTTGGGAGATAGTAAATACATCCGAAAAATTTCAAAAACATTGTATGATGATGGAAAATGTTAATTATGGTAGGGAAGAGTTGATGTTTTTAAATATATGTAGAAAAGGATTATTAGGTGAATTATACCATGGAGAAGCAGCATATATACATGACTTAAGATGGCAAATGTACGAGGAAGAAATTGGGACAGGTTCTTGGAGAACATTACAATATGAAAAGAAAAAAGGAAATCTTTATCCAACCCATGGGTTAGGTCCAGTTTCACAGTATATGAATCTCCTTAGAACAGAAGATACCTTTAAATCATTAATATCATTCTCATCTCCAGCTTTGGGTAGAAAGAGATTTGCAAGAGAAAATTTTAAAGAAAACCATAAATGGAATAAATTAAATTATCAAAATGGTGACATAAATACAACAGTTATCAAGACTTACTTGGGAAGAACGATTATGGTTCAATGGGATGAGACTAGTCCAAGACCCTATACTAGATTAAACTTGATCCAGGGAACAAAGGGAATTTTAGCTGGAGGCCCAACTAGAGCTGCTTTTGATAATGGATTTGAAGGATACACTAAAGATGCAGAGGAATGGATAATTGGTGAAGGTATTGATGATCTTTATGAAAAATATGATCATCCGATGTATAAACGACTCAATAAAATTACTCAAGACTCGGGTCATGGAGGAATGGATGGAATGATGGTATATAGAATAATTGAATGTTTGAGAAAAGGTGAACCTCTTGATCAGAATGTTTATGAGGGATGTGCGTGGAGTTCGTTGATAGAACTAACCTCTGATTCTGTAAATAATAGTGGCCAACCTCAGGAATTTCCTGATTTTACTAGAGGAAATTGGGTAAATACAAACACTTTTGATATAATCTCTTAATGCAGAATAAAATAATTTCAAAGGCACCTGGAAGGGTTTGTCTATTTGGAGATCATCAAGATTACTTAGGACTTCCTATAATTGCTACTACAATAGATAAGGAAATTACTATCAAAGCAATAAAAAATAATACTGAAAAGTTTAAAATTTTCAAGAAAGATCTAAACATACATGACAGTATTGACATTAATCAAAATATAAGCTCTGATGAAAAGGATTTTTTAAAAATAGCACTGAAAGTTTTAAAAAAATATAATTGTATACCTAATGAAGGTTATGACATAGAAATAAAAAGTGAAATACCAATAAATTCCGGTTTATCAAGTTCATCAGCATTGATTGTAGCCTGGGTAAACTTTCTATTAACTACATTTTCTGATATATCAATATCTCCTAGACTCCTTGCAGATTTGTCATATGAAATTGAGGTTAAAGAAATGAATGGTTCAGGTGGTAAAATGGATCAGTATACGATTGCCAATGGAAAAACAATTTACTTAGATACTAAATCAAATGAGATACAATCTTTTGACCACAAACTGTGTGATATGATAATTGGAGTTTCAAACAAATCAAAGGATACTCAAGGTTTATTAAAGAAATTAAAAGAAAATGCTCTTAAGTCAATTGAAATTGTCAAAGATAAGGTGACTAACTTTAGTCTATATGACGAAGGAAATATTAAAAAAATTTCACATTTAGACTACTTAGAGGATTATTTAAAACCTTATTTTACAGCTGCAGTTGGAAATTATAAAATTACGATGGATGCAAAAAAGGAATTTTCAAGTTCTAATTTAAACATTAATAAGATTTCTGATTTAATGAATTCTCACCACAATTATTTAAAGAAAGATTTAAAAATTACGACATCTGAAATAGATAAAATGATAGATATATCTCTTGAAAATGGAGCAATTGGTTGTAAAATTGTTGGATCCGGTGGAGGTGGTTCAATAGTTTCTCTTTCAACTAACTCAAATACATCAAATAAAATAGTATCTAAATTAAAAGGTATAGGAGTTAAAGATGCATTTATTGCCAGAAAAGGTAGTGGTCCAAGTATTTACTATGAATAAAATTCCAATGATAATAATGGCTGCAGGCGTATCATCCAGAATGAAGGATTCATCTGTGCCTAAAGAAATTTCTCAAAATTTAATTAATCAGTCTAATCACAGAGTAAAAGGTTTTATTCAAGCAGGTGAAGGAAATGAGCCAATTATTTTTTATATAATAAAAAATTGTATAAGCGCAGGTGTAAAGAACTTCTACATTATTTTATCCGATAATTCTGATGAATTTCAGGACTATCTAAAAAAACTAGAGATTAAATTATCAATTCAAATAAAGTTTGGATTTCAAGACTTTTATGGAAAATTAAAACCAATGGGTACAGCCGATGCAATATTTCAAATAATGAATCAGTTTAAGGAACTCAGGAACAAAAGGTTTTTAGTATGCAACTCCGATAATTTATATTCCTCACGTGCTATAAAGTTATTATTAGCTGAAAATAATTACAACTCAATGATCGCATATGACTTTGACTGTCTGAAATTTTCGATAGAAAGACTAGAATCATTGTCTATTATAAAAATTAAAGGAAAATTTTTAGATAGAATTATTGAGAAACCAGATATGAAAATTATAAAAAACTATTCTAAAAAATTTGTTAGTATGAATATATTTTCCTTAAAGGGAAAATTGGTCTATCAGTATTTAAAAGACTGTCCAATAACTATAAAAAGAGGTGAGAAAGAGATTGCTACAGCTCTACAAAACATGATATTGGATAATAAAAAATCAATGATTGTTTTTCATTTGTGTGAACATGTTCCTGACTTAACATTTAAAGAAGATATTGATAAAATCAGCAAATTTTTAAATTAATATTAACTTTCTTCGTTTATAAAACAAATTGCTTAACCTTATATTTGCTAAAATAACATTCATGAAAAACTTTTTTTTAACTCTATTAGTATTTTGTCTATCATGTGATATTGGTACTTCTAAACCAGTTGATAATATTAATCCAGTTTATTCTGTAGATAAACAAAAGTTTGATAATATGAGCAAAGCATATTTTGCATCTGGATGTTTTTGGTGTGTTGAAACCATATATGAAAGTTTGGATGGTGTTGTAGAAGTTTACTCAGGTTATGCAGGTGGAACTACTATTAATCCTAATTATTATCAGGTTATGTCAGGTAAGACAGGCCATGCGGAAGCTATTGAAATTATATATGACAATAGCAAAGTTTCTTTTGATACTCTTTTGAAAGTTTTCTTTGATTCACACAATCCTACAACCCCTAACAGACAAGGACCTGATTACGGAACTCAGTACAGATCTATTGCTTTTTATAATAATCTAGATGAAAAAAAGAAAATTAATAATTACATAAGTTTACTTTCAACAAATTCAATATTTGGTAAAGAAATCATAACAGAGGTAAAGAAAATTGATAAGTTTTATTATGCTGAGGAATATCATCAGGATTATGAGAAGAAAAATCCATATAACTCATATATACAAAATGTTTCTATCCCAAGATTTAATAGATTTAAGCAAAAAGCATCCAATTACATAAAAATCAAAGATGTTCACTGAATTTTTGTTAGTTTAAATTTCATGGCTAAAATTCAAGACATCTACGGCAAAGAATATATAATACCTGATTTAAATAATTTTAAGGCTCATATTAACAAGTTTCATACTATAAACGGAAGACCAGACAATAGTATTCACGAAGAAAATGGCTATTATTTTAAAATTGATGATAGATTCTTCAAAATTTTAATTAATCTTAAATAAATTTGTAATCTATTAATTATGAGAGCATTTTACATATTATTTTTTCTTCTTTTTTCGTGTTCAAAAGTTTTATATAATCATGACGACGCTATGTCAATGTTAATATCAAAACAAATGGTAATCGAAAGATTTGGTGAACCAACCCAAATTATTAACCAAGATAATTTTATCGAATATTATTACGATTTTGGAGTTTTTGAAGAAAGATCACAAAATTTTGACCAAAAAATATCAACCGTTAGTAATTATGAAGGTCCTTATACAACACCAAATTGGGAATCAGAAACACAATATAGATTGACTAGAACAAAAAAATATTTAAAATTTAGACTTAATGGAGATAAAGTAATTTATTGGGAAAGTCAGGGAGTAAAATTTCCTGTCAAAAAAAACTAATTTTAAATCGTTAGATGTCAATAAATATTTTTAAGAAGGGTGATCAAGCTGATGGGAGTTTTAATAATGGAGAAATTCTTGAAAAAAAACCAATTGGTTTTCCACAAGACGGCGGAAAGTTAAAGCCATATTCAAATTTATTTTATTGGGCGCATGCATGGGCACCAAACAATGATAGCGAAATTGGACTTCACCCTCACAGAGGATTTGAGATATGCAGCTTTGTTTTAGAAGGAGAAATTGAACACTATGATACTTTACTTGATAGATGGATCACTTTAAATCAAGGAGATGTTCAAATTATAAAAGCTGGTAAGGGTATATCTCACTCTGAGAAACTAAAGAAAGGCTCTGAAATTTTTCAAATTTGGTTTGATCCAAATATTCAAGAATCACTTTATATAGATGCAAGCTATAGTGATTTTAGATCAACAGATTTTAAAATTAAAATTCGAAATAACATAGAATCTAAAATTGTTTTATCAAATGAAAACCAACTTTCCCTTCAATCAAAAGGTATAGAAATCTATGAACATAAATTTAATAATGGAAAACACTCTTATAAAATAAAAGATAAATGTTATCACTCATTTTTTATTTTAAATGGTATACTTGAGATAAATAATCAACAATATACTCGAGGTGATTTTTTAATAATTGATAACGAAAATAATTTAGAATTAGTTACAAAAAATAATACTAAGGTTTTTGAGATTGTATCACTAATAAGCCCTCCTTATAAAACCTATGCTGAAATACATAAAATTAGTTGATAATAATTTAAATCTATAAAATTCGAAAGCCCGACTCACGAATGAGTCGGGCTTTCTAATTCTCTTTAAGTGATTCTTAAATTTCTTTAAGTCCTAGATAATCTTTCTGATAATCACTTAAAATTTCACAAGTTATATCTCGGCTTACGCTTCGAGGTGCTTGATGATTCTTCCAGCACTTTGACTTGATCTTTTTTCTTTAAACACTATTGGGTTTCCAAATTTCAGTTAATCTTACTGGTTTTTTATGTTTAAAGTTAGATAAGGTATATCTTAGTTTACACTTTGAGTATTATGGCGGATTTTTCCATAATTTCCTCTTATCTTTTATAAATGTAGTAATCTAAATAGAAAAAACAAATATAAAATTTAAATTGTTAATAACTTTTGTTAATACACTAATCTTCAATGACTTAGCAATCACAACAAGTACAATTACAAGATTTATTACAGCTACATTGAGTACAGTTGCAACCCATAATTTTTATTTCAATCTACGAAAATTAACTGATTATAATTTTTTTGTAATAATTTTCCAATCCTTTTTTATATGCAACAATAAATTGATAAAATCTAAACTCATTTAAATTTCCATACCTATTAAACTCATTGTAAGTATTAGATTGATATCTTTTTAACCTCTTGTCTAATAAATTCTGTAATTTTTGAACTTTCTTGAATTTTAATTTCTGAGTCTTACTTTGGTGTAATTCAGATTCATATTTATTAATTATAAATTTTATTTCTTTTGGTGAAAGTTCAGAATATTTTAGTGGATTATTCCAGCTTTTATTATACTCATTCTGTAACCATCTATATTCTTTGTAAAGTCCATTAATAAAACAAATCAGAAATATATTCATTAATATCAAAATTATAAATTATATACATATTTTTGCAATAACTCGGGCAATTAGTTCAACTGAATAGAACAGAAGATTACGGCTCTTCAGATGGGGGTTTGAGTCCTCCATTGCCCTCAAATTTATTTAATTGGATTATTTAGGAATTTTATTTGGTGTAATACTTCTCTCGCAGGGTGGAGATTTATTGACTAAGTCATCAGTTGATATTTCATTTAAATTATCTATTCCTAAAATAATCATTGGTATGACAGTTGTTTCATTTGCAACATCTGCACCAGAATTAATAGTTAGTCTTAACGCAACCCTTGATGGTTTGCCAAATTTTGCAATAGGTAATGTCTTGGGCTCAAATATTGCAAATTTTGGTTTAGTGCTAGGAATAATTACTATTATATATCCAATATCATTAAAACAAAGATTTTACAATACAGATTTTCCCTTATTGATAATGTCTACTTTTTTGTTTTACTATGTAATCTACACTGAAAGTCAAATATCTAGGGTTGAGGGTATTATTCTAGTAATAGCAATTACATTAATATTGTTCTATCTATTTTTTTATCAAAAAAATGATCAAAGTGAATTCTCTGAAAAACTAGATAAAGATAAAATTTCAATTTTTAAATCCTTTCTATATATACTATTTAGTGGATCTCTTTTATGGTTGGGTTCGGAAACTCTTATAAAGTCATCAGTATCTGTCGCCAATAAGCTTGAAATTTCTGAGAGAATTATTAGTATAACTATGGTAGCTATAGGCACAAGTGTTCCTGAATTAGCTGCATCAATCGTTGCTTCCTTAAAAAAACAAAATGATTTATCAATAGGTAATTTAATAGGCTCAAATATATTTAACTTACTCGTTGTTATTGGCATAACATCCAGTATCATACCAATAAATGGTATAGACAAGAGTATAATTAATAATGATATGCTTTGGGTTGTTTTATTTTCAGTAATTATATTCCCACTTGCATATTTAGGTAAGAGAAATGTCTTAACAAGAAAAAAAGGGATTATATTATTAGCATTATATCTAATATTTATAATCCCTCTATTAATTTAGACTTTATTTTGCGCTCTTAACTGTTTTTACAATTACTGCTGCAACTTTATAAGGATCTGCATTTGATGCAGGTCTTCTGTCCTCAAGCCATCCCTTCCATCCACTTTCAACAGTCATAATTGGTATTCTAATTGAGGCCCCTCTGTCAGAAACACCATAACTAAATTCTGTAATGGACTGTGTCTCGTGGTCACCAGTTAACCTTTGGTCGTTGTATGCACCATAAACTGCAATACATTCATCAACAACAGGTCTAAATGCTTCACATATTTTTTCATAAGTTTCTTTAGAACCACATGTTCTTAAAGTTGTATTAGAAAAGTTTGCATGCATACCCGATCCATTCCAATCAGTGTTGCCTAAAGGTTTAGGGTGGTATTCGATTTTGATTGCATAGTCTTCTGCTATTCTCTCCAATAAATACCTTGCAACCCACATTTCATCACCAGCTTGTTGAGCACCTTTGGCAAAAGTTTGAAATTCCCATTGACCAGCTGCTACTTCAGCATTAGTACCTTCTACATTGATCCCAGCTTCAAGACAAACATCAAGATGACGGTCCATAATTTCTCTTCCAAATGTATTTGCGCCTCCAACAGAACAATAAAATTGTCCTTGAGGTGTCTGGTCTTTTGGGAATCCTAATGGTAGATTTGTTTCAGTATCGATCAAGAAATACTCTTGTTCAAAACCAAACCAAAAATCGTTATCACTATCATCAATTGTTGATCTCCCATTGGACTCGTGTGCAGTTCCATCTGCATTTAAAACTTCAGTCATAACTAAGAACCCATTCTTTCTTTCAGGATCTGGATATATAGCAACTGGTTTAAGTAAACAATCTGAAGAACCTCCTGGAGCTTGAAGTGTAGAGGAACCATCAAAAGACCACATTGGGCAACTTGATAATTTTCCATCAAAGTCAGATACTATTTTTGTTTTGCTTCTTAGGCTTTGAGTTGGTTTGTAACCATCAAGCCATATATATTCTAATTTAGATTTGCTCATAATTTATAATTTGATTGTCAATTTAGATTTTTTTTGAAATCTTAATATTTAAAAAAAGTGATTTTAATTAACTTTTATCAATCTAATATTTATAAATAAAAAAATTGTCAATATTGCATATAATTACAAAAAACGTTGAAAATTTTTCAGTTAAACTAAAGATCAAATTTTTCGAAATTCTAAATTAGATTAAATTGAAAATGATGATCTAAAAGAACAATGATTTTTATTAAAAACTTATTAAGATTTTTTTTTGATAACTTTGCTCTGAGTAATGGCCAATAGATATAAATTAAGAGGGGTATCGTCTGACAAAGAAGATGTACATAATGCGATAAAAAATCAAGATAAAGGTCTATTTCCAAAAGCTTTCTGCAAAATACTTCCTGATTATATTTCAAACTCAGATGAACATGCATTAATTATACATTCAGATGGAGCTGGGACAAAGTCATCCTTGGCATATATATATTGGAAAGAAACATCTGACTTATCCGTATGGAAAGGAATTGCTCAGGACTCAATTGTTATGAATTTAGATGATGTTGCTTGTGTAGGTGCAATTGATAATATTGTTCTTTCCTCAACGATTGGAAGAAATAAAAATAAAATTCCTGGAGAAGTTATCTCCAAAATTATTTCTGGTACTGATGAGATTTTATCCTATTATAGAAGTCTTGGTATAAATATTTACAGTGGGGGAGGAGAAACAGCAGATGTAGGAGATCTTGTGAGAACTATAATTGTTGATTCTTGTTTAACTGCTAGAATAAAAAAAGATGATATAATTGATAACTCAAATATTAAAGCAGGAGATATAATTATCGGTTTATCTTCATCAGGAAATTCATCATACGATTTAGATTATAACTCTGGTATAGGAAGTAACGGATTGACATCAGCCAGACATGATGTTCTTTCTAATTATATTAAAACCTTATATCCTGAATCATATGATCACGAAGTACCAGATGATTTGACTTATTGTGGATCAAAAAAGCTAACTGATAAAATTGAAAATTATGATATTGGTAAAATGCTTTTATCTCCAACTAGATCTTACGCACCTCTTCTAAAAAAAATCTTTGAAAAAGTAGGTAGAGATAAAATTAATGGGATAATTCACTGCACAGGTGGAGGTCAAACTAAGATCCTTCACTTTGTTGATAACCTTCATATTATGAAGAATAATTTATTTGAAACTCCAGCAATATTTAAGCTTATTATGAATGAGTCTAATACTGAACCTAAGGAGATGTATAAAGTTTTCAATATGGGGCACAGGATGGAAATATATACACATCCTAATTATGCATCAGATATAATTGAAATATCAAAGACTGTCGGAATTGATGCAAAGATTATTGGAGAAGTGCTTAAATCAGAAAAAAAGAAGCTATCTATTCAATCAGAATTAGGTAATTTTGAATATTAAAACTATATAATGCTTATAGAAAAAATAGATATCGTTGAAAAAAGATATGATGAAATATATCAAATGATTGGTAATCCAGAAATTATCTCAGATCAAAAAAAATATATTGAGTTAAATAAAGAACTAAAAGAACTAGCCAAGGTAGTTGACAAAGGTAGGCTTTATAAAGATGCAATTGATCAAAAAAAGGAGGCAGAAGAATATATTAGTTCCTCCGACGATAAAGATATGATTGAGATGGCAAAGGAACAGCTTGAAATTTCAAAGGAATCAATTAATAACCTTGAAGATGAAATTAAGATCTTGCTTATACCAAAAGATCCAGACGATTCTAAAAATGTTGTTGTGGAAATCAGAGCAGGTACTGGTGGCGATGAAGCTAGTATTTTTGCAGGTGATTTGTTTAGAATGTATTCTAAATTTGCTCAGGATAAAAAATGGAAAATCAGTGTTGTTGATACTAGTGAAGGAACAGCAGGAGGATTTAAGGAGGTTATTTTTGAAATTGCTGGAGAAGATGTATATGGTGTTCTTAAATATGAGTCAGGTGTTCACAGGGTCCAAAGAGTTCCTCAAACAGAGACTCAAGGAAGAGTTCATACCTCAGCTGCAACTGTTATGGTTCTCCCTGAGGCTGAAGAATTTGATGTGGAGATTAATATGAACGAAGTTAGAGTTGATTATTTCTGTTCATCAGGTCCAGGAGGTCAATCTGTTAACACTACATATTCAGCTGTGAGATTAACTCATGAGCCAACAGGAGTTGTAGCACAATGTCAAGATCAAAAATCTCAACATAAGAATAAAGAAAAAGCAATGAAAGTACTTAGATCTAGACTGTATGAGATTGAATTAAATAAAAGAATGGAATCTGACTCCCAAAAAAGAAATGAACTTGTAAAATCCGGTGATAGGTCAGCAAAAATTAGAACTTACAACTATCCCCAGGGTAGAGTTACTGACCATAGAATAGGATTAACACTATACGATCTTCCAAAGATTTTAGATGGAGATGTTTCAAAATTAATTGATGAAATTCAACTGTTCATTAATACTGAAAAATTAAAAGAAGCAGGTGAGGTATAATGTTAAAAAATAAAATTCAAAATCAAATAATTAAAAAAAAGTCCTTTTTATGTGTGGGTCTAGACGTTGATATTAATAAAATACCAAAATCGTTGTTAAATTATGATGATCCAATTTTTGAATTTGCCAAACAAATTATAGACTCTACAAATAAGTATGCTATTGCATACAAACCTAACATTGCTTTCTTTGAAGCCTTGGGAGTTAAGGGCTATGAATCTCTTGAAAAGATCTCTAGATACTTAAAGAGTAGTTATCCTGAGATTTTTACTATTGCAGATGCAAAAAGAGGAGATATTGGTAATACGTCAAAAATGTATGCAAATGCTTTCTTAAAGGATTTAGATTTTGACTCTATTACTGTTTCACCCTTCATGGGTTCTGACTCAGTTGAACCTTTTCTATCATTTGAAGATAAGTATGTATTTCTTTTAGCCTTAACCTCAAATAAAGGTTCTGAGGATTTTCAAGAGTTAAAGATTGATAATTCTACTAAATTATTCGAGAAGGTAATTAAAACTTCAAGAAAGTGGAGAAATAGCGAAAAAATAATGTATGTTGTAGGTGCAAAAAATACTAAAGAAATTGGTAAAATTAGAACTATTGTTCCAAATTCATTTCTGTTAGTTCCTGGTATTGGTGCTCAAGGAGGAAATCTTGAAGAAATCTGTAAGTATGGGTTAGATAAAGATTTAAAATTAATTGTTAACTCATCTAGATCAATAATTTATGCTTCAAATAATTCAGACTTTGCTCTAATGGCTCAAAACGAGGCTAAGAAAATTCAAAATGAGATGGAAAAGCATTTAAAAAATATTTAATGATTCACTATACTAAATTTATATCAAAAAATAAAAATGCAGAGTGGATAACATTTGTTCATGGAGCTGGTGGAAGTTCAACAATTTGGTATAAACAGATAAAATATTTTTCAAAAAAATATAATCTCTTGTTACTAGACTTAAGAGGTCATGGAAAATCCAAATCAATACCAATTAATCCTTTCAAAAAGAAGTACACATTCGATTCAATTACTAATGATATTCTTGAGGTAATTGATGCAGAAAAAATTAAAAAAACTCATTTTGTGGGAATATCATTGGGTACCATTCTGATAAGAAACTTTGCTGAAAAATATCCTGAAAGAGTAAAGACTTTAATTATGGGAGGTGCTATAATGAAGCTGAATCTAAGATCTAAGATCTTGATGTTTCTAGGTAATTCAACTAAGTCAGTTCTTCCATATATGTGGATTTACAGGTTACTTGCATTTATAATCATGCCAAATAAAAATCATAAAGAATCAAGATCTTTATTTGTTAATGAAGCAAAAAAATTATATCAAAAAGAATTCAAGAAGTGGTTTCAGTTGACTACTGAATTGGTTCCACTACTTAAATTTTTTAGACAAATTGAAATTAAAATTCCAACTTACTATATTATGGGTGATCAAGATTATATGTTTTTACCATCAGTTAAAAATCTTGTTAAGGTTCATAATAAGTCAGAGTTACATGTTATCCAAAACTGTGGGCATGTAGTAAATATTGATAAGCCTGAGATTTTTAATAAGAGGATGTTAGACTTTTTAGAAAGATCAATTTAGTCTTTAGTTATATTGCTTGATTTCATAAAATCTTTCTTATTACCTGGTTGATATATTTCATATTTTATATCATCTTTACTTCTTCTTACCATTTCCTTAACATCTTTGAGTAAAAGTTTTGAATCAAATACAATTCCATCTTTAATAGTATATTTTACACCTCCAACACGAACTGCTTCATTTTTTTCATTAAGCTTTATTGCACCAGTACCATATAGGACCTTAAGATTCTCAAGAGGATTCTCTTCAATAATTAATAAATCAGCCTTTTTACCTATTTCAATTGATCCAATTTGATCATCCATACCTAGTGCTTCAGCTCCATTAAGTGTTGCAGCTCTTATAACTTCGATTGGATGAAACCCAGCTTCTCTTAGTAATTCAAGTTCTCGTATATATGCAAAACCATATAATTGAAAAATAAATCCTGAGTCTGATCCTGTAGTCACCCTACCACCTCTATTTTTATATTCATTAACAAAAGTCATCCATAGATTATAGTTTTGCTTCCATGCTATTTCTTGTTCAGTGCCCCAAAAATGCCAATATGATCCATGAGAGATTCTACTAGGTTGATAAAATTCCCATAGACTAGGTAGAGTATATTCTTCATGCCACTCTGCTCTTCTTGCTCTATGAAGATCTCTACTTGCCTCGTAAATATTAAAAGTTGGATCTAATGTAAAATCAAGTTCTATTAGTTCGTTCATTACGTTATTCCAATGATCTGAATATGGTTTAGCAGCCTGTTCCCATAGTTTTCCAGCTTCTTCAAATCTATGTTGTTCATTTGAATAATTATAGTAAGCTGGATAGTTCTGTATAGTTTTATCATCAAAAAGTGCTTCAGGCAAGCCATACCAATGCTCCATTGAGGTTAAACCAGCTCTAGCAGAATTTAAAACATTCCATCTTGCAACATTTAGTTGAGCATGATGCATTGCAGATCCTAGACCTAGTTTATTATTTTCCTCAAGGGCCGCATTCATTATATTTGGCTCTGCACCAAAAAACTTTATTCCGTCAGCTCCTTTTTTTGCGTTATACCTTACCCATTCTTTTGCAATTTCAGCAGAGGTTATTTCTTTATCAAATCCAGATCCAAATCTTGAATAAATAATCAATCTAGGAGCGGCTATCTCATTATCATTGCTTTTTTTCTTTAAATCAAGACTGTAATCAATTCCACGTCCTCCTGGTTCTCTAACAGTTGTTATTCCATGACCTAGCCATAATTTAAAAACATAATCAGGCTCAGCACCCTGAGAAGTCCCGCCAATGTGTCCATGCATATCAATAAAACCTGGAAGTACATACATACCTTCGGCATCTATTTCCCTACCTTTTTGGCTCAATTTAGGTCTTCTGCTTTCAATAATATCAACTCCGGGATATCCAACATTCTTAATTGATTTGATTATATTTTTTTCAATTACTATATCAACAGGACCCAATGGTGGACTACCATTTCCATTTATAAGTGTTGCCCCTCTTATTATAAGTTGATCAAAAGGACCATCAGAAAATTTTTTTTCCTGTGCATAAAAATGAGTAAAAAATAATAAGCAAATGAGAGTTGTGATAAGTTTTTTCATTTTAATTTAAAATTTTGTTTATTAAAGTAAATCCTGCATAAGCTAAAACAATACAAAAAAATACACTAGTTAAAATATATAAAATTGAATTTAGTAGATCATTAGATCTTAATAAATTGAGGGTCTCGAGAGAAAAAGCAGAAAATGTAGTAAGCCCTCCACAAATACCAATTATCAAAAAGTAATAATAGTCTGACTTTAACATATTATTACTAATTAGATAACCTATTATTATTCCAATTAGAAAACTTCCAACCATATTAACAGTTAGTGTTGAATATGGAAAAGATCCATCAGGAATAAGTCTGTTGAAAATAAATCTTAATACAGAGCCTAAACCACCACCAATAAAAACTAAAAGGAAATCTCTCATTATCTAAATAAATTACTATATGCAGCTATGATCGATATAAAGACAATAAATATTATTAGGATCACGTATGAGTTCTTATAATATACTTTATTTATGTTTGAATCTTTTATATATGAGTAACTGATAATTATTGAAAAAAGAATTACAAATATTATAGCAAAAATAAGCTGTCCTTTAGTAAACATTAACTAAATTTAAAATCTTTATGATGTAAATTTAATAATTATGATTACTAATGCCATTAATGCTGTTAAGGAATTTAATAAAGCTTTTAAAATAGAATATTCTGAAACTCAAGAAGCTAATCTTGATGATTCAATTATTGAATTAAGATATAGACTTATGCAAGAGGAAAATAATGAATATTTAGAAGCTGCGAAAAAAAAAGACCTGGTTGAAATAGCAGATGCATTAGGGGATAAATTATATATTCTATGTGGTACAATCCTAGCTCATGGTCTTCAAGATAAAATTGTTGAGGTATTTAACGAAATCCAAAAAAGTAATATGAGTAAGCTAAGCATTGATGGAACACCTGTTATACGCGAAGATGGAAAAATTTTAAAAGGCCCAAATTATTTTAAGCCAAATATCAAAGATATATTAGATAGTTAAATTATTCTTCAACCTTGTATCTCCAACCGTGCGGATCTTCGGCTAAATTTTGTTGAATTTTTACTATAGATTCTTTAATCTTATCTGCATAACTATCAGATACATCTTCAATTTCAAATTTATCCTCTTTATATCCAAATGATGAAATTTTAGCAATTACTGCTGCAGTCCCGCAGCCAAATATCTCCTTTAAAGAACCTTCATCATACTTTTTAATTAATTCTTTTACAGTTATATCTCTCTCTTCAACATCAATACCTATATCTTTAGCAACTTGGATCACTGTTTTCCTGGAGACTCCATCTAAAATAGTATCGCTTGTTAAAGGAGTAACTAGCTTATCATTTATTCTAAATGCAATACTCATAGTACCCACTTCTTCAATTTTTTGATGATTAGTTGAGTCTGTCCAGACAACTTGGTCAAATCCTTTAGCCATGGCTAAAGTCGTAGGGTAAAACGCAGCTCCATAATTTCCTGCAGCTTTTGCATATCCAGCTCCACCAGGTGCAGCTCTGCTAAATTTATCCTCAATATAAACACTTAAAGATTTTGAATAATATGAAGCACCAGGAGAGCAAATTATTAGAAATTTATAGTTAAGAGATGGACTAGCAGCTAACATTTCAGATGAAGAAAAAATAAAAGGCCTGATATAAAGTGATGAGCCCTGCTCATTAGACACCCATTCTTTTTCAATTTTCATTATATTATTTAAACCGTCAAAAAAATATTTTTTTGGAAGTACTGGAATATCCATTCTAATACAAGATTTTTCTAATCTATTGTAATTTTCTTCGGGTCTAAAAAGCCAAAGTTGATCAGCTTTATCTTTGTATCCCTTCATACCCTCAAAAATAGCCTGTCCATAATGAAAAACATGTGTTGACGGGTCAAGGGTTAGTGATTCATATGGTTTTATTACTGGAGATTCCCATTGACCATTTTTAAAGTTACACTCAAACATATGATCAGTAAAAATTTCTCCAAATTTGATAGAATTGAAGTTAACATCATTTATTTTTGTGCTGTTTGATCTTTTGATTTCCATATAATGCGAAAGATAAATAAAAAAATAATATGAAGCTACTAATAACAGGAGGTTCAGGTACTTTAGGTAAAAATATAACTAAACTTGCCGTATCAAAAAACTACCAAGTAAATATTCTAACAAGAAATAAAAAGCTCACCTCTATTAAAAATGATATAAATTATTATTACTGGAATCCTAGCCTTAAAATAATTGATGATAGATGCTTTAATGGTGTTGACTCAGTAATTAATCTATCTGGGTATAATGTTTTTTGTTATTGGACGAATAAAAACAAATCTAAAATTCTAGAAAGTAGAATAGAATCCACCTCATTTATACTTAGTCAAATAAAAGAAAGAAATATCAAGATTAAGTCTTTTGTATCTGCTTCTGGAATTGCTGCTTATAGAGATTCACTATCTGTTGTTTCAACTGAGGAAAATGGAGTTGATATTCCAAGTTCATTTATTAACCAAGTAGTAATTAAGTGGGAATCAAAAGTTAAAGATTACGAAAAAATACTTCCAGAAATCTCATTTTCTATTTTAAGAGTAGGTTTAGTACTCTCAAATCATGGAGGGCTTTTTAAGATTTCAAAAAACCTTTCCAAGCTATTATTATTATCTCCTCTTGGAACTGGTAAACAGTGGCAGTCATGGATTCATATAGATGATGTCTCAATAATTTTTTTAAGATCTATTGAAAATAATGAGAGGGGTATTATAAACTTAGTCTCACCTAATCCAGTAATTCAAAAAGATTTATTAAGAATAATTGCACTTAACAATAATTCAAAAATTATATTTCCAAATATTCCAACTTTTATTGTTAAGACCATTTTTGGTGAAATGTCTGAGTTAGTTTTATCAAGTCAAAAAGTGAGATCTCAAAGATTAAATAATTATGTTTTTAAATTCTCTAAACTTGATTTAGCTATAAAAGATTTATCCAATAGAATATGACATTCTGACATAATTTTGAATTGGCAATAAAATTGCAGTAAATATTAATAAAATATGACAAAAAAAACCTCAAATACCAAAAAGGTTACAAAAGCCTCAAAGAAGAAATCTCCTTCCATTAAAGAATTAAATGAAAGCTTGAAACTTGAGAAAGAAAAATACGTTAGGTTATTTGCTGAATTTGAGAACTATAAAAGAAGAACTGCAAAAGAAAGAATTGAGTTATTTAAAACCGCAGGGAAAGATGTTCTATCAAGCTTAGTTCCTGTTCTCGAAGATTTTAAAAGAGCAATTTCACAAGAGGGTTCAAATTCTGACGATGAGGGAATTAATCTTATCTACAACAAGTTCAATGAGACTTTAAAAAATCAAGGCCTAATTGAGGTTGAGGTTAATTTAGGAGATGTTTTTGATGCTGAAATCCATGAGGCTATCAGTCAAATTCCTGCAAAGGATGAGAGTCAAAAAGGAAAAATTATTGATATAATACAAGGTGGCTATAAAATTGGGGATAATATAATCACATATCCAAAAGTAGTCGTTGCCCAATAAATAAAAAATGAAAGAAGATTATTATGAAATTTTAGGAGTATCTAAATCAGCCTCAGCATCTGAAATAAAAAAAGCTTACAGAAAAAAAGCAATTCAATATCATCCTGATAAAAATCCTGGTGATAAAACTGCAGAAGCTAATTTTAAGAAAGCAGCAGAAGCTTATGAGGTACTTAGTGACCCCAATAAAAAATCAAAATATGACCAATTTGGACATAGTGCTTTTGAAGGTGCTGGTGGTTTTGGAGGTGGTGGGATGAACATGGATGATATATTCAGCCAGTTTGGTGATATTTTTGGTAGTGCTTTCGGCTCATCTTTTGGTGGTTTTGGAGGAGGTGGTCAGAGAGTCTCTAAAGGATCTAACCTAAGAATTAGAGTAAAATTAACTTTAGATGAGATAATCAATGGAGTTGATAAAAAAATTAAAGTCAAACGAAAAGTATTATCTCCTGATTCGAAATTTTCAACATGTAATAATTGTAATGGAACTGGACAAGTAACTAGAGTTACAAATACAATCCTCGGAAGGATGCAGTCATCATCTGTGTGCCCATCATGTGGTGGATCTGGTCAATTAATTATTTCAAGAGGTCCTGGAACTGATTCTAATGGTATGCTTAATTCTGAGGAAACAGTATCAATAAATATACCTGCTGGAGTTGAAGAAGGTATGCAGCTTAAAGTATCAGGAAAAGGTAATGACTCTAATAACCCAAATGGAATCTCAGGAGATCTTTTAGTGCTTATAGAGGAATCTTCTGATAACAATTTTACAAGAGAAGGAAAACATCTTCACTATGATTTATATATTAGTATATCTGAGGCTGCATTAGGAGTGTCAAAAGACATTCATCTTATTGATGGAAAAGTAAGGATTAAACTTGAGTCTGGTATACAATCTGGCAAAACTCTTAGACTAAGAAATAAAGGTATTCCTGATTTAAACGGTTATTCAAAGGGTGATTTACTTGTACATGTCAATATCTGGACACCTAAAACTTTAAATAAAAAACAAAAAGATTTTTTTAAAGAAATGTTGGATGATGATAATTTTAGACCGAACCCAAACAAAACAGACAAGTCCTTTTTTGAAAAAGTACGAGACATGTTTGCATAAATAATTTTATCTTAGATACTCTAATAAACCTGAAATGAGTAAAATCCTGATAATTGAAGATGAGGAACCTATAAGAAGGGTGCTAGTAAGAATATTATCTGATGAAGACTCCAGCTTTGAAATTCAAGAAGCTTCTGATGGTAAAAAAGGGATTGATCTAATAAAAAAAGAGTCTTTTGATTTAGTTCTATGTGATATAAAGATGCCAAAGGTAGATGGAATAGAACTTCTACAAAGAACAAGAAAGACAAACACTACATTGCCTTTTATTATGCTTACTGGTCATGGAAATATTGAGACAGCAGTTGAGTCAATGAAACTTGGTGCTTATGACTTCATTTCAAAACCACCTGATCTAAACAGACTTATTAATTCAGTTAGAAATGCACTTGAGAAAAAGGAACTAGTAACTGAAAATAAATTACTAAGACAAAAAGTCGCAAAAAAGTATGAAATTATTGGTAAGTCTAAACCTATTATGGAGATCCACTCCATTGTTGATAAAGTAGCTCAAACAGAAGCAAGAGTTTTAATTACAGGTGAGAGTGGGACAGGTAAAGAATTAGTAGCTCATAATATTCATGAAAGAAGTAGTAGAAATAAGTCTCCATTCATTGAAGTAAATTGTGCTGCAATTCCATCTGAGCTTATAGAGAGTGAATTATTTGGCCATTTAAAAGGTTCCTTTACATCAGCCGTAAAAGATAGACAGGGTAAGTTTGAAGCGGCTAATAATGGTACTTTATTTCTTGACGAAATAGGTGACATGAGTCTGGCAGCACAAGCAAAAGTTTTAAGGGCTTTGGAAGAAAATAAAATTCAAAGAGTTGGAAGTCAGAAAGATATTCCTGTTGATGTTAGAGTAATTGCTGCAACCAATAAGGATTTAAAAAACGAAATTGAAAACGGTAATTTTAGAGAAGACTTATATCATAGATTAGCAGTCATTCTAATTGAAGTTCCTGAACTTAGTAAAAGAAAATCTGATATACCTATTTTAGTCTCACATTTTTCTGAATTTATCTCTAAAGAGCAAGGAATTGAAACCAAGAAGTTTAATAAAGACTCTCTTAAATTATTGGAAGAATATAATTGGTCAGGAAATGTAAGAGAACTTAGAAATGTAATTGAAAGATTAATTATCCTCGGTGGCAACCCAATTACAAAAGAAGATATAAATCTTTTTGCCTCAAAAAAATAAAATTATATGAAGTATTTAATGTATTCTATAGCAGTACTGTTTTCATACTCTATATACTCTCAAGATTTAAATAATTATTCACTATTTATAAATAAGATATATGATGAGGCTCTATCAAATGGTAAATCATATGAAAGACTTGACTATCTTTCTAATCAAATAGGAGGAAGGTTATCTGGTTCAGTTAACTATGAAAGGTCAGTAAAATGGGGAAAAAAAGAACTTGATCTAATTGGACTAGATTCAATTTGGCTTCAGCCAGTAATGACTCCAAAATGGGTAAGAGGTGCACCTGAATATGCACATATTGAATCAACTTCTGGAAATACAATTTCAGTCCCTGTAGCTGCATTAGGTGGTTCAATATCAACACCCTCAATTGGAATTTCAGCAAATGTAGTTGAGGTAAAGTCTTTCGATGAGTTGACCAGTATAGGAAAAGATTCAATAACTGGAAAAATTGTTTTCTTTAATAGAAGAATGGATCCGACTTTAATAAATACCTTTCAAGCTTACAGCGGTAGTGTAAATCAAAGAACTCAAGGTGCAGCTAAAGCAGCAAAATTAGGAGCTGTAGGTGTTATAGTAAGATCAATGACGACAACATTAGATGATTATCCACACACAGGATCAATGTACTATGACGGGCTTGCATTAAATGAAAGAATACCAGCTGCTGCAATTAGTACTAATGGTGCAGAGCTTCTAAGTTCTATGCTATCGTTAAACCCAAACATTAAATTTTTTTTAAGACAAAATTCAAAAAACTTCCCTGAAGTTTTATCATATAATGTAATTGGTCAAGTCGTCGGGTCTGAGAGAGCTGATGAGATAATTCTTGTTGGTGCTCATCTTGATTCATGGGACCTGGGAGACGGGAGCCATGACGATGGTGCTGGAGTAGTTCAATCAATGGAAGTTTTAAGAATCTTAAAGACTTTAAATTACAAGCCCAAAAGAACTATTAGGATTGTATTATTTGCAAATGAAGAGAATGGATTAAGAGGTGGAAAGAAGTATGCTGAGCTTGCTAAAATCAATAAAGAGTCACATTTTTTTGCCTTAGAGTCTGATGCTGGTGGATTTACTCCTAGAGCTTTTAGTTTTGATACAACAGAAAGTGAGTTTAGGAATTTAAAGGAGTATGAAGGTATACTTAAACAATATGGTATTGATAATTTTGTTATGGAAGGAAGCGGCGCGGACATAGGACCACTGAAGGATGATAAAGTTATTCTTTCTGGACTTAGACCGGATCCACAAAGATATTTTGATTATCATCATGCTGCATCCGATACTTTTGATAAAATTAATAAACGTGAATTGGAACTTGGTGCAGCAGCTATGACTGCATTAATCTACTTAATTGATAACTACAAACTATAATAATGAGCAAAGTACTTAAGGGAATCTCTATTTACACTAGAGAGTTTAAGTATAATTTGAAACTTGCTTATCCAGTGATGATTGGTATGCTTGGTCATACTTTTGTGCAGTTTATTGATAATGTAATGGTAGGGCAGTTAGGTACTGCTGAATTAGCTGCAATTTCATTAGGTAATAGTTTTGTGTTTATTGCTATGTCCATTGGAATTGGATTTTCTCAGGCAATAACCCCACTAATTGCAGAGGCTGACGGTGCAAAAAAGGATAATGATATATCTAGAATTTTTGAACATAGTTTTTTGATTTGCTCAATACTTGGTTTAATTCTTTTTACAGTAGTTTTTTTAAATAGAAATCTTCTTTATCATATGAATCAACCAATTGAAGTTGTTAAATTAGCTTCTCCATATTTATTTTGGGTATCATTTTCATTAATATCAATTGTAACTTTCCAATCCTTTAGACAATTTGCTGATGGTTTATCCTTTACTAAAGCAGCAATGTACTCCACTCTTTTAGGAAATTTAATAAATGTAATTTTAAATTTCTTTTTAATTTTTGGTCTTTGGATATTTCCTAAGCTAGGAGTTGAAGGGGCTGCAATTGGTACATTAATTTCAAGGCTTTGTATGTTGATATTTATAGTTATCTACTTAAAATTGCATAAAAAACTTTCAATGTATATTTCAAAATTTTTTCCCTCAAAAGTTCAACTTCAAAGAGTGAAAAAGATTATATATCTTGGATTACCATCTGCTCTACATAGCTTTTTTGAGGTTGCTTTTTTCATCTCTGCAGTATGGATGGCAGGAATAATTGGTAAGAACTCTCAAGCTGCAAATCAAATTGCTCTTAATCTTGCTTCTATGACTTATATGGTAGCTCTTGGAGTTGGAGTTGCTGCAATGATAAGAGTAGGAAATCAAAGAGGAATGATGAACTTTAAAAAATTAAGAGATGTTGCCCTCTCTACATTACTTTTAATAATAATTATAGATATATTTTTCTGTTTAATATTCCTGTTCTTTAATGACTACTTACCACTACTTTACTTAGATCCTGGTAACTCCAATAATATTTCTGATGTTAACGAAGTACTTAGAATCTCATCAAAACTTCTAATTATTGCGGGAGTTTTTCAATTATTTGATGGTATTCAAGCAGTAGTTTTGGGTGCTCTAAGAGGTATGCAAGATGTAAATAAGCCAGCTTTGATTATTTTCCTTTCATATGGCTTAATTGGCTTCCCAACATCATATTTTTTAGGTTTTTACACTAATCTTTCAGTAATTGGAATATGGATTGGGTTAATGACAGGTCTTTTCTCTTCATCTCTTTTCCTTTTTCTAAGATTTAATTACCTTTCCAAAAAAACAATAAGGCTTAATGATTGAAGAAATATTGAGACTAGACTCTAAGTTATTTCTCTATTTAAATAATCTGGGTACATCAAAATTTGATATTTTTTGGATAAGTTTATCCAAGATTGAGGCAAATATTTTAATGTATTTATTTTTAATTCTTCTATTTTTTTACATTCAAAAGATCCGTCCTAAATTAATTTATATTTTCTATTTTATCTTTGTCATCGCACTGATGATTACTATTACCGATCAAGGAGCAAATATTTTCAAAGATTCTTTTAAACGTTTAAGGCCATGCTATAATGAATCTATTATAGATTCTTTGAGACTCGTTAAAGAAAATTGTGGAGGCAAATATGGCTTTTTTTCAGCACATGCTTCTAATTCTTTTTCTTTGGCTATTTTTTTTGGTCTTTTATTCATAAATAGAATTAGTTATATAATTATGATAACTATAGTCTATGCATCACTAATTTCTTACAGTCGAATATATCTAGGTGTTCATTATCCAATTGATATTATTTTTGGTAGTTTTTTTGGAATATTTGTAGGATTTGTTATGTATAGTTTTGTATATCTAAAGTTCTTGAAGTTCTTTGATAAAACTTAACCAAGAGTATTTTACTTTTGATTTTTTAATATTCTCTTTGTAATTGAGATTTTTTTTCTTATCCAAAGATTCTAATATTACTGATGATAGATTTTCCGCAGTTTTTTTGTAAACTGCTCCACTTTTATCTCGAATAACAACATCTTTTAAACCTTCAATATCAGAGACAACCATGGGAGTCTCATAAAAATAACATAATGGAGTAATTCCACTTTGACTAGCCTTAATATAAGGTTGAATAATTAAATCACTCGCACATATATAGTCTCTAATCATCTTGGAGTCCAAAAACTTATTATTTATTATTATTTTATCATTTAGATCTAGGTCATTTATTAGATTCAAATATTTATCTGCTGGCTCATAAAACTCACCTGCAATTATTAGCTTGATATCATTTCTGCTTATAAATTTCATACTTCTGATTAGAGTCTCTAACCCTTTGTATTTTCTTATTAAACCAACAAAACTTATATAAGTTTTGTCTTCAAGTCCTAAATTAATTTTTGCTGTTTTTTTATCTTCTCGTTTAGGTAGATTTAAATTAATTGGATGGAATAGAGATAAAACTTTTTTATTGGTAGATTTTCTAAGCTGTCCTCCAACATTATCTGACATTGAAATAAATATATCGCATGTATTTAAATAAAAATTGCGTAGAAATTTCTCTAATGGCACTTTTTCATGATTATCCCAATTATCAACAAGTCCAATTACTTTTATATGTTTATTTAAAAATAAACCAATAAAAAAATATGGGAGAGCCAAAATAGGGGACCAGTATCTAAAAACTATTGAGTCTGGCATAATTTTATTTGCCATTTTAGATACTTTTATCCAATTAAATGGATTTATAGTATTGATTAGTCTAGTTATTTTAAATTTTTGATCATACACTTCACTAGTAAATTGAGATTTACCAGGAAAAAGAAAACTAGGATATAAAAGTGAGAAAGTCCAAACTTCAGTTTTAACTCCAGATTTTGTCATCTCATTACATAAAGAATGGGTTGAGTCAGAGATGCCACCTCTATAAGGATAAGCAGCTGAAAATACTAGGAATTTAATTTTATCTTCCTCTGTATTCATAATTTTAAATAATCTTTATAAGTCTCCGTATGAGTTCTTTCTTGGAAGATTTGATTTACCCATAAGATATTTATCAATATGATAAGAAGCTTCTCTACCTTCAGAAATTGCCCAAACAATTAATGATTGTCCTCTTCTACAATCACCTGCGGTAAAAATATTATTTTTTTTGGTTTGATAATCAGAATTTGAAGATATATTTCCCCTATTGTCCATATCAATATCTAGAAGATTTGGAAGAGATTCTTCAGGACCAGTAAAACCTAAAGCTAAAATTACCATATCACACTTCCAAATTTTGTTAGTATTAGGAATTTCAGTGAGTTTTCCTGTAATCTTATCAATCTCAACATTAACAGTCTCTAAACCTATTAAGTTATTATTCTTATCTCCTATAAATTTTTTTGTTAAAATACTCCATTCTCTACTAACACCCTCTTGATGAGATGAAGTTGTCTTAAGAGTGAATGGCCAGTATGGCCACGGGTTAGATGAGTCTCTATTTTTACCTGGTTTGTGAGATAATTCAAAATTTACAACACTGCCTGCGCCATGTCTGTTGCATGTTCCAATGCAATCTGAACCAGTATCCCCTCCTCCTATAACAATTATATTTTTATCTTTTGCATTATATCTATCTAAATGCGCATTTATTTGTTTATCAACAAACTTATTATTGTGAGTTAAAAAATCCATAGCCTGCTCTACTCCGTGTAAATCGCTCCCTGGAATATCTAGTTTACGCTTCACAGTAGAACCAGTGGAGATAAGAACTGCATCATATTTATCCTGCAATTCTTCTATTGAAATATCTTCACCAATATTAATACTGCATTTAAAATGAACGCCCTCTTCTTTCAAGATATTGACTCTTCTGTCAATAATATTTTTCTCTAATTTAAAATCAGGTATACCATACCTTAAAAGTCCTCCAATTTTATTATCTCTTTCAAAAACAGTAACATTATGTCCAACTGAGTTTAATTGCTGAGAAGCAGCAAGACCAGCAGGCCCAGATCCAATAATAGCAATCTTTTTACCTGTTTTAATCTTTGGCTTAACTGGCTTTATCCATCCATTTTTAAAACCTTCTTCTATAATATTTTTCTCAATTAATTCAATTGATACAGGGGGATCAATAATTCCTAAAACACAAGCTGCCTCACATGGAGCAGGACAAAGTCTTCCAGTAAATTCTGGAAAATTATTTGTTGAGTGAAGTACCTCAAGTGCATCTTTCCATTTCTTGTTGTAAACTAAATCATTAAAATCAGGAATCAAATTTCCAAGTGGGCATCCACTATGACAAAATGGTACTCCACAATCCATGCATCTTGCGGATTGACTCTCTAATTCAGACTTTTTAACCTTTACAGTAAATTCATTATAGTTTTTAAGTCTACTTCTTATTGGAAGATACTTTTCATCAATTCTATCAAACTCTTTAAAACCTTTAACTTTTCCCATTTAATTAATAAGTTGATTAATTTTTTCTTCCTTTAATTTTTCTAGAGCAGCTTTATATTCAATTGGCATAATCTTCACAAAGTTTTTCTTTTTTGAATTCCACTTTGATATTATGTTCTCAGCTACTTTACTGGATGTATTTGAATAATGGTTTTTTAATAAACTATAAATTAAATCAAAGTCTTGACTATCTATCTTTTCAAAATTTATCATTTCCATATTGAAGTTTTTTTCTGAGAAATTATTTGTCTTTAGTATGTATGCTATTCCTCCACTCATTCCTGCTCCAAAATTTCTACCTATTTCTCCTAATATCAAAACATTTCCTCCTGTCATATATTCACAACCATGATCTCCAACTCCTTCAACAACTGCGTTAGCACCAGAGTTTCTAACACAGAATCGCTCGCCAGCAATTCCATTAATGTAAGCTTCACCAGAAGTTGCTCCATATAGAGCAACATTACCTGTAATTATATTTTTATCAGATTCAAAAGTAGATTCTTCAGGTATTTTGATTGATAATGTTGCTCCCGACAGGCTCTTACCAAAATAGTCATTTGTATTTCCAATTACTGTCATTTTTAAACCTTTGACTGCAAATGCGCCGAAACTTTGACCAGCGGAGCCTCTAAAATTGATATTAAGAGTATTTTTAGGAAGACCATTAATTCCATGTAGGTTGGATATTTCATTACTAATTAGAGCACCTACAGATCTATCAGTATTCATAATCTTAAATTCAAAAGAAGATTTCACTTTCTTGTTGACTGACAGTTTTGCAGATTTTAATATTTCAAAATCTAGAACACTGTCGAGGTTATGATCTTGTTTTTTTGTGTGTTTTATTGGAAATCCTTCTTGATTTAATGGTTTGTATAGAACCTTATCTAAATTAATACCCTTAACTTTATAACCCTCTAATCCATCCTTTGGTTTTAATTTTTGTGTTTGACCTATCATTTCATCTACAGTTCTAAATCCAAGATTTGCCATAATTTCTCGTAATTCTTGTGCAACGAAATACATGTAATTGATTACGTGTTCGGGTTTACCTTTGAAATTTTTTCTTAATTCTGGATCTTGAGTTGCTATCCCTACAGGACATGTGTTTAAGTGACATGCTCGCATCATGATACAGCCTGAAGCTACAAGAGGAGCTGTAGAAAATCCAAACTCTTCTGCACCTAAAAGGCATGCTACAGCTACATCCTTTCCTGTCTTGAGTTGACCATCACATTCAAGTACAACTCTACTTCTTAAATTATTGATAACCAGAGTTTGTTGTGCTTCAGCAATTCCTAGTTCCCAAGGAAGGCCAGCATGTCTTAATGATGTTAATGGCGATGCTCCAGTTCCTCCATCATAACCTGATATAAGAATAACATCAGCTTTTGCTTTTGCAACACCCGCCGCAATAGTACCAACTCCAACCTCTGAGACTAATTTTACATTAATTCTAGCTTTTCTATTTGCATTTTTAAGATCAAAAATAAGTTGAGCTAAATCTTCAATGGAATAGATATCATGATGAGGAGGGGGAGAAATTAGTCCTACAAATGGGGTAGAATTTCGAACTTTAGCAATTAGAGGGTTAACCTTTGGTCCAGGTAATTGACCTCCTTCTCCAGGTTTTGCTCCCTGAGCCATTTTAATCTGTATTTCATTAGCATTTGAGAGATAGTATGAGCTTACACCAAATCTACCTGATGCAACTTGTTTTATAGCACTATTTCTAAGATCACCATTTTTATCCTTTTTAAACCTATTACTATCCTCACCACCTTCTCCGGAATTACTTTTTCCTCCAATTCTATTCATAGCAATAGCCAGGTTCTCATGAGCTTCTTTGCTTATGGATCCATAAGACATTGCACCAGTTTTAAACCTCTTAACTATCTCTGTCCATGGCTCAACCTCTTCAATTGGAATAGGATTGTAATCTACAAATTTTAAAAGACCACGAATCGTCATTAATTGTTCTTCTTGATCATCTACCAACTTTGAGAACTCTTTATAGGAAGAATAGCTCTCCTGCCTAACAGAATTTTGAAGTTTTGATATTGTATTGGGATCTAGCATATGGCTTTCACCATCTCTTCTCCACCTGTAATCTCCACCTGTTTTAATTGATATAAAGTCTGATGATGAATTAAAAGCATGTTTAATTCTTTGACTAATTTCCTTTTCAATTACGTAGAGACCAACTCCTTCAATTCTGGTTGGAGTATTTTTAAAATATTTATTAATAAAATTGGTCTTTAATCCAAGTGCCTCAAATATTTGAGATCCTCTATAAGAATTTAGAGTAGATATACCAATTTTATTCATGACTTTTAATATGCCTTTAGCTGTAGCATTATTAAAGTTTGAGACAGCCTTCTCTTTTGAGATATTTTTTATAAATCCTAGATCATGGTGATAATCAATAATCTCATTAACTAAGTATGGATTTATTGCACTTGCTCCAAAACCAAATAGCATCGAAAAATGATGAGGTTCTCTTGGTTCAGCAGATTCAATTATAATGCCAAACTTTGATCTTTTCTTCTTGTTAATCATTGTTTGATGGACAAAAGAGCATGCGAGCAATATTGGAATAGGGGACATTTTCTTGGAGACATTTCTGTCACTAAGTATAATTATATTAGTCCCGTCATCAATATATCCCTCAATTTTACCAACTATATTATCAAGAGACTCTTCAATCCCATTATGTCCAGACTTGGATTTGTAGAGACAACTAATTGATTTGGATTTGAAATTCTTATGTTTAATGTGCTTAATCTTTGCTAAATCCTCGTTAGATATAATAGGGTTATTAATGTTAAGATTAATGCAATGTTCCTCAGTAACCTCAAAAATATTGTGATTTTTTCCAATAGACAAACTTGTATCAGTTATTATTTCTTCTCGGATTCCATCTAGTGGTGGATTTGTCACTTGAGCAAAAAGTTGTTTGAAATAATTGTACAATAATTGAGGCTTCTTTGATAAAACAGCTAAAGGTGTATCTATTCCCATAGAACCGATAGATTCCTTCCCAGAGATGCTCATAGGAATTATGATCTTCTTAAAGTCTTCCTTGGTGTATCCAAATACTTTTAATCTTGTTTCAAACTTAGTTTTTTCATCTGGTGGTCTATCACCTGTGTAAGGGACATCTTTTAATTGCAATATATTTTTACTGACCCACCTCCTATAAGGTTGTTTAGAAACTATTTGAGATTTTATCTCATCATCATTAACTATTTTGCCTTTATCCATGTCAACCAGAAATATTTTTCCAGGCTCAAGTCTTCCATGTGATAACACATTCTTAGGTTCAATTTCAACTACGCCTGTCTCTGAAGACATTACTACATATCCGTCCTTAGTCACTGTGTATCTTGATGGTCTAAGACCATTTCTATCAAGAAGTGCACCAATGTATTTTCCATCAGTAAATGGGATTGATGCTGGCCCATCCCAGGGCTCCATTATACAGCTATTGTATTCATAGAATGCTTTTTTGTCATCATCCATTGAATTATGCTTTTCCCATGCTTCAGGAACTAACATCATCATCACTTCTGGTAAAGATCTTCCTGTCATTAACAAGAGTTCAACGACCATATCCATCGATGCTGAATCTGATTTATTTGGAACTATTATTGGGAGAATTTCAGACATCTCTTCTTCAGAAATATGCTTTGAACTAAATAATTCTTCCCTTGACCTCATCCTACTGGTATTTCCTTTAAAAGTATTTATTTCTCCGTTATGACACATGTATCGAAATGGTTGAGCTAGATCCCAAGTTGGAAATGTATTTGTAGAAAATCTTTGATGAACAAGGGCAAGCTTTGTAACTAGAAGTGAATCTTTAAGATCTATATAAAATCTTTCAATATCCTCTGGTACTAACAAACCTTTGTATATAATAGTTTTTGTGCTGAGACTTGAAAAATAAAAGTATTCTTTTTCAGATAACTCAGATGAGTAGATCAGATTTTCTGCAATTTTTCTTGCTTTAAATAATTTAAGATTAAAAATGGCCTCATCTGTCTCCTTAACCTTAGTAGTGATAAATACCTGTTTTATTTCAGGTTGGGATTTACTTGCAATTGAACCTACAACTTTAGAATCAACAGGAACATTTCTCCATCCTAAAATTTTCAAGTTTTGTCTATTAATTTCATTTTCAAAAACTTTAATACAATGGTTTGATTGATTTACATTTTTTGGTAAAAAAACCATACCAACAGCATATTCATTGGGTTGCGGAAGGGAAAAATCACATTTTTTTGCAAAAAAACTGTGAGGAATCTCTATTAATATACCTGCTCCATCCCCTGTTCTCCCATCAGAGCTAACAGCTCCCCTGTGCTCTAAGCATGAAAGTATGTTAAGAGCCTTACCTATGATGTTATTTGTTCTTTCTCCATTGAGACTACATATGAAACCAGCTCCACAGTTATCATGTTCAAATTCAGATAAATAAAGTCCTTGATTTTTTAATTTCATAACTAACTAGCAAAATTATTATTATGATCTTGAGAAGTAAATCATAAATAGATAAATCAAATATGTAAAAATTTTATTTACCATATTTACAAAAAAAGGTTAAAAAAAATATCATATTAATATTTTTTTGAAAATAAATTAAAAATATTTTTGTGAAGATTTAACTATTTATAGACCATTCACCAGTTAAGAGTAATTTTTCAGCCTGTTTAAATTTCATGGTCTTAATCTCACCAGTATCATTATTTTTGATTTCTACTTTTTGATTTCTACCAATCTTTGGAACTTCTCTAGTAATTGTCTCAACTTTCTGGTTTTGTTGGCTTGCGCTTGCACCAACTCTCCTTGCTCTTTCAGCTAATTGGTCACTATTTAGGCTTTCTTCTTTTGATGTTTGATAATTGTTGTTATTTGCAGAACTCTTTGAGGCATCTTTGATATTCTCTTGATTGTTTGGAAGATTAGATTTAAATAAAAAAGATAATAATTCTTTATTTAGTGTATGAATCATTGATTTAAATAATTCATATGCTTCAAATTTATAGATCAGTAAAGGGTCTTTTTGCTCGTGAACTGCCAACTGTACAGATTGTTTTAATTCATCCATTTTTCTTAAATGGTTTTTCCACTTCTCATCAATTATCGCTAGAGAAATGTTTTTTTCAAAATCATAAATTAGATTATCTCCATTTGTATCAAATGCTTTTTTTAGATCGGTTACAATATTTATAACCTTTTTACCATCGGTAAAAGGAACCACAATTCTTTTATAAGAGTTTGTTTTATTTTCATATACATTTTTAATTACAGGAAGTGCAAGGGCTCTGTTTAATTCTTTTTTATTTGTATAAAACTTATTTAATTCTCCGTAAAGCAAGTCAATCAAATAATCTTCATTTGATTCAATGAATTCATTCTCATTGATTGGAGAGGTCATTGAAAAAGTTGTTATGAGTTCAAACTCAAAGTTTTTAAAATTATTTGTAGCTCTATTTTCTCTTACAATCTCCTCAACTGTATCAAACATTATATTTGAAATATCAATTTGAAGTCTATCTCCTTCAAGAGCATTTTTTCTGAGAGTATAAATTATATTCCTCTGAGAATTCATTACATCATCATACTCAAGTAGTCTTTTTCTAATTCCAAAGTTATTCTCTTCGACTTTTTTCTGAGCTCTTTCAATTGATTTTGTAACCATAGGATGTTGAATATTTTCTCCGTCTTTTAGTCCCATTCGGTCCATTATGTTTGAAACTCTATCTTGACCAAATAGTCTCATTAAATTGTCCTCAAAAGAAACATAAAATTGAGAACTACCAGGATCTCCCTGTCTTCCTGATCTACCTCTCAGCTGTCTATCTACTCTTCGTGAATCATGCCTTTCTGTTCCAATAATTGCAAGTCCACCTGCATCAATTACATCTTGGCTTAGCTTAATATCAGTTCCTCTACCGGCCATATTCGTTGCAATCGTTACAACCCCAGGTTTTCCAGCTTCAGCAACTATGTCAGCTTCTTTTTTATGTAGTTTGGCGTTAAGAACATTGTGATTTACATTGGCCCTATTTAGCATTTTGCTCAATAATTCTGAAATTTCAACAGAAGTTGTACCAATTAGAACAGGTCTTTTGTTTTTTCTAAGATCAATAACTTCCTCAATTATTGCATTATATTTTTCACGTTTAGATTTATAAATTAAATCATCTTGATCTTTTCTAGCTATAGGTTTATTAGTTGGAATTTCAGTTACATCAAGCTTATAAATCTCCCAGAATTCTCCTGCTTCTGTAACCGCAGTTCCAGTCATTCCAGAAAGTTTAGAATATAGTCTAAAATAATTTTGAAGAGTAATTGTTGCAAAAGTTTGAGTAGCTGCCTCAATTTTTACATTTTCTTTTGCTTCAATTGCCTGATGAAGTCCATCTGAGTATCTTCTTCCGTCCATTATTCTTCCAGTTTGCTCATCAACTATCATTACTTTGTTTTCTACTACAACGTATTCCACATCTTTCTCAAACAAAGTAAAGGCTTTAAGTAATTGATTTATACTGTGAATTCTCTCACTTTTGATGTTGAAATCATTGAATAGGTCATTCTTCTCTTTAGCTTCATCTTCTGGAGATAAACCTTTACTCTCTATCGAAGAAATTTGAGTTGAAATATTAGGCATTATGAAAAAATCTTTATCATCAAGATCTTCAGAGAGTGTATTAATTCCCTTATCTGTAAGTTCAATTTGATTGTTTTTTTCATCTATTGTAAAGTATAGCTCTTCATCAATTTGATGCATTTCTCTATTGTTGTCCTGCATAAAAAAATTCTCAGTTTTTTGAAGTATCTGTTTTACACCTTCTTCACTTAAAAATTTAATCAATGCCTTATTTTTTGGTAATCCTCTGAAAACTCTGTAAAGAAGAAAACCACCTTTCTCTTTATCTAAATCTTTAATAAGTCCCTTTGCCTCGGATAGAATACTAGTTAAGTATGTCCTTTGTAAAGAAACTAATCTTTGGATTTTGGGTTTTAGGTTGTCAAACTCGTGTCTATCGCCGTCTTTAGTTGGACCAGAAATAATTAATGGTGTTCTTGCATCATCAATAAGAACAGAATCTACCTCATCAATTATAGCATAATTATGCTTCCTCTGAACAATATCGTCAATTGAATGAGACATATTGTCTCTTAAATAATCAAAACCAAATTCATTATTTGTTCCATAAGTTATGTCAGCTTCGTAAGCTCTTTTCCTCTCCGGAGAATTTGGTTTATGGTAATCAATACAATCAATCTTTAAACCATGGAATTCAAGTATGGGTCCCATCCATGCACTGTCACGTTTAGCAAGGTAATCGTTTACAGTGACTAAATGAACTCCATCTCCTGTCAGAGCATTTAAGTAAATTGGTAATGTAGAGACAAGTGTTTTACCCTCACCAGTTTGCATCTCTCCAATTTTTCCTTGATGGAGAACAATTCCTCCTATAAGTTGAACATCATAGTGAATCATGTCCCAGACAACATTTTTACCTGCGGCGTCCCAATTATTTTTCCAAATAGCTTTATCGTTTTCAATTTTTACGTAAGTTTTTTTGGATGCAATTTCTTTATCAAAATCGGAGGCATCTAATTTTATTTCCTCATTTTCAAAAAATCTCTTTGCAGTCTCTTTTACAACTGCGAACGCCTCTGGTAACAATCTGTCTAAAACTTCAGACTTTTTTTTGATTAAATCATTTTCTAAAGACTCAATCTGCTTAAATATTTCTTCTTTTTTATCATTGGAAAGGTCTTTTGAAAGTTGGTCATTTAAATTTGAAACTGATTTATTTAGCTCTTTAGTTTCATCTGAGATCAGTTTCTTAAACTCGATAGTTTTATTCCTCAGTTGATCATTAGAAATTGAGGTAATTTTATTAAAATAATTATTGATTTCGTCAACTAAAGGGGTAAGTTTTTTTAAATCCTTCCCAGATTTATCCCCAAGAAACACCTTTAATAGGGAGTTTAAAAATGACATAATATCTTTTTTTCAAATTTATCTAAAAATTAACAATAAATATTAATAAATGAAATTAATACTCATCTTCATTCCAGAGGTAATCTTCTTCAGTAGGGTAGTCAGGCCAAATCTCTTCAATTGATTCATAAATATCACCCTCATCTTCAAGGGACTGAAGATTTTCAACAACTTCAAGAGGTGCCCCAGTTCTAATTGAAAAATCGATAAGTTCGTCCTTTGAGGCTGGCCAAGGAGCATCACTTAAATATGAAGCTAATTCTAATGTCCAATACATAAGACTTATTTTCTGCAAAAATATATTATATGTTCAGAATTCCAAAGAATTTTTATTCTTTTACTTTCGAAAATGAAAGAAGTAGTAATAGAACTGATATTAGAATAGATAATCTAGCTATATAATCTCCATTTCTACTATAAAAAGTTCTCTTATTTATTGTATGTGCGCTTCCACTGATTATACCCCTCTCATCAAAAGGTAACATAGTTTTATATTCTCCTATTTCATTTATTATTGCAGAAACACCAGAGTTTGCACTCCTAATTACAAATCTCCTATTTTCTATTGCTCTTAATCTTGCATAACTAAGAAGATGCCTATGCCCGGGAGTATCAAACCACCAAGCATCATTTGTAATAATAGTTATGAAGTTAGCACCTAAATCCACATAATTAGCAACATACTCGCCATAAATTGTTTCATAACAGACTATAGGAATTGTCTTAAGATCTTTATTAGCATGCTCAAATATTTTTCTTTCAGAATCATATTGAGTTCCTTTTGAAACTGTAGTTCCACCCATGTCAATCATTACTGTTCCGATAATTGGTTCTAAAAATGATTTGAATGGCATGAATTCACTTCCAACAACTAATTTAGATTTATGGTTATATTCAAAACCTTTAAGTGCCGAAAAGTTTATTGATGAATTGTAATAATCAATCCATAGCTTATCTCGAACAAAATTTGCAGATTTTGAAGGTTTGTCAATTGAATTTTGATATAGTTTGTAGAACTGAATTCCTGAAATTAAATTAGTATTTTCATACTTTTTTAAATAATTAAATAAACTATCGTGTAGTTTTGTAAATTGAAAATAATCTACATTTTCACCATAGCCCTCAGAAAAATATGTTTCAGGGGCAATCACAAAATCATATTTTGTTGATTCAAGCTCTTTATTTGTCAAATCTTTGAAAATTTTAAAAAAATCTAGATTATCTGCATAATTATTATTGGCATCCCATGGGTCAATCTTGGGTTGAGTTATAAGCACCTTAAATTCTTCTCCCAAATTAATATTAGGTTTTATAATTAATGAAATTAAAATTGGTAAAAAAACAAAAATAACTCTTGGAATAATCCTAATATAAAATCTTCTGTGATCTTTAAAAGTTGAGTATTTTCTAATATGATGAAACAACAAAAAATTAGAACATAATACCCAAAGACTTCCTCCAAATACTCCAGTGTATTCATACCACTGAATCCAATTAATTCTCTCAGAGAAAACATTTCCAAGATTTAACCATGGCCAAGATAAATCCCAGTTTAGATGAAATTTCTCAAATGAAATCCAAAATGTAATTAAAAAAAGTGTTCCAGCTTTTAAATCGATTTTTCTTTTAACCCTGGAGTACAATAAAAAGATTATTGAATAAAACAAAGAGTTAGCAAAGTTTGCAAATATTGCTCCTGGTAGGGTTGTATGAACAATCCACCAAGTAGTAGCTATATTCCATGTAAGGAAAACAATATATGAATAGAAGAATAACCTAAGATTTTTTTTACCTAGATTATCATTGCTAATTATTTCCTCCACTAAGAGTATAGGTATCAAGCTAACAAAAATTAAAGGAGTTATTCCATTAATTGGCCAGGAGCTTGCTAATAACAACCCGCTTATTAATGAAAAACCAAGAAGTCTACTCACTTTTAAAGTTTAATAGGTTTTACAATCTAATATTACAATTTTTTTATAAATTGAGCGCCATTACTATCATGATTAAATCCCTTATACCTAATTTTATAACACTATTAAACCTACTATGTGGGTGCTTCTCTATTGCATTTGCATTTCAATTTCAATTTGATGCAGTATTAATTTTAGTTTTGTTTGGCGTATTTCTAGACTACTTGGATGGTCTTACAGCAAGAATCCTTAACGCTGAATCAAATTTTGGCAAGCAATTAGACTCATTATCTGATATTATTACCAGCGGAGTTGTCCCAGGAATTGTTGTCTATCAAATGTTTAAATTGTCTGGCAATAGAGTCATTGATTTTGATTTAAATGCTTATTTATCACCAATACTTGATTTAGACCTTGTATTTTCTATATCTCCTATTGCATTTATTGGTTTTATAATAACAATTGGCTCAGCTGTTAGACTTGCTAAATTTAATACTATAGATTACACCGATGAATTCGAAGGGCTTCCAACTCCAGCAAACGCACTTTTTTTTGTTTCATTACCAATACTTATGGATCATTTATACTTAGTAGATTCTAAACAATACCTTTTAAACAATACTACTTTAATTATTTTAACCATCTCTAGTGTTATACTAATGAATGTCCCATTCAGGCTATTCTCGTTGAGACTGTCAGTCAGAAAATATGACTATAATATTTTTAAAATTTTAACTATTGTTTTATCAATACCAATAATTTTATTTTTTGGTATTGGTGGATTTTCTTTAATTATTATCCTCTATCTTTTCCTAAATGTAATTAGAAATTTATGGACCTTAATATAATCACAAATCAATTTTCTTTCTTTTGAATTCGAAATTTTTACCTAAGTAAACTTTTCTAACCATTTCATCTTTGGCTAAATCTTCAGGAATTCCTTCTTTAAGGATTTTTCCCTCAAACATGAGATATGTTCTGTCAGTTATAGCTAAGGTCTCTTGAACGTTATGATCCGTAATAAGTATTCCTATATTTTTATTTTTCAAAACTGAAATTATTGATTGAATATCTTCAACTGCAATTGGATCTACCCCAGCAAATGGTTCATCTAATAACAAAAATTTTGGATCATTAGCAAGCGCCCTTGCAATTTCAGTTCTTCTTCTTTCACCTCCAGATAAAAGATCACCTCTATTTTTTCTTATATTAATTAAACCAAATTCCTCCATCAACTGCTCCGACTTGATTTTTTGTTCTTTCTTTGATAAATCTGAGAATTCTAAAACACCTAGTATATTTTCTTCAATAGAGAGTTTTCTAAAAACAGATTCTTCCTGAGCTAAATATCCAATTCCTCTTTGAGATCTTTGATACATCGGATAATTTGAGATAATTTCATCATCTAGAAATATATTACCATCCTCAGGTTTAATAATACCTACGATCATGTAAAAAGACGTTGTTTTACCAGCACCATTAGGACCTAATAAGCCTACAATTTCCCCTTGATTTACTTCTATTGAAATATTATCAACTACTCTTCTTCCTCTGTAAGATTTTGAAATTTCTTTTGCTTTTAATATCATGGTAATAATATTAAGTATTTAATTTTTTATATCCAATTTTTGATATTATAATGCTTATTTCATATAAAACTAATATAGGTATACTCACAATAATTTGACTAGCAATGTCTGGAGGAGTAATTATTGCAGAAAGACTTAATACAATTACTAGGGCAAATTTTCTATTTCTCTTTAGAAAATCTGGTGTAACAAGTCCAACTTTTGTTAGATAATGTATAATTATAGGCAGCTCAAAAATTAAACCTGAGGCAAGTACTGAGGCTCTTAGAAGACCTATGTAGCTATTTAAGTCAAAATCATTGAATACCTCAGAACTTATAGTATAGTTCCCTAAAAAATTTATTGAAAGAGGAGTAACAATGTAGTATCCAAATAAAACACCAATAAAGAATAATGTTGATGAAATAAAAATAAAACCTCTTGCCCCTTCTTTTTCTTTCTTATAGAGTCCTGGGCTAATAAATTTCCAAAACTCATATACTACATAAGGAAATGCAAGAATAAATCCAGCAAGTATGGATGTCCAAAGATGAGCAGAAAATTGTCCGGAAACCGTTCTGCTTTGAACTCTAAATGGTAACTCGTCAAAGCAAAAGGCATCACCACCAAAAGATTGTGAAATTGAGCAGAATACCTGATAACTAATAAAGTCCCCTTTCTTTGGTCCAAAAATAATTTGATCAAAAATAATATCCTTAGCTAAAAATGCTACTATTGCAACTAATAAAACAGATATAGTTGATCTTATAATGTGCCATCTTAATTCCTCAAGATGATCTAAAAATGACATATCTCGAGAAGGATTACTCATAACTTATTCCTTGCTTTATTATATCAAGGATATGCACAATCCCTTTATATATTTGATTATCATCAATTACTAATACTTGACTTATATTGTTTTTTTTCATTACTCCTAGAGCATCATATGCCAATGTACTTTCACTTAAAACTTTAGGATTTTTGTTCATCAAATCAGAAGCCAAAACACTATTTATGTCATGCTTCTTTTCAATAATTCTTCTAATATCTCCATCAGTTATTATTCCAATTATTTTATCAGATTTAATGACAGCAGTTGCTCCATACATATTTGATGAAATTTCATCAATAATTTCAAAAAAAGTAGATGAAAGGTTAACTGCAGGAATTCTACTATTATCTAATAAATTATTAAGCTTTAAACTTAGTTTCTTACCTAAGTTTCCAGATGGATGATAAGTACTAAAGTCATTTGGACTAAAGCCCTTAATTTTTTGCAAAGTCATAGCTATTGCATCCCCGATTGCTAAATGGCATGAAGAGCTTGTTGTAGGAGCAAGATTATTGTGGCAAGCCTCTCTTTCAATTTCTGTATGAATAAACATATCTGACAATTTATCCAACAATGAATCTTTTATACATGAAATTCCTATTAACTGAACCCCCTCAATCTTTAAATAATTAGAAAGAGATTCTATTTCAATCGATTCTCCACTTTTTGATATACAGATTACAATGTCATCTTTACCTATGACTCCAATATCCCCATGAAGTGCATCTCCTAAATGTAAAAAAACTGATTTTGAACCTGTTGAATTTAGAGTGGCAGAAATCTTCATACCAATAATTGCACTTTTGCCAATTCCAGTAATTACTATTTTACCAATGCAAGCTTTTAATGTATTAATAATTTTACAAAAGTTTGAATCTATAGCTTTTGAAAGATTGGAAATAGATTTTGACTCAATGCTAAGTGTATCTAGAGCAATTTTTTTTATTTTCTGTTGATTAGCCAAAATGGGAAATTTATTTTAAATTGTATGTAGTGCAAATTTAAGCAATTTGAAAAAACTAAAGTTTGGATAGTCTAAAGAACCAATTAAAAGAAAAGTTTGGTTTCACATCCTTTAAAAATTTACAAGAGCCAATAATTAACAATCTTCTTGAGGGGAATAATTCTTTTGTAATAATGCCTACTGGTGGAGGAAAATCTCTATGCTATCAGTTGCCTGCAATGATATTAGATGGAACTGCCATTGTAGTGTCTCCTTTGATTGCACTGATGAAGAATCAGGTTGACTTGATTCGATCAAATAATACAAAAGATTCAGTAGCACATGTTTTAAATTCAACATTGACTAAAGAAGAAATAGAAAAAGTAAAAAATGATGTATTAACAAAAGAGACGAAGTTATTATTTGTTGCACCTGAAACACTTTCAAAGTCAAACACTATTGAATTCTTAAAGAAGATAACTGTATCATTTATAGCTATTGATGAAGCTCACTGTATTTCAGAATGGGGACATGATTTTAGGCCAGAATATCGAAAAATTAGAGATATAATTGATCAAATTAGTTCTGATATCAAAATCATTGCGTTAACTGCAACAGCAACACCCAAAGTTCAGGATGATGTAACAAAGAATCTAAAAATTGATAATTCAAAAATATTTAAATCATCATTTAATAGACATAATTTATTTTATGAAGTAAGAGCTAAAAATGAGAGTACTGATATTGATCTTTTGAAATTCATTAAGTTAAATCAAAATCAATCTGGGATAATTTACTGTTTATCAAGAAAAAATGTTGAGGAACTTTCCCAATTGTTAAATATGAATGGTGTTAAAAGTCTCCCATATCATGCTGGGCTTGAGAAAAAAATTAGAGAAGAAAATCAAGATAAATTTTTAAAAGATGAATGTGATGTTATAGTAGCAACTATAGCATTTGGAATGGGAATTGATAAACCAGATATAAGGTATGTGGTTCATTACAGTGTTCCTAAAAGTATCGAAAGTTATTATCAAGAGACTGGAAGAGCAGGAAGAGATGGAGGAAAAGGCCATTGTCTCATGTATTATTCTTATAAGGATGTTGAAAAATTAGAAAAACTTTTATCTAAGAAGAAATCTTCAGAGAGAAACATTGGAATTATGCTGCTCAAAGAAGTTTCTACTTTTGCAGAATCATCTATTTCAAGAAGAAAATTTTTACTTAATTACTTTGGGGAAAAATATGATCCAAACATCAATAATGATTTTGAAATGGATGATAATTCAAAGAATATTAAAGAAAAAATTAATGTGAAAGATCAATTATTGTTTTTATTAAATAATCATTTTAAAAACAATAAAAAAGTTTTTGTGAGAGACATTATTAATGACTTACCAATTGATGAAAAAAAAGGGATTGATAAAAAGTTTTGGAGAACAATTATTACTTACTCTATTGTTGAAGGGTTTCTCGAGAAAGATATCTCTGACTTTACCTCTGTTAAAATTTCAAATTCCGGAATAGAATTTATTTCAAATCCAATAGAATTCTATGTATCAAGGGATAATGATTTTAGTAAGACTAAAAAAATAGAGAACCAGTCTGTAAAAGCATCAGTAATTGATAATGACTTATTTAATAAATTAAAAATTCTTAGAAAAGAAATTGCTAAAAGTAAATCACTTCCTCCATATGCAATATTTCAAGAGTTTTCTCTTGAAGATATGACGTATAAATATCCTGAGACTATTGATGAGTTTAAAAACATTAATGGAGTAGGAGAGGGTAAGGTTAAAAAATTTGGCTCTCAGTTTATAGAACTTATTAAGCAACATATCCAGGAAAATAATATTAAAAAATCAGATGAAATTGTTTTAAGAACTTCAGGCTCAAAATCATCAAAAAAACTTTCGTTGATCCAAAATGTGGATAAAAAAATACCACTTGATGAAATCAGCGAATCTCGTGGTATTGAATTCAATGTTTTATTAGCAGAACTTGAAAGTATTGTTTTCTCTGGAACAAAACTAAATATTGATTATTATGTGGATGATATTCTTGATCAAGATCAACAAGAAGAACTTCATGAATATTTCCTAGAGAGTGAAAGTGAGAATATTTCGGATGCACTTAAAGAATTTGAAGGTGAATATGATGAAGAGGAGCTTAGAATTTTCAGGGTAAAATTCCTAAGTGATGTTTCATAAACTACATTATATTTGAGTGAAACAGCATATTAAGGAGAATTCTGTTAGTTCCAAACCAAAATGCTCTAAAATTTGTGTTATCTGTCATCAACAAGATTTTACCTTTGCCTCTTTTAACTAATTTAAATGGTGAAGATTTTTTAACTAAAGAAAGATTTTCTTCAGATACATATCCACTAATTAGTGGATCACTAGTATATAGAATAGGATTGTTATAACTTTGCTGATCCTTAGTCATGTAGACATTGGAGTTCCTAAACAGAGGTAGACTAGTTGATTCAATTCCATAGTTAATTGGGTGACTTTTATCAATATTAGATTTAAATATAGCACCTCCTGTCTCTTGTGCATCTATAAAAGCTTCTCTCTCATCAAAAGCTATATCTTTTGCAACTAAACTATTTGATATCAATTCAATTTCATCAATATTGTTAGAAACCCATTTAATAGAATTTCTATATGCAATCAAGTTACCACCATCATTAACATACTCTTTTATTTGGTTAGCATTTATTCTACTCCCAACATAATCAGGTAAAATAACGTGAGAGTACTTATTAAGATCAATTTCTCTTAAATTACCAACGTCAATTTTAGTAATTGGTATGTCAAACCTAACATCAAGAAGGTGCCAAACCTCTCCAGCATCATAACTTCTAACACCATCTCCAACAATCAGTCCAATCTTTGGTTGTTTAACAATTATAAAATCATTAGAACCAAAATCAATTCCATCAGTAATTCCAGTAGTGTGTGATTCGAAATCTACGTTGTATTCTTTAGATACTTTATTTAACAATTTATATATTTCATCAGAGTTCAATTGTTGACTTTGAACAGGAATCATATATGTTCCATAATCGTATTCTTTTCCGTTAATTGAAAATTTTCTTGTTGCGGTTTTTACTCTCAAGCCTTTATCTAAAATTTTATATACAGCAGCTTGAGTGTAATATTCATGAGGTTCAAAAATATATGCATAATCAGATTTACTATCAACATTACCAATTGGTTTTACTAAGTCATTAACTTCCTCACCTATTAGACTCGAAATATTAGATTTACTTAATCCATCTGTGTAATCATAGTTGACATTAAATGCTAATGGAAATGTCCATGAGGATACATCATAAAATATACTATCTTTAAATTTTGTCTCAGTATTAAACATAGCTTCAATAAGTGTCCTTTTTGATTGATTCATCGGTACCATATAGCTATTTTCTTTTAAATACTTTTTTCCATTTATTACAATGTCTTTTGATATCTTATTAAATTTGATTTTATGACTTTCAAGTATATCTGCAAGATGAAATACAGTTGATTCATCTTTGAGCTTACCAAAAACAATATTTTTGTTTCTTTTAGAATTTAAATCTACTTGATCATCAAAAAAATCTTTCATATAGTTAAGTAACTTAATCCTCATTTTCTTTGCTGCTTCTAAAGTTGAAAATGATGTAACAAGTTGGTTTTTGATAGTGAAAGGAAATGTCAAAACTCCATTTACACTTTCCTGAATATGACCTCTTGAACTTCCTTGCTCAAATAAGATTCCAATTCCACCATTTGCATCAGGATATGTTGATCCTTTTCCGAAATAGAAGTCATCGAAGCTTTCTTCAGAATAATAAAGAGATCCAATCTCATTTAGAGCTTCCTCATGATAAGTAGCTATTTCTCTTGTTAAATCTTGATTCAAGTCAGAAATCAGTGGATTTTTTCTTTGAGGAACTCCTGGTTGAAAAAAATAAGTTGAGTTGGTTCCCATCTCATGGAAGTCAGTCATAATATTTGGTAGCCATTCAGTGTAAGTTTGAATCTTAAGATTACTTTCTATTAATTGATTTGGTAAATAGTCTCTATTTAAATCAAACCAATAATGATTTGTTCTTGCTCCTGGCCAATACTGATTATACTCTCTATCATTACTATCAGGATTCAAACTTTTATTTTTATTATTGTTTGCCCACTGAGAAAAACGCTGATGACCATCTGGGTTCATACTTGGATCCAATAAAATAATTGTATTCTGTAATAAATCTTTTGTCTCTTCAGAATCACTTGCAAGTAGATGATATAAAAGAAGTAAACTTGCATTTGTACCACTGGGTTCATCACCATGAACAGTATAACCTTTATAAACTACAACAGGCATATTTGTTACGTCTATAGATCGATTTTTTGAATTCGATAATTCTAAATGATTTTTTCTAATTTCCTCAAGTCTCAATTGATTTGATTCACTAGTTATAATTAATAACCATGAAGCTCTATTTTCATATGTTTTTCCTCTGTTAACAAGTTTAACTCTATCAGAGTGCTTTGAAACCTCTTGAACATAGTGACTCAATTTATCATGACTTACATGAAGCTCTCCAATCTGATGTCCAATTATACTCTCAGGCGTTGGGATCGACTGATTATAATTACTTGTATCGCCTAAATAGTAGTCAAGATCAACTTGAGCATTTAGGTAAAATAATGGGGCTAATAGAAATAGAATCTTTTTCATATTGGTTTTTTTATTAAAATTTATTCATCATCGCTCTCAAAATCAACATCTGCAAAGTCTTTCTCCTCTTCTTTCTCATCTTTCAGGTCATCAGATTCAGATTCATTCTTTTGCTCTTTTTTCTTATCAAAATCTTTATCATGCTTTTCACTTATGACTTCCTCACCTTTATTCTCAATAATAAACTCGCAAGTTTCTTTTAAAGAAGAATTAAATTCAGAAAAGTCCTCTTTGTAAAGATAAATTTTATGTTTTTTGTAGAAGAAAGTTCCATCTTCGTTAGTAAATTTTTTACTTTCAGTAATAGTTAAATAATAATCACCAGCTTTAGTTTCTCTTACATCAAAAAAATAAGTTCTTCTTCCAGCTCTTAATGCCTTTGAAAATATTTCCTCAGCATTATAATCATTTTGATTTTCCATAATTTTTTATTTTAACCAAATATAATCAAATCTAGTCATTAATCTCTTTGTTTTGCTTCAGGTAAAGATCTTTATAATACCCTTTATTTTTAATTAATTCGTTGTGACTTCCACTTTGAATTATTTTACCATTATCTAATACAATAATATTATCAGCATCTTTAACACATGACACTCTATGGCTAATTATTATTAGTGTCTTTTTTTGAAAATTATTTTTTAAATTTTTAAGAATTCTATTTTCAGTATCCGAGTCCAATGATGAAAAACAATCATCAAATAAATATATTTCAGAATCTTTTATAAATGATCTTGCAATCGAAATTCTCTGAGCTTGACCACCAGATAACGTTACACCTCTTTCACCCAAGATAGTACCATAGCCATTTTCAAATTTTCTAATTTCAAGATCAATCTGTGCTAATTTGGCTGCATCAATTATTTCGTCCATTGATGAGTTTGGGTTACCAAACTCAATATTTTTTTGTATGCTTTCAGAAAACAAAAAATTATCTTGAGGTACATAGCTAATTAAACTTCTTAATTCGCTAATCTCAATAGACTTTAAATTTTTATTTCCAATCAAAATATCTCCCTTTTGGGGGTCATATATTCTTGAAATTAAATCTACTAATGATGTTTTTCCAGACCCTACCTTTCCAACAATACCTAATACTTTACCAGATTTAATTTTTAGATTAAATGATTTAAAAATTTCTATTCCTGTTTGATCATATTTGAAGTCAACATTTTTAAAAGTAATATCCTTATTTTTAATTTTCCCTAATCTACTCGTACCATTTCGTAATGAGGTTTTGGAGTCTAAAAATTCATTTATTCTTTTTTGAGAGGCCTCTGCTTGTTTTACTATTGATGTTACCCAACCTACAAGGGTCACTGGCCAAGTCAACATATTTACATAAATTATGAATTCAGCAATTACTCCAATTTCAATATTACCATCAATAAATTCTTTACCACCTATGTAAATAACAATTAAATTACTTAACCCAATTAAAAAAAGTATAATTGGAAAAAACCAAGCTTGGATTTTTGCAAGACTCAAGCTATTTTTAAAACTATTAAATGCATACTTATCAAACTTATTTAAAATAATATCTTGAATGTTAAATGATTTTAATACGGATATTCCACTGAAACTTTCTTGAGAATATGTTGAAAGATCTGAGAGACTTTCTTGAACTAAAGTACTCTTCTTATTAATTAGATTACTTATCCTATAAATAAAAACTGATAAAATAGGTAAAGGAATTAAACTGTAAATTGTAAGTTTAGGAGCAACGCTGTACATGTAAAATATAATAATTACAAATAGTACTACGGCATTGGTTCCATACATTAAAACTGGCCCATAGTACATCCTCACTTTACTAACATCTTCACTAATTCTGTTCATCAAATCTCCAGTCCTATTCTTTTTATAAAATATTTGATCAAGTGACTGATAATGAGAAAAAATTTCATTTTTAACATCAAACTCTATGAATCTTGATACATTAATTATTGTCTGTCTCATTAAGAATGTAAAAAAACCAGAAATCAGAGATGCCCCTATGATCAAAACTATATTAAAAAAAAGAATATCTTTTAGTTCATCTGTTGAAATATTACTTAGACTGAGATAATTCTCAATTGTTGTCATAGAGTCTCCAACAAGTCTAGGAGTAACTATAGAAAACACTCTTGATATTATTGTAATAAGCAAACCGAGTAGAAGCTTACCTTTATACTTTAGAAGGAATTTGTTTAATCTCTTTAATTCTTTCATCCTCAAAGACAAATATAAACTTTATTAATTCTATTAAATTTTAATTATATCCTAATTATTGACTAATTTTGATTTAGTTCTTTAGAGATGTTAAACAGAAGACACATACGTACTCTAGTCATTCAATCTGTATACTCAAATTCAATAGAGTTGATAGATAGTTTATCTTTAAAATCTTACATAAGTAAAAGTTCTTCAACCTCGATAGATCTTCTCTATTGTGTAATTGATCTTATCAAGGAAATTAATATTCACTTTAACAATCTTGAGTCTAAAAAGTTTAGTTGTTCATTTATATGCAAGAATCCATATTTTTTCTTTTTTAATAAATTAAGTCAAAAGAATTTTAAAAGAAATAATGTAATTAATTGGGATTTAAACTTAAACTACATAATAGAGTTTCAGGATGATTTAATTCAACTTAATAAAAAATATATTGATTCTGGCAATAATGATAATCTTGGATTCTTCATTGAATCTTATTCAAACGTAATTGCTCAATCAAATCTTCTACATGATTTTTTTGAGGACCAAAATTTAAATTGGGTTAACGATCTCCCATATGTAAATTCATTTATAATAAATAATATTGAAAAGGTTGATATTCAGAATCCAGATTCTTTTAGCCTCCCAACTTTATATGATTATCAAGATGAAATTGAATTTGGTCAAGAACTTTTAAATCAAGTTGTTAAAGAATATGATACTTTAAAAGAACATCTTGTTGGAAGAACACCTAATTGGGAATCAGACAGAATAGCAAAAATTGATCATATAATATTAATTACATCAATTGCTGAACTTATTTATTTTCCATCAATACCAACTAAAGTATCCTTAAATGAGTATATAGAAATTGCTAAAGAGTTTTCGTCTCCAAGCTCTGGAAAGTTTGTCAACGGTGTTATAGATAATATTGTGAAAGATTTAACTAATAAAGGTCTAATCGTAAAAAAAGGACGAGGTCTTATGTCGTAAATTTTACTAATTTTGACAAAAATATTAAATGATTTATTTAAGAAATTTTTTAACCATAATAACTCTATCTTTTTTCTTTTCTTCTTGTAATGAAAGTGCATCAAGTAAGATAAATCCTAATAATAAATCAAGTATTCAAAAAGAATCAAACTATGCTGAGATAACTTTTGATAGAGTTTTTCATGATTTTGGTATGGTTAGTGAAGGAGAAATTGTAAAGACAATTTTTAAATTTACAAATACCAGTGAAAATGACTTATACATTGTAGACGCTATGGGAAGTTGCGGTTGTACCGTGCCTAAATACCCAAAAAATGTTCCGATAAAACCTGGAGGAACAGGGGAGATCGAAGTAAATTTTGATACAAATGGTAGACCCGACCTACAGCAAAAAATGGTAAAAGTTTCAGCTAACACACCTACAGGTGGTCAACTTTTAAGAATTCAAGCATTTGTTGAACCAAAAATAAACTAAATATGGAATCTCAATTCCCCTACTTACTCCTTGCAGCTCTTGTCTTTTTATTTTTTATCATAATTCCTTCTTTTAGGAGAAGCAGTAAAGAGAAAAAGTTTCTCAAAAATCTAAAAAAAGGTGACAGAATTGTAACAACTTCAGGCGTTCATGCTAGAATTAATGACTTTGATGAGAAAAGTACTACTTGTATTATAGAGACAATGGCTGGTAAGTTAAAAATTGAAAAATCTGCTATTTCAATTGAACTATCATCTAATTTAAAAACTTGATGTATAAAGTATTAAGAAACTTTCTCTTCCTATTTGATGCAGAGTTGATCCATGAGTTCTCAGTAAAGTTCATTAAAGTTTTTTTTAGTATTCCTCTGACTACAAAAATTATTAGAAGATTATTTATTGTTAATCATAGTAGTTTAGAAAAAAAACTTTTTGGATTAAAATTTAAAAACCCAGTTGGCCTTGCTGCTGGCTTTGATAAAAATGCTGAGTCTTACACAGAATTTTCAAATTTTGGTTTTGGATTTATAGAAATAGGAACTGTTACTCCTTTACCCCAACCAGGAAATCCAAAAAAAAGAATCTTCAGACTTGTTGAAGATAAATCTTTAATTAATAGGCTTGGCTTTAACAATAGAGGGGTTAAAGTTATTGCTGAGAATTTAAAAAAAAGAAGAGACATAATTATCGGTGCCAATATTGGAAAAAACTTTTTTACTGAAAATATTGATGCTCATAATGACTATTTAAAATGTTTAATAGATCTGAATGACTGTGTTGATTATTTCGCAGTTAATATTAGCTCTCCAAATACTAAAGGTCTCAGAGATTTTCATGATAAAAAGCTATTAAAACCTCTTCTAGAAAAGTTGGTTAATAAAAATAATGACATAAGGAACAGTAAGCCTATGTTGTTGAAAATATCTCCAGATGTAAATAGCCAACAGCTTGATGCTATCATTCAATTAGTGATTGAATTAAAAATAGATGGTGTAATAGCCACTAATACAAGTATTTCAAGAGATGGGCTTGTGTCTAAACACAAAGAGGAAACAGGAGGACTTAGTGGAATGAAATTGAGGGATAAAAGTAATTTAATTATTTCTTATCTAAGAAAGAAGCTTGGTCAAGATTTTCCAATAATTGGTGTAGGGGGTATAATGAATGCTGAGGATGCCCTAAAAAAAATTGAATGTGGGGCAGATCTAGTTCAACTTTATACAGGATTTATTTATGAGGGTCCTTCATTGATAAAAAGAATAAATAAATTACTTTTAGACAAAGAATTAAATAAAAATTATGAAAAATAATCTCATATTTCTTATCGTATTATTTGCATCATGTAATACACCAACTAAAAATATTAACTATCCAATTACAAAAAAAGAGGTAGTTGTTGATACCTATTTCGGAACTGACATTGAGGACCCATATAGATGGCTTGAAGATGATCTGTCTATTGAAACTTCTAACTGGGTTGACAGTCAAAATGAAGTAACATTTAACTATTTAAAATCTATACCTTACAGAGATAAATTAAAAGGTAAATTAACCTCAATTTGGAACTATGAGAAACAGACAAGTCCATTTGCAAGGGGAGAATATATTTATTATTACAGAAATGATGGTCTTCAGAACCAATATGTAGTCTACAGAAAAAAAGATAATTTAAATTCAAGTGAAGAAGTTTTTTTAGACCCAAATAAATTTTCTGAAGATGGAACAATTTCCCTCACTGGACTTTATTTTTCTGAAGATGGTAAACTAATTTCATATACAATTTCTGAGGGTGGAAGTGATTGGAGAAAAGCAATAGTTATGGACACTGAGACAAAACAGATTATTGGTGATACACTTACCAATATTAAATTTAGCGGAATTTCTTGGAGTGGAAATAAAGGGTTCTATTATTCATCTTATGATAAACCAGAAGGAAGTGAGCTTTCAGAATACACAGATAGACATAAACTTTATTACCATGAATTAAATACAGATCAAAAATCAGATAAAACTGTCTTTGGAGATCAAAGAGAAAAGTATAGGTATGTTTCTGGAAATGTTTCTGACGATAATAATTTCCTCTTTATTTCTGCCTCTAACCTAACTGATGGAAATGAACTATATATGATTGATCTAAGAAAAAATTCCAACATAATAACAATAAGTGATGATCCATCCACTGATGATTATGTGGTTGACAATGTAGATGACACATTTTACATTTTTACAAATTATAATGCCCCAAACAAAAGATTAGTGAAGACTACTTTAAATAATCTAAACAGAGAAAACTGGCAAGATGTCATTCCTGAAAGTGAAAATGTTTTTTCAGTAAGTTCTGGAAGTGGATATTTCTTTGCAAGATATTTAGTGGATGCATTCTCACAAGTCTACCAATATAATTATTCTGGAGATTTAGTCAGAAAAGTTGAGTTACCTGGAATTGGAACATCAAGTGGTTTCTATGGAGAAAGAGACCAAGAAGAATTATATTTTTCATTTTCAAATTATTACACACCTGGAAATTTATATTCTTTCAATCCTACAAATGGCGAATATAATATTTATTGGAAACCTGAAATTAAATTTAATTCTGATTTATATACATCAAAACAAGTTTTTTACGAATCGAAGGATGGAACTAAAGTTCCAATGATTATTACTCATAAAAAGGATATAGTTTTAAATGGTAAAAATCCAACTATACTATATGGTTATGGTGGTTTTAATATCAGTAGAACTCCAGGTTTTAGTGTAACGAATGCTGTCTGGATGGATTTAGGCGGTGTATATGCTGTTCCAAATATTAGAGGCGGAGGAGAATATGGAAAAGAATGGCATAATTCAGGAACAAAACTAAATAAACAAAATGTTTTTGACGATTTTATTGCAGCTGCTGAGTACCTTATCTCGTCTAATTACACTTCTTCTGATTATTTAGCATTAAGAGGTGGCTCAAATGGGGGGTTATTAGTCGGTGCTGTTATGACTCAGAGGCCGGAATTAATGAAAGTTGCACTTCCCGCAGTGGGAGTTTTAGACATGTTAAGGTATCATAAATTTACATCTGGAGCTGGATGGGCATTTGACTATGGTACATCTGAAGAATCTGAAGAGATGTTTAAATATCTTTTGGGTTATTCACCTGTTCATAATGTTAAACAAAATATAGAATACCCAGCAACAATGATCACTACTGGAGATCATGATGATCGAGTTGTACCAGCTCATTCATTTAAGTTTGCAGCTAATCTCCAAGATAAACATGTAGGGGAAGATCCAGTTTTAATTCGAATAGAGAAGGAAGCAGGTCATGGTTCAGGTACACCATTAGCAAAAGTTATTGACCAATATGCAGATATTTATGGATTCACTTTATTTAATATGGGAGTAAAGAAGATTAAATAAACTAATCAAAATAGCTAAAACTCTCGTTTGATTTAATATTCTTGAGTGTTTCATAAATTAACCTGATAACATTCTCAACATCTTCTTTTTGCACCATCTCTACTGTAGTGTGCATATATCTTAGGGGAAGAGAAATTAATGCTGACGGTACACCTCCATTACTGTAGGCAAACGCATCTGTATCAGTTCCCGTATATCTTGAAGATGCAAGTCTTTGGTATGGTATTTTATTCTTTTCAGCTATCCTTATGATTTTCTCTCTAAGATTATTTTGAACTGCAGGTGCATAAGTAATAACTGGACCTTTACCTATTTTTGCATCCCCCTGTTTCTTTGCTTCTATCATTGGTGTCGAGGTATCATGTGTAACATCAGTAACTATTGCTAAATCGGGCTTTAATGTATTTGTAATCATTTCAGCCCCCCTTAAACCAATTTCTTCTTGAACAGAATTAGTCACGTACAAACAAAATGGTAGTTTGTCTTTATTTTCTTTTATCAACCTTGCAACTTCAGCAATCATAAAACCACCTGCTCTATTATCAATAGCTCTACAAACAAATTTATTTTTATTAAGAATATGGAAAGAATCTGGATAGGTTATAACACAACCAACATGAACTCCCATCTTTTCAACTTCCTTTTTATCTTTTGCTCCAATATCAATAAAAATATTATCAATCTTCGGTGGAGCTTCTTTTGCATGATCTCTAACATGAATTGCTGGCCAGCCAAAAACACCTTTTACTACTCCCTCTTTTGTATGAATGTTTACCCATTTAGAGGGTGCTATTTGATGATCACTTCCACCATTTCTAATAACATATATAAGTCCGTTATCAGTAATATAATTTACATACCAGGAAATTTCGTCAGAGTGACCTTCTATAACAACCTTAAATTTTTTTTCTGGGTTTATTACTCCTACTGCAGTTCCATAATTATCAGTTATAAATTCATCAACATAAGGTTTAAGATATTTCATCCAAATTTTTTGACCATTAGATTCATAACCAGTTGGTGAAGCGTTGTTTAGATATTCCTCAAGAAACTTTAATGATTTTGCGTTAAGTATTTTCATAATCTTTAAAAAAATAAAATTAACAATTATTACTAAACATCTTGTTAAATTTGTGCTATGAAATATTATTTATTTCTTCTATTTATTTTTTTTTCAAATATTTTGACTTGCCAAGAAGAGATTGAAGAATTAGATTTCTTATTCCCAGGTGATTCAATTCCTTCAAATACTTTTATGCTAGATGAGGTAACAGTTTTCCAGCCATTACAGTTTTATAATGATGATGAGATTAAAAGGTATGTAATCCTAAGATATAGAGTCAAAAAGGTATATCCTTATGCCAAACTGGCTTCAGAGAGAATGAATAGAATTGATTCAAGAGTTGATTCAATTAAATCTAAAAGACAGAAAAGGCTTTATCTTAAAAAACTTGAAAAATTTGTATACAATGAATTTTCTGATGAGTTAAGAAAGCTGTCTAGATCTCAAGGTAGAATTCTAGTAAAACTATTAAATCGTCAAACTGGCCTTACTGCACATAGTATTGTATCAGAATATAGAAATAAGTTTAGAGCACTTTTATATAATACTGCAGCTTCCTTCTATTCAATTTCTCTTAAAGATGAATACGAGCCTTTTGAAGATTATGAGGATTACTTAATAGAGGATATTTTACAACGATCATTCTCGGATGGTTCGTTGGAAAAACAAGATTATGCTCTTGACTTTGATCTAGATGAATTATACTTGTTTTGGAGAGATAAAAAATAGTATTAAAAAACTGTTGATAAGTATTGTAAATCATTGACATTTAACACTTAAACTTTTTTTAAATTTAATTCCTAAAAAAAATTAAAATAAAATCTTAAATATGTTTATTTACAACAAAAAAGATTTTATATTTGCAGCCGCAAAATGATTTATTGTTGGCGCAATTTTTTTTTTGCAAGTTCATTGAAAATATTGAAAATGACAGCGCGTATCAATATAGATACAAACTAGCAAACCAAACATTTTGAAACATAGTCAATTCAGAGTCGTATAATTTTATTTAAAATACTACAACGAAGAGTTTGATCCTGGCTCAGGATGAACGCTAGCGGCAGGCTTCATACATGCAAGTCGAGGGGCAGCATAAATTACTTGTAATTTGATGGCGACCGGCGAACGGGTGCGTAACGCGTATGCAACTTACCTTTTACTAGAGAATAGCCAAGAGAAATTTTGATTAATGCTCTATACACTTATTAATTCTCATGAATCTATAAGAAAAGCTCCGGCGGTAAAAGATGGGCATGCGTCCTATTAGCTTGTAGGTGAGGTAACGGCTCACCTAAGCTCCGATAGGTAGGGGTCCTGAGAGGGAGATCCCCCACACTGGTACTGAGACACGGACCAGACTTCTACGGAAGGCAGCAGTAAGGAATATTGGACAATGGAGGCAACTCTGATCCAGCCATGCCGCGTGAAGGAAGACGGCCTTATGGGTTGTAAACTTCTTTTATACAGGAAGAAACCTTTCCACGTGTGGAAAGCTGACGGTACTGTAAGAATAAGGATCGGCTAACTCCGTGCCAGCAGCCGCGGTAATACGGAGGATCCAAGCGTTATCCGGAATTATTGGGTTTAAAGGGTCCGCAGGCTGTTTGTTAAGTCAGAGGTGAAATCCTACCGCTCAACGGTAGAACTGCCTTTGATACTGGCAAACTTGAGTTATTGTGAAGTAGTTAGAATGTGTAGTGTAGCGGTGAAATGCATAGATATTACACAGAATACCGATTGCGAAAGCAGATTACTAACAATATACTGACGCTGAGGGACGAAAGCGTGGGTAGCGAACAGGATTAGATACCCTGGTAGTCCACGCCGTAAACGATGGTCACTAGCTGTTTGATGTACATTGGTACATTGAGTGGCTAAGCGAAAGTGATAAGTGACCCACCTGGGGAGTACGCTCGCAAGAGTGAAACTCAAAGGAATTGACGGGGGCCCGCACAAGCGGTGGAGCATGTGGTTTAATTCGATGATACGCGAGGAACCTTACCAGGACTTAAATGTAAGTTGCATGATTCAGAAATGGATCTTTCTTCGGACTACTTACAAGGTGCTGCATGGTTGTCGTCAGCTCGTGCCGTGAGGTGTCAGGTTAAGTCCTATAACGAGCGCAACCCCTATCGTTAGTTGCCATCAAGTAAAGTTGGGAACTCTAGCGAAACTGCCGGTGCAAACCGTGAGGAAGGTGGGGATGACGTCAAATCATCACGGCCCTTACGTTCTGGGCTACACACGTGCTACAATGGCCGGTACAGAAAGCAGCCACTATGCGAATAGGAGCTAATCTTCAAAGCCGGTCTCAGTTCGGATCGCAGTCTGCAACTCGACTGCGTGAAGCTGGAATCGCTAGTAATCGGATATCAGCCATGATCCGGTGAATACGTTCCCGGGCCTTGTACACACCGCCCGTCAAGCCATGGAAGCTGGGGGTACCTAAAGTCGGTGACCGAAAGGAGCCGCCTAGGGTAAAACTAGTAACTGGGGCTAAGTCGTAACAAGGTAGCCGTACCGGAAGGTGCGGCTGGAATACCTCCTTTCTAGAGAAAGACGACCTGACTATAGCATCAATCCTTTGCGTTTGCTTGCTGTCATTTTTTTATAATAACCCTTAAGATAGAATCTCGAATAGAGTCTCGTAGCTCAGCCGGTTAGAGCGCTACACTGATAATGTAGAGGTCGGCAGTTCGAGTCTGCCCGAGACTACTGAATTCCAATTTGGAAAAAAGGGGGATTAGCTCAGCTGGCTAGAGCGCCTGCCTTGCACGCAGGAGGTCATCGGTTCGACTCCGATATTCTCCACGACTTCTTAATGTAAATTAAGAATAAGAGTTCATTGACATATTGAAAATATCAAGTACAGTTCATAAATTATTTAGTTATCCAATTTAATAGTTTTATGAGATTGTACAGAGTTAACGTAAATAGGTATTTAATACTGTTATTATTAAATACCAAATAATTTTACAATTTAAGAAAGAGTTAAGAGTTACTTGTAACTTTTTAATAAGTTACAATAGGCTAATTAAGAGCGTAAGGGGAATGCCTTGGCTCTCAGAGGCGATGAAGGACGTGATAAGCTGCGATAAGCTGTGGGGAGTGGCACAAACACTTTGATCCGCAGATTTCCGAATGGGGCAACCCGACATATTGAAGATATGTCACACTGTAAAGTGAGCAAACCTGGTGAACTGAAACATCTAAGTAACCAGAGGAATAGAAAACAAAAGTGATTCCGCTAGTAGTGGCGAGCGAACGTGGAACAGCCCAAACCTATGTTGTTACGGCAATATAGGGGTTGTAGGACCTCAACATTTAATGCTAATAGAACTAGAATTTACTGGAAAGTAAAACCATAGAAGGTGATAGTCCTGTATAGGTAATTGATGTTATTAATAGAGGTATCCTGAGTAGTACGGGGCACGTGAAACCTTGTATGAAACTGCCGGGACCATCCGGTAAGGCTAAATACTCCTGAGAGACCGATAGTGAACTAGTACCGTGAGGGAAAGGTTAAAAGAACCCTGAATAAGGGAGTGAAATAGATCCTGAAACCTTACGCTTACAAGCGGTCGGAGCACAATTAATGTGTGACGGCGTGCCTTTTGCATAATGAGCCTACGAGTTACCTTTGCTAGCATGGCTAATCCGTTAAGCGGAGCAACCGAAGCGAAAGCGAGTCTGAATAGGGCGTTTAGTTAGCAGTGGTAGACGCGAAACCTAGTGATCTATCCATGGGCAGGTTGAAGCTGTAGTAACATACAGTGGAGGACCGAACCCGTTGACGTTGAAAAGTCTTGGGATGACCTGTGGATAGGGGTGAAAGGCCAATCAAACTAGGAAATAGCTCGTACTCCCCGAAATGCATTTAGGTGCAGCGTTAAAATAAGTTTCATAGAGGTAGAGCTACTGATTGGATGCGGGGGTTTCACCACCTACCAATTCCTGACAAACTCCGAATGCTATGAAATGTTTTTTAGCAGTGAGGGCATGGGTGCTAAGGTCCGTGTCCGAGAGGGAAACAACCCAGACCATCAGTTAAGGTCCCTAAGTATATACTAAGTTGAATAAACGAGGTTTGACTGCCCAGACAGCTAGGATGTTGGCTTGGAAGCAGCCATTCATTTAAAGAGTGCGTAACAGCTCACTAGTCGAGCGGTCGAGCATGGATAATAATCGGGCATAAGTATATCACCGAAACTATGGCAATATTTATATTGGGTAGGGGAGCATTCTATTCTGCGTTGAAGGCAAACTGTGAGGTTTGCTGGAGTGTATAGAAACGAAAATGTAGGCATAAGTAACGATTAGGGGTGCGAGAAACACCCCCTCCGAAAAACTCAGGTTTCCTCAGCTATGCTAATCAGCTGAGGGTTAGTCAGGACCTAACGCGAACCCGAATGGGGTAGTGGATGGACAACCAGTTAATATTCTGGTACCTGCTTAACAACAAAAGTGACGGAAAAGCAATGTCATTGCGTACTGACGGAATAGTACGTTGAAATCACTGTTAAGGTGATGATAGTACACCGATTCTTCGGATGAGGTGATAATATGGCGGACCTTTTTCCAAGAAAAACAAGTTAAGCAGCCTGTACTGTAAACCGACACAGGTAGTTGGGATGAGGATTCTAAGGAGCTCGAGAGATTCATGGCTAAGGAACTAGGCAAATTTGACCCGTAACTTCGGGAAAAGGGTCGCCTACTTTTAGTAGGCCGCAGTGAAAAGGTCCAAGCGACTGTTTATCAAAAACACAGGACTCTGCTAAGTCGAAAGACGATGTATAGGGTCTGACACCTGCCCGGTGCTGGAAGGTTAAGTGGAGATGTTAGCATTTATGCGAAGCATTGAAATGAAGCCCCAGTAAACGGCGGCCGTAACTATAACGGTCCTAAGGTAGCGAAATTCCTTGTCGGGTAAGTTCCGACCTGCACGAATGGTGTAACGATTTGGACACTGTCTCAGCCATGAGCTCGGTGAAATTGTAGTAGCGGTGAAGATGCCGCTTACCCGCCACGGGACGAAAAGACCCCGTGCACCTTTACTATAGCTTCGTATTGATATTGGATAAGTAATGTGTAGGATAGGTGGGAGACTTTGATTAAGCGTCGCCAGGCGTTTATGAGTCGTTGTTGAAATACCACCCTTTGCTTCTCTGATATCTAACCCTTTTTAGGGGACAGTGCGTGGTGGGTAGTTTGACTGGGGTGGTCGCCTCCAAAAGAGTAACGGAGGCTTCTAAAGGTACCCTCAACACGCTTGGTAACCGTGTGTAGAGTGCAATGGCATAAGGGTGCTTGACTGAGAGACTGACAAGTCGATCAGGTTGGAAACAAGAGCATAGTGATCCACTGGTTCCGCATGGAAGGGCCAGTGCTCAAAGGATAAAAGGTACGCCGGGGATAACAGGCTGATCTCCCCCAAGAGCTCAAATCGACGGGGGGGTTTGGCACCTCGATGTCGGCTCGTCACATCCTGGAGCTGGAGAAGGTTCCAAGGGTTGGGCTGTTCGCCCATTAAAGTGGCACGCGAGCTGGGTTCAGAACGTCGTGAGACAGTTCGGTCTCTATCTGTGGTGGGCGTTAGAAATTTGAGAGGATCTGTCTTCAGTACGAGAGGACCGAGATGGACTGACCTCTAGTGTACCGGTTGTTACGCCAGTAGCATCGCCGGGTAGCTATGTCGGGAAAGGATAAGCACTGAAAGCATCTAAGTGCGAAACCTACCTCAAGATGAGATTTCTTTTAAGGGTCGTTGGAGACTACAACGTTGATAGGTCACAAGTGTAAAGGCAGTAATGTCAAAGCTGAGTGATACTAATTACCCGTAAGTCTATTGTAACAAGCTTTCTTGAATGTTAACTTGGATATTTTCAAGTGTTAAATGACCTTCTTAAAACTTTAAGGTGGTTATAGCGATAGGGCTCACCTCTTCCCATTCCGAACAGAGAAGTTAAGCCTATCAGCGCAGATGGTACTGCATTTTTGTGGGAGAGTATGTCGCCGCCTTTATCTTATAAAACCCTTTGAAGAAAGGGTTTTTTTATTTTCTTTTTTTTAGTGGTATTGAGTAAGTAAGTGTATAATTGAATCCGCTTCCCCATGTGTTATCATCTGTAACTTTATTGAAACCTGGTATAAAAAGATTATCAAAATTGTCTGGCTTTTTTGTAGATAATAATTTATTCAGTCTTAAACTAAAACCTAAATAAACATTATTAAAAGTCTCAACTTTTACACCAGCTAAAACCTCTAGCCAACTTCCAGTTAAATTTGAATGATTAATGGTTTGATAATTATTATCTACAAAGTTTGAAAAATACGCATCACTATTCCTTACGTTATAACTTTGAATTTTATTTGAAAAATTCGAAGACCCATATCTTAAACCTAAAAAAATTGCATTATCCATTCCAACCCAATTTTTGAACATATTATAATCAATACCAAAACGTAGGAAACTACCATTAGAATTAAAATTGATATTCTCATCTTCGATTAATCTATCTGTTAAACCATATTCAGCTGCTAGATATAAATTTTCAGTTATCTGTAAATCTCCAACAATTTCATAATTTAAATTGTCTCCCTCAGATGAAGACTTTATAGGTTTATAGATATCAATACCAAATCTTATCTTATTAATATTTAGTATTTTATCATTAATAGTTAAACTATCATATAGTTTATTTTCTGTCTGTGAGAATACCTGTGCAGAAGGTATAATAAGACTAATAATGAATAAATATGTTTGTATTTTCTTCATTAAAAATTGAATCTTGTACAATTGTAATTTCTCGAATCCATCCTGATTCTTTTATAATTTTAGTTTCTGATTTAATTAAAAAATTTGATTTAAATCCACATGACCTATTTAAATATAAATGTTCTGTTTGATGAAAAATTATTAGAGTATCTCTAACTTGATTTTGCTCTAAAACATATTTTGTTTCATTTGAATTAACCATTAAAGGTAGTTTAAGTTCAGATCCAGAAAATTCTTCATTTAAGATTGAATCATTATTGACTCCTTTTATATAATTTAAATTAATCCCTGTTGGATTTTTAGTTTTATTATCAATAAATCCGATAGTAACTCTGTTAGTATTTTCTGAACCTTCAATACATATATCATCTTTTTCACAACTTAAAAAAAATAATATTAAAATTATAAAATGAAGGTATTTAATCATTAGCTTAAATATTTTCAAAATTACTATATTTATAATAAATCATAATACTCTAATCTTGATAACAAAAACCTCAAAAGATTTAGCTAAATTTCATCTAGATTTAGAAAAAAAGTATGGCGCTCACGACTATCATCCACTGCCGGTTGTTCTTAAAAAAGGGGAGGGAGTATACTTGTGGGATGTAAATGAAAAAAAATATTATGATTTTTTATCAGCCTATTCTGCTGTAAATCAAGGTCACTGTCACCCTAAACTTGTAGATTTAATTAAAAATCAAGCAGAGTCATTAACTCTTACCTCAAGAGCATTTCATAACAACAAACTGGGTGAGTATCTTGAATATGCAACCAAACTTTTTGGATTTGATCAACTTCTACCAATGAACACGGGTGCCGAAGGTGTTGAAACATCAATAAAGCTATCACGGAAATGGGGATATTTAAAGAAAAATGTTGGTGAAAATCAGGCTAAAATTATAGTATGTAATAATAACTTCCATGGAAGAACTACAACTGTGATTTCTTTTTCGACTGATCCAGGTTCAAAAGACTATTTTGGTCCTCATACCCCAGGCTTTATTCACATTCCTCATGGGGATACAATTGCTTTGGAAGATAAACTTAAAAAAGATAAAAATGTTGTTGCTTTTCTAGTTGAACCTATTCAGGGAGAAGCTGGAGTGAACGTTCCAGATCCTGATTATCTAAAAAAAGTAAGACATTTATGTTCACAATATAATGTTCTGATGATTGCAGATGAAATTCAAACTGGACTTGGTAGAACAGGATCTTTACTTGCATCATGCGGTAATTGTGATTGTAATTCTTCATGCGAACAGCAATCATCATATGTAAAACCTGATATTTTAATATTAGCTAAAGCTCTTAGCGGTGGGACATATCCAATCTCTGCTGTTCTTTGTGACTCACATATAATGGAAGTTATTCAGCCAGGTCAACATGGGAGTACATTTGGTGGAAATCCCTTTGCTGCTAGTATTGCAAAAAAAGCACTAGAAATAATTATTGAAGAAAATCTCTCTCAAAATGCAAGAGCTTTAGGTTTAATCTTTAGGGAAGAGATGAATAAATATATAAGTAATAGTAAGATTGTTAGTCTTGTTAGAGGTAAAGGTTTGTTAAATGCTATTGTGATTAATGACTCTCCGGATGGTAAAACTGCTTGGAATATTTGTTTAAAATTACGTGACAATGGTCTTTTAGCTAAACCAACAAGAGGTAACGTTATTAGATTTGCACCTCCTCTAGTTATGACTAAGGAACAACTATACGACTGTATCAATATTATAACTTCAACATTAAAAGAATTTGAGCCTAAATAAATGAATGTCTATTTTGATAATGCAGCGACAACAAAGATAAGAGATGAGGTAATTGACAATATGTCAAATGTATTAAAGGACTGTTTTGGTAATCCTTCATCTACTCATTCGTATGGAAGATCTGCAAAATCTTATATTGAGACATCAAGAAAGTCAATTGCAAAAATTCTAAATTGCGATCCTGGTGAAATAATCTTTAATTCTGGTGGAACGGAGTCAGATAACTCAATTTTAAAATGTGCAGTGAAAGATCTAGGTGTAAAGCATATTATTTCTTCAAAAATTGAGCATCATGCAATTACACATACCCTAGAAGAGTTAAAAATACAAGGCGTAAATGTCAATTATGTAAAATTATCTGAAAATGGAAATGTAGATATTGATAATCTAGAGTACTTATTGAGTTCCAATGATGAACCTAAACTTGTAACCTTAATGTATATTAATAACGAGATAGGTAATATACTAGATGTAAAATATGTATCAGATTTATGTCAAAAGTATAATTCATTTTTTCATACCGACGCTGTTCAAGCTGTTGGTCATTATAAAATTGATCTAAAATCAATTAATATTGATTTTTTATCATCAGCAGCTCATAAGTTTCATGGTCCAAAAGGGGTAGGGTTTACTTATATAAATAAATCAACAAAAATAAAATCATTTATTTGTGGTGGTCCTCAAGAGAGAGGATTGAGAGCTGGGACAGAGTCTGTCCATAATATTGTTGGAATGACAAAAGCTCTTGAAATAGCAGACAAAAATATGGAACAAGAGGCTAAACAAGTTTTGTCAATAAAAGAATACATGATAGATAATTTGAAGAAATTATTTCCTGATATTCATTTTAATGGAGAGTCTGGAGATATTAAAAACAGTACATATACTATTTTAAATGTTTGTCTTCCCATATCTAATGATAAAGCAGCAATGCTTGACTTTAACCTTGATTTAAAAGGTATTGCTTGTTCTAGGGGTAGTGCCTGTCAATCTGGTAGTTCAGAGGGGTCACATGTTCTTGACGAAATTCAAAGTGAAGATCAAAAAAAGTTTCCATCAGTCAGATTTTCATTTTCTCATAATAATAAAATTGAAGAAGTTGATTATCTCATTGATACACTCAAAGAATTAATTTATCCTCAATAGTATATAGTGGCTTTGTAGACTCCTTTATTTCCAACGCCATCTTGATAATTAATAAGTAAAATATTTTCACCTTTATTTATAATATTATCTGAAATCTTATGAAAAATTAAATTTGATTTTGGTTCATACTCAAATAGCGCCCATTTTCCATTTAAAAATGCATCATAGCTTTTAATACCCGACATTTCATCTTTTAGCCTTAGCCTTATTGTAGATCTACTAGAAATATTTGAATTCTGTCTAAAATTTATTGGTTTAATTACTGGCTTAAGTGTATCTCTGGATATTGTATATTTTCCTAAAGATGAAGTGTTAGCATAGATGTATGAATCATCTTTTCTTGAGTTTATGTATGTCATGTTTTTATCTTTTATTCTTCCAATAAATGATTGTCTCAACTCTAATGTATCTGATATCATCTGAGGTAACTTAATAATTATAGATTTTCTAAATGGATCTTTATCTTCACCTAAGTCAAGTGTGTCATCTTTGAAAGATATATTTAATAAAAGGTCATTATAAAATGTATTTTTTTTTATCTCAACTATAGATGAATTTTTATTTATTTTATAGTTCTGATTAGTAAGTATTTCTATTCCATCAAAAGGTATAACCTCATCATTACTGTCAGTAGCTTTGACTCTAAAGTTTAAATAAGATGAGTTGTTATTCCAATCCGAAACTCTAATAGAAACATAGTTATCTGTATATTTTGATGGATCTAATATGCCATTAAAATCGTTATTTTTAAGAAAAGATAAATTTGCATTTTGAGGTGTGTAAACTTTTAAAACTCTCTTTCTATTATTAATTGCAGACATATAATCATACATTATTTTTCTGTAATGATTTTGACTAAATTTTATTCTATCCATTTTAAATGAATAAACTAATAAGGAATCAATTAATAAATCTACCTTATAGACACCATTCTGATTAAATAATCCCTTGTATTGTATATCATAAATATCAATTCCAAATCCCGTTTTCTTATTATATTCAATTTCATCAGTAATGTAAGTTGAGTCATTTAATTTTTTGATTTCCTTCTTTAAAGGTAAACTGCTTACTAGTGTATTTTCTTCGTCTATCAGATATAAACCCCTTATAATTGGTCTTTCTTCATCGATATATCTATAATTAAACATTAGAGGATTAAGCGCATCTTGTGTTTCAGTATCTCTAATTTCAAAATGAAGATGTGGAGCGAATGATCCACCTGTATTACCTGAGTAACCAATTAATTCTCCTTTTTTAACCTTTATTTCTCCCTTTTTTGGTAATTTTCTAATTGTGCTTTTCTTAGATCTATATAATTCACCTCTTACATAATTATCTAATTCAGTGCTAAAATCTTTCAAGTGTGCATAAACTGAAGTGAATCCATTTGGATGATCAATGTATACTACTTTTCCATACCCATAATTATTTACTTCAATTCTTGAAATATATCCTTCCTCAATACTAAAAATCCTCTGACCTTGAACCCCTCTACTTTTAAAGTCAATCCCCGTATGAAACCTTGACCTATATTCTCCAAATGTTCCCGACAGATCAAAGGGTGCATCAATTGGAGAATGGAAATCAAATTCCTGGCTAAAGCTCTCGTTAAAGTTTAAAATAAAAAATGATGTAAATAAAATTCTAAGAAATAATTTCATCTGATTTCAAATTTAACTCAAGATTTTTATAAATTGAAATTATTAAATTAAATACAATTGGATTATTTAAAAATTCTTCAAGAAAAAATCAGTCTTCTTCTAAATAAGCTAGATGAAACTAAAGTACTGAACAAGTCACTAGAATCAAAAAATGAAAATTTAATTAAAATCAATAAAGATCTAGAAACTAAAATTAAAATAATTCAGGCAAAAGAAAAACAACTTAAAATTTCATCAGCTGTAAATGACGATGATAGTGATAAGCAATATTTTAAAAATAAAATTGATTATTTGATTAAGGAAATAGATTACTGCATTGAAAGAATATCCATATAAATATTATGGAGGAGAATATTAAAATTAAATTAAATATTGGTGATAGAGTTTATCCCCTTACAGTTCAAAGATCTCAAGAGTTTTATTTTCGTGAAGCTGCAAAGATTATTGAAAAAACAATTAAAAATTTAGAACAAAGCTATTCAGTTAGAGATAAACAAGACCTTTTAGCTATGTGCTGTATCCAATTTGCAGCAAAAAATCTTCAGAATAAATCAAAATCTATTGATTCTGAGAGTGAAGTTGAAAAAATGATCTTAAAAATCATTGATGATATTGATAAATCCATTTAAATTCTTAAATTTATGATAACCTGTATTATTGATTCTTGGTAAACTCAACGAGTATTAATTAAGAAAGGTGAGTTTAAATGCTAAAGCAAGCTATCTTGAATAGATCCTTGAATATTTAATTAGCCTTAATCCTGTTTTTTGGAGTTTACGCAATACTCACTCTAATACAGGTTTGTTATTTTATTAGGTAAGAAGGTTGCCTTCTTCATCCCAAACAGCAGTTTCATTTCTTTTAGATTGATCAATACACTTAGCGATCCACTCTTCATCATATGATACATCATGATCTTTTAAGACATCTTCAGGAACTCCGTCCCATACATTAGGTATGTTTCCCTTATAACCAAGATCTCGCATTCCAACCTCTGATGTAAACCATCCAGTTACAACCATGTATCTGTAGGTAGCGAAGAAACTTGCAGCTTCCTTAAGGTTTTCCTCAATGCCATCGTTGTATGAAATAATATCGAAGATTGACTTGATTTGATCATCTGAACAATCAGTTAATTTATTATTGAATTTATTTTCAAATAGGTTATCTAAGACTATTAGTCCTTTTCTCAACACATTTTCTCCATAGTTATTGTGTGCCGGAGTACTCCAGTCTTTTGCAATAAACTCAATCATTTCAACAACACCAGCATCATTAATATTTCCGAATTCATTAGGAGGAATAATTATATTTGCTATTCTTTCAATTGTTCTTAACTCTGACTTGTTAAAAAATTGAGCATTAAGAAACTTCTTATCTCTCTCCTTTTCATAGGGAGTTCTTCCATATCTATACTCCCATATTTTTTCTGAAACATTTTCATTTAATGGAGATATACAGCCCTCTAATGTTAGTGAGGCACCTATGCTGCTCAAAATAATTGTTTTAATACTGTCCCTTCTTTTCATTATAAATTCTGTTTTTTTAGTTCTGAAATTATGTGATCTGATGTTCGCCATGCTAAAGCCATAATAGTCCATGTTGGATTTTTATCTCCTTTGAATACAAATGGGCCAGCATCTACAACATATACATTATCAACATCATGGAGACGTTCATATTTATTAACTACAGATGTATTTGGATTATTACCCATTCTTGTTGTTCCAACTTCGTGAATAATTGATCCAGGAGTAGAAATCCCGTAATTTTGGTCTTTACCAGGTTTATCTCCTATCATTATACCGTTCATATTGTGAGCCAATTCTTCGTAGATATCTTGAGCATGTTTGGCTTGATTATATTCTGTATCAGCCCATTTATAATTAAATTTTAATACAGGGATTCCATACTTATCTTTTTTATTTTCATCTATTTCGCAATAATTGTTAATATCTGGAATAGCACCACCTCTTGATTCGAGTGCAATTGTTGAACCCCAATACTTCTTAACATCCTTTCTAATCTGTTCACCGTAACCACCAACTCTTAATCCAAAAAACTTATTAAAATCATTAGGTATATAACCACCTATACCAAACTGTGGCATCCCTAGATTTCTATATGAAGTTTCAATATGATATCCAATTGGAAAATCTAGTTTTTTATCATGTAGCCACCATGGAGTGTATACATGAGCACCACCAACACCATCCTCATTGTAAGTTTTCCTATTCATTAACTCAGGCACAAATATCTGTTTTGATGTCCCAACGGTGTCCTGTAGATATTTTCCAATTAAACCGCTACTGTTTCCAAGTCCATTAGGATGCTCATTACTCTTCGAGTTTAATAAAATTCTTGCACTACTGCAGGATGATGCACCTAGAACTATTACTTTAGATTTTATGGAGTATTCTTTCCCGTTCTTTTTATTAATAAAAGAAACGCCAGTTGCAATACCATTATTATCCGTGTTCACTTTTCTTACCATTGAATCAGTATAAAGATCAACAAGTCCTCCCTTTAATGAAGGAATTACTAGACTTGAACTTGAGGAGAAACATGCATATACTGAACATGATCGCTCACATTGACCACAAAACATACAAATTCCTCTTTGGTTGTTTATCCTCTTTGTAAGAACCGATAATCTAGAAGGTATTACATTTATACCGGATTTTTTTGCACCTTTTATATAATACAACTCATGTAATCTAGGCTTAGGCGGTGGTAGAAAAAATCCATCTGGATCATTTGGAAGGTTTTCTTTAGTCCCAAAAACACCAATTAATTTGTCAAGTTTATCGTAATATGGTTTAATATCTTCATAAGTTATTGGCCAATTTTCATCTAAATCATAAAAATCTTTGCATTTAAAATCTTTTGGGCCAAGTCTCGAGGCGATTCTACCCCAGTGATTTGTTCTACCACCCAACATCCTCGATCTCCACCACATAAAGTCAGTATCTTCTTTAGATGAGTATGGCTCACCATCAACTTTCCAGTCTCCATATGACATATGAAAGTCTCCAAATCTTCTTGTAACAGATGATCCTCTTCTTGGAGATGCCCAGGTTGGTTTAAATTGAGTTTGTTGTTCAGGGTCTGCTGGGTCAAAATAAGGCCCTGCTTCAATAAGAGCAACCTTAAGTCCTGCATCAGTTAAAATTTTAGTAGTTATTCCTCCAGCTGCTCCAGAACCAACAATAATTACATCATACTTTTCTTTAGACTTCTTAATTTCCATAAACCACTTAAATTTATTAAAAACAATTATATTTAAATAGAGTTAGCAATAAACATTTCTTATGTTAAATATCAATATAATTATTTACTAATAAAAATTAGACACACTTCTTTATAGTAGTCAAATTATGATAATCGAAATATGTACAACAAGCTTAAGTTCAATTGTGAATGCTCAAGATGCTGGCGCAAACAGAGTAGAGTTGTGTGAAAATTATCATGTTGGAGGCGTTACTCCAAATATTGAATTTTTTGAAAAATCTTTGGAAGTATCAAAAATTCCAATTAATGTCTTAATTAGGCCAAGAGGTGGAGATTTTATTTTCAATAAAATAGAACTTGATAATATGTTTGAATCAATTCAAAAATTTAAAAATTATAATATTAGTGGCTTTGTTATAGGATTTCTTGATAATAAAAAAAAATTAAGTAACACTTTATTAAGTGAATTTAGAAGTGCAACTGTTGGATATGAATTAACCTTTCATAGAGCTTTTGACTATTTATCGGAGCAGGAAACATCATTAGAAAAATTAATTGAGAATAAATTTGATAGAATACTTTGTTCTGGAAGTAAAACAAACTCAGAAAAAGGTTTAAAAAATCTTAAATACCTAAATTCCTTAGCTCCAGATAAAATTACAATTATGCCTGGTGGAGGCATTAATACAAAGAATTTTAAATTATTTAAAAATGCAGGTTTTAATGAAATCCACCTTTCTGCAGTTGATAAGAGAATCTCATTAGATTCTAATTATGATATTATTAAGGAAATTATAGAGATGAGTAAATAATATTATATTATTTTTGAAAAAAATTTTATGGCTTTTGATATTAATGTTATAAAGACTGTGTACGCAAAAATGTCTTCTAAGATTGATAATGCAAGAAAAATTATTGGCAGACCTTTAACTTATTCAGAAAAAATTTTATACTCTCATCTATGGGATGAATCATCAAAGAAAGTTTTTAAAAGAGGTGAAGATTATGTTGATTTTGGTCCTGACCGTGTTACATGCCAAGATGCTACAGCTCAGATGGCACTTCTACAATTTATGCAAGCTGGAAAGGATAAAGTAGCAGTTCCTACAACTGTTCATTGTGATCATCTAATTTTAGCTCAATCAGGTGCACAAAAAGATCTTAAGAATGCTAATAAAGTTAGTTCAGAAGTATTTAATTTTTTAGAGTCTGTATCAAGAAAATACGGTATTGGGTTTTGGAAACCAGGAGCAGGAATCATTCATCAAGTTATTCTAGAAAATTACGCTTTTCCTGGAGGCATGATGATTGGTACTGATTCACATACTGTAAATGCTGGAGGATTAGGAATGATTGCAATAGGTGTGGGAGGAGCAGATGCAGTTGATGTTATGGCAGGAATGCCATGGGAGTTAAAATTTCCAAAATTAATTGGTATAAAACTAACTGGTAAATTAAATGGTTGGGCTTCAGCCAAAGATGTAATTTTAAAAGTTGCAGGAATTTTAACTGTTAAAGGTGGAACAGGATATATACTTGAATATTTTGGGGATGGAGCTGAATCTCTCTCTTGTACTGGGAAAGGTACAATTTGTAACATGGGTGCTGAAGTTGGGGCAACCACATCAATATTTGCATATGACGAATCAATGGAAAGATATTTAAAATCTACTGAAAGAGAAGACGTAGTTAACGCTGCTTCAAATATTAAAGATGATCTAAAAGCAGACCAAGAAGTATATGATAATCCTGAAAAATATTTTGATGAAGTTATTGAAATTGATTTGAATACTTTAAAACCACATATTAATGGACCATTTACTCCTGATCTTGCTACACCGGTTAATGAGATGAAAGATAAAGCCAAGTTAGAAGGCTGGCCAACTGATATAAAATGGGGTCTTATTGGGTCCTGTACAAACTCATCATACGAAGATCTTTCAAGAGCTGCATCTATTGCCAAACAAGCTTTAGAAAAGAATATTAAGATAAAATCTAAATTAGGAATAAACCCTGGTTCAGAGCAGGTAAGATATACAGCTGAAAGAGATGGCATAATTGACCTTTTTGAAAAACTTGAATCAAAAATATTTACTAATGCCTGTGGACCTTGTATAGGTCAATGGAATAGGGAGGGTGAAGATAATACTGAGAAAAATTCAATCATTCATTCTTTTAATAGAAATTTTGCCAAAAGAGCAGATGGTAACCCTAACACTCATGCTTTTGTGACTTCACCAGAAATGGTAATGGCTGTTGCCTTATCTGGAAATCTTGATTTTAACCCTATTACCGATAATTTAACATCTGAGGATGGTCATAAAGTATTTTTAGATCCTCCATTTGGAGATGAATTACCTTCAAATGGTTTTGATTGTGAAGACAATGGATATATTGAGCCACCAATTGACGGATCTGATATTCAAATAAAGATAGATCCAGATTCAAAAAGACTACAACTATTGGAAGCATTTAGACCATGGGATGGAAAAAATATCTATAATGCAAAACTTTTGATTAAGGCTCATGGTAAATGTACAACAGATCATATTTCAATGGCAGGCCCATGGTTAAGGTTTAGGGGACACTTAGATAATATCTCCGATAATTGCCTAATAGGTGCAGTTAATAGTTTTAACATGAAGACAAACTCAGTTAAAAATCAAATTACAGGAGAATATGGCCCGGTTCCTGAAACTCAAAGATTTTATAAAAAAAATAAAATAAATACCATAGTTGTTGGAGATCATAATTATGGTGAGGGTTCTTCAAGAGAACATGCGGCTATGGAGCCGAGACACCTAGGGATTAAAGCAGTAATTGTTAAGTCTTTTGCTAGGATTCATGAAACAAATTTAAAGAAACAGGGAATGTTAGCTTTGACTTTTAATGAAGAAAATGATTATGATAAAATTCAGGAAGATGATACATTTAACTTTATAGACTTAGAATCTTTTTCACCAAATAAATCCATTTCACTAGAGATAATTCATTCAAATAATTCCAAAGAAATTATTAAATTGAGCCATACTTTTAATGCACAGCAAATAGAGTGGTATAAAAATGGTTCTGCATTAAATTTGATTAAAGCAAACAATCTATGATAAAAGACCTCAAATATTTAATGTCCTATTCAATTGCTCTTTTTGCATTTATTGGTATTTCATTGGGTGGTTTTTATAACTACCTTGCTGTTTTTTTTACATTTGTTTTTATTCCAGTTCTTGAAATAATTGTTAGGAAAAGCGACGAAAAATATACAGATGAAGAAAAGAAAAATAGAAATCTTGATCCTTTCTTTGATTTATTATTATATCTAAATATTCCTATTGTATTTGGTATCTTCTTTTTCTCACTTGAAAAACTTGCACTTGCCTCTTCAGTATATGATATTATTGGAATAATTCTATCAGCAAGCATAGTTATGGCTACTAATGGGATTAATGTTGGTCACGAGCTGGGTCATAGAAAGTCATTAATAGCAAGAACTTGTTCTAAACTTTTGTATCTCCCTTGTCAGTATATGCATTTTTACATAGAACACAATTTTGGACACCATATAAATGTTGCAACTCCAGAGGATCCTGCGACAGCTAGATATAAACAAACAGTATATAGTTTTTGGATAACATCTGTTATCAGAACATATGTAAGCGCATGGGAAATTCAGCTTAAGCTTCTAAAAGTTTCCAAAAGGAGCTTCTTTTCAATTAAAAATGATATGGTTTTTTATACACTGTTTCAATTATCATTTTTAATTTTTATTTATTTTAATTTTGGATTATATCTAACTCTTCTATCTATTGCAATGTCTATTGTATCATTTTTATTTTTAGAAACAATAAATTATGTAGAACATTATGGTCTTTTGAGAAAAAAAGAGCCAAGTGGAAGATACGAGAGAGTTAAGCCACATCATTCCTGGAATTCAAACCATACAATTGGAAGAATTGTGTTATATGAACTAACAAGACATAGTGATCATCACTTCAAATCTTCCAAGAAATATCAAGTGTTAGAATCATTGGATGAATGTCCTCATTTGCCACATGGGTATCCAACTTCAATATTATTATCACTTATCCCTCCTTTATGGTTTAATATTATGAATCCTTTAGTTAGGATTCACATGGATTATTCTGATTAATTATGATCTTTACTGCAATCATGAAATATATGGGGAAGATTAGGTTCACTAGCTCCAACTGTATAATCTTCATACCAACTACAATCAAGATATCTTAATCCGTCAAATTTTTTATCAAAAAATCTATTTTTTGATTCTATAAAGCCATTGTATGTACTGGCAAAAGGAGAGGAGGCGTGCATTATGTCTTCAGGATTTGAGCTATGACCATATCTTAAAACATCATGCCCAAATTCATGATACATTAATCCTAGTTTTTGCCAAATGTCTATGTCATTCCAATATCTAAAAGCAATACCAACTCTAACTCTTGAGTCGTCACATGAGGATGCAGCATAAGCTCCATAGTCAAGAACCTCACCTGATGCAAATAATGCATCTGATTCATATTCATAAAAAATATGTACATCTGTATTAAGCTTACCAAAGTCTGGATTCGAACTCATAGAACATTTAGCATCAGCAACAAATATATCCCAAAAGGCATATAAATTATCTGAGTCAAAGTTTGGATCAGCTAATTTGTCGTAATTAACGCAACTAAATAATTTTTTATCAGGAGCTATTTCATAAACAAGAGAGTTTTTAGCACATCCTAAAAAAATTAAATAAATAGATACTGTTAATAAAACTTTTAACTTTGAGAGGGACATGGTATATACTTAATTCCCGGAAATGATTTTCTAAACATTCTGTCCTTTGCCTCAATAAAATCATTAATATTTATATCACTTCTAGTACTAGATGGGAACATTATGTCTGCACGATCTGTACTATGTTCATACTTATAAACATCATGACCAAATTCATGATACATTATCCATATTCTTTGAAGTAAATTTTTTTCAGTCCATTCATCATAAAGCACTCCAACATTAACTGCACTATCATTACAATACCCGGAAAAGGTAGAATAAGCTATATGGTCCGCTGTAACACCAGAAGCAATTTGAGCTACAGTTCTGTATTCAAAAAAGATATTGGGTGATTTATTTCTTTCACCATAGTCAGGACCTCCTCTTGTACACTTTACATCATTAACAAATTTGTACCAATACTGCATTAAATCGTCTTGGTTAGTATTTTTCGGATCTAGTAGTTCATCGTAACTAACACAACTATAAATCTGCTCAATTTCTTCTTCTATAATTTCAATTTCTGTATCACTATTGTCAGATTTAGAACAAGCTAAAATTAGAAAAAATGATAAAAGATATGTAATAATTTTTTTCATCAATTTATATTGTAGCGAGAGGGAGATTTGAACTCCCGACCTCCGGGTTATGAATCCGACGCTCTCACCAACTGAGCTACCTCGCCAAATTAAGAAATGCAAATATATAAAACAAATCTCAAGAAATTATTGCCAAAAAACTCTTAATTAATGTAAATACTAACTTTTTTTAATATATTGGAAAATATATGGGTAAGAAAAAAGAATTTGTTATTGAGTATGATTTTCAATCATCCCCACAGCTTTTATTCCAATATCTTTCTTCGCCATCAGGACTATCTGAATGGTTTTCTGATGATGTTAATTATAGAGGTGAAAAGTATACATTTTTTTGGGGTGAGTCTGAAGAGTATGCAAGAGTTTTATCAAAAAAAAATAATGAAAAAATTAGATTTCAATGGATAACTGAGGAAGATGATGAAGAAGACTATTTTTTTGAATTTAAGATCGAAATGGATGAAATTACAAAGGATGTATCTCTTATCATTACGGATTTTTCTGAGGAAGATGAACTTGAAGAAGCTAAGCTTCTATGGGATAGTCTAGTATCAGACTTAAAGCAAGTTCTCGGTTCAACCTAATTTAGTGTTATATCATCAGGAGAATTCGACCATGGAATATATTTATCTCCTAAATTCTTAATTTGATGATTCCAGCTGTTTTTTTCTTTTAACTTGAATACATCATTTTCCTTTGTGTTATTAATTATCCAGAAGTTATTTTCTATTTCATCGTCTAATTGATCTATTCCCCATCCAGAGTAACCCTGGAATAATATAAAGTCATTTATATCTACTTTGTTTTTCTCTATAAGGTTAAAAAGAAATTCGATATTATTTCCCCAATATATATTGTCATAAATATTTAAAATCTCTGGGTATTTCTTTTCACTCTTTAATAAAAAGTAATGATATGATGATACAGGACCTCCGTAATTAAGTTCAATTTTTATTTTTTTTGAGGAGTCAATTTCCTTATTCATAAAAAGATTTGAGGGCCTATTTAGTATAAACCCAGTAATATCCTCGTCTGTTTGATCAACTATTAATATGATTGATTTATAGAAAATCATATCAGTTAATAGTCCAGGTGATGAAATAAGTAGTTTTCCTTTCATACTAAAAAAAAAGAGCTTCACATGGAAGCTCCTTTTAGACATTTTATTTAAATGAATCTAAAACTTAGTTTACTGTACTTGAAAGTTCAGCTCCAGCTTTAAATTTAACAACTTTTTTTGCAGGGATTTTAATAGTTGCTCCAGTTTGAGGATTTCTACCATCTCTTGCAGCTCTTTGAGAAACTGACCAAGATCCAAATCCAACTAGTGAAACTCTTCCACCACCTTTTAAAGTTGAACTAACACTCCCTAGAAATGCTTCTAGAGCCATTTTCGCTGATGCTTTAGATATGCCAGCGTGAGCTGCCATTGCATCAATTAATTCTGATTTGTTCATATCACTTAATTTTAATGTTTAAACTAAAATACGTGATATTATGTAAGTCCAATGAAATAAGGGTCTAAAAAGAGAAATTTGTTAATAAATAGGTGTGTTTTGTTGATAATCTGACTATTCTTATCAGTAAACATAGGAATTTTCATGAATTTTTAGTCCATTTATCAATTCTTTTGCACTCATAACTTTTCTATTTTCTAGCTGAATATATGTGCAATTAATAGAATCAACACCACTATTTATGTGTATTTCGCCATTATTAATTATAAATTTTCCAACTTTTTTTGAGTGGAAGCTATTTACCCTATTTGCTTCTAGAATTTTCATCCTCGTCTCATTGTCTCCGTTTTTCAATATAGTCCATGCTCCAGGTTTTGGCGATAGTCCTCTTATCATCCCAATTATTTCTTTCTGAGATTTATTCCAATCAATTCTTGTATTTTCTTTTGATAGTTTCGGAGCTATCTTAAAACTACCATTAAAATCTTGCTTTGATGCCTTTAGGCTGTTAGATAAAACTCCTTTAATAGTCGTGATTAATAATCTTGATCCAATTGATGACAGTTTATTATATAAAGAACCAAAATTATCCATATCCGATATATTAACTTCCTCTTTGAGCAAGATATCTCCCTGGTCAATTTTTTCGTTTATAAAGAAAGTAGTGACTCCTGTTTTTACCTCATTATTAATTAAACACCAATTAATTGGTGCAGCACCTCTGTAATTTGGTAATAATGATGCATGAAGATTAATTGTTCCATATTTAGGAATAGAAAATATTTCAGCTGGAATTTTTCTAAATGCCACAACTATCATAATATCAGGATTTATCTCTATTATTTTATTGATAAATTCTTTGTCTTTAAGATTATCAGGTTGAAGAATTTTAATATTATTTTTCTCAGCATATATCTTCACTTCACTTTGGGTAATTTTTTGACCTCTTCCAGATTTTCTGTCTGGAGAAGTTACTACACAATTAACTTTATAGTTTAGATTGATCTCGTGAAGAGATTCCACTGCAAACTGAGGTGTGCCGAAAAAAATTAGTTTTAGATCATTCATGGTAAATTTTTCAAAATAAATTTTACTCTTTCTTCAATACTAAAATTAGGAACCTTAATCATATTAATTCCAGATTTTTTATATATCTCAAAAATAAAAGGGCTAATTTTTTTTGCATCACTAAAATTCTCAATTCTATTTTCATCCTTTTTATATATTTCTTTCCATGGTTCAAATAATATGATCAAATCATAATTAAATTTAAATGGTAATTCATCCCAATACATTGATGACTTACCTATTGAATTAAGATAAGCAGTAATTTCATGTATACCTCTGTCATAAAAAACTACACTTTCCCTACAATCAATAAGATTTGCAGATTCAAAATCATGTTTTCTTTTATCTAGAATATTTTTACTTATTTTAATTGGATCTGTCTTAAAATTTGATCCTTTAAGTTTAAATTCATTAAAAATTTCTCTGGCAGCCTCTTCAAAGCAGTAAAATCTTTCTTTTTTTAATGCATTAATAACGCTAGTCTTCCCTGTTCCAGGACCACCGGCAAGAACAATTCTTTTATTTATTTTTTTTTCTGATAACACTCAGCCAAGGATTATTATATTTGCATACTATTTACAAAATTAATTTCATTGTCAAATAAAAACACTAAATCTGAAGATTTTTATTCAAGATTTGAGGAACAACTCAAAGAATCCCAATCATGGCCTGGTTCTTACCTATTTAAATTTATTCTTAAAAATGAAGCAGGTGAGTTGGAAATATTAAAATCAATATTAGAAAAACATAGAGGTAATCTTTCACAAAAATCTTCAACTAACAATAAATTTATAAGTGTAACATTTAAATATCTTGCATCTTCCCCATCAGATGTTATAAAAATCTATAAAGAAGCAAGTGTTATTGATGACATAATAAGCCTCTAGATTGGTAATTAATTTATTAAATTGCATTAATATGGACTCGTTAGAATACAATACTGAGAGAACTAAGCTTATAATCCCTGAATATGGTAGGCATATTCACCAGATGATTGATCAAGCAGTAGCGCTAAAAGACAGAGAGGAAAGAAATAAAATGGCTAAAGCCATAATAGGTGTCATGGGTAATCTTAATCCTCACTTAAGAGATGTTCCTGATTTTCAGCATAAATTATGGGCTCAACTATTTATTATGTCAAATTTTGAGCTTGATGTTGATAGTCCTTTTGAAAAACCATCAAAAGAACTTTATGTCAATAGCAAACCTAACAAGCTTGAATATCCTCAGAGCTATCCTAAGTACAGGTTCTATGGAAACAATATCAAGAAAATGATTGATATTGCTATAGGATGGGAAGAGGGAGAATTAAAGGACAAGCTAATTGCAAACATTGCTAATCATATGAAAAAATGTTTCCTAAATTGGAATAAAGATTCTGTTGATGATAAAGTGATTTTTGATCACCTAGCAGATCTATCCAATGGAGCTTTAAAGGTTCCTGAGTCAAAACTTCCATTAACAGACTCAATTGAGTTCCTTAAAAACAAAATAAAGACAAATAATAATTATAAGACAAATAAGACAAACAATAAAAATCGTAAAAAGTCTAAAAGAAGATATTAATGTCTAGTTTAAGAGTAAAAGGTGGAGTAAAGTTATCTGGTGAAATAACACCCCAGGGTGCAAAAAATGAAGCACTTCAAGTTATTTGCGCTACGCTACTATCAGATAATGACATAATTATTTCAAACATTCCCAATATTATTGATGTCGTAAAACTAATTGATATATTAAAAAGCTTAGGGGTTAAGGTAAATAAGCTAGAAAAAGGAAAATATTCTTTTAACTCACAAAAAATTGATTTAAAATATCTTCAAAGTCAAGATTTTATTAATAATGCAAAAAAATTAAGAGGATCAATTATGTTAGTAGGTCCACTTCTTGCTAGGTTTGGCTTAGCTTCAATTCCTAGACCTGGTGGTGATAAAATAGGTAGGAGAAGATTGGATACACACTTCATAAATCTTCAAAAACTTGGTGCAAAACTTGATTATAACTCAGAAAATAAAATGTATTCAGTCACTTCAAGTAATTCTCTTGAGGGAACAAATATTTTACTTGATGAAGCATCAGTTACTGGTACTGCAAATATTTTGATGGCCTCCGTTCTTGCAAAAGGACAAACAACAATTTACAATGCAGCATGTGAACCATACATCCAACAGCTTTGTCTATTATTAAATAAAATGGGTGCAGATATTAAGGGTATCGGTTCTAATTTTCTAAAAATTAATGGAGTTACATCATTAGGAGGGACGGAACATGATATCCTTCCTGATATGATTGAAATCGGAAGCTGGATTGGTTTAGCTGCAATGACGAGAAGTAAATTAAAAATTAAGAACGTATCGTGGGATGATCTAGGTCAAATTCCAGATGTTTTTAGAAAACTTGGAATTACAATAAATAGGGAGGGTGACGATATTTTAATACCCGAACACACTAATGGATATTCAATCTCAAATTATATTGATGGTTCTATACTGACTATTTCAGATGCTCCTTGGCCAGGATTTAGTCCTGACCTTATATCAGTTATCCTTGTTGTTGCAACACAAGCTAATGGAAGCACACTAATACATCAAAAAATGTTTGAAAGTAGATTATTTTTCGTAGACAAATTAATTGATATGGGTGCAAAAATAATTTTATGTGATCCTCATAGAGCATCTGTTATTGGACATAACTTTAAATCCTCCTTAAAACCTACAACAATGACATCACCAGATATTAGAGCAGGTATTGCATTATTAATTGCTGCACTATCTGCCTCAGGCGAAAGTATCATCCAGAATGTTGAACAAATAGATAGAGGCTATGAAAATATTGTGGATAGATTAAAATCTATTGGTGCAGATATAGATAGGGTATAGTACTATCTCTTAGAGATTTTATTATTTGAGATATTTCTTTGCAGTTTACATTTGAATCTATCTACACTGTTCTCCCTTAATTTTGAGTGTTTTGTCTTTCTTCCGCTCACTCTTTCTCTCCACAATTTAAAGCTGCTTTTCTTTAAATTATTTCTCATTATAGCAATTAACTCTTTTTCATTTATATCAAACTGATTAAATATTGCTTCAAATGGAGTTCTATCTTCCCAAGCCATTTCAATAATTCTGTCAATTTCCTCTAAGCTCTTACTTTTCATTATCAATTTTGTCTAAAAATTTTTCTGCATTTATAATATGGTTCTCTTTTTTTTCAGAACTCATTTTATCAAAAGTATTTACAAGCATCCTGAGTCTTGGATTTTTTATAAAAAAATCTCTTTGCTTATCCATAAATCTCCAAAATAAGCCGTCCCAAACAATATCCCAATCACCTTTTTTATAATCACTCATTTTATAAACATAATTACTACTACTTATATATGGCTTTGTGGACATCAAGCCACCATCAGCAAATTGGCTCATTCCGTAGACATTTGGGACCATTACCCAATCATAAGAATCAATAAATAATTCCATGAACCATATGTAGACCTCATCAGGGTCAAACTCACAAAGTAACATAAAGTTTCCTAGTATCATAAGTCTTTCAATATGATGTAAGTAACCGGTTTCAAGAACTTTTTTAATGGAATTATCAATTGGCTCTATTCCTGTTTCACCGGTGTAAAAAGATTTTGGAATCTTTCTTTTAAATCCCCAATAATTCAAAGTCCTTTCATAACTTCCCTTGGTCTTATAAATACCTCTAATAAATTCTCTCCAGCCTATTATCTGCCTTATAAAACCCTCGGTTGAGTTAATAGAAATGTTATTCTTTTTAGAAAAATCTATTGATTTGCTTATTACATGTTTTGGGCTAAGAAGACCAACATTCATAAGTGGACTTAGTATGCTATGATTTAATGTTGTTTCATCTTTAACTATAGCATCCTCATAGTCACCAAACATCATAAATCTATTTTTTAAAAAATCATCAAACCATTTTTCAGATGCATCAAAAGTAACTGGATAATTAAACAAACCCATATTCCCATAGTTTTCTTTGAAGTATTTATCTGTATATGAATGAGATTCTTTGATATATCTAGTCTCTTTTGGAATATCAATTTTAGGAGGAATTTCATCTTTTGGATATTTCTTTCTGTTTAATATATCATATGTCCACTCACCACCTTCTGGTCTTCCATCAGAATCAATAAGTATATTTCTTTTTTTTCTTTCAGACTTATAAAAAGAAGTTTGAAAAAACTTTTTTTTGGATTCTTTAAAAAAATCTTCAAGATCTTCGTTGGTGTTTAAAAAGTGGGGAGACTCATGAATCAAAAGATCTATATTGTGTTCATTACATTTTCTCTTTATTCTTTTATTCAACAGGTAATCAACTGTATCGTACATTTCAATAAGATTGAATCCTTGAGATTTCAACATATCTAATAAGTTTAAAATATTAGAATCATGATCATTTGAATCTATGTATGAGACCATGATACCTTGACTTTTTAAATAATCCTCATAGAATTTCATTGTTGACCTATGAAATGAAATCTTCTGTTTATGAAATTTATATTGTCTGAAAAATAGATATTCTTCAACTAAGAAAATATGATTATTAGTACTAATTAAATTACTATCCTTGAAAAGCTGATTTGGAAAGACTAGACAACACTTATTAATCATCTAACCAAGTTTTTTCGTATAATTTATTAGGGTCATATCTTTCAGATTGAAGTTTTGGATTAAATTTTCTAAATGGCATTGAATCGTTTCCTATACCTGCGTTATATAGCCAATTTCCGTAATTGCTGTGAACATCATAGTCAATTAGCATTGACTCAAAGTACTCAGCACCAATTCTCCAATCAATTTTCAACTCTTTAGTTAAATAATTTGCAACATTTTGTCTGCCTCTATTTGACATAAACCCTGTCTCAAGAAGTTCAATCATATTTGCATTTACAAATGGTTCATTTGTTTCACCTTTAATCCAATTAGACAATATCTCGGTGTCTGTTGACCACTCTTTATTATCACCATATATTCCATCTTTACTAAAAAACTTGTCTTTATGTTGCATTGAAACATACTTAAAAAAATCTCTCCAAATAAGTTCAAAGTATAACCAATATGTAGAATCATTTTTATCTACTTCTGATTCATATTTTTTCAACTGGTTGTAAATGTATTTTGCAGAAACTGATCCATTCGCTAACCATGGTGAAAATTTTGAACTGTAATTTTCTCCGATTAGTCCATTTCTAGTTGACTTATAATTTGATACATTTTTTGTATTAAAGAAGTAATCATCAATTCTTTTTTTACCATTAATTTCTCCACCATTAAACTTAAATACAGAGTTTCTATGAACATCAAAATGGTCGAACCCTAAATCCGACAGTGATGGTACTGTGTAGTCAATTGCAATTTTATTGTCATTATTTAATGGTTTTGGTATTGGTAAAATATTATCAACAGATAAATACTTTTCACATTTTTTTCTAAAATTAGAAAAACCTCTGGGGATATTGTCATATAGAGTTTTTACATCCTTGGGTGAATATAAAAACTGATCGAAATCTTTAACCAAATCAATGTTTTCAGGAAAATATGATTCTTCTAAAAGCTCATCTCTTGTCCATTCTGTTTGAAGAAAGACTTTCTCTATTTCATATTGTTTAATTATATGGGGAATTGATTTATCAAGATAATCATGAGTTATAATTAAAGATATATTTAGTTTTTCAAGTTGGTTTTTTAATTCTTTTACTGATTCTAGAAAAAATTTTACTCTAAATTTCTCTGTTTTTTTAAATCCATAATTTGTATAAATAAAATTTCTTGGGTCAATATTTATGAACCCAATAATTTTATCCGAACTATTTATTGCATTGGTTAATGAACTATTGTCTTCAACCCTCAAATTGTTTCTAAACCATACTAAACTATTTATCTTTTGCTTCTGCATAATTTGCTACAGTATTTAACTCCATCCCAATTTTTCTCCCACTTTTTTCTCCATGAGAATTCAAGACCACATATATTGCATTTTTTTGTTGGTAAATTTTCTTTTTTGACTCCTCTCATTAATTAGTTTTAAGTGAACTGATTCCTCCATCAAATGGAATTATTTGACCAGTCATCCATTTACTTTTTTCACTTAATAAAAAATTAACCATTTCAGATATATCTTGAGCTGAACCAATCTCTTTCATTGGATGTCTATTTTTAGCGTTATCCTTTTTTGAATCAGAGTTTAGAAATTTTTCTGCCATTGGAGTGTCAAGTATAGATGGTGCAATAGCATTTACTCTTATTTTTGGGGCAAACTCGGCTGCAAGAGATCGAGTCAAACCTTCAATAGCACCCTTAGAAGCAGAAACTGAGCTATGAAAAGGCATTCCTAACTTAACTGCGACTGTACTAAACATTACAATACTTGGATTATTAGCAGACTGAAGTCTAGGTAAAATTTTTTGTAGTATTTTGACACAACCCATTACATTAATATTAAAATCATCCATAAATGTAGATGGCTTAATGCCTTTAAATGGTCTGAGATTTATTGTGCCTGGTAAGTATACAAAACCATCAATCTGATCAGGTAACCAATCCAATTCAAATTCTTCGTCTAAATTAAGTACATCAGACTTAATCTCTGTACCATTAAAGATTTCTGTATTTCTAGTAGATATAAATACGTTATTATTATCTACAAGTTTTTTTGAAAGTTCATAACCAATTCCTGTCGAACCTCCTATTAAAAGTATATTTTTCATTTATTTGTGATCTCCAAAGATTTTTATTAATTCTTGCTTTCTGTATTTAAAAATACTGTTCAATTTAGAATTAATAAATAGGAAATTAATCAGTACTCCAAATGGTCCTAAAGGTATCTTGTAATGAATTACATCTTCAATTAATACACCATTTTCTATTTCCTTAAGAAAATGCTTGTGATGCCAGAAGCTGTAAGGACCAAATCTTTGTTCATCAATGAAAAACTCTTTGTCTCTAACTTGAGTAATTTCAGTGACCCAATTAATTTTTACACCAAGCAATGGTTTAACAGTATACTGTATTATTTGACCTGGGTAGGCTTTCTTTTTATCCCAATCAGTTATATTGAAATCCATAGACTTGGGTGTTATTAATTCTAAATTGTTGGGCGATGATAAAAAATCCCATGCTTCATTCAAACTAATAGGTAGCTTTTGTGAATATTTTAACTTAAAGATTTTCATTAATAATTTTAATAATTTGATCTGTTGTTTGAGGTACAGGTAGCCCCAAAACACTAGTATAGCTGCCATTTACATGTTCAACTCCAATCATACCTATCCAGTCTTGAATACCATAACTCCCAGCTTTGTCTATTGGATTAACATTTTCAACATAATAGTCTATTTCACTATCAGTTAGATTCTTATAAATAACAGTTGTGCTTTCCGTAAGAATTTTAAAATTGTTCGTAGTTAAAAAACCAACTGAAGTAATAACATCATGGGATTTACCTGCAAATAATTTAAGCATATATTTTGCTTCTTTCTTATCCTTTGGCTTACCTAGGCATTTATTTTCAAACCAGACAAGTGTATCAGCAGTAATAATGATTTCATTTTCTTTGATTAACTTATTAAAAGCATCTGACTTGTTTTTGACAATATATTCTGAAATTTCTGTTCCTTGAAGAGAATCTGGAAAACTTTCATCAACAGGGATGGACATTACTGAAAAATTGATTCCAGTCATACCTAATAGCTCTTTTCTTCTTGAAGATCCTGAGCCTAAGATAATATTATACTTTGATTTATTTACTAAATCCATTTACCATGAATCCTCATTACTTGTTCAATTACATCTCTTACACATCCATATCCACCTTTTTTGTGTGATACATAATCACATATTGATTTAACATCAACAGATGCATCCTTAGGACAAGAAGATATGCCGACGACCTTAAGCGGTTTAATATCTGGATTGTCATCACCCATATAAAGAATATTTTTTTTCTCAATACCCTTATCCTTCATGAAGTTATCTAATATTTCAATTTTGTTGAATGCTTTAAGGAAAACATCCTCAACACCTAATGAATTAAGTCTTGTTCTCACATTTTCCTGCATACCACCAGATATAATAGCAATTCTATATCCTTTAGATATAGCATGTTTTATAGCATAGCCATCTTTTGCATTGAATTGCCTATCAATTTTTCCATCATGAGTGTAAATAATTTTACCATTTGTCATAACTCCATCAACATCAAAAATGAAAGTTGTTATGTCTTTTAATCTTGTCTTATAACTGTCCATAATATTTATTTCAAATTTAAATAAACTTTAACATGATATTCGATGTTAAATGACTAATTATTAAAATTTCGTATTTATCTTTGATGGCTTTAAAATGGGATCTAAATTACTAAATTTTCTTTTTTCAACTCAGTTGATGCTCGTATTGCTTATATTATTTCCAATTGCAATGGGTTTAGGGACTTTTTTAGAAAGTTGGTACTCCACTGATGCAGCTAGAATTTGGGTTTATAATGCATGGTGGTTTGAAGCTCTAATGCTTTTATTGATGGTTAACTTTATGGGTAACATAAAGAAGTATAACTTGCTTAGCAGAGAAAAATTATCAGTTCTTATTCTTCATTTATCATTTATTTTTATTTTACTTGGTGCGTTTGTTACAAGATATATTGGTGATGAAGGAGTCATGCCAATTAGAGAGAACAATATATCTAACTCCTATTTGTCTGAAAAAACATATCTGACTGTTTTTATTGATGGTGAAAATGAGGGAGTCACAGAAAGAAAGACTCTAAAATCTCAACTTCTTTTATCTGAGCATGTTAATAATGATTTTACAATTAACGAAAACTTTTACAATAAAAACTTTTCAATTTCTTTTGATGATTTTAGAGAGAATGTTACTGAGGGACTAGTACTTGATCCTTCAGGTGAAAGGTATATAAAATTAGTTGAGGCCGTTGACGGAAATAGACGTGAGCATTACATAAAAGAGGGTCAGATCTCTAGTATTCAAAACATTTTATTTTCTTTTAATTCCTATCAAAAAGGCGCTATAAACATAACTTCTGAAGCTGGAGAATATTTTATTGAGTCACCGTTTGATGCTCAATTTACAATTATGTCAACCCAGCAAAATGGTAATTTACCTAAGGATGTTAAGCAGCCATTAGAGCTCAGATCCTTATATCAAATACCTGGCTTTCAATTTGTATTTCCAGAGCCTGCTTTAAGAGGTGTCTTCGAAATTGTTGATGCTGAAGTGACAGACAGGGAAATTGAAGATGCACTTTACCTTAACCTCAATTACAATGGTAAAACTGAAAAGGTTGCATTGTTAGGAGGTAGAGGATATGTTAACAGTCCAAAATCATTAACAATAGATGACCTTGATTTTCATTTATCATATGGATCAAATGAGGTGCAACTTCCTTTTAGCATTCAGTTAAATGATTTTATAGCTGAAAAATATCCAGGAACAGAAAATAGTTACTCTTCCTTTATGAGCAAGGTAACTGTTCAGGATAAAGAAACATTTGATTATGATATTTTTATGAATAACATTCTAAATTATAAAGGTTACAGATTCTTTCAAGCCTCATTTGATCCTGATGAAAAAGGTACAGTATTATCGGTGAACAATGATTTTTGGGGAACATTCATAACATATGCAGGTTACTTTTTACTCTATTTAAGCATGATGGGGATTTTCTTTTTAGGAAACTCTAGATTTAAATTTTTAGCAAAACAATTAAATAAAAAGACAGCTGTTTTAGTTTTCCTGTTATTCAGTTCAGGGTTATTTAGTCAAAATATAAATTTGGTACCTAAAAGTGAATATATTGACTCAATAATTTCATCATCATCATATACCAAGGAGCATGCCAGTAAATTTGGAAAAATAGTCATTCAAGATAGTGGAGGTAGAATGAAGCCAGCTAACACTTTTTCATCTGAGTTATTAAGAAAGGTTAGTAGGTCTAACTCATACAATGGATTAAATTCTGATCAAGTATTACTCTCTATAATGGATAACCCAGGCGTATGGTTTAATGCACCACTTGTTTATATTAAATCACGTCAGAAAGGTGATACTATAAGAAAGATTATTGGACTAGATAAAAATGTAAAGAAAGCTCCATTAGTTTCATTTTTTGATTCTATTGGAAACTATAAATTGGCTGAAAACCTCGAAAGAGCTTATTTAGCTCCTGTTCCTACCCAAATTGAAAAAGATATAATTGAATTAGATAGAAGAGTTAACCTTCTATACTCTGCTTTAGAGGGGAAAATAATGAGGATATTTCCTATTCCAGAGGATTCTAACAATAAATGGGTTTCTTATCCTGAAGTGAATGATGTTGAATTTAGTGGTGCTGACTCGTTATATGTTAATAATGTTCTTCAATTATATTTTCAAACTTTGAGAGTATCAAGAGAAAGTAGTGATTACTCTCAATCCGAAGAGTTGCTCGAAAGTATTAAGGGTTATCAACTTAAATATGGTGGAAATGTTATGCCAAGTGATTTAAAAATATCATCTGAAATAACTTACAACAAAGTAGATATATTCAACAGACTTTATAAATGGTATCTATTATTAGGTTTCTCTCTTTTATTGATCTTAATTCTTCAAATTTTTAATGATAAGAAATTCTACAATATTCTCATAAAATTTATTGAATACTCAATATATTTCTTATTTATTTTAAACACATTAGGACTTGCTGCTAGATGGTACATAGCAGGTCATGCTCCTTGGAGTGACGCATATGAATCTATAATTTTTGTCGCATGGGCAACAGTAATATTCGGTATAATATTTGGTAGAAAATCATATTTCACTTTGGCTTCGGCAACTTTAGTATCCTCTATTATTTTATCTGTAGCCCATATGAATTGGCTAGATCCCTCAATAGCAAATCTTCAACCTGTACTTGACAGTTATTGGCTTATGATCCATGTAGCTGTTATAGTTGGAAGCTACGGTCCATTTGCCATTGGCATGATCCTGGGTATAGTTGTACTATTACTGACAATTATTGCAAATAAAAAGAACAGAAAATCTTTTGTAAAAAAATTAGAAGAATTAACTATTGTCAATGAGTTATCATTGACTATTGGACTCGTAATGTTAACTATCGGTAATTTTTTAGGTGGAATGTGGGCAAATGAAAGTTGGGGAAGATACTGGGGATGGGATCCAAAGGAAACATGGGCCTTAATAAGTATTATTGTTTATACGGCAGTACTTCATTTAAGAATAGTGCCAAAACTTAACAATAAATGGCTTTTTAACTTATTAAGTATTATCTCTTTTGGTGCAATACTTATGACTTATTTTGGTGTCAACTTTTATTTAGTAGGTCTACATTCATATGCTTCTGGAGATAAAGTTATTACTCCTAACTTTGTATATTATTCTGTAGGTTTTATAATTATTTTGGGCTTAATTTCTTATTTTGCAAATAAGAAAAACCAAGTTCTTTAATGATCAAAATTAAAATTGAAAATGAGTATTCTAGTTTAAAAACTGTAATACTTGGAATAGCAAATGATATAGGTGAACCTCCTAATATATTTGATGCATATGATCCACGATCGCTATATCATGCCAAGAATAATTCTTTCCCGGATGAAAATGATTTAATAAAAAATGTAGAAAAATTCTATAATAAATTATTAAAACATAATGTTGAAATTCTTAGGCCAGAAAATATACCTAATTGTAACCAAATCTTCACTAGAGATCTAGGGTTTGTAATTTCAAACATCTTCTTTATTTCTAATATTGTACCTGCCCGGCAAGATGAAATCCAAGGAATAGAAAATATAATTAAAAATCTTGATGTTGGTGTAATTAAACTACCTGAGTTTATGCACATAGAGGGGGGAGATGTAGTCTTGCATAACGGCAAATTATTCATAGGCACTTACTTAGACGCAAACTATTCATCTTTAATTACTGCTAGAACAAATATTGAGTCTATTGAATATTTAAAAAAGATGCTACCAAACATAGAAATTATCCCAATTGAAATAAAAAAATCGAATACAAACATATTTGAAAATACACTTCATTTGGATTGCTGTTTTCAAACTGTTGGTCCAGATAAAGCTATAATATGTCCTGATGGTTTTAAAAATAAAGAAGATTATGAGTTTTTAATTAATTTTTTTGGAAGAAAAAATGTTTTCCTTGCAGATTCGAGAGAATCTTTTTTGCTTACATCAAATGTATTTGTAATTTCTCCTGAAGTTGTGGTATCAAATAAAGGTTTTAAAAGGTTAAACAAATGGTTGGAGGAAAAAGGTATTTTAGTTGAAAAAGTTAATTACTCTGACGTCTCAAAAATGTCCGGTTTATTAAGGTGTTCAACACTTCCCCTATGTAGAGAATAATGAGACATTTCACTTCAAAAATATTAATGATTTCTCCTAATAAATTTAGAAATAATGAATATACTCATTCTGATAATGTTTTTCAATCAAAAAAAACTAATGAAAATGATGTTCAGTCTGAAGCTTTAAAAGAATTTAATAGATTGAGAGATATTATATCAAAATCAGGAATAGAGGTATTCAGTTTTGATGATGATAGTGAATTTGACACTCCTGATGCTGTATTTCCAAATAATTGGATCTCCTTTCACCATCAACATAAAGCCATATTATACCCTATGTTTTCGCCAAATAGGAGGTTTGAAAGAGAGTCTAAAATATTAGATAAGCTTTCAAGGTCTGGTATTGAAATTGAACTAATTAAGAATTACTCTATACATGAGGATAAAAATAGATTTTTAGAAGGAACTGGAAGTATTGTTTTAGACAGAAAATCGAAAAAAGCTTATTGCTCTATATCTGGAAGGTCTGATTTAAGTCTGTTTAAAAAATTCTGTAATGATATGAGTTATTTACCCATTATTTTTAGCTCTACACATCTCTCAAAACCAATTTATCATACAAATGTTATGATGTCAATATGTAATAAATTTGCAATCATATGTCTTGATTCAATAACTGATAAAAATGAAAGAAACAATGTCACTGAAAATTTGAAAAACTCAGGATTAGAGATTATTGATATCAGTGTTAATCAAATGACTTCTTTTTTAGGTAATTGCATTCAACTAATTAATTCAGATCAATCTCCAATTCTAATAATGAGTTCAAGAGCTTTTAATTCAATTAGCAAATCTCAACTTAAAAGGATTGAATCACAAACAGAAATCATTCATTCGGAAATTAAAACTATTGAGAACAATGGTGGAGGAAGTGCTAGATGTATGATAGCTGAAGTCTTTTAGAAAACCTTATACACTATTTGATTTTACTATAACAAAATTGAAATGATAAATGAGTTTCTTACTTTTTTAATATATATTTAAACAAAAAAAAAATGAAAAAACTAATCACTAAAATCTTTATATTATTTTCAGTTGTTTTTAATTCCAATACCTCTTCAGCTCAAGACTATGGAAATTTGCAGAATGCACTATCAGGATATTCATACAGATCAGTTGGTCCTGCTTTCATGTCAGGAAGAATAGCTGATATAGCAATTGATAGTAATAATGAAAACGTTTGGTATGTAGCAGTTGGTTCTGGTGGAGTATGGAAGACAAAAAATGCTGGAACAACTTGGATACCACTTACAGATAATATGCCTTTTTATTCAACTGGATCAATTACGATTGACCCTAATGACTCATCAAGAATATGGGTTGGTACTGGAGAAAATGTTGCTGGAAGACATGTTGGTATTGGGCATGGGATATACCTTTCTAAAGATTCAGGATCAACATGGGATGACATGGGTCTAAATAAGTCTGAACATATCTCAAAAATTATTGTTCACCCTGATAACTCCAACATTATATGGGTTGCTTCTCAGGGACCTCTTTGGAATTCTGGAGGTGACAGAGGTTTATTTATGTCAACTGATGGTGGTAATACATGGTCAAATAAACTTTACGTCAATGAATGGACAGGTGTTACCGATATAATTATAGATCCAACTAATCCAGATATTCTTTATGCTGCAACTTGGCAGAGACACAGAAATGTTGCATCTCTTATCGATGGTGGTCCAGGAACATCTATATACAAGAGTATTGATGGTGGCAACACATGGAATGAGATTGACTCAGGTCTTCCAAGCTCAAATATGGGAAAAATAGGACTAGCGATCTCACCGATGAAACCAGAAGTTATCTATGCAGCAATTGAGTTAGATAGAAGATCTGGTGCAGTATTTAGATCAGATAATAGTGGAGGTGTGTGGAAAAAAATGTCAAATACAGTAGCGGGAGCAACTGGTCCGCACTACTATCAAGAGCTATATGCATCACCACACGTTTTTGACAGAATTTACTTGATGAATGTAAGGGTTTTAGTTTCTGATGATGGTGGTGATAATTTTTATCAAATGAAAGAAATTAATAAGCACTCAGACAATCATTCACTTGCATTCAAAAAAGATGATCCAGAATATCTCCTAATTGGAACTGATGGGGGTATCTATGAATCTTTTGATGATACTGAGTCTTGGAAATTTGTTTCAAACTTACCTATAACACAATTTTATAAACTAGCTGTTGACGATTCAGAACCCTTTTATAATATATATGGGGGAACGCAGGATAACAATACCCAAGGTGGCCCTTCTAGAACATTTAAATCTGAAGGAATAACCAATTCCGATTGGTATGTTGTATTAGGGGGTGATGGACATCAACCTGCTACTGAGCCAGGAAATCCAAATATTATTTATGCTCAATCTCAACAAGGCTATATTAATAGGATTGATATGACAACTGGAGAAATTGTTGATATAAGACCACAAGAGGGCATAGATGATGATTATGAAAGGTTTAACTGGGATTCTCCAATTTTAGTGAGTCAGCATGATCCCAAGAGAATTTATTTTGGCTCTCAACGTGTTTGGAGGTCAGAGGATAGAGGTGATAGCTGGAATCCTATATCAACTGATTTAACAAAAAATGAGGAAAGATTTGAATTACCTATCATGGGACGAGTTCAAAGCTGGGAAAACGCATGGGATGTGCTTGCAATGTCAACATATAATACTATTACTTCTCTCGCTGAATCTCCAATAAATGAAAACATATTGTATGCTGGTACAGATGATGGTATAATTCAATACACTGAAAACGGAGGAGAAACATGGACTAAAATGCCTGTTAATAAACTTCCAAATACTCCAGCTACAGCTTTTGTAAATGATATACGTGCAGATTTACATAATGAAAAAACAGCATATGTTGTTCTAGACAACCACAAGTTTGGTGATTATAAGCCTTATCTATTTAAAACAATAGATGGAGGTAAAAAATGGGTAAACATCACTGATGGTTTACCTGATGGTACATTACTGTGGAGAATTGTTCAAGATCATGTTGATCCAAATCTTTTGTTCCTCGGAACAGAATATGGAGTCTATATAAGTTTGAATGGAGGAGACAAATGGTACAATTTTTCAAACAACTTACCTACAATTTCGGTACGTGACTTAACAATTCAAAGAAGAGAAAATGATTTAGTTTTAGCTACTTTTGGTAGAAGTTTTTACATACTTGATGATATTAGCTCACTTCGAGATTTATCTCCAGTAAATCTTGAAAAAGAAGCTTATTTATTTTCTCCAAGAAGAGGACTACAATATACTCCTGTTAGAAGTGGAACTTCTAGTGCTGGAACAAATAAATATGTTGCTAGCAATCCTAGGTATGGAATTAATTTTAAATATCACTTAAGTAATACATATAAGACTATGTATGAAAATAGAAAAGATTCTGAACTTGATGGTATCATATCTGGATCAATTCAAGAAGAGCTCATAAGATCTGGATACGACACTCCTAAAAGTGTAATAAATGAAAGCACGGAAAGATTACTTCAAGAAACTCAGCTTGATTTATCAACAATAGAAAGTGTTAAAAGAAAATTAATTGAAAATCAAGGAAATTATGATGATATTGATTTCCCTGGATGGGATTATCTTGAAATGGAAATGAATGAAATTTCCCCTAAAATTTTTGTTGAAATAAGAGATAATCAAAATCAATTGATTGAAAAAATTTATGGATCAAGAAGAAAAGGATTAAATAATATAAATTGGGATCTTAAAAGATCTATACCTACAGTTTCATATACAGATTCAAAAAGGTATGGAGAGATTAGATTGAATGTAAAGCCAGGAACCTATTCTGCTGCAATATTCAAAAATATTGATGGTGAAATATCTAAACTTACAGATGATGTGTCATTCCAGGTTGAAAGAGTCAGAGAAAACATTTTAAAAAATCCAATGTCTAATCTTCATGAAACACATTTTGATAATGCTGCTAATTTTATTCAAACTGTTGTAGAAATGGAGAAGGAATATTCAAAATCTTCAGATATCTTAGAACTGATGGAGAAAAATGTTAAATTCTTGAGTTCTGAAAATAATGACTTAATTAAGTCTATTTATGATTTATCGGACGAAAAAACACAAATTAGTATAAAAATTAATGGATATGAATCTAAAGGAGCAAGAAATGAAGGTGTAGGAGAAAAGGATTTCCAGACTATAATGGACAGAGTTTATAATTCAATTGAAGGAACTGGCTATAGTTCTAATACTTATGGACCTACCAAGCAACACATGAAAAGTTTAGATATTGCTAAGGAGATGTATCAAAGACTTGAGCCAAGAGTCAATAAGTTTAACAGTGATGTTGAGAAATTAGCTAATAAAATTGAAAGTTTAGGAACACCAACTATTATTGAAGATTAATTGTGAAATTGAGTTAGTTCAAAACACTCAAGTTTAAAGTATTTAACAGAGGATAAGAGGTGGTCAAAGATATCAGAGGTTAAGGCCTCATATTTTGTCCACTCTTTGTCTTTTGAAAATGCATAGATCTGAATTGGAATTCCTTGGGAAGTTGGCTCTAGTTGCCTACACATCATAGTCAGATCATCATTTGTCATTGGGTGAGCTTTTAAATACTGCTCAATATAAGTTCTAAACACTCCTAAGTTAGTTAAATTTCTTCCATTTAAAAGCATTGATTTATCCGCATTTTCTTTAATATTATGTGATTCAATCTCACTGCTTCTTTTAGTTAAATAATCTTGAATTAGTTTTACTTTTTTAAGTTCATTTATTTCATCACTTTTCAAAAATCTAACAGAACTAGGTTTAATTAAAAGTGATCTTTTGATTCTTCTCCCTTTCGATTCTTCCATTCCTCTCCAATTTATAAATGAATCTGACACAAGCTTGTATGTAGGAATTGTTGTAATAGTATTGTCAAAGTTTTGAACTTTAACAGTGGAAAGATTTACTTCTATGACAGTTCCATCTGCATCAGAACCTTTCATAGTAATCCAATCACCTATCCTTACAGTATCATTTACTGTAATTTGAATACTTGACACAAACCCTAAAATAGTATCCCTAAATACTAATATAATTATAGCTGAAAGAGCTCCTAATGAAGCAAGAAATGTTCCAATTTCTCTTCCAGTAAGAACAGATAAAATTAAAATGATACCAACAAACCATATGAATATCATTATTACCTGGATATAACTATCTATAGGTATATGTTTTAAAGATGAACTTTGTTTAAAATAATCTTTAACTGTTCCAAGAATAGACTTTACAGTTACAATAAATAATACAATAGTCAATGCCTCAATAATAATTACCAGATTATCTGTATATGTAGGAATAACTAGGTATAGAAAAAATAGTGATGGTATAAATGACAAAAGTCTTGGAACCCTGTTCTTTATTAAAAGATCATCAAATGTTGATAATGTTGATCTAGCTATTCTTTTAAAAAAAGATAGAATTATTCGTCTTGTTATAAAATTTATAATAATAACAATTATTGATATTAATAATATTATAACACCCGATGATATAAGATTTGATAGGTATGGACTTATACCGTAATTAGATAAAAACTCAATTATTTCCTCCTTGTACATGGTACAAAAATAAAAAACCCACCATTAAGGTGGGTCTTTTAATCGTAAAATTTAATAATTAGTTATGAATAGAAACTAATTCAAGTGTTACAAAATTTTGATGATCGCTTGCAGATTGAACACCTTCTCTAAGTTTTGTGCCTTGAAAAGTATCACCCATAGATTCCCAACCTGTCCTAGAAACTCCAGGTACTCCAATGTTAAAAAAGAAATGAGTAGCATTTTTATATGCATTATCTGTTCTCTCATAAATTTTCGCAAGACCCCAGTATCTGTGTTGTCCCATTAAAATTTCTTTTTCAACCAACGGTTTGATTATTTCAGATTCCCAGCTTTCAAAATCATCAGATTTTGCTATTGTAGATGTAATACTCATTCTATCTCCTGGTTCTAAATCCCCACCTGCAAGTATGGTCCACGACACTCCCTCAATATGGTAGTTTCTTCTTTCATTACTTGAACTAGGCGAAGCATCAAACATTCTTGAAATTGCTCTTCTTGACATCTTACCCTTATATACTTCTTGAGCGTAAGCAACGTAGTCTGCAGAGCTATAATTTGCCAATTGCTCTTTACTAGCAAAACTTGTAATTATAAAGTAATCAGCAGGATTATCTCTCTGGTCGTTTGTTTGAATAACTTTCCAGACTGCTTGTTGAGTTTGTACCCCATCTTCAATTGCTTTTTTGTGAAGTGGCCCCCAAAATTTTTCAGTTTGGAGATAATCATTTTCAGTCCCTTCTATCAGGTCTACAGCGCTAACTATAGCATATTGAGCTGAAGAAGTTATTGTGAAAATAAATGATAATAATAGTAATATTTTTTTCATTTTTTTTTGTTTTAGTTACGTGATGATACTAATTCGAGAATAATTTGATCAGCATGTTGACTAGCCGCTGATAGTCCTTGTTGAAGTTTTTGAAATTTAAAACTATCAGTTGGGAGTTCATCAACCATAGAACCACCTTCTACAGGTCTATTAAAAAAGAAATGTGTCATACCCTCATAAGCATTTTCAGTTCTTTCATAAACTCTTGCTAAACGCCAGTATCTATGTTTACCGTTGATTATAGCCTTTTCAACATATGGTTTAAAAAATAAAGATTCATAATTTTCAAAATCATCATTTTGAGCCTGAGTTGGAGTTATAATAAATGTATCTCCTGGCTCTAGGTCTCCGCCAGCCCAGATTGTTCTATCAACTGTTTCTAAATGATAGTTTCTTCTTTCTTTACTTTCAGATCCCACATTTCCCATAATTCTTTCAATTCTTGCATTAGAAATTTTTCCCTTATGAGCTTCTTTTGCTAAAGCAACCCAATCTTGGCTAGTCCAGCTTTCATTATATGCGTCTAACTGTTCTTTGGAACTAAATCCAGTATTTATAATATAGTGAGGACCGTTTTCACCTACTTCAGAGGTTACTTTCCATACTGATTGCCACTCTTGTATTCCTTTTTCTATAGCAAGTTCATGAATTGGCCCAAAAAAAGCTTCGAGAGCCAGATACTGATCTTCTTGACCTTCATTTAATTGAACAGCACTCAAAATATTATATTGAGCACTAATATTTAAGGTTAACGAAAGTGTAAATAGTAATATAAATTTTTTCATAATTTTTAATTTAAAGTTATTCGACAATGTATACAAGTGTTAGCTCTGTTGAATCCATCATGTCTCTTGATGAATTGATTCCTTCCCACATTTTATCCCATTTAAATCCAGACGGGACATCATATTCATTTGAACTTGTCCTCAGGTTCCATGCCATATGAGACCAGTCATAGGCATTATCTGACTTCTGTACAACTTTAGCAAGTATCCATTGTCTAATATTTCCTTTAAGAATATTATCCTCTGCTACAGGTTTCCATACCATAGTTTCATAGTTTTCAAAATCATCAGATTTTTTTGACATTACATTTATGGTTGCTACATCTCCAACCTTGACATCTCCTCCAGCAAGTATTGTTGCTGAAATACCTTCTAAAATGTAGGTCCTTCTTTCATTTTCAGCATCATAATCTGAATTATTAAAGAATCTACTAATAGCTCGTCTTGACATTTTACCTTTGTACGCCTCTTGAGCAAGTTCTAAAGGGTTATATCCATTTTCAAATTGTTCTAAAGATGAGTAGCTTTCAAAAATAAAATATTCGGCAGCGGATTCTTGATCATTGGATTTTGGAGTTCTTTTCCAAATAGACCAACCGTTATGAAGTCCTTTTTCAACAGCTTCTTCATGAACTTGTGACCAAAATTTCTCAAGTTCTAGATATTCCTTTTCACCACCTTCTTTTAAATCAACAGCAATCATTCTTGCATACTGAGCTGAGGTAGTTAATGTTAACATTAATGATAATGATAATAATATATTTTTCATTTGATATTTTTTTAAATAATTAGTTAATAGACATTATACAAGTTAATATTGATGGGTCTGTCATATCCCTGGAAGATTCAATACCCTCCCAAAGTTTTTCCCATTCAAAACCTGATTCACCTGACCACTCACCAGGATTTTCAGCTTGTAAATTAAAGACCATATTAGTCCATCCTTCATAGGCATTCTCAGATCGTCCAATAGCCTCAACTAAGGCCCATTGTCTTAAATTACCTAAAAGTATATTTCTTTCAGCTACTGGTTTCCAAACTTTAGATTCATACTCTTCAAAATCATCTGTTTTTTTGTTCATAAAGTTAATTGAAACTTTATCCCCAGTTTTTATATCTCCTCCAGCAAGAATAGTTGCGTCAACCACTCTCAGAGTGTAACTTCTTCTTTCTTTACTTGAGTCTTGCCAGCTGCTGGCCATTCTTTCAATAGCTCTCTTTGACATTTTACCTTTATACGCCATTTGCGCAAGATTTAATCCGTCTTGATTAGCAGTACCATTTTGAATAGCTTCATATTGTTCTACAGTATATGAATCAAACAAAATATACTCAGGAGCTGAAGGGTCTTCATTATTTCCTTCAGTTTTCCACAATGACCATCCAGTTCTAAGTCCTTGTTTAATAGCTTCTTTGTGAATTCCTGCATAGAACTTTTCAAGTTTTAGATACTCTTCTTCAGCACCCTCTTTTAAATCAACTGCTGTCATAACTACAATTTGTGAATTAACAGAAAATGTAAAAAGAATTGATAGTAATAATAATAATTGTCTCATAGTTTTAATATTAATTTTAATTTAATGTGATGATATGACTTCTAACTCAATTGCATCCAACATATCTCTGGATTCAGCTAGGCCCTCAAATAATTTTTGATACTTAAATGTACCTATGGTCTCCATCATCTCATCAGAATATGAAGACTCATTATTTTTATTGAATACCATATGAGTCAAGTTTTCATAAGCGTTTTGATTCTTTTCATATATATTTACAAAGGCCCATCCTCCATGATTTCCTTTTAAAACTTCTTTTTGAATTAATGGCATCCAAACTTTAGTCTCATAATTTTCAAAGTCGTCATTTTTTTTAACCATTGGATTCATTGAAGCTTTATCTCCAGGATTCCAGTCTCCTCCAATAAAAGGTGTCGCTGCAATTAATTCTACATGATAGTTTCTTCTCTCATTGCTATAATCCCCGACAGAATTCATCATTCTCGAAATAGCTCTTCCAGACATTTTACCCCTGTAAACTCTCCTTGCAAAATTTGCCCATGCATCAGTGGACCAACTCTCGTTGTATGCATCTAACTGTTCTTTACTAGAAAATCCAGTTATAATAATGTAGTCAGGATAATCCTCATTCTGTCCTTCTGAAGTTACCTTGAAAACAGTTTGGCTATTTTGAACTCCTGCTTCAATTGTGGCGTCGTGAATAGGGCCAAAGAACTCCTCTAGTTTAAGATACCCCTCATCAGATCCTTCTTTAACGTCTATAGCACTTATGATAGCATATTGTGCATTAGTTGTTACTGTAAATAATAATATAATAGTTAGTATTAAGTTTTTCATTTTTTAAATTTTAATTAAGTATATATATACATGTTAATTCCTCGGCATCAAGCATTTCTCTTGATTCCTGAACTAGACCCATTAATTGAGTAGTTTTATAGTCCCAATCAGGAGTTGTGTTTTGTGTTTGAGCAAATGTATCGCCATTCATGATATTAAATGCAATATGAGTAGCATCTCCAGGGAAGTTTTCACTTTTATTATCAACCTTGGCAAGTCCCCAAAATTTCCTAATTCCTTCTTGTATTTGTTGTTCTGCAATTGGCTTCCAAACATTCAATTCAAGATCTTCGAAATTTTCATTTTGTTGAGTCATGTAGTGAAAATACATTTTATCTCCTGGCTTGATAGAACTTCCAGCATAAACTGTTCCTCCAACCCATGAAATTTGTAGTGGCCTAGCTTCAGCGACAATTCCACTACCATCCATCATTTTTGAAATTGCTCTTTGACTTTTTCCGAGAGCTTTCTGCATAAAAGGAGCCCATTCCTGTTGACTTAGTTGCTTCTCGTCATTATTTCCAACTACAACATAGTATTGTGCCCATCCATCATCACCTTCCTTAGGTGTTCTTTTCCATACTGACCATCCGGTTCTATATCCAGCATCAATTAATGCTTTATTGATAGACATCCAGTTTTTTTCAAAAGCTAGATATTCCATGTCTTTTCCATCTTCAATAACAATGGGAATCCAAGTTGAAGATTGACTGAAAGTATTTAATGTTACAAACATTAAAAACGTAAGTAGTAAATTTTTCATTATTATAAATTAGTTTGATTAATGATTCAATTTATAAAAGAATTTGTAAAAATAAAAATGAATTAAAATAGAATTTGTGGAGTCGGCGGGATTCGAACCCGCGTCCAAACAATTAATTAAATTACCTTCTACAAGCTTATTTATCTTTAAATTTTCGAGAGAATACTTGGTAGATAACAACCAAAATATTATCCTTATCACTTTAATTTCAAATTTTATTCAGTGACAATAAAACTCTAGATTAACTTAATGGTATCTCATATATAAAAACTGTTAATCAAAGTTTTTATGAGATATCTAACTTCTCAACCTAGTTGAGATTTGCAAAGACTTACTATAATTCAGTCAATTATGCAGCTAGAGCGTAGTTATTTTCGCCATTTAAAAGTTGAAAATTAATTTAACGAGTTTATTTTCAAACCTCGACCTGCTAATAAAAAAATTAGTATTGCTGTCAAAACCTGTCGACCCCCAAAATTTCAAAGTACAATAGACTTGCAAAGATATAATAATTAAGATTAAAGTTTAGAGGTTACTTCTTTTAATTCTAATAGATTGGAAAGTAAATTTTCAAGGTTTTTAATATCTAACATGTTAGATCCGTCACTTTTTGCCTCAGATAGCTTAGTGTGTGTTTCAAGAAAGATGCCATCTACATTATTTACTATTCCAGCTCTTGCTAATGACTCAATATGCTCGGGACTTCCCCCTGTAATTCCAGAAATTTGATTTGGCTTTTGAACTGAATGAGTCACATCTAAAATAGTCGGGGCAAATTTTTTTAATTCTGAGATTCCTCTGAAGTCAACAATTAGATCATTGTAGCCAAATTGAGTCCCTCTCTCTGTTATAATCACTTTATCGTTCCCGGATTGTTTAACTTTATCAACTGCATATTTCATGCTTTCTGCACTCATAAACTGTCCCTTTTTTATATTAATTGTTTTCTCAGTTTTAGCTGCATTTACTAATATATCCGTCTGTCTAGCTAAGAAAGCTGGAATTTGAATTATATCAACATATTCAGCAGCCAATTTTGCTTCATCCTTACCATGTATATCTGTTATAACTGGAACATTAAACTCAGATTTTATCATCTTCAAGATTTTTAATGCTTTTAAATCTCCAATACCAGTGAAACTATCAAGTCTAGTTCTATTTGCTTTTCTATAGCTACCTTTAAATACAAGTGGTATTGATAGTTTTGAAGTTATTAAAATAAGTTTTTCTGCTATATCAAGAGCAATCTTTTCTCCTTCTATTGAACATGGTCCAGCTATTAATAGAAATTTATTTTTTGATATTTTATCTGTAATCATATTTATTTTCTTTTTACTTCAAATATACTTCCATCCTCACATTTATAAACCTCCCCATTTAATTTAAGAATTAGATTATAATCATGAGTGGCAATTATCATTGAGGTACCCATAGAATTCAACTTTTTAAATAGAAAAATTATTTCAGAGCTAGTTTCTGGATCTAGATTACCTGTAGGCTCGTCTGCAATAATTAATTCTGGATCATTTAACATTGACCTTGCGATTGCAACCCTTTGTTGTTCACCACCTGATAACTCATCGGGAAACTTGTTAATAGGTAAGTTAAACCCAACCAATTCAAGAACTTTAGTAATTCGATTATTAATTTTGTTAATTTCTTTCCAACCTGTAGCTTCAAGAACAAATCTAAGATTGTCACTTATGCTTCTGTCACTTAAAAGTTTAAAATCTTGAAAGACAAATCCAATTTTTCTTCTTAAATAAGGTATATTATGTTCACTTAAATTATTAATATCATAATCTATCACTTTAAATAAATCAGATTTAGAAGGCTTTAAATTTCCAAAAATAGAATTAATAAAAGTTGTCTTTCCACTCCCTGTTTTTCCAATTAAAAATTTCATTTCACCTTTAGACAAATTGAAATTTATATTCTTTAGTATGTTTTCATTTCCTATTGTAAGATCAGTATTTTGTATTTCTACCAACATATAAAATTGTATAAGCCAAAATAACAAATTATTGTAATACTTCATTGTTAATTATTATATAGTTTTTTTTGTTAGATTTCTTTCATTTGCCTTTATTTGTATTTTATTTTTTATGGCTAAAAAATTATTAATATTTATACTTCTCTTCCTAACTTCTTGTAATGAACAGGTAGACTTGATTGTCTACAATGCAAGTGTTTTTACTTCAAATAATGAAAATCCATCAGCTTCTGCTTTTGCCGTTAAAGATGGAAAATTTATTTATGTTGGAGATGATTCGGTAATGTCTGAATTTTCATCATCTAACATTGTAAATGCTGAAGGTCTTCCAATTTACCCTGGCTTTATTGATTCTCATGCTCATTTTTATGGACTTGGGTTTTCGAACGCTCAAGTAGACTTAAAGGGTACCAAAAGTCTTGAGGAAATTGTTGAGAAAGTTATTGAATTTGATAAGATGAATAATAGCAAATTTATAATTGGTAGAGGTTGGGATCAAAATGATTGGGAACTTAAATCCCTGCCTGTCAATAATTTATTAAATCAAGCATTTCCTAATAAGGCAGTTATTCTAGGAAGAATTGACGGCCATGCATATCTAGTTAATAACTATGCATTAAATCTTGCAGGTATAAATAATTCGTCAAAAATTGAAGGTGGTGAATTTATTATATCAAATGGAAAATTAACAGGGGTGCTTATTGATAATTCAATGCAGCTAATTGATAGTATAATTCCTGAACCTACTGAAGAGGAATCAATAAAGGCACTGCTCTCTGCGCAAGATATAGCATTCGAAAATGGACTAACAACTATCTCAGAAGCGGGAATCTCCAGAAACCAAATAGAATTAATAGATAGTTTACAAAAATCAGGAATTCTTAAAATTAAGATTTATGCAATGATTGAGAATGGTCCTGATGTTGATTATTATATAAACCAAGGTCCTTATAAAACAGATAGGTTAAACGTTAGATCAGTTAAGGTTTTAGCTGATGGGGCATTAGGTTCAAGAGGTGCAAGCATGATTGACGAATATTCTGACAGAAAAGGATATTATGGTTTGATGATAACTCCAGCTGATTCAATTAGAAGTTTAGCATTTAAATTAGCTGGTACTGGTTTCCAAATGAATACTCATGCAATTGGTGACAATGCAAATAGAGTTGTCCTTAATGCATATAGGGATGCCTTGTTTAATTACAGAGATCCTAGGTGGCGTGTTGAACATGCTCAAGTTTTAAAAGAAGACGATATCCAATTATTTAATCAAAAAATTATTCCATCTGTGCAACCAACACATGCAACAAGTGATATGTATTGGCTTTACGATCGAATAGGCAAAGAAAGAGCCAAATATGCATATGCATACAAAGAACTTTATGAAAAATCAAAAGTTATTGCTTTTGGGACTGACTTTCCAGTTGAAGATATTAGCCCAATAATGACATTTTATTCTGCCACCATCAGAAAAGATAAAGACGGATTCCCTGAAGATGGATTCCAAACTGAAAATATTATTAATAGGGCAGATGCGCTTCTAGCGATGACGATTTTTGGAGCATATGCAAACTTTGAGGAAGAAGAAAAAGGAAGTATTGAGTTAGGAAAAGATGCAGATTTTATAATTCTTGACAATGATATTATAACATCTTCAGAGGCCAGAATACCCAATACTAATGTCGTTGCAACCTTCATAAATGGTGAGTTAGTGTTTAACAGAAGATATAACTAATATATGTGTGGAATTGTCTGTGCTTTTAACATTAAAAGCAATAGTGATGCCGTTAGATCCAATGTTTTGAAAATGGCTAAAAAGGTAAGGCACCGTGGTCCTGATTGGAGTGGAGTATACTCGAATCACAATGCTGTTCTTGCACATGAAAGATTGGCTATAGTTGACCCCACATCGGGTAAACAACCAATTATCTCTGAAGATGGCTGTAAAGTAATTGCTGTTAATGGAGAAATATACAACCATATACAGCTTAAAGAAAAATATACTACTGATTATAACTTCAAAACAGAATCAGACTGTGAAGTTATTCTGGCACTTTATGAAAAGAAAGGGATAAATTTTTTAAATGATCTTAACGGCATCTTTGCTTTTGCTTTATATGATTCATCTGATGATAAATACATAATAGCAAGAGATCATATCGGTATAATACCACTATATATGGGTTGGGACAAAGAAAACATCTTTTATGTTTCTTCTGAGCTTAAATCATTAGAGGGTGTATGTAACAGGATTGAGTTATTTCCGCCAGGTCATTATTTAGACAGTAAAACTGATAAATTAACAAAATGGTATGATCCTAAATGGACATCATATGAAAGTGTAAAAGATTCACAAACAATAATTAAAGAAATTCATGATTCCTTATCAGCTGCTGTCAAGAGACAATTGATGAGTGATGTACCATATGGTGTATTATTATCTGGAGGATTAGATTCCTCAATTACCTCTGCGCTTGCTAAGCAGTTCGCATCCAAAAGGATTGAGTCTAATGATAAGCAAGATGCTTGGTGGCCTCAACTTCACTCTTTTTCTGTTGGGCTAAAGGGAGCTCCAGATTTAAAAGCTGCAAAAATAGTTGCAGATCATATTGGGACAGTACATCATGAAATCAATTTTACAATACAGGAGGGGATTGATTCTATTAGGGATGTAATCTACCACTTAGAAACCTATGATGTAACTACTGTTAGAGCTTCTACACCGATGTATTTGATGGCAAGAGCAATAAAATCACTGGGTATAAAGATGGTGCTTTCAGGTGAGGGAGCTGACGAATTATTTGGTGGATATCTTTATTTTCATAAAGCACCTAATTCAAAAGAGTTTCATGAAGAAACAGTCAGAAAACTAGATAAACTTCATCAATACGACTGTCTAAGAGCAAATAAATCATTAGCTGCATGGGGGATTGAGGGTAGAGTACCTTTTCTTGATAAGCAGTTTATAGATGTAGCTATGGGAATCAACCCTGAAGATAAAATGATTAAAAATGGTAGAATAGAAAAGTGGGTTTTAAGAGAAGCTTTTAAAGACTATCTACCTGAAAGTGTGCTATGGAGACAAAAGGAACAATTTTCTGATGGAGTTGGATACTCTTGGATCGATAGTTTAAAAGAACTTGTTGAGAATAAAGTTTCTGATTCAGACTTTAAAAAGTCAGCAAAAATATTCCCCATAAATCCACCACAGAATAAGGAAGAATTTTACTACAGGACAATATTTAATGATCATTTTTCTAGTGATGCTGCTGCAAAATCAGTCCCATCTGTTCCTTCTGTTGCTTGTAGTACACCTCAAGCACTTTTATGGGATGAAGCATTTAAAAACATGAATGATCCAAGTGGTCGTTCTATCTCCAATATTCATAATGAATCTTATGAATAAAATGTTGATAAGTTTACTATAAATACTGGCTTTTTCGGCTTTTCTACCCCTCTATTTTTTCGTATATTTAGTAATATACATTTTAAGCTAAATAATGACTACAGATAATAAAAAAAACCAGTATTCTGCAGACAGTATTCAGGCCCTAGAGGGTATGGAGCATGTCAGAAAAAGACCCTCTATGTACATAGGTGATGTTGGGTCTCGAGGCCTTCATCATTTAGTCTACGAAGTTGTTGACAATTCAATTGATGAGGCTATGGCTGGTTATTGTTCTGAAATATCAATTGAAATTAATGAAGATTCAAGTCTAACTGTTGAGGATAATGGTAGGGGTATACCTGTTGGACTTCACAAAAAAGAAGGGGTATCTGCATTAGAAGTTGTAATGACAAAAATTGGAGCAGGAGGTAAATTTGATAAAGATTCCTACAAAGTTTCAGGAGGACTTCATGGAGTTGGTGTTTCTTGTGTTAACGCTTTATCAGAGTCTTTAACTGCAAAAGTTTTCAGAGAGGGTAAGGAATATGAACAGAATTACAGTAAAGGCAAGCCAGATGGACCTGTAAAAGAAATTGGTAAATCAGATAAAAGAGGAACACTTGTAACATTTACTCCTGATAAAGAAATTTTTAAAGAAATAACTGATTTCGATTATGATATTCTATCAAAGAGAATGAGAGAACTATCTTTTCTCAACAAAGGAATTACAATTTCAATTTTGGATAATAGAAAAAAAGATAAGGATGGAAATCCTATATCAGAATCCTTTCATTCAAAAGAAGGTCTAAGTGAATTTATTAAGTATTTGGATGAATCTAGGGAGCCTATAATTAATAACATTATAAAAATGGAAGGTGAAAAGAATGGAATTCCTGTTGAAGTTGCCATGATATATAATTCATCCTTTTCAGAAAATCTTCACTCTTATGTTAATAATATAAACACACACGAAGGGGGGACTCATTTGTCAGGATTTAGAAGAGGTTTAACTAATACACTTAAAAAATATGCAGAATCCTCTGGACTTACTGATAAACTTAAATTTGATATATCAGGTGACGACTTTAGAGAAGGTCTGACTGCTGTTATATCTGTAAAGGTAGCAGAGCCTCAATTTGAGGGTCAAACAAAAACTAAACTAGGAAATAGGGAAGTAAGCTCTGCCGTATCTCAATCAGTATCTAATATGCTTGAAGATTATCTGGAGGAGAATCCAGAGGATTCGAAAATAATTGTTCAAAAAGTAATACTGGCTGCTCAGGCAAGAAATGCTGCAAGACAAGCAAGAGAAATGATCCAAAGAAAAACGGTTATGACAGGTGGTGGTCTTCCTGGTAAACTTTCGGATTGTTCAGAGACAGACCCTTCAAAGTGTGAAGTATTTTTGGTCGAGGGTGATTCTGCTGGAGGAACTGCCAAACAGGGTAGAGATAGAGTTTTTCAAGCCATTCTTCCTTTAAGGGGAAAAATATTAAATGTAGAAAAAGCTCAACAACACAGAGTTTTTGAAAATGAAGAAATTAGAAATATTTATACTGCTTTAGGAGTTTCTGTTGGAACGGAGGAAGATAGCAAGGCTCTTAACCTTGAAAAATTAAGATATCATAAAATAATTATTATGTGTGATGCTGATGTGGATGGAAGTCATATATCAACATTAATTTTGACTTTTTTCTTTAGATATATGAGAGAGCTTGTTGAAGCTGGAAATATCTATATTGCCACTCCACCCCTTTATTTAGTAAAAAAGGGCAATAAAAAAGTTTATGCATGGGATGATAAAGAAAGAGATAATTATGCTAAAGATTTTGGCTCAGGTGTATCAATTCAAAGATATAAAGGTTTAGGAGAGATGAACGCCGATCAGCTATGGGATACAACTATGAATCCTGAGTCTAGAACATTAAGACAAATTTCTCTGAATTTTGATAATTCTCAAGAAGCTGAAAGATGGTTTTCAACTTTGATGGGTGATGATGTTCCTCCTAGAAGAAAATTTATAGAGGATAATGCAGTTTACGCAAAAATAGATGTTTAGATATGAAGGTTACTATCGTTGGTGCAGGTAATGTTGGAGCATCCTGTGCAGAATATATTCTTATAAAAGAAATTGTAGACGAAATAGTTTTACTTGACATAAAAGAAGGTTTCGCTGAAGGTAAGGCTCTTGATTTATCTCAAACTACCTCAACACTTGGCTTTAAATCAAATGTTATTGGAGTTACAAACGACTACCCCAGCACCTCTAATAGTGATGTTGTAGTAATAACATCTGGAATACCAAGAAAACCTGGAATGACAAGAGAAGAGCTAATTGGAATCAATGCTGGTATTGTAAAGTCTGTTTCAGAGAACTTATTGAAATATTCTCCACAGGCAATAATAATTGTTGTATCTAACCCAATGGATACGATGACATATTTAGTAAACAAATCATTTGATATACCTAAGAATAGAGTGATTGGAATGGGGGGTATCCTTGATAGCTCTAGATTTAAGACCTACATTTCCTTAGAAACTAATTTCTCTCAACATGATATTGATGCTATGGTTATTGGTGGTCATGGAGATACAACAATGATTCCTTTGACCTCTATTTCAAAATGCAAGGATAAGCTTTTATCTGAGATTGTTTCAAAAGATATACTTGAAAAAATTTCCTCAGATACTATGGTTGGTGGAGCAACTCTAACGAAACTATTGGGTACTTCTGCTTGGTATGCACCAGGCGCATCAGTTTCAAATCTAGTTAATGCAATAATTAATGACACAAAAGAAATGTTACCCTGCTCAGTTTATCTTGAGGGGGAGTATAATGCTGAGAATTTATGTATAGGAGTCCCCGTAATAATTGGTAAAAACGGATTTGAGAAAGTTGTTAATCTAGATATTAATAAAAATGAAATGGAAATGTTTAAAAATAGTGTAAATGCAGTAAAACAAACCAATTTAGCCTTGGATGGTTTAATTTAGATAAAGTTGTTTGTTCAATATTCAAATGTTATATTTGCAGGCATTAAAATTGTATCATGCAAGGAAATTCATTAATTAAAACTTTCGCTGTTTTATTTGGTATTGTAAGTATATACCAATTGTCTTTTACTTTTATATCCTCAACACTTGAGAATAAAGCAAGAAAAGCAGCTATTGAAAAAATATCTGAAGACGAAATTTCTTTTGCAGAAAAAAGAGCTAATGAAGAAATAAGATTTCTTGACTCCATAGGCGATTTACCAGTATTAATGTACTCATCCTATAATGATGCTAAACAAAAAGAATTAAATCAAGGGCTAGATTTAAAAGGTGGAATTAATGTCATCCTTCAAATTTCAATTAAAGACTTATTAAAGGGTCTTTCAGAAAATTCAGTAAATCAAAAATTTATTCAATCACTTGATGATGCTGATCAGCTTCAGAAACAGTCAGACCAGACTTATTTAGAGTCTTTTTTTGACGCTTTCGACTCAAACAATGATCCAACTAGATTAACATCTCCGGAAATTTTCGGTAACAGAACTTTAAGTTCAGATGTCTCTTTTGATACATCTGATGATGAAATGAAATCAATTCTTAGAACAAAAGTTGATGAATCAATTGTATCTGCATTTGAAGTTTTAAGAAAACGTATTGACAAATTTGGAGTGACTCAACCCAACATTCAAAGACTTGGAACTTCAGGAAGGATATTAATTGAATTACCTGGTGCTAAAGATGTTGATAGAATACAGAATCTGTTACAAAGTACTGCTCAATTAGAATTTTGGGAAACATTTAAAAATGAAGGGTTATTAGATTTTCTTGTATCAGCAGATCAATATTTAGCCTCTATAAATACAGAAACAGAATCAAAGGCTGATGAATCTGATATTGATGATCTTTTATCAGAGGTTGAACAAACTTCTGACTCAATTCAAAATTTATCAAGTCCAATTCTAAGCCTGGTTAGAGCATATAGTTTTCAAGGTGGACCAATAATCGCAAGATTTTTACCTAGAGATCAGGAGATAGTAGATTCATATTTATCTCAACCTGAAGTTAGAAAACTTCTTCCAAGAGAATTTAGGTATGCAAAATTCTTATGGGGTAAACAAGATATTGACGGTTTAACAAGTTTATATGCTATTAAATCAAATAGAGATGATACACCTCCTCTAAGCGGTGGTGTTGTTGTAGACGCTTCGCAAAGTTATGATGCAGTTGGAAATGCAGCCGTATCAATGCAGATGAATGCTCAAGGGGCAAGAATATGGGAAGACTTAACCGGTGTAGCATATGCTCAAAACTCTAACATTGCAATTGTATTAGACGATATTATTTATTCTGCACCTGGAGTTACTAGAGGAGCGATTAGTGGAGGTAGATCTGAGATCACAGGTGACTTTGATCTAAATGAGGCAATTGATTTAGCTAATGTTTTAAGAGCAGGTAAATTACCTGCCTCAGCTACTATTATTCAATCTGAAGTTGTTGGTCCTTCTCTAGGTCAAGAAGCAATTGATAGTGGTATATATTCCTTCCTTATAGCATTAACATTTGTATTAATATGGATGATATTTTATTATGGTCCCTCAGGTATATTTGCTGATATTGCATTAATACTGAATATTATTTTAATATTTGGAATTTTAGCAGGACTGGGCGCTGTACTAACACTTCCTGGAATAGCTGGTATTGTTTTAACCATAGGTATATCTGTAGATGCAAATGTGCTTATCTTTGAAAGAGTTAGAGAAGAATTAAGAAAAGAAAAGGGTCTAAAGCAATCAATAAATGATGGATTTAATAATGCATTATCTTCAATATTAGATGCAAATATTACAACTGGGTTAACTGCTCTTGTATTATATATTTTTGGAACAGGTCCAATTAAAGGTTTTGCAACAACATTATTAATTGGTATTGCAACCTCATTATTTACTGCAATTTTTATTACTAGGTTATTGATTGATAATAAGGTATTTAAGTCAGGAAATTTGTCCTTTTCAACAAAATCTACAAAAGACTTATTTAGTAATTTAAAAATTAAATTCCTAGGTAAGAGAAGAGCAACATATGTAATATCTGCGACTTTAATTTTAATAAGTATTAGTTCTCTCTTATTTCAAGGTCTAAATCAAGGTGTAGATTTCTTAGGTGGTAGATCATATATTGTTAGATTTGACAAAGAGGTTAAGTCTTCTGATATTGAGTCTACATTAAATAATGCATTTGGTAGTGCTGAAGTTAAAACTTTTGGTGCATCAAATCAGTTAAAAATTACTACTAAATATAAAGTTGATCAAGAAGGTCTTGCTGTTGACGATGAAATTAAAAACATGCTTTTCGAAAATCTTAATGAGGAATATAACAATCAGATTTCATATAGAGAATTTACAGCAGGTGAGGATGTAGGTATTATGTCCAGTATTAAAGTTGGCCCAACCATTGCAGATGATATTAAACAAAATTCTGTATGGGCAATTTTCGGTTCACTAGTGATTGTTTTCTTCTATATTCTATTAAGATTTCAAAAGTGGCAATTTTCGCTTGGTGCAGTATCTGCTGTATTTCATGATGTTTTAATTGTTCTTGGTATTTTTTCTCTAACATATAAGATAATGCCCTTTAATATGGAGATAAACCAAGCATTTATTGCTGCATTATTAACCGTAATTGGTTATTCACTCAATGATACAGTAGTTGTATTTGATAGAATAAGAGAATTTTTCCAAATTCACAAATCTTGGGATAATGAAACAACTGTTAATACTGCATTAAACAGCACCTTAAGTAGGACTCTTAATACTTCACTTACTACACTTATTGTATTAATAGCTATTTTTATTTTTGGTGGGGAATCCATTAGAGGATTCATGTTCGCTCTTATTATAGGAGTAATGGTTGGTACATACTCTTCTGTATTTATTGCTACTCCAATTATGTTCGATTCTTATACAAAGAAAGTTAGTTAACCACCTTTTTTTTACTGATAAATAAAAATATAATTCCTATTAAAATAAAAGGTATGCTTAACCACTGACCTGTTGATAGACCTGGAAGAAATGTCTCAATACCCCCTTGACTTTCTTTTACAAATTCTACGATGAATCTTATAGAAAATAAACCAATCAAAAAGTATCCAAAAAGTTTTCCTTCATTATTCCTTATTGTTGATCTCTGATATAAAATATAAAGAATAATAAAAAGAATTATATACCCAAATGATTCATATAATTGTGCCGGATGTCTAGGTAATATTTCACCTCTATTTTCAAAAATAACCCCCCAATCATTATCGGTATATTTACCTAAAATTTCTGAATTAAAAAAATTTCCTATTCTAACAAAAGCCCCACCAATTGCAGTTGGAATTGTTAGCCTATCAAAAATCCACAGAAGGCTCTTAAAATTATATTTTCTTTTGAATAATAGTAGACCGATAGTCATACCAATTGCAGCTCCATGACTTGCAAGACCTCTAAAACCTGTAAATTTATATCCATCAATTAATCCTAAAATTGATGAATTTGGTGATTCTTGAATAGGTAATAATATTTCAATTAAATGATTCTGATAGTATCCCCATTGATAGAAAATTACTTCGCCTAATCTTGCTCCAAGAAAAACAGAAAGGACAAGGTATATTAATAATGGATCAAGATATTTTTCATCTACTTTTTCTTTTATAAAAAATGATTTTACCAGATTATAACCAAAAAGAAATGCAAGTATGAACATCAAACTATATATGTAAATTTGAAAACCAAATATTTCAAAATACTCTGTTGGTGACCATTTAATTTGAGAAATTATCATTTCTAAATATAAGTATAATTTATGGCACTGGGTCATAGCCCCCTTTAAATAGTGAATTACATCTTGCTATTCTTTTAGCTGTAAGAATACTTCCTTTAAAAATACCATATTTTTTAAGAGCAATAATTCCATATTGAGAGCATGTCGGGGAATATCTACAATTACTGCCAAGGAAAGGTGAGATAAATATCTGATAGATTTTAATTAATAGTATAAAAGGGAAAGCAAGAATTTTGCTAATCTTTATCATTTATCTTAATTCCTTTTTTATTTAATTGGTCTCTTATTGAGTCAGATAATTGAAAGTCTTTTTTGGATCTAGCTTCGTCTCTAATATCTAGTAATATTTTTAAAATTGAGTCATTATCTGAAGTTGGTTTAATGTAATTTAATCCTAAAATTTTATTTAGAAGAGTGTCAAATAAATTTAAAAAATATTCTCTTTCTCTGTCACCAAAATTCACATCAGCTTCTATTTTATTGATTAATTTTGAGGAGTTGAATATTTCAGCAATTAACATAGGCGTGTTAAAATCATCATCCAAACAAGAGTAACATTTTCTTTCCCAATCTTTAATTCTATTTAAAATTTCATCATTATTGGTTTTAGATACTTTTACATTATTTAATCTATCTATCATTTCTACTAATTTATTGAAACCTTTTTCTGATGATTGAATTGCATCCTCACTAATATCAAGTTCATTTCTATAATGAGCTTGTAGAAAAAAGAATCTTATAATATTTGGATCGTATGATTTTGAGAAAATGTCATTTTTGCCCGAGAACAATTCATCCGGTAAAATGTTATTATCTAGAGACTTAGACATTTTTTTACTATTCAATGTTAACATATTTGTATGAATCCAAAACTTAGCTGGTTGCTTTCCAGTATATCCAACTGCTTGAGCAATTTCACAATCGTGATGAGGAAACTTTAAGTCTATTCCACCTCCATGAATATCAAATTCATCACCAAGATATTTATTGCTCATTGCAGTACATTCAAGATGCCATCCAGGAAAACCCAAACTCCAAGGAGAATTCCATTTCATAAGGTGGTTTTTGTCAGCTTTTTTCCATAAGGCAAAATCAAACTCATTAATTTTATCATCTTGACTGTTAAGATTTCTTGAGTTAGATTTAATTTTATCTAAGTCTCTGCCAGATAACTTTCCATAAGAGTCAATTTCATTATACTTTGAAATGTCAAAATACACGGAGCCATTTGAAATGTAGGCAAGATTTTTCTCTAAAAGGTCTTCTATTATCGAAATTTGTTCAGTAATGTGTCCTGAAGCAACAGGTTCAATACTAGGATTTAATACATTAAACTTTTTGAGAACATCTTTAAAGCTATTTGTATATTTTTGAGCAATCTCCATTGGTTCGAGTTGCTCAATCTTAGCTTTCTTTGATATTTTATCTTCACCAGTGTCCTCAAGATGGCCAACATCAGTTATGTTCCTCACATATCTAACGTTATATCCAATATGTTGAAGATATCTAAAAATAATATCAAATGAAATGAATGTTCTACAATTACCAAGGTGAACATCACTGTAAACTGTAGGCCCACATACATACATTCCAACTGAATTTTTTCGAAAAGGTTTAAATTTCTCTTTAGAGCTAGTTAGTGAATTATATATATATAGATTGTTAGGAATCATTTAAGCTCAGACTCAAGTTTTAGGTAGTCTAAGAACTCTCTTTTAAATTTATCCTTCTTAAACTTCCCCCCAAACTCGGATGTTACAGTACTTGAATTTATATCTTTAATACCTCTTGAATTAACACAAAGGTGCTTAGCATCTATCACACAAGCAACATCATCTGTATTGAGAACTTTTTGAAGATCTCTAACAATTTGTATTGTTAATCTTTCCTGAACTTGAGGTCTTTCTGCATAATATTTTACAATTCTATTTATTTTTGATAATCCAACTACATTACCATTTGAAATGTAAGCAACATGAGCTAGACCAACGATTGGAAGAAGATGATGTTCGCATGTAGAATACAAAGTGATGTTCTTTTCAACTAACATTTCTCCGTAATTATATTTATTTTCAAACGTTGACATTTCAGGCCTATTTTTTGGATTTAATCCAGAAAAAATCTCATTAACAAACATTTTAGCAACCCTTCTTGGAGTACCTCTTAAACTATCATCAGTCAAGTCCATACCGAGTATATCTAATATTTCGTATACCTTTTCTTGTATAAAGCTTATTTTTTCATTATCAGGTACATTAAATGCCCCTTCCTTTAGTGGTGTTTCTTCATTGTCTGAGCCAATGTGATTATCACCAATAGAATCTATTTCTTTATCAAGTAATTCTTGTAATTTCATTTTTTAAAATTTGAGTTATACAAAGATAGAAATTATCAAGTTAAAAGGAAGTTAAAGTTTAATTGAAATTGAAGCATAAACAGAATATAAGTCCTTATCAACATCATATATATCAGTCAAACCTCTCGAGTATAACTTATTTTTTATAAAATCATTATACTTTTTAATACCTAAATCTAAGTCAACATAGCCATAGTTTATTCCTACTCCTGCAGAAACTCCACTAATTTTATTTTTTAAATCTATATCAGGTCCTTTATAATAAAAATATCCAGCTCTTAAATTTAAATTTTTAAGTCTGTATTCTCCTCCAAATCGAATTGATTCAGAATTACCAGCCATATTTTTTTTTATAGAGTAATTAAGTGAATTTAAGTATGAGTCATTTCCATTACCATCATCAAATTTGGCATTATTAAATTTAGTAATCTCATAATCAAAACTTAATAAACCTCTAGAGCCAAAAATATATGCAATACTAAAGAGTGATTTTGAAGGTAGTTTAAGCTCATACTCTTCATATATATTTATTGTGTTAGGGTCAATATTGTATGTTGTTAACCCATCTTTTTTAATTATGTCTGTTTCAATGATTTGGCTAGTTTCTTCTTCTATATTCAATATAGTTGGGGTAGAATAGGACAATCCAACCCTTAATTGTTTAATCTTAATTATACTTCCAACCTGGAAGGAAAATCCAGTTCCAAATGCTATTAGGTCTTCCTTTAAAAATACTCTTTGAACATTAGAATTATTAGCATAACCAAATTCTTCAAATGTTTTTGTTTCTTCAAATAATAATTCGTGCATATTAATATTTATTCCGGTAAATAAATGATTGTTTACAGAGAATCCAAGATTTATACTATGTTTAAAATGATTACCTGTTCTAAATATATCTAAATTTTGATCTAAATTATTATATAGCGCATTGGAGACATATTTTCCAAAATCGTCATCACCTTCATTAATGATATAGCTTTGATATCCAAGAAAAGCTTGTTGATCAGCAAATCCATAATTTTCTCCTAAATAACTATAAACACTTTGAGTGGTTTCATTATCATAAATTAACAAGTCTTCTGTAGGAACACCATCTGCGTAATAAAGAAAATAATTATCAATCCCATTGTTATTTTTTCCAGAAAGTATAAAAGAACTATCAAAATCTCTTAAAATATGGTTGTTATAGGCAACTGAAAATTTAGATCTTCTGTTTTCAAAAACAAGAACTACGCCTGCGCCAGCATAAGAATAAAAATCTTTTTTGGATGATGATTTATAATTATTAAGTTGATTAAATATTTTAAGATTTTTATAGTTTAAATTAAATCCAACTTTGGAATTAGTAAAAACGGAAGAACCTGCAGGGTTAATTGAAATTGCACTCAAATCACCTCCAAGTGCTCCAAAAGCTCCACCCATTGAATTATATCTAGCAGATCCCTCATGCATAAAAGAGTTATATCTTAAGGCATCTTCGAATGTTTGAGCTAAACTAGAAAATGTTACATTTAAGATAAAGTATAGATAGAAATATTTTCTAAGCATTTAATTAATCTTGCCGCCTCTTGATCCTCCTCTTGAGCTACCTGAACTTACACCTGAGCTTGACCTTGAAGAAGATGATCTAAATCCACTAGTTTGTGTAGGCCTTGAATTACTTGATCTTGAAAAGTTATTGTTTGAATATGAAGAGTTTGATCTATATCTTGTAGATGAACTATTTGAATAATTTGGAGTTAAACGTGAATTATATTCAGATGATCTGTTATAGTAATTTCCTCTTTGACTTGGGTTTATTGATCTTACTTCGCTATATGCTCTTCTAATATTATCGCTTTTGATTTGACTTAAGTTGGGAACGGATCTATTTTTATTATAAACAGAATTTCTATTGGAGTAAACTCCAATTAAGTTATTGTTAATGTTTCTTGAGGCCTCAGCCTTTCTTTCAACTACATCAAAATTAACATTTTGTCTATTCCTGGTAATATATGAATTTCCGTTTATCGCACTTCTTAGGTACAAACTAGATGCTCTTGTTTGTTGAGAATTGCTGTCTCTTGTAACTCCATTAGATGAGATTCTTTCACCTCTCCTTGAAGCAGAATTGCTAAAGCTTGGTCTGGATGTATTAGAATTTTCATTACTATACTGGTATTTATTTACAATTGAGTCATACATACCACCGTAATACCACGGTAAGTACCTTCTGTATCTAGTCATATACCAATAATAACTTCCTGGTGAAGTAGCAAAAGGTGAAAAATAAAAACTATAATGTCCGTAAAATGGATAACCCATTTCATACCCAAAAAGATTATGATAAAATGATGGTCCAAAACCATAACCACCATAACCAAGGTAAGGGTTGAATCCCATGTTAAAATAAAATGGGTCATAATAGTATCTTCCATAACTAGGGAAAAAATTGTTTACAATTTCGGTTGACTCAGGATTAGCTCCCCAAGGAAGATATTGTGAGATATTTTCACTTGAAGAATAAGAATCTGTCGGTTCTTGTAAATATTCACTAAACACAACCTCGTAATCAATACCTCTTTCACTGGACACGTAAATGCCATCGTTGTCTCCATAATATGATGCTAGTTGGTATGCATTACAACCTATGAATAGGACTAATAACATAGATAAGATTAATAAACCTGAAATTTTTTTCATCAAACTAAATTTATAAATAATATTTTAAATGTAAATTACTACTTTTATACTACTTAAATAGTAACAATAATTGTGCCACTTTTTACAATAATTGTTGATAAGATTTAATCAATGGGAAAAAAAATAACTCCTAGAAATATTGACTATTCAAAATGGTATAATGATATTGTCTCTGAGGCAGGTTTAGCTGAATCTTCTGATGTGAGAGGTTGCATGGTTATCAAGCCTTATGGTTTTGCAATTTGGGAATTAATGAAATCTCAGCTTGATAGTATGTTCAAGGAGACAGGCCATGAAAATGCTTATTTTCCTCTATTTGTTCCAAAATCACTATTCGAGGCTGAAGAAAAAAATGCAGAAGGTTTTGCTAAGGAGTGTGCTGTAGTTACACATTACAGACTGAAAAATGATTCTGATAAAAAAGGTAAACTTACAGTTGACCCAGATTCTAAACTTGAAGAAGAGCTTATTGTTAGACCAACTAGTGAGGCAATTATATGGAATACATATAAAAGATGGATACAATCATACAGAGACTTACCCATACTCATTAATCAATGGTCTAATGTTGTCAGATGGGAAATGAGAACTAGACTCTTTCTTAGAACTGCTGAGTTTTTATGGCAAGAGGGTCATACTGCACATGCAACAAAAGAGGAAGCTTTGAAGGAAACAAAATTGATTAACAATATTTATTCTGAATTCGCAGAGAAATATATGGCTATGCCAGTTATTCAAGGATCAAAATCTGAGTCAGAAAGATTTGCTGGTGCTGAAGAAACTCTTTGTATTGAAGCATTAATGCAAGATGGAAAAGCCTTGCAGGCTGGTACATCTCATTTTCTTGGTCAAAACTTTGCTAAGGCTTTTGATGTTAAGTTTGCAGATAAATCGGGAAAACTAGAATATGTCTGGGCTACTTCTTGGGGTGTTTCGACTAGATTAATGGGTGCTCTAATTATGTCGCACAGCGACGATAATGGTCTAATTCTTCCTCCATTACTTGCACCAACTCAAATAATTATTATTCCTTTAATTAAGTCTGAGCAAAGTTCTGAAAAAATATTAAATAAGACAAATGTTTTATATAATTCAATTAAAAAGACAGGAGTAAGAGTTAAGATTGATGATAGAGAGAATATAAGCCTTGGCTTTAAACTAAATGATTCAGAGGTTAAAGGAATTCCAATGAGAATAGTTATAGGAGAAAAGGAAGCTGAAAAAGATGAGTTTGATATTTTCTTCAGATATAATCTTGAGAAAGTTTCTGCTAAGTTTTCTGAATTAACATCTATTGTAGAATCATCTATAAATAAAATCCAAAAGGAAATGATACTAAAGTCTAAAAAAAGATTAAAAAATCATACTCATGAGGCCAGTTCATATGATGAGTTTAAAGAATTGATTTCTTCTCAAAGTGGATTTATAATTGCAGGTTGGGATGGAACCAGCGCAACTGAGGAAGCGATAAAATCAGAAACAAAAGCAACTATAAGATGTATCCCTGATGACTTTAACAATAGAGGAGTTAAATGTATCTATTCTGGTGAACCTGCTCGCTATAAAGTAATATTTTCAAAATCTTATTGATATATTAAAATTTAAATTAAATTTGCACCCTGATTGGCCCGTTCGTCTATCGGTTAGGACCTCAGGTTTTCATCCTGGAAAGAGGGGTTCGATTCCCCTACGGGCTACAAAATAAAAATTATGGCAAATCATAAGTCTGCTTTAAAAAGAATTCGTTCTGATGAAACTAAAAAGTCTTTGAATAAACTTCAGCATAAGACTACAAGAAATGCTATCAAAAAATTGAAAGATGCTAAATCGAAAAAAGAAGCTGCTAAGCTTTATCCTGGTGTTGTTTCTTTAATTGATAAGTTGGCAAAGAAGAATGTAATTCACAGAAATAAAGCTTCAAATCTTAAATCTAAATTAAGTAAGCTGAAGTAATCAAGAGTTCATTGAAATAAGAAACTCTTCATTATTTTTGGTTTTTTTGAATCTATCATTGATAAATTCCATAGCCTCTACAGGGTTCATATCTGCAAGATATTTCCTCATTATCCACATCCTCTGAATTGTGTTTTCATCTAAAAGAAGGTCATCTCGTCTTGTACTTGATGAAACAAGATCAATTGCTGGGAAAATTCTTCTGTTTGAAATCCTTCTGTCTAACTGAAGCTCCATGTTTCCAGTTCCTTTAAACTCTTCAAAAATTACTTCATCCATTTTTGAACCAGTTTCTGTTAAAGCAGTTGATATTATCGAAAGTGAACCACCATTTTCAATATTTCTGGCAGCACCAAAGAATCTCTTTGGTTTATGAAGCGCGTTTGCATCAACACCACCACTTAATATCTTACCTGAGGCGGGTTGAACAGTATTATATGCTCTTGCTAACCTTGTAATTGAATCTAGAAGAATTACGACATCATGACCACACTCTACAAGTCTTTTAGCTTTTTCAAGAACTATATTTGCAACTCTAACATGTCTGTCAGCAGGCTCGTCAAATGTTGATGCTACAACTTCACCTTTTACATTCCTTTGCATGTCAGTAACTTCCTCTGGTCTCTCATCTATAAGTAAAATAATTTGAAATACTTCTGGATGATTTGCAGCAATAGCATTTGCCACATCTTTTAAAAGCATGGTTTTACCAGTTTTTGGTTGTGATACTATCATTCCCCTTTGCCCTTTTCCAATTGGAGAGAAAAGGTCTATAATCCTTGTAGAAATTGTACTTTCTTTTGATGAAATATTAAATTTTTCCTCTGGGAATAATGGTGTTAAATGCTCAAACGAAACTCTATCTCTAACCACCTCAGGATTCAGTCCATTTATTTTATTCACTTTTATTAAAGGAAAATACTTTTCGCCATCTTTAGGAGGTCTAACTGTTCCATGAACGGTATCCCCTGTTTTGAGACCAAAAAGCTTTATTTGAGATTGAGAAACATATATATCATCTGGGGAAGATAGGTAGTTATAATCTGAGGATCTTAAAAATCCATATCCATCTTGCATTATCTCAAGAACACCTTCAGATTCAATAATTCCGTCAAACTCAAAATCTGGTTCTTTATATTTCCTCCTATTATCTTTATTAAAGTTGTCTTCTTTTTTATTTGAAAAGTTTTTATTATGATGACCTTTATTAGATCCATTTCTTGGTCTTTTTTCGAAGTTGTTTTGTTTATTTTCTTCGAATTGAGGTTTTGTGTCAACAGAACTTGTTTCTTGATCAGGATTTTTTGTAATAGCATCAATTAAATCTTGTTTTTTCATGCCTTTCGTATCTTTTAAACCAATTTGTTCTGCAATTTCAATAAGCTCAGCTAGTTTTTTAGCTTTAAGCATTTTAATATCATACATATTTAGTGGAAATTTTGTTTGAAATGTTAATAGAAATGTACTTCCTAGGAGAAATAGTTACTCAAATTTACAAATTTATTTTTAAATTCATCAAATATCTTAATTAACTGCTTATGACAAGGTATTTTATTGAGTTTTCCTATGATGGTTCAAACTATCATGGAATTCAAAAACAGCCTAACTCTTCAACTATTCAGGAAATATTGGAAACTAATATCGCAAAGTATAGCGGATCAAATATTAATTTAATATTAGCAGGAAGAACAGACGCAGGAGTTCATGCTAAACAAATGTTTGCACATTTTGATATGGATCATGATTTTGATAAATCTAATTTCTGTAGATCTTTAAATATGATGATTCCAAAAGATATATGTCTTGAATGTTTGTCTTTAGTAAATAAAGACTCACATGCAAGGTTTGATGCACTTAACAGAACCTATGAGTACTATATAAGCTCTAAGAAAGATCCTTTTAATTTTAAGTTTTCATATTTTTTTAGAGATAAATTAGATATAGATAAAATGAATAAAAGTTGTCAAAGATTGATTAAACATAAAAATTTTAAGTGTTTTTCAAAATCTAATACAGATGTAAAAACCTATGATTGTGATATTCAATTCGCAGAATGGAAAATATCGGAGAAAGGTTATAAGTTTTCTATAAGGGCTAACAGATTTTTAAGAAATATGGTTAGATCTATTGTTGGAACAATGATTGAAATTGGAACACAAAAAATAACTGATAAGGATTTTCAAATTATCTTAGATTCTGAGGATAGAAGGAGAGCAGGGTATTCTGTTCCTGCATCTGGCTTATTTTTAACTAGTATTAATTATAAAAAAATTTTTGAGACAAGTTGGAGAAAGTAAAAGGTAAAATATTTGATGTTAAATTATTTTCAAAACTTTTAGTTTTTGTCAAGCCATATAACAATACATTTTACGGTGTAATGTTTACAGCTATTCTTATTTCTCTTTTTTCAACTTTAACCCCTTATCTATTGAAGGTAGTTGTAGATGATTACATTCTTGTAAAGAATTTTGAGGGGATGCAGTCAATAATACTACTTATGATATTGGTACTTTTTTTTGAAGTGATTTTTATGTACTTGTTTACTTTCTACGCAAACTGGTTGGGACAAAAAGTAATCAAAGATTTAAGAGTAAGTGTTTTTAAAAAAATTATCAAATTTAAGATGTCTTTTTTTGATAAAAATGCTGTTGGTAGACTTGTTACAAGAACTGTAAATGATATAGAAACTATTGCAAGTATTTTCTCCCAGGGTTTATTTACAATTATAGCTGATATATTAAAGATGATCACTGTTCTTACTGTTATGACTATAATTAGTCTAGAGCTAACACTAGTTGTTATATCCATATTTCCCCTTTTAATTATTGCTACAAGAATATTTCAAAAAACAATGAAAGTAGCCTTTGAGAAAGTCAGAAGAGAAGTTGCAAATCTGAACTCATTTGTACAAGAAAGAATAAGTGGAATAAAAATTGTTCAAATTTTTAATCGTGAAAAAGTTGAAATTAATAATTTCAAAAAAATAAATATTAAACACAGAGATGCTTGGTTGCGAACTGTGTGGATCAATTCTATTTTCTTTCCGATTGCCGAAATTTCTACATCAATTTGTATTGGACTTCTTGTTTGGTATGGTGGTTATAACAATCTAAATGGTGAAAACATATCCTTAGGTACCTTATTTCTTTTTATTTCTATGTCTGGACTGCTATTTCGACCATTGAGACAAATAGCTGATAGATTTAATACTCTTCAAATGGGAATGGTTTCTACAGAAAGAATTTTTAATATTCTTGAAAATGATCAGCAAATAAGTGATAATGGAAGGCTGAAAGACATATCATTAAAAGGTTTAATTGAATTTAATAATGTTAACTTTTCTTATCTAGATAATCAACAAGTCTTAAATAATATCTCATTTAAAATTAATCCTGGGGAATCTTTTGCTATTGTAGGTCCAACTGGAAGTGGAAAGACTACTATAACAAATTTAATAACTAAATTCTATGAGGTAGATACCGGTAATATATTAATTGATGGAAAAGATATTAATCATTATTCTCTTGAAACTGTTAGAAGTAAAATTGGTGTAATTCTTCAAGATGTTTTTCTTTTTGCTGATACTATTTTTAATAATATTACTCTGTATAATAAAGACATAACGATAGAAAATGTTGAGAATGCTGCAAAAGAACTTGAGATCCATGACTTTATTAATTCTCTTCCTGGGGGATACAGTTTTAATGTAAGTGAGAGGGGTGCTACACTTTCTGTAGGTCAAAAGCAGTTAATAGCTTTTCTTCGTGTGTTGGTTAACAATCCTGATATTTTAATTCTTGATGAGGCAACTTCATCAATTGATTCTTATTCAGAAGAATTGTTAAAAAATGCTACAAAAAAAATAACAAAGGATAAAACATCAATTATAATTGCTCATAGACTTTCAACAATCGAATCAGCAGATAAAATTATCTACATGGAAAATGGAAAAATATTAGAGTCTGGAAATCATAAACAGCTTTTAAGTATTTCCAACGGAAAGTTCAAAAAACTATATGAAGAACAATTTGTCGAAGAATTAGTTTAATTTTTTTAAAAGATTTATGCATTGTAATGCCTCTTTTGCATCATGAACTCTTAAAATATTTGCTCCTCTTTCTAATGCTAAAATGTTCAGTGCAGTAGTACCATTTAAAGATTCTTCGGGAGTAATACTTAGAGTCTTATATATCATAGATTTTCTGGATAAACCAACTATTATCGGTTTATTAAGAGACTGGAATGACTCTAGTTCTTTTAATATTTTGAAATTATCATCAATAGATTTACCAAATCCAAATCCTGGATCTATTATGATATTATTAAAACCTGATTCTTGAAGTTTTTGAATTTTAGTTTTTAAAAATATTTGAATCGATTTGATGACATTATCATATTCTGGATTTTCCTGCATATTTTCTGGATCACCCAGCATGTGCATTAATATATATCCTGAATTATAATCTTTAACGACGTTAAAAATATTTGAATCATATCTCCCTGCGCTTATATCATTAACTATTGAGAAACCTCTTGATAAGGCAAATTCGGCTACATTTGAGTTATAAGTGTCAATTGATAAATGAATATTTCTAAAATTATTAGGTAGCTCAATTATATAATCTGATACTATATCAAGTTCTTTTTTTGGATCTATCAATTTAGATCCTGGCTTTGAGCTAGCAGCCCCAATATCAATTATTTCAGCTCCATTTGAAATCAAATTGGAAATTTGAGCATTTACCTTGTCAATTGAATCATATTTTCCTCCGTCATAAAAAGAATCTTGGGATAGATTTATAATTCCCATAATTTTTTTTGTATGTAAATCAAGGATTTTTCCGTTACAATTTAATGTCATACTTTTAACTACTTTTCCAAATTTATATTAAAATCTAATATGGAAGATACAAAGGAACAATATCATAATGTAATAAGTAAATCAAGGGAGATTTTTATTCATAAAAATGCTGATTATGGATCATCATGGAGAGTTTTAAGAATAATTTCATTGGTCGATCAGATTAATATTAAAGCTCAAAGAATTAGAAATCTTCAAAATAATATTGCTAATAAAATTGACGAGGATCAAATTGCTGAGTTTTATGGAATTATTAATTACTCTATCATGGCGCTTATTCAAATTGAAAAAGGTATTGTGGATGAGCCAGATTTAGATGCAGATGAAATAATTAAACTTTATGATAAGAATGTGAACGAAACTTTCGAATTAATGCTAAATAAAAATCATGACTATGGAGAAGCTTGGAGAGAAATGGAAATTGTAAGTCTTACAGATTTAATTATACAAAAAATATATAGAATGAAAAGTATATTAAAGAATGACGGAAAGACTAATGTAAGTGAGGGAATTGATGCAAATTTTCAGGATATCTTAAATTATTCAGTTTTTGCTCAAATTTTACTAAAAGAATAAAAAATGAAACAAAAAATTATAATTGGTAATTGGAAAAACTATTTAGGTCACAAAGAATCAGTTTCCCTTGCTCACTCATTATCAGAACTTGTTACCAAAGATAGAACTAGAGTTATGGTATCTCCTAACCATCTTTATTTAAATGAAGTAAATCAAATTTTAAGCACTACAAATATTGAAGTTATATCTCAAAATTTAACTTCTGCTGAATCAAAATCAGATACTGGAGGAATTACACTAAAAAATCTCAAGGAAATTAATATTAATAGGTCTTTAGTTGCTCATTCAGAGACAAGGATAAGAGAGAAAAATCCACAAAGTATTCTTTTAGAAATTATACCAATTGGTTTTCCGTTTGTTCTCTGTTTTGAAGAGATTAAACAAATACCTTTTAATACATTAAATGATGATTTTGAAATTATTCTAGCATACGAGCCTATTTGGGCTATAGGAACTGGTGAAACTGCTTCAATAGGTCATATTAACGAAATTCATTCAGATGTTAAATCAAAGTTGTCTAAATTAGGTTTAAATATCCCAATACTTTATGGTGGTAGTGTAAACCCATCAAATTGTAAAGAAATTTTAGCTTCAGACAACGTTGACGGAGTTCTAGTTGGCGGTGCTTCCACTAAGTATGATCTTTTCAAAGAAATAGTTAATTCTATTTAACAATTATTTGTGAATCTTCCTTGGGTTATAAAAGTATATTTGCATTGTTATGTTGAGACTTTTATTAACTTCAATTCTTTTAACTATGAGTTTAACTTTAAGTGCACAAACTTCTGTGGATAATTCTATACATCAATTTAAGGTAGCTGATATTTATGGAAATATCTTCGACTTTTCTAAACTTAAAGGCAAAAAGATTATGATAGTTAATACGGCTTCAAAATGTGGTCTAACTTATCAGTATGAAGCTCTTCAAGAACTTTACTCTCAATACAAAGACTTTAATTTTATGATTGTCGGTTTTCCGTCCAACGACTTTCTTTGGCAGGAACCGGGTAATAATGAAGATATTATTGAATTTTGTGAGGAGAATTATGGAGTAACCTTTCCAATGATGAGTAAAATTACAGTTAAAGGTTCAAAAAAACATCCTATATATCAATTCTTAACGCAGAAATCAAAAAATAAATTTAAAGATTCTCGTGTCACTTGGAATTTTCAGAAATATCTTATAAATACAGATGGTAAAATTGAAAAAATTATTTCTCCAAGGACTAGACCAGATTCCCAAGAAATTGTATCTTGGATAACTGATGGCCAATAAGAATAAATTCTCTACTAGATGCGTTCATGAAGGTGAAATTAAGGATACTATGTATCAGGGAATAGTATCACCTTTATTCATGTCAACTACTTATCCTTGGTTTGGCGGAGATTCAGAAAAGAAACCATACCCAAGGTATTTTAATACACCAAATCAAGAGTTTTTATCAAAAAAAATTGCCTCACTCGAAAATGGGGAGAAAGCACTTATTTTTACGTCTGGTATGGCTGCTATCAGTACATCAATAATGTCAAATGTCAAAACTGGTGATCACATTATTTTTCAAAATGATTTATATGGAGGTACAAGAAATTTCATTCAAACTGAATTTGATAAATTTGGAATCCAATATTCGTTCACTGGAGGTCTAAACCCTGAAGACTTTTCTGCTCAAATTAAAAAAAATACCGTTGGAATTTATATTGAGACTCCGAGTAATCCTCTTCTTAAGATAGTTGATTTAAAATCAGTGTCTTCAATAGCGAAAAAAAATGGTATTTGGACTATGATTGATAATACCTTTGCAAGCCCTGTTAATCAAAATCCAATTGATCATGGAATTGATATAGTTATTCATAGTGCAACTAAATATCTTGGTGGTCATAGTGATATCTCCGCAGGTGCTGTAATTAGTACTGAAGAAAAAATTGAAAATATTCTCAATTCAGCAAAAAACTTTGGTGGAAATCTTAGTGATTATACAGTATGGCTATTGGAGAGGAGTATGAAAACTCTCTTAGTTAGAGTTAAACAGCAAACCGAAAATGCTAAAATACTAGCTAAAATGTTAGACGATCATAAAAATATTTCAAAAGTTTATTATCCAGGTTTACAGTCTCATCCATCTCATTCAATTGCAAAGGAACAAATGAATGATTTTGGTGCTATGATGTCTTTTGACCTGAACGAGAATATCGATGTTTACACTTTTCTAAAATCTCTTAATATAATCAAACCAGGGATGAGTCTAGCTGGTGTTGAGACAACTGTTAACTTCCCAATGAAAACATCTCATGGGCTTATGACTCAACAGGAAAGAGATATTCAGGGAATAGGGGATAAACTCATTAGATTATCGGCAGGTATTGAATCGCATGAAGACCTTTATGAAGATCTTGTTCAAGCAATAAATTCATCTATTAAATGAAAACAGATATTTTAGCATTTGGTGCTCATCCTGACGATGTTGAAATGGGATGTGGTGGTACGATCGCTAAATCAACTGCATCAGGTAAAACCGTAGGTATTATTGATCTTACAAGGGGAGAATTAGGTACTAACGGTACTCCAGAGTTAAGAGATAAAGAAGCTAACTCTGCATCTAAAATAATTGGTGCAAAGTTTAGAATTAATCTTGGTTTTCAAGATGGATTTATTTTTAATAATAAAGAAAACCAAATTGAAATCATCAAAGTAATAAGACAATTTAGGCCTGATATTATCCTTTCCCCAACTCAAATTGATAGACACTCTGATCATGGTAAAGCTTCTGATTTAATTTATGAAGCAGCTTTTTTGAGTGGTCTTTCAAAATTAGAAACCAAACATGACGATAAGGTCCAAGAACCTTGGAGGCCAAGGATAAACTTAAACTATCAGCAATGGAATGATTTTAAGCCTGATGTCCTAATTGATATATCAGAGTTTATTGAAGTTAAGAAAGAAGCTATTTTGGCTTTTCAAAGTCAAGTTCTTAAAGACTCAAATTCAAAGTCTACAAAGATTAATTCAGAAAACTTCATCGAGAGTATAAAATATAGAGCTAAAAACTATGGCAGGCTAATTGACAAAGAGTATGCTGAAGCTTTTCAGTCAAGAAAAAATATTGCAGTAAATAATATCTTTGATTTACTTTAATTTTTTCAAATTTCCTTTAATATAATTTTCAAAAACTCTATTTTTGCCACCTAAATGGTGGTTGTAGTTCAGTTGGTTAGAACGCCTGATTGTGGTTCAGGAGGTCGCCGGTTCGAATCCGGTCTTCCACCCAAGTTAACCGTTACATTACACTTTTAAAATAAGCCCTTCAGCTAATGAGGGGTTTTTTCTTTACTATTAAATAGAAAATTACATTGATAAAGGTTCAAAAGAATATCTTGTTGGAACAAAATTATGTTCTTTAAAGATTTGCTGAGTGGATGGCTTAGCTAACCATTCTTTAAGCTTTAATGGGTTTACATCAAAAAAAAGTTCTAGGACATTTTGATTATCAATTTTACAAAAAATACATTTTGAAGAATCACACCAGTCAGAAAACTCAGATTTTAAATTTTCATACCCATTTATTTTAAAATCATCTGCATCATTACAACTAGCTGTTAGCATTAGGTTCATATAATTATATTTAGGTTATTCAGAGTTAAATTTATACAAATATTAGTGAGACTAAAATAGGGGTTTTTTCTTTAACTTTACTGATATGAAAAAGATTCTATTATTATACTTACTATTTATAGGTTCATTGTTTTCTCAAGATTATTATTTTGAAAAATATGCTCCATTTGATGAAAATATTAAATCACCAGAAGAATTTTTAGGATACCCTATCGGTGAAATGCATACCAGGCACGATTTAATTGTTTCATATATGGAATATTTGTCTGACGTTTCAGATAAAGCTGATATGTTCTCTTTTGCAACATCTTATGAAGGAAGAAAGTTAATATACTTAATCATTAGTTCACCAGAGAAAATTCAAAATATAGAAAACATTAGGAATGAACATATATCTTATATAGACCCTGATAATGAAAATTATAATAGTTCTGAAAAGCCTAAAAAGTTTCCTGTTATAATTAATCTTTCATATAGTATACATGGAAATGAACCTTCAACATCAGAAGCTGCAATGCTAACAGCTTATACATTAGTTAGTTCAAAAACAGAAGTAATTAAAAATTATTTAGAAAACTCTATAGTGCTTATAGACCCCGTTTCAAATCCAGATGGAAGAGATAGACATACTCAGTGGGTGAATAGTTATAAAGCTTCACCATTGGTAGATGATCCTCAAGATGCAGAACACAATGAGTATTGGCCGGGAGGTAGAGTCAACCACTATTGGTTTGACTTAAATAGAGATTTATTATTTGGTATCCATCCGGAGACTAGAGGAAAGCTAAATTTTCATCATAGTTGGTATCCAAATGTAACTGTGGATTTCCACGAAATGGGTACTAATAGTACATTTATGTTTGTTCCGTGGAAGTCTTATGCAATTAAAGATCCAATAATTCCTCAAGAAAATGAATATTTTTGGTCACTTTTTGGTCAATATTTTTCGAAAGGTCTTGATGAAATAGGTTCACTATATTTTACAAAAGAGTTATTCGATAAGACATATCCTGGCTACAGTTCATCATACGCTGATCTTATGGGTGGTATTGGAATGTTGTTTGAACAAGCCAGTTCAAGAGGTCATCTACAAGAAAACCAATTTGGTAAGTTAACTTTTCCTTTTACAATATTAAATCAATATGTTTCAAGCATGAATACAATTAAGGCTTCGGTTGCAATGAAGGATGAATTAAAAAAATATCAACAAAATTTTTTTCCATCTGCGCTCACAGAAGCTGACAAAAAAAGAATTAAAGGCTACTCATTTGAAATGGGTAAGGATAGGAATAAAACTAAAGCATTTATTAATAAATTGAAGATGCATAATATTAAAGTTCAAAGGGATAAAAACAATTTCTTTGTTCCAACTAAACAAAAGAATTATAGAGTTGTAAGATCTATTTTTGAGACAGATAAAGAGTTTATTGATAGTGTTTTTTATGATGCATCCGCATGGTCAGTTGCAAATTTTTATGATATTGACTATGTACCTTCGTCTAAGAATTTTGAAGGAACCTTGATTAAAAATTTAGATGACTTATTTAATACTAATTCGTTTGATAAGTCAAACTATGCATATTTAATCAATTCAGTTGACTATAATATTCCTGCAGTAATTAATTCTTTACTTAATTCTAAAATCAAGGTTTCTACTGCTTTAAAGCCATTCAGAATTAATACGAGTAATGGATTAGAATCATTTGATAATGGATCACTTGTTATAACTGTTAGTATACAGGATATAGAATCTGATATGTTATTTGAAAAACTTAAATCTATTCAAAAAGATTTTGATGTTAATATTTATTCAGTTACATCTGGTCTAAGCTCTAGCGGTATTGATCTTGGAAGTGGATATGTATCACCAATTAAAAAGCAAAAAGCAATGATGCTAGTGGGAACTGGAGTAAATGCATATGAAGCTGGTGAGGTCTGGCATCTTCTAGATCAAAGAGTTGGCATGCCTATTTCTAAAATACCGATTAGAAATTTTGATAGAATCTCATTAGATAAATACTCATCAATGGTAATTGTTTCTGGTAATTATAAATTTAATGATATTCAAATACAGAAAATCAAGGATTGGGCTAGCAGAGGTAATACAATAGTCTCTATTGGTTCAGGTTCAAAGTTTCTGATTGATAATAAAATTGTAAAAGAGGAGATACTTAAGCCAGAAAATGATCCTAATAAAGATTTATTTCTTCCATACGTTGATGCAACAAATAATAAAGGTAAAGAACAGATTGGTGGAATTATTTTAAGAACAAATGTAGATTTAACTCATCCATTAGCATTTGGATTAGAAGATGCAAATTTACCAGTATATAAAAATAATACTATATGGATTAAACCTTCTAAAAACAATTATTCGTCTGTAGTAAGATATACAGAGGATCCTTTAATTGACGGATTTATTACTGATAAAAATTATGAAAAAATTAAGTCTACAGTTTCATTATTAGTTTCTAAAATTGGTAAAGGTCGAGCAATAATGTTCTCTGATAATCCAAATTTCAGAGGAACGTGGTATGGTACAAATAGATTATTTCTAAATGCATTATTTCTTGGAGATAAGATAAGCATCCCTTAATGAAATGTATTTAGAGAAAAAGAGTCCTGAGAATCTTCAAAAGTACTTGATTGTTAATTCTCAAGTGAAAAAGTTTCCAATCAAACTAAAAAACCTAATATTGGTCAACTTCTATTTTTTCATCCATATTGGCAATTTCCCAAGCAGTGTGAAAGATTAATCTTGTTCTTTTAGTAAGTAGGTCATACCTTATCTTCTCAGCAGTGTCAGAAGGTTGGTGATAGTCTTCATGAGTTCCACTAAAATAAAATATTACAGGTATATTATTTTTTGCAAAGTGCCAGTGATCACTTCTTTCATAAAATCTGTTAGGATCATCCCATGCATTGAACCTATAATCTAATTCAAGGTTTACAGTTCTATCATTAACCTCTTCAGAAGTTTTATGAAGCATTGTACTAAGTCTGTCTGTTCCTATTAAATATATGTACTCATCATTATTTGAGTTTCTAGTTGGGTCTGTTCTTCCAATCATATCAAGATTCAAATTTGTAATTGTATCATCAAGTGGATACAATGGGTTCTCTGAATAATATTTTGAACCAAGCAGCCCTTTTTCTTCAGCAGAGACATGAAGAATAACAATAGATCTTTTTGGTCTGTTTCCGTCTAATTCTGCAAGCTTAAATGCTTCTGCAATCTCTAATAAAGCCATAGATCCGGACCCATCATCATCTGCTCCATTAAAAATCTCACCATTTTCAGTCCCAACATGATCAAGATGAGCAGTAAGAACAATATATTCATTTGGGTAAGTATCTCCTTCAATTATTGCAGCAACGTTCTCTGTTTTGACCCAATCAATATTATCTTCATTTATATTATCAGGTCTTGTCACTTGTCTGCTCTGAAAGTCAACTAAAAATTTTTGAAAGTAATCTTCTGTATTTTCTGCTTTTATAATGTTATTTGATTTATAGAAGTCCCTGATAAATTCAACTGCCAGCTTTTGTCCTGGCTCACCTGTATTTCTCCCTTCAAATTTGTCAGAAGAGAACTCATAGATTAGATCAGATAATTCTTCCGAGGTAATTGTTTCAGCATACTTGTCAGAAGCATTTTCTTGAGAGCAACCAACTGAGAGAGCTAAAATTAACAGTAGAGTATTAAACTTTTTCATAATTATTTTTTCTTTGTTTTATTTCATTTTCAATACCATCCCATAATGATATTCTGGCAAGTAGGGCTTCTTTTGATATCGAACTCGACTCGGATATCTTCTTGGCGTCATTGTTACATAAATAAGACAACATTTCCATTGACATTGGTCCATGCATATCACCATCTACCTCAATATGTCTTTTAAAGTAATAAATTAATTTGTTTAAGTCATTATTTTTAGCATTTATTCCTTCAATCAATGGGATAAACATATCAGGAATCAAATCCTCTCTACCAAATGTAAATACTGAAGCAACTTCATGAATATTACCTCTTTTAATTACGGAGAATGTAAATTTTAAAAAATTCTTTACGTATTCTTTAATATCTAATTTGTCAATATCCTCTTCAATTGACTCGAGTTTATTTAGTGAGTTGATATTATTTAGAATTTCATCAGTGTCAAGCCCAAATTCTTGAATTGAGTTTATATACATTTCAAAATGAGACATTGGGTTAGCATTTTGGTCTTCATCTGTTTCTTCTCCTGCAACAATTTCATTAATTAATTTTGCTGTAGTGTTATTTTCGCTTGGGAACCATGGAAGTGAAGTTGAGGTTAATTTAATTTGAAGAAACTTCAAAAGAGACATGAAATCCCATACTGCATAAACATGTGCACTTGAGAAAATTTTTAGATCTTCAACATCTTTAATATTATTGTATAAAGAGTGATTTCTAAGTTTATCTTTTAATGGTTCAAGTTCTTGGGCAATATTATTCATTCGAAGTATTTTGGCCTCAAATATAAATAATAATTAAATTCAACGAATGGATCAAATATTATTGTTTTTTATATCATCATTAGCACTCACCATGATGCCTGGTCCAGATATCTTATTTGTTATTAATCAGAGCCTTGAAGATAGAAGATCAGGACTTTTAGTTGCATTTGGGTTATGTTCTGGTCTAATTGTCCACACTCTAGTATTAGCATTTGGGTTGTCAGCTATTATTGAGCAAAATAATAATGTAATTATATTCTTCAAATACTTTGGGTCTGCTTATCTATTTTATTTAGCTTTTCAAGAATTTAAAAAAAATAGGGCAATAAATGTTAGACAGAAAGAAAACTTTTATTTAAGAGGAGTTTTTATGAATCTAATAAACCCAAAAGTGCTAATTTTCTTTTTGGCATATTTCCCCAATTTTCTTTTTTCAGATACTATTTCTACATCATATCAATTTATTATTCTTGGAGCTATATTTATATTACAAGCATTAATAATATTTGCAATGGTTTCACTTACATCTAATAGATTAATCTCAATATTAAATGTTGATGCTAATAATAAAAAAATAGTTTATTTAAAGTCATTTATTTTTGTTTTAATAGGTATGTCAATCCTGCTTTAGCATAGTATATTTTAATTTGTATATTTGCATGCAATTAGTTTATAATTAATTGCGCTATGATAAAATCTAAATTTGTTGGAGAGGGGTTAACTTACGAGGATGTTCTTCTTGTCCCTGCTTTTTCAAAAATTCTTCCTTCAGATGTTTCGCTTCAAACAAGATTCAGTAAGAACATAAACTTGAATGTTCCAATTGTTTCAGCTGCTATGGATACTGTTACCGAGAGTAAAATGGCAATTGCTATTGCCAGTGAAGGTGGTATTGGCGTTATCCATAAAAATATGTCCATAGAAGATCAAGCAAATGAGGTTAGATTAGTTAAGAGAGCAGAATCAGGGATGATAATTGATCCTGTTACATTAGACTCGGATTCATTGGTTATTGATGCTAAAAATTCTATGAAAAAGTATAAAATTGGAGGTATTCCAATTGTTTCAAAAACAGGAAAATTAGTTGGAATAGTAACCAATCGGGATTTAAGATTTGAAAAAGATAACTTAAAAAAATTATCACAGGTTATGACTAATAAAAATTTAATTACGGCTAAGGCGGGTACATCTATGTCACAGGCCGAAGAAATTCTTCAAACTTATAAGATTGAAAAATTACCAGTTGTTGATGAAAGAGGAATACTTATTGGTCTTATCACATTTAGGGATATTAACAAACACTCAGAGAAACCAACTTCAAATAAAGATAAACTTGGTAGATTAATGGTAGCAGCAGCGATTGGAACAGATAAAGATTTTAAAAAAAGAGCTGAACATTTAATTAAATCAGGAGTTGATGCACTTGTAGTTGACACTGCCCATGCCCATTCTAGTAAGGTGGGAGATGTTCTGAAAGTCTTAAAGGACAAATTTAATGGAGTTGATATTGTAGTTGGGAACATTGCAACTGCAGATGCAGCAAATTATTTGAAGGATAATGGTGCGGATGGTATAAAGGTTGGTATTGGTCCAGGTTCAATATGTACAACAAGAGTAGTTGCAGGTGTAGGCTACCCTCAGTTATCTGCAGTTTTAGAAGTATCAAGTGCATTAAAAGATTCAAAAATACCTTTGATTGCTGATGGTGGTATAAGATATACCGGAGATATTTCAAAGGCTATTGCAGCAGGAGCTGATTCTGTTATGCTTGGATCTCTTTTAGCTGGTACTGAAGAATCACCTGGAGAAACTATTATTTATGATGGTAGAAAATTTAAGACTTACAGAGGTATGGGGTCTGTTGAGGCTATGCAAAAAGGAAGTAAGGATAGGTATTTTCAATCAGAAAAATCAGATAAGAAAAAATTAGTACCTGAGGGGATAGTTGGAAGAGTACCATACAAAGGACAGCTAAATGAAAGTATACATCAATTTATTGGTGGCCTTAGATCTGGTATGGGTTATTGTGGAACAAAAGATATACCTTCATTAAAAAAATCTTCAAAATTTGTCAAGATTACTGGTTCCGGAATTAGAGAGAGTCATCCTCACAATGTTTCAATTACAAAAGAGGCCCCTAACTATAGCCCACCAAAAATATAACTTTGAAAAGACTAATTATAACAACATTGTTATGCCTTTTTTTAGAAAGTTGCTCAAACTTTTCTAATAATGATTCTAATAATCTCGTAGCCAGGGCTGGGGAAAACTTTTTATATGAAGATGATCTACCTAATTATGTATCAAGTGATGACAGTTTAATTAAAATTTCAAATTTTATTGAAACCTGGGCAAAAGAAAAAGTTTTATATGATTTATCGATCATTAATTTGTCACAATCTAAAAGAGCTGAAATTGACGAGCTCATCAATAATTATAGAGTTGATCTATATATTAACTCCTACAAAGATTTAATAGTAAACTCTAGAATTGATTCTATAGTGACAAATGAGCAAATAGACTCATTTTACACTATGAATTCAAACAATTTTAAGCTTAATGAAAATCTTGTAAAATACAGATATATAAAGGTTCCTGATGATAATATTAATATTAATAGAATAAGAAGATACATTGTACGTATGGGTGAACAAGATAGATACTTTTTAGATTCACTAAATTTTCAATTTGCAGATCTAAAACTTGACGATTCAATTTGGTTTACTGAAAGAGATGTCATTGCTTCAATCAATTTTATAAATCAAAATAATAAGTCTAAATATTTCATAAAAGATAGACTATTTACTGTAGATGAGTTTAACTATACTAATTTTTTTATAATTGATGACATGTTAAAATCAGGAAATATTCCACCAAAATCTTATCTTTATGATAGAATTAAGTCAACAATTATAAATCAAAGAAAATTAGAAATTCTTAAGAGTATAAATAAAGAAATTTTAAATGATGCACTTAAATCAAGGAAATATGAAGTTTATAAATAGTCTATTATTTTTATTAATTTTTCAGTTTTCATTTACACAGGAAAAAATTAAAGTTGATGGAATATCATCAGTAGTTGGTGATTTTATAATACTGGACTCTGATATTGATAAAGTTTTAATTGATATGGAATCTCAAGGTCTTTCTACCAGAGGTGTTTCAAAATGTCAGCTTTTAGGTAAACTAATGGAAGATAAACTTTATGCTCATCATGCAATTCAAGACAGTCTTGAACTATCAGATAATGAAATTTATGATTATGTTGACAGACAGCTTGAGTATTTTACAGAACAGCTCGGTGGAATTGAAAAAGTATTAGAATTTTATAATAAAAGAGATGAGCTTTCATTTAGAGACGAACTTTTTGAAATAAATAAGACTCAAAGACTATCTGAGATGATGCAAGAATCAATCGTAGAAAAAGTAGAGATTACTCCAGAGGAAGTAAGACAGTTTTTTCAAGCTATTCCAAAAATAGATCTACCAGTATTTGGTACTGAGCTAGAAATTGCTCAGATTGTTGTTGAGCCAAAAGTGTCTGAAGAAGAAAATCAAAGAATTGTTGATCAACTTAAATTATTTAGAGAGGATATCCTTGAAGGTGGAATGAGTTTTGCTTCAAAGGCTTTACTTTATTCGCAAGATCCTGGTTCTAGAAGCAAGGGTGGAAAGTATACACTAAATAGGAAGAAACCTAGGATGGCAAAAGAATTTAGAGATGTTGCCTTTAGTTTAAGAGAAGGTGAAATATCTCAACCATTTAGAACTGAATTTGGATGGCACATCTTAGCTGTTGATAATATTAGAGGTCAAGAAATTGACATTCGTCATATTTTATTAATTCCAAAAATTTCTGACGATGAATTAAAATCAGCAAAAGAGAAAATTGATAATATTAGAGATAGAATATCTTCTGGTGAAATTACTTTTGCAGATGCAGCTTTAAGATTCTCAGATGAAAAGCAAACTAGATTGAATGGGGGAGTACTAATTAATCCAACTACCAATGATACAAGATTTGAGTTAACAAAAATGGATCCATTATTATATTCACAAGTAAAGGACCTTAATGATAATGAGATGAGTATGCCTCTTTTAGATAACTCTGACAATAGTGTCTCAAAATATAAAATTTTAAAAATTTCAAATAGGTTTGACGAGCATGTTGCGGACTTCTCTAAAGATTATGTAAAAATTAAAGAGCTTGCTCTCACTGAAAAACAACTTAAGACAATTAAGAAGTGGATGGAAGAAAAAATAACTGACACATTTATCAATGTAAACCCTGATAGTAGCTACTGTAACTTCGCTTATAATTGGAAAAAAGAATAACTATTTAAAATATTTCCAAGGGACTATTAGCATTCCAAAACACTCTCCGCCATCTTTATTTATATTTTTATGATGAATTTTATGTGCTCTTCTTACACCTCTAGCATACTTATTGTCAATATTTCTTAAAAATTTAAATCTTTGGTGAATAAAAACATCATGAACGATAAAATAAGCTAATCCGTAAAGCCCTATTCCTATTGCAATTGGTAGTCCAAGCCAAAAGCCTTGTCCCCACATAATAACAAAACTTACACTTAAAAAAGCATAGAAAAAAAAGAAAAGATCATTTCTCTCAAACCATGATTTATGATCTTTTTTGTGATGATCTTTATGAAGAATCCAAAGTGGTCCGTGCATAATATACTTATGGTTAAACCAAGCTGTAAACTCGGTTACAATAAATGTTATTATGAGAGTAAAAATCCAAATAATTATATCCATTGAATAAGATTTAATTGATATTTAACATATGATCTCGCAATTACAACAAACTTTTGGAAGTTATGAATTCTAACTCTTTTTTTAACAATATTTTCAGATGAAATTCTTTTTAACTTTTTTAATAGTTTAAAATAATATCTGTAAGCAATGTATACTGCAAACTTTGAATTTTTTGGAAGTCTTACAATACCTTTAATGGCATTTTTAAAATCTTCTTCAATTTCAGATATTATCTCTCTTTTTGACTCTTCATTAAAATTATTCATATCTACATTTGGAAAATATACCCTATTTAAAATTTTGGAATCATCTTTCAAGTCTCTTAAAAAATTTACTTTTTGAAACGCTGAACCTAATGATATCGCAAAAGGACTAAGTTCATTATACTTTTTCTCAGATCCGTTAACAAATACTTTTAGACACATTAATCCCACTACATCAGCTGAACCATATATATACTTTTTATACTCTTCAACCGAATCATATTCTTTTTTTTCTAAATCCATTTTCATACTATCTAAAAAAGAACTAATAAGATTTTTAGGAATAGAGTATTTATTAACAGTAAACTGAAACGAATTAAGAATTGGGTTTAGACTTATTTTATTATCTATACTTCTCCACAATTCCTTCTCAAACTCGCTAAGTAATTCTTTCTTTGGAAACTCATGAAATGTATCAACAATTTCATCAGCAAGTCTGACAAACCCATATATATTAAAAATATCTTGTCTAATAGATTTTGAAAGAAGATTACTTGAGAAATAAAATGATGTACTATATCTTTTTATCACTAATTTACTAGAGTCACTTGATACCTTATCAAAAATTGATTTCATAATACAAAAATAACTAAAAAGAGTAAATCAATTCATATCTTTGATTTATGGAAAAAACTTTATTGTATCATTACACGTCACTTTCACACCTTATTGAAATTTTTAAAACAGGTAAATTACTTACTTCACAGACTGAAAAGATGCTTAAAGTAAAAAAACCAGGTCTTTGGTTTACTACTAACTCTAAATGGGAATATTCAGCATTTAAAAGGTTCAATGATGGTAAAAAGGAATTTGATTTAAATACTCCTGAGGAATTTGAAAAATATATTGGTTGTGCAAGACTAGTGACCAACTTAAATTCTCTATTTGTAACTTTTGCTAAGTATAAGCATAAATCTAAGGTCAATCCTTTATTATGGGATAAAATGGCTGAGATTGGTAAATCAAAAGGAGCGAATCCAACTGAATGGTATGCAACATTCAGTCCAATGAGTATTAATAACCTTGATATAGAAGTTTATGAGGGGGGTGAATGGTTTAAATTAAAAAAAGAAAATGGAGAATTTGACTCAGACCTTTTTAACAGGAGTCTTGAAAAAACTTTTGTTTTCAAGAAAGGAAAAGAGATGGAAGAAAAGATGATAAAAGAAGTCGAATTAAATAAAGAGAAAGATAATCTAAATATTGAAAAACCAATTGAGGAGAAAGTTGAGCCAGTGGTTGAGGAGAAAGCTGAGCCAGTGGTTGAGGAGAAAGCTGAGCCGGTGGTTGAGGAGAAAGTTAAGCCAGTAGTAGATGAGAAATCTGATGAATTGATTGAGGATAAAAAGAAATTAGAGACAGCAAAATCAAAAGGGATATTATCTAGAGTTAGGAATTTCATTAAAAGAAAATAAAAAAGTACTCTAATTAAAATTCACTTCAGTTAACATTTATTCACCAGGCCTTGGAATTTTATAATTACCATAAATATCTGGCTTAATTGGTGGTTCTGAATTCCATGTTAAATTATTTGGAACCAAATTATCATTTATCTTTAAAACATCATTTAATTTTATAACCTTTCCTGTGTAGGTTGCCATTCTACCCATTATTGAAGCTAAATTAGATCTTACTGCATAATCTGAATTATCAATTTGATCACCTTGTCGAATTGATTTAAATAATAAATCATGCTCAATTTGATATGGTGACTTATCATCAATAGGATCGTATTCATATATTATGTTGCCTTTATGATCAGTTATATTTACTATTCCTGAATCATCAAGATTAACAATTCCTTTAGTGCCTATTAATTTCTCATTTACTTCGTAGAATGTGCCAGGTTGATGTCTACACTGACTATGAATAGTTGCGCCATTTTTATACTTAAATTCGACGTAATGATGATCAAAAATATGACCATATTTTTTGCCTTTTCTTATTTCTCTGCCCCCCATTCCTTGAGCCGAAATAGGATAATCACCAATAAACCAATTTGCTACATCAATATTATGGATGTGTTGTTCCACAATATGATCACCACAAAGCCAGTTAAAATAATACCAATTTCTCATTTGATATTCGAGTTCTGATTGATTTTTTTCTCTTTCCTTTACCCATACTCCACGCGAGTTCCATTTTACAATTCCAGAGGTTATCTTACCTACCATTCCCCTTTTTACCTGTTTAAACGTATTAATATAACTTGGCTGATATCTTCTTTGTAGTCCAACTACAACATTTAATTTTTTTTTCTTAACTATTTTTGCTGATTCAATAAATCTTTTTATACCTGAGATATCTGTTGCTACTGGTTTTTCGACAAAAACATGTTTTGAAGAATTAACTGCATATTCAAAATGCTGAGGTCTAAACCCTGGTGGTGTAGCTAGTATAACTACATCTGCATTATCGATTGTTTTTTTATAACCGTCAAAACCGGTGAAACAATTTTCATTTTTAACTCGAATCTTTGAGGTTCCTTTAAACTCATTTTTTAAATTATTGAGACTACTCTCAATTTTATCTTCAAAAACATCACACATAGAGATAAGCTCAATATTATCGTCAGCATTAAGAGCATTTATAACTGCACCAGTTCCTCTTCCTCCGCAACCAACAAGAGATAATTTAATTTTATCATTATAAATATTCTTTTTGGATTTAAGTGTGTATCCAGGTAAAATAAATGCTGAGGATAACAAAGATGAGAATTTAATAAAATTTCTTCGTTTCATAACCTAAATATATTAATTATTTAATCCAATATGCTTCAATATCCTCAATATTAGGAGTATTGTAAGGTCTAACTACTCTAAAACCAAGAAATTGGGCATTTGTATGCCACCATCTACTTTTTGGAAACTGTGGGTCTCTTCTCTTCCAGCTTTTCTCTGAAGGTATTCTTTTATAACTTTGTAAATCTTCAGCACTATCCTTCCATGAACCACCTCTAACAACTCTAGGATATTCACTAGTAGGCCTATTGAAAGGGTTGTTGATTATAGTATCCTTTAAATTTAGATATGCATCTTCAATGTACTGATCAAGTGTCCACTCAGAAACATTTCCATGCATATCATGTAATCCAAATTTGTTAGGAAGCTTTTGTCCAACCCTTTGATATTTTCCATTACTATTTTTTTCATACCAAGCATACTTTGTTAATGAATCAATTGAATTTCCAAAATGATATAAACTATCTGAGCCAGCCCTAGCAGCATACTCCCATTCAGCTTCGGTTGGCAGCCTATAGTAATTTCCAGTCATTGCTGTCAACCACTCACAGAACTTTGAGGCAGTTAATTGAGTCATAGAGATTGCGGGATATCCTTCGACACCCATACCAAAAGACATATCAACATACGGGGCAGTGGCACCCGAGACAGCATCTACATCGACATTTATCTCGTGTTTATAACTCTTTCTTACTTGAAGAGAGTCAATTTCTCTAGATAAAAAAAGATTAAATATATCCCATGTTATTTCATACTTTGCCATCCAAAATGGACTTATTTTAATATTTTGAGATGAAGTTTCATGATCCCCTGAGTCATCTTTACCCATTTTAAATATACCGCCTTCAATTGCAATCATTTCTATATTATAATCAATTTTAGAAATGAGCTGATTATAATCTTCAAAATTATCATCCTGAGCTTGTGTATAAAAACAGAGTAAAAAAATAATTACATAAAGATTCTTCATATGTAAAGACTATATAAAATTAAAAAAACTTTTAATTATAAATTTAGATCAAAAAATAATTAAGTGATAATTTATTTGGAAGGAAAATGTGCCTACGACTGGACTCGAACCAGCACGAGAATAATCTCACTACCCCCTCAAGGTAGCGTGTATACCAATTTCACCACGTAGGCTAAAAATAGGGTAGTGACCTGGCTGGGGCTCGAACCCAGGACCCTCTCCTTAAAAGGGAGATGCTCTACCAACTGAGCTACCAGGTCTGAAAAAGATGTCAAATATACATTGAAATATTGATTATTCAATGATGTTTTTTATTATAAATTTGTTAATATGAATAAAACTATTAAGACAATTTTTTTAACTGGTTACATGGGAGCAGGTAAGACTTTAATTGGTAAATCCTTATCAAAAAAAATTAATTATAAGTTTTATGATTTGGATAGTTATATAGAGACTAAAGAGGGCAAAAAAGTTTCTGATATATTTAATCAAAAAAATGAAGTTTATTTTAGAAAAATTGAGAATAAATATCTTGATCAGTTATCATCTAAAAACGAAAAAAAAATAATTTCAACTGGAGGAGGAACTCCCTGTTTTAAAAATAATCTAAATTTAATTCAAGATACTCCTGATTCATTATCCATATATCTGAAAGCAAATGTTAATACATTAGTTGAAAGATTAAAAAATTCTATTACCAAACGACCGCTAATTTTACATTTAAAAAATGATCAGGAATTAAGAGATTTCATAACAAAGCATTTATTTGAAAGAAGCTTCTACTATGAAAAATCAGATATTAAAATCAAAACTGATGATTTAGAATTAAGTAACATTGTAAAGTTGATTAGTGAACTAGTTTAAATAAACTGTAAATTCTTCATTTTTATTGACTTTTACATCAACATGCTCATTTACAGACGTAGACAAGTTCAGTCCTGAAAAATCAATTTTAACTGGAAATAAAGAATGATCTCTATTAATCATCACAGCTGTCTTAATCTTAAAAGGGTCTAGTGACATTAGTCCACTTATTATAAGTTGTAGAGTCTTTGCAGATTGGGATACATCGCTTACAATTATTACTGATTTACTATTTACAGTAAAATCCTTTTCAAACTTCAAATGATTTAATGAATATAAATCAATTTCAACACCAACCATTTCAAAATCAATTTCCGAGTGTTCACTAATTAAATTGATAATTTTTTTTGCAATAATTTTTCCATTTTTAGATACCCCAAAAAAAATAAGTTTCTTTTGATCAATGTTATCCTCAAGAATTTCAAGACTAATTCTCTTTATCTTGTTTTCAACATCATGATGATCCAAAATAATATTTTTATAATTATCTTTTTTCATATTAAATACAATATTACATTAATAAAGTAATGTTGTATATTCACACTAAATTATGAAGAAAAAACTACTTTTTCTTATTCCTTTGTTCTTGATATTAACTCATTGTAAAAAAGATGATGACGATCCAGAGTATGTTATAAGAGAATATAGTGACCAAGTTAATGTTGATCATCAACTTATTGAGGACTACTTAAGAACTCATACATTTAATTATGATGATTTTAATAATCAAGCTAATATTGATGTTAAAATTGATACTCTAACTGATTCAAATTCAACCAAGAAATCATTGTACGAACTATCTAATGTTAAGACTATTGACGTGATTGACTCAAATGGTGAAAATGTTAGTCATAATTTATATTATATAATAGCTAGAGAAGGACTAAATGAAAAACCATCTGTGGCAGACTCTGTTTATATTTCATATCGTGGACTTTTAACAGATGGATATGTTTTTGATAAAAGAAAATTTCCTATCTGGTTTGACCTTGCTGTTTCTTTAGAAGGATTTAGAGAGGGTATATCAGAGCTCAAAACTGGAAACTTTTCTGAAAATTCAGATGGTACAATTTCCTATAATTCTTTTGGAGTAGGTATATTTTTTATTCCCTCTGGAATAGCTTATTTTGAGAATACTACCGCAGGGATCCCAGAATATTCCCCACTAATTTTTTCAGTAAAATTAATGACTTACACACCAACTGATCATGACAATGATGGCATACTTTCAATAGATGAAGATATAGATGGCGACGGAAAACCTTTTAGAGATGACACAGATGGCGATAATTTGTGGAATATGTATGACGTTGATGATGACAATGATGGTATATTAACTGTCAACGAAATTGATAAAAATAGTGACAATGTCGTAGATGATTCTGATAATGATGGAACCCCAGATTACTTAGATCCTGATAATTAATCTTTTTTCTTAAAAAGATCATACGGAATGTCATATGATATATTTAGCGATAATTTATTTGTTGTAGTATCTATGTTTGCATTATCGATGTCAATACCATTTGCGTTTATTATTAATAACTCATTGTTGTTAAGCCCCCGCTCGTATCTTAAACCTACACTAAAAGATTTAACTTTTACTCTAGTACCAAGTAAAAGACTTAAATTATATTTATCTTCGATTTCTTCAAGATCAAAGTTACTAGAGTTTGATAGGTTGTATTTAAAGGTAGGACCAGCAAATATGCTAATTGGTCCAAGGACTTTATATCCAAATATAATTGGAACCTGAATATCTGTTGACTTGTAAGTATGTTCAGCAATATTAATAGATTCACTTAAAATATTAGTGTTATTGTTTGCACTTGTAAAAGCAGTGCCATTCTTTGACTTAGAAAAGATTAAATTAATTTCTGGCCTAATATAAAAGGTGATTAGGTCTATTTCTGTAAATAGACCAAGTTGAAAACCTGTTGAATTTTTTAAATCAAGATCGTAATCATCAATTTTTGTTTTTATATTTTCAATAGATCCAAAATTATCATCATTTAATCCAAAATTTACTCCCAGGTTTCCCTGAGCAAATATTGAGCTGGAGGGTATTAAAAACAATAAAATTAATATTCTCATCAAACTTTTCTCTTTATTACCTTGATAACAGCATCGTATATTGAGTTCATGTTCAGTCCATATTTATTCATAAGTTCAATAGGAGTTCCAGACTCTCCAAATGTGTCATTAGTCCCAACAAATTCCTGAGGATATGGAGCTTTAGATGTAAGAAGCCTGGCAATACTCTCACCGAGTCCACCGAAGATGTTATGCTCCTCAGCAGACACTATACAACCTGTTTTATTTACAGAATTAAGAATTAAATCCTCATCAAGTGGTTTTATAGTATGAATATTAATTATTTCAGCATTTATGCCATTTTTTTCTAATTTCTCTGCAGCCTGTATTGCTTCCCAAACTAAATGACCAGTTGCAACAATAGTCACATCGTTACCCTTGTTTAACATTACACCTTTTCCAATTTGGAATTTATCTGATGGATTTGTAAAATTTGCAACTTTTGGTCGACCGAATCTTAAGTAAACTGGTCCATCAAAATTACAAATTTCCAGCGTAGCAGATTTTGTTTGATTGAAATCACAAGTGTTAATTACGGTCATACCTGGAAGCATTTTCATTAAACCAATATCCTCTAAAATTTGATGAGTTGCACCATCTTCCCCCAATGTTATTCCGGCATGAGAGGCGCAAATTTTTACATTTTTATTTGAATATGCAATTGATTGTCTAATTTGATCATAAACTCTACCTGTTGAAAAATTTGCAAAAGTACCAGTATAAGGAATTTTTCCACCAGTAGCCAATCCTGCAGCAAGCCCCATCATATTTGCTTCTGCTATACCAACTTGAAAAAACCTTTCAGGGTTTTCATTAGCAAAAGAATTCATTTTAAGAGAACCTGTTAAATCAGCACAGAGTGCTACAACTTCGCTATTATTTCTTCCAAGTTCTGTAAGACCCTCGCCAAAGCCTGACCTAGTATCTTTATCACCCTGATTAATAAATTTTTTCATATTAATAATCTCCTAAAGTTTCAGGATTTTGTTTTAACGCCTCTTTAAGTTGTTCATCATTTGGAGCCACTCCGTGCCATTTGTGGGTATGCATCATAAAATCGACTCCATTTCCCATAATTGTTTTCATTAGTATGGCAATTGGCCTACCTCTCATACTATTTTTTTTGGCTTTACTGAGTGTTTTGTGAACATCATTTAAGGAGTTCCCGTTTTCAATTTCAAGAACTTCCCAATTGAACGACTCGAGCTTTAATTTTAGATTACCAATATCTAAAACATCTTCAGTTGATCCGTCAATCTGCTGACCATTGAGATCAATTGTTACAATTATATTATCAACTTTATTTGCAGATGCGAACATAAAAGCTTCCCAGTTTTGTCCTTCTTGAAGTTCACCATCACCTGTTAAAACATAGACAAGTGAACTATCGCTATTTAATTTTTTTGAAAGAGCAACTCCAATACCAACTGATAATCCTTGTCCAAGTGAGCCAGATGAAATATTAACTCCCGGTAAGTTGTCATGATTTGTTGGATGACCTTGAAGTCTTGAGTTAATTTTTCTAAAAGTTTTAAGCTCTTTTGTTTCAAAATATCCTGCTCTTGCCAAAGTGCTATAATATACAGGTGAAATATGTCCATTTGACAAAATAAACATGTCTTTTGAGTTTCTATCAAGACCATGATCCATTATTCCATTGTAAAGTGTCACAAAAAACTCAACACATCCAAGAGAGCCACCAGGATGGCCTGAATTGACAGCATGAACCATTCTCAATATGTCTCTTCTTGTTTGGATAACCAACTTATCTAGGTTCTTGCTCATGTAAATGTAAAAGTATGATTAAACTATCATTAACAAAATTCTTTTTATCATAAATTATATATAAATAATTAACAATCCATTTTGGATATTAATTACTTTATTAATTTTGAGATGATGAAGATTATAGATAAATATATAATCAAAAAATATCTTAGTACTTTTTTTGTAATGTTTGGCCTATTTATTCCTATAGGAATTATGGTAGATTTTGCTGAAAAAATTGATAAATTTAGGGAGAATGAGGTGCCAGCTAATCTAATTCTTAGTTATTACACAGACTTTGTTTGGTATTTTGGAAGTCAACTATATCCTGTATTTCTTTTTCTTGCAGTAATCTTTTTTACTTCCAGGCTTGCAAATAATACTGAAATAACTGCAATTTTATCATCTGGTCTTTCTTTTCAAAGATTTGCAAAACCGTATTTTATTTCAGCCTCAGTTATAGTATTGTTTTCTCTTTTCTCAGGAATGTTCATTGTGCCAAAATCTAACCAAAACTTCAACGAATTTATATCTGAATATATTAAATCTGAAAATAAAAGAAACACATCAAGACTTTTCAAACAAATCAACGAAAACGAATATATATACGCCAGTAGTTATGATCCTTCCAGAAAAAGAGCATTGAATTTTACATTAGAGAACTTTGATGGAAATATATTAAAGCACAAAATTTCTGCTACTACTATCAGATGGGATGATTCAATTCTTAGACTTACAAATTATGTTAAAAGGCAAATTATAGATGATAAAGAATATGTACAAAGAGCCACAAGAAAAGACACAATACTTGATTTTGATATTGATGATCTTGCTCCTTTAAATTATGTTGCAGAAACACTAAATTTTTTTGAATTAAATAGACTTATTAAGTATGAAAAAAGAGCAGGTTCTCCTTTAATAAACTCTCATTTATTAGTTCGTCATAAAAGGTATACTACCCCATTATCATGCTTTATCCTTACTTTAATTGCATTATCAGTTTCTTCATTTAAAAGAAGAGGTGGGATAGGAAGTAATCTTGCAATAGGTGTTTCTCTAGGTTTCTTATTTATTTTTTTAGATAAAATATTTAGTGTCTTGGTGATAAAGTCAAATTTTTCACCTGCAATTGCCTCTTGGGGAATTCTATTAATTTTTTTAACGATCGCAATCTTTCTTTTAAAAAAGGCTATAAGATAGATTAATAATTAAACTATATTTACATAAATTTTAGATATGGAGTTTTTAGATTTTGAAGTTCCAATTAAAGAAATTTTAGATCAAATTGATAAGTGCAAGTCTATTGAGAATGAATCAGATGTAGATATTACCAAAACCTATAATCTTCTTCAAAAAAAGCTAGTTGAAACAAAAAAAGATATTTATGAAAACTTATCTGCATGGCAAAGAGTTCAGCTATCAAGGCATCCAAATAGACCATATACTTTAGACTATATTAAAAATATTTGTGGAGATTCATTTTTGGAACTACATGGAGATAGAAATGTAAGTGATGACAAGGCCATGATTGGAGGTCTTGGAAAAATAGATAATCAGTCTTTTATGTTTATTGGTACACAAAAAGGTTACAATACAAAAACTAGACAATTTAGAAATTTTGGCATGGCAAAACCTGAAGGTTATAGAAAAGCGCTAAGGTTAATGAGGCAAGCTGAAAAATTCAATATTCCGATTGTTACCTTAATAGACACTCCTGGAGCTTATCCAGGACAAGATGCTGAGGAAAGAGGACAAGGTGAAGCTATAGCTAGAAATATTTATGAAATGATGAATATTAAAGTCCCTATAATTAATATAATTATTGGTGAAGGTGCGTCTGGTGGAGCACTAGGTATTGGAGTAGGAGATAAGATACTAATGCTTGAAAACACATGGTATTCAGTAATATCTCCTGAGTCATGCTCATCTATATTATGGAGAAGTTGGGACCACAAAGAGGAAGCTGCTGAGGCACTTAAATTGACTGCTAATGATATGCTTAAAAATAAGCTCATTGATAAGATTATTAATGAACCACTTGGTGGAGCCCACTATGATCCAAATGAAACTTTTAAATCGGTAAAAGAAAACATTTTATTATTTCATAAAAAAATTAAGTCTTTATCAAAAAATAAAATGATCAACATTCGTAGAAAAAAGTTTACCAAAATTGGAAATTTTAGAGGCTAGTTTTGGGTATTAACATTTTTTGATACTTATCAACAATTCTCTTGTTTAAAAATATTTTGATTTCACTAACGATTTGTGAATTTTAAAATTTCATTTTCCATACATTTACTAAATGGAGAATAGGAACCCCCTTAAAATATACGAAAATAATAATTCTTCAATTGTAAATCTATCTGATGGGAAGATTCCACCTCAGGCAATTGATCTTGAAGAAGCTGTTATTGGGGCAATGCTTATAGATGAAAAAGGGGTTAACGAAATAATAGAAATTTTATCTCCTGAAGTTTTCTACAAAAAATCTCATCAACTCATATATGAATCTATTGAAAGGTTATTTAGGGAATCTGAGCCAATTGATTTATTAACCGTTTCTGCTGACCTAAAAAAAAATAAAAATTTTGAAGCTGTTGGTGGAGATTTTTATTTGATAAACTTATCACAGAAAGTATCATCATCTGCTCATATAGAGTTTCACTCAAGAATTATACTTCAAAAATATATTCAGAGAAAATTGATTACTATTTCAAATGAAATCATTCAAAAATCCTATGACGAAACATCAGATGTCATGGATTTACTTGATGAAGCAGAGTCCAAACTATATGATGTTGCTCAAGGGAACCTAAGAGGAACAAGTGAAACAGCTCAAACTCTTGTTCTTAAAGCTAAGAAAAGAATTGAGGAAATTGAAAAAAGAGAAGGAGCCTTAAGTGGAATTTCAACAGGTTTTGAAAAACTTGACAAATTAACTTCAGGTTGGCAACCTAGTGATTTAGTAATTATTGCTGCTAGGCCAGGAATGGGGAAAACTGCCCTTGCTCTATCAATGGCAAGAAATATATCCGTCAAACAGAATATACCTGTTGCATTTTTCTCTCTTGAGATGTCATCAGTTCAACTTATAACAAGATTAATTTCATCAGAAACTGGGCTTGTTTCTGATAAACTTAGAACAGGTAAATTAGCAGAACATGAATGGCAACAATTAAATATTAAAGTATCAGATCTTGAATCTGCTCCTTTATATATTGATGATAGTCCATCCTTGACAATTTTTGAATTAAGAGCAAAAGCAAGAAGGCTTGCATCCTCTCATGGTATAAAATTGATAATCATTGATTATCTGCAATTAATGAATATTGGCTCATCTAATAAAGTTGGTAATAGAGAGCAAGAAATTTCAACAATTTCAAGAAACCTTAAAGCGCTTGCCAAAGAGCTCGATATTCCTGTAATTGCTTTATCACAACTATCCAGGGCAGTTGAGACAAGAGGAGGAACTAAAAGACCAATTCTATCTGACCTCAGAGAATCTGGAGCTATTGAGCAAGATGCAGATATTGTTTCTTTTTTGTATAGACCAGAATATTATGGAATAAATGAGTGGGATGATGAAATGAAGACTCCTTCTGAGGGACAGGGAGAATTTATTGTAGCTAAGCATAGAAATGGTGCTCTGGATTCTATTAAACTGAAGTTTATAGCAAATCTCGGAAAGTTTGAAGACCTAGGCGGATTCGATTCCTCATTTGAATTTCAATCTAAGCTTAATCCTGACAATAAATTAAGTGACTTTAGTGAACCTTCAGACAAGGATGATGATATTCCATTTTAACAATACTAAAGTTTTATGCAAAAAAAAAGCCCGTTGAGGGCTTTTTTATGATGTAATAGGGGGTTAAGAAATAATTTTTACATTAATTGCATTTAACCCTTTATTACCTTCTTTTAATTCAAATTCTACTTTATCTCCCTCTGTAATACTGTCAATAAGACCTGTAACATGAACGAAGTGCTCAGTATCCGAATCATCTTCTTTAATGAAACCATAACCTTTGGCATTGTTGAAGAATTTTACTAATCCTGTACTCATATAATTTTTTTAATAATTGTAGCGAAAATACTCTAATATTTTTACAAACCAATTGTATTTAGAATTAATTAACGTTTTAATAAAAAAGACTTCAGTAATTCGCTAATATCTCCATTTAAAATATTTTCAGTATTACCAGATTCAAAACCAGTTCTCACATCTTTAACAACTTTATATGGGTGAAGAACATAATTTCTTATTTGAGATCCCCATTCAATTTTCTTTTTGGAGTCCTGAATTTTCTTTTTTTCTTTATTATTTTTTTGGATCTCAATCTCATATAGCTGAGATTTTAATAACATTAAAGCTTTTTCTTTGTTATCAAGTTGTGATCTGGTTTCAGAATTTACTACAGTAATACCTGTTGGTTTATGTTTAAGTCTTACGGCTGTTTCTAATTTGTTAACACTTTGACCTCCAGCACCACCTGACCTCATTGTTTCCCATTCAAGGTCTGATGAAGCAATATTTATTTCAATTGTATCATCAACAAGAGGATAAACATAAACAGATGCAAAAGATGTATGTCTTTTAGCATTACTATCGAAAGGAGAAATTCTAACAAGACGATGCACACCATTTTCTCCTTTGAGCCATCCAAATGCAAAATCACCATCAATTTGAATAGTAGCTGTTTTAATGCCGGCAACATCTCCTGATTGATTATTCAACTCTTTAATCTTAAAATTATTTTTTTCTCCCCACATTAAATACATTCTTAAAAGCATTTCAGCCCAATCACATGATTCTGTTCCTCCAGCTCCAGCAGTAATCTGAAGAATTGCGCTCATGGAGTCTTCCTTTTTATTAAGCATCATTTTAAACTCTAAATCTTCTAATGTATCAATCAACTCTTCGTAAGATATATTTATCTCATCTTCAGATATTTCTTTGTTTGCAAGGAAATCACCAAGAACAATAACATCATCATATTTTGAGTTTAGATTTTTAAAATCGACTAATTGTTTCTTAATAAACTGTATATTTTTAACAGTTTGTTGAGCTGTTTTAGGATCTGACCAGAAATCTGCACTTGAGGCTTTCTCCTCAAGAACTTGAAGCCTTTTTTCTTTTGACTCAACGTCAAAGATACCCCCTTAACGTATCAATACGTTTCTTAATGACTTTGATATTTTCTTTTGAAAACATGCTTTAAATTAATTATATGGATTCAAAAAAAAAAATTATATTTCTAAAAATATTGATTATGAATAAAACTCTTTTGCTTTTAATTCTTACACCTATTTATTTGTTTTCTCAAATAGATGATTTTCAAGGTTTTATGGACTTTTCTTATGATAATGATTCAGGTAAAATAATTTTAAATATAGAAGATTTAGATAAAGAATTTCTATACATTAATTCTCTAAGTAGGGGGGTTGGGAATAATGACTTAGGTCTTGATAGAGGTCAACTTGGAAACTCCAGAATTGTTTACTTTACTAAAAGGGGTAATAAAATTTTATTAATTCAACCAAACCTTAAATACATTTCAAACTCAGAAAATAATCTTGAAAATAAAGCAGTAGATGAGGCTTTTGCTAGATCTGTTTTATTTGGATTTGATATAATTAAACAATCAAAAAAATCATTTCAAGTTGATCTAACACCCTTTTTGATTAATGATGTTTATGGTGTTGCCGAAAGGATCAAAGCTACTAACTCTGGCTCATATTCTCTAAACAAATCTATGTCAGCAATTGATTTAGATAGAACAAAAGCTTTTCCTAAAAATATTGAGTTTGATGTTTTGTTAACTTTTACAGGTAACCCTTCTGGTAATCTAGTAAGAAGTGTTACTCCAACTCCCTCAAATTTGACTGTTAATCAACACCATTCATTTGTTGAGCTTCCAGATGATAATTACAAAATGAGAAAATTTGATCCTAGAAGTGGAAGCAACCCATTCATTGTTTATGACTATTCTACTCCTATAGATGACAAACTTGAGCAAAGATTCATTGTAAGACACAGGCTTAATAAGAAATTTCCAGATAGAGAATTAAGTGAACCAATTCAACCAATTATATACTACATTGATAATGGAACGCCAGAGCCTGTTAAGAGTGCTCTTATTGAAGGAGGTAATTGGTGGAATCAAGCTTTTGAAAAAGCTGGATACAAAGATGCATTTAGAATTGAAGTTCTACCTGAAAATGCTGATCCTATGGATGTTAGATACAATTTAATTCAATGGATTCATAGGTCAACAAGAGGATGGAGTTATGGAGCAAGCGTTATTGACCCCAGAACTGGAGAAATTATAAAAGGTCAGGTAAGCTTAGGTAGTCTCAGAGTTAGACAAGACTATATGATTTTAAGTGGGCTAATTGATGATCCTCTTAGTCAAGAGAATAAGAATTTAATTGAAGAAAAATCATTAGATAGGATTAAACAACTTTCTGCTCATGAAATTGGACATACTTTAGGATTTGCTCATAACTTTTTTTCCAGTGTAAATAATAGATCTTCTGTAATGGACTATCCTCATCCTAAAATTGATTTAATAAATGGGTCAATTAATATTGACAATGCTTATTCGAAAGATATTGGGCCATGGGATATAGTAAGTGTAAAATATGCGTATTCAGATTTTTCAAAAAATCAAGATGAAAATATAGAACTAAACAAAATTATTGAGGATGCAGAAAAAGAAGGTCTATATTTTTTAAGTGACTCTGATTCTAGGCCTGTAGGAAGTGCTAGCCCATATTCTCATTTATGGGATAATGGTTCTTTACCATACCAAGAACTTGAAAAATTACTAGAGATAAGAAAAATTGCTTTAAAAAATTTAGATTTAGAAAACCTTGAATATGGTGAGGCATACGATAGGATTGAAGATATTCTGGTTCCAATTTATATGTTACACAGGTATCAAATTGAAGCGGCAGCTAAAGCAATAGGTGGTCTAGATTATCTCTATTATGTGAAAAACAATAACAATTATAAAGTGAAACCAGTAGACAAGGATCTCCAAATAAAATCCTTAAAATCACTGCTTAAAGTTTTATCACCAGAAAATTTGGTGTTGCCTAATAACCTAATAAACATATTAACACCTAGATCATTTAGAAATCCTAGGACCAGAGAAAATTTTGTTTCAAAGACAGGGGTCACTTTTGATTATATAAATGCATCAAGCTCTATCATTAACCATACTATGAACTTTCTATTAAACTCAGAGAGATTAAATAGAGTAAACCAACAAAATATGTTTGGAGAGACTATTCTTACTTTAGATGATTATCTGAAGACAATTAGTAGTTTTATTTTTAATACTAGAAAAATGAACGAATATGAATCATTTTTAAATAATAATACATCATCTTTGTTTTTGGATCATCTATTTATGGCTTTTAATAACATCAATACCGATGATTTATCTAAATCGATTATTTTGTCAAATATTAAGTACTTATCAATGAAACTAAAGTCTAATCCTAATATTTATAATGATTTTTTAGTAAACAAGATTGATGAATTTATTATTAATCCGAATAAATATGTACCTGTTAGCAAATCAAAAATTCCAGATGGCTCTCCTATTGGAGATTTTTCATGTGATTACTAGTTTTTTTCTTTAAATTTGCACCTTATTCTTTTGATCTAATGTCTAGAGACAATAAAGCTTACAATAATATTTTAGAACTTATTGGTAATACACCTCTTATAAGACTTAATAAAATTTGTGATGGCTTTCCTGGCAAATACTTTACAAAATATGAGGGATACAATCCAGGTCATTCGAATAAAGATCGTATTGCTCTACATATTCTAAATCAAGCAGAGAAAAAAAAGATATTAAAAAAAGGGAGTACTATTATTGAAACTACCTCTGGTAATACAGGTTTTAGCCTAGCTATGGTATCTCTTTTGAAAGGTTATAAATGCATACTTGCTGTTAGTTCCAAAGCATCAAAGGATAAAATCAATATGTTGAAGTGTCTTGGAGCAGAAATTTATGTATGCCCTTCAAATGTTCCATCAGACGATCCTAGATCATATTATGAAGTTGCTAAAAAATTAAATAATGAAATAGAAGATTCAGTATATATTAACCAATATTTTAATGACTTAAATGTTCAAGCTCATTATGAAACTACAGGTCCTGAAATATGGAAGCAAACAGATGGCGATATAACTCACTTGATTGCTTGTAGTGGTACTGGGGGTACAATTTCTGGAATTGGTAGGTACCTAAAAGAACAAAATAAAAACATAAAAATTATAGGTGTCGATGCTTATGGCTCTATATTAAAAAAATATCATGAGACTGGTGAAATTGATAAAAATGAAATTTATTCATATAGAATTGAAGGTCTTGGTAAAAACATAGTACCCTCAGCTACTGATTTCAAAATTATTGATAAGTTTGTTAAAGTTACAGATTCAGACAGTGCTTATATGTCAAGAGAAATTACCTTAAAAGAAGGCCTATTCGTTGGATATACATCTGGAGCTGCATTTCAAGCAGTCAATATACTTAATGATGAAAATGAATTTAATGATGATAGTTGTGTAGTTATTGTTTTTCCTGATCACGGATCTAGGTATCTCTCTAAAATCTATTCAGATGAGTGGATGAATAATCAAGGATTTTATGATAGAAGTTTTTATCAACCAAAAAAGAATACAATTAATTATATTTGAGATTATGCAAGATTTATTTGATAAAATATATAAAAATAAAGGTCCATTAGGAAAATGGGCTTCAATAGCTGAGGGTTATTTTGCTTTTCCAAAGTTAGAAGGACCTATATCAAATCGAATGAAATTTAATGACAAGGAAGTTATAACTTGGAGTGTAAATGATTATTTAGGTTTAGCTAATCATCCTGAAGTAAGACAAGTTGATGCTGAAGCTGCAAAAGCCTATGGGAGTGCATATCCAATGGGAGCAAGACTAATGTCAGGCCATACAAAGTATCATGAAAAGTTAGAATCTGAACTTGCAAAATTTACTTCTAAGGAATCTGCATATCTCCTTAATTTTGGCTATCAAGGAATACTCTCAACTATTGATTCTTTAGTATCTAAAAATGATATTATAGTCTATGACATTGATGCCCACGCATGTATTGTTGATGGTGTAAGACTCCATTTAGGAAAAAGGTTTACTTACCAGCACAATGACATGAAAAGTCTCGAAAAAAATCTTGAAAGAGCAACTAAAATGGCAGAACAAACAGGCGGAGGTATATTAGTTATTTCCGAGGGCGTTTTTGGGATGAGGGGTGAACAAGGAAAACTAAAAGAAATTGTCCAACTTAAAAATAAATTTAAGTTTAGACTGCTTGTTGACGACGCTCATGGTTTTGGAACTCTCGGAAAAACTGGTGCAGGAACCGGTGAAGAGCAGGGTATTCAAGATCAAATAGATGTTTACTTTGCCACATTTGCAAAATCAATGGCCTCTACTGGTGCCTTTATTTCTGGAGATAAAGAAATAATAGGTTTTCTTAGATATAATATGCGATCACAAATGTTTGCAAAATCTCTTCAAATTCAATTAGTAATAGGGGCTTTAAAACGTTTAGAATTACTTCAGACAAAACCCGAATTGAAAGATAAATTATGGGAAAATGTAAATATGCTTCAAACTGGATTAAAGAAAAGAGGATTTGATATTGGTTCTACACAAAGCTGTGTAACTCCAGTTTATTTGGAGGGAAGTGTTCCTGAGGCAATGGCATTAGTTCGTGACCTAAGAGAAAATTACCAAATATTTTGTTCCATTGTTGTTTATCCTGTAATTCCTAAGGGATTAATACTCCTTAGATTAATTCCTACATCATCTCATAATGAGAATGATATTAATGAGACACTTGATGCTTTTGCCTCAATAAGGGAAAAATTAAAAAAAGGAGTTTATAAGATTGCCTCTAAAGGTGTTGAAGAAGAGGTAAACTAGTCGTTTAACATAACTGGCATTACCAACATTGTTATTGATTCTTTGACGTTATTGTCATCATTAACTGGTCTAATTATACCTGCTCTATTAGGATGTGACATTGATAGAGTTATTATTTCTGAATCTAAATTGTTAAGCATTTCAATTAAAAATTTAGAATTGAATCCAATCTGCATATCATCTCCTGAATATTGACACTCTAGGTTTTCGTCGGCTTTATTGCTAAAATCAAAGTCCTCAGCACTTATATTTAGTAGGGAACCTGCAATTTTAAGTTTGATTTGATTTGTTGTTTTATTAGAAAATATACTAACTCTCCTAACAGAATTTAAAAATAATTGCCTGTCAATTGTTAATACATTAGGGTTTTCTTTTGGGATAACAGCCTCATAGTTTGGAAATTTTCCATCAATCAATCTACATGTTATTGATGATTTTCCAAATGTAAATTTTGCATTTGAATCATTGTGTTGAATTGTTAGGTCCAAATCTTCAGCTTGAAGAATTCCTTTTAAAATTTGTAGAGGCTTTTTAGGAATAATAAATTCAGATACATTATTGGCAGTATATTCTGATGTTTCAAATTTAACTAGCTTGTGCGCATCTGTTGCTACAAACTTAAGGGAGTCACTGTTAAACTGAAAAAAAACTCCGCTCATAACTGGTCTTAAATCGTCAGTTCCCGAAGCAAAAATAGTTGAGTTTATAGCATTACCAAGATAAACGCTATTTAATATCGTTTCGTGAGCATCAAGTATTTCAACTTGTTTAGGAAATTCTTCTCCCTCAAGATATGCAAGAGAGTATTTACCATTACTTGCGCTAATTTCAATGGTATTATTTTCTGTCTTTATGAAGGTCAAGGGTTGTTCTGAAAATGTCTTAAGAATATCAGTTAAAAGTTTTGCAGAGACTGCTATTTTATCATTGGAAGTTGATTCAATATCAATTTGGCTTGTCATTGTAGACTCGAGGTCAGATGAACTTATGGTAAGTTTATTCTTGTCAACTTCAAATAAAAAGTTGTCAAGTATTGGGATCGTATTTGATGAATTTATAACTCCACTTAAAGTTTGAAGTTCTTTATATAAAATGGAGGATGAAACAATAAATTTCATATGCTTTTTTTCAAATATATCTAAATGAAACTATTTTTCTTACAATTAATAACAAAAGTTATCTAAAAAATACAAACACTAAAATTGCACACTTACTACATCTCTATAATTCAGTCCAAAGAGAGTGCTAGCACTTCCAACTGTTTGAGGGTTGCTTCTGTATATGCAAAGCTGTAAATACCCAAGATTATTAAATATGGCAATCTTCTTACCATCTTCTTCTCTATCTTTTTTTTCAAGACTAAAGTCTATTGCATCTGAGTAATTTTTATAAACTTTTGAAAATTTGACATTTCTTGCATTAATAATAAAAGGCCTTGTCTTTGATATTTCTTTAAATAATTTTTCTGTGATATTTGTTACAACATTCCCATAATTATCAATATAAATAACACTACCTAATATTTGATTGATTTCTTTATTAATAACAGGTCTTAAATTTGTAATTTCTTTGATTTTCTCTATTTCAGTTCCAACAACATTTAATGGGCCTGACCTTTTTATATGAGATGCAACTTTAACAAATAATTCATCAGCAGAAATATTATTATTATAATTACTGTGTATGTTAATTTCCACAATTTGATCGGGTTTTTTGTCTCTAAAAATTAAAGAGAATACACCATTATCTGCCCCTATAAAAAAACATCCCTCGTACATAATTGCAATATGTCTGTTTTCAGGTGTTAGTTCTGAATCTACACTTAAAATATGTATTGTTCCCTTTGGAAAATCTCTGAATGCGCCCTCAAGAACATATCCAGCTTCAGAAAGATTAAATGGACTTATATCATGGCTAATATCAACTATTCTGATATTATCTATATTGCTGATTAATTTTGCTTTTAGAGAACTTACTGAATAGTCTTTGTTTCCATAATCAGTAGTTAATGTTATGATAGCCATTTAATTGATAAACTTTACAAAATTTATGTAAATTTGAATCAAATAATCTACTATAACAAATTTTTAAATACAATCTATTGAGTGACCTTCAATTTGAGTTAACAGATGTTGATCCACAGTATTTTTTTTCTAGAGATAACCTAAACTCTTTAAAATCAAGTTTTCCTAAGATTAAATTAGTTCAGAGAGGACAAACTATTAAAGCTCTTGGAGATAAAAATGAATTAAAAAAATTTGATAAAAAATTTAGAAGTCTTTTAAATTATTATTCAGAGTTTAACTCAATGGATCCCAATGTTATTAATGATATAGTTGTAAAAGATATCAAGTTTAATGGTGAAAAACCCTCCTTAATTTTACATGGAATATCTGGAAAACCAATTTTAGCTAAAACTGTTAATCAAAAAAAACTTAATGACTCAATTGAAACAAATGATTTAATATTTGCGGTTGGACCAGCTGGTACTGGAAAAACATACACCGGTGTCGCTATGGCTGTTAAAGCTTTAAAAGAAAAAGAAATAAAAAAAATTATCTTAACAAGACCTGCTGTTGAAGCTGGTGAAAATCTTGGATATCTTCCAGGAGATTTAAAAGAGAAATTAGATCCTTATATGCAACCACTGTATGATGCATTAACTGATATGATTCCTCGAAATAAACTTGAAAAATTTTTAGAAGATCGCACTATTGAAATTGCTCCTCTAGCTTTTATGAGAGGTAGAACCCTTGACAATGCTTTTGTTATTCTTGACGAAGCTCAAAATACGACACCTGCTCAGATGAAAATGTTTCTAACGAGAATGGGTATGAATGCTAAATTTATGGTAACAGGTGATCCAGGACAAGTAGATTTACCAAAAAAGGAGAATTCTGGATTAAGAGAAGCTATTAAAATTTTATCTAATAAGAGGGGGATTAAAATTATTTATCTTGATGATAAAGATGTAATAAGACACCCAATAGTAAAAAAAGTTATTGATGCTTATAATAATGTTTAAAAAGATAGCTAGTGAATAGTGTCTACAAAACAGACTTTAGTTTTCCAGGTCAAACCTCTAAATATCAAGGAAAAGTAAGAGATGTATATACAATCAAGGATGACATTCTAGTAATTATTGCTTCCGATAGGATATCTGCATTTGATATAGTTATGCCCAAGTCCGTTCCATATAAAGGGCAAGTGCTTAATCAAATATCAATTGAAATGTTAGACTCCACAAAAGACATAATTGATAATTGGTTAATTTCCTCACCTGACCCAAATGTTTCAATAGGGCATAAGTTAAAACCTATTAAAATTGAGATGGTGATAAGAGGCTATTTGAGTGGTCATGCTGATAGACTATATAAGTCAGGTGCACGAAGCATATGCGGTGTTAAGATGCCTGACGGTCTTGTTTCTAATCAAAAATTTGATGAACCAATAATTACACCAAGTACAAAAGCTGACTTTGGTCATGATGAAGACATATCAAAATCTGATATATTGAAAAAAAATATTTTATCAATTGATCAGTATGAGGAGGTTGAAAAAATTACTCATAAATTATTTCAAAGAGGTTCTAAAATTGCTGAAGAAAGAGGGCTGATTCTAGTAGACACAAAATATGAATTCGGATATGATAATAAAAATAGATTATATCTAATTGATGAAATTCATACTCCAGATTCTTCTAGATATTTTTATATTGATGGTTATAAAGAAGCTGTTAATAAAGGAATACCACCTAAACAACTTTCCAAAGAGTTTTTTAGACAATGGTTAATTAATAATGATTTTCAAGGAAAAGAAAATCAAGATTTACCAGAAATAACTGATAAAATTGTTGATGATGTTTCTAATAGATATATTGAATTATTTAATTTAATAACTGGAAATACCTTTGAGCCAAGAAAATCAGATAATATATTAAAAGAAATAGAAGGTAATATTATAGAGTTTTTATCTACTTAAATTCAGAGGAAAGTATACCAACAAAACTTTCAATTCCCTTTATATAATTAATTAATTTAATATTTTCATTGGGACTATGTTGATTGTTATCCTTATTAACAGTAGGTACACCAACTGCAGGAATATTTAAAACATTAACAAATGGAGAAATAGGAACAGAACCACCACTAGTTCTTCTAAGAACAGGTTCTACTCCAAATGTATTTGTAAGTGCTTTAGATAGCCACTTGCCAAGATCACTATCTATATCAGTTCTAAATGCAGGGTATGATACTGTAGAGTTAAATTTTACAATTTTATCATATTTCATTCTTTCTGCCTTTGAAGGTTCATGGTCGAGTACTATGTAGCCTAAATTTTTAATATGATTTTTAATTAAATCATGAAGTCTATATCCATCAGATTCGATAACAAGTCTTACATCAATTTCAGCAATACACTCTGATGGGACAATTGTTCTTACTTCATCTTCTACCCAACCAGCTTTAATCCCTCTCACATTTAATGAAGGGTACTGAATGGCCTCTTGATATGAATTTCCAACAGATTCAGGTTTTTTAAACTGCATTTTATCAATCATGCTTTCTTCATCATCAGGTACATTATCTAAATATTTTTTCACTTGATCTGATATAGTAATTCCATCATAGTATCCTTTTATCTTTACAACCCCATTCTCATCTTTCATAGATGATAATATATCTGACATTCTAAAGACGGGATTAGGCGCGTAATTACCAAAATGTCCACTATGTTGAGGTACAATTGGTCCATATGTTTTTAAAGTAATTGATGATATTCCTCTATTTCCAAAATTTAAAGTAGGAAGGTCTGATACATGTTGAGGACCATCAAATATTAATAATGCATCACTTTTAAGAATGGAACTGTGTTTCTTTACTGCTTCAGGTAGGCTAGGTGAACCTTTTTCCTCCTCAAAATCCATAACTAGCTTTAAATTTAATTTTTGATTAATATTATTAGAGTTCATAAATTTTAATGCTTGAATAAGCATCATTACTGGACCCTTAGCATCTGAAGAGGCCCTAGCAAATATTCTAATGTCCTTGTCCTCTATAGTTTTATAATCTATATCAGCTATTTTATTTGAATCATAATCAATAAAACTTTCATTATCTTTTATTTTATAAACAGGAATAAAGGGATTTTCTTGATTCCATTTTTTTGGATCTACAGGCTGTCCATCAAGGTGCATATAAATAAGCACAGTTTTATAATCATCACTAATATGTTTAGATGCTAATAAAAGAGGGATAGTTTTTGTTTCAAGCCTGTTAACCTTAAAATCAAGTGATTTAAACTTATTCTCGGTCCAATCAATTAACTCATATATGTCAGATTCAAAGTTTGCATCATTTGGATAAGACAGAAACTCAATAAATTCATCAATATTATCAATTCCTTGTTTAAAAATTTCATTCTTGTATTCTCTTTGACTAAAAAGTGAGATAGATGTGAACAATAATATAATTGTAAGTTTAAATATTTTCATTTTTTATTTTTTAAAGATGGATTCAGAGTGCTTAAATTTACAAAGCATTAGAAATTATCAGTTAAAATACCTAAATAGGTTTGAATTCCAGTAATATAATTTTCAATCTTGATATTTTCGTTAGGGCTGTGCTGATTATTATCTTGATTTACTGTTGGAACTGTAACAGCAGGAATTCCCAAAGTGTTTACAAATGGTGATATTGGTACTGATCCACCACTAGTTCTCTTTCTAACAGGTTCTGTATTAAATGTATTCTTTAATGATTTTACCAGCCACTTACCAATATCAGAATTTATATCAGTTCTAAATGCATCATAATCAAAAGTTGATATAAATGTCACAATTTTATTATATTTTAATCTCTCCTCCTTTGTTGGCCTTCTATCCATTATAACATATCCTAAATCTTTAATATGTTTTTTAATTAGATTATGAAGCCTTTTAGGATCAGACTCTAATACAAGTCTTACATCAATTTCAGCTATACACTCAGATGGAACAATTGTTCTTACTTCCTCTCTAACCCATCCAGATTCAATTCCCCTTACATTTAATGAAGGGTACTGAATTGATTCTTGATAATTTGAACCAACATTATCAAAAGTATTGAATTGCATATCTTCCATCATTTTTTTTTCATCATCGGGAACTCCTGCTAATATTGCCTGAGTTTCTTTATCAAGTGTTACTCCATCATAAAAGCCCTCTATTACAACTCTTCCATCTTTATCTTTCATTGATGAAAGAATCTCAGACATTCTAAAGACGGGATTTGGAGCGTAATTGCCAAAATGTCCGCTGTGTTGAGGTACAATTGGTCCATAAGTAATTAACCTTATATCAGATATTCCTCTAGCACCAAAAGTTAATGTGGGTAAATTAGATGGGTGTTTAGGACCATCAAATATGAATAGTGCGTCACTTTTTAATTTTGAAGAATATTTTTTGACTGCAGCTGCAAGATTCGGTGAACTAATCTCTTCTTCAAAATCCATTATAACTTTAATATTATACTTTAATTCAATATCATTTCTCCTCATTATCTCAAGAGCACTTAACATCATCATTACTGGTCCTTTAGCGTCAGATGATGATCTAGCAAAAATTCTTAGGTCCTTTTCTAAAATATCTTTCATAGAAATACCCTTTAATATTTCCCAATCGACTATCTCATATTTTTCATTTATTTTTTCTTTTAATACAGCTCTGTATGGATCCTGTTGCTCCCATTTTGAATTATCAACTGGTTGCCCATCAAATTGAAGGTATATTAAAATAGTCTTTGCTTTTTCAGAAATAATTTTAGATGCTAACAGAAGAGGTAATTCAGGTGTTTCAAGTCTTTCTACATCAAAACCATATTTTTTAAAATTATCTATACCCCATTTAATTAATGGCTCCATTTCCGATTTATAATTAGCATCATTTTTAATTAATAGAAAATCTCTGAATTCATTTATGCTTTCAATACCAATGTTAAATGACTGATTTTTATAATCTATTTGTGAGAATATATATGTACTGTTAATGATGATAAGTATTGTAAAAATTAATTTTTTCATTTTTGTAAAATTTTATTGATGTTATCTGTTATGTTTTTACTCATATCTATTTTTTTAGCATCAGAATATTTTTTGTTCCAAGTTATTTGTCTTTTGGCATAATTTCTGGTATTCTGTTTAATTTTTTCTATTGCCTCTTCATAAGATATTTTATTTTCAAAATAATTAATAAATTCCTTATATCCAACAGTATTCAAGGTATTTAAATATTTAAATTCTTTTAAAAGGTATACCTCATTTTCTAAACCATTCTTAATCATTATATCTACTCTTTTATCAATTTTAGAATATAGAATTTGTCTTTCACAGTTAAGAATTATGACTTCATTGCTAAAGGTCCTTTCCTTATTATCAGCTTTTCTAAAAGAAGTAAAACTTTTACCAGAGGTTTCAATTACCTCTAGTGCCCTAATGAGTCTGCGTGAATTATTTTTATCAACTTTATCATAATATTCTGGGTCGAGTTTCTTTAATTTTTCCTGTAAATATTCAATTCCATTTTCTATGTACTTTTTATTAATCATTTTCTTTATATCTATTGGAATAGATGGAAATTTGTCAATACCATACAATATTGAGTCTGCATAAAGACCTGAACCCCCCACAAGAATTAAATTATCATAATTTAAAAAAAGACTATTTATTAGATTAATAGCATCCTTTTCAAATTTTCCAACATTATAATCATCATGAATACTTTTATTATGAATAAAATGATGTTTAATGGTATCTAATTGTTTCCTAGATGGTGGAGAAGTACCAATTTTAAGTTCTTTGAAAAACTGTCTTGAATCGCAGGAAATAATTTCAGTATTTAACTTTTTAGCAATAGCAATGCTTAACTCTGTTTTACCAACTCCAGTTGGCCCAGCAATATAAATTAACTTTTTACTTGTCATCATCTAAGTGAGAACCACATTGATGACAGAATATAGCATTGTCTTTGTGTTTATCACATAAACATTCAGCACAAACTCTTGTATTAACATCTACTTTTTTTCTACTTTGAACCATTTCTGCAGAGATTATACCAGTTGGTACAGCTATTATTCCATAACCTAATATCATCAAAACTGATGCAAGAAACTTACCTAAACCAGTTAATGGGACAATATCTCCATAACCAACTGTAGAAATTGTGCTTATACACCAATAAATGCTTTCTGGGATATTATTGAATCCTGCTTGAGGTCCTTCTATAATGTACATTAGCGTACCAAACAATATGCACATTATCAAAACAAAAAGAAGAAATATTATAATTTTTGCTCTGCTAACAAGTAGTGATCTATATAAAAAGTTTGATTCCCCAATATATCTAGATATGTGAAGAACTCTAAATATCCTAAGTATTCTCAAAGCTCTAATTGCCATCATGGTTTCTAGTTGAGCACCTATAAATATCAGTGATACATATTTAGGGATGGTTGCGAGTAAGTCAATTACTCCATAAAAGCTAAATATATATTTACTTGGATGATGAATTGAAATAATTCTAAGAATATACTCAACAGTAAATAATATTGTTATTGTCCACTCTGCAATATTTAAAATGTTATAGTATTTTTCGTTAATCCATCCAACAGTCTCAAGAGCAACAAGTGCTACACTTATAATTATTACTATAATAAGTAATATATCAAATGCCTTACCTGCAGGAGTATCTGCCTCATAAATTATATCATGTATTTTCTGACGAGTTTTATTCAATGCCTAAAATTTATATATTTCGTCCAAAGTTAGTAGTTTTTTATATCTCTTTTCAGAAATTACTCTATATACATAGTTTTTTACTTTTTTACATTCGTCAACTTTGACCACTCTTGAATTTAATTTTTTCTCGGTGTTTATATTGTTAAAAAGGTCAAAATAACCATATCCAAGAACTTTCTCATTTTTTAATAGAATGAATCCTTTCTCATCATCTTTTTTTCCAGAAAATGTAATTATGAAGTTTTTTTTATCATAAACAATTTGTGGGATATCAATTTTGTAAAATAACTTTGGATCAATATTGTTATTAATCTTAGGTTTTAAAGATTTTATTTCGTGAATAGCCTTTAAAATTGCGATTTCAATATTGCCAGTTTTATGGACTTTAATAGATTTAAAATTATTTTGAACATACTTTGGGATAAACTTTTTACTTGTAAATAGCTTTATAACTTTATTTTTAATGTCCTTGCTATAATCAATATAAATCAATTTCTTATTTTTATTGTAGATGTAAAATACTCCAGTTGTATTATCTAAAGTTTCAATTATGTTTTTAAATATTGAACTTATACTTTCACCCGGAAACTCAACTATGCTTCTTTTAATAATTTCTTGATTAATATCCTTTTCAATTAAAATTTTCAGAAGTTCAACAGTTGCAAGTGCGTCTCCACTAGCTCTGTGACGGTCTTTTAAAGGTATTCCGAGACTTCTAGATAATCTTCCGAGTTTATAAGAATCCTGTTCTGGTAGTAATTCTTGAGATAATATTACCGTGCATAAGGACTTCATTGAGAACTCAAATCCAAGTCTTTTAAATTCTAACTGAAGAATTCTATAATCAAATTGAGCATTATGAGCAACAAGAATCGATTCAGATGTTATCTCAATAATTCTCTTTGCAACTTCTTGAAACTTTGGTGCTGACTGAACCATATCAGAGGTAATTCCAGTAAGTTTTTCAACATAGGGATGAATATCTCTTTGTGGATTAACGAGACTAATAAATTGATCAGTTATGTATACTCCATCAAACTTATATGCTGCAACTTCAATAATTGATTCCTCATTAAATTTCCCACCAGTAGTTTCTAAATCAATAATTGTATACATTAATAATTTCTTTTACCAAAAATTTTACTCCCAATTCTAATCATATTTGAACCATTTTTTAGTGCAATATTATAATCATCGCTCATTCCTATTGATAGAACTTTAAATTTAGGATCAATTGAGGCCATTTCATCATAAATTCTCTTAATCATTTTGAATTCCTTATCAATTAATTCAATATCATTAGTGAATGTAGCCATTCCCATTAAACCAATAATATTTATGTTCTCGTATGTTCCCAAGCTTTTGTAAAAGTGTCTGAAATCTTCTATTTTAAGTCCAAATTTTGAATCTTCTTTCGAAATTTTAATTTGTATAAGACAATTAATTATTCTTTCCTCTTTTTTAGCCTGCTTATCAATTTCTTTTGCTAATGATATTCTATCTAATGAATGAATTAGGTTAATAAACCTTGCTATATATTTTACTTTATTCTTTTGAAGATGACCAATCATGTGCCATTCAATGTCATCTGGTAATTTACTTTGCTTATCTACAATTTCTTGGACTCTATTTTCTCCAAATTTCAATTGTCCATAATTATATGCCTCCTTTATTTCCTTTATGGTTCTGGTCTTGGAGACAGCTATTAAATCTGCCTTATCCAATATCTCATTTTTAATATTTGAAATTTGCTGTTCTATACTCATAATTGGCGCATTATCTCCTCTGCAACTTCAAGAGCTTTGATACCATCATTTAAGCTTACTTTTGAATCACTATTAAATTTAATTGATTCATAAAAGTCATTAAGTTCAGCTTCTATAGAATTTATACTTTGAACTTCAGGGTTTTCAAAGAAAATAACTTTTTCTTCACCTAAATTATTTTTAACAATTAGGGAGTTTTCTGCTTCACCTTTATGCTTATCTCTAATTTTTACCACTTGAAACTCTTTCTCTAAAAAATTTATTGATATGTATGCATCTTCTTGAAAAATTCTAGTTTTTCTCATTTTTTTTAAAGAAATTCTGCTTGACGTTAAATTTGCAATACATCCATCTTCAAATTCTATTCTAGCATTTGCAATGTCAGGAGTTGAGCTAATTATAGAGACACCTGATGCATCTATTCTTTTGACGTTTGACTTATTAATACTTAATATTATATCTATATCGTGGATCATTAGATCCATAATAACAGAAACATCAGTTCCTCTAGGATTAAAGTCAGATAGTCTATGAGATTCAATAAATTTTGGATTCTTAATAAATTCCCTACATGAAATAAATGCCTCGTTATACCTTTCAACAAAACCAACTTGACCAATTATACCTTTTTCCATAGCCATAGTTTCGATTACCTTGGCTTCATTAGAATCGTTTGTTAGTGGCTTTTCAACAAATATATGTTTCCCTTTATCTATACATTCTTTTGCAATTTCAAAATGTGTAGTTGTAGGAGAGACAATCACAGCTGCATCAATCTTCTCGATTAATAAATGAAGTTCTTTAAAGAAAAAATAGCCTTTTTCTTGTGATAGTTTCTCAGAATTAAATACATCCGTATCATAAAAACCTATAAGTTCAAAATCTGACTTATTCAATATGTTTAAATGGATCTTTCCAAGGTGTCCTGCACCTATTACTCCAACCTTAATCATATGCTAAAAATACAATCTTCTTTTGGAATTTTCGACTATTAATTTAATATTAGTGAATGTGGAAGATAACTTTAAATTTCATGGTAGAAGAAGACTATTAGCCCTGGAACTAAAAAAGAAGGGAATTGTCAATAAACAAATAATTAAGTCAATTGAGAGTGTTCCTCGACATTTATTTGTTGATCCTGGTTTATCTGAGCAAGCATATGTAGACAAGGCTTTACCAATTGAATCTAATCAAACTATCTCGCAGCCCTATACAGTTGCTTTCCAGACTCAATTATTAAATCCTGTCAGTGGTGAAAAAATTTTAGAAATTGGAACAGGATCTGGATACCAAACTTCAATTTTATGTTTTCTTAAAACAGATGTGTATACTATCGAAAGAAATCACAATTTATTTAGATCAACTACCAAACTATTTAATAGGCTAAATATTAATCCAGTTAGATTTAAATATGGAGATGGATATAAGGGATTGATAGATGATTCCCCATTTGACGGAATTTTAATTACAGCAGGCTCCCAAAATGTTCCAGAGGATTTACTAAAACAGCTTAAGGTAGGAGGGAGGATGGTAGTACCAATTGGAAAAAAAATACAGGTTATGACTAAAATTACCAGAATTAGTATTAATGATTTTAAAAAAGAGACTTTTGGTAATTTTAAGTTTGTTCCAATGCTGAAAGAAAAAGATTAGTTATTGAAATTTTTCTTAATTCTCTTTAAACTAATTTTACTTTCTCTGTCTTTTATTACATTTCTCTTATCAAACTCTCTTTTTCCTTTTGCAACTGAAACATTGAGTTTTGCAATTCCTTTTTTACTTATGAACAGTGATAATGCTACAACAGTAATTCCAGCATCCTTGACTTGTTTTTGAATCTTTTTTAATTCTTGTTTATTTAATAATAATTTTCTTCTTCTCTTAGGATTATAGTCTCTTTCATTTGAATTTTTATATTCATCAACATGCATATTTACAACAAAAAGCTCATCACCATTAAACTCACAATATGAGTTATTTAAAGAAGCTTTAGCATTTCTAATAGATTTAATTTCATTACCAGTTAAAACAATACCACACGTATATTTATCTAACAATGAATAATCATATTTAGCTTTCTTGTTATTTATGTTTATCGAATTATTCACTATGTAAAATTACAAATAAGAATTGTTTATAACTAGTTGATTTATATAATAGAAAACAAATAAAGTCGAGTTCCTATTTTATTAATTTAGCATTTTATAAATAACATGAACAATCAAGATCAAATCTTTAGTCTTATTAAAGAAGAAAAAAATAGACAGCTAGGTGGATTAGAACTAATAGCGTCTGAAAATTTTACTAGTGATAATGTAATGAAAGCAACAGGATCAATTCTCACTAATAAATATGCAGAAGGTTATCCTGGAAAACGATACTATGGTGGGTGTGAGGTTGTAGATAAAATTGAGAATGTTGCTATTGATCGTCTGAAGACACTCTTTAACGTTGAATATGCAAATGTTCAGCCTCATTCGGGTTCACAGGCCAATACAGCAGTATTTGATGCTTTTTTGAAACCTGGAGATAAAATTCTTGGTCTTGATTTAGCACATGGCGGACATCTAACTCATGGATCAAATGTTAATTTTTCAGGTAAAATTTATAATTCAAGTTTTTATGGAGTTACTAATGAAGGAATTTTTGATTACAATGAAATTCTGGAGAGAGCAAAAGAAGCCAAGCCAAATCTAATAATAGTTGGAGCTTCAGCCTACTCAAGAGACATTGACTTTTCAAAGTTTAGAGATATAGCAGACGAAGTTGGCGCATTTCTTCATGCAGATATTGCTCATCCGTCAGGATTAATTGCAAAAGGTTTTCTTAGTGACCCTGTTCCACATTGTCACGTAATTACCTCCACAACACATAAGACACTTAGAGGCCCAAGAGGAGGTATAATAATGATGGGTAAAGATTTTGATAATCCATTTGATTTAAAATTAAAAAATGGAAATTTAAAAAAAATGTCTTCGGTTTTAGATTCCGCTATATTTCCAGGTAATCAAGGAGGTCCTCTAGAACATGTAATAGCAGCTAAAGCAATTGCCTTTGGAGAAGCTCTTGAACCTCAATTTGAAAAATATATTAATCAAGTCATCTCCAATGCATCAAGATTATCAGAGAACTTGACTAATCTTGGTTACAATATAGTTTCAGGTGGAACAGATAATCATCTTCTTCTAATTGATTTAAGTAATAAAAATATATCTGGTAAAGATGCTGAGAGAGTCTTGGGTCTATCAAATATTACAGTAAATAAAAATATGGTTCCTTTTGACGATAAATCTCCTTTTGTAACAAGTGGAATTAGAATTGGTACACCTGCAATTACAACAAGAGGCCTAATTGAAAGTGACATGGATTTTGTTGCAGAATCTATTGATGCATCTATACTTAATAGTGAAAATAATGAAATATTGGCTGATATAAGCAATAGAGTTGAATCTTACATGATCGATAGACCTTTATTCTCAACTATTTAGAAACTACTTCAACTTCAAAAAGTTTATCCCAATTTTTCCCAGTAACGAAAATTTTTCCATCAAAATATGCTATACCATTCATTACATCCAGATCAGGTTTTTGTGTAACTCTATCTCGTATTCCAGAAAAATCTATTACTTTCTCTACTGCACCATTCAATGGATTAATTACAATTACAACATCACGATTAAATTGATATGTATTAGCATATATTTTTCCATCTATGTATTCTAATTCATTAATATTCTTAATTTTTGATCTATTTGTTAATACTTCAATAAATCTTATTTCCTCAAGAGTCTCAGGATCCAAAATCCAGATTTTATTTGTTCCATCTGATTTATAGATAAAACTTCCATCATTACATAAACCCCATCCCTCTTTACTTTTTCCATAATCAAAGTTTCCAATTTTATTAAAATCTAAATCATAAATGAATCCAATATTATTTTTCCAAGTAAGTTGATAAATTTTGTCATTAATAATAGTAAGACCCTCTCCAAAATACTCGTAGTCAAGCTTAACAATATTTAGTATTTCCCCACTTTTATAATCTGATTTTCTTAAAGTTGATTTACCATTTAATCCAGTACTTTCATACAATTGGTTGTTGTAAAATTCAAGCCCTTGGGTGTATGCATTTTTATCATGTTTATATTCAGTAATTACTTTATATGTCATTATCTCAGGTTCAATATTAGAATAAATATCAAATTTTTGATTAATCGAAATTATCTCGTTATTTGAGAATATTTTAGCAGCTACATTATTTTCTCCGACTTTGTAATCAACTAATTTTACTTCGTTTGAGACTAATTTATCATTTAAGTAATATTCAATAGAATCGATAATATTGTTATTAGTTGAAATAATATTAATAGAGATCTTATCATCAATCAAAATTTTGTCACCTGAAGATTTAATCTGTATTTTAAATCCACTACTTGGATCTGGATTACAGTTTAGTATTAACAAAAAGAAGAAAAAAATAATACTATGTTTCATGAATTAAATTTATTACTAATATATTTAATAAATAATGAGTAAAGTAATATTAATTACGGGAACATCATCAGGTTTTGGCAAATCAATTGCTGAAAAGCTTCACTCTCAAGGTTATACTGTAATTGGCACATCAAGAAACGCAGATAAAATAAATTCTGCTTTCAAGACTATGAAGCTTGACATAAATAATTATGAAATGTCAAAGAATTTAATTGATAACATTATTAATTTATATGGTAAAATTGACATACTAATAAATAATGCTGGGATAAATATTACAGGCCCTATTGAAACTGCTAATATGTCAGATATTAAAAAAGTTTTTGATACAAATTTTTTTAGTCATGTAAATATGATCCAAAAAGTTCTCCCTAATATGCGATCAAATAATAAAGGATTAATAATAAATATTACATCAATAGCTGGATATTTGGGTTTACCATACTGGGGAACATATTGTGCTTCAAAGTCCTCTTTCAATATTATTGCTGAAAGTCTTAACATTGAACTTAAAAAATATAATGTTGATGTAGTTAATATTTCACCTGGAGATTATAAAACTGAAATATCTTTAAATCGAGTTGATAGGCTTGAAAGTGCCTCTCCTTATTATAATGAATACAAAAATGTTATAAATAGTGTTAACAGTAAGATGAAACATGGAAGAGATCCAAATGAGGTTGCTGAGTTGGTATCAAAAATTATTAATGAAAAAAATCCTAAAATTAATTACCTTGTGGGTGGATTTCTCGAAAAAAAAATCACTTTGAAAAGTTTACTTTCCGACAAAATTTTTCAAAAAATAATAATGAAACTATATAACTAAATATTATGAAATTTTTTATTGACACAGCAAACCTAGATCAAATAAAAGAAGCTCAAGATATGGGAATTCTTGATGGTGTTACTACAAACCCATCTTTGATGGCCAAGGAAGGTATAACAGGTGAAAAAAATATTATTGATCACTATCTTAAAATATGTGACATAGTCGATGGTGATGTATCTGCTGAGGTAATTTCAGTAAATTATGACGGAATCATTGAAGAAGGAGAAGCTTTGGCATCCCTTCATAAACAAATTGTTATTAAGATTCCCATGATAGAAGATGGTGTAAAAGCCATTAGATATTTTAGTGACAAAGGATTAAAAACTAATTGCACATTAATATTTTCATCTGGTCAAGCATTGTTAGCTGCTAAGGCTGGTGCTAAATATGTTTCACCTTTTATAGGGAGGCTTGATGATATTTCCACTGATGGTTTAGACCTTATATCTGACATAAGAGATATTTATGATAATTATGCTTATAAGACAGAAATTTTAGCTGCATCTATAAGACATACTATGCATATAATTGATTGTGCCAAAATAGGAGCAGATGTTATAACTAGTCCTATTTCTGCTATTAAAGGGCTGTTGAAACATCCATTAACAGATATTGGTTTAGCTAAGTTTTTAAGTGACCATAAAAAAGGAAACTAATTTTCTTTTAAAATATTTTCAATTTCGTTAGTAAAAAGATTACTAAATCCATCTATAATTTTTACTTTTTGATCAGTTATAATTGTCTTATTTAAATATGTTAATACCCAATCCTTGCTTGAACTTTCAAAGTCCTTAAATGAAAATTGGTTTGATAAGTCAAGATTTAATATATTTTGAGCTTGACTAACCATATCTGTATATGGCTGAATACATATACCTACAAATCTATAATCTGGAAATTGCAATTTTAATTCCTCCACTCTTCTTATTGTCCTTCTATAATGATTCATTTGGGTTTGAGACCAAAAATAAATTAAGGATTTTGAACCTTTTAATTCACTTAAACTGGATTTAGTAGATCCTTCAAAGTCAATAATTTCAATATCTGGAAGTGAATTTCCTTTTTTCATTTTTTCTATGTCCCTGTAGAGTTTTGTTATTTCATTCAAATATTGTTCTGATGAGTTTACATAAGTATAATAATCAATAAACTCATCATGAAAATCATTATTTTTAAAATTTAGTATTTCCTCAATAGCTGTGGCTCTAGCTAGATTATTTTTTAATAGTTGATCGGTAATTTTAGAATCAATAATTAAAAGTTTTTTAATATTAAAATCTGTATTATTTTTTTCATAGAAATATACTTTTCCGCTATCTAATGTTTTTTCATTAAAATAGTTCATTAAATATGTTATGTAGGGCTCAAAGAGTGATAAATCAGAATCATTTAAGTCCATTCTTTCCCTGTAACTAAAATATTCTTCTCTCTCTGAATTTTTCCAGTTTCTACCTCTCAATAAGGCATACCTTTCAAGTTTGTTAAAATAATTATATTTTATACTTGCTTTTGTAATGTTTCTTGCAAGTCTTTTTTGATCAGCACTCTTATTAAAAAGTTCCCATATCTTATTTTTTTCCTCTATAAGTGAGTCAATTGCTTTCCTGAATATTTTACTCTCTTGTGAATATATTTCAGATATATATCCTGTTTCTGAATCATCCAATATAGACATATCAACTAAAAAGTTATTTTTGGATGATCCTTTTCCACTAAATGTTAATGATTCTTTGAAATCTTCAACATTTACTCTAATCCAAAGACTATCACCGTTTTCAACTATAATATTTTGATTCTCTGGAACGTGTTCAATTCTATAAATTCCTGGTTTAATATCATGAATTTTTTTAAAAAATTTATTTTGTGAATCTAACTGAATTGAATCAATTTTTATATTATTAAAATAGAAGTTTACATAATTTGAAGATGGGTTTATAATTTCTCCACCAAGAAAAAAACTATCATTTTGATTATCCTCACTACATGAGATTAGGAAAATTGAAATAATAACAGGTATAATTAGTTTTAGAAATTTCAACTTACTATTTTTGCGCATATTTATGTTATCAGTATCTAATTTATCGCTTCAATTTGGAAAAAGAATATTATTTGATGAAGTAAATATAACTTTTTCTCCTGGAAATTGTTATGGTATTATTGGAGCCAATGGTGCTGGGAAGTCTACTTTTTTAAAAATTTTATCAAAAGATCTTGAGCCTAATACTGGTTCGGTTTTTCTAGAGCCAGGTAAGAGATTATCTGTGCTCGAGCAAAATCATAACAGATATGATGAAAATACAGTTATTGAGACAGTAATACTTGGAAATCAAAAACTTTTTGAACTGAAAAGCGAAATAGACTCTATTTATGCTAAAGAAGATTTCTCTGATAAAGATGCAGATAGAGTGGGAGAGCTTCAGGCGACTTTTGAAGAAATGAATGGATGGAATGCAGATGCAGACGCTGCTTTTTTACTTTCAAGCCTAGGAATTTCAGAGGAGATTCACCATAACTCAATGAATGATATTGACCAAAAGGTAAAAGTGAAAGTTTTATTAGCACAATGTCTATTTGGTAATCCTGATGTTTTAATTATGGATGAGCCAACAAATGATTTAGACTATAGTACTGTTGAGTGGCTTACAAATTTTATCAATGAATTTGAAAATACTGTAATTGTTGTTTCTCACGACAGGTTTTTTCTAGACGCTGTATGTACTCATACTTCTGATATTGATTTTAGTAAAATCAATCATTTTTCGGGCAATTATACTTTCTGGCAGCAATCAAGTGAACTAGCTTCTAAGCAAAAATTACAGCAAAATAAAAAGGCCGAGGAAAAGAAGAAAGAATTACAAGAATTTATATCTAGATTCTCTGCCAATGTTGCTAAATCTAAACAAGCAACAGCAAGAAAAAAGATGATTGAGAAACTTAATATCGAAGAGATAAAGCCATCTAGTAGAAGATACCCTGCAATAATCTTTGAGCAAGAAAGAGAAGCTGGTGATCAAATTCTTGAACTTAAGTCTATTTCATATGAAAAGGATGGGGATGTTTATTTTGGTAATATAAGCTTTAATCTAAATAAAGGTGAAAAGGTTCTTATATTATCTAAAAATTCAAGATCAATTAATTTATTCTATGATTGTATTTCTGGAAACTTAGAACAAACATCAGGGTCATATAATTGGGGAGTTACAACTACTTCAGGATATTTACCAATGGATAATAATTCATTTTTTGAGAAAAATATTTCTCTTGTTGATTGGCTTAGACAATGGTCAAACAGTGAAGAGGAAAGGGAGGAATTATTCATAAGGAGTTTTCTTGGAAGAATGCTCTTTAGTGGAGACGAAGCTTTAAAATCATGTGATGTTCTTTCTGGAGGTGAAAAGGTTAGATGTATGCTGTCCAAAATTATGATGGGAAAACCTAATGTACTCCTAATTGATGAACCCACAAACCATCTTGATCTAGAATCAATAACCGCTTTTAATAATTCACTGATTAATTTTAAAGGTACCGTTCTTCTTAGTACTAATGATAGAGCTTTTGCTGATTCTGTTGCAAACCGTATCATTGAGATAACACCAAATGGTATTATAGATAGTTACCTTACTTTTAGTGAATATATTGTTGATGAAAAAGTAATAACTCAAAGAGAAAAACTTTATAATTAGTTTATTTATCTCTAATAATTGCTCCAAGTTTTGATTTAAAAGAATCTGCAAACTTTGCCATAACTCTATCAATTATCTTGTCTGTTAGAGTTTTTTTTGAATCATTAAAGGTAAAACTAACAGCAAAAGATTTTTTCTTATCTCCAATATTTTTTCCTTTATATTCATCAAAAAGATTAACATCTTTAAGAATTTTACTTTCTAAATTGTATGCAATTGTCTTTATGTCTTCAAATTTTACATGATCATCTAAAATCATTGATATATCTCTTCTAGATGATGGAAATTTTGATAATTCTTTAAACTTATTGTTGAAGTTTTTAGGTCTTATTTTATCTAAATCTAAATTCAAAATATGAACTTTATCATCAATAGAGAAGGCCTCTGTATATTCTTTATCAAGCTCACCAATAAAACCAATATTTCTTTTATTTGATATTAAATTTAATTTGAATTCAAACATATTATCTTGATCAATTTCGTATTTATAATTTGAGATATTTAGATTTTCTAATAGGCTGTCAGAAATCCCTTTTAGATAATAAAAGTTATTTTCTGTGTAATCTGTTATCCAATTTTCATTAAATACATTTCCTATAATTGCAACATTTAGTCTTTTATTCTCAAATTGATCATCTTTAATAACACGATAGTTGTTTCCAATCTCAAAAAGCTTTAGATTTTTATTTTGCCTATTGTAATTATGTTTAATAGTATCAAGTACACCTGGTATAAGAGAAATTCTAAGATTTGATAATTCAGTCCCTTGAGGATTTAATATTTTCACAGGTGTATTTCCATATTTATCGTTTACTGATGGAGAACAGATAGAATTATTTATAATTTCATTAAACCCATTTCCTACAAGAGTTTGACTAATAATATTTTCAATTACATTAATACTATTTTTACCAATTTCCGGAATAGACATAGAAATTTTAGTACTAGTACTAATATTATCATATCCATATACTCTAAGTACTTCCTCAATTACATCTATTTCTCTGGAGACATCATGTCGATAGTTTGGTGCAATGATATTTATCCCATCTTCTGAAATACCGTTGATTTTAAAATCAAGTGAGTTTAGAATTTGTGTAATAGTTTCATTGTTAATTTTTTGACCTGACACATGTTCAATTTTTTCATATCTCAAATAAATATCTTTTTTTTCTAACTTCAGATTATCCTCCGAAAACACTTCTGAGATAATACAATCAGGGTTATCTTCTTTAATTAGGTTTGCAGCTCTTTTTAAAGCATAAATAACTTTTTCTGGATCAACTCCTCTTTCGTATCTATATGATGCATCAGTAAAAAGTTGATGTCTTTTTGATGATTTACGAATTGTTACAGAATCAAAAATAGCTGACTCTAAAAATAAATTTTTTGTTGAGTTTGATACTCCTGAGTCTAAACCACCATAAATTCCAGCAAGACATAGTGGCTTGTTTTCAGAGCAAATCATCAAATCATCTTTGCTTAGCTCAATTATTTCATCATCTAAAGTCTTAAATTTAGTTCCAGTTTTTAAGGATTTAATATTAATATTACTTAATTCATCAAAGTCAAATGCGTGAAGTGGTTGTCCTATTTCATGCATTACAAAATTTGTTATGTCTACTATATTATTAATTGGTTTTAAACCAATTGATTTTAATTTATTTTGAATACTTTTTGAAGACTTTGTGACTTTTATATCTTTAATAATAATACCTGAGTAAAAAGGACATTTATGTTTATCTTTTACTATTAGGTCAAAATCCTCCTCAATATTTACTGATTCAAAAGAACTAATTGATGGAAGATTAATTCTACTTTTAATGGATTTATAATCATAATATGCTTTTAAGTCTCTTGCTACACCAAAATGTGACATAGCGTCACATCTGTTAGGTGTTAAGGCAATTTCAATAATACTATCACTATTAACATTAAATATATTATTTAAAGGAGTGCCAGGTTTAATTTTTTTATCTAAAACCATAATGCCGTCGTGTGAATCACCTAATCCAATTTCATCCTCGGCACATACCATTCCATTACTAACAACACCTCTAATTTTTGACTTTTTTATTTTTATTTCATCCCCTTCATTTGTATATATTTTTGATCCAACAACTGCAACAGGGACCATTTGCCCTTTTTCTATATTTGGTGCACCACAAACTATTTCTGATATTTGGTTATTTCCAAGATCAATTGAAGTTAACTTCAATCTATCAGCATTTGGATGTTTAACACATTCAATTACTTTTCCAGCAATAACTCCCTCTAGACCTCCTTTTATAGATTCAAATGATTCAATTTTTTCTACTTCTAATCCTAAATTTGTTAAAATCTCAGATATTTCGACTGGGTTTGAGTCAGTTTGAACGTATTCTTTAAGCCAGTTTATCGATATTTTCACGGGATTATTTTATATAACAAATATACTTAATCAACTAATATATCTCCATAAATTCTTGGAATTTGAAGAATTGAATATTTCATCTCTTATTGGTAAATTTTCATTTTTATTAAGTCTTGGATCAGTTTTTAATATTTTAATTGCTGAATTACGAGCATTATTTAGTATATCTGTATCATATACAATATCTGCTAGCTTAAATCTTAACATTCCGCTCTGTCGAGTTCCAAGTAAATCTCCTGGACCTCTTAATTTTAGGTCCACTTCTGCTAGTTTAAATCCATCACTTACTTTGACCATTGTTTCAATTCTTAGTTTTGAATCCTCGGATAATTTATCTTTTGTCATTAAAACACAATAACTTTCATCATTACCTCTACCAACTCTACCTCTTAATTGGTGTAATTGTGATAATCCAAATCTTTCAGCACTTTCTATAACCATTACAGAAGCATTTGGCACATTCACTCCGACTTCAATTACTGTGGTAGAAACTAATATTTGAGTTTCTTGGTTGATAAATCTTTTCATTTCATAGTCCTTATCTTTTGCTTTCATTTTTCCATGTACAATACTTACCTGGAAATCTGGTCTGGGGAATTCTCTAACAATGCTTTCATAACCATCCATTAAATCCTTATAGTCTAATTTTTCTGATTCATTTATTAGAGGGTAAACTAAATAAACCTGTCTTCCTTTTTTAATTTGATCCTTTAAAAATTTAAATACACTCAGTCTATTTCTATCATATTTATGTACTGTCTTTGTAGTTATTCTTCCAGGGGGGAGTTCCTTGATATATGATATGTCTAGATCTCCATATAAACTCATTGCAAGAGTTCTTGGAATTGGAGTTGCAGTCATCACTAATATATGAGGAGCAGGATTATTCTTTTTCCAAAGTTTGGCTCTTTGTGCAACACCAAATCTATGCTGTTCATCTATTATACTTAGTCCTAAATTTTTAAACTTAACAACATCCTCTAATATTGCATGTGTCCCTACTAAAATATTTGTTTTACCACTTATAAGATTAGAGTGAATTAAATTTCTTTCTCTTGTTTTTGAGGAGCCAGTCAGAAGATCAACCTTGACATCGTAATCAATTAATAATTCACTTAGTGATTTAAAATGTTGATTTGCAAGAATTTCAGTAGGAGCAAGAATGCATGACTGAAAACCATTGTCTATTGCAATTAGCATTACCATCAATGAAACTATGGTCTTTCCTGAACCAACATCACCTTGTAGTAACCTATTCATCTGTTTACCATTAAGAAAATCATTCCTTATCTCCTTAATGACTTTTTTTTGGTCGCCGGTTAATTCAAAAGGTAAAGAATTCTTGTAAAATTCATTTAAATTATTACCAACTTTTTCAAATTTAAAACCATTTAATTTTTGAATTCTGTCATTCTTTGTAAGCTGAAATCCTAATTGATTAAAAAATAACTCTTCAAATTTTAATCTTTTTGTAGATTCAGTCAGTAATTCTTGTGATTCAGGCAGGTGAATATTAACAATTGCTTTATATCTATTAATAAGATTATACTCTTGTAGAATAGATGATGAAAGATTTTCTTTAATATGATTTTGTGTTGAGTTTAAAACATTGTAGATTATTTTGATAAAATATTTTTGAGTAACTCCTTCATTTACAAGTCTTTCTGTTGATGAGTAGATACCATGTAATCTTCGAGGAACATTTCTATCAAAATTAGATTTAGATTTTATTTCAGGGTGAGCAATCGATGGCTTATTTCCGAACCATGTGACCTTTCCATACACTACATATTCATCATTAATATTTAATGATTCCTCAACCCAATTAAATCCTCTATACCATATCAAATCAATTTTTCCAGAATTATCATAGAACTCACAATTAAGTCTATCTCGATAACGGACTTTTGTTCTTCTTATACTTTTAATTTTTCCAATTATTTGAACTTCTGATTGGTTCTTTGGTATTTCCTCAATTTTATAGAATCTAGATCTATCTATATACCTAAATGGATAGAAATCTATAAGATCTTTTACTGATTTTAGGTTTAATTCTTCACCAAGTAATTTAGATCTAGCAGGTCCTACACCTTTAACAAATTCAATCGATTGATTTAAAAAATCAGTATTCACTACCTTTAAAATCTAATGCAAAAAAGGGCTAATGATAAATTCTTCATAAGTATTGTTTTAATATGTGATTTATCCGTAATTAAAATTCATTAATTACTTAAATTTATAACAATGTTAGAAGATAACAAATCTTACCTTAAAGATCTTAATGAAGCTCAATTAAATGCTGTCCTTAAAACAGACGGTCCTTCAATGGTAATAGCTGGTGCAGGCTCAGGAAAAACTAGAGTATTAACTTATAAAATTGTTCACCTTGTTGAAAACGGGGTTGATCCCTTTGAAATTTTAGCTCTCACATTCACTAATAAGGCTGCAAGAGAAATGAAATTAAGAATTTCGTCAATGATAGGGGAGAGTGAGTCTAAAAATATATGGATGGGTACATTCCATTCAGTTTTTGCTAAAATTTTAAGATTTGAAGCCCATAAGATTGGTTTTACCTCTGATTTTACTATTTATGATACTCAGGACTCTGAGAGACTAATATCATCTATAATCAAAGAAAAAGCCTTAGATAAAGATGTATACAGGCCAAAATCAATTAGAAATAGGATTTCCTCATTGAAAAATAATTTTATAACAGTAAATGGATACTTTGCAAATAATGAGCTAGTTGAATCTGATAATTTATCGAGAAAACCTGAGACTGGAAATATATACAAAGAATACAGCGAAAGGTTAATTAAGTCAAACTCAATGGATTTTGATGACTTACTAATGAAAACAAATGAGTTGTTAAATAATTACCCAGAAGTATTGGCAAAATACCAAGAGAAATTTAAATATATTTTAGTAGATGAGTATCAGGATACTAACAACTCACAATATTTAATAGTAAAATCTCTATCTGATAAGTATCAAAACATATGTGTGGTTGGAGATGATGCTCAAAGTATTTACTCATTTAGGGGTGCAAATATTAATAACATAATAAATTTTAGAAATGATTATGATGAAGTTGAAGTTTTTAGACTTGAGCAAAATTATAGATCTACAAAAAATATTGTTAATGCAGCGAACTCTGTAATTAATCATAATAAAAATAAAATTGATAAAGAAGTTTGGACTGATAATGATTTTGGAGACAGGGTAGAGGTAAGAGCTAACGAGTCTGACATAGCAGAGGCTAGAAGCCTATGTCAAAAGATAGTCTCTCTAAATAATACTAATTTTTCAAATATTGCAATTCTTTACAGGACAAATGCCCAATCTAGACCAATTGAAGACTCATTAAGATTAAACAAGATTCCTTATCAAATTTTTGGTGGAGTTTCTTTCTATAACAGAAAGGAAATTAAAGATGTTCTAGCATATTTAAGGCTAATTGTTAATAGTAGTGACGAGGAAAGCCTAAAAAGAATAATAAATTACCCTGCAAGGGGAATTGGACAGGTTACAATAAATAAAATCATTTTAGCAGCTAAAAAGTATGATTTAACATTATATGAAACTATTCAAAAAAATAATGAGCTTTCAATTGGTCTTTCTAACTCAGTCTTAATTAAACTACAAAACTTTATAGATCTAATAGATGTTTTTAAGATTCAAAATCAAAAATTGAATGCATTTAATTTAACTAAAGAAGTTATCGAAAAAGTAAAGATAATAGATGAACTAAAAAAAGATGATTCTCCTGAAGGAATATCAAGAGTAGAAAATGTTCAGGAATTATTAAATGGTATTAGAGATTTTATTGAAGATCAAAAGGAACTTGTAGATTCTAATGATAAATTATCTGAATTCTTATCTACAGTATCTCTCTCAACCGACTTTGATATAGAGAATGAAGATCAAGATAAAGTATCTTTAATGACTTTACATCTGTCCAAAGGTCTAGAATTTAAACATGTATTTATTGTAGGACTAGAGGAAGACTTATTCCCCTCTGCTTTAAGCTATAATACTAGATCAGAATTAGAAGAGGAAAGAAGATTATTTTATGTTGGAATAACAAGAGCCAAAGAAAATCTTTATTTGTCATATGCAAATTCAAGATATAGGTGGGGGAAATTAATTTATTGTGAAGAAAGTAGATTTTTAAATGAGATAGACAAAGAATATTTAAAAATTATTGAATCAACACCTTCTAAAACAACCTTTGAAGATTCGTCAATAAAAAAGATAATCTACAATTCAAAGTCTGCACTAAAAAGACTACCAAAGACCTCAGAATCTTTATCTTCTATTAAGATAAATGTATCTGAGGGAGATAATGTTTCACATGAAAAATTCGGTATTGGTGAAATTATTAAGATTGAGGGCAGTGGCAATGACTCCAAGGCTACAGTTAATTTTAAAAAATTTGGACTAAAAAATTTACTTCTTAGATTTGCTAAACTAAATAAAGTATAAAAAAAAAGCATAACTTTAGTTATGCTTTTTTTTAACTAATTAATATTTTACTTAGTCAGGCTTGTTGTCAGAGCTTATAGTATCACTCGGACCAGTAGCAGGAACATTCATGCTCATTCCTTCCTCAATTAGTTTAGTAAATTGATCAAGCTTTGGAAGAACAACTATCCTAGTTCTTCTATTAACAGCTCTTGTAACTGAAGAATCATTATCAGCTATTGGCATGTAGAAACTTCTTCCAGCGGCTACTAATTTAGTAGGGTCCACACCATAACTATTTTGAAGAATTCTTACGACCGAAGTTGCTCTTTTCACAGATAAATCCCAGTTGTCAACAACACCAGGTATAGTTTCAGCAGCTTTTTCTTGATCTATCGGCATGTTGTCTGTGTGACCCTCAACCATAAATTCAAGATCAGGCTTGTCGCTTATCACTTTTGCGATTTTTTCTAGAACAGCTCTAGCTCTTGTTGTTACAGTGAAGCTTCCACTATTGAAAAGTAGTTTATCTGATATAGATACATATACCACACCTTTTTCAACGTTAATTTCAATATCATCATCACTAAGAGTACCTAAAGAACTCTTAAAGCTTTGAACTAATGCTAATGTAACAGAATCTCTTTTAGTAACAGCATCCTGCATTCTAGTAATGATTAGATCTTTTTCTTTAATACTTTCAAGAGATCTTTCAAGATTTTCAGCACCTTTTTGAGTAAGGGTTGTTAAATTTCCAATGTTGTCAATTAAATCTTGATTGTTAGCTCTTAAAAATTTGTTTTGCTCAGATAATGCAGCTAAACGCTCTGATGTTGCAGAAAGTTGAGTTTCTGTAGCACCAAGTTTGGCAGTTGCGCTATCTAATAATTCCTTTGTATTTTGTTGAAGACTTTCTAAGTCAGAGTACTTCTTTTGAGAAACACATGAAGACAAAAGTAAACCTACAACACCTAAGATTATTATATTCTTTTTCATTTCAAAAATATTGGTTATTAATTAGTCAGGTACAAACTTAATATTTTTAACTAAAATATAGTACTACAATTGAAAGAATTTTTTCTTTCCTTGAACAAAGTATTTGTATACTATACTATTGATTTTGAAATAATTAGACTTAATTTTACCATTATTTCTCTTACTTAATAAGCTTCTAAGCACTAAATAATAGTGGAAATGAGCCTTGTAAATTGACATGAAATGGTATATTTTTCCACTAAAAATAAATCTTAATGAAGAAAGAATATCCATTATTAATCTGATTAAAAGTGTACTTAAAAGACTTTTTAATGGTAAGTTTTTTGTAAGCATTAATAATGAGTTTCTATAGTTAAGAAATGTTTTTTTTGAATCCTTTTTAATAGTAGCTGCACCTAAGTGATATATTTTTGAAGATGAAACTAGATGTGTTTTATATCCATGATTAAATGCTCTCCAGCAAAAATCAATTTCCTCCATGTGTGCGAAAAAAGATTTATCAAATCCTCCTAACTCATTAAAGATCTTTTTTGACAAAAACATGCACGCTCCTGATGACCAAAAAATTTCTTCATCTTTATATTGATTTTTATCTTCTTCGATAGTTTCAAATATTCTACCTCTACAATAAGGATATCCATATTTATCAATATAACCACCAGCCGCTCCAGCGTACTCGAAGTGTGATTTTTTATTAATGTCTAGTATTTTTGGTTGAATAATTAAATCTGGAGAATTATTGAGTTTTTTTACTATTGGTTTTAACCAGTCTTTGGTAACCTCCACATCATTATTTATAATACAAATGATTTCTTCTTTAACTTTTAGTATTCCACGATTATAGCCTTCTGCAAAGCCATAATTTTTATCAAGATTAATAATATTTACTTCACTATAATTATTTCTTACGTAGGAAACAGATTCATCTTCAGAATTATTATCTATAAGATAAATATTATGATCAACTGAATTTTGAATTAAAACTTTTAAATATTTTTTTAAAAGCTCAAAACCATTCCAGTTTATTACAACGATTCCTATTCTCATTTTTTATAACTAATTAAATCCTCTTTTTGCTTGTAAATTTTTTCATCTTCATCAAATTCAAAATAAAAATGTCTTAGACCGTTGGTAACTATCACATGCTTACTCTTTAACTCCAAATTATATCTCATAACTTGATCAAAATGTTCTTTAGTTAAACTTACATCATAGGATTTGCATTCAACCAATATTTTGATATCTCCTGATGAATCATATACAACAATGTCATATCTTTTTGGTACCTTGTTAATATAAAATACTTTCTCACAATTAATTAAAGATTTTGGATAGTTTTTTTCTAAAATGTAAGATATAAAGTTTTGTCTTACCCATTCTTCTGGGGTTAAGATAATCCACTTCTTTCTAATTTGATCAAAAATGATAGTAATATTATTTTCTTTTTTAATTTTAAATTCAAATAAAGGTAGATTTAGCTTTCTCACAGTTTAATAATGTCAGAATATAACAAATTAATTAATGATATAAATAATAGAAAATTTTCACCTATATATTTAATTCATGGGCAAGAAAATTATTTTTCAGATAAAATCATTAAACATTTGATCTCAAATGTTATTAATGAGGATTCTGTAGACTTTGATTTAAAAAAAATTTATGGAAAAAAATCAGATGTAAATCAAGAAAGTGAAGTAATTGATTTTATAAAAAGATTCCCATTAAGTGGTGACTACAATCTAGCTGTAGTTAAAGACTCAAAAAACCTATCAAATGATTTTAACAATATCATTTCATATCTAGAAAATCTTAATTCTAAATCAATCCTTGTATTAGCTTTTAATGAAAATATTGATAAAAGGAAAAAAATCTATAAATCCTCTCAAAAGAATGGGGTTGTCTTTGAATCAAAAAAGATCTACGAGAATCAAGTATACAAGTGGATTGAAGACCAATGTGCATTAATGTCACTTAATCTCCATCCAAATTCAATTAAGATTATATCTGATTTTACTGGTAACGACTTATCGCAAATTGACAATGAGTTAGAAAAGTTAAAACTAAACTCCAAAAAAGAACAAATTATCACCCCAGATGAAGTTGAAAATATAATAGGTTTTAGTAAAGAATATAATTTTTTTGAACTCACCAAAGTTATTGGTAAAAATGATTTGAACAAAACACTTGAAATTGTGTCATACATGAGTAAAAACAGCAAAAGATATCCAGTTCCACTAATAGTTGCTACTGTTTACTCTTTTTTTAACAAGCTATTCGTTTATCATTCAATTAATAATAAAAAAGAGGCATCTAAAATCTTGGGAATTAATCCTTATTTTATTGAAGAATATCATCAAGCTTCAGCATTTTATCCAATGAAAAGAATATCTAAAATATTTGATTATCTATTAGAGGCAGATAAGAGGTCAAAAGGAATTAATTTTGATGCAACTAATAGTGAAGCTATTTTGAATGATTTAGTCTATAAGATTTTTACTATAACCTAAAATAATTCTTTGTATTTTTCTGGGTCAGACTCTCTCATTATTGAGTAAATTCTTTCAAAAATATCTTCAAATGAAGGTTTACTCGCATAATCTCCATCGGATCCATAAGGAGGCCTATGATCTTTTGCAGTTAAAAGAGAAGGCTCACTATCCAGGTACTTATAGATATTTTGGTTTTCAAGTAATTCTTGAAGAATATAACTTGAGCATCCACCGGGCACATCTTCATCAATTATGATAAGTCTGTTGGTTTTTATTATGCTTTTTGAAATTTCCTTTTTTATATCAAAAGGAATTAAACTTTGAACATCTATTACCTCACAGCTTATTCCATATTTTTCAATTTCTTCAGCTACATTAATTACAATATTGAATGTAGATCCGTAAGATACAAGGGTAATATCGGTACCTTCTTTAAGAATTTCAATTTCACCAATTGGAGTTTTAAATTCACCATAATTACTAGGTAGCTGCTCTTTAGTTCTATAACCGTTTAATGGCTCAATTACTACAGCTGGTTGGTCAATATCTAAAAGTGAATTATAAAATCCTGCAGCTTTTGTCATATTTCTTGGAGTAAGAATAAAGATGCCTCTTAAAAAGGAAATCATTCCGCCAAGTGGAGACCCTGAATGCCAAATTCCTTCAAGTCTGTGTCCTCTTGTTCTTACAATAAGTGGGGCTTTTTGACCTCCATGTGTTCTGTAGGTTAATGTGCCTAGATCATCACTAAGGATCTGAAGAGCATACAATATATAGTCTAAATATTGAATTTCAGCAATAGGTCTTAAACCCCTCATAGACATTCCTATCCCTTGACCTACAATAGTTGATTCTCTAATACTAGTGTCAAAAACTCTATTCATACCATGTTTTTTTTGAAGACCTTCTAAACCTTGGTTAACATCACCTATTTTACCTACATCCTCACCAAAAATGAAAATTTTAGAATTATTTTCTAAAAGCTTATCAAAATTATCTCTTATAATTATTCTACCATCGACAAACTCTTCTTCATTAGAATAGGAGGGTAAAATTTTTGGAATACTAGATAGAGATTCTGTTTTGATTGAATATAAATCAGTGGAATATTTATTAGAAAGAATATCCATGTATTTATTTTTCCAATTAATTAAACTATTTCTGTCATTAAATTCACTACTATCTAATTTATATATTAGCCTTCTACATATTTTTATTAATTCCGAAAAATTAGTATCGTCTAAATTGGAGAACATTTCGTTAATTTCATCTGAGCTTACAGGTCTTTCAAGGTTATCAATAGTTTGGATTAAATCTTTTTTTGAGTCCTTTATTGGTCTTTGATAATGATCCCAAGCTAACTTTTTTTCATCTTTAACATATAATGAAATTTCTTCCTTTATACTTTGTATCTTTTTCTTTGTAGTAATTTTATTTTTTAATATCCAATCTTCAAACTTTTTGTTACAATCATTATTATCTTCCCACTTAAGTCTTTCTTCACTCTTATATCTTTCATGAGAACCAGATGTTGAATGACCAAGTGGTTGTGTCAACTCAGTTACATGAATTATTACAGGAATATGATGTTCTCTTGCTATTTTTTCTGCATATGAATAAGTCTTCATTAATGACTGATAATCCCATCCTTTAACTTCTAGAATTTCAATTCCTGGTAAGTCAGGAGTAATCTTAAATCCTGCAAGAGCTTTAGATATACTCTCTTTTGTAGTGTGATCTTTATTGTGAACAGATATTCCATATTCATCATCCCATACACTTATAATTGTAGGAATCTGTAGAACCCCACATGCATTTACAGCTTCAAAAAAAATTCCTTGACTTGTACTAGCATTTCCAATTGTTCCCCAAACTACTTCATTTCCATTTTTAGAAAATTTTTCAGATCCACTAATTGAATTATTTCTATAAATTTTTGATGCTAAACCTAAACCAACAAGTCTTGACATTTGACTTGCAGTTGGAGAGATATCTGAAATATGATTTTTTTGAGATGTTTGATCTATCCAATTATTGTTTTCATCAATTGTATTAGTTAAAAAATGTCCTGCCATTTGTCGACCTCCAGACATTTTTTCATATAATTTATCAGGATGTCCATATACAGCAGCAAAAATTTCTCTTGCAGAAAGTAAATTTTGAGACATTAATAGGGTTTGATCTCTGTAATAACCCGATCTATAATCTCCGTCTTTAAAAAAGTGACTCATTACAACTTGTGGAAGCTCCTTTCCATCGCCAAAAATTCCAAACTTACCTTTACCAAGAAGAACTTCACGTCTACCCTGAATACTTACTTCTCGACTTAAGGAAACGGTTCTAAAATCATTTATAACTTTTTCCTTAAACTTTTTTAAGCTAATCTCCTCTTTTGTAGAACTTGATACACTCATTAGGTTTGTAAATCTACAAATAATTAAATGAACTTATTTACAACCATCTTCTAGAGAATAGCCTGCCGAGTGACTCAAGATTATATGATACTATAAAACGAATATTATTATAATACCTATAGTCATTTAATTCAAATCCATTAGATGAACTAATTGGAAAGTATAATTCAAAAAAGTCTGGTAATAAATTTAGCCTTATTCCAGTGCCATAAAAATATCTTGGATCCTCATTTTTATTTTTTAATGTTCCTAAATCAAGGTATCCTTCAATCCATTTCCAAATCCCTAAATATAGGTTAGAAGCAAGCATAAAATTATTTGTTGTAGGATCTTCAAAGAATGATTTAAAACCACCACCAGCCATAATAAATTGTTGACTAAGTAGTCCCGTTCTCTCAGATCTACCTAGGTAATTATCTAAAAAAAGATAACCACCTGATCTTCCTAGATTATATTTGAAATTATCAAATTTATTATTGTTCCAAAAGAATTTTCCAAGGTATACCCTAGCTTGAAATTGTTTATTGTTATTATAAAGTTTCCTGTAATCAAATACTAAGTTTAGTTTCCCAAAATTATTGGAGAATTCTGTGTTTACAGACGTATTTAGATATTTAATAATACCAATGTCTGAATAATAGTAACCTAAATTATATATTGAATATTTATTTAGACTATTCTCATTCAAAGGGTTATTTTCTTTTTCAACATTAAACATAGATATAGAAATTGACTTTTTAACTTTTGATCTTAAATTTTTATTATCTCTGAAGTTTATAATTACAGATGGAGAAAAAACCTGATATCTTAAATTTTCATTGTAATGATTTGTTGTATAGAAAAAATTAAAAAGAGTAGAATAATTATTATCAATTTCATTGTTTAATTGATATCTAAAGTTTGCTGAACCAATTAATTTCTTTTCTTTGGACGCATATTGTGAAAAAATTTCAAAACTTAGTGGACGATTTTTTATTCCTCTGTTTATTAAATTTATACCAGGTGAAATACCATCATATATATTATAAGTGATTTCAGGTCTATAAAAAATATTCCTATACTTAGGGTTTTCTAGGTCAGCTAAAAACTTAAATTTTAATGGTTTTAAGTTAGATTTATTATACACCCAGTTATTATTTCTATTAAATTCAGGTAATTTAATATTAGGGTTTATTGCTATATAATCAAAATCAATCTCTGGTAATTCAATTTTCCCAGTCTTTTCATATAATCTAGAATATATTATTGAATCGTTTTTTAATAGTCCAACCGAATAAGGTATTTGAATATTATTTTTTTCAGTCACAAAGAAGCTATCTGCAGCTGTCTTTTTAATTTTTAGGTCAATAGATTGTCTATTTCCTATATAACTATCTATGAACCAACTCAAATCAATTCTAGAAAAATTTCTGAATAGATTATTTAAATCTTCGCGCGAGTAAATATTACTTACACTTTTAATTAACTCATTAAATTCAATTTCCCCAATTATACTCTCTATGTATATAAGACCAACACCAGAATGATATGGTGAAGCAATTTCTTGGTTTATCCTAGTTAAAAATTCACTTGACTGATCATCCAATTGATGAAGATTTAACCTTTGTACATACTCGGAGTAATTAAGAAATAAATCATTAAAGTTAATCTTTGAAATCTCATAATTCTTTATTAATCCAAATCTAGATAATCTTCCTAAGAACTTTACTTCAGGGTAATACTGACTAATGTACTTATTGATCAGGAATATTTCTAAACCATTATATATCCAATGAGAATCCCTTTTATTTAGATTTATTTTTTGGTTTAAATAATTTTTAATGTATGACTTTAAAAAAATTATTTCTTCAAGAAAACGCTCTGAAAAAGGACTTATAAAACTGGGAAGTTGATTTAGTCCATAAAAAGGGCTTGACTCATAGTCTTCTCTTGGTATTAATAACTTATACTTATCTGTATCTTCAAAATAATTTGAAATAAATTCAGTAACTCTATTAAATTTAATTTCTGCCTCTAATGGGTCGGAACTTTTAAATATATCAGTCTCTATTTCAATATTCTGGTTTTTAATTGTATTATAATTATCTTCTTTGACAAGATATACTCTAACGTTGTCTATACTAGAGCCAGATAACTCAATTGTTTTAATTTGACTTAATGAATTTACTTTCTTTTTATTCAAATTTGAAATTAAATTATAATTACCCTCAAAAGAAAAATTAATATTAAAGCTGGACTTACTTAATGTTTGATCATCAAGATTTAAATTACTTTGTTTCGACCATTTACCATCACATAAATTTGAGAAGATAATCAACCAATTTTTTAAATAAAAATCTTCACCATCATATCCATGACCGGTAAACTTAGAATCGGGTAATTTAATTGTATAGTTTAACTCTATTATTATGGATTGATCTTTTTTAATGGATTCAATTAACTCTACTTTTATAATGTCTAATTGACTATTATTCCTATACCAAGACTTTATGTTTTCACCTTTTAAATTATTTATTGTTGTAAAACCTCTTTGTTTTTTTTGGGCAAATGAAAAGCTTCTTGAATATTCATCAGAAATTCTTTTTGCAAGCTTTGTTTCATTGTTTATATATGAATTTGACCAGTCTTCTAAGAATATCTCATTTAATTGAATATTAGAGGTATTTTTAAATTTCATTATTTGATTGATTTCTATAGAATTACTATCAACATTTAAGATAGCATTAACGTTGTAGGAGTTTATATCTTGTCCTCTTAGTTGCGGGCTAATTAATAATATTCCAATTGTTAAAATATAGACTAATAATCTCATTAATTATATTCTTTAGAAAGGTAGGTTGCAGTATATCCTTTATTATTTTTGATGATCTCCTTGGGACTTCCACAATCAATTAGTCTTCCGCCATTTTTTCCACCTTCAGGTCCTATATCAATAATATGGTCAACTTGTTTTATTACATCTAAGTTATGTTCAATTATTATTATTGTATTCCCCTTATCTACTAATTGATTTAAAACATTTAATAAAATTCTAATATCTTCAAAATGTAAACCGGTAGTGGGCTCATCAAGTATGTAGACAGTTTTACCTGTGTCTTTCTTAGAGAGTTCACTTGCAAGTTTAATTCTTTGAGATTCACCACCTGAAAGCGTTGTTGAAGACTGACCAAGAGTAATATATCCCAGTCCTACACTTTCAATAGCTTTAAGCTTGTTGTAAATTTTAGGAATTGATGAGAAAAAATCTAAGGATTTAGAGACACTCATATCCAAAACATCTGAAATAGATTTGCCCTTATATCTAACTTCAAGAGTCTCTCTGTTAAACCTTTTACCATTACATACTTCACATTCTACGAAAACATCCGGTAAAAAGTTCATTTCTATAAGCTTCATTCCACCCCCTTTGCAATTCTCACATCTTCCTCCTGAGACATTAAAGCTAAATCTACCAGGCTTATAACCCCTAATCTTAGATTCCATAGTATCTGAAAAAAGTTTTCTTATTTCACTGTACAAACCCGTATAAGTGGCAGGGTTACTTCTGGGTGTTTTTCCAATTTGTTTTTGATTAACTTCAACTACCTTGTCAATTTTTTCGATACCTACAATTTTTTTAAATTCTAACGGAGATTTTACTGAATTATATATTTTAGAATTTAGGATAGGATATAAAGTCTCATTTATTAAAGTAGATTTTCCACTTCCCGAAACACCCGTAACAGCAATCATTTTACCAAGTGGAAATTCAACATCTATGTTTTTTAAATTATTCCCTTTGCATCCAAATAATTTAAGAGAGTCTCCATTTCCTTTTCTTATTTTTTTTGGAATTTTAATCTGTTTAGTCTCGTTTAAATAATCTGCTGTAATTGTATTTGCTTTTTTTAAATTAGATGGTGTTCCTTCATATATTAGATCTCCACCATTAACACCTGCAAATGGTCCTAAATCAATTATGTGATCTGAACTCATAATCATCTCCTTATCATGTTCTACCACAATAACTGAGTTCCCAGTGTCTCTTAATTTTTTTAAAGAATCTATTAATTTTAAATTATCCTTTTGATGAAGGCCAATACTCGGTTCATCTAATATATATAACACTCCAACAAGCTGAGATCCAACTTGAGTAGCAAGTCTAACCCTTTGAGCTTCTCCTCCTGATAAAGACCTTGATGATCTTGAGAGAGTTAAATATTCTAGTCCGACATCAATTAAAAATTGTATTCTTATTAAAATTTCTTTAATTATTTCCTCTGAAATTCTGATTTCTTTATCTGATAGTTTGTTTTTTAAATTCTCGAACCAACTTTTAAGATCTGAAAGATCCATTTCACTTAGTTGAAAAATATCTTTATTATTAATTTTAAATGATCTGGATTCAATTTTCAATCTGCTTCCCTCACAAGATTTACATTTTTTTATATCCACGAATTGAAGTGCCCAACGTCTTAAATTTTTAGACTCATTGTTGTTTAATTGATCTTTAATAAATGACTCTATACCCATGTAGTCAATCTCATAATTTCTTTTAACTCCAAGATCTTTTGAGTTTATTGTAAAACTTTTCTTACCTCCTCTTAAAATAAATTCAAGTCCTTCTTCTGGAATTTTTTTAATTGGATCACTTAATGAAAAATTATAATATTTTGAAATTAATTCAACTTGTCTGTGAATCCATGAGTTGTCTTTCTTTCCAATTGGAACTATACCTCCATTATTTATTGATAATGAATCATCAGGGATTAACTTTTTGATATTAATTTCATATTCTGAACCAAGACCATTGCAAGTTTCACACATACCTTTTGGAGAATTAAAAGAAAATGTGTTGGGCTCAGGTTTAGGATATGATATACCTGTTTTGGGACACATTAAGTTTCTACTGAAATATTCAGGTTTTCCAGATTCTGAGTCTAAAATAAAGATTGTATTATTTCCATATTTCATCGCAATCTTTATAGATTCAGACAGTATCCTCTTAGACTCAAAATCGTTTTTTACTGATATATTATCTACTACTAGACTTATATCATGAGTCTTGTATCTATCCAGTTTCATACCTCTTTTTATATCCAGTATTTCTTCATCTACGATAACCTTTGAGAACCCTTGTTTTATGAAATTTTCAAATAAGTCTCTATAATGACCCTTTCTTGATCTTATTATGGGGGCAAGAATTATAATTCTTTGATTTACAAATTTTTCACAGATTAATTTGATGATTTCCTCATCAGTATTTTTCACCATTTTTAAATTAGACTTATGACTATATGCAACTCCAATTCTTGCATAAAGTAGTCTGATAAAATCATAAATGTCCGTTACAGTTCCTACTGTAGATCTTGGGTTTTTGCTTGTAGTTTTTTGTTCTATGGCAATTACAGGTGAGAGGCCTTCAATCTTCTCTACATCTGGTCTTTCATAATTTCCTACAAATTGTCTGATATATGCAGAAAAGGTTTCCATATATCTTCTTTGACCTTCAGCATGAATAGTATCGAATGCTAAGGACGATTTTCCACTTCCTGATAAACCAGTTATAACAACAAGTTTTTCTCTAGGAATTTCAATATCTAGATTCCTAAGATTATGAACTTTAGCACCTTCAATTTGAATCGTATTATTCAACTAAATGATCTATTTTAAAATTTCACCATAATCATCTCCTCTATAATCTGCTCCTGTAGAGACCTTACCATTGTCATCAATAAAAATTGCATCCACTGCACCAATAGAGGATCTTGCAGACATTCCACCTGTATCTACTTCAATTGGTAATTGAATAGTGAAATAATTTTTAGAACTAAGAATAGAGTCTTTTTCATCGTTTAGTAAACCTTCTTCAAAAATTACTACATCAGGTAGCCATTGATGGTGAAATCTTGGTGCATTCACCGCATCCTGAACATTCATGTCAAATTCGTAGACATTTAGTATAGTTTGAAGGACAGAAGTTATAATTGTTGATCCACCAGGTGTCCCCACAATTAGAGATGGTTTATTGTTTTTTAAAATAATAGATGGAGTCATGGAACTTAGCATTCTTTTACCTGGTTGAATTGAGTTCGCCTCACTTCCGATCAATCCATAAAAATTTGGGTGCCCAGGTTTGGAGCTAAAATCATCCATCTCATTGTTTAAAAAAAAACCACCTTCTTCAACAAAAACTTTAGAACCATAGCTATTATTCAAAGTAGTTGTCACGGAGACAGAATTTCCATGTTTATCTATAATCGAATAATGAGTTGTTTCATCACTTTCATTTAGTATAAAATTACCATGTTTTAAATCTGAGGATGATGTTGCTTTATTCCATGAAAAATTTTTCATTCTATCTACAACATATTCTTTATCCATTAGTTCATAAACTGGAAGGTTCATATAATCAGGATCACCCATGAAATGACTTCTATCAGCATATGCTCTTCTTTGAGCCTCAACAAGAAGTTGAATCACTTTTACTGAATTGTGTCCAAAACTTTTAATATCATAATCTTCTATAACTTTTAGCATCTGTCCGATTAAAATTCCACCGCTTGAAGGAAGAGACATTGATATTATATCTAAATTTTTATATTTAAATTTTACTGGATCACGCCAAATAGATTTATAGTTTTCTAGATCATTTAAAGTCATTATTCCTCCAGCTCTATTAACTGAATTAACAATCATTTCACCAATCTCACCACCATAAAAAATTTCTGGTCCAAATTTTGAAATCTTAGACAGTGTCTCTGCAAATTTTATATTCTTGATTGTGTCGCCTTCATAATACCTTTTTGAATAAAGTGACTCTTCTCCGTTAACTTTAATAAAATCTTCTAGCTTGCCTGTCAATGAATTTGATTGTTTTTGAGTAACTACAAAACCATTTTTAGCTAAATTAATAGCAGGTTCAAATAAATCTTGAATTGGAAGTGATCCAAACTTAGAATGAATTTTATAGATTGCTGATATTGATCCAGGTACCCCAACCGCTGCTCCACCAAGTGTACTCATATCAGGTATAACATCACCATTTTCGTCGAGATACATATCTTTAAAAGCTTTTTCTGGAGCCATCTCTCTGAAGTCTAGAGAACCACTGGATCCATCTTTGTGTCGATAAACAAAGAAACCACCTCCACCGATATTTCCTGCAGTTGGATGAACAACTGCTAATGCAAGATGAGTCGCAATCATAGCATCATATGCATTCCCTCCATTTTTCATAATTTTAAGTCCTATTTGAGTAGCTTCTTTTCTTGCAGATACAACTGCTGGCTGATAAACATCACTGCAGCTGAAAAGGAAAAAAGATAAGAGAATTAGAATTATATTCTTCATTATAAAATTTCGTGTAATTTACAATTTATATATTTACATTTCATATGACTTTAATAAAAAATATATCAGGATTTAGGGGAACAATAGGAGGTAATAGTCTTGAGAATTTAACTCCTGTTGATATTGTAACATCTATTTCTGCGTTTTCCAGATTAATTAAAGAAAATAATCTCAATTCTTCAGACTTAACAGTAGTTACAGGTAGAGATGGAAGAAAATCTGGGAAAATGATTCATTCAATTGTTAACTCAACATTTAACTCAATGGGTATCAATGTTATAGATGCTGGTTTATCAACAACACCTACTTTGTGCTGGGGAGTTTTAAACAATGATTCTGTTGGTGGATTAATGATAACAGCAAGTCATAATCCTGAAGAATATAATGGTTTAAAATTTTTTAATTCTGATGGTGAATTTTTACCGAGAGAACATGTATCTAAATTAATTGAATACTCAGAATCTAAAAATTATGTTTTCTCATCTAATGGATATCTTGGTTCTATCAGGAAATATGAAAAGCTTATTGATGATCATGTTGATGCAATTTTGAATCTAAAAATTTTACCAGTAAATGAAATTAGAGACCTAAACCTGTCTGTAAGCGTTGATGCAATTAATTCTGGAGGTTCAATAGCAATCCCCAAATTGTTATATAGACTTAATGTAAAATACAACATTATAAATTCAGAAATAAAAGGTGTATTTAATCATATGCCTGAGCCTTTAGCTGAGAATTTAACAGATTTATCAAAATCAATTAAAGTTAATAAATCTGACTTTGGTATTGCAGTTGATCCTGACGTTGATAGGCTTGTTTTTTTTGATGAAAACGGTAAAATACTGGGAGAAGAATACACTCAAGTATTCTGCTCAGACTTTGTTCTGTCGAAAAATAAAGGTGATACAGTGTCAACCTTATCCTCTTCAAATGCACTTAAAGATTTAACTATTTCATATGGTCAAAAGTATTACTCAACCCCTGTTGGAGAAATGAATGTTGTTAAAAAGATGAAAGAGGTTAGTTCTATTGTAGGAGGTGAGGGCGGAGGAGGTATAATATACCCTGAATTACATTATGGTAGAGATGCTCTAGTTGGTATTGCTCTTTTTCTTGCTCTTTTGGTTGAAAAAAAATGTAAAGTATCAGAATTAAAGAGCCAATATTCTGAATATTTCATGAAGAAAATAAAAATTACTTTAGAAGATTCAAACTTGATTGATAGGTCCTTTAAAGTAATTGCTGAAAATTACTCTGAATTATCTCCTAATACTGAGGATGGAGTTAGAATTGATTTTGAAGATGCATGGGTACATATGCGAAAATCAAATACTGAACCAATTATAAGAATTTTTGCAGAAGCAAATTCACAAGATATTGCAAATAGGTATGCCTTGAAAATCGAAAAAGAGATAAAATCAATCGGTGCTTAAGTGCTTAAATCTATTGTGACTCCAAAAATATTGAGACGGATCTCTAAATATTTGATTTTCTAATAACTTTAAAAACTGATCTGTGATACTGTATTTAGAATCATTTTGATCGATAATCTCTATAAACTTAGTCTTATAGTATCCTCTCTTGATCCTTGTTATATCAGCAAAAACGACTGATAAGTCATAATCTTTAGAAAATCTTTCAGCACCAGTAAAAATAGGAACTTTATGGCCAAGGAAATAGTTAATATATGATTTACCTAATTTTCTTGGAGACTGATCTGCTGCAAATCCAAATAAGTAATGTTTTTTAGGATTAATAGTTGTCATGAAATCTTTGACTTTGTATCTTGATATCATATAGGCTTTATGTTTCATCCTAATTCTCTTAAATAAACTATTAAAGTATTTATTCGTCATAGGAGTATAAATGCCATATCCATTACTATTTACATTATAACAAATAGAAAGTAACCATTCAAAGTTTGAATAATGTCCACATATTAAAATTATGTTTTTCTTCTTTTTCTGAATATTCCTTATTAATTCAATATTTTCATACTTGTAGCGATTTCTCATCTGATTTTCATTCATCCCAAAGGCCTTTATGCTTTCTATTGTTATATCTGCAAAATGCCTGTAAAAATCTTTTTCAATTTTTTTAATTTCCTCAATTGATTTATCAGGAAACACAAGTCTTAGATTCTTCCTTACCATTTTAAACCTATACCTAAATACTCTGTAAAGAAGAAATCCTAGACAATCAGAAACAACATAAACCAATTTAAAAGGAAGTAAAGAGATGAGTCTTATTATGGGATATGAAATTAAAAATGTAATAAAATGCAATTATCAGTGATTTGTTGATAATGTAAACTTAATCAATTTGAGTTGATTTTATTCAGCATTAAGCAAAGACAGAATTCTATCCTCTAATTCTTGGCCTCTTAGATTTTTCCCCATAACAAGTCCGTTTTTATCAAGTAGATATGATTGAGGTATTGATCTTATGCTATATCTTCTAGCAACTGGGTCATTCCAAAAGTTGAGGTTTGAAACTTGAGTCCATGGCAAATTGTCGTCAATAACTGCTTGCTCCCATTGTTCTCTTGTTCTATCAAGTGAGACACCGATTATATCAAAACCAGCGTCCTTGTATTTTTTATGCAACCTAACAAGATTTGGATTTTCAATTCTACAAGGTCTGCACCATGCTGCCCAAAAGTCTAAAAGTGTTACTTTGTTATTAAGTAATTCATTACTAAGTGTGATATCAGGACCGTCTATGCTTGGTGCTGTAAAGTCAGGCGCAATCTCACCAACCTCAATTGGATCTTCAAATTGACTTAATAAATCAGCTATATTTTTACCTACATCACTAACTTTAATCCTGTTAGAAAAACTCTCATATACATCAATTATGCTGTCCTTATTAACCTTGTTCTCAATCATAAAAACTTCAAGCAGTAAGGCTGACATATATGAGTCTAGGTTATCTACTATAAAGTCCCACTCATATAGCATTACCTCTCGCTCCTTTGAATTGTATTCTTTTTCTAATTCCATTGCAGTGTCTACATCACCATTCATAATTGCACTTTGAGCATCGGAGGAGATGTTGTTCATTGTATCAACTAGATATTTTGTCTCTGCTTTGTACTTGATAAAGTCATCATTGGATTTAGTTCCATATACTCTAGACTTTGAAATACTGTCCTTGTATATATCTGCCTTAATGTCTCCATTCTCAAGTATAGCTAAAACATAACCATTAACGCCATTTACTTGAATGTAACTAATCTGTGGTGTAGATGAGATACCTTTAAATTTAAAGCTATTAGATTGTACAGAAGTTGAATCTTTAATATAGGGCTGATTATTTTGATCAGCTTGTAAAACATATATCATGGTGCCATCACTTACATCAGCATTTCCAATAAGTTCAAACTGGTTATTCGAACTGCCACATGAGCTCAATAAAATTAGAGATGATAAACTTAGAACCCTAAATATAATTTTTTTCACACAACAAATTTAGTTTTTTATATTTAATATCTTTAGTTAACTTTTTGTTAAGGCTAAATGACAACAAATTCTATTACTGATAAATTTAAAAACATATTAGATCATAGCTTAGTTTTAAGTGGAGATGATCTTAAATCAAGATTTTACCATATATGGAAAACTGATATCTCTTTAGAATCTGTTTGTTTGCTTACACCAAAAACCACTAAACAAGTATCTGAAATAATAAAAATTTGTAATGATAATGATCAAGAGGTTGTTATTCATGGAGGGCTAACTAATCTTGTTGGATCTACAAAATCTCATAGTAATCAAGTAGTCTTATCATTAGAAAAAATGAATAACATAATTGAGGTAGATGAAATTTCTAAAACAATAACCTGTGAATCAGGGGTTATACTAGAAGACCTAATTAATGCCTGTAAAGATAAAGAACTGCTTTTGCCTTTAAATTTCGGAGCTAGAGGGTCTGCTCAGATTGGAGGTGCAATTTCTACAAATGCAGGCGGTTTGAGAGTATTTAAATACGGTATGACTCGAAATTTAGTAATGGGTATTGAAGCAGTCCTTCCAGATGGAACAATTATTTCTTCCATGAAGAAACTAATGAAAGATAACTCTGGATATGATTTAAAGCAATTTTTTATTGGTTCTGAAGGAACCCTAGGTGTTGTTACCAAAGTTGTACTAAGGTTATATCCTTTACCAAAGACCAGATATACCTCTCTTGCTGTTACAAATGATTATCAAAAAGTTTTACATTTTTTAAAAACTTTAGAGGATACAATTTCAAATAATTTAACTGGTTACGAGCTTTTATGGAATAGTACATACAAACAAATGGTCAGTGAAAAAACAATTTATAACAAATACCTGCCAGACAATTTTAACTATTATTTGTTTGTTGAATATATGGGCACTGACTTTGAAAATGATTATCAGAAATTTGAAGAGGTTATACTTAGGTGTATTGAAAATAAGATAATCGATGATGCTGTTATTGGGAAAGACGATAAAGAACAAGTTAATATATGGGGAATAAGAGAGGATGTTGCAGTTTTAGCTGATGAAAGAAAGTTTGATCAGCAATTTGATATAAGTATACCTGTGCCTTTAATAGGTCAAGTTATAGATAAAATTTCCAATGAACTAGAGGAGTGTGATGGAGTAAAAACTATTTTCCCATTTGGTCATGTTGCAGATGGTAATATTCACTTTATTATTGGGAAAGATTCAGCTAGTGTAGAACTGAAATCAAAAATTAACGATATAATTTATAATAATACAGAACTAGTTGAAGGGTCAATTTCAGCTGAACATGGGATAGGTTTAGATAAAAAAAAGTATTTAATAAAAAGTAGGAGTGAGGATGAGATAAATTTAATGAGATTAATCAAAAAATCAATTGATCCAAAAAATATATTAAATCCTGGTAGAGTAATTTGATATAAGGAATGGTTAATGATATTATGGGTTCTGTTTATCTTGCATCAACTGAGTCTGAGTTAAAAAAAGGTTGGTTAAAATGTGGTATTACTACAAGAAATACTAAGACTAGGATTGCTGAGGGTAATGTTGCTTCTGTTAGAGAAAAATATGAACTATTATTTGCTATTGACACAAAGTTCTTTAGGGAACTTGAAAAATATATGCATGAAAAATATGAAAATCAAAAAGAGTGGATAAAAGTTTCACTTCCTGAAGCTGTTGCAGAGATTAATAGGTATTTAAAAGAGAGAGAGACGGGTTCTGTAAAGCATAAAAAGTTCAAACCAAAAAAACATCAAAAAGATGCTATAGGATCAGTTGTTAAAGAGTTCAAAAAAGAGAATAAAGCATCCATAGTAATGCCCACTGGAAGTGGTAAAACTCTAACATCACTTTGGATAACCGAATCATTAAGATGTGAAAAAGTTTTATTTATTGCACCTAGCCTACAATTAATTAGACAAACAAAAGATTCTTGGGTAGAACAATCTAATACTGATTTTGTATGGATGGCATGTTGCTCTGCAAATGATATTGAGGAAAGAGAGCATGCGATTGAAATGGGTGGAGGAATGGTGAGTACCAACCCTCAAGAAATAGATGGGTTTATGAGGTTCATGAATGGAAAAAGAGTTGTGTTCTGCACCTATCAATCACTACCATCGGTTATTGAGTCAGGAGTAAAATTTGATCTAACTATTTCAGATGAAGCTCATAGAACTGCTGGAATATCAAAAGGTGGAATAGGTTTATTTAGTCTAGTTCATAGTAAAGATTTGAAAAGTAAATTAAGGCTATTTCAAACAGCATCACCTAAGGTATTTAAGGAAGATTTATTAGAGATTGTTGATTCAGAAGAAACTTTATATTCCTTTGACATGAACGATGTAAGTCATTATGGGAAGATTGTCTATGAGATGACGCTTGGTGAAGCAATTGAAAAAAAGCTTTTATGTGATTATAGAATTATTGCAATTGGTGTTAAAAATAAAGAGGTAGCAATGCACCTTAATGAGAGAACATATGTAGCAGATGGAATATCTGCTGACGAAGCCGCAGCGTCTGTTGCCATTCAAGAAGTTTTTGATAAGATTAAGCCAAATCATATGATTTCTTTTCACTCTAGGTTAGCTTTAGCTGAACATACATCTAAAGAGCTAAATAAAGCTGGTCTATATTCGGAAACAATAAAAGGTACTATGAGTACCCTCAAAAGAGAAAAAGTATTCAAGAGATTCACAGGAAAATCAAAAGGAGTCTTAACTAACGCATTTGCCTTACAAGAAGGAATTGATATCAAGAAAGTTGATTCTATCTTTTTTTCATCTCCTAAATCCTCAACTATTTCAATTGTTCAAGCAATTGGAAGAGCATTAAGATTAGATCCTAAAAGACCTGATAAGGTTGCTGTAATTGTTGTACCAATCTATACTTCAGGAGATCCACAAGAACAAATACAAGACTCAGCTTTTAAAGGTATTTATCAATTAATATCAAGTATAAGTGCGGTTGATTATAGGTTACGTGCTTATGTAACAGGATTAACTGAAGGTAAAGGTGAAAGAGGTGAGAATAAACCAATCGACTTCATAAAAATTGCTGACTTCGAAAGATTAGATTTTGTAGGTTTTACGGAAAAACTTAGAAATGCATTTGTATTTGGAACTTTAAGTAAGAAGAGAAGAACATTTGAAGAAAATTTAGAGATGTTTAAAGATTTTATATAATGCCTAATTACAACGATTACAGGAATGCTTCAATAGTCTATCGCGGCAAAGAATATAACGAAGATGTTCTAGAATCAATTAGACAAAAGTTTCTCGTAGATTATATTCCTGCAAGCGAATTAAAGGCAAAGAGGCTTGAGGAGTTTAATGCTGGCGTTATTTCAGATGATCAAAAAAAAGAAATTGATAATTGGAAAATAAAAATGCAAGCCTCACCTTGGCTTAATCAGCAAAGAGTCAAAAGGAGGAAGGGAAAACTACTTCAAAGCCAGATAGATGAGCTTAATAGACATGGAATGGTATGGAATCCTAAATCAGATCCGTGGGAAAAAAAATATTTGTCATTTAAAAAACATGGATTATGTTTTGAAATAGAGGGATGGGTCAAAAAGCAAAGACTATTAAATTTAAAGGGAGAACTTACATCTGAAAATAAACTAAGATTAGATGCGTTGAACTTTCCTTATAGCCCCTTAGATAAAGAAGAATACAAATATACTTGGGACAGTTATAATCTAATTAGGGACAAACTAAATAAAAAGAAGTTCAAAATACTTAAAGAAATTAGAGAGAAAGAAGAGACTAAACTTAAATCTAAAGCAAAAAAGAGAGTTAAGCCGGTTATAAAAACAACTAAATTCTCAAAGTATTATAGTAAGTGGGATATTATTAAAAATACAATATCATATAATATAAGAAATCTGACATTTAATGAAGCAAAGGAAGCGATTGATAATGTTAGACAAGGTAAGAGTATTTATTATGATCCTTTAAAAGAATTTTATAATGAGAATATTAAAAATGGAGTATTTAAGAAAGAAGAATTAGAGGGTGGGTATCATAGTCTAAATAACATCAATGATAATATATTTGGTCTTAATGGATATAAAGAGTTATATAAATTCACTGAAAAAGAGATAGATGAAGATGTTGTTGTATACGCATCTACAAGAATGTTGGAGTTTTTTGAAATATATTTTTTTGAATATCCTAAACTAAGGTCTTATAAGCCAATTGATATTCT
>CACNQM010000004.1 GCA_902622595.1 uncultured Bacteroidota bacterium
CTGATGTAATCTTGAACCAATCCGAATGTTAAAAATGTAACTCCAAAAACTATATAATAAAAATATTTTCTGTTCATCAACTTTCAAAAATAATTAATTTGGTTTGGATTTAGGTTCGGACAAAAAAATCAAAAAAACAAAAACCCTCATAGTCAAGGACTTAGAGGGTTTAAGGGTGGTCCCACCTGGACTCGAACCAGGGACCAAATGATTATGAGTCATCTACTCTAACCAACTGAGCTATAGGACCAGTAAGAGGGCAAATATACAATTTCGCAATGTTTTTATAAAACTTAAATATTGTTTTTTATTTCTAGTACTTTTGAAAAATGGAAAGTCAAAGACAAAAAAAAATTTCCTCACTGATTCAAAAAGAAATTGCAGAGTTAATTGGGTCTGATTTGAGAAGGGGTGGAGTCAAAAATCTTATCATTTCTGTAACTAAAGTTAGGGTCTCGCCAGATCTTTCTATGTGTAAAGTTTATCTAAGTATTTTTCCAAGTGATAATGCAACACATCACTTAGAATTAATTAGGGATAATGCTGCTAGAATAAAACATGATCTGTCTTCTTCTCTTAAAAACTACTTAAGAAAAATTCCTGAGCTTGCTTTTTTTGTTGATGATTCTCTGGATTACATTGACTCAGTTGAAGACTCTATTAATAACCCTGATAACCCTATTAAGTAAAATGTTCAAACCATACATTTATAAGATCGCTATTCGCTATTTTTTTTCAAAGGATAAAAAAACAATTGTCAACAGAATTAATGGGTTTGCTTTTTTTATGATCGTTTCAGCTGCCTGTGTTCTTCTTTTAGTTTTAAGTGGATTTGCAGGTCTTAAGGATTTTGGTTTAACATATACGAGTTCCTTTGATCCTGATCTAAAAATTATTCCTAGTAAAGGAAGTTATTTTATGGTAGACAAAGAAAAGCTGGATTTAATAGAAAGGATTGAAGGTGTAATATCTGCTTCGCCTGTTATTGAGGAGAAGGTTGTGCTTTCAAATGAGCTAAGTTCAGGTGCTGTTCTTCTTAAGGGTGTTTTTGATGATTATTATATGGGGGCTACTCTAGACTCACTATCTCTTATTGGTGCATTTTCTCCTAACAAACCCAACACAATATATTTAGGTGCAGATTTGGCGTCATCTCTTGAGGTTGTAATGAGTGATGATTTTTCTCTATTGGCGACAGCTGCAAAAAAAGAAACAAGGTCATTGTTTAGTTTTTCTCCATTTAACACTAAGTTGTTGGACATTGAGGGTGTTTATCAAATAAGTTCAGATATTGAAAAAAAGTTTGCCTTCACCTCAATGAAAACAATTTCTTCCCTTGTTGGTGTTGGTGAAAACTCATACACATCAATTGAGGTTGCTTTAGATGGTAATGTAAACAAAGCTGATTTTGAAAAAGAGATAAATAATCTTTTATCTTCTGATCTTTCTGTACTGGATAAGCAAGATCTTAATCCAGCTTTATACAAAATGCTTAATACTGAGAATCTTGCTGTCTATCTGATTTTTTCATTGGTTGCCTTAATTTCAATGTTCAATCTTGTTGGCTCAATTACAATAATGATGGTTGAAAAAAAGAAAGATTTACGTGTTATTGAAATTCTGGGTGGTCAAAAAAAAGACTTTAACAAAATCTTCTTTTTTCTTGGTGTTTTTACAACAGTTTTTGGAACTATAATAGGAATTGGTCTTGCTGGGTTGCTGGTTATGTTACAGAATTTTTATTCGTTCGTTTCAGTACCTGGCACCTCTATTCCTTACCCCATCTCATTAACCTCTACTAATGTAATTATTGTTTTTTTGACTGTTGTGCTTATGGGAATTATAACCTCTGCTTGGTCATCAAGTGCTCAAGGAAAGGTTTAATAAAAAACGGCTTCTGAAAAGTTTTTTTTAACCCCCTCAAGTTCTTTTATAATTGTTTCAGGGTCTTTTTCATTTAAGATTCTACTCTTTGTGTCTTTAAAATTTGCTATACCCTTAAAATAGTTTCCATAATGTCTCCTTGTTTCTAACACTCCCAAAACTTCTCCTTTCCATTCAACAGACATCTTTAAGTGACGAATAGCCATTTCAGCTCTCTCAGCAATTGTTGGTTCTTTTTTTTTATCCCCGGTTTTAAGATAGTGTTTTACTTGGTCAAAGAACCACGGGTTTCCAATTGATGCTCTTCCTATCATTGCACCGTCTAAACCAAATTCATTCCTCATCTCTTTGGCTTTTTCTGGAGTATTTACATCTCCATTTCCAAAAACTGGAATGTGCATTCTTGGGTTGTTTTTTATCTCAGCTATTTTAGTCCAATCCGCAAACCCTTTATACATTTGAGCTCTGGTTCTTCCATGAATGGATATGGCTTTTATGCCCACATCTTGTAATCTTTCCGCCACCTCTACAATTTTAATTGACTTTTCGTCCCAACCCAGTCTTGTTTTAACAGTTACGGGCAGCTTTGTCCTCTCTACTATTTCTTTTGTAAGACTTACCATAAGTGGAATGTCTTTTAAAATTCCTGCTCCAGCTCCTTTACAAACAACTTTTTTTACAGGACACCCGTAATTAATATCAATTATATCTGGGTTTGTTCTCTCTACTATATCTACCGCTCCCAACATTGAATCAAGATTTGATCCAAAAATTTGAATTCCAACAGGCCTTTCTTTTGTGTAGATGTCTAGTTTTTTTGTGCTTTTTGCTGCGTTTCTTATTAACCCTTCACTTGATATAAACTCAGTGTATACAACATCTGCACCCTGCTCTTTACACAGAGCTCTAAAAGGTGGGTCGCTAACATCTTCCATAGGCGCAAGCAACAATGGAAATTCAGGAAGTTCTATGTTTCCTATTTTAAGCATGTGGCAAAATTAACAATTCTTGAATTTATTTTTACGTTGTCCTTAAAGATTATACAAAGTAAGTATCTTTGTCGAAAATATCTATTGTGTCAAAAAACATCCGTAATTTCTGTATTATTGCCCACATAGACCATGGAAAGAGCACGCTTGCTGATCGTCTTCTTGATTTTACTGGGTCTGTATCAGATAGAGAAAAACAGGACCAATTATTGGATGATATGGATCTTGAGAGGGAAAGAGGTATAACAATAAAATCTCATGCGGTACAGATGGATTATGAGATGGGCAATGAAAAATTTATATTGAATTTAATTGACACGCCTGGTCATGTAGACTTTTCTTACGAAGTTTCCAGAGCTATCGCTGCATGTGAGGGGGCTTTGTTAGTTGTGGATGCTGCTCAAAGTATTCAAGCCCAAACAATATCTAATCTGTATTTAGCTGTTGACAATGATTTAGAAATTATACCTGTTGTAAACAAGATCGACCTGCCCTCCGCAAATACAGAGGTTGTTGTTGACGAAATTGTTTCTCTAATTGGGTGTAAGCCTGAGGAGGTTATTCTTGCCTCAGCAAAAACTGGAGAAGGTATAGAAGATATAATAAAAGGGATTATTGATAGGGTCCCCGCTCCAGAAGGACACCTAAACTCTCCTTTACAAGCACTGATCTTTGACTCTGTTTTTAATCCATATCGTGGAATTGAGACATATTTTAAGGTTGTAAACGGAAAGCTTTCAAAAGGTGATAGGGTCAGGTTTATGTCTACAGGAAAAGATTATGGCGTTGAGGAAGTAGGTACACTTAAATTAAGTCAGGTTCCAAAAAAAGAGGTTTTAACTGGTGATGTTGGTTATTTAATTACTGGTATAAAAGAAGCAAAAGACGTGAAGGTTGGTGATACTATTACGCTTGTTGGTGATACAAATGTTAATGCTATTGAGGGCTTTGAAGAGGTAAAACCAATGGTTTTTGCTGGTATATATCCAGTTGACACTGATGATTATGAGGACTTGAGATCTAGTATGGAAAAACTTCAACTTAATGATGCTTCTTTGGTTTTTTCTCCTGAAAGTTCTGCCGCTCTTGGTTTTGGTTTTAGGTGTGGTTTTTTAGGTATGCTTCACTTAGAAATTATCCAAGAAAGGCTGCAAAGAGAGTTTAACATGTCGGTAATAACCACCGTTCCAAATGTTTCATACAAGGCTTATGTAAATAAAGACCCGTCTAAAGAAATTCAGGTGAACAACCCGTCAGACCTCCCGGACCCCTCTAGCCTAAATCGTGTAGAAGAGCCTTACATTGACGCAACAATCATAACAAAGTCAGGGTTTGTTGGTAATGTGTTAACGCTGTGTATTGAAAAAAGAGGTGAAATTAAAAACCAAAGATACCTGACAACAGAAAGGGTTGAGCTTAACTTTAAGCTTCCTTTAGCTGAAATTGTTTTTGATTTTTATGACCGCCTCAAGTCTGTTTCCAAAGGGTATGCTTCATTTGATTATACGCCCACCGGTTTTGTTGCATCAAAGCTTGTCCGTTTGGATATTCTACTTAATGGAAAACCTGTTGACGCTTTGTCTTCTTTAATTCATTTTGATAATGCACAAAGAATGGGTAGAAAAATGTGTGAAAAACTAAAAGAGTTAATACCAAGGCAACAGTTTGATATTCCTGTTCAAGCGGCAATAGGTGCTAAAATTATTTCAAGAGAAACAATTAAGGCTTACAGAAAGGATGTAACCGCTAAACTATATGGTGGTGACGTTACAAGAAAGAGGAAGCTGTTAGAAAAACAGAAAAAAGGTAAAAAGAAAATGAGAATGGTTGGAAGTGTTGAGATTCCTCAGCAAGCTTTTATGGCTGTACTTAAAATCAACGATTAACATGCGTTTATATTCAATTGAGACTGGTAATTTTAAACTTGACGGTGGGGCAATGTTTGGGGTTGTTCCTAAGGTTTTGTGGGAAAAAACCAACCCGGCTGACTCGAGCAACAAAATTGAAATGAGCGCGCGCTGTCTTTTAATTGAGGACGGTAAAAGGCTTATTTTGGTTGATGCTGGTCTTGGCAACAAACAAAGCGAAAAGTTTTTTAGTCATTATTCACGGTTCGGTGATGCAACCTTGGAAAGTTCTTTGAAATTAAACGGTTTCTCTACTGACGATGTTACTGATGTTCTGTTTACTCATCTTCATTTTGACCATTGCGGTGGTGCAACAAAACGTGAGGGCGATAAAATTATCCCCCTTTTTAAAAATGCTCGTTTTTGGTGTTCTAAAAAACATTGGGACTGGGCAAACATAAGCCCAAACCCAAGAGAAAAGGCTTCTTTTTTAAAAGAAAACCTTTTGCCTTTGGAAGAATCTGGTCAGCTAAACCTTTATGAAGGTGTTGATAGTGGTTTTTGTAAAGAGCTTGGTTTTGATCTTTTGCTTGTTGACGGCCATACTGAAAAAATGGCATTGCCTATGGTTGAGTATAAGGGGCAATCTATTCTTTTCACTTCTGATTTAGTCCCTACAGCTGGGCACATTCCTGTTCCATATTTAATGGGTTACGATGTTAGGCCTTTGATAACAATGGAGGAGAAATCTAAAATTTTAAAAAACTGTTTAGAAAATGAAACGCTTCTTTTTCTGCAGCACGACCCATTCAATGAACTGGTGTCTTTAACGAACACAGACAAAGGTGTGAGGTTAGAAAACAGCTCTTCTTTAAATGATTTTTTTTCATGATGAAACCGCTTAAAGGAAATAAAAACGTTGAGGTGTTGTTTAGTTCTGGTAAAAGAGTTTCATCTTCTTTTCTTCATTGTGTTTACCTTTTAAACAAGGAAGATTCTCGTTTTGTTGTGTCTGTTCCAAAAAAAAATTTTTCTCTTGCTGTTGACAGAAACAAAATAAAACGCGTTCTTCGTGAGGCTGTTAGAAAACACTCAAAAGATGTGTTGTCTTTTGGCGGGGGTTGGTTTATGTTTATTTATTCTTCTGACAAAGTTGTTTCTTTTTTGGATATTGAAAAAGACCTTAAACTTCTTGTTAAAAACATCTCCTAGCTTTAATTTAATCCAATGAAACGTTTCTTTGTTTTCTTCTTGCTTTTTTTGTTCTCGTGTGACAAGGGGTTCGGTTTAATTATTGAAGAAACGGCTTTCCCAGAAATAGCAGAAGTTTATTTATTAAACGATTTAGACCCTAATTTTGTGTTTCCTGAAAACCTTCAATATATGGCTTCGAATGGAGTCAACAGTAGCGTTTGCATAGACATTTCTGAAACTTTATATTCGCCGTATGGGGGCGGGGGCGCTCCAATGCAAGGCGCTGCCGCTAAAAGCTCGTCTGTTGCACTTGATAGACCCCTAAAAACTCATAATTGCCATTCTGACTTTAACAGACGTAATGTTAGTATTGGTGGGTCAGGCGGTGTTTCTCCGGATCAGGGTTTTGAGGTTTCCAAAATTACCGATGGTGAGTTTAGATTTCCTTTTTACAATGTCTGCATGGAGGTAGAAAACATAGGTAATCGCTCAGATTTAATTTTGCGTGAGTGCTACCAAAACCCTAATCAAAAATTTGTTTTCGAGGTTGATGGTAAAATTAAACCAGCTAATGACCTTAGTTTGTGTTTGACTGCTTCTGCTAATTATGATTGGTACGGCGGGGGATACAATCCTGTTTTTATTATACGTGATTTATTTATGAGTGCTTGTAATCCTACTTTTACAAAAAGATAAAGCTGGGGCTTAAGGACTTCTAATTAATTTATTTGTTATAATACATTGCACAGTGAGGGATGCCGTCCTCCATATATCTCTCCCCTCTAAACTCAAAGCCCAGGTCTAAATAAAATTTTTCTAAATACTCTTGTGCAGAAATTTTTATTTCCTTTGTTTCAAAGTTTTTTTCACAAACCTCTATACATTTTTTTACCAATTCTTTTCCGTAACTGTTTCCTCTTTTTTTTTCTTCTACCGCTACTCGCCCAAAACCCGGGTTATTTTCATAATAATCTCCTTTATCAAAAATTCTTGCATATGCCATTAGGTTTTCATTTATGAATCCTGATAGATGAATAGCTTTATAATCTTTATAATCGAAGTCATTGTATAGTATTTCTTGCTCAACCACAAAAACCTCACTTCTGAACTTAAATATTTCGTAGAACTCTTTGGTGCTTATATCAGAAAACCTTTGTTCTTTCCACTCAATCATTTCCATCAATTTTATCTATTCTTCTTTTATGTCTTCCTCCTTCAAAGTCTGTTTTGATAAATGCTTCTACTATGTTTATTATTTCTTCTTCTGATAAAAATCGTGATGGTATACTAATTATGTTTGCGTCATTGTGTTGTCTGGCAAGCTCAGCAATTTCTTCACTCCAGCATATTGCCGCTCTAACCCCCTTGTGTTTATTAGCTGTCATTGCTGCCCCATTGCCACTTCCACAAATTATTATTCCTATTTGTGCTTTCTTTTCTTTTACTTCTATCGATACGGGGTGTATATAATCTGGATAATCTACACTTTCTCTTCCATCATACCCTTTGTTAATAACCGTGTATCCTTTTTCAGATAGAAGTTTTTCTATGTTTTTTTTTACCTCAACCCCAGCATGATCATTCCCTATTGCTATTTTCATTTTTTCAATTTACTAATTCCTTTATTATTTCTTTATATGTTGTTAATAGTTGTTTGTTTATTTTTAATAATTATAACTATTTTTTTTTCTAAACATCTCTTTTGATTTTGCTAACTCTTTTTCTTCAGTTTTGTTTGTATTAGTTGTTAACCTTTATGTTGTTTTTCCTACTATTAACAATTGTTTATTTATTCCCTTTTTATCTGTAAATCAACCTTTTGTGATGTTTATTATTTGTTAGTTTTTTCTTTTCTGTGTTAATTGTATTATTTCATTACACTATTTATAAAGAAATTAACAATACATATAATATTTATTTAATATTTATATATACTAATTATTAATATGTTTAAATGTTTATTGGTAATAAAATTAATCTAGGTTTTAATAACAGTATCTTTGAACTTTAAAAAATATAAATGTCAAAAAAGAAGAAGGACTTAAAAGGATTAGAAAGAAAGATAAAGTCATTTATTGGGAGCAAACCTAACAAGGAGTTTAATTATAAACAAATAGCAATTGCCTTAGGAGTAAACGACACAAAAGGAAGAAACGATATAATAAAAATATTAAACAAACTTCTAAAAAAAGAACAGATCATAAGGGTTAATAAAGGAAAGTTTGTTGCACCAGGAATTCAATCAAACACAGCAGAAGGAGTTTTAGAAATTACAAGCACAGGAAGAGGATATGTTGTTTGTGAAGATCTAGACGCCGATGTTCTAGTTGAACAAAGAAATTTAAATAGGGGTCTCCACGGAGATATTGTTTCTGTTGCTGTTGGAGAAAGAAAAAACAAAAACAAATACGAAGGAAAAATTGTAGATATAATAGAAAGAAAAAAAGATGTTTTTGTTGGTGTTTATGAAAAAAACAAAGACTATGCGTTTGTAAACACAAGAAACGCAAGAATGTATACCGATTTTTTTATAGATAAAGAAGAGATGAAGGGGTATCAGGAAGGAGAAAAAGTGGCTGTTGAAATAAAATCATGGGATTCTCCAAAAAACTCACCTGAGGGAAAAATAATTAAAAGCTTTGGGTTTGGTGATGACTCATTAGACGCCTATTCAATCCTGTATGAATATGGTTTGTCAACGGAATTTGAAGACGAAGTAGAAGAAGAAGCGAAAAAAATATCATCAACAATAACAAAAGAAGAGGTAAAAAAAAGAAGGGACATGAGGGGAGAGCTAACATTTACAATAGATCCAGTAGATGCTAAAGATTTTGATGATGCAATATCATTTAAAAAAATAGAAGAAAACAAATATGAAGTGGGTGTACACATTGCGGATGTTTCACACTATGTAAGGCCAGGGTCAAAGATAGACTACGAGGCCCAAAATAGAGCAACATCGGTTTATTTGGTAGACAGGGTGATACCCATGTTACCAGAAACACTCTCAAACAATCTTTGTTCCCTAAGGCCAAACGAAGAAAAACTCACCTTTTCAGCAGTATTCTTAATTAATAAAAACGGAGATATTAAAGAAGAGTGGTTTGGAAAAACAATTACAGAATCAGACGTAAGGCTTTCTTACGAGGAAGCTCAGCATATTATTGAGACAAGCCAAGAAAAGATTCCAAAAGAACACACAATATTAAAAAAAGAAAAAAAAGTAACACAAAAAACAGTAGAAGCCATAACAATTCTAAATAGTATAGCAAAAACTATAAGAAATAAAAGAATAAACAACGGTGCAATAATTTTTGACAAGACAGAAATTAAATTTGAGCTTGATAAGAAAAATCAACCAGAAAATATAGTTTTCAAAACAACAAAAAGTTCAAACAAACTAATCGAAGAGTTTATGTTGCTTGCAAACAAAAAAGTAGCAGAAAAAATGAGAAAAAGCAAAGAGCGTTTTGTTTACAGGGTTCACGATCAACCTGACCAAGAGAAGCTAAAAAACCTACAAACTGTTGTGAAAAGGCTAGGCTATAACTTAAAGCTGTCTTCAAATGAACTAAACGACTCCCTTAATAGTCTTTTAAAAAAAGCATTCGGTAAAAACGAACAAAACCTAATAGACACTCTAATGATTAGAAGTATGAGTAAGGCGGAGTACACAACAAAAAACATAGGTCACTACGGTCTGTCATTTGAAAACTACACACACTTCACATCACCAATTAGAAGGTATCCTGATGTAATGGTTCACCGGTTAATCCAGGCAGAAATAGATGGAGAAAAAATAAAAACAGATGAAACAGAAACCCTGTGTAAGCATTCAACACACATGGAGATTTTAGCAACAAAAGCAGAGAGAGACTCCGTAAAGCTCATGCAAATTAAGTTTATGAAGGATAAAGAAGGAAAGACATTTGACGCTGTTATATCTGGCGTGGTGGCAAGAGGGGTTTTCGTTGAGGTTATTGAAAATAAATGTGAAGGGCTAGTAAAAGCAAAAGATTTACCAGGGGATTTTTATGTGCACGATGAAAAAAACCACAGGTTTGTAGGAGAGAAAACGGGAAAAAAGTATCAGCTTGGAGATAAAACAAGAGTCATGCTTATCAAAGCAGATCAAATAAAGAAAAGGCTTGATTTTCAAGTCCTTACTTGAGGCATCGAGCGGATTCGAACCGCTGTAAAAGCTTTTGCAGAGCTCCGCCTAGCCACTCGGCCACAATGCCATAAGTTGCAAAAATAAAAAAAAGATTAAACTTTCTTTCTTAACTCGACAGAATCAACATTACCCCCAATAGGAGGAGAGAGTTTTTTGATACTAACATCTACAGAAGTTATGTTACTGCTAATTCCTTTTATTGAGGTTATCATTCTCTCCATAACAGACTCAAGTAGTTTTGAGGGTTTGTCCATTTCTGTCTTAACAGCATTATAAATATCAACATAATCAACTGTGCTTTTAAGGTTATCATTTTTTTCAGCATCATTGGTGTTAGTTTCCACCATAATGTTTACTAAATACTCAGCCCCAATAACACTCTCTTCATGAAGGCAACCATGAAAAGAATAAAACCACGCGTTATTTACATATATTTTTGACAAAATCTTACCAAAGATATAAAAGCAAACATATTTTCTATCTTCCTTTTCAATATCTTTGGAATTGTGAAGAAAAAAGGCCCAAATTTTATTGAGCAAATAATAGAAGGTGATATAGCAAGAGGGTTTGACAAGAAAAACTTAAGGTTTAGGTTTCCCCCAGAGCCAAACGGTTACTTGCACATTGGTCATTTAAAAGCAATATGCTTAAATTTTAACCTTGGTAAAAAATATAATTCTCCTGTTAATTTAAGGTTTGACGACACAAACCCTGAGAAAGAAGCAAAAGAGTATGTTGATGCCATTAAACACGATATTAATTGGCTTGGCTTTGACTGGGACAAAGAGTGCTATGCATCTGACTACTTTGATCAGCTTCATGAGTGGGCAATTATTTTAATTAAAAAAAACAAAGCATACATAGACTCTCAAACCTCAGAGCAAATAGCCACTCAAAAAGGAACACCCACTAAACCAGGACAAAATAGCCCCTTTAGAGAAAGACCAAACGAAGAAAGCCTTTCAATTTTTGAAGGAATGTATAAAGGGGAGTACAATCAAGGAGAGCATGTTTTAAGGGCAAAGATTGACATGGCCTCCCCCAACATGTTAATGCGAGACCCTGTTGTTTATAGGGTGATGAAGGTAAGCCATCATAGAACCGGAGAAAATTGGAATATTTACCCAATGTATGACTGGACACACGGAGAGTCAGATTATATAGAACAGGTTTCACACTCACTTTGTACTCTTGAGTTTGAACCTCATAGAGAATTATACGATTGGTTCTTAGACGCTATTAGCCCGCTAAAAGGAATTAGACCAAAACAAAGAGAGTTTTCTAGACTTAACCTATCTTTTACTATTACAAGTAAAAGGAAGCTTGCTCAGTTAGTTGACCAAAAAATTGTTTCAGGATGGGATGATCCGAGAATGCCAACAATTTCTGGACTGAGAAAAAGAGGCTATACACCACAATCCTTAAAAAACTTTGCAGTAACAGTTGGGGTTTCAAAAAGGGAAAATGTAATTGATGTTTCTCTTTTAGAGTTTTGTGTAAGATCACATTTAAATGAAATTGCTCCTAGAGCAATGGCAGTTGTAAACCCTCTAAAATTAAAAATTAAAAATTATGATAAGCAAGAAGGTGAGAATATAAATTTTGAGATTAACCCACAAAATAAAGAAGAAGGAAAAAGAGAAATAGCCTTTTCTGATGAAATTTATATTGAACAAGAAGATTTCCAAGAAAACCCAGAGGACGGGTTTTTTAGGTTGTCTCCCGGAGAAGAGGTAAGGTTAAAGAATGCATACATAATAAAAGCTGTTGATGTTATTAAAGATGAAACAGGAAGCGTAACTGAAGTTTTATGTGAGTATGACCCAAAAAGCAAAAGTGGATCAAACACACCTGAAAGCAACAGAAAGGTTAAAGCAACAATTCACTGGGTTTCATCAAAAAAGGCAGTGAGGGCAAAAATAAACATATATGACAGGCTTTTTAAGGTTGAGGAGCCAGGAAAAAACGCATCAATAGAAAAAGAAATAAACGAAAACTCACTTATTACAAAAGAAGCTTTTGTTGAGCCATATTTATCAAATGCAAATGATTGGCAGCAATATCAATTTCAAAGATTAGGTTATTTTGTCAAAACGGACAACAAAAAAACCCTAGAGTTTAACAAAACTGTAGGGTTAAGAGATGGCTGGAAAAAGTAAAAGTTATTCACTTTCAAACTCACCAAACTCAGGTGTTTCAGGCTCTTCAGGTGTTTCAGGTGTTTCAGGGTTGTTAGGCTCAGGATTTATCGTTCCCACATCAGAATTTTTTTGATTTTGTTTTTGCATAGCTTCTCCAATCTTACTACTAGCCGTAAATGCAGCAACCATATCGTTAAGCATAGTACTTCCTGCTTGTGGGGAGTTTGGTAAAAGAATCAAATTTGAATTAGTTTCACCCCCAATAGACTGTAGTGTGTCATAGTGTTGCGTAACAACAATAAGCGCAGAAGCCTCTTGTGAGTTAATACCTACTGTTCCAAGTGTCCCAACAGAATCTTCAATACCCTTTGCAATTTCTCTTCTCTGATCAGCAATCCCCTGTCCCTGAAGTCTTTTACTTTCTGCTTCAGCTTTTGCTTTTTCAACAATCAGAATTCTTGCAGCATCACCTTCGTACTGGGCTGCAGTTTTTTCTCTGTCTGCAGCATTAATTCTGTTCATTGCTCTTTTTACCTCTGCGTCAGGTTCAATATCTGTTACAAGGGCTTTGACAATAAAGTAACCATATTCTTCCATAGCATCCCCAAGAGACTGTTTTACAGCCACAGCAATATCATCCTGTTTTGAAAATACATCATCTAGTTTCATTTTAGGAACTTGAGAACGGATAAGGTCAAAAACATATGATGTTATTTGATCTTGTGGAAAATCTAGTTTATAGAATGCGTCAAAAACTTTTGATTCAACAACTCTGTATTGAACTGAAACCTTAAGTTTTACAAAAACATCATCACTTGTTTTAGTTTCTACAACCACATCAAGTTGCAAAACCTTTAAACTTAATCTTCCAGCGATTCTGTCAACCAAAGGTATTTTGACTTGAAAGCCAGGTTTTCTAACGGATTGAAACTTACCAAACCGTTCAATAATTGCTGCTGATTGCTGTTTAACGATAAATACCGTAGAAATTGTAATAAAAAAAAGTAGTAATATAATTAAGGGTGTTGTAATTAGGCTCATGTGTTAAATTTTATTTATTAAACTATCAATTCTATGGAGTGTTTCTTCAGGGCCAATAATATCTATAATTTTAAATAAATCCGGTCCCGACAAACTTCCAACCATACAAAGACGCAATGTCTTCATAATATTTCCAAAAGAAATTTGCTTTTCAGAACCAAAAGACATCAAACTTTCTTTTAACAAAGTGGGTTCTGAAATTAACTCCTCATTTAATTTACAAAAATTTAGAACATTATAAATGGTGTTTCTTGTAATTTTTTCTATTACCTCTTTGTCGTAATTTTTTGGTTGGCCAACAAAGACTAAAACTTCTTTTTCTACATCAAATAAAGTATTAAGCCTTTCCTTGATTAAATCAATAATTTCTTCACATACATCACTGCTATAATTTTTTTCTAGTAATGTATTAGCCTGCCCACATAATGAGAGAATTTTTTTTGATGAAAAATCTCGAAGATGAAGATGGTTAATCCACACTGCTTTTTTTATGTCAAATCGTGCACCCGATTTATTTATGTCTTTGCTGTCAAATTTTTTGACAAGATCATTCAGAGAGTATTTTTCATCATCACCTTTTCCTTTCCACCCCAATAAAGCGAGATAGTTTAATATTCCCTCAGGTGTATATCCTGATTCTTTGAACCCCTTAGATTCTTCCCATTGAACAGCAAAAATAGGGTGCCCTTGCTCTTCAGCATCTCTTTTAGACAGCTTTCCTTGACCTGTACTTTTTAGAATTAGTGGAAGGTGATAAAATTTAGGGGGAGACCAACCAAAGTAATTATAAAGTGTTACATGTGATGGAAGGGAAGACAACCATTCCTCACCCCTAACAACAGAGGTAATCTTCATATCATGATCATCAACAACATTAGCGAAATGATACGTAGGCATACCATCAGATTTCATAATTACCTTATCTTCAATTTCACGTGAGTTAAAACTTAAAGAGCCTCTAATTTCGTCATTAACTAAAATTGTTTCTTTTTCAGGAACCACCATTCTGATAACGTAACCGTTTCTCTTAATTCGGCTCCTAGCCTCCTCCTCTGAAACTGTGAAAGAATTAATCATTTTCCTCCTTGTCTCGTGGTTATACTTAAATTCACCATTTGATTCTTTTCTTGCTCTTTCAAGCTCAGCAGAAGTGTCAAACGCATAATACGCTAAACCTCTTCTAAGAAGCTTTTCAACTTGCTTTTTATACAAAACTTTTCTTTCACTTTGTTTTATTGGCCCTTCGTCAATATTTAAACCAAGCCATTTTAAAGAATCTTTAATATGATCCTCAGCACCTGCAACTGTTCTTTTTGAATCTGTGTCCTCTATTCTTAAAATAAATTTACCCCCACTCTTTTTTGCTATTAGATAATTAAATAGGGCTGTTCTTACACCTCCGATGTGAAGAGGTCCTGTTGGGCTTGGGGCAAATCTCGCTCTTTCTATCATGTTTCAAATATAACACCATATTATTCCTTATTGAAATTATCCTGAAGAATTGATTTATATTTGTCCAATTATGCAAATGATAAAGTTTATTAGCTGTCCAGATGGTCTAATAGAGAAAGATATTTTAAAGGATACTATTACCTATTTTGCTGACAAAGACGGCTTTAAAATAAAAAAGTTAGAGTACAACTTTGTTGATTTAAGTAAGATGCAGTCTCTGAATAACAATTTTCTAAATCACAAAAATGATACAGATATTATAACCTTTGATTACTCTGAAGGCAAAACAATTATAGCAGAAGTTTTTATATCCATAGAGATGATGAGAGATAACGCACAAAAATATGTTCAAAATGTTGATAATGAGTGTATTAGGTTGATTTCTCACGGTCTTTTCCATTGTCTTGGCTATAAAGACAAATTATCTGAAGAAAAGGAGATTATGAGAAAAAAGGAAGAAGAGTTTATATTTGCTGTTTCACGTGAAACCAATCAAGATGTTTAATTCTCAATTTGATGTTATTGTTGTGGGCGGTGGGCATGCCGGAGCCGAAGCTTCCGCAGCTGCCGCTAATCTTGGTGCAAAAACACTTTTGGTAACAATGAATCTTCAAACTATTGGGCAAATGTCATGTAACCCAGCTATGGGTGGGATTGCAAAAGGACAAATTATTAGAGAAATAGATGCAATGGGCGGTTATAGTGGTATAGTTTCTGATTTAACTTCAATTCAGTTTAAAATGTTAAATAAATCAAAGGGTCCAGCAATGTGGAGCCCTAGGGTTCAATCTGACAGGGCGCAGTTCGCTTTAAAGTGGAGAGAAATGTTAGAGACTACGTCTAACCTTGATTTTTACCAAGACATGGTAGTGGGCTTGATTGTAGAGAAGAATGTAATTAAAGGTGTTATGACAGGCTTGGGTAATAAAATATATTCTCGTGCTGTTATCTTAACAAACGGAACCTTTTTAAATGGTTTAATTCATGTTGGAGACAAAAATTTTGGAGGGGGCAGAGCAGGTGAAAAACCCTCTACTGGAATTACTGCAAACCTTGAGTCATATGGTTTTAAATCTGGTAGAATGAAAACAGGAACACCGCCAAGAGTAGACGGTCGATCTTTAGATTATAGTGTTATGGAAGAGCAGCCAGGAGATAAAAATCCAGGAAAGTTAAGCTATTTACAAACTATTCACCCCTTAAAGGAACAAATTAGCTGTCATATGACATATACAAATAAAGAAGTACATGATATTATGGCCAGTTCATTCGATAGATCCCCAATGTTTAACGGTAGTATAAGTAGTACAGGACCTAGATATTGTCCTTCGATAGAGGATAAAATCCATAGGTTTTCTGAGAAGGAAAGACACCAAATATTCGTTGAGCCTGAAGGTAAGAAGACGGTTGAGGTTTATGTTAATGGATTTTCAACTTCAATGCCAGAAGACGTTCAATATACTGCTATTAAAAAAATTAAAGGTTTTGAAAATGTCAAGTTTTTTAGACCTGGATATGCTATAGAGTATGATTATTTCCCTCCTACACAATTAACACTTACTCTTGAAACCAAACTGATTGAAAATTTATTTTTTGCTGGACAGATTAATGGAACAACTGGATACGAAGAAGCTGCAGCACAAGGTTTAATGGCCGGAATTAATGCAGTTTCAAAAGTATTTGAAAAAGAACCCTGTATATTAACAAGAAGTGAGGCTTACATAGGGGTGCTTATAGATGACTTAATTACAAAAGGAACAGAGGAGCCCTATCGAATGTTTACTTCTCGAGCAGAATACAGAACTCTTCTTAGACAAGATAATGCAGATATAAGGCTGACAGAGAAATCCTTCAAAATTGGTTTAGCCAAAGAAGAGAGGTATGCTCGTGTATTAGAGAAACAAGACAAAGTAGAAGACTTTGTTAAATTTTTTAATGAAACAAGTTTTGATCTTGATGAGGTTAATGAAATATTGGAGTCTGTAAATTATGAACCGGTTCCACAAAAAGGAAAAATCGATAAGATATACGCAAGGCCAAATATTCAACAAAAGCACATTAGAAAATTAAGTTCAGTAGAAAATTATATTGAAACTAATAAATTAGACCATGAAGTTTTAGATCAAACAGAGATCCAAATAAAATATAAAGGATATATAGAAAAAGAAAAAGCAAATGCAGATAAACTCCAAAGGCTTGAGGATATTAAGATACCTGTTAACTTTGATTATAGTCCCCTTGCCTCTCTTTCTAATGAAGCTAAAGAAAAATTAAACAAAATTAGACCATCAACATTATCTCAGGCATCAAGAATCAGTGGTATTAAACCAAGTGATATTAGTGTTTTACTAGTCAAGATGGGTAGATAAAAGTTCCACGTGAAACAATTTCTAAAAAAAGATTTAAAATTTTTAAGCACTAAAGATTATATTGTCTCAAACGAGACCTATAACCTTTATCTTGATTTAAAAACTAAAATTGTTTGGACGGAAATCAATAAGCAGCAGAATCTTAATAAATATTATGAACACGCTAATTATCTTCCTCATAATAAAAAGATTGGGCTATTGTCCATTTTATACAAGATTTCACAGAATATAATGTTTTCATATAAGTACAAGGTCTTACAAAAGAAATTACAATCATCAAGGTTAATTTTAGACTATGGATCTGGAGACGGACAGTTTGCTGGATATTTACAAAAAAAGAATATTCATGTTCACACATATGACCCAATAATAAAAAACCGAAACAAGACACAATTAGCTGATAATCAGTATGATATGATTATGTTGTGGCATGTTCTTGAACACATTTTAGACATTCAAGCTGGCATTTTTACAATAAGAAAAAAATTAAAAAATGACGGGGCCATTGTTGTGGCAGTTCCAAATAGAGACTCTTTTGATTCTAAAATATACAAGAAATACTGGGCTGCTTGGGACGTTCCTAGACATTTATATCATTTTAATCATAAATCTTTAATTGATTTTATGAAAAATAATGGGTTTAGTTTAATTTCAAAGCACCCTTTATTCTTAGATTCATATTACATTTCCTACTTGTCCTCCAAATATAAAAATTCATTTTCTCCATGGATTAACTCATTGCTAATAGGCACTATTTCAAATATACTTGGAGCTATCACATCAAAATATTCGTCTTCTTTTTATGTGTTTAAAAAAGATTAATCTTCACTTCGATTAATAAGTTTTGTCATTTTAATTGCAAACGATGTAAACACAATTTTAGAATTGACATTTCTAGAAATTGAATAGTGAGAGTCCTCTATCAAGTCTATTATCTCAATTAAATTTTGACTATGAATAAATGGGGATAGCTTCTCGATCTTAAAATCTGAACTTGAAACGAAAGATGTTAACTTCTGAGATTTATAACTTACAAGCATAGCTTCTCTAACGAGAAAAGAGCAAAAACTCAAAAACTCTTTTTGTTGCATTCGAGGGTTTGAGGATATTTTTTCAGACCATTTTGTTAGATCTAACACAGCTTTTTTGCTTTTTTTTGCAAGAAAAGCAAACCTCAAACAATCAACAAAATTTTGTTCGTGAGAAATAGAAGAAGCATTTTCACTGATATATTTCATACTTCTTGAAACACTTCCTCTAGAAGACTTTACAATTAAGTCGTAATCAATATTATCTATTAAATTTTTCAAAAAATATTTATGCTCATCGAAATTAACAGGAATTAAATTAGAAATTTGACACCTAGAAATTATTGTTGGTAATAGAGAATCGAGACTTTCAGTGATAAGTATAAAAAATGTATTATTTGGAGGCTCTTCAAGTAACTTAAGCAACTTATTTTGTCCATAATTATCCAACTGCTCCATGTTCCAAATAATAAAAACTTTAGCCCCGCCAACGAAAGACTTTAAATGAGACCTTGAAAAGATAAGATCTATTTCAGCTTTTCTAATTTTCCCCTCTATATTTTTACCCTTACTATCTGTTGAAATATTCCTCCAATCATTAAAATCTATATAAACATTTTTTTTGATAAGATCTATCCATGAATTTAGGAGGTCTGGACTTGTTTGTTTGTCCTCAAATGTTGGGTAAGAAAAATATATATCTGGATGATTAAGGATTTCTCCCTTGTAATTTTTATCAACTTCCAGAAGACCTCTTGCAATTTCAATCGCAAAGTTTAGCCCACCATAACCGTCTCTATCAACAAGAATTTTAGATTGTGGGAAAATTTTTTTTTCAATTGAATCATAGATCTTCTTTTTTAAATGCTCTTGACCTAAAATTCTATCTAATTTCATACCCAAATATATATCATATTATATCTTTGTCGACATAATTATATTAACATGTTTAATCTTGAAAAACAAGACCTAGAAAACAAAAAAGTAATTATAAGGGTTGATTTAAATGTTCCGTTAGATGATAACTTCAACGTTACAGATACCACTAGGATTGAAGCTTGTAAAGAAACAATTGATTTAATCCTAGACAAGGGGGGCACTTGTATTTTAATATCACATTTTGGTAGACCAAAAGAAAGGGAAGACAAATTTTCTCTAAAACATATAGTAAAAACTGTTTCAGAGGTTCTTGATCACCCTGTTGTTTTTCACAATGATTGCATTGGAAATGAAGTTCAAGAGGTCATTTCTAATTTAAATCAGAGAGATATAATTCTTTTGGAAAACTTACGTTTTTACAAAGAGGAAACATTGGGGGATAGTTTGTTTGCAGAAGAGTTATCAAAATTAGGTGACATATATGTAAATGATGCATTTGGGACTTGTCACAGAGAGCACTCTTCAACAGCTTTAATTGCACAATTTTTTAAGAATAAGAAATTTGCAGGCAAACTATTACTAAAAGAACTTAATGCAATCAATCAAATTGCAAATAATGGAAAAAAACCTGTACTAGCAATATTAGGAGGAGCAAAGGTTTCAAGTAAGCTAAATATTCTGCATAACCTCATAAAAAAAGTTGACAAAATAATTATAGGAGGAGGAATGGCCTATACATTCATTAAAGCAAAAGGAGGAAAAATTGGAAATTCTTTGGTTGAGGATGAATTAATATTTAATGCTAAAGAAATTCTAAGTTTAGCAGACAAACTAGAAAAACAAATAATTTTACCTGTTGACACTAAGGCATCAAAGGATTTTGAAAATAATGATCAAATAAAAACATTTAATTCTAATGAAATTGAAGATGATTGGATGGGACTAGATATTGGAAAAAAAACAATAGAAAAATTTAGCCAAGAGATTTTTTTGAGCAATACTATTTTTTGGAACGGACCTATGGGTGTATTTGAAAAGGAATTATTCTCAGAAGGAACAAGCTCAATATGTAATTCTCTTAAACAAGCAAAACAAAAAGGAGTTAACGTAATAGTTGGTGGAGGTGATTCAATAGCAGCTTTGAAAAAGCTTGGAAATAAAGACTGGGTTAGTTATATTTCAACAGGAGGAGGGGCTCTTTTAGAAAGTCTAGAAGGGAAAACTTTGCCAGGCGTAAAAGCTTTGATGCAATGAATATAAAAAATAAAATTACAGCTATAATAACTGGCATGATTTTCATTTCATGTCAATCAGATGTTTCAAAAGCATATGTTCCAGAATCCAATGGTAATATTAATACTCTAACTGTTGTAATGAATAATAACTTATGGGAAGGAAAACTAGGAAATAATATCAAGGAGACATTAATGGAACCATATGAAGGGCTTCCATTTGACGAACCTAAATATGACTTGTACCATCTTCAGCCTTCAATTTTTAAAGGTTTTGCAAGGAGCAGTAGAAACATAATTATTTTTAATAAAGATACAGTAGGCCAAGGGTTTAGGTTAATTAAAAATCTTTGGGCAAGACCCCAAGTAACCGCACTTATCACAGGAGAAGATGAGGATGTTATGAACTTTTATTTTGATGAAAACAAAGACCTCTTACTTCGATCAATATCTGAAAATGAGAGAGTCGAAAAAATTCGAAGAATGACCAAATCTCTGAATGATGATCCTCAATTAAAAGATCGTTTTGGAATTAATCTCACTTTTCCAGATGCGTATTTCACAGTTAAAGACACGACTAACTTTGTTTGGATTGAAAAAGAAGTTGCAAAAGGACACCTAAATATTATTGCTTATACATTACCAATTAATATTGATTTACAAAAAATAGAAGAAAGAATACCAGCAATAAGAGACTCAATTGGAAGAATATATGTACCTGGAAGAGTTCCAGGTTCATATATGATTACAGAGAGAGCATATCTTCCCTATTACTACAAAACAAAAGTTAATAATTTAGATGCTATTCTCACAAAAGGGACATGGGAAGTTCAAAATGATTTTATGGCTGGACCTTATGTAAATTATATTATTAAAGACACAGTAAATAAAAGAAATTTAGTTATCGAAGGCTTTTCGTTTGCACCATCAGAAAGCAAGAGGGATTACATGTTTGAATTAAACACGATTATAACGACAATGGAGTTTGTTAAATAGAAATGTTATTCTTTTGAATCATCGTCTTCTTCTTTAGTGGCTTTTTTAAATTCCTTTATTCCACTTCCAAGCCCTCTCATAAGCTCAGGAATCTTTCTACCACCAAATAGTAAAAGAACAACGATTACAATTAAAATAATTTGAGGTCCACCTATCATATTTAAAATTTTGTACTAATTACTAGTAACAAATCTACTGAATTATTTTTTGTAATGTGAATTTATTATTCATATAATAACTTATGATTAACTATACATATATTTGCATTAATGCCAAAAAAGAAAAAACATACTATAATTGATAAACTCTCTGAGAGGTTTCATATACTCTTAGTCAATGAAAAAACACTTGAAAAGAGGAAACTAATATCATCATCAACATTTAATCTTGCTGTTACTTCTTTTATTTCATTTCTAGTGCTTCTATCAGCTTCTTTTCTTGTGATATATTTCACACCATTAAAAGAATATTTTAGAGGATATACAAGTGTTGAATTAAGACAGAATTCAGTTGAAAATTCTATGAAGTTAGACTCCTTAGAGAACTTATACATTATGCAGAGTAATTATATTAATTCATTAAAAGATCTACTTTCTGGAAACATTTCTTATGAGGAATTAGATGAAAACCTAAATAGAAGTGACAACAATATTATTGAGTTAGAGATTGTTGAAACTAATCAGGAAGACTCATTATTGAGAGCACTTGTTGAGGAGGAGGATAAGTATAATGCATTCGATATCCAGGGAGAGAGGTTTACAACTGTGCTTTTTCCGCCTGTTAAAGGTGGGCTTTCATCAGCTTTTGATATAAATAGTAAACACTATGGTGTTGATATAGTTATGCCTGAGAATTCTCCTGTGCACTCAATTAGTGAAGGGATTGTGGTTTTCTCTGAGTGGACCTCCGCAACTGGCTTTGTAATTATAATTGAACATTTAAATGGATTAATATCTATTTATAAACATAACTCTTCAATTGTCAAGAATCAAGGAGATAGAGTAGGTACTGGAGAAATAATTGCATTTACTGGAAATACCGGAGAATTAACCACAGGTCCACATCTTCATTTTGAGCTATGGTACCAGGGAGAACCAGTAGATCCTCAAAGCTATATTGAGTTTTAGATGAAAACATTAATTACAATACTTTTTGCTAGACTAGTAAAAAAAAGAAATAATAAATGGATTTCTAACCCCCTAGAAACACAAGCTAAAACTTTTAATAAACTTTTATTAAAAGGCACCAAAACTGAGTTTGGTAGAGACCATAATTTTTCTACTATTAAAAATTATAAGGATTTTAAAAATCAAGTTCCGATAAGAGATTATGAAGGTCTTAAGCCATACGTTGATAAAGTCGTTAAAGGAGAAAAAAATATACTTTGGCCTGGGCAACCCCTTTATTTTGCAAAAACCAGCGGAACAACTTCTGGTGTAAAATATATACCTATTACAAAAGAATCAATTAAAACACATATTAATTCAGCTCGTGATGCCTTGCTAAACTATTTTTTAAAGACAAAAAACTATAAACCAATAAATGGAAAACATATGTTTTTACAAGGTAGCCCAAAACTTGAAAAAAAGAATGGTGTTTATATAGGAAGGCTTTCTGGTATAAGTGCGCATTATATCCCAAAACTTTTTTTAAATAACAGAAAGCCTTCATGGAAAACAAACTGTATAGAGGATTGGGAGGAAAAAGTTGACACTATAATCAAAGAAACACTTGGTGAAAAAATGACAATTATAGCTGGGATACCATCATGGGTTCAAATGTATTTCGAAAAGATTGTCTTTAATGAAAATAAATCAATAAAGGAAGTCTTTCCAGAATTATCACTTTATGTATATGGTGGAGTGAGCTACGATCCTTATAAGTCAACTTTTGACAAACTATTTGGAAAAAAGGTTGACACACTAGCAACATTTCCAGCATCAGAGGGTTTTTTCGGATATCAAGATACCTTTACTTATGAAAATACTGATTTATTATTGTTATTGAATAACGATATATTTTATGAATTCATTAAAGCTGAAGATTTTTTAAAAGGAGAATACGAAAGAATTACTCTTAAAGATGTTCAGGTTAATGTTAACTACCTTTTAATTATATCTACTTCAGCTGGCCTTTGGGGTTATAACATTGGTGATACTGTAAAATTTACTACAACTAGGCCATACAGAATAATTGTGTCAGGACGAATCAAGCACTTTTTATCAGCTTTTGGAGAGCATGTTATTGCTGAAGAAGTTGAAAATTCAATGAAGATTGCCACAAAGGATCATGGTGTAACAATAAGGGAGTTTACTGTTGCACCAAATATAAATCCAAAAGAGGGTCTACCATGTCATGAATGGTATATCGAATTTGAAACCCAACCAAAAGATATCACTGCTTTTTCAAAAACTTTAGAAACAGAAATGTTAAATCAAAACATTTATTACAGAGACTTAATTCATGGTGCAATAATAAAGCCCTTAGAGGTAATCTCAGTAAAAAAAGGCGGATTTAACGACTATATGAGATCAGTTGGCAGATTAGGGGGGCAAAACAAAGTTCCAAGACTCTCAAATGACAGAAAAATTGCAGATAAATTAAATGTTTTTTAATCTTGAAAAAGAATGCAACCATAGTTTATACCATTAAAAGAAGTTTTGTAAAATCAGACATTTCAATTTTAGAGGCACTAGAGTATAATGTTTTTCAAATACAATCTAGGCCAAAAAAAACATTTATGTCTTTTATAATAAACAGGATAAAAGAAAAAATAAAATCAATTTTTTTTGTATCCAGATCGAAAATAGTAATTATTTGGTTTAATGATTATCATGCCTTTATACCAATTATTTTTTCAAAGCTTTTTTTAAAAAAATCTGTGATTATTGTTGGAGGATATGACGCTATAGTTGATAAGGAGAACAGGCATGGACTATTCTTTAAAAAAGGTATTAGATCTACTTTAGCAAAAATAAATTATAGCTTAGCTAGTGAATTATGGGTAGTCCATAAATCTTTGGAAATAGGATGTAGTTATGCAAGGAAGAAGTTTAACATTACATCAGGAATTAGGAGTTTTCTAGTCAACAAAAAGATTGTAATCAAGGAAATTAGCACAGGATATGATACTAGATTTTGGGATTATGACACTAATAATCAAAAAATAGGCGTATTAACAGCTGCCTATTTTTCAGATGAACGAGTCATTAACATTAAGGGCTTAAATATTTTTAACAAATTAGCCTCTTTATTGCCAGATATAACGTTTACAATTGTTGGAGAGTCAAAAATTCAAATAGATAATTTTATAAACTTAAATCCTAATGTAAATGTAATAGGAGTTCAGACAAGAACTCAAATGAAACAGCTTTATCAAAATACTAAGTTTTATTTTCAAGGCTCAAGACTTGAAGGTCTGCCTAACTCGGTTTGTGAAGCAATGTTATGCGGATGTATTCCAATCGGTTCTCGGGTTTTTGGTATTCCAGATATAATTGGCAATACAGGATTACTGTTTGACACAGAAAAAGACTTAGTTCAGATTAAAGATTTTATACTTTCAGGTTTAGGAGAAAAAGAGTCAAAACAGGCAAGGAAAAGAATAATATCCAAGTTTAACATATCCAAAAGGATAGAAAAAATAAAAGAAAATATAGATTAATGGAAATAGGAGTGCTGGGTTTTAGTGGATCTAAAAATATTGGAGATTATATTCAGACAAAGGCTGTAATTGATATTTTAAAAACACAAAACATTAAAATTCTTGATAGAGAAAAACTAAATAATTATAAAGGAAATAGAATAAAAACAATAGTTAATGGATGGTTTATGGAGAGCCCTGAAAATTGGCCACCTAGTAATAAAATATATCCATTATTTATATCTTTTCATATTAATCCATCTGTCAAAGATACATTTACAAATCAAGATTCAATCAATTATTTTAAAAAGTATGAGCCTATAGGTTGTCGAGATTATTACACAAGAAACCTTTTGCTTGAACATGGAATAAATGCATATTTTTCATCATGTGTAACATTAGGGATTGAGAGAAAAAATTATCTTATGAAACAACCAGATGGAATAATTGTAATTGGAGCATTTGACAGGCTTAAACCGTTTTTAGATTATAAATCATCTCTAAAACTTCTTTTGTCTTTCTTTAAATATCCATTAAGATTTTTTAATTATAAGATTAAGGTTTATCGATTTAATAAGCATTTAAAAAAACAAAATTTTAAAATCAAAAAATTTGATCAAATCACAAAAAAACCAATTGATTCTCATTCTACAGGCATACAGCTCGCAGAAAATATGCTGCAGAAAATTGCTGAAAGTAAGATAATAATTACCTCACGAATTCATTCCGCCTTACCAGCTTTAGCTATGGGATTAAAGGTTATTTTTATCAAAGAGGGGCTAGAGCACAGCAATCACAAAATGAGATTATCCGGGCTGGAAAATTATTTCAACACTGTATGTTTTAACGACTTTTTTATGATTAATTTAGAGACAATTCAGAGCATGGAAAACCATATGGGTCACATAGAAAAGACAAACCAAACAATTAATAATTTTAAAGTTAAATGAATATTCTAGTTATTGGTTCAGGTGGGCGTGAACATGCAATAATTAACAGCATATCAAAAAGTAACAAATGCTCAAAAATTTTTGCTTTACCTGGAAATGGGGGAACAGAATTATTAGCAGAAAATCTTTCAGGTGACGTAAATGATTTCGAGCTAATCAAGAAAATTAGTTTAAAAAATAAAATATCATTGGTTTTTGTAGGGCCCGAAGATCCAATAGTTAACGGCATTTATGACTTTTTTAAATCTGACCCTCAACTAAAAGATATAAACATCATTGCACCAAGTAAACAGGCAGGTCTTCTTGAAGGTAGCAAAGATTTTGCTAAAGATTTTATGCAAAAGTATAATATACCAACAGCAAAACATAAAACTTTTTCGATCGAAAATATAGACGAGGCAGATAAATTTTTAGAGAGCATGAGCCCACCATATGTTCTTAAAGCAGACGGTTTAGCTGCAGGCAAAGGTGTTTTAATTATTCAAGACTTGAATGAAGCAAAAGTTGAATTAAGAAGGATGATAATAGAAAAAAAATTTGGAAACTCATCTACAAAAGTTGTTATTGAGGAATTTCTCGACGGTATTGAGCTTTCATGTTTTGTTTTAACAGATGGTATAAATTATAAAGTCCTTCCGTTTGCAAAAGACTATAAAAAAATTGGAGAAGGAGACTCAGGTTTAAACACTGGAGGGATGGGCGCCATTTCTCCTGTTCCTTTTCTTGATGATAGCTTCTTATCTAAAATTAAAAGTAAAATAATTATACCAACTGTTAATGGTATAATTAAAGAGAAAATGCAATACAATGGATTTATTTTTATAGGTTTAATAAAAGTAAAAGACGAGCCATATGTTATAGAATATAATGTAAGAATGGGAGATCCAGAGACAGAGGTTGTGTTTCCAAGACTAAACAACGATATGCTTGAACTTTTAGATTCAATGGGAACACCAAAATTTAATGATATTAAATTAAGTATTACTGAAAATCATGCTGCTACAGTCATATTAGTATCAGGTGGTTACCCTGAGTCATATCAAAAGGGGAAAACTATAACTGGTTTAAATGATATATCAAACGAGTTAATCTTTCATGCAGGGACTATTAAAAAGGATAATACTTTTATTACAAATGGTGGTAGAGTTTTAGCAGTAACATCTACAGCAAAAGATTTTAAGAAAGCTCTAAAGACCTCTTACTCAAAGATTGATAAAATAAATTTTGATAGAATGAATTATCGAAATGATATAGGTTTTGATTTACTTTAGGAAAGAATGAGAAGTAATGTCTTTATTTTCCTCATCATTGTCATCAAACTCTTTTAATTTTTTTAACCAATAAGCTGCTCCAACTATCCCAATTAATATAAATGTCCAAGTGACAATGTTTGCGATATACCAATTGTCAAGCTGAATACTTCTGAGAAGATCAAAAGGGAAGAAAAGTACTTCTTGAAAAAGCCAACCAAGAGAATAAAAAAAATCTTTAACCATATCTTAAATTATAATACAAAATTAATACATTGAAATATGATTGCAAAAGCATTTCAAAAATTTAATTATACTTCACTAATTGTTTCATCTATTTTATTAATGGGAGTATCATATTATTACACTACTCTTGATATAACCTGGTCTTTTTTTGAATCAAAAATTTTAAATGGTATTATAGTTTTTGGAGCCTTCATGCTTACAATCTATTCAATTGATACTATTACAAGGCAACTAACAATTGAAAGAGCAAACAGAAATGCCTACCACTTATTGTTGTATCCATTAGTTATATTCTCTTTTCCATTAGAATCACTTGATATGAGATTTATTCTTGGTTCAGCAGCTATTTGGTCTGCCTGGAGAAATACTAGATTGTTTGTTGAAACAGTAAATAATCAAGAAAAAATAAAAAGACTTTTAGATGCTGTTCTCCTTATCACAATTTCTTCTGTACTAATTTTAGAAAACATCTTTATTCTAATAGTTCCTATTATAATTTTATTTGCAGGAAATATTAATAGAGATATCAAATACCTTATAATAATTATTGTAACCCCAATTATTATAATACCAGCAATTTATGTAATTCTGTCCTTCTTAAATTTAGATAGTATGTTATTTAGTTCCTATTTATTTAATATTTCAGATACATTAGAAATATCTACGGTGGCTAATTTTAGATTTCAATTTTCATTTTGGCCTTTAATTCTAGTAATTTTCTATTTTTTTATAGCTGTTATAATAAAGCTTAAAAAAACATCAGGATCCAGAAGAAGATTTCTTGACATAATAGGAGTTTTTTTTCTTCTTTTGTTCTTAACATTTTTTATTATAAATCAAAATATCAGTGGATCAGAGTTTCATTATATTTCATTAATATTAGTTTATTTCATTACTCAGATTTTTTCAATAAAAATTAACAGTATCTATCTAAATCTTATCTTTATGTCATTAATTGCATCTACAATTATTTTTAAATTCATCATATGACAGAAATAAAAATCAGTAAAAAAGCGATCAAAATTTTTGAAAAATCAGTAAATGACTACCATGTTTATGATGATATAAGTCGCAATCCCAAAAACCCCTTTGAAAATAAAACCTTTGAACATCTTCTTTATGAGAAAAATTGGATAGATACAGTTCAGTGGCACTATGAAGATATTATACGTGATCCCGATATTGATCCAAAAGAGGGAATGAAACTTAAGAGGTTGATTGATAGCTCAAATCAAAATAGAACAGAGATGGTTGAGTATATTGATTCATATTTTCTAAACTTATATTCAAATGTAAACCCTAAAGAAAATGCTAAAGTAAATACCGAGAGTCCTGCATGGGCAATTGACAGACTTTCTATATTGATTTTAAAAATATATCACATGGAAGAAGAGTCAAACAGAAAAGATGTCTCAGAAGATCATAGAAATAATTGTCAAAAAAAATTAAATGTTCTATTTGAACAAAGAGAAGATCTTTCAGAATCAATAGATCAACTATTAATTGACTTGTCCACAGGCATCAAGAAGATGAGAGTTTATAAACAGATGAAAATGTATAATGATGAATCATTAAATCCTGTCTTGTACAAAAAAGATGACTCAGCAAAAGGATAAACCTATTTTAGTATACAGATTCTCTGCCCTTGGTGATATTGCCATGACAATACCTGTATTAAGATCTTTCTTTAAATCATATCCTAATCAAAAAATCATATTGGTTTCTAGAAACTATGCAAAACCACTTTTTGATGAATTTGATAATTTAGAATTCGTAGGGGTTGAATTTAACAATCAGTATAAAGGTATTCAGGGGTTTGTAAAGTTATTTAAGTTTTTAAGAAAAAAAAACATTAAATCAGTTGCAGACCTTCATAATGTTTTAAGAACCAAGGTCTTGAACTTTTTATTCAGGATAACATTAATAAAAGTTCAATCTGTTAATAAGGGAAGAAGTGATCGTAAAAAACTTATAAGAAGAAAAAACAAAATTTTTAAACCATTAACTCCAATTCAGTATAGGTACTGCGATGTTTTCAGGAGATTAGGATTTCCAGTGGACCTAGTAAATCATGAGTATCCTGTAAAACCCTTTCTGGATAATGATACCGAGGAACAAAAACTACTTTCTTCATGTCAAAACAAAAAGATTATAGGTATTGCACCCTTTGCATCATTCCAAGGTAAAAGCTATCCACTTGATCTTATGCAAAATGTAATTGCTTATCTTCAAAAGTCTTATAGCATATATCTTTTTGGTGGTGGAGAAAATGAATTAAATCAAATAAAAATTTGGGATAGAGCATATGAAAACGTTTTTGATGTTTCTAAAAACTTCAATTTAAGGCAACAATTAAACATAATTAACTACATAGACCTTATGATTTCTATGGACTCTGCAAATGGACATCTCGCAGCAAATTGTGGAGTTCCTGTATTGACTATATGGGGAATGACTCATCCTTTTTGTGGTTTCACTCCTTTTGATCAAGCTCCAGAAAATTCAATAGTGATTGACAGGAATTTGTACCCTGCAATCCCCACTTCAATTTTTGGGAATAAAGTTCCAAAAGGTTATAGTAGTGCTTTAAGGACTATAGAGCCTAAAGAAATAATTGAAAAAGCATTAAAAATTTTAGAGAATGCTAAACCTCGTCATAACTAATTTCAACTTCATCAGAAGTTATTCTTGCCTGACAAGTTAGTATATAACCATCTTGAACTTCATCATCAGTAAGGATTTGGTTATTATCCATTTCAACAGACCCTTTATTAATTTTTGCTAAACAAGTGCTACATATACCACCTTGACAAGAATAAGGTGCATCAATATCATTGTCAAGCGCAATATCTAATATAGTCCTATCATCTACTGTTTCAAGATTATATTCTATATCATCACAAATTATTTTAATCTTTTTAGACATTTACTTATTGATTTTCAGCGCAATATTACTAATAAATTAATTATTTTTTAAAAATAAAATTGTAGATTTATCCCCCAATTTTAATAATATGAAGAATTACGATTTATCAGCAAGTTGCAATACAATTGAAAAAAACAGCAGTTTCGTAGGTAATTTTAACTCAGAATCTGACTTTAGAATTGACGGTTCATTTGAGGGAAACATAGAAACTAAAGGAAAAGTTGTAATTGGTAAGAATGGAAACATAGACGGAACTATTGTTTGTACTTCTGCTGACATTGAAGGTAAATTTAAGGGCACTATACATGTTGATGACTTATTATCGATTAGATCTTCAGGTGAAGTTCATGGAGACATTGTCATGTCAAAGTTAATAGTTGAGTCAGGTGCAATTTTCAATGCAAAGTCATCAATGAAAAATGATGCATCTAGTTCAGCTTCACTGAAAAAGATTACAAATTTTAACGATCCACGTGAAAAAACAGCCTAAACCTTGGCTTATTTTTTCAGGTTTATTTTTTCAGATTGCCATAGTTATGTTCTTGCTAACAAGAATTGGAAATTATGCTGATTCTTATTTTCAAACAGAATCAAATCAATTTACTTTAGCATTATCTTTGCTTGGTATAATTCTAATTATTTATCTTATAATTTCTCAGACAAAAAATTTAAAATAACTTTTTAAATTTTGACCTTAAATGATTTTATAAATATGTATTTATATCTTACATTTGTCGCGCAAAACTTAATCTACTTAGTTTGAGCATGATATATACAAAAAGCAGATATTTTTTCCTTTCTTTAATGATGTTGTCTGCCTCACTTGCTGAAGCAAAAGAAGAAGAAAAAGAGCAGACTCTTCAAGAAGAAATTACGGAATATATATATCATCATGTACAAGATTCCCACGACTTTTCATTTTTTTCAACTAAGGATAAAGAAACTGGAAAGAAAAAGTATTACGGTTTTCCATTACCAGTTATATTAGTTGATGAAGGTATTAAGATATTCATGTCTTCAAAGTTAGATCACGGAAAAAAGGTAGTTAATGCCTCAGGTAAATATTATAAGTTATACCACGGTAAAATATATAAAACAGATTCAGAAGGTTATATTTCATATGATGATGAAGGAAATGTTACTAATGCTAAGCCTCTAGATTTGTCAATTACAAAAAGTGTTTTTTCAATTTTACTAATATCATTATTGATGTTTTGGTTATTCACTTCATTAGCTAAATCATATAGAGATAATAATCAAATAGCATCTGGAATTGGCAGGTTTTTTGAACCTATCGTACTGCTTATAAGAGATGAGATCGCTATACCAAGTATTGGAGAAAATCATTATAAAAAATACATGAGCTTCTTGCTTACACTGTTCTTCTTTATCTGGTTTTTAAATTTATTAGGTTTAAGCCCGCTCGGAGTAAATGTTACTGGAAATATAGCAGTTACATTTGGGCTTGCTTTAATAACTTTCTTGATTACAAACTTGACAGCAAATAAAACATATTGGAAGCATATTTTTTGGATGCCAGGTGTTCCAATATGGTTGAAACCCCTTCTGGCACCAATTGAACTTTTGGGAGTATTTATAAAACCATTCTCTTTAATGATTAGGTTATATGCAAATATTCTTGCAGGTCATATAGTACTTTATAGCTTGATAGGATTAATTTTTATTTTTAAAAATTTAGTTGGATCTAGCTTATCACTCGTTCTCGTGTTTTTTATTTCAATAATTGAAGTTCTAGTTGCTTTATTACAAGCTTATATCTTTACGCTTCTATCAGCTCTTTACTTTGGTTTTGCAGTTCAGGAGGATGATCATTAACTTAAAACAATAATTGTATAACTTAAATAAATAAAAATGGAAATACCTAAAATAGTCGGAGCAGGACTTGTAATTATCGGAACAGGAATTGGTATCGGCCTTATTGGTCGTGGCGCAATGGATGCGATTGGAAGACAGCCTGATGCATCTAATAAAATTCTTGTGGCAGCTATCGTTATAGCAGCTCTTGTTGAGGGAATTGCTTTTGCAGCTTTATTCGCAGTTAACTAATAAAATTAGTTTATGGAAAAATTAATAAGTGAATTTTCATCAGGACTTTTCTTTTGGCAGACTTTAATATTCGTTACTCTAATTTTCTTATTAAGAAAATTTGCTTGGAAGCCTATATTGGATACAATTAATGAAAGAGAAAAATCAATAAGAGATTCTTTAAACTCTGCTAAACAGGCAAAAAAAGAGATGGAAAACCTTCAGGCAGAAAACAAAAAAATTCTGCTAGAAGCAAGAGCTGAAAGTGATGCAATGATTAGTCAAGCAAAACAATCAGGAAAGGAACTTGTTGAAAAAGCAAAATCCGATGCTCGTCTTGAAGCTGAAAATATTTTGTTACAAGCTCGAAATTCAATTGAGAATGAAAAAAGATCAGCAATGAATGAAATCAAAAATCAAGTTGCAGATCTATCAATCGATATTGCCTCCAAAGTGTTAGAGCAAGAGCTTGATACTAATAAAAATCATCAAGAGTATATTAACAAACTATTAAAAGAGAAAAAATTTGATTAATAATTATGGGTTTAGAAACTTCATCTAAAAGATATGCAAAAGCTTTAATAGGCTATGGAGTCGAAAAGGATAATCTTGATATTTTATTTAGTGAATTTTCTTCCTTAATTCAAATGTTAGAAGACTCTGAGGACTTAGTAAGTTTTATACAAAACCCAACTATATCAAAAGATATCAAGCAGAAAGCTCTAAACGAATTAATATCAGATAATCTCCCTAATACTTCAATAGTAATTAATCTATTATCGCAAAACAATAGATTAGACATGCTTCTAGATGTATGTAAGGGGTTTATAAAACAATACAATGTTCACAAGGATATAGTTGAAGTAATAGTTACTACTCCTATTGAGATTTCTGAAGATATTGAAAGTTCTATACAGGCATACTTGAATTCAATAGAAAATGGAAAAATTAAACTGGTTAAAAAGAAAGATGAATCTTTAATTGCAGGCTTTACAATTGATTATAATAATACTAGATTGGATGCAAGCGTAAAAAAAAGACTTGAGAAGATGAAGAAAGAATTAAAAAAAACAAATTAATAATGAAAAAAATTATTCTTCTTTTTATGACATCATATTTGTTTCAATCATGCATTGCTTTGAAGTTTCCAGATAAAATGGAAATAAATATTTCAGTTCCAGAAGACTATGATATAGAAAAACTGGAAATATTAGTTGATACATTACGAAGTCAAGCTAAAGACAAGTTTGATATGCAAGTAGAAATAGGTACAATTAAAAAATTAAAAAAAAAGAAAAAAAATTAAAAATTTAAATAATGCAAAAAATTAAACCAGCTGAGGTATCAGCTTTATTGAAAAAACAATTAGAAACTGCAGATATTCAATCATCTTTTGATGAAGTTGGAACGGTCTTAGAAGTTGGGGACGGAATAGCAAGAGTCTATGGTCTTACAAACGCTGAATACGGTGAGCTTGTATCTTTTGATAGTGGCCTCCAGGGAATGGTACTAAATTTAGAGGAAGACCATGTTGGAATTGTATTGTTTGGTCCTTCAAAAGGAGTTAAGGAAGGAGATACTGTTAAAAGAACCAATCAGATAGCATCTATAAAAGTTGGAGAAGGTATTCTTGGAAGAGTTGTTGATACTCTTGGAAATCCAATAGATGGAAAAGGTCCTATTGAAGGTGAACTATTTGATATGCCAATTGAAAGAAAAGCGCCTGGAGTAATTTATCGTCAACCTGTTAATGAACCACTACAAACTGGAATCAAATCAATTGACGCTATGATACCTATTGGAAGAGGTCAAAGAGAATTGGTAATTGGAGATAGGCAGACCGGTAAGACAACTGTATGTATTGACACAATCCTAAATCAAAAAGAGTTTTATGATGCTGGAGAGCCTGTTTTTTGTATTTACGTTGCAATAGGTCAAAAGGCTTCAACTGTAGCAGGGATTGCAAAAACTTTAGAAGAAAAAGGTGCGTTAGAATATACAGTTATTGTTGCAGCAAATGCTTCGGACCCCGCTCCTATGCAAGTATTTGCTCCCTTTTCAGGAGCATGTATAGGTGAGTATTTTAGAGATACAGGTAGGCCTGCTTTGATAATATATGATGATTTATCAAAACAAGCAGTTGCTTATAGAGAGGTTTCACTTCTATTAAGAAGACCTCCGGGAAGGGAAGCATATCCAGGAGATGTCTTTTATCTTCATTCAAGACTTTTAGAAAGATCGGCAAAGGTCGTAAATGACGATAAGGTTGCAAGCGGAATGAATGATCTACCAGTTTCCTTAAGATCAAAAGTAAAGGGAGGAGGATCATTAACAGCACTTCCAATTATCGAGACCCAAGCAGGAGATGTCTCAGCTTATATACCCACTAATGTTATATCTATTACAGATGGTCAAATCTTTTTAGAATCAGATTTATTTAATTCAGGAGTTAGACCAGCTATTAACGTAGGTATATCAGTTTCAAGAGTTGGAGGATCAGCTCAAATTAAATCAATGAAAAAAGTTGCGGGTACTCTTAAGCTTGACCAAGCGCAATATAGAGAGCTTGAAGCCTTTTCAAAATTTGGTTCAGATCTTGATGCTGCAACACTAAATGTAATAGAAAAGGGTAGAAGGAATGTTGAAATTCTAAAACAGAATCAAAATGATCCATTCCAAGTTGAGGATCAAGTTGCTATTATCTATGCTGGATCTCAAAATTTACTTAAAGAAGTTCCAGTCGAAAAAGTTAAGGCATTTGAAGAAGCTTTTCTTCAAGAGCTTAGAAAAAACAACAAGAAACTATTAGCAGAATTAAAATCAGGAAAAATTTCTGATAAAGAAACAGATGAAATTAAAAAGGTAGCTGAAAAAGTTGCTAAGTCATTTTAATATATGTCAGGGTTAAAAGAGATAAGGAATAGAATTAGTTCAGTTTCTTCAACTATGCAGATTACCAATGCCATGAAGATGGTTTCTGCTGCAAAATTGAAAAAAGCTCAGGATTCTATTACTGCTACACTTCCTTATTCAAATAAACTTTCAGAATTAGTTAAGAATATTTCAGCCTCTATAGATTCAGTTGACTCTAATCCTTTATTTGTTTCAAGAGAGGTAAGAAAAACACTTATAATAGTCATCACATCTAATAAAGGTCTATGTGGTGGATTTAACTCTAATGTAATAAAAGAAGTTTATAATATTAGCTCTGAATACGGTAGCAACAAGCCCGATCTTTTGACTATAGGTAAGAAAGGAGATGATATATTAAAAAAGAAATTCAATGTGATTAGCTCTCATAATGATTTGTTTGAACAGTTTTCTTACTTAAACGTAAAATCAATAGCTAGCAAAATCATGCAGCTTTACACCGACGAAAAATATGATGAGGTGATACTTGTGTATAATCATTTTAAAAATGCAGCTACCCAGATTATTACTAAAGAGCAGTTTTTACCAATTTCTGAAAATACAGATAATAATGTATCAACTTCAGGAGATTATATTTTTGAGCCAAATAGGGAAATGATTCTTGAGGAATTGATTCCAAAGACCCTATCTATTCAATTATTCAAATCTATATCAGATTCTATAGCTGGTGAACATGGGGCAAGAATGACAGCTATGCATAAAGCAACGGATAATGCATCAGAGCTTAGAGATCAATTAAAGCTTACATATAATAAGGCAAGACAAACAGCAATAACCAACGAAATATTAGAAATTGTTGGAGGTGCTGAGGCTTTAAACTCTTGACATTAAATTTACATCCTACACTTTTTGTATTTTTGATTTAAATAATTTAAATGAAGATATTCATACCAATGGCTGGAAAAGGAACACGGCTTAGACCTTTTACCCTGACTTGCCCAAAACCTTTATTGAAAATTATTGACAAGCCAATAGTAGAACATCTAATAGATCAAATTACTTCTAGGTTAACAACTCAGATTGACGAAATCATCTACATTTTAGGTGATAAGGCATATTTTAATTCAGATGTTGTTTCTTCTTTAACTTTAATTGCAAAAAAGTATAATGCTAAGACAAAGGTGTATAGACAACTTGACCAACTTGGTACAGGTCACGCCATTATGTGTGCTGAAGAATCATTACATGGCCCTTCGATAGTTGCATATGCAGATACAATGATTCAGGGTCAAATCTCAATTGAACCAGATGTGGATGGGATTATCTGGGTAAAAAAAGTTGAGGATCCATCTAGCTATGGAGTTGTAAGCCTTGATGAAAAAAATAATATTATTGATTTAATTGAAAAACCTCACAAGTATGTTTCAGATCTTGCAGTTGTTGGTATATATTATTTTAAGGATATATCAGTAATAAGAGATGAGTTAAAAATTCATTTAAATGACAAATTGAACCCTGGAAAAGAATATTTACTTAACTATGGTATTGAGAGAATGATTGAAAAGAAAAGAGTATTTAAATCTCAAGAAATAGAAACTTGGATGGATTGTGGCACCCCTAAATTATTAATTGAGTCTGCAAAAAAAATTATGAGCTCTAAAATTATTCTTGAAGAAAACAATAGTTTCATAAAGTCGGGTAATGTAAAAATTACCCAACCTGTTTTTATTGGTAAAAATGTTAAAATAAAAGATTCGGAAATTGGCCCTTTTGTTTCAATTGGAGATGATACAGAAATATCTAATTCAAATATTGAGTCAACACTAATTTATAAAAATGTAAAAGTATCCAATGCAGATATTAAAAATTCGATCCTTGGTCAATATTCAGTGTATGATGGATCAAACAAAGAAATTTTTTTAGGGGACTATTCACAGATAAATGATAATGAAGAGAACTAACAAAGCTTACGCTTTTTTTTATAGCGTCCTACTATTAATTATACTTCAGGGGTGTTCAACAAAAAAAGTTATTGTAAGTGACTTACCATTAGCAGGAATTGAAATTTCAGAAATTATTAAAAATTCTCGTAAGACAGATTTTACATTTGAAAATCTTAGAAATCGAGTTAAGATTGAATTTGATAATGGTAGGCTAACTCAAAACATTATTTTAAGTCTTAGGGCTGAAGAAGACGAAGTTCTATGGATGAGCGCATCAATAATAGTTCCAATAGCCAAGATATTAATGAGCAACGAAAGATTTGTTTTTTATGAAAAATTTCAAAAAACTTATATTGATGAAGATCTATCGAAAGTATTAAAATTACTGAACTTAAAAAATCCTGTAAAGTTGCTACAAAATATTCTTTATGGAGGGCCAGTTATAGATATTAATAAGGTTAAATGGGATCGTATTCAAAACTCAAATTATTATGTACTTCAATCATCACAAGAGATTCAAACAACACTTTTTATAAATCCAAAAACCTTTCAGCTAGAACAACAAAGAATTTTTATTCCACTGCTTTCTTCTTTAATTACATTCAATTACAGAAATTATAAAAATGTTGATGGAAAATCAGTTCCTAGCCAGGTATTAATTTCTTATATAAAAGGAAGTAGAATTACGAGGATAAATCTAGAGTATTCTCAATTTGACTTTCCAGAGAATCTCAATTTTCCAATGGAAATACCATCAGATTATAAACGCATAAATTTAGATGAGATTATTAAGTAAGACATTATTTTATTTCTTTTTATTTTCAGTTATTCAATTGAATGCCCAAGACTATCAAGAAAGACAAAAAAAATTGGAAGCTCAAAAAATTTCTTTAAAAAAAGAAATTAGTCAGATAAACAATTTAATAGCTGATTCAAAAAAAAGATCTAAAAATTTAGCTAATGATTTAGAGGATCTTCAGCTTAAAATATCTGTTCGTGATAAGTTAATTAATATTAACAATTCACAACTTAATAATTTGACTAGTATTATAAATAATCAAAATGACAGAATAGCTAGGTTAGAGAGTGATCTTACAAACCTTAAAACTGAGTATGAAAAGATAATATACAATTCTTATAAAAAAAGATCTACTCAAATGAAGTTAATGTTTTTATTTGCTTCTGAAAACATAAACCAAGCATTTAAACGTTTCCAGTACTTTAAGCAGTATTCAAAGTATAGAAAAAAGCAAGCAGACAGAATTGTGAAAGTTCAAAATGAAATTGAAGATACAGTCGATAGCTTAGTCATTATAAAGAATCAAAAGCAAAAGATTATTCAAGAAAACCAGGATATAAAAAAATCATTATCAAAAGAAAAAAAGCAACAAGATGATTTATTTGATAGTTTATTAAAAAATCAAAAAAATTATGCTGCTCAAATAAGTGAAAAAGAAAAACAAGCAAAACTAATAGATAATGAAATTGAAAAGCTGATTAGACTGGCAATTGCTGAGTCAAATAAAAACAAAAATTCAACAAATTTTGCGCTCACACCAGAAGGTAGATTAGTTTCATCAAACTTTCAAGCAAATCGTGGAAGATTACCGTGGCCAGTTAAAGAAGGAGTAATTGTGAGAAGATTTGGCACCCAACCCCACCCTGTTGTTAGAACTACCACTATTAATAGTAATGGAATTTCAATTGCAACTTCATCTAATTCAATAGCCTACTCCGTTTTTGATGGTGAAGTTTTATCTGTCTATGGTTTTTCTGGAGGTAATCCAGGAGTTTTAATTAGGCACGGGAAGTATATTTCCAATTATCAAAATTTATCTTCAATTTTTGTAAAAAAAGGAGATAAAATAAATGCAAATGATGAGATAGGAATTGTGTTTACTAATGAGTCTAATGGTAAAACCATTTTAAAGTTTAACATTTTCAATGAATTAAAACCGGAAAATCCAGTTATTTGGTTGGATAATTAGTTTTCAATTAATAACCAGGCGTCTTGTCCGCTAGTTTTTATTTTTGATATTAGATCTGCAGCTTCTTTTCTTGTTTTCAGTCTTGCATATGCTACTCTGAAAAGACCTTTTGGGTTTATAGAAGTATATGAAGCCTGATAACCATTGACTATCAAATTATTTAGGTGTTTCTCAGCGTTTCTTTTAGATCTAAAAGCACCTGCAATAACACTGTAATAGGTCGAGTTATCGTTAATTTCTGGAGCTGTAACATTTATGCTGATTGGAGGGAGATCTCCTAAATTGAATGTTGCTGTTTGCACATTTTCAAGAACTTTTTCTTGAGCTATCGCAATATTTTTTAATTTTTCATCGTTTAGAAAGTCATTGTAATTAAAATACCCAAAGTAAGATAATCCAAGTACAGACAAAATAACTGCGGCGTATCTCAATAAATTATTAGTGCTAAGTTGAGTTTTCTCTGAAGTTTCTTTAGACTTTATTCTAATTATAGGTTCCCTAACAAAAGAATTTAAACCAAAAACTGAACTGTCAAAATTTATTGAAAAATCAGGGTTGAAAATTAAAGTATCTCTTTCTTTCAATTCAAAAATACCAAAATACTCAGTATCAAATATTAACTCTTCAGATAACTTTTCATTTAATACTTTGACTTCATCTAATATTAGTTTTAAAGATTTTTTATACGATATTTTCTTCTCTTCACTTATAAATTTTGCTAAAAGACCATCATTATCTTTAAGCATTGAGTTGAATGACACATATTTACTAGGCGGAAAAAACTCATTATTTTCTATATAAGCTGATTTACTTTTAAGTATAAAAGCGCCAAAATCAGGAAGAATTACACAATCATTTGAATGTAAAAGGTGAGATATATCCTTAAAAATACTCATTAAGTAAATTTAAAAAAAAACAGCTAAAAACCAATACGACTCCTAACTCTTTTAAGAACTTTTTGGGCTTGTACTCTTGCTCTCTTGGATCCATCTGATAATAGGTTTTCTAATTCGGGCCTATCTTCTAATAACTCAAAATATTTTTTTCTGTTTTTTGAAAAACGATTTAAAATTTTATCAAATAAGAGTTCTTTAACTGTACCATATCCAATACCCCCCTTTAAATATTGCTTTTTTAGTGATTCCACTTCATTCCTAGAAGCTATAACTTCATATAACTTAAAGACATTACATTCTTGTGGGTTTTTTGGATCTTCAACTGATAAGCTACGTGTCTCAATCTTCATAATTTGTTTTCTCAACGTCTTGTCATCAACGAAAATATCTATTATGTTATTCTTTGATTTACTCATTTTTTCACCATCTGTTCCAGTAATGTACTTTGTGTCATCTTGAATTTTAGCTTCAGGTATAATAAATGTTTTTCCCATCAAATTATTAAATCTTGAGGCTACATCTCTTGTCATTTCAAGATGCTGTAATTGATCTTTTCCAACAGGGACAATATCAGCGTCGTAAAGAAGAATATCAGCAGACATTAACATTGGATAAGAAAATAGTCCTGAATTCACATCCTTTAAGTTATCAGATTTGTCTTTAAATGAGTGAGCCAATTTTAATCTCTGATATGGAAAAAAACAACTTAAATACCAAGCTAACTCTGTTACCTCTGGCACATCACTTTGTCTGTAAAAACATGTTTTTTTTGGATCTAAGCCAAATGCTAACCATGTTGCTGCAGTTGAAAATGTATTCTCTTTTAGAATTTTTTTATTTTTAATTTGAGTAAGAGAATGCATATTGGCAATAAAAAGATACGATTCATCACTAGTTGAATTCGCCATTTCTACAGCAGGAATAATTGCTCCAAGTATGTTACCAAGGTGAGGTGTTCCTGTGGATTGAATGCCAGTTAATATTTTGGCCATGAGAGTTATTTACCAAACAAAGATATTTTTTTTTGACCTCGAAACAAAATACCTATTACCTTTGGTAAATAATGTCAATTATTAAGACATGATAAAAAAGCTATTACTCAAGATTTGGCTCCAAATCTGGTTTTATTTTTTAGCAGGTATACAAGTACTAATATATTTCCCTTTTCTAGTAATAATACTTACGTTACCAAAAGCTTACACTAAATTATTTTGGATTGCAAGAAATATATGGGCTAGAATTATACTTCATGGTAGTGGCTATTATGTAAGTGTTGAAAACAAAGAAAAATTAAATTCAGCAACTAATTGTCTTATTATAGCTAATCACTCGAGTCACATGGATGTTTTTTTAATGCTTATTACAAATAAAAAGCCATTCATGTTTGTTGGTAAGAAAGAATTATACAGCATTCCACTTTTTGGATACATATATAAACGAGCAGCAATAATGGTTGATAGATCAGACCCCAAAAGTAGATTTGCAGTATATGGAAGGGCAAACGAGATGTTAAAGCGTGGCTATAATGTCTGTATCTTTCCTGAAGCTCATTATTGGGATGATACTATTTTATTACAAGAATTTAAAAGAGGAGCCTTTAAAATAGCCATTGATAATAATCTACCAATTATACCTTTAGTGTTTTTTGACTTAAAGTTAAAACATCCATGGTATCCAAAGTTTGGATCACTTGGAAAGTTAAGAGTTAAAGTGTTAGATAAAATTTACGTTGAGGGTCTTAGCGAAGATGATATACCAATGTTAACAAAGAAAGCTTTTAATTTGATAAAAGGGGAATTAGAGAATGATCCAAAAAAAGCTGCAGTTACAGCAACTGAAAAATGGAAAAAAATATTAGCTTAATCTGATTTTAGCTCTTCAACAATTTTTTGCTCAAGTTCCTCAATTAGTTCAGGATTATCTTTTAAAATAGATTTTACAGAGTCTCTACCTTGGCCAAGTTTACTACCTCCATAGCTAAACCATGATCCACTTTTTTCAATGATATCTCTCTCAACACCGATATCAAGTATTTCACCAATTTTTGAGATACCTTCTCCATACATTATATCAAATTCTGCAGTCTTGAAAGGAGGGGCAACTTTATTCTTCACTATTTTCACTCTTGTTTTATTCCCTAATACTCCCCCTTCTGTATTTTTCAGCTGTGTTGATCTTCTAATATCAATTCTAACAGAGGCATAAAACTTAAGAGCATTTCCACCGGTAGTAGTTTCAGGATTTCCAAACATTACTCCAATTTTTTCTCTGAGTTGATTTATGAAAAACACTGTACAATTAGTCTTACTAATTGAAGCTGTAAGTTTTCTTAATGCCTGAGACATTAGTCTTGCATGTAATCCCATTTTTGAATCTCCCATTTCACCCTCAATTTCACTTTTGGGTGTAAGAGCAGCCACAGAGTCAATGACTAAAGCATCTACTGCTCCAGACCTGATTAGATTGTCTGCTATTTCAAGAGCTTGTTCACCGTTATCAGGTTGTGAAATTACTAACTCGCCTAAATCTACCCCAAGTTTTTCTGCATAAAATCTATCGAATGCATGTTCTGCATCAATAAAAGCTGCAATGCCCCCTGCCTTTTGACATTCTGCAATTGCATGTAATGTAAGTGTTGTTTTACCAGAGGATTCAGGTCCATATATTTCAATTACTCTTCCTTTTGGATAGCCGCCTACACCTAAAGCTATATCCAAACCAATTGAACCTGAGGATATTGATTCAACTTTTTCCATAGTTTGATCACCAAGCTTCATAACGGATCCTTTACCGTATGTTTTATCTAATTTGTCTAATGTTAGTTTTAGTGCTTTAAGTTTAGAATCTTTAGGATCTGACATCTTTAATCATTTATCACTAAAGTAATATTTTTTATATTTATATTTTACCAAACTATGAGAAAAATATTAATATTATATACTGCCTTATTCATTACAAACATCAATGCGCAAGATATACTTCCATTAAAGGAAAGAGCTGCGTTTGTAAATAAACTTCAAAAAGAAAGACTCAATAAATTATTACCCCAGTTAATGGAAAAAACTGATATTGATATGTGGGTTTTGATTGCAAGAGAATACAATGAAGATCCTATAATAAAGACCATGTTGCCTCCTACATGGTTAAATGCAAGGAGAACAACTATTCTTGTATTTTCTTTAGACAAAAAAACCAAAAAATTTGAATCTGTAGCTATTGCTCGATATGCATTTGGTGACAATATACCATCAATTTGGGATAAGGATAAACAGCCTAACCAGTGGGAAGCTTTGAAAGACTATATAGTCAGTAAAAATCCAGAAAAAATAGGACTGAATATTTCAAGCTATGAATCATTAGCGGATGGGTTAAGTAAATATCATTACGATCAGCTATACAATGTTTTATCCCCAAAATTTAGAAAAAAAATTACTTCAGCTGAGGACCTTGCAATTGCCTGGATTGAAACCAGAACAGATCTTGAGATGACAGTATTTTCTCAATTAGTTGAAATTAGCAGCTCGATAATTAGAGAAGCTTTTTCTACTAAAGTCATTACTCCTGGAGTAACTAGCACTGATGATGTAGTATGGTGGATGCGTGAAAAAGTTTTATCTCTTGGCTTAGACACCTGGTTTCATCCCACCGTTGATGTTCAAAGAAAGGATAATAGTGACTTGTATGCATTTGATAATAAATCAAAATTTGATATAATATTACCTGGTGATCTTCTTCATTGTGATTTTGGAATATCATATTTGACATTAAATACAGACACCCAAGAATTAGCCTATGTACTAAAACCTGGTGAAACTAATGCTCCAGACTTTTTGATAGAAGCGTTTAAAGAAGGTACTAGGATACAAGATATTTTTACAAATAATTTTAAGCAAGGTTTGACAGGGAATGAGATTTTAAAAAGATCTCTTGAACAAGGAAAAGCTGAAGGGTTAAGACCTTCTATTTACACTCATCCGCTTGGCACTTATGGACATTCTGCAGGAACTACTATTGGTATGTGGGATTCACAAGGAGGAGTTCCATTCACTGGAGATTATCCTTTACAATATAATACAGCATATGCTATTGAACTTAATACAACTGTATATATTGAGGAGTGGGAAAAAGATATTAGGATTATGCTTGAAGTACCTGGTTTCTTTGGGGAAAATGGGTTTAGATATATAAATGGACGTCTAAAAGAATTTCTCTTAGTTGGTTCAAAAAAAATAGGGCTAGAAGACTAAAAACTAAATTAACGTAAGCTTAGTAAAAAGTTGTAATTTTGCATTCTATATTAGTATAGCATGCAACTGTACAATAAACTTAGCGCTGAAGAGCGCGCCAAGATAATTGACCAAAATTCTCAAGAGAGAGTTACACTCTCGTTCTATAAGTATTTTAAATTAGAGAACCTATCACTTTTTCGAGATCATTTATTTATTCTATGGTCTGATCTAGATGTTTTAGGTAGAATTTATGTTGCAAAGGAGGGTATAAATGCTCAACTATCAGTTCCTAAATGCAGTTTTGAAAAATTTAAAATTTCAGTAAATGAAATAGTCCCTTTAAAAAATATTAGATTAAATATAGCTTTAGAACATTACAATAAATCCTTCTTAAAATTAACTATAAAAATTAGAGATAAAATTGTTGCAGATGGACTTGACGACTCTTCTTTTGATGTTACAAAAGTTGGAGAACATCTTGATGCTAAGAGATTTAATGAAATGCTAAATAACAAGAACACTATTTGTATCGATATGAGAAATCATTATGAAAGTGAAATAGGATTCTTTAAGGGTGCAATAAAACCAGATGTGGATACTTTTAGAGAGTCTTTAAGTATTATTGATAGAGAACTTGAAAAAAACGGAAAAGACAAAAATTATTTAATGTATTGTACTGGTGGAATAAGATGTGAAAAAGCAAGTGCATATTTGAAGTACAAAGGTATTCACAATGTTTTTCAGCTTGAAGGTGGGATAATTGAATACACTAGACAGGTTAAAGATCAAAAGCTTGACAACAATTTTCTTGGAAAAAATTTTGTATTTGATGAAAGATTAGGCGAAAGAGTTTCAAATGAGATTGTCTCAAATTGTCATCAGTGTGGAGCTCCATGTGATACTCATGTAAATTGTGCAAATGAATCGTGTCACTTACTTTTTATCCAATGTGATGACTGTAAAAAGCAAATGAATAACTGTTGCTCAGAGGAGTGTAAGGATATATATGCGCTTCCCTACGAGGAGCAGATATCACTACGAAAAGGGAAAGGAAATAGTAATAAGATTTTTAAAAAAGGACGGTCAAATAATCTTAAATACAAAATAAGCTAATATGAAAAGATTACTAACTATTAGATTATTATGGGCTTCAATTTTAATTTGTTTATTTTCCTTTTTTGGCTTATTTATTCTTGCAGGTAATGGTACTTTTGGAGAAATGCCGCAGTTCGAGCAATTAGAGAATCCCAACACCAATCTTGCTACTCAAATAATATCATCAGATGGAGAAATATTGGGTAAATATTATTTTAATGATAACAGAACTCCAATAACCTATGATGAACTTCCAAAAAACCTGGTTGATGCATTAATTGCAACAGAGGACGAAAGATTTTATGATCATCCAGGAATTGATGTAAGATCAACTTTAAGAGCAATTATTTTCTTAAATACGCGAGGTGGGTCAAGTACAATTAGCCAACAGCTTGCTAGACAACTTTTTGTTGGAGTAAGATCCAGAAACATAGTTCAAGCTATTCTTCAAAAGGCAAGAGAGTGGGTTCTTGCCATTCAAATTGAGAAAAGGTATACCAAAAATGAAATCATAGCTATGTACTTAAACATATATGATTTTAACAACACGGCAGATGGTGTTCGTTCAGCATCTAAAATCTATTTTAATAAAACACCAGATTCACTTCTGATTGAGGATGCTGCTACACTTGTTGGAATGTTAAAGAACTCATCACTTTACAATCCACTTAGAAGACCAGAACTTGTAACTGAGAGAAGAAATGTTGTTTTCCAACAGATGTATAGAAATGAGATGATCACAAAAGATCAAAAAGACTCATTATCAATGCTTCCTCTCAATATTGATTATTCTCCAGAATCACACAGAGAGGGTTTAGCTACCTATTTTAGAGCATATCTTCAAGAGTTTATGAACAAATGGCTTAGAGATAATCCGAAACCTAACGGAGAAAGATATAATTTATATAAAGACGGGTTAAGAATATATACAACTATTGACTCAAGGCTTCAGTCTATTGCAGAAGAGTCTGTTAATGAGCACATGAAGAATCTGCAATCAGAATTTTTCGCTCAAAATAAAGAATCAGATGAAAATCCAACACCCCCGTTTAGAGAACTTAGAGAGGGCCAGGTTGATACACTAATTAAATTATCAGCAATGAGATCAGAAAGATGGAGAAAGATGAAATTAAGTGGCATTGATGAAGAGGAAATTTGGGAAACATTCCAAGTTGAAACTCCCATGAAAATATTTTCATGGAATGGAGAGATTGACACTATAATGAAACCAATTGATTCGATTAAATATTATAAGTTTCACCTTAGGGCTTCAATGATGTCAATGGAGCCACAAACTGGCCATGTTAAAGCATGGGTTGGAGGAGTTAATTACAAACATTTTCAGTATGATCAGGTAAAACAAGGAAGGCGACAAATTGGGTCAACTTTTAAACCTTTTTTATATGCAACAGCAATTGATCAATTAAAACTCTCCCCATGTTATACAGTTCCTGATGCTTTATACTGTATAGAGCCCAGAAAACATGGAAATATGGATGCATGGTGTCCAAAAAACTCAAGTGATAAGTATGGTCAAACACGAAATTTAAAAAATGCTTTAGCTAATTCAATTAATACAATTAGCGCAAGATTAATGGATCAAGTTGGACCAAAGCCTGTTGTTGCTTTGATGAAAAAAATGGGAATAAATTCATTTTTGCCCGAGGTTCCTTCGATTGCACTTGGAACCCCTGACATTAGTTTGTATGAAATGGTAGGAGCCTACAGCACCTTTGTAAACAAAGGAATATACATTGAGCCAATTTTTATTACAAGGATAGAGGATAAAAATGGAGTGCCACTTTTTGAAGTAATACCAAATACAACAGATGTTATTAGTGAAGAAGCAGCATACGTAACAGTTAATTTAATGGAGGGTGTAACAAAATACGGTTCAGGAGGTAGACTTAGACATTCGGGATTAGAAGAAACAAATTATATATACAATAATTTAGTTACAGGATATCCATACGCATTTGAAAACGCTATTGCTGGAAAAACTGGAACAACTCAAAATCAAAGTGATGGATGGTTTATGGGAATGGTACCAAACCTTGTGACTGGAGTATGGGTTGGAGGTGAGGATAGATCAATTCACTTTGAAGATATTGCTTTTGGTCAAGGAGCAACCATGGCTCTACCAATTTGGGGCCAATATATGAAGAAAGCTTATTTAAATCCTGATCTAGCAATATCATCAGATGACTTTCCGGTTCCAGAATTAGTTACAATTCCATTAGATTGTGAGAATTTAAATATTGAAAGTTCAAAAAAGAAAAAGGATCTGGAAGAGTTAGGATTTTAATTTAAAATCTTTTCATAGCAGTGAAATGGAAACTCACTTTGATTTGGAAAATATACATCATCAAGTTGAATATAATTTCTAGATCTGTAAAACTTATTGTTCCTATCATTTTTACTAAAAGTATCCAGCCTTACTGATTTTAATCCATTTTTTAGACCATATTCTTCAGCAAAATCCATTAATAATTTTCCTATTCCCTTTTTTTGATACTTAGGATCAACAGCTAATCTGTGAACATAAAGATTTTTTTCATCCTTAGTGAGCCACTTTACATTGTCGTAAACTTCATCTTTGGATAAGCTTAACATAATACATCCAAGGACTATTGAATTGTCTCTGTAAACATATAGATTTTGGTTATCAATATCTTTTTTAAAAATTTCAATATTAGGGTAGTTTTCATCCCACTGAAAAATTTTTCTACTTATCATTTCTAAGGCACAATCACTAGTAATTTTTTTTACCCTATCTAGATCATTGATTTTAGCTAATTCAATTTTAAACACAGTAAATAATATTGTTTAAATTAGTCTAAATTTAATTAATTGTTTAACAAAAGAAACCTTTGTTTTTTATTATATCTGGGCATTATGATTATCAATCCCTCTTATTCACAAAAACAAGTTAATTTAGATGTTGACAATGATCTTTATTTTGACAGAGACTTCTATTATTCAAGTGGAATTTTTTTATCCTACACATCTACTAAGTATAAAGAAGTAAATTTTTTCATGGATAACTTTAAATTAGGACAGTTAATTTATACTCCTTCAAGTAGATACGAGACAGACCCAAATAAATATGATTATCCTTACAGTGGTTATCTGTTTTTGGAAGCAACTAGACAATTAAACATTTCTGATTATTCAAGTTTTACCTTGGGAGGAAATATTGGAATTACAGGTGATGCATCGTTAGCTAAAGGAATGCAGAATCTGTATCATGATATGGTCTTAAATTTACCAAACTTAGAATGGAAATCTCAAATGCCTCAAGAACTTCAAATTAATTTAGTGGTAAAATTCTTTAAAGGTTTTAACCTCCAGGATAACATTAATTTTACAACTGAATTTTATTCAAGACTTGGAACTTATCAGATAATGGCTGGAATGAATATTGGGCTTTTAATTGGAGAGTTACAGTGGTTTAGTCTTTCAAATAATATTATAAATCAATCAAATAATAATTTATCGTTTTATGTCGGGACTAGTCAGGAATATTATTTACATGATTATAAATTAGAAGGTAGTTTGTTTAACGAAAATGCAGAGCTAACAATGTTATCAAATAAATACAGGAATACCATTGAGGTTGGATTTCAAAAACGATTTAATAAACTTCAAGTACTAACTACATTTAATTCTATGTCAAAGGATACTGATTTACAGAGGACCCCAAGACATCCCTTTCTAAAAATCAGCTTGAGTTATCAACTTAACTAATTTTAACTTTTCTTTAAAATTATATCGCCTATAATTATCTTATTTTTAATATAAGATTTTCGAAACGCTCCTAAAATCGTTTTTAGTCCTTTTTAGCTAGGTAAACTTTTGAATTTTTGTTAATTGGTTTTGTTAGGAGCGTTTTTTATTTCACCTCCACTTTAACTTTATACATATAAGGATTTCCAACCCCTTCGTCTTCAGATGTTACCCAAAATGTTGTTTTATCAATTATTTTTATTGCTTCAATTTGTGCTCTCTCAATTGGAATTTTAAATTTTCTAAATTTCTTTTTGGCTAAATTTTCCAAATCAAAGTCCTCAAATAATATTAAGAATTGGTCTCCATTTGAATTATAGCTTACAAGAGTGAGAAGTCTAAGTTTTGCATTGTAGTCTCCACCAGTAACTAAAGAATTTACATCAAATGTAATTCTACTTTCTAATACTTGATTCGCATTACTTTCCTTATTAATTAAATATAAATCAGTAAATAGATTACTTCTATCCTTAGATAATATTGCAATTTTATCATCAATTAAAAATAGTGCTTCAGCATCATACTTATGTTTTGGTCTTGGAAAAAGAGAAAAGAATGTGTCTTGATCTTTATAAGTAATATCAATTTTACCATCAATACTAAAATCATTTATTTTAACTTTTATAATGTTTAGATTGTCCCTATTACCAAAATTGTTACCTGTATCAGCAATGAAAATATAATCTTCATCAGCTGTGATATCTTCCCAATCATTATTATAAATTTCCCAAAAAGACTCTTTTTCCAGTTTTATAGAGTTTATAATCTCACCATTTAGATTAAAAAAATATAAACTTGGCTCTCCTCCTGAATCATTATGAGTTATAAAAACTTCATTAAGAATTTCTAAACCCGAAGTTTCATTTATTATTTTTGGTAAAACTATAGATTCAAGCACAATAGCACTTTCATATTCTTGCTTTTCTTGTCCATCAGAACAACTAAATATTATTAACAGTATTGTGAAGTAATAATTTTTGAATGATTTAAACATCTTTTGAGTTTAATCTAACTGTTTTTAACTGATTCTTTTCATTATTATAAACAGTCCAAACAATAAATATTTCATCATCCAATATTTCTAATTGTGGAACGCCCGTACCTCTTCCACCGTCAATTTTAGAGATTGTAATTGGCTTTGAAACTTTGCCATCTATTGAAACTTTTTTTATTCTTAAAAATGTCCCATCATCATCTCCCTCCATATAACTTATTATAACTTCTCTTTCATTTAAGAATGCAGTATCAACTCTGCCAATAGCATTAGAGTCATTAATTTTTATGGGGATACTAAAAGTAGAACCATATGATTCTGAAAAGGAAAGATTAACTTTTGGTATTCCATTCGAAACAGTGAACCAACTTACAGCAATATTATTTGAACTAGAGACAACTTTAGGCCCATTGACTGGACATCCATATATTACCCATCCATCATTATGAACTGAAATAGGATCCTCCCAAACCTTATCTATGTTTCTAGTAACATATATATCTCTTACTTCTTCTTCGCTTCTATCACGGTAGACAACTAAAGGTCCCTTGTTGGTATAAGTCATTGATGTCTGACAACAATCACAAACTGATGAATCAAGTTCAGTTTCATTTATTATATCTCCAGCATTTGTTATTTCTGCAAATCGAATAGTCATTGGCTTGTGATTACCATCTTCATCTTTCTCCACTGTATTTCTTCCGTCTAACCAAGTAACTAAAAATCCTTCGCTATCATTTGAAGTTATACTAACAAACCCATGTTCTGCTTTAAAGCCATCAGTATTTAATATAAAGTCTTCTTTTACTTTTTCTCCGGATAATGTATGTAGACTTAAAAAAACATCATAGTTATATGTACCGGAGTCAGATTTTTTTAGATAACTTGAGAGAACTTTGTCACCGTTTATTGCATGTGTTGGAAAGTCAGCCCAATTAACAAACCAGTCGTTACCATTCGCAAGTTTTATTGGATTAGTCCATCCTTCATTTTTAAATTGTCTAAAATTTAAACTAGCATTCATGTCCTCATCACTTGAAATCCACGTCAATGATAAGTTACCATTATTTGAAACTAGACTAGGTTGAGCGTTATTGTTTTCATATAAAAAAGATATTTCTTCTATTTTTATATCACTTGAATTACAGGAAAAAATACTTAAAAAGGAGAAAGCAATTATAAATTTTTTCATGTTATAACATCTTTAATTTATCAATCATTTCTTTAGAATCCCACTTAACAGCCCCGACAATAGTTTCAACTATTTTACCATTTTTGTCAAAAATATATGAAGTTGGCATAGCATAGACTCCAAGTGTCTCAAATGATTTAGTGGATTTTAAAAAATTAAAATCAAAATTCCATTCGTTTTTAAAATCAGAGATTTCATCTAATGTTTCATCCGAAACTAATAAGAAAGTATACCCGTATTCTTCCAGTATTTCCTCAGCTTTTTTAATACCTGGCATTTCCTTAATACATGGAGCACACCATGTAGCCCAATAACTAACAACAATCTTACCTTTTTTATAGACCGAGAGATCTAAATTATTTTCATTTAGATCAACAAAAGATGTTTTAAGCAGCAAAGACTCTATATCGGAAGAACTTTTGTTATCTGTAATTCCTAAGTCACAACTTAATAATAAGCAACACCATAAGGTAAATAGTAAAATCTTTTTCAAATTTGATATTTTTTTAAAATTACAAAAGAGATTCAGGATTTCTTATTTTTTTTATTCTTCTTTTTCTTATTTTTTTTGACGACTTGTGATGACCTGTTCCAAAGATTTTTTCTACTATTAAACTTTTCTACACTAACATTAGTTTTAACAATAATTACTCCACCAGCACCCTCACTGCCGTATTTATTTGTTGCAGCTAATCCACTGAGAACTTCTACGTATTTTACTTGATTTGCATTTAATACGGGTGGATTATTGTAGATTACTCCATCAATTTCCCAAAGAACCTCATTACCAGCAGTTTTGAATGACTGCCTACCTCTAATGGCAATGTTTTTATTTCCCATTCTATCTGTAACTCTTTTTGCACCCGGTATTCTAGATGCAAGGGCGTCTACCAATGACATAGATGATATAGCACTTTGTTGAGCTTGGGCAATTTTGTCTTCTTGAGAAAATGACAAGCTAGAATAAAGTATAATTAATATTTGAAATGTGTATCTCATGTGATCTGTTATTAAAAGTAAATAAAAGTTTAAAAGAATAGTGTTAACTACTTCTTAATTCTTTTCTCAGTAATTGTTCTCCAGAGATTTTTTGGAGAATTGATTAAATCATAATTAGAAGCGTTTACTGATGTCTTTACAATAATTACTCCAGCAGCTCCATCACTACCGTATTTATTTGTTGCAGACAGTCCCTTAATTATTTCAACGTAAACAACTTCATTTACACTTAGCATTGGGGGAGATTGAATGTAACTCAATCAATATCCCATAGAACCTCGTCTCCAGCAGCTTGCACTGAACCCCTCCCTCTTAGAGATATATTTTCATTACCAAATCTATCAGAAATTTTTTTAGCACTTGGAACTCTCCTAATTATTGCCGATACCAATCCTACTGGTGATCCTGTTGCATCTTGATTTGAACCAATGATTCCATACTTAAACGAATTTATTCCTGAGTTGTAGTTTCTTGTCCCATAATTTGACTGATTGTATCCCCCACTTCCTATTTGAGAATTTAAAGAAATTGAGATAGAGAAAATAAATAGAAATAATATAGATTTTTGCACTGTAAATTATCAGTGAATAGTTACATACAAATATAATTTTTTTTTAACTTTATAGGCTAGCTAAAAAAAAATGAACAAAAAGTGGGGTGATATTAATCAAATCTATTTTCCTGATGGAGTAAAATCTGTATACTTTGGGGGAAAGAGAATAAAGAAAGAAGATATTCAAATTGAAAGAAGCTTTCTTGCGGTAATGTCCTCTGATTTTGATAGTTCAAATTTACCTGATCATATTAAATATCTTCCAAGAAAACAAGCAGCTGAGTATCTAGCTTTAAGCGAAAGCACTTTAATTAGGTATCATGAAAATGGAAAGTTAAAGTGGATAACCAGAAGGAATAGAACTCCTATTTATTCTAGAGAAGCGCTCGATAATTTTAAAGAAAACAATCAAGAAAAACATTAACTTAGACTAACAATCTAAGTAAATGGAATTTAAATTTCATACTGTAAATCTCAAGAAAAAATTTCCTCTTCAAATAAGTAGGGGTATTCATGATAAGTCACAAAATCTTTTTGTTGAATTTATAAAAGATGGCATCACTGCATGGGGGGAATGTGCTCCAGGTAAAACCGAAGGAGCTGATTCGGCTCAAGATGTTGAAAACCATTTAAATACATTAATAGATTCCAATTTAGAAAACCTTTCATTATATGAAGTCCACCAAAGAGGTAAAGATCTAAATATACCTGCATGTGCATTAGCAGGTATTGATATAGCTCTTTGGGACTGGAAAGCAAAAAAAGCAAATATGTCTTTGCAAGATTTGCTAGGACTTCCTTCAACTAATGTTCCTACATCCTTAACCGTAGGAATTAATCAACCGGATATTATCAAGGAGAGGGTTGAGCTAATATTAGAGAACCCTGAGGTAAAAGCATTAAAAATTAAATTAGGATCTAGTGAAGGAATAGAATATGATAAACTAATTTATTCTCAAGTCATTGAATCAACTAGAAACTCAAACGTAGCTATAAGAGTAGATGCAAATGGGGGATGGTCCTTGGATGAGGCAAAACTAATGATGAAATGGCTATCGGAGAGAAAAGCCGAGTATGTAGAGCAACCCTTAGTTGAGGGAGACGAAGATAAACTTAAGTTTTTATTTGAAGGCAGGCCTCTTCCAATCTTTATTGATGAATCATGCAGATTTTCAGAAGACGTAGCTAAACATTATCAGTATGTTGATGGTGTAAACTTAAAGCTTATGAAGTGTGGAGGAATTACAGAGGCGCTAAAGATTCTAAATGTTGCAAGATCTCATGGTTTAAAAACCATGATTGGTTGTATGAGTGAATCATCTGTAAGTATATCAGCTGGAGCCTCAATCACAGGTATAATTGATTTTGTTGATTTAGATTCTCATTATAATTTAGACCCTGACCCAAGCGAAGGCTCTAAAATGGTAAATGGAATAACTATGACTAGTTCAAGGTTAGGACACGGTGCTAAACTAAAAAACAGATAACCATGTTAAAACAAACTGATAAAGTAGCAATTTGGATGGAGTCAAGCATTGATGACGACTACGGCAAAATGGGAATTAGTGCGCTTAGATACCTTGATAATGATATTGTTTGTGTCATAGATTCAGTATTTGCAGGAAAAAAAATATCAGAGGTTTCAATAATAAAAAAAGATATTCCAATCGTTGAAAATATAAATAAAGCGAAGTCTTTAGGGGCAACTGTTCTTTTACTTGGAGTTTTGACTTCAGGTGGAATCAGACCTAAGCAATGGGATAGTGTAATAAAAGAATCCTTGAGTCAGGGAATGTCAATAATTAACGGATTACATGACCAGGTCTACCCTCAGTTTGAAAAATATTTGACTGGAAAAAATCAATGGATATGGGATACAAGAGTACCTAAGTTTATACCTAAAATAGGATCTGCAAAATCTGCTAATCTTAATAATAAAAGGGTCTTGATGATAGGAACAGATATGGCTGCTGGAAAAATGACTGTTGGACTAGAATTATATTCATACTTAAAAGATAATCAGATCAAAACAGGCTTTGTTGCTACCGGACAAGTCGGTATTACTATAACCGGAAAGGGAATACCCTTAGATGCATATAAACTTGACCATGCATGTGGAGCTGTAGAAGCAGCAGTAATCGAGCAAAAAGACAAGGATGTTGTAATTGTAGAGGGTCAAGGTTCAATTCTTCACCCAGGAAGTTCAGCAACACTTCCATTGATGAGAGGAACATGTCCAACTCATATGATTTTGTGCCACATAGCAAGAAATGACTCACTGAGGTCTCTAGAGAACATTAAAATTCCTGATTTAAAAAAATTTATAACATTGAATGAAGAACTATCTTCAGTTCTTGGTACTTATCCAAAATCTAAAGTAATTGGTGTTGCTCTTAATACGGTTGAAATGTCTGATAATGATGCAAAGGAATTTATAAAAAATACTGAAAACAACACTGGACTTCCCGCAACCGATGTTGTAAGATATGGTGGCGAAAAAATCTTTAATCAGTTAATATGATTATTTACAATGATGATCTGCAGCTCTAGTGGCTATCTGATTATTTGGTTTCACATTAACTTTGTAACCTAATGAATTAGCCCAGCCTTTTGTTGCTGAAATAAGTTTATTTGATTTGTGATTTTCATCTGAATTATAATCCATGTCAATTTCGACTTGAACACTTACCTGTTTGGTGAGCCATTCGGCAACCTTAATACTATACTCAGCCTCTAACCAAAGTCTTTTCCATATATCATTAATTGCTTCACAAGAGGATTTGCTTAAAATATAATGTACCCCTCTGGTTCCTAGCCTGTATGCAATTACACTGGTATAGTTTGTTTTTTTACCAACATTTTGTGAGTCAGAACCTATATGAATTTTTGCATAAGGATATTGTTTTAAAATTGACAAGGTATGATCAACTGGATCAATATTATTTCCCTTAACATCCTTAAATAATCTCATATTCTAAAATAAATATTATTTGTAAATTAGGTTATTAAGAAAACCTTAAATTATTAAATAATGCAAAAATTTATCACAATTTTACTATTGGTGTTCTCATTTTTATCAGTGCAATCACAAAGTGCTAATAAATTAAAAAAACAGTTGGTAAATTCTATTGATATGAAAACATCAGATTTAACTTCCTTAAGCGATAAAATATGGGAAGCTGCAGAGGTAGCTTTTAGAGAAGATAAATCTGCAGAATATTTAATTGAGTATGCTGAAGCAAATGGGCTAATTGTCGAAAAAGGTATTGCTGGAATGCCAACTGCTTTCACTGCTACGTATGGCGAGGGGAAGCCAGTAATTGGTATAATTGGTGAATTTGATGCTCTTCCAGGTCTCTCACAGGATACCGTACCCCACAGGCATGTATTAATTGAAGATGGAGCTGGTCATGGTTGTGGACATAATCTTTTTGGAACAGCCAGTTTAGGTGCTGCTATTGCTATAAAAGAGCTAATTGAGAAAGGAGAACTTAAAGGAACTGTAAAATTTTTTGGAACACCTGCTGAAGAAAAGTTCTTTGGAAAACTTTGGATGATAAGAGATGGAGTTTTTGATGATGTAGATATTTGTATGGATTGGCATCCGGCAGATAAAACTGAGGCTAACGTTCAACCATCTCTTGCATTAGTTGATTTTATGGTTGAATTCACGGGGCAAACTGCTCATGCATCTGTTGATCCATGGAATGCAAGGGCTGCTAATGATGCACTTGAACTCTACACTGCTGGAATTAATGCATACAGAGAACACGTGTTGCCGTCAGTAAGAATGCATTACCATATTCAGGATGCAGGAAAAGTTGTAAATGTTGTTCCTGACTATTCTAGAATTTGGGTTAGAGTTAGAGATATTACAAAAGAAGGACTCCAACCTGTATATGAACAGGTAAGAAAAATGGCTGGAGGCGCAGCTATAATGGCCAATGTGGAACACAAAATTTCATTAATATCTGGCGTGCATGATCTTCTTCCAAATAGAGTTGGAGGTGCAGCTTTGCAAAAAAATCTTGAAACCCTTGGTGATATTCAGTATACACAGGAGGAAATAGATTTTGCATTGGAGTTGCAAAGAAATAATGGAAAACCTGAAATAGGTATTGATGGCAAAATAAGACCACTTAGAGAGACCCTCAATAGTCCTGGTGGAGGTTCTACTGATAGTGGTGATGTAAGTTACAATGTTCCTGTAGTTAGCTTAGCTGCTACTACGGCACCTAAAGGTGTCCCATGGCATTCATGGTCAGTAGTTGCAAGTTCTGGAATGTCTATTGGACACAAGGGAATGCTTCATGCGGCAAAAGCTCTCGGAATGACAATGGTTGATATATTTAAAGACAGTAAATTAAGAGAGAATATTAAAAAGGAGTTCGATGAAAAAATTGGTGAATATGAGTACGATCCATATCTAGATCCAGGCCCACCTCCTATAGATTATGTGGATTAAATCCAAGATCTCTCTCTCATTTCTTTTGTAACAAACTTTGATAAGAATATTATTGCAATCATATTTGGAATTGCCATTAGTGCAAATGCAACATCAATTAATCCAATAACTATCTCTACAGTTAGAATTGATGATATAATAATAGCACTGATATATATAATATTGTAATATTTACCCTTTTTTGGCGAAGTCAAAAATCCAAAGCACTTAACACCATAATACGAATACGTAAAGAGTGTAGATATTCCAAATATTGAAATCATTATGATTAAAATGTAATCTCCAAAACCAAAAAATAATCTTCTGAATGCTTCTAATGAAAGAACTATTCCATTTAGATCACTCTCAAGATAAGCACCACTAATAATAATTATTAATCCAGTTATTGTACATACTAAAATTGTATCCAAAATAGGCCCAAGCATACCAACTAATCCCTCATCTGTACCATTTCTAGTTGATGACTGGCCATGATAAATAGGTGCTAGACCTACTCCGCTTTCACTTGAAAAAACAGCTCTTCGAATACCAATTAAAACAAGCCCCCAAAATCCACCTTGAACCATGGTATTAAAATTAAAAGCCTCACTAAATATTAATAAAAAAGTTGAGGGAACAACATTTGCATTAGTTACCAAAATAAATAATCCTAAAATGAAATATAGAATTACCATAATTGGAACTAATCCAGAGGTTACACGAACAATCGATTTGAGTCCTCCGAATATTACGACTGAAGTTAAAATTGTAAAAATAACACCTATTATGAGCTTCCAGTTACTATTGCCTATGTCAAACATAGCGTTAGGATTAATAACATCTATGTATGATTGAGTTAATTGATTTGCAGTAAATGCCGGAAGGACTCCGACTAATCCTGCAATCGAAAACCAAATTGCAAGAGGTTTACCCCACTTTTTTATTCCTAAAGTCATATAATACATTGGTCCACCTAAATAGTCTCCATTTTCATCTTTTTCTCTTAAACTAACAGCTAGAGAGCAGGAAAAAAATTTAATTGTAGCGCCAATGAGGGCTGTAACCCACATCCAGACAAGAACACCTGGACCGCCTTGGTGAATTGCAATTGAAACACCTGAAATATTGCCAAGACCAACAGTTGCTGCAAGAACAGCTGATAAAGCTTGAAACCTTGATATACCAACTGTTGAATTGTCTTTTTTTAAAAGTAGCCTGAAACCCTGATTAATTTTTATCAACGGATTTGCTTTAGAAATAAAAGTTAAATAAATTCCACCACCAATAATCAGGACAAGCATTAACCAATTTAATGGTATAATAATCTGATTTATATAATTCTCAATAGTATCAAATAATTCAAGCATATTGTAAATTAATCATTAAATTTTGAAATGAATACTTTCTTTTTTAAATTAAAGTAAAATATATAGTTATGCAATCTAGACGAGAATGGTTCAAGTCTTCAATTGGTTTAGGTGGGTTAATGATGACACCATCAATTTTGACTGCTGAAGAAATTAAGAAGTATAATCCAAGACCTATATCTGATGTAGTTAAACTAAGTTCAAACGAGAATCCATATGGTCCATCAGAGAGAGTAAGGAACGCAATTGTAGATTCATTCGAAGACGCATGTCGTTACCCTTATGAATATATATTAGAGTTACAGAACATTTTAGCAAAAAAACACAATGTTAGCAATGAGAGTATTGTAATTACAGGTGGTTCAAATGAGGCTCTAAGGGTAACTGGATTGGCGGTTGCTGATAAAGGAGGAGAAATTATTGCTGGTAAGCCAACATATTTAGCCTTAATGAGTTATGCAGAAGCATTTGGTGGAAAAATAAATTGGGTCCCGGTTGATTCAAATAAAGGGTATGACTTGGGTGAAATAGAAAAAAAAATAAACGATAAAACTAAAATGGTTTTTATAGCTAATCCTAATAATCCAACAGGGACATTACTTGAAAAATCCTTATTAAGTAAATTTTGTGAAAGAGTTTCTGAGAAAACATTGGTATTCTGCGATGAAGCATACTATGATTATATTAATGAGCCAGGCTACCCTTCAATGGATTACTTGGTAAGGCAGGAAAAAGATATAATTATTTCCAGAACATTTTCAAAAGTATATGGAATGGCTGGTTTAAGAATAGGTTATCTGATTTTAAAACCTGAATTAGCTGATAAATTGTTTGGAGAATATTCTCCATATGGAAGAAATAAAATAATGGCCCAAACCAATGTTCTTGCAGTAGCTGCTGCTATTGAAGCGCTAAAAGATAAGGATTTCTATGCCTTTTCGTTAAAAAAAGCTAATGAGGAAAAAGATAAGATATACAAATTATTAGATTATTTGGACCTTAAGTATGTTGAGTCTAGCACTAATTTTGTCTTTTTTGAGTCTAAAAAACATATTGATATTTTATCTAAAGAAATGCTTGATAAGGGTGTAAGAGTAGGCAGGCCTTTCCCCCCTTTCTACGACTGGTGTAGAATTAGTACCGGAACAAGCCAAGAGGTAGATAGGTTTGTAGCTGCAATGCTAGATATCTATAGCTAATTTTTATAAATTATATACGTGGCTTTGACTCCTGTGGCTAAATTCCATCTGTTAGTTCCAACAAGTTTACCCTGGTCATCATAGACAATAATTTCTGCAGTGTTTGGTCCTGAGCTTCCTTGGTTTAAAGCAACAAAATCAACAACATTAAACCCACTTTTAAGGTCAAGCTTAAAACCTTTAGCTTTCTCTGTTAGTAATATTGCAGGCATTACAACATCTTCATTTATTTGTACTTTAATCAAGTCTCCGTCAGGATATTCATGATCTCTGAGTATAATACTCACATATTCACCATCATTTCGGATCTCTCCAAGAAACTGATCAACCTTGAATTTGTTAATATTTTTATTAGACTCAGTCTTTTTCCTGTTAAGTCTAGAAAGATATAGATCGTTAGAGTTTATGAATCTCTCAGGTCTTTTTTCTTTTACATTAGCATCAGGAAAAAAGTCTTTTTTGTTTTTGTTTTCTAATTTTTTTAAAAAAGGATTATCCTTTTTCTTCAGGTTTAAAAGTAAGTTTTCAGATTGTGAATTTGGAGATGAAAAGTTTAACCCAGATGAGTTGTTTGAGTTTTCTTGAGAATAAGTAAATCCAACAATCAAAAAGGAAATCACTGAAAAAACTATATATTTATTATATTGACTCAACCTAATAATTTTACGCTAAGATAAACTTTTAAAATGCAATTAGAAAACATAGATTGGCTTATAATATCATCCTTTTTTATACTATCATTAATAATTGGAGTTGTAGTTTCAAAGAGATCTGGGAAAGACATTACAGAATTTTTCCTTTCAGGTAGAAAAATGCCATGGTGGTTACTAGGTATATCAATGGTGGCAACAACTTTTTCAGCTGATACACCAAATTTAGTGACGGATATTGTCAGAACTAATGGTGTTGCCGGTAATTGGGTATGGTGGGCATTTCTTCTGACAGGTATGTTAACTGTATTTATTTATGCTAAGCTTTGGAGAAGATCAAAAGTATTGACCGACCTTGAATTTTATGAATTGAGATATAGTGGCAAAGGAGCTGCTTTTTTAAGAGGCTTCAGAGCATTCTATTTGGGTGCAGTTTTCAATATACTTATTATGGCAAGCGTATGTTTGGCTGGAATTAAAATTGGGGGGGCACTATTAGGTTTAAGTCCAGTTGAAACACTTCTTGTTTCCTGTGCAATTACTGTTATATACAGTTCGATTGGTGGGCTTAGAGGTATCATCATAACTGATTTTTTTCAATTTATTTTGGCAATGGTAGCCACTTTTTGGGCTGCTTATGAAATTGTTTCCCTACCTCAAATTCAGGGGTTGACTAACCTTCTTAACCATCCAGATGTTATTCCAAAACTTAGTTTAATTCCTGACATAAAAGATAAAGACTTGTTTATAGCTGTATTTATAATCCCACTTGCAGTTCAGTGGTGGGCAGTATGGTATCCTGGAGCAGAACCAGGTGGGGGTGGATATGTCGCTCAAAGAATGTTATCTGCAAAAGATGAAAAAAATGCAATATGGGCTACATTACTTTTTAATTTTATGCACTATGCTGTTAGACCATGGCCATGGATCTTAATTGCACTGGCTTCTATAATAGTATTTCCTAATTTAGAATCACTTCAAGTAGCTTTTCCAAACACAATTGTTGGAAATGATCTTGCTTATCCAGCAATGATTTCCTTCTTACCATCTGGGCTATTAGGTCTCCTAGTTGCATCTTTAATTGCAGCCTTTATGTCGACTATATCAACCCATCTTAATTGGGGATCATCATACCTAGTACATGACTTCTACCGAAGGTTTTTTATTTCTGATAAATCTGAGAGACATTATGTGTTTATGGGAAGAGTATTCACTGTTTTGTTAATGATTATATCTGCATTTTTTGCCCTTTATTTGAATAACTCACTTCAGGCATTTGGAATAATTCTTCAAATTGGTGCTGGGACAGGTTTAATATTTATTTTAAGATGGTTCTGGTACAGAATAAACGTATATAGTGAATTAACAGCAATGATAGTTTCCTTTTTAGTTGCTCTGGCTTTTGAGTTTATAATACCTAACAATTTTTCAGTTGAGGAAAAGCTAATAATTGGTGTAACCATAACAACTATTTCATGGTTAACCGTGACAATGATTACACCTCCATCAAGCATGGATACTTTGCAAAATTTTTATAAAAAAATTCAACCTGGTGGTCCTGGATGGAAAAAGATAGTTAAAGAATCAAAGAATAATGGTATAATTATATCTGGTAAAAAAGAAAAATGGGATGTTCCTAGTGGAATATTATGCATGGTTTTTGGTAGCTTATCAGTCTATAGTGTTCTCTTTGGAGTGGGTTATATTTTATATTCCAAGACAACACTTGGTCTAGTATTTTTAATTATATCTATTATATCTGTAGTACTTCTAATGAAATTTTGGAAAAGACTTTCTGCTGAAGAAAATTAACCAAGAAGCATACCAACAAAAGTTGCAGATAATAATGAAACAAGTGTTCCTGCTATCATAGCCTTAAAACCTAATTCAGTTAATAATTTAGATTTTCCTGGGGCTAGTATTCCAATTCCTCCTATTTGGATTCCAATTGAAGCAAAGTTTGCAAATCCACAAAGCATTATAGTAGCCATAATTACAGACTTTTGATAACTTAGATACATTGCGCTTGTAATATCTTTCAAACTAGCTAATTCAATATATGCAACAAATTCACTGGCAGCTATTTTGACACCTAGAAGCTGTCCCATTAGAGTTATATCTTCCTTAGCAACTCCAATTAGCCACATTAATGGTGCAAATAAGTACCCTAATATTAATTCAAGTGAAAAAGAGCTATATATCGTATTCTGCTCAATCCATAAATTTAAGCCAAAAACTTCTGCTAATTGAAATAAAACTCCATTGACAAGAGCAATTAATGCAAGAAATACAAGTAACATTGCACCAACATTAACAGCCATTTTAATCCCATCTCTTGTACCATTTGTTATTGCTGAAAGTAGATTTGTCCCTGTAACTTCAGTGCTTATTTCAATTACCTTATTAACCTTTTCAGTTTGTGGAAACATTATTTTTGAAATCACAATTGCACCAGGAGCAGCCATAACAGAAGCAATGATTAGGTTTTTTGCTACTTCTATTCTTTGAATAGGATCATCTCCTCCTAAAAATCCTATATATGCCGCAAGAACACTTCCTGCAACAGTTGCCATTCCTCCTGTCATTAAAAGAAAATATTCTGACCTATTCATTTTATTAAGATATCCTTTAACTAGAAGAGGAGCTTCAGTTTGTCCTAAAAAAATATTTCCAGCTACAGCTAAACTTTCTTGACCAGATATGTTTAAAAGTTTTGTTAGCATCCATGCCAGTCCAGAAACTATTTTTTGAATTATTCGAAAATAGTATAATACAGATGTAAGAGCTGAAAAGAAAATAATAACAGGTAGAACCTGAAATATAAATATCTCACCATATTTAGATGAATCTGCTAGTTCACCGAAAAGAATTCTAGAGCCTTGATTAGTATATGTTACAATTGCAAGAAATCCTTGACCAATTTTTTCAAAAATTATCCTAACAAAATCAACTTTTAATACTGCTATGGCAATAATGAACTGACTTAAAATACCAATTAAGATAGTTTTCCAATCAATGTTCCTTTTGTTATTGCTAAGTAAATAAGCAATTAGAATAATAGAACTCAAGCCTATTAAACCTCTTAAGACAGACATGATCGAAATTCCTTGGTGTGGAATTAATTCCATTAAAAAAGTTTTACTAAAAATAATAAATATTATTAGCTTTGGGTTAGATTTTACTTTATATATGAATACCTACTTAAACACATTCTTCATTGCTTTTTTTATATTAATCTCATGTGGTGGATCTAAATCTGATTTAAGTGATTCATATTTGTCAGGTAGTGTTAAGCAGAATGTAAATTCTAATTTAGGAAACAATCCTTTCAATCAGTCACCTACATATTCTTTTGGAAATGAGTTGATTTGGAGTGATGAATTTGATGAAGATTCATCATCTGGAACCCCAGCTGTTTCATCAGACAAATGGAACATTGAAACCGTTGCTCCCAACAACGGCAGTTGGTATAATGGAGAGTTACAATATTATACAGATAAACAAGACAACATTAAAATTGAAAATGGTTTTTTGAAAATTACAGCTAAAAGAGAGGAGTTTCAAGGTAAACAATTTACATCAGCAAGAATAAACACACAAGATAAATTTGAATTTACATATGGCCGAGTTGAAATTAGAGCAAAACTTCCTAATTGGGAGGGAATGTGGCCAGCATTTTGGATGCTTGGAGCAAATATCGATGAAGTAAATTGGCCAAATTGTGGAGAGCTAGATATATTAGAACATGGAGATTATGTTAAAGACAGCACTAGTGATGATCCTGGTTTGATTTCGTCTGCCGTTCACTATGGTCCTCAAGACTATTCGAGGCAGACAACAAATGTTCCAGGTAAAATCTTTTTTGATACAGGCCAAGAAAGGTTTATTAGAGCTGAAAAAATTATTGATAGTCCATTTGAGGAATTTCATACCTACGCAATTCAATGGGCTCCAGATAAAATCCAATTTTTTGTTGACGAAGAAATGTATTTTGAATATCCAATGCAATCTCAACACTCACCATTTGACAAACCATTTTTCCTACTTTTAAATCTTGCTGTTGGCGGTCACTGGACTGATGGTTATGTAGCTCCAGGCTTTACTAATGCAACTTACGAAATAGACTATGTTAGGGTATATCAATAGAATAATAATATTAGTACCATTTGTTGTTTTTGGTAATTTGCAAGATACCATTCAAACTATAGACCTTGAAAATGTAGTCGTTAAATCAACAAAAATTAATACAATTAAAAAGCAGGCTCCATTGTCAGTAACTTTGAAAAGTTTTATTGAGGATAAAAACTACAACTCACAATCGTCATTTTCTGATTTTATTAAAAATACACCAGGTGTGTTTACAACCTCATCAAATAATTTCTCTCAAGATATGAGGATTTCAATAAGAGGTTTTGGTGCAAGATCCGCATTTGGTATTAGAGGCATAAAGTTAATAGTTGATGGGATTCCAGAAACAACTCCTGACGGTCAAAGCCAATTAGATAATCTCCCACTAGGTTTAATTTCAAACATTGAAATATTAAGAGGTCCAAACGCAAATTTATATGGTAACTCTTCTGGTGGGGTAATAAGCATAAACACTTTGTCTAATCCAGATGAAAAGTACTACAGAACTTCAGGAATTTTTGGAGCTTATCAATATCAATCGATTCAAAGGACAAGAGTTTTAAACTGGAAAACTTCAAACCTAATAATTCATTATGATAAAAGAAAATCTAACGGGTATAGAGACCAAAGTAATTACAAATCCACAATACTAAATCTTAAATATATTAATGAGTTGGACCAAAAAAATAAGATTATTTGGCAAATAAATTATACTGATAGCCCTTATGCATATGATCCAGGCGGGCTTAAATTAACTGAAGTTGAAGATGATCGTAGACAAGCGAGAAAAAATAATATTGATTATGATACTTATGAAAAGGTAAAGCACCTAAAAACAGGAATCTCCTGGAATTATAAAAAAAGCGAAGACTCCTTTTTTGACAGTTATTTCTTTTATCAAAAAAGAGATTTTCACTCAAAATTACCGTTTAATTTTGGTGGAGTTATTGAAATTGATAGAAATTATTATGGATTTGGAACAAAATTTACAAAAAATAAAAATTTTAAAAATAGAAATAACTCTTTTGTTATCGGTATTGATCATTTGAGTCAGTCAGATGATAGAAGGAGATTTAAAAACAATTTTGGTTTAAAGGGAGATGTCACTCTCAGTCAAATGGAAAACTTTGACTCAACTGGCCTTTACCTTGTTAATCAAACTATTTTCAACACAGGTTTTCTTTTTAGATATGGTATTAGATATGATATCAACTCAATTGGAATTGATTCAAACAACGAAATTAATCTAGATAAAATCAACCCTTCTTTAGGATTATCATATACAACCAATTCATCAGATAATTTGTTTTTCTCATTTGGAACAAGCTTTGAGACACCAACTTTAAATGAGTTATCAAATAACCCAGATGGAAGTGGATTTAATAAAGATTTAAACTCAAATAACGCTGTCAACTACGAGATTGGATGGAGAAAATCATTAAAAAATATTGCCTTCGAGGCTGTAGCTTATATTACAAATTCAGACAACGAAATTTTACCTTATGAAATAGAGCAATTTCCTGGTAAAAACTTTTATAGAAATGTGGGCTCAACACTTAGAAAGGGAGTTGAGCTTAGTTCTACCGTTACATTTAATCGTTGTTTTTTTAGCCTAAATTATACATTGAGTAAAAATAAATTTAAAGACTTTGTTCTTAATGGTACTGACCTTTCAGATAAGTTAATCCCAGGAATTCCAAGTCAAATGCTAGATTTGGAACTCTTATTCAAATTATCTAGAAAAAGAACATTAATATTAACTAATCGCCTAATTGGAGAGAGATATGCTGATAATCTTAACGAGACTCTCATTGGTTCATATAATATCTTTAATGTCAAATATTCAAAAGGGATTTTAAAAAACAGTGAATTTTCTATTGGAGTTAATAATCTCTTCAATCAAGAGTTTTATGATAACATTAGGATTAATGCTTTTGGAAAGAGATACTATGAGCCAGCTCCAAAAAGAAATTTTTATTTTGGTCTTAATTTTTCATTTTGATTAGATTTTTAGAATTCTTCTTTATTCTATCTGTAACCATTCCTATTTATGCTCAATCAGAGTATATATATATTCTAGGTAATACACAGGATGCTGGTATGCCACACATTGGATGTAAGCAAAAGTTTTGCCAAGATAATTTTACTAAATACGAGGAGTTCTATGTAACCTCAATTGCTGTTGTTAATTCAGACCTTAACAAGTATATTTTATTTGAAGCAACACCAGATATCACATATCAGTTAAACCATGTTAAGAATAATATCTTTCAGGAATTTTTACTCCCTGAGGCTATATATATCACTCATGCCCATATTGGTCATTATACTGGACTGATGTATTTTGGAAGAGAAGCACTAGGCTCAAAAAACCTTTTGGTTAAAGTTCTTCCAAAAATGAGTAATTTTTTGAAAACAAACGGTCCATGGAGCCAATTAGTTACTTTAAACAACATTCAAATTCAAAATATAAAGTTTGATAAAAGCAATTCGGAGCTAAGTAATGTAGACGTAACCCCAGTTCAAGTTCCCCATAGAGATGAGTTTTCTGAGACTGCAGGCTACATCATAGCAGGAAAAAATAAAAAAGCTTTATTTATACCTGATATTGACAAATGGGAAAAATGGGATAAAAAATTAATTGATTTAGTAAAGGACTTTGATTATTTATTACTAGATGCAACTTTTTATGACTCAAAGGAAATAAATAGAGATATAAGTGAAATTCCCCATCCATTAGTATCTGAAACTCTTAATCTTCTAGATAGTTTAAGCGATGAAGAAAAGAGAAAAGTGTATTTTATTCATATGAACCATAGCAACCCAATGTTAGACCCCGATAGTGATTTATCAAAATCAGTTACCAATAAAGGCTTTAATATCGCAAGACTTGGGCAAAAGCTTTATTTATGAAACTTAAGATTGAAGCTTAGTTGCTATTTCTTGAACTTCATTTAGAACTCTTAGTAAGTTTCCACCCCATAATTTTGCAATTTCTGATTCACTATAACCTCGCTCTCTTAAAGCAGAAGTAACATTCATGGTCTCCGAAGCGTCTTCCCAACCTACAATTCCTCCACCTCCGTCAAAGTCAGAGCTTATTCCAACATGGTCTATTCCAATCTTATCTACCATATAATCTATATGATCTATAAAATCATCCATATTTGCAGGAGGATCTTCACGATCAGTTAAAAAGAATCCCAGAGCTGTAGTTTGAATAACTCCTCCATTTTCTTTTATCCAGTTAAGCTGCTCGTCATCAACATTTCTTGGGTGGTCTCTTAGACCACGAGCGGAAGAATGAGATGCAATTATAGGTGCTTTACTTAATTCTGTCATCTGTCTTATGGCTTCTTTAGATGGATGAGATATATCTATCATTATTCCATAGTAATTAAGAAGCTCAATTACCTCTTTTCCTAAATCACTTAAACCATTATGCATTGAAGTTCCATCAAACTCTCCAGTGTTTGAATCTGAGAATTGATTATGACCGTTGTGAGTAAGGGATACATATCTTGCTCCTCTTTTCCAAAATTTTTCAACATTTGAAGTGTCAAGCCCCATAGAATATGCATTTTCAACACCAATCATAATTACTTTTTTGCCTTTAGCAAGTATTCTGTTCACATCCTCTGTAGAAAGAGCAAGTTCAACCTGATTAGGTGCATATTCGTTTACTAAACGATCAATTGCATCGAATTTAGAAATAGCATTTTCATAGGCAGCTTTATATCCTTCTTCATTTAACTCACCTTGAGCAGTGTATACAACTAACCATGCTACATCAAGATCTCCTTCCATCATATTAGGTAAATTAAATTGAGTATTTGTATTCATAGTGTAATTAAGTGAATCGGTAAAATTCTCAACGTTTATATCTATATGAGTATCAATTGTGACGATTTCACTATTATTAGAATCTTGACATGAAATCAGACTAATAATTGTAAAACTTAGAATTAAGTAATATTTTTTCATTGTTTAGTATTTTATAGCATTTGTTAGGATACCTCTGTAATTATATCTTTTTTCTTCAATTAGGTTGTTATTCTCATCGTAGAAAAACCAATTATTGATATAAAGACCTTTTCTAAAGGTTCCTTTTGTTAAAATTGAACCATTATTATGATATTTTATATACTCTCCATGTATCTCACCATTTTTTCTATAACCAATATATTCTATATTCTCAGTAGGATAGTAATAACCTTTGTAAACTCCATGTGGAATACCTTTTCTAAAACTTTTTAGATTTATTTTTTTGCCCTCTACAGAAAAAATTAAACATGAGCCACTAAAAACTTTTTCATTTAAAGTAGTTATACCATTTACAGTTTTAAGTTCTGAACACGTAACTGGGTTGTCATACTCCTTCTTATATGAGTCACAACTAAAGAATATGAGAACCATTAATAATGATAAAACAGAAGATTTTATTTTCATTTTATAATTTTCTTAACTTTTTAAATAATTGATTTTCAATTGTTTAGTTGATAAATAATGTTTTTGGCATGGTATTTGCTTAATTGTGTGTGTACATTAAATATGTAACATGAACGTTCATATGAAAAATACAAACATTAAATATAAATTAAATTTTAAAACAATGAAAAAAGGATTATTAACCCTTTTGGCTGCCTCACTAGTATTTGTAGGTTGTCAAAATTACGATGATCAATTCGATGATTTAAATGCACAAATTAGTGCTCTTAAATCTCAAGTTGACGGTTTATCTTCTTTATCAGGTCAAGTAGCTTCCTTATCAGGAACTATTAGTGGACTTCAGGCTGGTATTGCAGCTGCTGCAAGTTCATCTGAGTTGACTGCACTTTCTACTTCACTTGCTTCTTTGGCAGCTGATGTAGATGCAGTGCAAGCATCTATTGCTTCAACAGCTACTGCTTCTGCAGTAACTGCACTCCAAAGTGAGATTGATGCAATTGAGACTGATTTAGCTGATTTACTTTCAACTTCTAACATTTACTCTTCTGATGTAAGTGTTACGAATGCAACAACATTGAATGCCGCTCTAGCGCTTGGTAACAAGATTAACGTTTTAAACGCGGATTTAACTATCACTGGTTATTCAGGTATGGACTATGCTAAAGTTCAAACTTTAATTGATAGAATTAATACAATGACTGGTGCTATTACATATACTGCTGCTGGTTCAACAGGAACTGAGGTTGTTTTTAACAATCTTACTTCTGCTGGAGACATTACTATGACTCAGCCTGGTGGATATCACTTCCCTAGTTTGACGAATGCAGGTAGTATTGATTTAAAAGATGACTATGAAACTACTGTAACAAGAGTAAATTTCCCTGTATTAACAACTGTAACAGCTTTAAAAACTGATGCAACAGCTGATACTATTGAATTTACTTATGCTACTGAGGTTGGATTAGGAAGCTTAGTAACTGCTCCTGGTACTAGTTTAACTATTACTACTAAAAAGGATGCTACATTAGATCTTGGATCTTGGGTTGCTAAAGATGCATCTGGAAACTACATTTCATTTACATTAACTCTAAACGGTCCTGCATCATTTACTAACGGTACTGCTGCTGGAACATTTGCTTCTACTGGATTACCTGCACAGACTGTAGGTATGCATGATGGAACTATTAGTTTAACTAATGTTGCAACTGCTGCTATCCACAACTATAGAGGTGCTATTACTTTAAGTACTGGTGTAAAAAACTTTACTGGTAATAACGTTGTTACTGTTGATGAATCTGCTGCTGTAGATTTAGAAACTTATAATGTAACGTATATTAGAGATAATGACCCAGCTAACAGCGCAACAACTGTTGCTAACTTTGAGAAAGAAACTAACACTGCACAAGATGATTCTTTCAGTTCTTCTTTCACTAAGTTAACATCTATTACTATAACTGGTAAAGGTGGTGATGTTACTGCAAATGCTGCACCTGCTTTAACAACTGTTGATTTAACAGGTCTTCAAGCATTTGACGTAAACATGACAGGTAACACAGCTTTAGCTTCATATACAGACGCTACATCAGCAAATGATTTCACATTCACTAATAATGATGTTATGACCTCTCTTAATGCTTCGCACACAACAGCTCTTTATGGAACTGATAAAGCTGCTTCTGTAACTGTTACAGGAAACGCTGAAATTGCGACATTAACAATTGGTTTTGATGATGTTGACGCTTTAAACATTACTAGTAATGCTAAATTAGCTACTATCGCTGGTGGTACTAATCTTAAAGATAATGGTAGTTCAACAACTACGGATGTTGATATTCACCAAAATGCTTTAGTTGCTTCACTTGTAAGAGATACTAAAGAAGCTCCAAATGTTACTGTAACAGCTGGAGGATCTTCTGATACAGGTTCTATCACAACGGCTTCTGGTATTAAAGATCTTGACGCTTTCTTAGCTGATGCTCTAGCAGCAACAGGTACGATAAGTGTATGGTTTGATACTGTAACTAAATTAGAAATTCAGTCAACTTATGGTGGTTCATATACTGACACTACTTCAAGTGTGACTGCACCAACGGCTTGGGATGACGCTACTGCAGCTACAAATGCTGTATTAAGACAGTCAGGTACATATGCTGGTGTTTATGCATACATGTTTAACAGAGATGCTGTTGCTGGTACTACATCTGGTGTAATTTCTAAAGAAAGAGTTTCTTATGCTTATGATCTTACTAGAGATGCAACTACTATGGTTGAAGCTGCTTTAGCTTCTAACGAAGGTTTTGAAGTTCATCAAAATGATATTCAAATTGCAACATTCGATCAAGGTGACGCATATACAGGCGCTGCAAATGGAGCAACTGTTGCAACACTTTCTGATCTTATTGGATTTATGAATGCTGATACTTCTCTTGATACAGGATATAACATTGATATTTCTGCTGCTCAAGATGGTTTCAACAAAGCTTTATATACAATTACATATACTAACTCAACAGGTGCTGCTGCAACTGCTGGTTTAGTTTCTACAAGTGGTCTTCTTGCATTTACATTTGGTACAAACTTATCTGATGGTTCAGTTAAATCATTAGCTGCAAATGTTACTGATGGTAACGCTGCTGCGGGTATTGCTACAGGTGTTATCGCTGCAATTAACGGTGATGGTACAGGTGACTATACTGCTGCTGCTACAGGTGGTAATGGTAATGCGTTTTATGTTACTAAAGCAGTTTCTGCTTCAGGACAGGACACATCACCTCTTATTACTTTAAGCTCATTCCCATCAATTTCATTTGAGGCTGCAGGTTCAACTACAACAGCTGTATTGACTCCAGATGGTTATGCTGCTGTATCTGTGAGTAATCTAACTCTAAGAGATGGTACTGCAACTGAGGTTAACTCTCTAGGTTCAAGTAATAGCCTTTATAGTTTAACTTCTTCTAGTTCTTTATTAAGTGGTTTAAGACTTACTCTTACTAATAATGGTTCAGTAGCTATGGGAACTGTAGGTATATCTATGGGTGTATCTAATACAGGTATCATTAACACTGTAACAAACTTAGACTCAAGTATTACTGCTGGTTTAATGGCAGCTGGTACTAACATTGCTACTTTTGGTGGAAGTAATGGTGAAGATATGGCTACTTATGTAGCTGCATTCTCAGCAATTTCTTCTGGTACAACTAGTGGTGCAGTGACTGCTGTGACTACAGACAGAACAGGATGGTAATAATATAACTTATTACTAAAAACTAATTAAGCCTCTCTTTTGAGAGGCTTTTTTATTAAATTGCATAAAGATATATGGGTCTCTTTGCAAAAATATATTTTATAGTACTTCCATTTATTTTATATGTACCAAATTGGACAGTTATTGACTTAAGGGCCTCTCAATGGTTGTATATTAGTATTTTAAATTCTGTTTTCTTAGTCTACATTTTACTAAAAAAGACAGCAAACTACAGCTATATTAAAAACCCTATATTTCTATCATTCTTATCACTCTTCATTATATCATTAATCTCAGTAATTTGGGCGGATAATAAAGTGGAATCTATTGTCAAATTAACTGATCTATTTGCAATCTTATCTAGTTTATTAATTATTTTTTTCTTTGTTAAGCATAAAGTCTTAAACATTAAATATATTCTATCTATAATCGCTGTAACCTTGGTCATAGATCTAATTGGATCATATTATCAGTATTTTTCTGTATTGAGATTTAGTGATTTCAATTTTGAGTATTCAAACTCTTTGAGAGGATTCTATGGAAATAAAAACATGACGTCGATTGTTTTCATGATTAAACTTCCAATGATTATTATGCTGGGTGAATTAATTAACAAGAAATTTTTTAAAATTTTAGTTCTTTCAATATCATTTCTAACTTTTTATATGATTTTTCTTCAAAGTTCTCGTGCGGCATTTTTAGGTATTTTTTTATCTATTATCTTCTTTTTTACTATGATGATTGTAAGAAAGTATTATTATAAAAATAATATTAAAAAAAACCTTTCTATGTTACTAAAATATTCACTACCACTAATTGTGGCTTTTTTATTTTTTAAGATTACAGTAAGTCAAGTTGGAGAAATTTCTGTTGAAAATCGTGTTTCGTCTATTATAAACAATTCTGAGGATGCTTCTAGTTCAGAAAGATTTAGGTTTTATGCAGCGGGATTAGAGTATATTGCTTCTAATCCGATATTTGGGTGCGGGATAGGTAATTGGAGAATTCTATCAATTAAATATGACTCTGAAAAAATGTTTAGTTATGTAGTCCCATATTTTGCACATAATGATTTATTGGAAATATTTATTGAGACAGGAATATTTGGGTTCTTGTCATATCTCTTATTTTTTATATTCATTTTTAAGATTAATTTATTAAATACATTTAAGTCACTTACTAATGATGAGTTTCCGCCTTATTATCTATTAATCATATCATTTATTTTTCTCTTTTTAGACACAAATTTAAATTTTCCTTTAAATAGGCCTGATGTTCATATCTCTATACTTATGTATTTAGCAGTTTTAGAGATGTCAAATCAAAAATTATTAGATGTTAAAAATTAAAGTTTTACATATAATTTTTCTCATTCTTGCTCTTGCAACTATATTTTTTAACTACAAAAGATATAAATCATATGAAGTACAGGCAATAATTAACTTTGATATTAATGAACAAGACTTTACAAAAAGAGACATGTATTTTATATCGAGGATTGATGATAATTATCCCTCGGTAAATATTTTTGCAATGCCATTAAAAGCATTAAAAGGTCAGTATTTAATGGAAATGGATTCAATCGATTTAGGAATCGATTATATTGAGAAATCAATTGGTGATAATCCATACCTTATGTTTAGTGAAGGTTTGTTAGCTAAATATTATTATAATACTGGAGACTTATCAAAGTTTAGCTACTTCACTAGAAAAATAATTAAAAATATGCCCAACAATCCAATTCATTTTGTTTATTATGCTCGATTAATGAAAATGGAGAATAAAATTGATAGTATTTTTCATCATTTCAATAAAATAAAAAATATTGTAGGAAATAGAGATGAACAGATTTGGACAATAACACTATCTTCTGTTGTTTTGGATTCAAATCTTATCGAGAAATATGATGCAAAAGATATTGCTAGAGAGGCAGCAGCAATTTTTCCTAATTATCCTAGATTAATTTTAATGACAGATTATATTATCTATGGTAAAGAAAATATTGATTTAGCAGATAAATTTCATAAAGATGCAGTTGATTATTATCAAGATGGGGAAATTAATAAATCACTTAATTTATTTAGAAATGCAATAGAGCTTCATCCTAACAAATTATTATATCATACAAATTATATAAAAGCAAGTTTTTTAGAGAAGAGGTATAATACCATTTCAAATTTATTTGATCACATGTCCAAAACATTTGAAAATATTAGTGCTGAAACACTTTACTACATTGGTTATTCAATGTATCAAGAAAATAAAACCGAAGTAGCATGTAACATATTAAAATCACTCGACTCACAAAAACTCATAAAATTTAATAAAGCGGATGTTAAAAATTGTTTTAATTAATATATAAAACAGTTTAAAAGTTGAATGGATAAAAGTATTAAAATACTGAAAATAGAAAGTAAAATCGTGACTTTCCAATGTATCCTAAATTTTTTTAATAATATATGATGTATGTGGTTTCTATCTGCTACAAATGGTGATTTTCTCTTATATAGTCTAATAATAAAAATTCGGACAATATCAAAAATTGGATAAGAAAGTAAGGATATAACAAAAATAATTTTATTAAGGTCATATTGCACTTTAATAACATATTCTTGAGAAAGTATGTTTAATACATAAATGCTCACTACTGTCCCTAAAAGCAATGAGCCTGAATCTCCAAGAAATACTTTATTCTTTTCTTTAAAATTAAATAAGAGTAAAGGTATAAATGAAAAAATTAGAATTACTGATAAGAAATAAAACTCTGAAGTGTTTATTACAAAAAATTCATACCCAATAATGAACAATGTAATAATAGATAAAGCAAGTCCATCTATTCCATCAATGAAATTTATTGCATTTATCACTGCAACAATAATAAATATTGTTATTAATTGAGCAATTATTCTATTTAGTTCGTTTATTCCAAACATACCGTGCATATTGTCAATAATCATTCCATTATCAATTATAATTTTGGCAACAATTATTTGAAATAGAAATTTTAATTTGAAATCAACATTATAGATATCATCATATAGACCAACAATTAATAATATCATTAATGGTAAAATTATACTGTAATCAAATAGCTCTAATCCTTGTACATAATAAAAAATAGATATTATAAAAATTGGAATAAAAATAGAAACACCACCAGATCTAGTTGCTAAAACTTTGTGAGAAGATCTTTTGTTTATTTTATCAATAATCTTTCTTCTAAAAAATAAGTTTTGGAAAAATATTATACTTATTGTACATATGATAAAACTGCTGAAGGCAATCCCTATTGTCATTTCAGGTAAAAATTACAATCATTAAGTTACAGATTTTAATTCTGGAAGTATGTTTAAATAAAAAAAAAATATACAATGAGTTGTAAAAATATTTAAAATTAAGTACTTTTGTTACTTAATTTAATTATGCTAAATAAATTAATTACATCTAAAACAAGATTAAGACTTTTAATTAAGTTTTTTATATCTCAGGCTAATAAAGGATATTTAAATGGTTTAGCGAACGAAATGGGTGAATCAACTAACTCAATTAGAAAAGAATTGAATCATTTATATGACGCAGGATATATTGAAAAATTAAAGAGAGATAATAAGATTGAATATAAAGTTAATTCTAATCATCCTTTATATAATACCCTAAAAAAAGTTGTATATAAACATTTAGGACTTGAAGATTTAGTTGACACAGTTATTGATAGAATGGGTAATGTTAAACAAATAATTTTAATTGAGGATTACGCTAGAGGAAATGACTCTGGAAACATTGAAGTCATTCTTATTGGTGATGGATTAAATTTTGAGTACATAAGTAAACTAGAGGAAAAAATTGAAAATTTAATAAATAGAAAAGTAAGTTTTTATCTGGCATCCAAGTTTTTGTCCGATAGAGAACACATAATATTATATTCAAAAGACTAAAATGAAATATTTAAGTAAAGAAGACAGGCCTTGGGGAATTTTTTATGTAATTGAAGATCACCTTGATTACAAAATTAAAAGGATTGAAGTTGAACCTGGCAATAGGTTGTCTTATCAATACCACAAATTTAGATCTGAAGTATGGGTAATAATCTCTGGGAGTGGAAAAGTTATCATTGAGGATGAAGAAAAAAGTTTTAAAAAAGGAGATATAATTAAAATTTCAAAGGGGTCAAAACATAGAATTATTAATGATGGCACAGAAAAAGTTGTTTTTATTGAAGTACAAACAGGAACTTACTTCGGTGAGGATGATATTGTGAGAATCAGTGATGATTATAATAGGATTTAATGAAAAAAAAATTAATTATAGTTTCAGGATATTTCAATCCCCTTCATAAGGGTCACATTGAATATTTCCATTCAGCAAAAAAATATGCAGATAAATTAATTGTTATAATTAATAATGATAATCAAAGAGAGAAAAAAGGATCTAAAGAGTTTATGAAAGAGGAGGAAAGATTAATCATAATTAGTGAACTAAGCGTAGTTGACTATACAGAGTTATCCATTGATGAAGACAGAACAGTGGTTAAAACAATTTTAAAAATTTATAAAAATTATAGCAGCAGATATCAAATATTTTTTGGAAATGGTGGAGATCAGAGTAATGAAACTGTACCTGAATATAAGATTTGTAAAGAATTAGACATAAAATTGATTGATGGATTAGGAGATAAAATTCAGTCATCATCATGGTTACTTAATAAAAATGGAAGTTAAAAATATTGCATGTATAGGGGCTGGTTTTGTTGGTGGTCCAACAATGGCTGTTATTGCTCTAAAATGTCCAGAAGTAAGAGTCACAGTGCTTGATAGTAATGAGCACAAGATTAATTTATGGAATAATAGTGTTGATAAGTTACCAGTCTATGAACCTGGATTATCAGAAATAATAGCGGAAGTTAGAGGAAAGAACTTATTTTTCTCAACAGATATAAAAAATACTATTGATCAGGCTGAGATGATTTTTATGGCTGTTAATACTCCAACTAAGATTGAAGGAGAGGGAAAAGGCTACGCTGCGGACTTATCAAATATTGAAAAATGTGCCAGAGAAATTAGTAAGTACTCAAACTCAGATAAAATTGTTATTGAGAAATCAACCTTACCAGTAAGAACAGCTGAAAAGGTTAAAGAAATTTTGAATCAATCAAATAAAAAAAATCATTTTGAAGTATTATCAAATCCTGAATTTTTAGCAGAGGGAACTGCTATCAACGATTTATTTAAATCAGACAGGGTAATAATAGGAGGTGACAACACAAAATCAGGAAGGGTAGCAATTGAAAAACTAAAAAAAATTTATCAAAGATGGATCCCTTCAAATAAGATACTTATAACAAATGTGTGGTCATCAGAGCTGTCAAAACTTGTATCAAATGCTATGCTAGCTCAGAGAATATCATCAATTAATAGCATATCAAGTATATGCGAAAAAACAGGCGCAAATATTTTAGAAATTTCAAAAGCTGTTGGAATGGATAAAAGAATTGGCCCAGAATTTCTTAAACCATCATTAGGATTTGGAGGGAGTTGTTTTAAAAAGGATATTTTGAATCTTGTTTACATAGCAAGAACATATGGTTTAAATGAAGTTGCAGACTATTGGGAAAATGTAATACTAATTAATAAATATCAAACAGATAGAGTTTCTGATAAAATAGAAGATTTTTTAAAAGGAAATTTAAGTAAAAAAACTATTTCAATTTTAGGTTGGGCATTCAAAAAAAACACAAATGATTCAAGAGAATCTGCATCTATTCAAGTTGCTTTGAATACTTTAATTAAAGGAGGTTCAATAAAAATTTATGATCCAATGGTTTCTATTGAAAAAATATATATTGATATAAATACTGGACTTCAAAATAAAAACTTTTCTACATTAAAAATTAACAAACTTATGAGTAAAGTCAAAGCTCATAAAGGTAAATACAATGCAATAAAGGAATCTAACCTTTTAATAGTTTGCACAGAATGGGATGAGTTTAAAACAATGGATTGGGATGAAATTTATCAGCTAATGAAAGATCCCAAAACAATTATAGATGGAAGAAATATATTAAATAAAGAAGATTTAATTAAAAGAGGATTTAAAATTTACTCAATAGGTCAAGCATGAAAGAAATTAAAATTGCAGTAATTGGATTAGGGTATGTAGGCTTACCTGTAGCTATAGCTTTTGCAAATAAATATAAAGTTACAGGGTTTGATATTAATAATCAGAGGGTTATAGAGTTAAATAAATATAATGATGTTACCCTAGAGGTATCTGAAAATAGTCTAAAAGAAAGATTAACAAATAATCTAAAAATTACTGATGAAGTTAGAAATATTAAGGAATCTAACATCTATATAATCACTGTTCCTACACCAATCCAAAAAGATAAATCTCCTGATTTAAAACCTTTATTAAGTGCTTCAAAAATGGTTGGAGAAGTTCTTTCAAAGGGAGATATTGTTATATATGAAAGCACTGTTTACCCCGGTTGCACTGAAGAGGAGTGCGTGCCAGTGCTTGAAAAGTTTAGTGGTCTTAGTTTTAATACAGATTTTTACTGTGGGTATTCTCCAGAGAGAATAAATCCGGGAGATAAACAACATACAATTGAAAAAATAATTAAAGTAACGTCAGGTTCTACACCTGATATAGCTAACAAGATAGATGATCTATATTCATCTATCATTAAGGCAGGAACTCACAAAGCACCAACAATAAAAGTTGCAGAAGCAGCTAAAGTAATTGAAAATGCGCAACGAGATATTAATATAGCCTTTGTAAATGAGTTAGCAAAAATATTTTCAATCATGGATATTGACACAACAGAAGTATTAAATGCAGCATCAACAAAATGGAATTTTTTAAATTTTAGACCAGGTTTAGTTGGAGGACATTGCATTGGTGTTGACCCTTATTATCTTGCTGATAAATCTCAAAAAATGGGATATACTCCTAAAATAATTCTAGGAGGTAGAGAAGTTAATGATAGTATGGGGCTACATGTAGTTAATGAGATTACAAGATTGTTGGTTTCTGTTTATGGAAACTTGGAAAATAAAAATATACTGATTTTAGGATCAACCTTTAAAGAAAATTGTCCTGACTTTAGAAATACAAAAGTTGTAGATATAATTAGTAATCTAAAACTCAAAAATCTTAATGTAGATGTTTTTGACCCATGGGTAGATAAAATTGATTTTGAGAAAGAGTACAATCAAAAGATATTTTCTGAGATACCACAAAAAAAATACAATGCCATAATTTTAGCTGTTGCTCATGATACTTTTAAAAAAATAGATTTAAATGATTTAATGTTAGACTCTAATACTGTTATTTATGATATCAAGTCTTTTTACTCAAAAAACTTAATTACAAAAAGGTTATGATTAATTTAAAAAAAATAGAAAATAAAAAAATATTAGTTACAGGTGGTGCAGGATTTATTGGGAGTAATCTATGTGATAAATTACTTGAATTAGGTGCTTATGTAATATCTCTTGATAATTATATAACAGGAGACATAAAAAATCTATCAAAATCCTCAACTTACAAAAACTTTACTAATATAAAAGGTGATATCAGAGACTATAAAGTCTGTAGAAATGCAACAAAAGGAGTGGACTATGTACTACATCATGCTGCACTTGGATCTGTTCCAAGGTCAATTGATGACCCAGTCACAACAGATCAAATTAATATAGGGGGCTTTGTAAACATTTTGAAAGCATCTGTTGATAATAATGTTAAGAGATTTATATATGCTGCTAGTTCATCTACTTATGGAGACTCTAAAAATCTTCCAAAAATCGAGGATGAGATTGGCAGCCCTCTTTCTCCTTATGCATTAACAAAATATGTTAATGAGCTATATGCTAACTTATTTAATCAAACATATGGAATACAGACAGTGGGGCTAAGATATTTTAATGTCTATGGAAAAAGACAAAGTGTAAATGGACCATATGCAGCAGTAATCCCAAAATTTATAGATACTTTATTAAACTTAGATAGTCCAACAATAAATGGAGATGGCTCATTTTCAAGAGACTTTACTCATATTGAAAATGTTGTACAGATGAATTTATTAGCGATATCAATAGAAAATGAAAAAGCATTAAATCAGGTTTATAATACTGCAGTAGGGGAAAGGACAACAATCCTTGAATTATATAATATTATTAGAGATTTATTATCTAATTACAATAATGAAATAAGTAATATTCAAGTAAAGTTTGGTAAAGCTGTTGAGGGGGATGTCCCTCATTCATTAGCATCTATTGAAAAAGCAAAATTACTTTTAGATTATAAACCTAGGGTAAAAACTTATGAAGGATTAGAAAAAACAGTTAAATGGTTTTATGAAAACACAAAATAATTATGTTTAAACCCATTAGAGATATTTTTAGATATATAAATATTTTTCAGATATATCTTGGTATAAGAATGTATCTGATTTATGCACTTGGAATTATAGCTTCTGTCCTTGAAGGTTTTGGAATTTTAATGTTGCTTCCTTTACTCCAATCAATTGATGCTGGATCTGAAATTCAAAAAAATGAGAACTTAATTAATCAGATATTATATGGTATTATTAATTCATTAGGATTATCAGAATCTTTAGTTTCAATATTAATTATAATTTCAACTGCATTTATTTTAAAAGGAATTATTACGTTTTTATCATTAGGTTTTACTGCATATCTAATTGGGCAATTATTAAAAGAGATAAAGATGAGGTTGTTCACACTTTATTCATCAATGACTTTTGGATATTTTTCTTCAAAAAATACAGGTGACTTAATAAATTTAATAAACGAACAACCAACGAAGGCTCTTGAGGCATTTAAACAGTTATCATTATTGGGGTCACATTTAATAAATACTTTAATATTGATGACACTAGCGTTTATGATTACATTTAGCTTCGGTGCAATGGCTCTTGTATTAGGAATTATTTTAATGATCTTATTTCTTAAAATGAATTCATTCGTTCAAAAGTTATCTAGAATTGCTGCCAAAGAAAATGGGACATTGACTAAGTGGTTAATTCAATCACTTCATGGATTTAAGTATTTAACCTCAACCAACCAAATAAATTCTCTTAAAAACTATATAAATAAATCAATAAAAATTTTAACTAGTACTCAGATAAAATCTGGTGTTGCAGCGGCATTTACTCAGTCTGTAAGAGAACCGATTGCTGTTCTCTTTATAATGGTCATAGTCTTTATTCAAATTTTTGTTTTTGAATTAAGACTAGAGCCTATACTTGTTTCAATTGCATTATTTTACAGGGCACTTAATTCTACCTTGGCTGTTCAAAGTGCATTTCAGGGTACTTTTCAAACTATTGGGAGTATGGAGTTAGTTCACAATGAATTCATAAACCAGCAAAATAATAGGCAAGAGGATGGAGTTATAGACTTGAAAAAATTCAAAAAAGAAATATTATTAAAAAATGTAGATTTTACTTATAATAACTCAAAAAAAATTGTTCTAGATCAAATTTCATTAAGGATTCCTAGTAGAACTTCAATTGCTATAGTAGGAGGATCAGGTGCTGGAAAAACTTCATTAGTTGACTTAATTACACTTATAAATCGTCCAGACAACGGTGAATTAAAAATTGACGGAGTACCTCATTCCCAAATCAAAAAATCTTCCTGGCAAAATCAAATTGGTTACGTATCACAAGACACTATAATTTTTGATGATACCATAGCCAATAATATTTCAATGTGGCAATCTAAAAAAAATAAAGATGAGTTGTATCAAAATATTAAAAATGCTGCTAAACAAGCAAATATCCTTGACTTTATAGAGTCTTTACCAGATGGCTTTGATACTATTGTTGGTGATAGAGGAATTCTTTTATCAGGGGGACAAAAGCAAAGAATTTTTATTGCGAGGGAATTATTTAGAAAACCAAATTTATTAATATTAGATGAAGCTACAAGCGCTCTAGATTCAGAGTCAGAAAAAAGTATTCAAGAGAGTGTTGACTTATTGAGGGGTAATATAACGGTAATTATAATAGCCCACAGATTGTCAACAATAAAAAGTGTTGACAATATTTATCTAATGGATAACGGTAAAATAATTGAATCTGGATCATACAATGAGTTAAGAGATAATGAAAACTCAAAATTTAGTGAGTTTGCTAAACTACAAGTACTATAAAATATTTATAATGAAAAAAACCATAACATATGGAAAACATTTTATCGATCAAGATGACATTGATGCTGTTGTAGACGTATTAAAGCATAAAAATTTAACTCAGGGTGGTGAAGTAGAATCTTTTGAAAATGCAGTTGCAGAATTTGTTGGTGCTAAATATGCAGTTGCTATGTCTTCATGGACAGCAGGTCTTCATATGGCAAATTTAGCATTAGGAATTAAGAAGGGAGATTCAGTTATAACATCTCCAATAACATTTGTTGCAACTTCAAATAGTGTTATTTATTGTAATGCAAAACCTGTTTTTTCTGATATTGACAATATCACAATCAATCTATGTCCAAAAAAACTTGAACAAACAATTAATGATAATCCTGATGTGAAGGCTATAATTCCAGTTCACTATGGAGGAGTCTCATGTGATATGGAATCTATTTCGCAACTAGCAAAAAAATATAACCTTTTTATAATTGAAGATGCAGCTCACGCCTTAGGAGCTAGACATTCTGATGGTTCAATGGTTGGGTCGTGTAAATTTTCAGACATGACTGGTTTTTCCTTCCATCCTGTTAAATCAATTGCTGCTGGAGAAGGAGGTATGATAACTACAAATAATTATGATATTTATAAAACCTTATTAAGATTAAGAAGTCACGGAATTAATAAATTAGATGATGCTTTTATAAATAAAGAGTTAAGTAAAACAAAAGAAACCTCTAATCCGTGGTACTATGAAATGCAAGAGTTGGGCTTTAACTATAGAATTACAGATATTCAATGTGCATTAGGAAAATCTCAATTAAATAAATTAGACACTTTTATTAATAAGAGAAAATATCTTGTTGATAGATATGACAAAGCTTTTTCTAACTTAAACTTTATAAATCCCATACAAAAAGAATTTAGGGCTGTAAGTTCGCATCACATTTATGTGGTAAGAATCAATTTTGAAAAAATAAAAAAGTCTAGAGCAGAAGTAATGAATTTATTAAAAAATGCGGGGATAATAACTCAGGTACACTATATACCAGTAACAAGTCAACCATATTATGCTAATCTTAAATATATTACTGAAGAATATAAAAATTCACTGGAATATTACAAAGAGTGTCTAACCCTTCCTTTGTATTTCAGCTTAACTGATGAAGATCAAGATTATGTAATAAATCAATTAAAAGGTGTTTTAGAATAATGAATAAGACAGTAACATTAAGATCTGAAAGATTAACTTATGAACCTCTAAATATGCAGCATTTATCAGAAAAATATGTTAATTGGATGAATGATAAAGATGTTAATATTTACATGAGTTCAGGCGGTGACTATACACTGGAAAAATTAAGGTTATTTTTATTAGATCAACAGAAAAAAAAGATTTTGTTTTGGGCAATAATAAAAACTAATACCAAGGAACATATTGGAAATATTAAAATTGACCCTATTGATGAAAAAAGAAAATCTGGTGAGTATGGCATCATGATTGGTAATAAGTTAGAATGGGGAAAAGGGTATGCTAAAGAAGCTTCAAAAACTATAATTAAATATTGTTTTGAAGAAATAGGTTTGAATGAGATTACATTAGGAGTTAATAAATCAAACATAAATGCAATAAAATTATATGATAGATTAGGCTTTATCAAGTTTAATAGAAAAATATCTCCTGACAAATACTATAATATTAAAGATGAAATTATTAGAATGTCCAAGAATAAAAACATTGATAAAATTATTCTAGGGACTGCTCAATTTGGAATGGATTATGGTATTAATAATTTAAATGGTAAAATCAATCAAGAAGAGATATATAAAATATTAGAATACTCATATGACAATGGAATAAGAAATATTGATACTGCAGAGATTTATGGTAATTCAATTGAAACTATAGGTGAGTTTCATAGACAATTTCCTCAGAAAAAATTTAAAGTTTTTTCTAAGGTAAATTATGGAAATAATAACACTTGTTTTTCATCTAATATTATTACTAACTTAAAGAAACTTGGTGTAGATAATTATGAAGGATATATGATTCATAATTATCAACTTTTTAAGTCTGATCAAAGACTAGTTACTGCAATGCTAGATGCAAAAAAATCTGGTATAATATTGAAAAATGGAATCTCTTTATATTCAAATTTTGAGGTATACGATATAATTGATGAAAATACCTTTGACTTTATTCAGCTTCCATTTAATTTATTGGATAACTCTAAAAAGAGAGAGTCTGTAATTAAATCTGCTAAATCTAAAGATATTGAGACTTATGTTAGATCAATTTTTCTTCAAGGATTATTTTTTAAGTCTCAATCTTCTATTCCATATAATTTAAAACCTCTTAAAAAATATATAAAAAAACTAATTAAAATTGGGCTGGATATTAATATAGATATTAATGAACTTGCACTTAAATATTCACTTAGTAAAAGTTACATTGATAAAATTATTTTTGGAATTGATAATTTGAGCCAGTTAGAAAAAAATATAGATATAATTAAAAATGAAGTTCAAATTCCTTCTGTCAAGATTGATAAAATTAATGTATTAGAAAATGAATTATTAAATCCAACAAATTGGTAAATATGAAAATTATAGCAATTACACAAGCAAGAACTGGATCAAGTCGATTCCCTAAAAAGATTTTAGAAAGAATTAATGGAAAAAGTTTACTTGAAATTCATATTAACAGAATAAAAAAATCAAATTTAATAGATGAGATTATTATTGCTACAACAGAAAGTAAAAGAGATGATGTTATTGTGGAACTTGCTAATTCATTAATGGTAAAGTCATTTAGAGGTAGTGAAAATGATGTTTTAGATAGGTTTTATAACTCAGTTAAACCTCTAAAACCTGACTTAGTAGTCAGATTGACCTCAGATTGTACTTTAATTGATGCAGATTTGATAGACGAGATAATTAGTAGTGCTTTAAATAAGGATTTAGATTATTATTCAAATATACTCTACCCTACTTATCCAGATGGCCAAGATATAGAAGTTTTTAAATTTTCATCATTAAAAAAAGCATGGGAATCATCAAGGTTGGATTCCGATAGAGAACATGTTACACCATATATAAAAAATAACTCTACATATATGTCAAACAAGTTATTTACATCAGAGAATCATGAATATAAGAAAGATTTCAATCGAGTAAGGATGGTTGTAGACTATAAAGAAGATTTTAAAGTAATTGAATTATTGATAAAAAAATTAGGTGAAAAAGCTACTTGGAAAGAATATGCAAAACTTTATTTATCAGATAATAATATTAATTCAATTAATTTTCAAATAAAAAGAAATGAAGGTTATCAAACATTACCATCAAATAACAATTAAATGAAAAAAGGACAAGAACTATATAAAAAGGCAAAACGAATCATTCCAGGAGGAACAATGCTTCTTTCTAAAAGACCAGAACTATTTCTCCCAGAAATTTGGCCTTCTTACTTCTCTAAAGCAAAAGGCTGCAAGGTATGGACACTAGACAGTGAGGAGTTAATAGACATGTCAATTATGGGAATAGGCACTAATTCTCTTGGTTATGGACATCCTGAAGTTGACGAGAAAGTTCAACAAACAATCATTAAGGGGAACATGAGTACATTTAACTGTCCTGAAGAAGTTGAATTAGCTGAAGAATTGATTGAGATGAATCCATGGGCAGATATGGTGAGATTTGCTAGGTCAGGAGGAGAAGCAAATGCAATTGCAGTTAGAATTGCTAGAGCAGCATCAGGAAAAGATGGAGTTGCTATATGTGGTTATCATGGTTGGCATGACTGGTATTTGTCTGTAAATCATAATTCTAATAATGATGAATTATCAGATCATTTACTACCAGGTCTCAAACCAAAAGGTGTACCAAAAAACTTAAAAAATTCTGTTTTTCCTTTTCAGTATAATAATATTAAAGAGTTAGAAAATATAATTAAAACTCAAAATATTGGTACAATCAAAATGGAAGTAGTAAGAAATTTTGGACCTGAGAATAATTTTTTACAAGAAGTCCGACAGCTTGCATCTAAAAATAATATTGTCCTAATATTTGATGAGTGTACATCGGGATTTAGAGAGACTTACGGCGGGATATATAAAAAGTTCAATGTTGAGCCAGATATTATTATGTATGGAAAAGCACTAGGTAATGGTTATGCAATAACTTCTGTAGTTGGAAGGAGAGAAATAATGGAATACGCTCAAGAAACTTTTATAAGTAGTACTTTTTGGACTGAAAGAATTGGTCCTAGTGCAGCTCTTAAATCACTTGAGGTTATGAAAAGAATTAAATCTTGGGAAATTATAACATCAATTGGAAATAAAATAAAAGATGGATGGGAAAAAATATCAAAAACTCATAGCATTTCAATATCTGCATCTGCGATACCGGCAGTTAGCAGTTTTACTATTAATTGTAAAAATTCGCTCCACTATAAAACATTTATAACTCAAGAAATGTTAAAAAAGGGAATTTTAGCTAGTACTAATTTTTATGCTTGTATAGATCATTCACAAAAATATGTTGATGACTATTTATTTAACCTGAATCAGATTTTTCATATAATATCAAAATGTGAATCCAAACAATTAAATATTAACGAGTTATTGGACAATCAGATTTGTGATTCGGGATTTGGCAGGCTAAATTAGATATTGCTCAATAAATTATTAAATACAAAAAAATGACAGACTTAGAAATTATAAATAAAATTGAAAAAATTAGATCAGAAAATAACATTAATTGGATGAATGTGCTAAGGCTAGCATTTAAATATGCTCCAGATGAAGCAAGGGAAATAGTCTCAAAGATTAATGTAGATGATAACCGGATTGGTGAATTATTAAAAAAGCTATCTAAAAATAAATAAAAATTTCATTTGATGAGAATAACAATCCTGTGTACTGATATTAATCATCCAGTAATAGATTATTTAAATAAATGGATAGAATTAAATAGTCTGGACAATGAAATTGATTTGATATATGACAAATCAGATATATCAAATGGTGATATTTTATTTTTAATATCATGCCATGAAATAATACCAAAAACAATTAGAGATTGCTATAAGAAAACATTATTAATTCATGCAAGTGATCTTCCTAAAGGAAGGGGATGGAGCCCACATGTGTGGGATATAATTAATGGTTCAGATAAAATTACACTTTCATTATTAAAGGCAGAGGATAAAATAGATAGTGGAGAGGTATACAAAAAGACTCATATTAATATTGAAAATCACGAGCTATGGAATGAAATAAATCATAAGTTGTTTAGTGCAGAAATTTTTTTGATGGACTTTGCTGTAAAATCATTTCATAATTTATCAGGTATAAGTCAGAGCAAAGATCAAGATGTTTCAATTTATTCAAAGAGAACTCCTAGTGATAGTATTATAGATCCAGATCTATCTATTAGAGACCAGTTTAATAAAATAAGAGTAATGGATCCAGTTAGGTATCCTGCATTTTTTGAGCTAAATGGACATAAGTATAAACTAAGAATTAATAAAATTAATGAATAAGTCTATAAAAATTAATGGTACTAGTATAGGTGAAAAATTCCCCCCATATATAGTTGCAGAAATGTCAGCAAATCATAACGGAGATATTAATAATGCATTTCAAATTATTAAATCTGCAAAAGAAAATGGAGCGAATTCCATAAAAATTCAAACTTATAGACCGGATACTATTACAATTGACTCAGATAAAGATGATTTTAAAATAAAAGATGGTTTATGGAAAGGCCAAACCCTTTATGATTTGTATGAATGGGCTCATACACCATGGGACTGGCATAAAACTCTCTTTGATTACGCAAAAAAGCTAGATATTACAATTTTTAGCTCACCTTTTGATAAAACCGCAGTTGATTTTCTAGAAGATCTTAATACTCCTGCCTACAAGATTGCTTCATTTGAAATTGTAGATTTACCATTAATTAAATATGTTGCTAGTACAAAAAAGCCAATAATTATTTCTACTGGAATGGCAAGCTATGATGAGATTCATCAAGCTGTAAATGCATGTCAAGAATCGGGTTGTAATAATCTAGCTCTTCTACATTGTGTAAGTGGATATCCTGCCCCTTCAAAAGATTATAATTTAAATACAATTACTGATATTAAAAATAAATTTAATCTTGTTACGGGTTTATCAGATCATACACTAAATAACATTACTGCAATTGCTAGCATACCTCTCGGTGTATCAATAATTGAAAAACATTTTACATTAAATAGAAAAGGAGGAGGACCAGATGACAGCTTTTCATTAGAACCTGAAGATTTAAAAAATTTATGTGAGTCTACATATATCGCATGGGAGGCTCTTGGTAAGATAGATTATGAAAGAAAATCTAGTGAAATGGATAATATTAAGTTTAGGAGATCTTTATATTTTGTTAAGGCTTTAAAAAAAGGTGATTTAATAACTATGGATCATATTAAAAGTATCAGACCTGGATTTGGTATTTCTCCAAAATATATAGATGAAGTTATTGGAAAGCGGGCAATTAATAATACTGAAAAAGGAACTGCAGTAACCAAAGATTATATCAAATAGTATGATAAAGTATTGCTTTTTTATGACAAATCAAGAGCACTGGCTTAATGTAGCAAAGCAATTATATGAAAATAAAATTGCAGAACCTGTTTTGTGGCTTGGGGATGACAAACATTATAAAGAAGCCAAACAAATATTTGGCAACAATGTTCAGAGTATGCTTCAATTTGTTCATAGACCTTTCCTTTTTAAAGATACTGACTATGATGCCCATAATAATGAATTTTTTGAATCAATAAATTATCTGAGGGCAAAAGATATATGTTTAAAAATGATGGATAGAATTGATTTAAACTCGTCACTAGGAAGATTAGATAGAGAAGTTTACTTTCATAATATTGTTATATGGACATTAAAAAAAATAAAAGAAAGTAAGCCAGATGTATTGTTAACCGTTGAAAACCCACATTCTCATGCTCAATATTTAATTTATGAGATATGCTTATTTCATGATATACCTGTATTTAAATTCAACAATTGGATGCCTGTTCCCCTTTTATTCTTAGAAAATATAAAAACAGGAAACAGAATTGAAAACAGATTAGAAACAGATCACTCTAATGTTGATATTCAAATTGAAAAAGAAATTCAAAAATTCGTATATGATATAATAAATAAAAATAAAAATTTTGAACTATCATACATGAAAACACATATAAAAAACAGATTAATAATTAACAGATTTATTAATTACTTAAAGTCTGGTTTTATATATGATTTAAAAGATATTAAGTTCAATTTATCTAATCAATTAAGTTCAAAATACATACCTACTAACCCATTTAGCATTGGGTTTGTTGGCAGACAATTAATTAGAAAAAAAAGAATTAACATTCTAAGAAATCAAATAAAAGTTCACGAAGAAAAAATTTCTTTAAATAATCCGTATGTTTATTTTCCTTTACATTATGAACCAGAAAGAACAACAAATCCAGATGGTAAAAGGTTCCATGATCAATTTTCAGCATTAATAGAGCTTAGAAAGATTGTCCCAAATGAAATTAATATTATTGTAAAAGAACACCCTTCTCAAATACTTGTTGCTAGTAAGGGGTCTAGAGGAAGGAGTCCTTTATTTTATAATCTCATCAAGAATCTAGAAGGTGTAAAGCTGGCACCTACATTTTATAACTCTATTCAGTTAATGTTAAAATCAAAATTTGTAGCAACAATAACTGGAAGTGTAGCGCTTGAGGCATCAGTATTAGGATTAAAAACATTAACATTCGGACAAACTTGGTATAATGGTCTGCCGAATACCTTTAGTTGGAAAAAAAATATTAGTTATGAATTTATAATTAGTCAAGAAATAGAGGATAAAGAAGCCATAATTAATTTTCTAATGAGTTTAAATAATAATTTCTCTGTTCCAGCTTTTCAAAATCATAGCCAACGAAATATATTTAAAAGATATGAAACATTAGATTTTGAAAATCTTCAATCAAGAAGATTATATAATCTATTAGCTAACTTTTTTAAAAATAAATTATATAACAAGATCACTTAATATGAAGCAAAATTATCAGTTAAGACAAAATTTACCTCTAAAAATAGTTAGTAATTTAATTAACTTCTTTTACAGAATTAAAGGTTTAAACGCTGATTCATCAGCTGTGATTTTTTTTAATGCTAAACTATTAAGATTTCTAAATAACATCAAAATATCTAAAAATGTTATAATTAAATCAAATGCACAGATTTGTTCTTGCAATAAATCAGCTAAAATTCATATCGGTGCAAATACTACTGTAGGATATTATACATTCATTTATTCATCCGAACAAATTTTGATTGGAAGAAACTGTATGATTGCACCATTTGTATACATAGTTGATAGCTCTCATGGAACAAAACTTGATTCCACGATGAACACTCAACCAAACAAAACCTCTCCTATAATTATTGAAGATGATGTTTGGATTGGAGCTAACTCAACTATACTTCCGGGTGTAAAAATTGGTAAAGGCTCAATTATAGCAGCTGGGTCAGTTGTAAATTCTGATGTAACTGAGCACTCAGTATATGGAGGAGTGCCAGCAAAATTTATCAAAAAAAGATCATGAAAAAAATTGGTATTATTTTATTAGCTCGTTATAGCTCAAAAAGATTACCTGGTAAATCTTTGATGGAAATTAATGGAAAAAAATTAATTGAAAATATAAATGACAATATTAAACATAACTTCCCTAATTTAAGTTTAATAGTTGCAACATCAACTGATAAAACAGATGATAAAATTGAAACCTTTTGTAATAATAGTTTTATCAGATGTTTTAGAGGAGATTTAAATAATGTCTCAGAAAGGTTTTTGAATTGTGCTACAAAATATAATCTTGATTACGCAATTAGATTAAATGGAGATAATCTTTTTTTAGAACCTTTTTTATTAAATGAAATGATAAATAAAATATACTCAGGAAACTTTGATTTTATCTCAAATGTTCCAGGGAGATCCTATCCTTATGGATTAAGTATTGAAATCTTAAAAATTGAATTTTATAAAGCAATTTTTAGTAAGATTATTTCTCGAAGAGATAAGGAACATGTGACTTCTTGGTTATATGATAATGAAAATTTTGGTACCAGATTCTATTTTAAAAATCAACATTTTAAAAATCTAAATAAATTTAAAATTTCAATTGATGATTATCAAGATGTTGATTTGGCTAAAAAAATTATCTCATACAATAATGGCAGTACTAGTATTTCACTTTCAAAATTAAGTGAGTTTAAAAAAATAAATTCTAAATATCCTGACTTAAATTTTCAAACAAATATATGGAGTGGTAAGAATGGGCCAATGTTAATTGCAGAAATAGGAGGGAATCATGAGGGTAATGCTGAATATGCAAATAAATTAATCGACTTGGCAATTGAATCTGGAGTTGATTGTATAAAATTCCAGCTTTACAAAGCAGATTCAATTGTAAATAAATCAATAAGCAAGGAAAGACACTCTCATTTTAAAAAATTTGAATTGTCAAAAAACAAGCATATTGAATTTGCCAAAAAAATAAGGTCAAATGGAATCATATATAATTCTTCTGTTTGGGATTTAAAAATGTTAGACTGGATAGATAGATATTTGGATTTTTATAAAATTGGATCAGGAGACTTAACAGCTTGGCCGTTATTAAAAGAATTTGCAAAGAGAGGTAAGCCAATACTACTTTCAACTGGTTTAAGTAATATTTATGAAATTAAGAGTACAATAGATTTTATAACATCTGAAAATTCTATTTATAAAGCTCCTAATATGATTTGCATTCTTCAGTGCACATCAATGTATCCAATTCATAATAGTGACGCAAATCTCAATGTAATCAATACCTTTAAAAATACATTTAATAGACCTGTTGGTTATTCAGATCACACCTTGGGTAATAAAGCATTAATTTATGCATCGGTTCTAGGTTCATCAGTTCTAGAGTTTCACTTTACTGATGATAGAAAAAACAAAAAATTTAGAGATCATCAAGTTTCATTGACAAAAAATGAGGTTATGACTTTAATAAAAGACATATCTGATATAAATGTCCTTCTTGGTGATGGAGAGAAACGCTTATTACCTATTGAGAGTATAAATAATCATCAAATTAGCTTCAGAAGAGGAGCATATATAAATAAAAAAATTAAGAAAGGAAGTATAATTGAGTTTGAGGATCTAACTTTTCTTAGACCTTTAGAAGGTACAGATTCAAGAGACTTTACTTCAATAGTTGGTTCAAGGGCAAAAAGAGATTTAATGCCACTTCAAGAAATTATAGAAAAAGTTGATTATGAAAAAAAATAATACATCTCCTTTGGTAACCATATACATTCCATCTAGGAATTATTCTAATTATTTAGAGAATTCAATAAATAGTGTAATTAATCAAACATATATTAATTGGGAACTAATAATAATTGATGAAGGCTCAGTTGATAAAACTTCTAAAATTGCTAAAAAATTTGAAAAAGAAAATCCAGATAGAATCACTTTTATAAAGAACATAAAACCACAAGGATTACAGAAAGTTGCAAATAATATTTTAAAAATAGCGAAAGGTAAATACATGATGAGATTAGATGCAGATGACTGGCTTCATGAGATTGCCCTCGATCAAATGGTTCAAAAACTAGAAAAAGATTCTGAATATGGAATTGTTTATGGCAACTATTTTTATACAAACGAAAAAGGGGATGTAATAGGAGTTGAACTTAGACATAATATTGGAAAAGAAAATCAAAATAGCCAATTACCACCACATGGGGCATGTACTTTATTTAAAACGGATATTTTAAGAAGCGCTGGCGGATATTCTGAAAATGTAAATGCTCAAGATGGATGGGATCTTTGGTATAAATTAATTAAAAAATCTGGTGCTATAAATATAGACCTTCCCTTATTCTATTACAGGCAACATAATCAATCATTAAGCAAAGACAATACAAGATTATTAAAAGCAAGAGCTAAAATATTTAAAGAAATTAGAGAAAAATTAAAAAATAATCATAAGCCAAAAGTTCTAGCAGTTATACCAGTAAAGGAGTCATATCCAAATATGAAAAATGTTCCATATCAAAAGATCAACGGTAAGTCATTGCTTGAAATTTCGATAAATAGTGCACTCAACTCAAATCAAGTCAATGCTTTGGTTGTGTCATCAGAGAGTAAAACTGTATTAAAATTTTCTGAGCAATTAGAATCTAAGAAAATTGTATCAAGCCACTATAGATATTTGAGGAGTTCAAATGAGAGTAATGATATACCAATTAATGACTTTCTAAGATCTGCAGGTTATTTCTATGAAAAAGAATGTGGAGAATATCCTGATATTCTAATTTACCTTAGCCTTCATGCAATCAATAGAAATAAAGATCACATCGAGGAAGCAATAAATAATTTAATTATTTCAGAGTCTGAATGTGTTGTTTCTGTTCAAGAAGAGAGAGAGCCAATGTTCAACATAACTAAATCAGGACTTAATCTTATTAACCCTGGAAGATTTATAGATCTATCATTTGAAAAAGAAAGACTATATAGATTTAATGGAAGTATTATTGCATCAACATGGGATAATATTTTAAAAAATAACTTATTCGGATCTAAGACATCATTTATTGAAATGAATCATCATGATAGTATCCAAGTTAAAGACTCTTCTTTGTTTGATAAATAAATATGCTAGATTCATTATTCCATAGAGCAGAATATATAATAAGACTTGATGATGCCTCCCATTTTTCAAATTTTGAAAAATGGAACAAAATTGAAAGAATTCTAGATAAATATAATATAAAACCTATTGTTGCAGTTATTCCTGAAAACATGGATAATTCAATCTCTTATTCAAAATATAATCCAGATTTTTGGAAAACTGTTTATCAATGGCAAGAGAAAGGTTGGAATATAGCAATGCATGGTTATAGACATATTTTTCATTTTATAGATAGAAATGAATTGATTTTTCCTTTTTATAATAGAAGTGAATTTGCCGGTTTAAAACTAAATGAACAACGATTAAAAATAAAGAAATCAAATCAAATTTTTTTAAAAAATAGAATCAATCCAAAAATATGGATTTCTCCCGGGCATTGTATGGATAATATAACACTAGAAGCCATAAAGTTAGAAACAGAAATCAAAATAATTAGTGACGGTATATCATTTTACCCATATTCTTTTAGAGGTCTTCATTTTATTCCTCAACAATTATGGAAACTTAAAAAGAAATTTTTTGGAATATGGACTATTTGCCTTCATCCAGACACAATGAGTGAATCAGAAATAAAAGAATTTGATAAGTCTTTATCATTATTTGTGAAAAAAAATGATTTTTTAGATTTAAATAATATAGATTTTACAGTGAGGACAAAGTCGTTCTTTGATAAACTTTTTAATCTATTTTTTTGGATAAAATATGAGATTAAAGTTTTATTTGGCCATAATATTAAATAAATGAAGAATAAATTAAGTCCATTGGTTTTAAATTCTAATAAAGCTAGCTCAACTCATGTTTTTTTTGTAGTTAATCCAATTACAGTTATAATTACAAGAATGATAATTGATAAGTTCAAATTGAATAAGAACAAAATATTAGTAATATCAATTAGGAATACAGATTTATCAATTTTAGATTTTAATTCATTGTATATTATTCCTAATAGGATTAATAATTTATACGATAAACTTTTTTTTTCATCTTCAGTAGGTAAGAAAGTTTTAAAAAAATTAAAAGGAAGCCAATTTATAATTTATGCTTCGTGGGCAACAAGGGAATTACATTTTTTAATGAACTCAATAAATTATAAAGGACATTATTATATTGAGGAAGGTCAAGGCAGCTATATGAATCATATACCATTTTCTTATACTAAAGTTTCATTAAAAGATAAATTAAAAAATAATTTTAAAAATAGAGTAAATGAAGATGATAGTAGTGGATATTTTTACAGAGATGATTCACTAGGATTCATTGGAATATCTAATAAAGCTTTTCCAAAAATTAATGAATCAAAAAAAATAATTTTAAATAATTTGAATTCATTAAAAGTTTATTATAAGCCAAAATTAATTGGAATAAAGACTATAGGGTTAACTTGTGCTGAGAGAAGACTTGAAGATAATAATTGGAGAAAAATGTTAAAAACTATCGTAGATAAGCTTCCTGAGAACTCTGCTATTAAAGCCCACCCTTCATTTACTTTTTCTCAAAAAAGATTTAACAAATTAAAAAAAATGCTTGAGGAAATTTCAAATAAAAACATAAGATTACTTGAGAATGATGTTATTCTAGAACTAGAAATGTTATATGAAAAAAAGAAATTTATTGGCCCTCAAACTTCTGTTTCAATATATGCTGAATTTTTTGATTCAACTTTTGAAAATTTAAAACTTTATTAAATGAAAATTTTAATCGTTATAGACTCTTTAGGTTCGGGTGGAGCTCAAAGAATAGCAGCATATCTCGCTGAAGGCTTGGTAAAGAAAAAATACACAACAGATATTTTTATTTATGAAAATCAGTATGACTTTTTTACATCAGATTTTAAAAAACTCAATATCCAAATTCATAGAGTTACATATAAATCAAAAAATAAAATAATAAAAGGTTTTAAAATTATTTCAAGTTTACGTTCAAACGTCTCAAAATATGATGTTATAATTAGTTTTATGCATACACCATCTATTTATTCATGTATTTCAAAAATAGGAATTAGTAATGTAAAGCATATATCATTTGAATTAAGCTCTTCAACAGCTCCAGTCTCTTCTTTTAAAAGAATTTTATTTTATATTTCTTGTCTTCTGAGCGATAAGGTTGTCACTAATAGTTTAACTGAAACTAAATTGATGAGTCAAAAACTCTTTTTAAGCAATAAAGCAGTAACTATCTGGAATGGATATCATTTAGACTCCATGAAATTTAATGTGGATTCTCACAGGCAAAATATTAAACAATTATTGATAGTTGGAAGAATTGCATATCCAAAAAATGGATTAAATCTATTAAAGGGTCTTAAATCTTTTTATGATAGAAATGGTTGGCTACCAGAAGTTATTTGGGCTGGAAGGGAAGACTCAGATGAGAGATCTAAGAAAATGCAATATGAAATGAAATCTTTTTTAAAAATGAATTCTAACGTTAAGGACAAATTTAAATTTATAGGCGAAGTAAAAAATATAAATGAAATTTATAAACAAGTAGATGCACTAATTCACCCAAGCATATATGAAGGTCTACCAAATGTAATATGTGAAGCAATGCTTCTAGGTTGTTGTGTAATTGCCTCATCCGTATGTGACCATCCTGCTATTTTAGATCAAAATAGGGGACTACTATTTGACCCAGTATCACCTGAATCGATATCAAAATCAATAGAAAGGTTCTATAGTATGTCAGATAATCAAAGAAATAAAATGGCAATTAAAGCAAGAGAATTTGCGGAAGAAAATTTTTCATTAAATAAAATGATCGAGTCATTTGAAAAAATTTTTTAATAATGTTAAAACGTAAATTATTAGTTGTTGGGTCATTCCCAAAAGAAAACAGCAATATATATGGAGGAATTGCACGTTCATGTCAAGTTTTATCTCAATCTCCCGAATTAACAAACTTTGATATAATTGAATTTGATTCATCCCAGATTGCTGACCCACCTCCAGGAATAGTTACTAGATCATATTTTGCTTCTAAAAGGTTAATACAATTCCCATTTTTATTATTTTTTAAAAAACCTAGTATCTGTCTAATTTTTTGCTCTGCAGGATTAAGTGCACTCGAAAAAGGGGTTATGGTTTTAATTTCAAAAGTGTTTAATATTCCAGTTTTAATTTTTCCTAGAGCTGGAAAGTTAATAGCTCAAACTAATAAATCAACCATATTTTTAAAAGTTATAAAGACGCTATTTAAAAATGCTGATTATTTTTTATGTCAGGGTGATAAATGGAAGAGCTTTGCTATTGAAAAATTAGAATTTAATAATAAAAAAGTTACAATTATCAATAATTGGACTGCTACCGATGATTTAATAAAATTAGGAGGTGTTAGAAACAAATTCTCATCATTTGATAAGATGAGACTAATCTACATTGGTTGGGTCTCGAGAGAGAAAGGTATTATAGAGCTTTTAGATTCAATTAAAAACCTAAAAAATAAAGGTTATAATATTAACCTATCAGTTCTTGGAGATGGAAAAATACTTGAATATTCTAAAAAATTTGTGATAGATAATGGTATAACAGACAATGTGTCATTTAAAGGTTGGGTTAGTAGAGCAGAAATGAAAAAATATCTAAATGATAGCGATATTTTTGTTTTACCTTCATGGGAAGAAGGAATGCCTAATTCTTTAATTGAAGCACTAGCCTCAGGACTTCCATCTATTGTAACAGATGTAGGAGTTATTTCTAATTATGTAATTAATAACAAGCATGCACTTGTGGTTAAACCAAAAGATATAAATGATTTACAAAACTCAATTGAAAAGCTAATCTTAGATTCAAAATTGAGAAAAAAACTTTCAAAAAATGGCTATTTACTTGCTAAAGATGTATTTTTGACTAATGATTCACTAAAAAAACTTTCCGCTATTTTAAATCAATTAGTTATATCATGAAAAAAAATTATCTTATAACAGGAGGTGCAGGTTTCATTGGCTCACATTTAACCAAAAAATTATTGGACGAGGGTAATAAAGTTACTATAGTTGATGATCTTTCAACTGGTAATATGAAAAATCTAGAGGGTTATATTGATAATGAAGATTTGAATATGATTATAGATACAATTCTAAATGACAAGCTTATGGAAAAGTTAATAGTTGAAAGTGATGAAATTTTTCATTTAGCTTCCTCAGTTGGTGTTGAATTAATAATGAAACAACCTGTTCATACAATAGAAAATATTTTTCAGGGAACAGCTGTAGTTTTTAAATATGCATCAAAATATAGAAAAAAAGTTTTGTTAACTAGTACAAGTGAGGTTTATGGCAAAAGTCAGGATGTTCCATTTAAGGAAGATGGAGATAGAGTTGAAGGGCCAACAACAATTAATAGATGGGCTTATGCAAATGCTAAGGCTCTAGATGAATTTCTTGCACTAGCTTATTATAAAACATCTAAATTACCTGTTGTTGTTGTGAGATTGTTTAATACAGTAGGTCCAAGACAATCTGGAGAATATGGCATGGTAATTCCAAAAATGATTAGTGCAGGTTTAAATAAAAAAAATATTCAAGTTTATGGTGATGGTATGCAAACTAGATGCTTTTGCCATGTAAAAGACGTAATTAATGCTCTTTGTAAGCTCATGAAGACAAAAGAATCTTATGGTGAGGTTATTAATGTGGGATCAAATTCAGAAATTTCAATGTTAAATTTAGCTGAACTTATAAGCTCTAATCTAGATAATAACTCCAAAATCTCTTTAGTTCCATATGACGAAATTTATCCTAATGGTGGTTTTGAGGATATGAAAAGGCGCGTTCCAAGCATTGATAAAATTGCTAAACTAATAAATTGGAAGCCTTCAATATCTCTTGAAGAGATTGTAAAAGATGTAATTGCCTATCAAAAAGTCATTCAAAATAACTAAATTAAAGCATGTCTAAAGGTAAACTATTAATTACAGGTGGAACTGGTTCTTTTGGAAGTACATATTTAAAAAAGGCACTAGAGAATAATCAGTTTGATGAAATTTTTATTTTTAGTAGAGATGAAAAAAAACAGGATGATCTCAGAAAAACATTAAATTCTAATAAAATTAATTTTTATTTAGGTGACGTTAGAGATATTGAATCTGTTAATACAGTAGTTAGAAAAGTTGATTATATCTTTCATGCAGCTGCACTAAAGCAAGTCCCCTCATGTGAATTTTTCCCATTAGAAGCAGTAAAAACTAATATTATTGGTACTAGTAATGTTCTTAACGCTGCTGAAAACTTCAACGTTAAAAAAGTTGTTATTTTAAGCACCGATAAAGCAGCTTATCCTATAAATGCTATGGGTATGTCAAAAGCATTAATGGAAAAAGTTATGATATCAAAGTCAAGGACATTAGGTAGTAAATCTGTTTTTTGTGGCACAAGATATGGTAATGTAATGGGGTCTAGGGGGTCTGTTATTCCATTGTTTATAAAACAAATAAAATCAAAAAAAGACTTAACTATAACCAATCCTATGATGACTAGATTTATGATGTCACTTACTAATGCTGTTGAATTAGTTGATTTTGCTTTTGAAAATGCTAATCAAGGTGATATTTTAATTCAAAAGGCTCCATCAGCTACTATTGAGACATTAGCTAACGCACTAATTGAAATTTTTAACTCAAAATCAAAAATTAAAAACATAGGCATTAGACATGGTGAAAAAATGCATGAGACTCTTGTTACTAGTGAGGAAATGATTAAGGCAGAAGATCTGAAAAATTATTATAGAATAAAAGCTGATGCACGTGACTTGAACTATGAACAATATTTTTCTGACGGTAATAGAGGAAAAGAAATAGATACAGAGTATAACTCAAGTAATACAAAGATTCTAGATAAAAAGGAACTAACAAAGATATTATTAGAACTACCCGAGGTACAATCTCAATTATAATTATCAAAAATTGAAACTTGCAATAACAGGTCAAGAAGGATTTATAGGTTCTCACCTCTATAATACAATTAAATACAAAAGAACAGATATTCAGTTAGTAGACTTTAGCAAAGACTTTTTTGATAATGACAAATCAATTGACTCAGTATTAAATAACGTAGATATAATAGTCCACTTGGCAGGTGTTAATAGACATAATGATCCTAGTTTTCTCTATAATCAAAATATCAAGCTTTCTGAAAAAATCTTAGATTCAATTAAAAGAGTTAGATTTACCGGTCATTTAATTTTTGCTTCTTCTACACAAGAGAATGACGATAATCCATACGGTAATGCAAAAAAAACGTCTCGAAACTTATTTGATGTAGAGTCAAAAAAAATTGGTTATAATTTTACGGGTTTAATTATTCCAAATGTTTTTGGACCCTTTACAAAGCCAAATTATAACTCATTTATTGCTACCTTTTGTTATAACTCGATAAGAGATGTTGAAAATAAAATTATAATAGATACTAAAGTATCTCTAATATATATTGAAACCCTGGTAAATAAAATTATTGAGACTTTTACTAATCAACCAAAATCTAAACTAGAAGTATCAAATGAGACAACAATTACTGTTAGTGCTGTAAAAAATCTAATTGAAGACTTTAAAGACACGTATCTTATAAATGGTGCAATACCTAAATTAAATACTAAATTTAAAAAAGATTTATTTAAAACTTTTATCACCTACATTCCTCTCCAAAGTTTTTTCCCTAAAAGATATAACTTATTTACAGATGAAAGAGGAACGTTTGCAGAACTGGTTAGAACTGAAGTACCAGGTCAGGTATCATTCTCAATAACAAAAAAAAATGAGACAAGAGGTAATCATTTTCATACTAGAAAAATTGAGAGATTTTCTGTAATAAATGGAGAATCGCTAATTCAGATTAGAAAAATTAACTCTGATGAAATCTTTGAATTTAAGCTTTCTGGAAGTAATCCTTCATATATTGATATGCCGTTATGGCACACTCATAATATTAAAAATATTGGTTCCGAACCCTTAATAACAGTATTCTGGATTAATGAGTTTTATGATGATGCTGATCCAGATACTTTCTATGAAAAAGTGTAAATTTAAATAATGAAAAAACTTAAAGTAGTAACTGTCGTTGGAACAAGACCTGAGATAATTAGACTATCATCAATAATTAATAGGCTAAATAAGTCAAAATCTATTGACCATTATCTAGTTCATACTGGACAAAACTATGATAAAAACCTTAAAGATGTTTTCTTTAAAGACCTTGAAATAACCGAACCAGACTACTACCTAGATTCTGCTCAAAATTCTCCAGTTTCTACTATTGGTGATATCTTAATAAAGATAGACAAGTTACTAGATGATTTATCTCCTGACGCTTTTTTAGTTTTAGGTGATACAAATAGTTGTATATGTTCAATTGCTGCTAAAAAGAAAAAAATTCCAATCTTCCATCTTGAAGCAGGAAATAGGTGCTTTGATATGAGGGTTCCTGAAGAAACAAATAGGAGGCTTGTTGATCATATTTCTGATATCAATCTAACATATAGTGATATTGCAAGAGATTATTTAATAAGTGAAGGATTAAATCCTGATCAAATTATAAAAGTTGGCTCTCCAATGTTTGAGGTTATTTCAAAACATAAAAACAAAATTTTACAATCTAATATTGTAAAGCAACTCAGTCTTAAGCCTAAAAAATATATTTTGGTATCCTGTCATAGAGAAGAAAATGTAGATAATGAAAATAGCTTTAATATGATTATAGATTCTCTAAATGGTCTGGCTGATCATTTTAAATTTCCAATTATTTTTTCAACACATCCAAGAACTAGAAAAATGATTGAAATGAGAAAGCCTAAAATGAACAAATTAATTAGTCTAATAGACCCCTTAGGATTTATTGACTATAATAATCTACAGATTAATTCATTTATTGTGTTATCAGACAGCGGTACTATTTCTGAGGAGTCATCTATATTAAATTTTAAAGCACTAAATATTAGAGAAACTCATGAAAGACCAGAGTCAATGGAAGAATCAGCTGTTATTTTATCAGGCCTTAGTTTTGACAGAATTCTTCAATCTATTGAGACGATTCATGATCAAGAAACAGAAGAAAACAGAAATATCCTACTCGTTAAAGATTATAGTTATCCAAATGTTTCCATGAAAATTGAAAGAATTATAATGTCATATGTTGACTATGTTAATAGAGTTGTATGGCAAAAAGGATACTAGTATATACTAATCATTATTATCCTGAGCAATTTAAAATAAATGATATTGTTGAGTGGCTTAATTCATTTAATTATCAAGTAAGAGTTATTACTTGTATGCCAAATTATCCTTCAGGAAAATTTTATAAAGGTTACAATTTCTTTAAATCTTTTGTTGAGAGAAATAATAATATTATCGTTAATAGATTACCCGTAATACCAAGAGGGACTGGTAGCTCTATCATGATAATATTAAATTATTTAAGCTATTTTATATCATGCTCATTATTTACATTATATCTTGGCCTGTTTATAAAAAAATATGACGTGATTTTAGTTCATCATACAAGCCCATTTTTTATAGCTATTAACCCAATATTATATGGATGGTTTAAAAAATCCAAAAAAGTTTTATGGGATTTAGATATTTGGCCTGAGACTCTTCAAGCTGTCGGAATAATAAAATCAAAAAGAATAATTAATTCGCTAAAAAAAATAGTCTCATATGTCTACTCTTTTTATGATAAAATTCTTATTTCATCAAATGGGCTAAAGCCAATTGTAAGAGAAAGATTTAAAGGAAGTATTGAATATTTTCCTAATTGGGCTGATAAAAATATAGAGGATTTAAAATTAGACTCAAATATAAATTTTAATATACCTAATGATAAATTTGTAATAATGTATACGGGGAATATAGGTAAGTCTCAAAATTTTGAATCTTTGATTGATACAATAAAATACTTTCATAAAGAAAAAAATATTCTTTGGGTATTCATTGGCGGTGGAAGATATAAACGTTCATTTATTAATAAGTTGTCATCTGATAACTTGGAAGATAATTGTTTATTCATTGATCAGGTAAATGTCAAACAAATTCCATCATACTCTAATTATGCAGATGCCATGTTTATATCTCTTAGGGATAGTAAAGTATTTAATAATACATTGCCAGCTAAGCTTCAAACATATATGGCATTAAAAAAACCTTTAATTGCAGTATTGAAAGGGGAAGGTGAAAAAATTGTTAGAGAATCAAATTCTGGAATAGTTGAAAATAACAATGATTATTTAAGTTTATCTAAAAAAATAGAAGACTTATTAAAGCTAAATAAAAATGAAATTGAAAGATTAGGGCATAATGGAAGAGAATATTACCAAAAAATATTTAATAGTAAAAAGAGAAAGAATCAGCTCCAAAAAATAATTGAATCATGAAAGCTCTCGTAACAGGAGGAGCTGGATTTATTGGCTCAAATTTAATTGCTCAACTAAAAAAATTAAAATATGATGTAGTATCATTAGATAATTACTCTACTGGGAAAAAGGAAAATGAAATTAACGGTGTATTATACATTAAAAATGACATCGAGTATATAAATTCAATAAAAACTAAATTTGATATTTGCTTTCATTTGGCAGCTCAATCTCGAGTTTTGCCTTCATTTAAAAACTCTGAAGAGTCTTTTAGAGTTAATTTCGGCGGTACTCAAATGGTCATGGAATGGGCAAGAAGGAATGAAATTAAAGTACTTTATGCTGGCTCATCTAGCAGGCATCAAGACGTTTTGACTTCTCCATATGCTTTATCAAAATTTATGGGTGAAGAGATATGTTTATTATATAGAAGGCATTTTAAAGTAGATGTTGAAATTGCAAGATTTTATAATGTTTTTGGTCCTAATGAGATTGTAGATGAAAATCATGGTAACGTAATTGGAATTTGGCTAGATAGATTATCAAAAGGGTTAGACCTTAATATTATTGGAGATGGAGAACAAAAAAGAGATTTTATTCATGTATCTGATATTGTAGATGCTTTAATAAAAATTTCTAAATCAGATTTAAAAAATGATAGCGGATGGGAACTAGGATTGGGTAAAAGTATTAGCATAAATCAGCTTTTTCATATTTTTAACAAAAGATTTAATATCAATTGTAAGTATCTTCCGGATAGACCTGGAAATTATAAATTTGCATATAGAAAAGAAGATAAAATGCTTAAAAAAATTAATTGGATGCCAAAAGATAAAATTATTGACCATATAAATAATATAGAAATATGAAACGAGTTTTAATAACAGGTGGAGCTGGCTTTATTGCACATCATTTAATTTATTTTTTGCTAAATAAAACTGATTGGACTATTATTAGTCTTGATAGACTAGATTATAGTGGAAATCTTAACAGACTTGACAATATTTTATCTAAACTAACTGATACTCAGAAATCAAGAATAAAAGTAGTATATCACGATTTAAAGTCTGAGATAAATCCATGGATAAAAAAAGAAATAGGAGATATTGACATTATCCTTCATTTGGCTGCAGGATCTCATGTAGATAGAAGTATTGATTATCCAATGGAATTTGTCTTAGATAATGTTGTAGGAACAGCAAACATTTTGGATTATGCAAGATATATTAATGATAAAAAGGGACTTGAGAGGTTTATATATTTTAGTACTGATGAGGTTTTTGGTCCTGCACCTGCAGGAATTGATTACAAAGAAAATGATAGATATAACTCAACAAATCCATATAGTGCAACAAAAGCTGGGGGTGAAGAACTAGCAGTTGCTTATGAGAATACTTATGGACTTCCTGTTTATGTTACCCACACCATGAACGTTTTTGGAGAGAGACAGCATCCAGAAAAATTTATACCAATGTGTATTAAAAAAATAAGAGATGGTGAAACTGTAACAATTCACTCAGATAAAACCAGAAAAATTCCAGGTTCTCGGCACTACATTCATGCTGAGGATGTTGCTGAAGCTATATATTTTCTTTTAATTAACAATATTGATCATAATCTAGACTTTGGTGGTGCTAAATGCCCAAAGTTTAATATCGTAGGTTCTGAAGAACTTAATAATCTTGAGCTTGCAAAAATAATTGCAACTTCTCAGGGAAAAGAATTAAAGTATAAAATGGTTGACTTTCACTCTTCCAGACCTGGTCATGATCTGAGGTATTCCCTATCAGGTGAAAAAATGAAAAAATTAGGATGGGAGCCATCAATTAAGTTAACTGATAGGATAAAACAAGTCGTTAATTGGTCACTTGAAAATCAAAATTGGATAGAACTATAAACCTTAATATATCTTGTATATTTTAAGAAATAGTTTAATTTTGCAATCTAAAATTAACAATGTACGCAGTAGTTGAAATACAAGGTAGTCAATTTAAAGTTGAAAAAGATCAGAAAATTTTTGTAAACAGAATTGATGCAAAAGAAGGCTCAAAAGTTTCTTTCGATAATGTTTTGCTTGTTGATGATGGTAAAAAAGTTCAGGTAGGTAAACCAAATATCTCAGGAACATCTGTTGAAGCTAAAGTTGTTGCTCATAAAAAAGATGATAAGGTGATTGTCTTTAAAAAGAAAAGACGTAAAGGTTACAAAGTAAAAAATGGTCATAGGCAAGCAATAACTGAAATTATCATTCAAGGTATAAGTGAGAAAAAGGCATCTCCAAAAAAAGAGACAACAGCTGCAAAAAAGACAACAGCTGCAAAGAAGACAACAGCTGCAAAGAAGACAACAGCTGCAAAGAAGACAACAGCTGCAAAAAAATAATTAGTTATGGCACATAAAAAAGGAGTTGGTAGTTCAAAAAACGGTAGAGAATCAGAGTCGAAACGACTTGGGGTCAAAATATTCGGTGGACAATTTGCTAAAGCTGGTAATATAATTGTTAGGCAGAGAGGAACAGTTCACAATCCAGGAGATAATGTCTATCTTGGAAAGGATCACACCCTTCATGCTAAAGTTGATGGTATTGTTTCCTTCAAAAAGAAGTCAAACAATAAATCCTTTGTTTCAATAGAGCCAATCAAGGCTTAATATCTATAATATTCTGGTTTATAGGGTCCGTTTACTTTAACACCGATATATTTCGCTTGATCATCTGATAATTCTTCAAGTTCTACACCAAGTTTGTCTAAATGAAGTTTTGCAACCATTTCATCTAAGTTCTTTGGAAGCATATAAACTTTGTTATCATAGTTTTTAGAGTTATTCCATAACTCAATTTGAGCAAGAACTTGGTTTGTAAATGAATTACTCATTACAAAGCTTGGATGACCTGTTGCACATCCTAAATTCACCAGTCTTCCCTCTGCTAATATTATTATTTCTTTTTCTTTATTAATTCTGTAAGAATCAACTTGAGGTTTAATTGTTGTTTTCTGACTTCCAAAGTTAGATTCAAGCCAATCCATATCTATCTCATTATCAAAATGACCTATATTACATACTATAGTTTTATCCTTCATCATCATAAATGAACTTTGATTAACGATATCTTTATTTCCAGTAGCTGTAACAACAATATCTGCTTTTGAAACTACATTTTCTAGTTTTTTAACCTCAAACCCGTCCATTGATGCCTGAAGTGCACAAATCGGATCAATCTCAGTTACAGTAACAATAGAGCCAGCTCCTCTGAAAGATGCAGCTGTACCTTTACCCACATCTCCATATCCACAAACAACAACTCTTTTACCTGCAAGCATAATATCAGTTGCTCTTCTAACAGCATCAACAGCACTTTCTTTACATCCATACTTGTTATCAAATTTAGATTTAGTTACAGAATCATTTACATTTATAGCAGGCATAGGAAGTGTACCATTTTTCATCCTATCATATAATCTATGGACACCAGTAGTAGTTTCTTCTGAAAGTCCTTTTATACCGAAAACGAGTTCTGGATAATCATCTAAAACCATATTTGTTAAGTCACCACCATCATCTAATATCATGTTTAGTGGTTTTTTTTCTTCTCCAAAGAATAATGTTTGTTCTATACACCAATTAAACTCTTTTTCATTCATTCCTTTCCATGCATATACTTGAATTCCATTAGATGCAACTGCAGCAGCAGCATGGTCTTGAGTTGAGAAAATATTACATGAACTCCATGTTACTTCAGCTCCTAAGTCAACAAGTGTTTCAATTAGAACAGCTGTTTGGATTGTCATGTGAAGACACCCTGCGATTCTTGCATCTTTAAGTGGTTTATCTTTTTTAAATTTTTCTCTCAAAGCCATTAAACCAGGCATTTCAGCTTCAGCAAGCTTAATCTCTTTTCTACCCCATTCTGCTAGCGAAATATCTTTAACTTTGTAAGCGGTATATTTATTATCAGTCTTGTTTTTCATGTGTATATTTATGTTACAAAAGTAACTTTATTAATCAATTTAATCAAATGCCATTTCTTAAAGAATTTATAATAAATCCTAACACAAAAATTAAGTTATGGAAGCTTAATTTAGGTGAACTTGATTATTATGAATTAGATGAGTATGATAGTAATCTTATAAAGGCAAAGAAAAATCAACTAGTTAGAGAACAATTTTTAGCCGTTAGAAAAATCTTACATCTTGAGAATCCCTGTTATAAAATTAGATATGATGAGTCAGGGAAACCCTCTATTAATTCAGATTTAAATATATCTATATCACATTCAAAATTTATGGCAGCAATTGTTTTTTCAGAAAATAACAAAGCAGGAATTGATATTGAACATAAAGAAAATAAAATAATTAATATTCAGAATAAGTTTTTAAACGATTCTGAAAAACTTGAAAATGAACATCAATCAAATGTTGACTATTTAACAATGATTTGGACTGCAAAAGAATCAATCTATAAAGCAATTGGAATCAAAGGTGTTTCTTTCTCTGATAATATTATAATAAAAGACATAAATAAAAATAAAGGTTACGGATATTATATCAATGGAAAAGAAAAACATAAATTCGACTTGATATTTTTTTCAATCGAAGATTATATAATTTGTTATGCTCAATCTAATAATTAATCATGAACGAAATAATTGATTTTCTGTTTTCTCAGTATTCAACTTATTCTGACATATTTATTTTTCTTGAAAGTTTTGCAGTCGGAATGAATATTCTTAGTGTTATTTATGCAAAACAAAATAATATTTTAGTATATCCAACAGGGCTTATTGGAACTGGAATATTCGTCTATATACTTTTTAATTTCTCTCTTTTAGGAGATATGATAATAAATGGATACTTTTTTTTCATGTCGATTTATGGGTGGTATTATTGGTCAAGAAAAAAAGATGATGTATTTGTAAATAATGTTTCTAGACTTGAAAAAAAAGAATATACACAATTAATATTATTGGCTTTAGTAAGTCTAATCTTCATTTATTTTGTGTATGAGCAATTTGATAAATGGAACAGTTGGACAGCATATGTCGATAATATAACCACTGCAATATTTTTTGTAGCAATGTGGTTAATGGCTAGAAGGAAAATTGAAAGTTGGATATTTTGGATTATTGGAGATTTAATTACAGTTCCACTTTATTTCTATAAAGGTTTAACGATTTCTTCACTTCAGTATATTATTTTTACAGTTTTAGCGATATTAGGCTACATATCATGGAAAAAGATATTACTCAAAACGAATCAACAATAAAGAAGATTGTTATTTGTGGTCCTGAATCAACAGGCAAATCAACATTGACAAAAGAACTTGCCTCTTATTTTAAGACTAATTATGTAAGTGAATATGCGAGAGACTATCTTCAAAGTAAATGGGATAATAAAAAAGAAGTGTGTAATAAAGATGACCTAATAAAGATTGCAATGGGTCAAGTTGAACGCGAAAATGCGAACATTTTTAATTCTAACAAATTAATATTTTGTGATACGAATATTTTAACGACTATTGCCTGGTCAAAAACTCATTATGATGGATTCTGTGATCCATGGCTTCTCAGACAATCAAAATTATTAAAGTATGACTATTATTTAATTTTAAATATTGATACGCCTTGGATAAAAGATGACCTTCGAGATAGGCCAGATGAAAGATTAGAAATGTTTAAAGCACATAAATTAGAACTTGATACATTAAATGTTAGGTTTGATATAATTACTGGCCAAAACTTTAACAAAAGATTTAATACTGCTGTTGATTTAATAAATAAAAATCTTTAATTTTGAGATGAATTGGGGTGCTTAAACTAAGCTGAGAATAAACCCATAGAACTTAGACAGGTAATACTGTGAAAGGAATTTATTATGAAAAAATACTTACAATTTGTACTACTTGTTAGTGCACCCATCTTAGCCCAAGATGTTAATAATTCAAAAAACCTTGACTCTCTAACAAGTATCCAAAACCTAGAAGAAGTTACTGTTAGCGCTATAAAAGCAAAAAATGATACTCCTGTATCATTTGTAAACTTGTCCAAAGAAAATATTGAAAAAACTAATTTAGCTCAAGATATTCCAATTCTGCTTAAGAATACCCCTTCAGTAGTTACTCACTCAGATGCTGGTGCAGGGATTGGCTACTCATCTATTAGAATTAGAGGATCCGACCAAACTAGAGTTAATGTTACTATCAATGGAATTCCATATAATGACTCTGAATCGATGCAAGTTTATTGGGTTGACTTACCTGACTTTGCCTCGTCTATTGAAAATATTCAAATTCAAAGAGGGGTTGGTACCTCAACTAATGGACCAGGCGCATTTGGTGGAAGTATAAATATTCAGACTAATTCAGCATCAGAAAACCCTTTTTTTGAGATAAATAATACATTAGGAAGTTTTGGAACTGTAAAAAATTCGGTAGGATTCTCAACAGGTTTTATTAATAATTTTGAATTATCTGGGAGAGTTTCTAGAATTAAATCTGATGGTTACATTGATCGATCTGGCTCAAACCTACGTTCTTACTTTCTACAAGGAGTTTACAGAGATGAAAACACTTTAATAAAAATCTTGAATTTTGCAGGTCATGAAATTACTGACCAGGCCTGGTATGGAGTTGACTCATCAACATTAGAAACAAATAGAAAATATAATATGGCTGGTGAATACTATGATGAGTTTGGCAATACATTATATTACGAAGACCAAGTAGATAATTACAAACAGAATCATCTTCAAATTCATTGGAATCAGATTTATCAAAATGGATGGAATTCAAACTTTGGTATTCATTTCACAAATGGAAAAGGTTTTTTCGAGAACTATAACCTTGGATATGGATCATCAGATTACATTGACAGAAGATGGTTAGACAATGATTTTTATGGCATTTTATACAGTCTAAATAAAAGAACAGAGGACTTTAATGCAAATATTGGAGGCTCATTAAATAATTATAACGGTCTACACTATGGAGAGTATCTATGGTATGATCAAATAAATTCTACAGTTAATCAATATGATTTTAAAGAAAATTTTTATGATGATTTTGGTGATAAAGGAGAGTTTAACATTTATGCAAAAATAGATTATTACATTACGGACAAACTAACACTTTATGGAGACTTACAATTTAGAAATATTAAATATGAGGCAGGTATTTCTGCTAATTCAACTTTAACTGGTTACATAGAAGATGGATTTGAAAATCTTGATAAGTCTTTTAATTTTTTCAATCCAAAATTTGGACTATTCTATGATTTAAATGATAATAACAATCTTTTTTTCTCATTTGCTAGAGCTCATAGAGAGCCAACACGAACTGATTATGCTAATGGGAATCCAAATGAAGAAAAATTGGATGATTTCGAATTAGGTTGGAAGTTAAATTCAAATAATTTGGCTTTATCTCTAAATGCATTTTATATGATTTATGAAGATCAGCTTGTATTAACTGGTCAACGTGATATAAATGGGTATGAAATTAGAAGAAATATTGGTGAGTCATATAGAGTTGGAATAGAGTTTGATAGTAGTATCAAGCTAAATAACAAATTAAATATTGAAACAAATTTCTCTCTTAGTGAAAATAAGAATAAGAATTTTTATTCAACATTTGATGGAAATCTGAAAAATTTTGGGAACACTGATTTAGCTTACTCACCTAATTTAATTGTTAACAACATTTTAAACTTCAATCCAAATAAAAAAGTGTTAATTTCATTGCGATCAAAATATGTAAGTGAACAATTTTTTGCTCAAACCAACTCACCAATCTCTAAACTAGAATCATTTTTTATAAATGATATAAATTTTGTTCATGATATAGATTTACCAAATATATCAGATGATATAAAGTTTAAAGTTTTGGTCAATAATTTATTTGATTATAAATACTCTGCATATGGTGGTTATTATTCATATGATATTCAAGAAGACGATCAAATAAAAACCTATGAAGGAACCTATTATTATCCTCAATCAGGGATAAATATCCTTGTAGGCTTGGACGTTAAGTTTTAATTAAATATTTTGTAAATTAGTTATAATAATCCCCTATTAAAGGGGATTTTTTTGCATTGAATATGGGGAATATTTCATATTATACTGAAAAAGGCTTGAAGGAGTTAAGAGATAAATTAGCACAGCTTAAAGATGTGGAGAGACCTAGAGCATCCCAAGCAATTGCTGAGGCAAGAGATAAGGGAGATTTAAGTGAAAATGCAGAATATGATGCTGCAAAAGAGGCTCAAGGCATGCTTGAATTAGAGATTTCAAAACTTGAAGAAACTCTCTCAAATGCTAGAATTATTGATGAGTCTAAATTAGACTCTTCAAAAGTACTCGTTCATTCAATAGTAAAGATTAAGAACTTAACAAATTCAGCTGTTATGGAATATAAGCTCGTTGCACAAAGCGAGGCAAACCTTGCTAAAGGAAAAATATCTGTTGATTCTCCAATTGGTAAAGGACTTCTAGGTAAAAAGACAGGTGATTCTGTAGAGATAGAGATACCTAGTGGGAATGTTAAGTTTGAGATTCTAGAAATTTCAAGATAATGGCATCAATTTTTTCAAAAATAATATCGGGTGAGATACCATCATTTAAAATCTACGAAGATGAAAACTTTCTTGCGTTTTTGGATATAAATCCAAACACTTTAGGTCATACATTGTGTATACCCAAAAAAGAGGTAGATCAGATATTTGATTTGGATGATAAAACTTTGTCTGAACTTGTTATTTTTTCCAAAAAAATTGCTAACGCAATAAAAAAAGCTGTAGTTTGCGAAAGAGTTGGAATGAGTGTTATTGGACTAGAGGTTCCTCATGTACATGTTCATCTTATCCCAATTAATAATATGAATGATATGTCTTTTGATTCTAAAGTTAACATGACAGAGAATCAATTTATTGAAACAATGAACAAAATAAAATCTTATATATAATGGAATTACTAGGAAAAATAAAACTTATTGGAGATATAAAAACATACGGAGACAACGGTTTCCGTAAAAGAGAATTAGTCCTGACAACTGAGGATCAATACCCTCAACATATATTGATTGAATTTGTTCAAAATAATTGTGAACTTCTAGATAACTTCAATATAGGTCAAACTGTAAGAATAGGAATTAACATTAGAGGGAGAGAATGGGAAAGTCCTGATCAAGGAATAAAATATTTCAATTCCATTCAAGGATGGAGAATAGAGTCACTAGATGATCAAGTTATGGATTCAGCCCCTGCTGATCTGCCTATGGAGCCTGATACAGATTCACCAAGTGATTTGACAGAGGATGATCTACCTTTTTAATTAATCAAGATTCAATAAACAGTCATTACAAGTTAATAACGCTTTTGGTTCTTGAATTCCTATTAACGTTTCATATAGTTTTGCTATACCGTTGAGTGTTGATAACACTTTAGTGTCTCTAATAGACACATCAAAATTTTCAATTAATTCTTCGAGAATTAATGCCTCAGGTGATGGTGATTCACTGTAATACTTAATTTTATAATCTTCTAACTCTGATATTTTGGCTGCATACGTAATGGCATCATTAATTCCACCAATCTCATCCACTAAACCAATTTCTTTAGCACTTTTTGCAATCCAGACTCTACCACCTGCAATCTTTATTATGTCCTCATATGATTGAGATCTTGACTCAGCTACAAAGTTGACAAATCGATCGTATACATCAGCACCCCAGCTTTCAAAAATTTTATCTAAATTATCATCAATGGCTTGAGTAGGATCCCAGCCTGCGTACTTTGAGGTAAACACTCCGTCAAAATTTACTCCAATGTAATCCATAGCATTTTCAAATGTTGGAATGGCAATTGCAACTCCAATGGAGCCAGTAACTGTTGTGGGTTCAGCAAAAATATAATCAGCTGGAGTTGAGATGTATACTCCTCCAGATGCTGCATAGTCCCCCATAGATACAATCACGTTAATTCCTTTTCTTTTAGCAGCGATTAACTCATCTCTCATCATTTCACTGGCAATTACAGATCCACCAGGACTATTGACTCTGAAGACAATAGCTTTTGTATTTTCATCTTCATGAGCTGATCTTATTTGATTTACTATACCATTAGCTCCAGCAACTCCTTGCATGATTTCTCCTTCCATGATTACTCCTTCAACAGTTATTACAGCTATTTGATTATCACTATTAGAATAATCTTTATTTATTTGCTTCTTATAGTCATTATAAGAAATAGTTTTATAAGTTTCCGTTTCAGCTTCTTCATCTAAACCAAATTCTTCAATCATATACTTACGAAATTCAGGAAATGATTTTGTACCATCAATAATATTTTTTTCTAAAGCATAGGCAATATTTCCAATTTCAGCCTCTCCAAAAAATCCGATGTATTCATCTGCAAAAGATTGCAAATCATTTATTTCAATACCACGCCCCTGTGCCATAAGGAATTTCATTTCATCCCAAATAGGATTGAGCAGATTTTCTCTTTGCATCTTGTCATTTTCTGACATGTTAGTTCTTGTATTTGACTCAACTGCAGATTTGAAATCACCTTGAGAATAATTGTGAAAATTGATTTTTAAATTTTCATAAAGCTCCTTTTGATAAGCACGAACTCCCCCTATACCTCTAATGCTTATACTCCCAACAGGATGTAGCCAGATCTCAGATGCTTGAGAAGCCATGAGATAGGAAGTAGTAGACAATCGATCATTGAAAGCAATTACCCTTTTACCTGAATCACGAAGTGACTTCAACTCTTTTGCAATATTTATCGCTGTGGTTGGTCCAGCAAAGCTTGTGGATGAGAAATCAACAAGCACAGCAGGAATATCTTCATCTTGGCCTGCAGCTCTTATTAATTGAATAAGATCTCTTGTTTGAATTTGTTCAGTTGAGGATCCTGTAGCAATTTCAAGCAGAAAATCTGAACTAAACACTTCTTGGTCAACTACAGTTCCCACAGGATCAATGAATAGTACTCTGCCACTTGGATCTTTAACTTCTGATTCTGTAGATGTTATTGGCCCAAAAATTAATATTATAAAAAAAATCAAAACGATGGCTGTAGCTATATTAAGCATTATGATTCTGGCTTTTTCCAGAAAACTATTAAGCCAAGAGAAAATAGATTTAATTTGATTCATTATTTTTCAATAAAATTAGGATAGTAGTATCTTAAATGCAAGCTTCTATTAACAAACAATTATATTCCCACTCTAGAAAAATCAGTTACTTCAACTGATTCAGAGAAACCTTTAATATATTGTAAAATACTTATTTTGCTGTCCTTTATGAATTGCTGATTAATAAGAGTGTTTTCTTTGAAAAACTTTTTAAGCTTGCCCTTAGCAATATTATCTAACATTTCCTCCGGCTTACCCTCTTGTCTAAGCTGATCTTTAGCAATTTCAATTTCTTTAGCGATGACTTCCTGGCTAACTCCATTCTCATCTATAGCAACTGGATTCATAGCAGCTATTTGCATAGATAAATCTTTACCAACATCACTAGCATTATCAAAGTTTTCTGAAAAACCAACAATTGATGCAATTTTGTTCCCGGCATGGATGTATGATCCTACAAAGCTTGCAGATATATGCTCAAAAGAACCTATTTCAATTTTTTCACCAATAATACCTGTTTGTTCTAACAGTTTTTCTGAAACCTTCATACCTTCAAAATCAGAGTCTAAGAAAGATTCTTTATCAGTGAAGCCTAGGGCATGATCAGATAATCTTTGAGCCAATTGAACATAATCATCATTTTTTGCAACAAAATCAGTTTCACAATTAAGAGAAATTATAATCCCAGATGTATTATCTGAATTAACTTTAGCTAACACAACACCTTCAGATGATTCTCTATCTGCCCTGTTCGCAGCAACTTTTTGCCCTTTCTTTCGAAGTATTTCTATTGCTTTGTCAAAGTCTCCACCGGATTCTTCAAGAGCTTTTTTACAATCCATCATACCAGCTCCTGTAGCTTGTCTTAACTTATTTACATCAGATGCAGTTATTTTCAATTTGGTAAAATTTAGAGGTTATTCTTCTTTAGAAGCGTCAGTATCATCGGCATTAGATATAGCTTCAGCTTCTTCAAGTTTCTTTTGTTCATCAATTTCTTTTTCCTTCTTTCTTTCTTCCAATGACTCTTTAATTGCACTACATACTATGTTTAAGATTTTCTCTATGGATTTTGATGCGTCATCATTTGAAGGAATAATAAAGTCAACTTCATTAGGATCAGAATTTGTATCAACCATAGCAAAAATTGGAATATTTAATTTCTGTGCTTCTTGAACAGATATTTTTTCATTTAATGTGTCTACAACAAATATAGCACCTGGTAATCTTGTCATATCAGAGATTGAGCCAAGATTTTTCTCAAGCTTAGCTCTTTGTCTGTCAACTTGAAGTTTCTCTTTTTTTGATAAGGTCTCAAAAGTACCATCAGCTTTCATTCTGTCAATTGCATTCATTTTTTTGACAGCTTTCCTTATAGTAACAAAATTAGTAAGCATTCCTCCAGGCCATCTTTCTGTTATGTATGGCATATTTACTGAATCAGCTTTTTCAGCTACTATATCTTTAGCTTGTTTTTTTGTAGCAACAAAAAGAATTTTTCTACCAGAAAGGACTATTTTTTTTATTGCGTTTACAGATTCTTCGAGTTTTGCAGCAGTTTTGTATAAATTGATTATATGAATACCATTTCTCTCCATATAAATATAAGGTGCCATATTTGGGTTCCACTTTCTTGTTAAGTGACCAAAATGTACACCTGCGTCCAATAATTCTTTAACGTCTGTCTTAGCCATAATTTATCTTTTTGAGAATTGGAATTTCTTTCTTGCTTTCTTTTGACCAAATTTCTTTCTCTCAACCATTCTAGGATCTCTAGTCATTAGGCCTTCTGATTTTAATATAGATTTAAATTCTTCATTGAATTCAACTAATGCTCTAGATATAGCAAGTCTTATTGCTTCAGCTTGTCCATTTACACCACCACCCTTTACACTAACTGATAAATCAAATTTATCTTTAGTTTCCGTTAAATTGAATGGCTGAAGAATTTTATATTGTAATGCAGCTGTACTAAAAAAATCTGAGTAGTCTTTTTTGTTAACAGTAATATTACCCTTACCTTCTGACATATATATTCTAGCTACAGAGGTTTTTCTTCTTCCGATTTTGTGAATTACTTCCATTATATTTTACTATTAACGTCAATTAATTTTGGTTTCTGTGCTTCATGACTATGTTCTGCACCTGGAAAAACTTTAAGGTTTCTGTATAAATCAGCACCAAGCTTATTTTTGGGCAACATACCTTTAACAGCCTTCTCAACAAGCTTAATATTATTTTTTTTATGAAGTTTATCAGCAGTAATAATTCTTTGCCCGCCAGGATACCCAGTATGACTAATATACTGTTTTTGACTCCACTTATCACCAGATAACTCAACCTTCTCAGCATTTATAACAATTACATTATCACCGCAATCAACATGAGGTGTAAAGTTAGTCTTATGCTTTCCTCTTAAAAGAGTAGCAACTATTGAAGCAGTCCTACCCAATGGTAATTTAGCAGCATCAACAAGTACCCATTCTTTGTTCACTGTTTTACTATTAGCAGATATAGTTTTATAACTTGTTTTAGTCATAATAGATTAAATCTAGGCGTGCAAATGTACAATTATAAAAAATTTTAAAAAAACTTTTTTTTAATTAATGTGCCTCTAACCAGTTTTTTCCAAATTCTAAGTCAATTTTAAGGGGAACATCAAGTTGTACAGCAGATTCCATAGTATCTTGGACTATTTTCTTAACCATATCTTTTTCTGATTTATGTACATCAAAAACAAGCTCATCATGAACCTGAAGTAACATTTTTGATTTTAAGGACTGCTCTTTGAACTTTTCATGAATTCTTATCATTGCAATTTTGATAATATCAGCAGCGCTTCCTTGAATGGGTGCATTGATAGCATTTCTTTCAGCACCACTCCTCAACATATTGTTTTGTGAGTTAATATTCTGTAAATATCGTCTTCTTCCCATTATAGTCTCTACATAACCTTTATTTCTTGCAAAATCAATCTGACTGGACATGTAATCTTTTAGTCCAGGATAATTTTCAAAATAATTATCAATCATAATCTTTGATTCAGATCTTGATAAGTTTGTCTGTTGGCTTAGTCCAAATGCAGAAACACCATATATTATTCCAAAATTTACGGTTTTAGCGTTGCCTCTTTGTTCTCTTGTGATATTTTCTGGATCTGCATTATAAATTTTTGAGGCAGTTATGGTATGAATATCTTGATTTTTAACGAATGCATCAATCATACTCTTATCCTTACTTATTGATGCTATTACTCTTAATTCAATCTGAGAATAATCAGCAGCTAGAAGCTCAAAATCTTGATTTTTTGGAATAAATGCTTCTCTAATTTTTTGCCCATTTTCTGTCCTGATCGGTATATTCTGTAGATTAGGATTATTACTACTTAAACGACCAGTAGTTGTAACAGTCTGATTAAATTTTGTATGAATCCTACCTGTTCTAGAACTTACTTCATTTGGCAAAGATCTAACATAAGTATTTTGAAGTTTATCTAATGATCTCCATTCTAATATGCTCCTTATAATTTCATGTTCATTAGCTAGACTAGATAAAACCTCTTCTGAAGTAGAGTATTGTCCAGTTTTAGTTTTTTTTGGTTTTGATACTAATTTCAACTTATCAAATAAAATATCCCCAAGTTGCTTTGGAGAATTAAGATTAAACTCTTCACCAGATTTTTCAAAAATTCCACTTTTTAATTTATCAAGCTCAGATTCAAATACTTTGTCTAAATTATTTAAGTATCTACTATCTATGCTTATTCCCTCTTTTTCCATATCTGCAAGAACACGGATCATTGGAACCTCAATATCCCAAAATATTTCCTCAACCTTGTTTGTTTTCATCTCTTCATCAAAAATTTGCTTTAATTGAAGAGTAAGATCAGCATCTTCAGCTGCATAATCAGTTAGTTTTTCAATAGAAACATCTCTCATAGACCCTTGGTTTTTCCCCCTTTTGCCGATAAGGCTCTCAATTGATATTGGAGAGTAGTTTAAGTAAGATTCAGATAAGGTATCAAGATTATGTCTCATGTCGGGGTTGATTAGGTAATGAGCTACCATAGTATCATATAGTGGTCCTGAGACTTCAATATTATATTTAAATAATACCTTAATGTCAAACTTAAGATTATGGCCAACTTTAGTTATCTCTTTATTTTCAAAAAAAGGCCTCATAATTTCAAAATATTCTTTTTGAAGAGACTTACTGTTTTCAATTGGAACATAGAACCCCTTTTTTTCTATCCATGAAAATGAAATTCCGACAATTTCAGTATCTAGTGAGTCTAACCCTTCTGTTTCAGTATCAAATGCAACAATTTTTTGCATTAATAGTTTATTAACCAAATACTCTAACTCTTGACTTGAATCAATTCTTTGATAGTAAGAATCACTCTTGCTGAAGTTTGATTTATCATGAGTTTGATTATTTTCACCAAATAAATTCCCCTGAACTAATTCTTGAACATCACCATTGGAATCTTCAAATCCAAAAATTTTATAAAAAGTCTCTTTCATTCTTCTAAATTCAAGCTCATCAAAAATTTTCATGACACTTTTATTATCAGGATCAGATAATTCAAAGTCATTTAACTCATATTTTACAGGGACATCAAGAATTATTTTTGCAAGTTTTTTTGATAAAATTCCAAGCTCCTTATTATCTGCAATTTTTTCCCCAAGTTTACCTGTGATTTCATGTGAATTTTCAAGAAGTGTTTCTAAATTGCCATATTCTTTTATAAATTTTTTTGCAGTTTTATCCCCAACCCCTGGTAGTCCAGGAATATTATCAACCGAATCTCCCATCATTCCTAAATAATCAATTACTTGCTCTGGTGAGTCTACTTCAAACCTTTCCTTAACCTCGTCAACACCCCATATTTCCATACTATTACCCATTCTGGCTGGCTTACAGAGGAAAATGTTATCTGATACAAGTTGGGCAAAGTCTTTATCTGGTGTTACCATATATACTTTAAAATTATTTTTCTCTGCATCTTTAGCAACAGTTCCAATTATATCATCTGCCTCATATCCTTCTTTTTCAAGAATAGATATATTCATAGATTTTAGTATCTCTTTAATATATGGTATAGCAACCAATATAGGTTCTGGAGTTTTATCTCTATTACTTTTATATTCAGTAAACATTTCAGACCTTGTAATTGACCCACCTTTATCAAAAGCTACAGCAATGTAATCTGGATTTTGAGTTCTAATTATTTCCAAAAGAGAGTTCATAAATCCTAATATTGCAGAAGTATCAGTCCCTTTTGAATTGATCCTAGGATTTTTAATAAATGCATAATAACCCCTGTATATTAGTGCATAAGCATCAAGTAAAAAAAGCTTTTTTGAACTTTCCATTAAAACTGTGAAAAAAATTTATGTCAATATACAAAGATATATATTCGAAAAATCAATACACCTATTTTGTAAATTAGCAATATGAAAAAAGATCATAATTATTTTATGAAAAAAGCATTTGAAGAAGCAAACTACGCCTTTTATAAAGATGAGGTTCCGGTTGGTTGTGTTATTGTATATGAGAATGAAATCATTTCTAAATCATCAAATATGGTTGAGCTGCTTAATGATTCAACTGCACATGCTGAACTTATTGCAATTACATCTGCACAAAACTTTTTAAACACTAAGAATTTAAATAAATGTATTCTTTATTGCACCCTAGAGCCATGCTTAATGTGTTATGGTGCAATATATTGGTCTAAAATTGACACTATAGTTTATGCAGCTTCAGATAAAAAAAGGGGTTTTTCAAGCTATAATTTAGAAATAGACAGGGAAATTAAAACTATTTCTGGTATTATGGAAAGTGAATCTAAAGATTTACTAGATAAGTTTTTCAAAAAGATTAGAGATTAAAATTCATCAGCTTTTTCTCTCATTTTTCTAATATTTTCCTCACTTAGTGTATAATCTTTTAATTTTTTCCCCTTCCATCTTAAGGCAAGAAATAAGGGCATAAATATAAAGGTTCCAGTAAGGACTGAAACACCAATTATAATATCTCCGATTTGTTCTCCTAAAATTTCTTTAGAGAATATTCCAATAAATACTCCAATAAAGACTATATATGATAATATTTTAACTAAAAATTTCAAGTGGTTTAATTTGATAAATCTTTTAATTGTTCTTTAGTTAACCTTGATGGAGCATCAATCATAAGGTCTTTACCAGAATTATTTTTTGGGAAGGCTATAAAATCTCTGATTACATCTTTTCCTTTAAGAACTGCTGCAAGTCTATCAAGCCCAAATGCAATACCTCCGTGAGGTGGTGCTCCATATTTTAATGCATCAATTAAAAACCCAAATTGACTTGTATATTCTTCTTTGCTCATACCTAATAGTTCAAATATTTTTATTTGGGTATCAAAATCATGAATTCTTATTGATCCACCGCCTATTTCATTTCCATTTAGAACTAAATCATATGCATTTGCAATAACTTTTTCAGGCTCTGTGTCTAACAATTTTATATGTTCAGGTTTAGCTGATGTAAAAGGATGATGCATGGAAAAAAATCTTTTTTCATCCTCATCCCATTCAAAAAGTGGAAAATCGGTAACCCAAATTGGGCAAATTTTTTCATAATTAATCAATTCAAATCTTTTTGCAAGTTCTATCCTTAATGAGCCAATTTGAGTCAAAGATTCCGTCTTGTTACCAGATAAAATAAATATTATATCTCCAGGCTTAGAAGATACTTTTTCTATAACTATTTTTAAATTTTCTTCTGAAAAAAACTTATCAAATGAGGATTTTACTGAAGAATCTACATTATGTTTAATCCACAATAGTCCAGTAGCTCCAATTTGTGGTCTTTTAATCCATTCAGTTAAGCTATCAATCTCTTTTCTCGTAAGTTCAGATTTATTTTCAACTTTAATACAACATGAAAATTCATTGGTATCTAGAACTTGGAAACCTTTACCTTTTACTTCATTTGTTATATCAGTGATTTTCATATCATATCGAAGGTCAGGTTTGTCAATCCCATAATTTTCTATGGCATCTTTATAGGTCATTCTTTCAAACTTAACATTATCTTGTTTTAAAAATTTAGAAAATAATCTGGACATTAATCCTTCAAATTGCTTAAAAATATCTTCTTGATTTACAAAAGACATTTCACAGTCAATTTGAGTAAACTCGGGTTGTCTATCAGCTCTTAAATCCTCATCTCTAAAACATTTTACAATTTGATAATATTTATCAAGTCCACCTATCATCAACAACTGTTTGAAAATTTGAGGTGATTGAGGTAATGCATAATAATGTTCAGGGTTAAGTCTACTTGGAACAATAAAGTCTCTTGCACCTTCTGGGGTAGACTTAATCAAACATGGAGTCTCAATATCAATGAATCCATTATCCGAAAGATAATTTCTCACTTCAAGTGATAACTCGTGCCTAAAAATTAAATTTTCCTTTACTGGTTCTCTTCTGATGTCAAGATACCTGTATTTCATTCTTAATTCTTCACCGCCATCTGATTCATCTTCAAGAGTAAATGGTGGAACTAGAGATTTGTTTAGAACTTTAAGATTTGATACAAGAATTTCTATTTCTCCTGTACTTATTTTTTCATTAATATTTTTTCTTTCTATAACAGTTCCTTCAATTTCAATTACAAACTCTCTACCAATTTTACTGGCTGCATCAAATAGCTCTTCACTTGATCTCTCTTTATCAAATACTAATTGTGTAACGCCATACCTATCTCTTAAGTCGATCCAAATAATAAAGCCTTTTTCTCTAACCTTATTTACCCAACCAGAAAGTTTTACATTTTGATTAATGTTAGCTTTAGATAGTTCCCCACAATTGTTAGTTCGATTCATAAAAATTATATGTAAATATAACTAGATATTTTTTAGTTTGATTCGACCAAGATGTATTAAGAAGTACATTGTTGGAACAATAACTAAGGTTAGAAAAGTTGCAAAAGTGATTCCAAAAATAACAGTCCAAGCAAGAGGTCCCCAAAAAATTACGTTATCACCTCCAAAATAGATATTTGGATTAAAATCTGATAGTAAAGTGAAGAAATCAATATTAAGACCAACAGCAAGAGGAACTAAACCAAAAATTGTTGTAATGGCAGTTAATAAAACTGGTTTGAGCCTGGCCTTTCCCGCTATTTTAACTAGTTCAAGAGCTGAATCTTTGTCAATTAATTCCTTTTTTGATAGATTCAAATCAATTTTTTTTCTTTTGAATAATAGGTCTGTGTAGTCTATTAATACAACAGCGTTATTTACTACTATTCCAGCTAATGATATGATACCAAGCATTGTCATCAAAATACTAAACGTTAAATTAAAAATAACTATCCCAAGAAAAACACCTGTAAAACTTAATATGATTGAAATTAGAACAATCAATGGTTTCGAAACAGAATTAAATTGAAAGACTAACAATAAAATTATAAGAGAAATAGCAGTCAAAAGAGCTGAAGATAAAAATTCTTGATTTTCTTCTTGTTCCTTAATTTCTCCAGTGAACTTGAAACTTACATTTTCAGGTGTCTCAAATCCACTTAAAGCTATTTCTGCTGTGTTAACAATTTGATTTGCATTAGAACCTGCTAAAATTGAAGAGTATAGGGTAACAACTCTTTGTAAATCTATATGTTTAATTGCATTAAATGCTGCAGTATTTTTTTCTTGAACAACAGATGCTACTGGAACTTCTTTAATAACTCCTGAAGATTGGTCTCTAAATATTATATTTTGATTTAGTATTGAACTTAAATCATTTTTAAACTCATTTTCAAATCTAACATTAATCTCATAATCCTCGCCATCGAGTTTAAAGACTCCAGCTTTGGTACCAATTATTGAATTTCTAATAGTTTGACCTACAAGGCCAGCAGGAATACCTAATTCTCCAGCCTTCTTTTTATCAACCAAGAATTCTAAGCCAGGTTTACTCTTGGTTACATCTATTTTTAATTGTTCAATACCTTCTATATTTTCCTGATTTAAGAAATTTTTCATCGAAATAGCAGTCTCAATAAGCTGCTCATAGTCGTCACCGTATATCTCAATATTAACAGGATAACTAGAGGGAGGACCTTGAGAGTCTTTCTCAACTAAAATTGCAATTCCAGGAAATTTTTCAATCAAATTTAGTTGTATCTCTTTTCTAAGATCTTCACTTGATAAACCTCTTCTATATTTGAATTCCCTCATTGTCATGGTTATTAGAGATTTATGAGGAGTTCCCCCTGATCCCAAGGAGGAATCTGATGCTCCATCTCCAACATTTGTAATTGATGATTCAACTAAAAAATTATAGTTCGTATCTAAATACTTTGGGTTATTGATAACGCTGTATATTTCGTTTTCAACAAGTCTTGATGTCTCATTTGTTTTTAATATGTCCGTTCCTTCTGGGTATTCAACAGAAACTAAAATTTGTTGGGGCTCATTATCTGGAAAAAACTCGATTTTAGGAGGGAAAATACCCATTAAAAAAATAGAGAAGATAAATATTCCGAAAGTACCTGAAATAAATAGATATGGCTTAATACCAGATAATGCATATGCTAAAAATTTTGAATAGTTATTTTCTAATACTGGTAAAATTTTATCCTTGAATTTATCAATCTGTTTTTTTAATAATATTTTATAAAGCCAAAGAAAAATAGTTATCAATAGAAATAGTGAGCCAAAGATCCTAGTTGAACTAAAAATCAGAAAAATAATTCCAATACTTCCTAAAAAATATGTGGCCCTGTAAAGGTTTTTATTATTTAACTCATTTTCTTCAACCGTCATGAAATTTGACACAAGCATTGAATTGAAAAAGATTGCTACAATTAGAGATGAACCAAGAATTGCAGAAAGTGTAATTGGAAAATAAATCATAAACTCTCCTATAATTCCTGGCCATGTTCCAAGTGGTATAAAAGCAGCAATTGTTGTTGCTGTAGAAACAATTATAGGAAGCGCTACTTCACCAATTCCAAGTTTTGCAGCTTGAATTCTTGAAAGCCCCTCTTCTTTCATGAGTCTGTAAATATTATCCACTACAACTATTCCATTATCAACTAAAAGTCCTAGCCCCATTACCAATCCAAATAGTACCATTCTGTTGAGGGTAAATCCAAATAAGGACAGAAAAAATAATGATAGGAACATTGACATTGGTATTGCAAAACCAACAAATAGAGCATTTCTAATTCCCAAAAAGAATGTGATAACAGAAACGACTAAGATTATCCCAAATATTAGGTTATTCATTAAGTCATTAACTGAATTTATGGTATAGTCAGATTGATCGTTAATCACATTAACTTCTAGATTTGAAGGAAGAAAATTTACTTTAGCCTTATCAATTATTTCTCTAATTGAATTAGATGCAAAAATTGCATTTTCTCCACCTCTTTTAATAACTTCTAGACCTACAGTTTTTTTCTCAAAGTACCTTACATATGATGTTGCCTCTTTCTCCTTAAATGAAACAGAAGCAACGTCTTTTAGGTAAACTGGACCTTTGTTTGTATTAACAATAATATTTTCTAACTCATCAGGAGACGAAATTTCTCCAACAATCTTAACATTTCTTCTTTGACCGTCTGAAACAATGTTTCCAGCTGAAATTGTAACATTTTCTTGAGATATTGATGATATTATATCTGTAAAACTTGTTTTGGTGGAATTCATCATAAAAGGATCCACAGCAATCTCTACCTCAAAATCTTGAAGCCCTCTAATTTCTACAGATTTGATTTCAGGTAACCTCTCAATTCTGAGTTCAAGATATTCAGCATATTTTTTTAACTCTTCAACAGTATAATCTCCTAATAAAGTTATATTGAGTACTGGGTATCTCTCAGCAAAGTCGAACTCTGTAACACTTGGATCAATTTTTGAATTGTTAAAAGTAGGCCAGTCATCCCTTACAGTTACATTGTCAACTAAATCCTTTACTCGCTGCCTCGCCACTTCAATTAATACCTCATCATCAAACTCAACATTTATTACTGATATACCTTCATATGAGCTCGATTCAAGTTCAACAAGACCTCTAACTCCCTTTATTTCCTCTTCTAATGGGTTAGTGACTAGTTTCTCAATCTCTTCAGCACTGTTTCCTGGAAAAACTGTTGCGACAAAAACATTTGTAGTATTTATTTCAGGAAATGGTTCTCTTGGCATTGTATTGTATGCAGTAATTCCTGAGATAAGAAAAATAACCATTAAAATATATATAATGGTTTTATTCTCTATTGCCCAACTTGAGAGAAAAAACTCCCTGTTTTTTTTATTCATTCTATTTGATTAGTTTAACTCTTTGAGAGTCCTCTACAATATTAGCTCCTTCAAGAACAATTAAATCACCTACATTTAGCCCGTCAACCACTTCAGCATCTTTATTGCTTTTATTACCAAGTTTTACATATGTTTTTTTAGTAATATATACCCCCTCTTTTACATCTTCATTCATTACATACAAATAATTCTCTCCAGAGGCATCTTCTCTGATTATTCTTAACGGTACTACCAATGCATCATCTTTTTTGTAGATGTTTATTCTAATCTTGGCGTCTAAGTTTTGCTTTATTTTTTTATCGGGATTTTCAACAGGCACTTCAATGCGGAATGTCCTGTTATTTGGGTTTATAAAGTTACCAGTTTGAGTAATAACTGATTTTATTTCTTTACCTAAAAGAGGAATTCTAACTAATGCCTCCGTTTTGGTATTAACATTAGATATATACTTCTCAGACACAAATGCCTCCGCATAAACTTTTTCAAGGTTTACTAATCTAAGTATTTGACTAATTCCAGGTATTAAATTAGATCCTGGATTTGATATAATCTCATCTATTGTTCCATCAAATGGTGCATAAATTTTTGTTTTTGAGAGCATGTCTCTCATTTGTTCAACTCCCTTTTGACTTGTTTCATAATCTGCTTTACTTTTTAGGTATTGCATTTCAGATCCAATATTGTTATCCCAAAGCCTTTGAACCCTTTCAAAATTTTCTTTTGCAAAATTTGTCTGAATTACCAACTGCTCTAATTGTTCTTGAAGACCAGAGTCATTAATTTGAGCTAATAAAGCACCTTTCCTTACTTCTTGACCTTCTTCTACAAAAACTCGTTCTAATGTACCTTGGAACTCAGAAAGAATTAGAATATTTTTTCTGGTTTTAAGATTTGCTTGAGTCTCAATGTAACTGTTAAACTCTTGCTGTTTAATCTCATAATCTGATACAAGAGTAAGTCTTTCGTTTTCATCTAAAAAGGAAATACCATTGTTTATCTCGTTTAGTTCAACTTTCATTATGTTCATTTGATCTACATATTCTTTTTTCCTTTTTTTTAATTCATCCAAATCTTTGTTTTCTATAAGACTTTCTATAGATAAATTTCTTGACGAGTCACATCCAATTATTATTGTAACTATAAATAATGCGTAGAGTTTATTCATGATTAATTGTTGTATAAAGTTTCTAATTCGGTTTTAATTGAAATCAATTCTATCACAGAATTCAAATATTTTTGTTGTGAATCTAATAATTGAATTTGCGCTTGTCTAAGTTCAAATGATGAAACTAAGCCTTCAAAAAATTTTATTGAATTCTTATCTTCAATTGAGATGGCTAGATTCATGTTTTGTTCATTAACACTAAGAGATTTGTTAGCCAATTGATAGTCATTAAGCTTTTGTATAACTTCAGCCTGAGTCTTTTCTTCTTGCTCCTCAAGGTTTGCTCTAGCTTGTTCCATAGCAATCTTGGCCTTTTGAGATGATACGTTCATCCTATTTGCATTGAATAATGGAATTTCTAAATTAACACCTACAACTGAGGAGCCAAACCAACTTTGTGATTTATCAGTGAAGTTAAATTCATTATTGTATCCAGTATATGTTCCACTGACGAAACCAGAAATCTTTGGTAGCTGTTTTGATTTTTCCAATTTGTATTCAATTCTTTTTGTATCAAACATATTTTGTGAAATTTTTATATCAACATTTTTATCTGTGTCAAAATCTTCAAATGAATTTCCAAAAACTACATTATTTCCTATAAAGTCATCTAATGATGTTACAAGAACCAATTCATCATTAATATTTATGCCTAAAACTAATTTTAAAAGATTTATTTGGTTGTCTCTAGTTTTAATTGCCTGAAGTAAAGAAAGCTCTGCTTGTGCAAGTGTTATCCTTATTTGTTCTACATTCTCTTCCTCTTGAAACCCATTTTTGTATAGTTCATTTACCTCATTAAGATCTTTTTTGAAGTTTTCAAGGTTGTTTTCTAAAAGAGAGATTCCTTCATTGAGGGTGGCAACAAGACTATACAGTTTAACAATGCCTTCTCTTACTTCCAGCAATGTTTTTTCATAAAAATTCTCAGAAGTTGCAAGAAAGATTTTACTATATTCCAAACCAACTAACCATGAACCATCAAATAACAATTGCTCCATTCTAACAGATCCAATCGCAGTCTGTTCTGTGCCAAACTGAATCTCAGAAAAATCTCCTTTGTTTCCCCCAAAAAATTCAGCAGGAATTAATGAAGTTGGGAGTTCTAAGTTATTTAAATAGTTTAAATCTAGTGATACATTAGGCAGTCCGATTGCGATAGTTTTCCACCTTTCCTGATATGCCATTTGTATTTCTCTCTCCGCATTCTTTAAATTTCTGTTATTTTCAATTCCATATTTTACAGCATCTTCTATGCTTAAGCTAACCACCTCTGATTGAGAATAACATATGTTTGATATAAATATTACTAATAAAAGTTTTCTCATTTTTTTATCATTTTGATTATCCATTTAGGGATTGATTTTTTTCTCTCAAGCATAAGTGTATTGAACTCCTTTGTATTAAGCTTCTCCATCTTCTTTAATATTGGGCTACACATAAATGGGAAAACTATTAAGCTCATGATATTTGTTACAAAATGGATTGGCTCTACTTTATTATATATTCCTTTTTTTACCCCTTCTTGATATTGTGCAACAAGCCTTGACTTCATGATCATTTTAGTTGATGGCATTTTTAAAAAGGAAGTAGGATTGTTTTTTAGTTCATTTAATACAAAAGTTGGAAGTAGGGGTTCAGCTATCGTCATGTCTATGTATTTCTCACAGGTGAGTTTAATTTTTTCTTCTAATGAAGTTTTTTCATCATTATAGACCTCTACCATTTTACTTAAGAAATCGAAAAGAGTCTCGAACATTATTATTTCAAATAATTTCCATTTACTTGTGAAATAATAATTTAACAGTGCTAGGTTAATGTCAGATTCCTTTGCAATCTCTCTGGTAGTTGTAGCACTATAACCCTTTTTTAAAAAAAGAGATTTAGCCGCAGTTTTAATTTTTATTTCAGTTTCAGAATATTCTTTCTTCATGATTAAAATGACTGCAAATTAAATTTAAACAATTGAATTAAACAAATGATTAATAAAAAATTAACAATTAATTAAAAAGTATATTTATTTTTGAATCAATTAATAAGAATGACTGAATACATTAAAATTTTTGAGGATTACCTAAAAAAAGAACTAAAATATACTAAACCAGAAAACCTATACAATCCTGTAAAATATCTTTTAGAATCAGGGGGTAAAAGATTAAGACCAATAATAGCATTAAATGTATCTGAACTTTTGGGGGGTAAAATATCTGACACACTTCCAGCAGCAGCAGCGTTAGAAATTTTTCACAATTTCACTTTGGCACATGATGATATCATGGATAATTCTATGTTGCGAAGAGGTAAAAAGACTATAAATTCAAAATGGGATAATAATACTGGGATTTTATCTGGAGACGTAATGCTTATAATCTCATACGAGGTTTTAAACCAATATCAAGACTCAAAATATATACATTTATCAAAAAAACTTACTGAAATATCAAGACTAGTTTGTGAAGGCCAACAAGCAGATATGGATTTTGCATCTAAAAATGACATTACAGAGAATGAATATTTTGAGATGATTAAAAATAAAACAGCAGTTCTCATAGGCTGTTCATTTATGTTTGGAGGTATTGTTGCAGAGGCTAATGATTTAAATACTAATCTATTATATGAAATAGGATTGAATCTTGGGATAGCTTTTCAATTAGAAGATGATTTACTCGATTGCTTTGGAGATCAGGAAAAGTTTGGAAAAAAAATAGGGGGGGATATTATAGAAAAGAAGAAAACCTTATTATATCTTTTCACAAACTTAAAATTAGAGTCAGAAAAGAAATTAGAATTTGAAAATATTTTTAATTCTAATGAAATAGCCGAATCGGAAAAAATTAATTCTATCAAATTATTTTATGAAACTTCGGGTGCATTGAAATATGTAAAAAATAAAGTTAAAGTTTATTTTGACAAAGCGGATCAACTAATTAACAAGCTAGAATTAGATAACGATACCAAGAGAAAGTTGAATCAATTTTCTAAAACTCTATTAAATAGAGAGATTTGAAATTCTTTTAAATAAAGACCTAACAAAAGTCTTAATATCAACTGAGAGAAATATAGAAAGCTCTTCTATAACTGATGTTTTTTCATCTAAAAATTTAAATATTTTTATTGGATCGTTATTTTTAAATAGGTCAGAAAAAACTTTAGATCCTTTACCCTTTGAAGCAATTAAAACATCCAAAAATAAAAGGTCATAATACCAAAATCTATTTTTAAATCTAATTTTTGATAAAGGTTTCTTTTGTTTCAAGGACGAAACTATAATATCGATTTTTTTTATTGAATTTTTGATGGTGTAACCTGTGCTTGGTTTAGACCATCCACCAGCAGTTCCAATTTGAAAATAATTATCCGTATTATTCTCAAAGAAAGGGTAACATGTCATGGGGATCATACCCTTTTCTTTATCTTTAACGGAATAATTTATAATATTATTTTTTTTAAGATAACTTTTAATTTCTTTTTCATATTCATTATCACTTATTAACTCTTTTGAGAATAGAGTATATTCAACCAAGGCTTTGTTTTTTGAAAATGGTAATATGTACATAAATCTAATTTCATCTTTTTGATCAACACTAAAATCCATAAAAGTTATTTTGTTGTCATCAAAACTCTTGCTTTTAGTCTCAATAGTCCATCCGATAAAATGTTGTTTTAACAAGGGATATTTTTTGAAATCAACTTCATTATAAATACTTGAAAAAATAATTGAAGAACTAAATTCACCATCATCCGTTTTAACTATTCTATTTTTTTCATCAATTTCATTAATATTAGAATTTAAATATTTAAAATTTGAAGCTTTTAATATTTTGTTTCTAATGTGTAAATAAAATTGATCTGATTTTATCATTTTATACTTATATGGTTTAAGTAAAAATGTATTGTAAGAACTTGAATCTTTAAATTCTGCGAACTCCCACTCTTTAAAAACCATATCATCAAGTACAGATTCTTTATCATTCCAAAAACCAAATGTTTTGTCATTTAAAGTTTTACTATCTCTTTCAATAATTAGTATTTTTTTATCATTGAAGAATTCATCTTTAATAAATGCATTTGAAAGTAATAAACCTGACGCACCACCACCACAAATTATATAGTCATATTTCTCCAAGCTGTTTAAATTTTATAGTTTTGCAGAATTGATTTCTAATATACAAAGATGGACCAAATAATTGAATACTTTTCAAGTTTAAACCCTGTTGTTGGAGCTTTATATGCGACACTTTTTACCTGGGGAGTTACTGCGCTAGGAGCTTCAACTGTTTTCTTATTTAAGACAATGAGTAGGATGGCTTTAGATGGTATGCTTGGATTTACTGGAGGCATTATGGTTGCAGCTAGCTTCTGGAGCCTATTATTTCCTGCTATTGAAATGAGTGCTGGTGATGGTTTTATTAAAGTTATGCCTGCAGCTATTGGTTTTGGATTAGGTGCATTATTTATATTTGGAGTTGATAAGGTTCTTCCTCATATTCATATAAATTTTAAAGAACCAGAAGGGATAAAGACTCCATGGAGGCGAACAACTCTTCTTACACTTGCAGTTACTCTTCACAATATTCCAGAGGGTCTTGCAGTAGGAGTATTATTTGGTGGAGTAGCAGCTGGTATTCCTGAAGCATCAATTGCAGGAGCTGTTGTATTAGCGTTTGGTATTGGTCTTCAGAATTTTCCAGAGGGCATTGCCGTTGCAATGCCACTTAGAAGGTCAGGATTAAGTAAACGAAAAAGTTTTTGGTATGGGCAACTATCTGCAATCGTTGAACCAGTTGCTGGAGTTATAGGCGCACTTGCTGTTACATTCTTTACACCTATACTTCCATATGCCCTAGCATTTGCTGCAGGTGCAATGATATTTGTTGTAGTAGAAGAGGTAATCCCAGAGACTCAATTAGATAAATATACTGATATTGCTACTCTTGGTTTTATAGGCGGCTTTATAATAATGATGACACTTGACGTAGCTCTTGGTTAATTATTGACACTAAAAGAATCCCAACCAGAACTATTAATATTAATTTTCTGACCTAAACTAGTAATCATACAATTATCGTTCTTTTTATTTACACAAGTCCCAATAACTGATAGGTAGTCAGATTGTTGAATTTTTTTTAGATTTTTTTTTGAAGTAGTAAATAAAAGCTCATAATCTTCACCTCCGTTTAGAGATGCTACAGAGGTGTCAATTTTAAATTCTTCACATATGGTTTTTGTATTATCAGATATTGGAATTTGATCCTCAACTATATGAAATGATAATCCTGAGGCTGAAGACAAATGATTAATTTCTGTAGATAGGCCATCACTTATATCAATCATAGAAGTTGGAATAATTTTTAACTCCTCCAGATAATCAATAACATCTACTCTAGCCTCAGGCTTTAATTGTCTTTGTATGCAATATGTGTATTGACTAAGATCAGGTTGAGAATTTGGGTTAACTTCAAAAACATTCTTCTCTCTTTCTAAAACTTGAAGACCCATGTAAGCAGCCCCTAAGTCACCAGACACTACTAATAAGTCATCAATTTTAGCACCGCCTCTTTCAATAATTTTTCTGGTTGTTGAATTGCCTATACACGTTACCGAAATCATTAAGCCTTTATTAGAAGATGTAGTATCTCCTCCTATTAAATCAATATTATAATTCTTACAAGCTAAATTAATTCCTTCATATAATTCTTCAAGAGCATTAATCTTAAATCTATTTGAAACTGCAATTGATACCAAAATATGTGAAGGTTTTACGTTCATTGATATAATATCTGATATATTAACAATAACGCTTTTATAACCTAAATGTTTAAGAGGCGTGTAGGATAAGTCAAAATGTACACCTTCTACTAAGATATCTTGTGAGATTGCTACATTGGTATTATCAAACTTTAATAATGCAGCATCATCCCCAATATCAATAATGGTTGATTTATTAGTGTTCTTGAAAGACTTAGTAATCTTTTTTATTAGTTCAGCTTCACTAATTTTAGAAAGGTCTTTTTCCTCTTGATTATTTGTATCATCCATTTTTCAAATTTAAGCTAAATGATCTGTTAAATATGGTCATAATTTCTAAGATAATTATAGATTTATTAACACTTAAAAATATTTAAAAAACCTTGATTTAATTGTATATTTGCTAATGTTTAGAGGTTACTTATGGCTTATACTGAAGAAGAATTAAAGAAACAACTTGAAACTAAAGAATATGAATATGGTTTCTACACAGACATAGATTCTGAAACTTTTCCTGTGGGACTTAGTGAAGAAATTGTTGTAGCCATTTCAAAGAAAAAAAATGAACCAAAATGGATGACAGAATGGAGACTGGATGCATTTAAAATATGGAAAGGTATGAAAAAACCTTCTTGGTCGAACCTCAAATATAAAGAGCCTGATTATCAAGGAATTTCTTATTATTCCGCTCCAAAGAAAAAACCAGATCTTAAATCTTTAGATGAAGTAGACCCAGAGCTTTTAAAGACATTTAATAAGCTTGGGATTTCAATTGATGAACAAAAAAGATTAAGTGGAGTTGCAATGGATGTTGTTGTTGACTCTGTATCAGTTGCCACATCTTTTAAAGATACCCTAGAAGAAAAAGGAATAATTTTCTGTTCAATTTCTGATGCCATAAAGAACCACCCTAAACTTGTAAGAAAGTATATAGGTACTGTCATTCCTAAAAGAGATAATTATTTTGCAGCACTTAATTCTGCAGTTTTTTCTGACGGATCATTTTGCTACATACCAAAAGGAGTTAAGTGTCCAATGGAATTATCTACTTATTTTAGAATAAATCAAGCTGGAACAGGTCAATTTGAAAGAACCTTATTAATAGCTGATGAATCAAGTTATGTAAGTTACCTTGAGGGATGTACGGCCCCTTCAAGAGATGAAAATCAACTGCATGCTGCAGTTGTAGAACTAATTGCATTAGACGATGCAGAGATAAAGTATTCAACTGTTCAAAATTGGTTTCCTGGTGACAAAGATGGAAACGGAGGAGTATTTAATTTTGTAACGAAAAGAGGTATATGCCATAATAGATCAAAAATTTCTTGGACTCAGGTAGAGACTGGCTCAGCTGTAACTTGGAAATACCCTTCATGTGTTCTTAAAGGAAATGATTCGATTGGTGAATTTTATTCTATTGCCGTTACAAATAATTTTCAGCAGGCTGATACTGGAACTAAAATGATACATATTGGCAAGAACACAAGAAGCACAATTATTTCAAAAGGAGTTTCAGCAGGTAAATCTCAAAATAGCTATAGGGGACTAGTAAAAATTTCACCCATGGCAGAAAATGCAAGAAACTTTTCTCAATGTGACTCACTTTTGATGGGAAACGAGTGTGGTGCTCATACATTCCCATACATTGAAGCTCAAAATAAATCAGCGCAGATTGAGCATGAAGCTTCTACTAGTAAAATTGGTGAGGATCAAATTTTTTACTGTAATCAAAGAGGTATTGACACAGAGAAGGCTATAGCACTAATTGTTAATGGATTTAGTAAAGAAGTTCTAAATAAGCTTCCTATGGAGTTTGCTGTTGAGGCTCAGAAATTATTAGAAATTTCATTAGAAGGATCTGTTGGTTAAAAAAGATATATGTTAGAAATAGACAATTTACATTGTAAAATAGACGGAAAGTCAATTCTAAAAGGTGTGAACTTAAAAATTAAGAAAGGTGAGATTCATGCTATTATGGGCCCTAATGGCTCTGGTAAAAGTACCCTTGCAAATGTGATTTCTGGGCATGAAGACTATGAAGTTACAAAAGGGTCAATTTATTTTGATAACAAAGAAATAAATGATCTTGGTGTAGAAGAAAGAGCTCATGAAGGCATCTTCATGTCATTTCAGTATCCAGTTGAAATTCCTGGAGTAACTGTTACAAACTTTATTAAGACTGCAATTAACGAAACTAGAAAATCTCAAGGACTTGAAGATATGTCATCTAGTGAGATGTTAAAAAAAATTAGAGAGAAAGCAAATCTACTTGATATGGATTCAAATTTTTTATCAAGGTCATTAAACGAAGGCTTTTCTGGTGGAGAAAAAAAAAGAAATGAAATCTTTCAAATGGCAATGATGGAGCCCAAATTGGCAGTTCTTGATGAGACTGATTCTGGATTGGATATTGATGCCTTAAAAATAGTTGCAAATGGTGTTGTAAAGTGTAGTAATGATAATAACTCTGTCCTTGTTATTACACATTATCAAAGGCTTTTAGATTACATAGTTCCAGATAAAGTACATGTTATCATGGACGGTAAAGTAGTTAAAACAGGTAATAAAGATCTAGCAAAAAAAATTGAAGTAGTTGGATATGATTGGTTGAAAAATAGTAATTAAATATGAGCTTTCAAGATAAATTATTGGATTCTTTTATTGCTTTCGAACAAGTGATAGATCTTGATAATCCGATACACACTGATAGAAAAAATGCCCTAAAAAGATTTGAAAATAAAGGCTTCCCAACAAAAAAAGATGAACTATGGAAGTATACATCACTAAAGTCAATTATACAAAAAGACTATAGCTTATCTGTCAAGAGCAATCCAAATGTTGGACTAAAGGACATAGAAAAATATTCAATCAATGATATTGATTCATATAAAATAGTCTTTGTTGATGGTGTTTTTAATCCATTCTTGTCAAATACAACGCATGATGGCATGGATATATGCGTATTGTCTGCTGCTTTGTCAAAAACTAAGTATAAAAAAACAATCACTAAATACTTTAATAAAATAGTTCCAGACGACCAGAGTTTAGCTTCATTAAATACCTCATATACGAAAGAAGGAGCTTACATCCATATACCAAAATCTGTTTTACCGGAGGATCCTGTTCAGATATTACATTTTTCTTCAGGTAAGAACAAACCTTTGTGGCTTCAGCCAAGAAATATAATAATTGTTGAAGAAAATGCTAGAGTTGAAATAATAGAAAGACATCAAAGTTTGAGATCACATGATGGTGTTATTAACTCACTAACTGAGATATATGCTGAAAAGAATTCATTTATTGATTATTATAAAATTCAGAATGATTTAGAAACATCAAATTTAATTGACAATACATTTATTGATCAGCAAAGGGATAGTAATGTTAGGGTACATACTTTTTCCTTTGGTGGAAAATTAACAAGAAACAATTTAAATTTCTATCATAAAGGAGAGAATATCCAATCCACATTAAAAGGCCTTACAATTCTTGAAGGAGATCAGCATGTAGATCATAATACACTTGTGAACCATGCTCAACCAAATTGTGAAAGCCATCAAGATTATAAGGGAATTTTCTCTGAAAGATCTGTTGGTGTTTTTAATGGAAAAATACTTGTTGACCAAATTGCACAAAAAACAAATGCATTTCAGCAAAACAATAATATTTTAATTGACAATAAAGCTAAGGTAAATTCAAAACCTCAATTAGAAATATTTGCAGATGATGTTAAATGTTCTCATGGTTGTACAATTGGCCAGCTTGATAAAGAAGCACTTTTTTATCTTAAATCTAGAGGTATTCCAGAGAAAGAAGCAGTTGCTTTGCTTACATACGGTTTCGCAAATAGTATTCTTAAAAGTGTAAATATTCCTAGTCTTAAAAAAAGAATTAACTCACTAATTTCAAAAAAGCTAGGCGTTGACTTAGGCTTTGATTTATAAATGTTGGATGTATATAAAATAAGGGAAGACTTTCCAATACTTGGTAAAAAGGTCAACAATACTGACCTGATTTACTTTGATAATGCTGCTACATCTCAAACTCCAAATCAGGTAATTGATGTAATTTCAAGTTATTACAAAGAAAATAATTCTAATATTCACAGAGGGTTACACTCTCTCAGTGCAGATGCTACAAATAAATATGAAAATTCCAGGTCAATAATAAAAAATCATTTTGGAGCTGCTCATGAACATGAAATAATTTTTACCTCAGGAACTACACATGGTATTAATATTGTTTCTTCAGGTCTAGAAAAATTCATTTCTTCAAAAGATGAATTAATTGTGTCAGAGATGGAGCATCATTCAAATATTGTCCCTTGGCAAATGTTATGTGAAAAAACAGGATCAAAATTAAAAGTAATACCAATTAATGATGATGGCACTCTTGATATGGATGAATATAAGTCATTACTTACTAATCAAGTAAAATTTGTCTTTATTAATCATGTATCAAATACCCTTGGTATTGTGAATCCAATAAAAGAAATTGTTGATCTTGCTCATAAGAATAAAAGTAAAGTTTTAATTGACGGTGCTCAAGGTGCTGCCCATTTTAAAATTAATCTACAGGAATTAGATGTAGATTACTATGTTGCATCAGCACACAAATTATGTGGTCCAACTGGAGTTGGATTTTTGTATGGAAAATCAGAATTATTAGACTCATTACCGCCTTATCAAGGAGGGGGTGAGATGATTTCCACAGTTACTTTTAATAAAACTGAATATGCAGACCTTCCTCACAAATTTGAAGCCGGAACTCCAAACATTGCTGGAGTAATTGGTTTTGGTGCAGCTATTAACTATATGAACTCAATTGGCTTTGACAATATAGAAGCGTATGAAAAAGAATTGTTAGATTATGCTACTGAAAATCTTAAAAAAATTGATAACATAAAAATATACGGAGATATAGATCATAAAATATCTGTTATTTCTTTTAATATTGGCAATCACCATCCATCAGACATTGGTTCTATTCTTGACCAATATGGAATTGCTGTCAGAACTGGACAGCATTGTACCCAACCAATTATGGATCATTTTAATATTCCTGGAACTGTCAGGGCTTCTTTTTCCTTTTATAATACAAAAAGTGAAATTGATTTATTTATTGATGCAATTGAAAAGGCATCAAAAATGTTGGGATAATTGCTTAATTTTAACTGTGCAGAGCATTCAACAAATACAGGATCAAATTATTGATGAGTTCAATTTTTTTCAAGATTGGTCAGAAAAGTATCAGTACTTGATTGATCTTGGCAAGAATCTCCCTGAATTTAGCAATAGCAACAGAATTGATTCAAATCTTATAAAAGGTTGTCAGAGTAAAGTATGGCTTAATTCATCTTTTGATAATAACATAGTTATATTTGAGGCAGATAGTGATGCGATAATTTCTAAGGGTATAATTTCTCTTTTAATTAGAGTTTTCTCAGGTCATACACCACAAGAAATTATTTCAGCTAACGTAGATTTTATTGATAAAATAGGCTTAAATAGTCATCTTTCTCAGACTAGAGCAAATGGACTATTGTCAATGATAAAACAAATAAAAATATATGCTTTAGCATATCAAGCAAAAAAGTAAAATGACAAAAATTAACACACAAGATTTAGGCGAAAAAATCGTAAAAGAATTAAAATCAATCTTCGATCCTGAAATACCTGTAGATATATATGAATTAGGATTAATTTATGATGTATTTGTTAATGAGGATAATGAGGTTAAGATTTTAATGACCCTTACTTCACCAAATTGTCCAGTTGCTGAGTCTCTTCCCCAAGAAGTTGAAGAGAAAATTAGATCGATTGACGAAGTCAAAACAGCAGAAGTTGAAATTACATTTGATCCACCTTGGACAAAAGATCTTATGAGTGAAGAAGCAAAACTTGAATTAGGATTTCTGTAATTATTTCATGAAACAAAATTTTCTTTTAATCTTTTTAATAATTTCTTTAAATACCTTTTCTCAGGAGGAAGCTAAAAAAGATACTCTATGGACAACTAGGGGTAATGTTGCAATTTTGTTAAACCAAACTGGATTTAGTGATTGGGTAGGAGGTGGAACAAACAACTTTTCAGGTACCATAAAGTTTGATTATGAGTGGGAATATGAAGATAAAGGATGGAATTGGTTGACTAACTTTGAGTCTGCATATGGATTAGCTAAATATAAAAATGCTCCGTTTGCTAGAAAAATTGATGATAGAATTTTACTCCAATCTATTATTGGTAAAGAATTTACCAAAAATTTATCTTTTTCAGGTTTTTTTAACTTCACTTCCCAAATTGGAAATGGATATAAATACAGTAAGGATTCAGATAATAACGAGATACGTGAACTTACAACTAAAATTTTATCCCCCGCATACTTCCAATTGGGTTCTGGCTTTCTTTGGAAAAAAGATGAAAAATTATGGATAAACTACTCCCCAATTGCTTCAAGATTAATTTTAGTCAGCAAAAAATTTACTCAGGATTTAAAAAGTGGTGATTCTTATTTTGGTGTTTTACCTAATAAAACATCTAGATATGAATTAGGTGCAAATTTAACTTTTCACTCTGAGGGAAACTTACTTGAAAATGTAAAATATAAACAGGATTTAAAGTTATTCTCTAATTATCTAGAAGATGCTTCAAATGTAGACCTAGACTATCTTGCACAAATTGATGTTGATGTTAATCCTTTGCTATCAACTCAACTAATTTTTCAGTTAATTTATGATGATAATGCTATTTCAAGACTTCAGGTAAGAGAAGTTTTTGGTATTGGAGTTCAACTTAAATTAGACTAGTTTGAATAAGTTAAATATCCTGATAATAACTTATTACTGGCCACCATCAGGGGGCTCAGGAGTGCAAAGATGGATGTTTTTTGCAAAATATCTTAAACAATTTGGTCATAATCCAATCATCCTTACTGTTGATCCTAAATATGCCTCTTATAATTTAACTGATAATTCACTTATTGATCAAGTAAAAGATATTGAGGTTCATAAGACAGCTAGTTTTGAAATTTTAAAATTATATTCAATATTTAAGTCTGGGAATAAAACTAGAGCAATACCTCAGTCTTACATTCCAACTCAATCCATTTTTGATAAAATTGCATTATTTATTAGATTAAATTTCTTTATTCCTGATTCAAGAATTGGATGGAACTACTTTGCATTTAAAAAAGCTAAAAAATTAATTGAAGACAATAATATTAATTGTGTAATTTCTTCAGGCCCTCCTCATTCATCTCATTTAATAGGTAAAAAAATTTACAATAAGTTTAAATTAAAATGGATAGTTGATTTAAGAGATCCATGGGCTGAACTTTTTTATTTGAAAAATAAATTTCAATTTAATTATGTCAAAAAATTAAATTTAAAATTCGAGGTAGATGTATTAAATAGTGCAGATGCTATTTTAACAACTGTAGGTAATAGATATAAATCTATTCTAAAAGATAAATTATCAAACCCAAAAAAAATTTATAAGATTTACAATGGATATGATAAAATAGCTTATGATAAAATTGAAGAAATTAAACCTGATAGTTATAATATTGTATTTACTGGTATCCTTTCCAAAAATCATAACTATCAACTTTTCTACGAGGTATTGAGCTTGTTAAAAGAAAAGTATAAAGATTTAAACATGATATTTACTTTTGCTGGCAAAATTGATGAGAAAATCAAAAATCTTTTTTCAGAAAAAATTCGACTTATTGATAATGGTTATGTGACTCATGATAAAGCAATAAAGATTATCAAGTCATCACATTTATTAATAAATTTCAATTATTTAAATACCGAAGATACCGATATGGTTTCAGGTAAACTTATTGAATATCTGGCCTCAGGTTCTCCAATTATAAACTTTTCAAACTCAGCTCAAGAATCAAATATTATCATGCAAAATTCTAGAAAATCTTTTAATGCAGATAGTAATGATTTAATGAAAGTAATGGGCTTTATAAAAAAAGAATATGATGACTGGTTAGATGGAAATTATAAGAAGGAGATACCAAAAAACATTGAGTCACTTTCAAGAGAAAAACTTACAAATAATCTCGCTGACTTGATTAAAAATTTAGTTGTTTAATTTAAGGAATTTCATAACCTCTTTTGGAACCATTGAGTCAATACTTTGTTTTGACTTAATTAATTCTCTAATACGGCTGCTAGAGATTTTTATTTTAGGTGCATCAACTAACTTAATATTGTTATTAGATAATATTTCTTTAGGAATTTTTTGGTCTGTATCCCTTGGATAAACGTAAACTTCAGCAATTTCAATAATTTTCTTATAATCTTTCCATTTATTAAAACCTACCAAGTTATCCTCTCCAACTAATAAAATCAGATTATTATATTTATGTCTTTTCTTGAATTCCTTTAAAGTATCAATTGTAAAATTAGGCTTAGACATTTTAAACTCTATATCTGAGACTCTAACATTATCAAATTTTTTGAATACAGTTTTAGCAATCTTCAACCTATCTTCATCACTTATTAGTTCAATTTCTTTTTTGAAGGGACTTTGGGGGCTAATAACAACCAACACCTCATCTAATTCAGGTAGTTTAGAAAAATATTCAGCTAAAGTAATATGACCATTATGAATAGGATTAAAAGTTCCCAAGTAAAGACCTACGTTACTCATCAATAAATTCCTTTATTAAAGTATGGGCAATTTTTTTTGATTCTTCAAGATCGTTATTAATGATAATATTATCAAATTTTGAAGCATAATCTAATTCACTTTCAGCTTTTTTAACTCTTAAGTTTATTTCATCTAACGAAACATCACCCCTTTCAAGAAGTCTATTTTTTAATATATCAATACTCGGAGGCATAACAAAGATAGAAAGTGTTTCATCAGGAAACATATTTTTGATATTCGCACCTCCAACAACGTCAATATCAAAAATTGCTATTTTGTTTGCTTTCCATATCCTATCTACTTCAGATTTAAGTGTACCATAGAATTTACCTCCATAAACTTCTTCATATTCAATAAACTCCTCATTTTCAATTCTAGCCTTAAATTCTTTATTACTTAAAAAATAGTAATCCACACCATCCTTTTCGTCACCTCTGACTATTCTTGATGTTGCAGAAATTGAAAATTCGATATCACTAAAAGTTTCAATTATATACTTTACTAAAGTGGTCTTACCTGCACCTGAAGGAGCTGAAAAGACAATAAGCTTATTGGTCATCTTATAGAATTAAAGATATCATGCTTTATTTTTACAAGTATCTCTTCTTTTTCATTGTTAGATATAGAGTATTTCATGCTATTTTATAATTCTCGAATTTTTATATTTCTAAATTTGACATTGCTTCCATGATCTTGAAGACCAATTTTGCCAGATCTAAATGATCCAAATGCTAAAAATTCATTATTTGTACCTCTATTGACATAGTAATCTTTAAATCTAAATTTAGATTTTGAAACAAGCTTATCCCACTCTAGTCCAGATAATGGAAATGAAAAAGCAAACTGACCATTCATTACTACGGTACCTAAATTTTTCTTGTGATCGATTTTGAGCAATAAATGATTCCACTCTCCATGAGGATTAACTCTAACATTATTTTTATCAGGTCCAACTAGATCATATAATGACGGGCTTCTATGAAGTTTGGTAGCAGTATAAAAATTTTCATTATCTAGTACTTGAATCTCTGGTCCTGATTTATATGCCTCATCCAGTTCAGCGAACTCTTTTACTCCATAGAAAATCCCACTATTTCCTCCTTTTGAAATATTCCACTCAATTGAAAGTTCAAAGTTTTCAAATTCTTGTTCTGTAACAAGATCCTGTTTTGTTTCTTTATTATTTGTAAAGATTAATTCACCATTGTTTATAGACCATTGACTCCCAATTTCATCACTATTGTATTGATGCCATCCATCAAAACTTTTTCCATCAAAAATGTATTTCCAGTTAGATTGATCGTTTTCAAAATAAATTTGAGAATAAAATACAATAAATAATAGTAGTAAATATCTCATTTATAGTTCTTTAATTTTTATATTTTTGAACCTAACACTCCAACCATGGTCTTGTAATCCTATCTTGCCAGATTGAAATTTACCAAAATATGGAGCATAAGTGTAAAAAATATGATCAGGGCTTAATCCAAAAAAATAATTGTCAGAACTAAATTTTGATCGAGAAATCAATTTGTCCCATTCTTCACCATAAAGTGGAAAAGAATATACATATTTACCATTCAAAGTAATTGATCCTTCATTCCTCTTATTATCTACTCTCAAAACCAAGTGGTTCCACTCGCCGTGAGGATTATATTTAATTTCTCCTATAGGCTTTAGATCATATAATGCAGGAGCCTTATGATAATTGCTTAACCTTTCATTTTTACCATTAAATTTTTTTAAATAATCTAATAAATCTTGTTGACTTGTTTCAAAGAAATAATCATTATCCAAAATTTGTATCTCTGGACCTGTTTTCCATGGTGCGTCAACTTCTTCAATTTCTCTTACATTAAAAAAAACACCGCTATTACCACCTCTGGGTATTTTCCATTCCAAGGATAGTTCAAAATCGAAAAATTCTTTTTCATACAAAATATCATTACCCCTGCTAATATTGTCATTATTTGAATTTAAAACGAGCTCACCATCCTCTATATACCAAGCTTCACTCATTTTATTGCTTTTGAATTGATGCCATCCTTCTAAAGAGCTACCATCAAAAAGATATTTCCAATCTGACTCCTGAGAAATTAATGAACTTGAAATAAAAAGAAAAATAATTAGCCTTATCATATTTAAATATTTAAAATGTTTCTTAAATCTTCATCATTTTTTTTGCCTCCTGCAAAATCATCGAATTTTTTATCGGTGCAATTAATTATTAAATCTTGAATAATTTTTGCACCTTCGGTTGCTCCCTGTTCAGGACTTTTGATACAACATTCCCACTCCAAAACTGCCCATACATCACATCCGTATTGAGTTAATTTTGAGAAGATAGTTTTAAAATCAATTTGACCATCTCCCAATGATCTATACCTTCCAGCTCTATCAGCCCAATCTAAATAACCACCGAAAGCTCCTTTTTTACCTGTTGGATTAAACTCAGCATCTTTTACATGAAAAGACTTTATATGCTCATGATAATGATCAATATATGCTATGTAGTCTAGCTGTTGAAGTATAAAATGACTTGGATCGTACAATATATTTACCCTCTTATGGTTATTTGTAGCCTTAAGAAAACGTTCAAATGTTATACCATCATGAAGATCTTCACCTGGATGAATTTCATAGCAAACATCAACCCCATTTTCATCAAACACATTTAAAATTGGGAGCCATCTTTTTGCCAATTCCTCAAATCCCATTTCAACTAACCCTTTTGGAGCTTGCGGCCATGGATGCCATGTATGCCATAGAAGAGCTCCAGAAAAAGTCGCATGAGCCTTTAGTCCAAGTTTTTTACTAGCAACTGCAGCTTTTTTCACTGTCTCAACTGCCCACTTAGTTCTCTCTTTTGGATTCTTTTTTAAATTATCAGGTGCAAAATTATCAAACATCAAATCATATGCAGGATGAACTGCAACAAGCTGCCCTTGAAGATGAGTAGATAGCTCAGTAATTTCAAGACCATAGGATCTAACTTTACCAATTAACTCGTCACAGTAATCTTGACTGTTAGACGCTTTATCTAAATCAATTAATGAACTCTCCCATGTTGGAATTTGAATACCCTTATAACCTAGCTCAGATGCCCACTTACACATACCATCAAGAGAATTAAATGGTTCAGATTTATCTACAAATTGAGCAAGAAATACTGCAGGTCCTTTTATAGTCTTCATTTTATTTTAATTTTATCCATGTGTTACCCTTTTGATGAGACTCAACAGCCTTTTCAATAAATAACATTCCTCTTAGACCATCATTTAGAGTAGGGTACTCTCCATCAAATTCTTTTTCCCCTCTGATCTCTCTTGCAACACCATTATATATATTCGCCATAGAGTCAAACATACCTTCAGGATGTCCAGGTGGTAATTTAGCCGAAATTTTTGAAAAATCAGAATTGTAATCGTGACCTGGTTTAAGAATCTGAAGAGGGTTTGAGTCACTTAAATGATTTAAATAATTTGGATTTTCTTGTTGCCATTTTAACCCACCTTTTCTTCCATATATTGCAACTGTAAAACAATTCTCTTCACCTGTAGCTATCTGACTAGCTCTAATGACTCCTTTTATTTTATCTGAAAATCGAATTAAAATTGTGCCATCAACGTCCATTGTATTATCATCATAAACATAATTTAAATCAGACAAGAGTTCTTGTACTTCCATTCCAGTTACATATTCTAACATGTCAAAAGCATGTGTGCCAATATCACCAATACAACAGCTTATTCCAGACTTATCAGGTTGAAGTCTCCATGTTTCAGATCTTTTAACAGTATCATGAATAATAGGATTAATCCAGCCTTGGTAGTATTGAAGATCTACTCTTTGAATGTCACCAATTATGCCATTTTTTATCATCTCTTTCATCTGCCTGATCATTGGGTATCCAGTGTAAGTATAAGTAACAGCAAAAGTCAATTCTTTAGATTTATAAATTCTTTCTAAATCAAGAGCCTCTTCATAAGTAGTTGTCATAGGCTTTTCACAAATGACATTAAAATTATTTTCAAGGAGCTTTTTAGCCATAGGATAGTGAAGAAAGTTGGGGGTCAATATTGAGACAACTTGCATTCTTTGACTTTTGTCTAATTTTAACTCTTCTTGAATCATTTTGTCATAGTCTTCATAAACTCGTGATTCATCAAGGCCAATCTCTTTTGCAAATTTTACATTTTCAGAGTAATCTGGATTAAAAACACCACCAATTATAGAGTATTTGTCGTGCATTGATGAAGCAATTCTATGAACAATTCCGATTAAAGAATCTCCACCGCCACCAAGAATTCCTAATCTAATTTTACTTTTCAATTTCTATTTTTTCGTTTTTATATATTATTATAAATAATACGAATACTACAAATGCAAAAGTCGCTGGTATTGTCCATATTTCGGACCAATTGTGCCCACCGTCTATTGCATAGATATCTGTTACTCTTCCAGCAAGTCTAAATCCAATTAACATACCTATTCCATAAACTGCAAGAGTTATTAGACCCTGCGCAGCACTTTTATATTTTTCTCCAGCTTTAAAGTCAGTATATATTTGACCTGAAACAAAGAAAAAGTCATAACATACACCATGTAAGATTATTCCAAAAATGAGCATCCAAATATTAGATCCTGTATCTCCAAAAGCAAAAAGCACATATCTTAATGCCCAAGCAAACATACCTACTGCAAGAGTAGTTTTAATACCATACTTTTTTAAGAAAACAGGAAGTAACAATATAAATAGAGCCTCAGAAATCTGACCCAAAGTCATAACACCCGCAGCATTAGCCATACCAAGTTCATTTAAGAATAAATTAGCATCTGCATAATAAAATGACAAAGGAATTGAAATTAAAATTGATGATATAAAAAATATTAAGTATTTCGAGTCATTGAGTAATTTTAAAGCATCAAGGCCAAGAATTTCTTTTAAACTTGGGCTAGAGGAATTCTTTCCTTTTGGGGGAGTCTTAGGCAATGTAAAGCTGAAAACACCAAGAATTACTGAAACAATAGCAGCTAAGTAGAAAGTATATTCAAGTGTTTGACTTGCTTCCCAACCAACACCATAACTTATTACTAAACCTGCTACAACCCAACCAATTGTGCCCCAAACCCTAATTTTTGGGAATTCTTTTGATGGATCAGACATTTGTCTAAAAGAAATGGAGTTTACCAGCGCTAAAGTTGGCATATAAAGTATCATATATATGAGTATGTAAGGGAAAAAACTTTCAAACCCCATGGCTATCGAACACATAAATAAAAGTCCACCACCAATAATATGAATTAATGCAAGAATTTTTTCTGCATCAAAGTACCTATCAGCTATAAGTCCTATAATAAATGGAGCAATTATTGCTCCCCAAGATTGAGTCTCATATGCAAGACCAATCTGTGCTCCAGACGAATTGAAGGATTGGGAAAGAAATGTCCCCATTGTAACAAACCAACATCCCCAGATAAAAAATTCCAGAAACATCATTATACTTAATCTAATATTTATTGACTTATTCATTCTCTATTATATTGATTGACCAATTTTAATTAATAAATCTCTGGTTGCCTTAATTCCATCAATTTCTGAAAGTCTACTTCCCTCATATTCAACACCTATAAAACCGTTATAACCAAAATTTTTAACTATTCTAAGCATTTTTTCATAATCAATTGTCTTTTCATTTCCATTACTGTCAAAATCATTCGACTTGGCACTTACTGCATATGCTCTAGGCATCATCTCCTCAACACCTTTGTATAAATCATAAATTTCAGGACATTCACCACCAAAAATATTACCATAACCTGAAACCATACAAAAATTTCCAAAATCAGGAAGTGTTCCACAATTTTTCATGTTTACACTATTTATAACCTCCATTAAAACTGGAATATTGGATGATAGTTGACCATGGTTTTCAACAATAACATTAATATTTAAGCTTTGAGCATAACTTGCAAGCTTAGTAAGACTGTCCACAGAATACTCTTTCCATTTATTTTTATTATTTGTACCATGTAGATTTACTCTAATACTTTTACACCCAGATTCATTAGCTGCATCTACCCATAATTTGTGATTATCAATTGATTGGTTTCTTCTATTTCTATTTTCATCAGCTAAGTCTCCTTCACTATCAATCATAATTAATACATTTTCAATCCCATTCTCCTTTGCTAACTTACTATTTTCTTTAGCCCAAAACTTTACTGATGTAATTTTATCACCACCTGATGTATTCATAACACCTTTGTATAATTGATTAACATATTCTAAGCCACCAAAACCTAAATCTTTAGCAACTTTTGCAAAACTATACGGTGACATTGATCCATATCTAATACTTTTATTGAAGGACCATTGAGCAAGAGAAAGTTTAAAAAAAGGTTCTCTAAATAAATTGAAAGATAGGTGACCTAATGAGGATATACTAAGTGCACTAGTTGAAGCTAATTTGATAAATTCTTTGCGTTTCATATTAAATGGTTTTATATACTATAAATATAAATTTAAATATTTAATTATGATTTAAAATATTTAATGTTAAATTAGAATGATTTCTAAATAGGTTAAATGGAAAATAAATTTGATGCTATAGTTATTGGAACTGGTATAAGTGGTGGTTGGGCAGCTAAAGAACTCACTGAAAAAGGATTAAAGACACTTGTACTAGAAAGAGGCAGAATGGTAAGGCACATTGAAGATTACCCTACCATGAACATGCATCCTTGGGAATTTGAAGCAGGCAATACTAAGACTCAACAACTATATAAGGACCATCCAAAACAAACTAGGACAGGTCAATGTACAGAATCTACTAAACATTTTTGGGTGAATGATAATGATCATCCCTACAATGAAGAAAAGCCATTTAATTGGATTAGGGGATATCATGTTGGAGGAAGATCGTTAATGTGGGGAAGGCAAACATACAGACTTAGTGACCTTGATTTCGAAGCAAACATAAATGATGGTTTTGGGGTTGACTGGCCAATTAGATATAAAGATATTTCTCCATGGTATGACTATGTTGAGGAATATATTGGAGTTAGTGGGGAAAAACTGGGTTTATCACACTTCCCAGATGGTAAATTTTTGAAACCTCTGGATCTAAATTGTGCAGAAAAATATCTCAAAGAAAAGATATATGAGAATTACAATGACAGAATATTAACTTCTGCCAGAGTTGCTCATATTACAGAAGGAACTAAACCTGGACTTGGGCGTGTTACATGTCAGAATAGAAATTTATGTAGAAGAGGGTGTCCTTACGGTGCATACTTTAGTAGTAACTCCTCTACATTACCTGCAGCTGAGGCTACGGGTAATATGACTTTAAGACCTCACTCAATAGTATACGAGATAATTTATGATGAAAATGAGAAAAGAGCGACAGGTGTTAAGGTAATTGATGCAGAAACAAATTTAACCTATGAATTTTTTTCTAAAGTAATTTTTGTTTGTGCATCTACTATTCCCTCTACATCAATTTTATTACAATCTAAGTCAAATAGATTTCCAAATGGTATGGGAAATGATTCTGGAGAGCTAGGTCATAACCTTATGGATCATCATTTTATAATTGGAGCAGGAGGATATTTAGACGACTTTTCTGATAAAACAGAATATGGTCGTAGGCCTGGTGGAATTTTTGTCCCGAGGTTTAGAAACATTAATAAAAAAACAAAAATGAAAAATTTTGTAAGGGGTTATGGGTATCAAGGCGGTGGAGGCATTGGTTTGAATTCAATTGATTCAGTAAAAGAGATGTCATCCTTTGGCCCTCAATTTAAAAAATTAATATCTCAACCTGGAAAATGGGGTGCAGGTTTGAGTGGTTTTGGTGAAATTCTTCCAAATCACAATAATAGGATATACTTAGATTATTCCAAAAAAGATAAATGGAATCTTCCAACAGTTACATTTGATGCAAAATTAGGTAATAATGAATATGAAATGAGAAAAGATATGATGAATCAAGCTCAAGAAATGCTTGAAAGATCAGGATTCAAAGGAGTTTATGCATATGATGGAATTGATAGTTATAATTTTGGTCACGGTATTCATGAGATGGGAACAGCTAGAATGGGAAGGGACCCAAAAACATCTGTTTTAAACTCTAATAATCAGTTACATTCAGTAAAAAATGTTTACGTTACAGATGGATCTTGTATGACATCTGGTGGAAATCAAAACCCATCTATTACTTATATGGCACTTACAGCTAGAGCTGTAAGCCATGCAGTAAGTGAGTTAAAAAAAATGAACATTTAATGGATAGAAGGAAAGCAATTAAAAATATTGGATTATCATTTGGTACAATTACACTATCAAGCTCTGTTGTATCAATAATTCAAGGATGTCAGACTTCAGATTCGACTTGGACGCCAAAATTTTTTAATGATTATCAATTGTTAAACCTAGAATTAATAATGGAATCAATAATACCTGAAACGGATACACCTGGAGCAATATCTTTAAAAATTGTTAGGTTTACTGATTCCTATTTAAATGCTATTTTAAATAAAAATGATAAAGAAATTGCATTAAAAGATTTAAACAAATTTCTTTCGTTAGTAAAAAAAGAAACAAATAGTGATAATTTGAATTCAGAAATTTTTAGTCAATATCTTTCAAAATATTTAGATAAGAGCAACTTTGAGAATGAAAATGAAAAATTCATTTCAAGTTTTCTAGAAAATATAAGAAATCTTACTGTACGATCATATAGGGTAAATGAATATGTGATGTATAATATATTAAATTACAGACCTGTTCCTGGAAAATACGATGGATGTGCAGATTTAAATGAATTTGGTATTCAAGGAAGTGTCCCGACTTAGATTACTATAAATTCCCCCATCATCAATTGATAATGACCAGGAAATGTACACATAAACACGTAAGTACCTGGATCAGGTGCATCAAATGTTATTGTATCAGTTTCACCTCCGCCCAACATCTTTGTGTAGGCAATTTCATTTCCACCCTCAGGAATGTATTCGGTATTTCTTGCACCGGCTGCTCTTAATGCGTATTCATTAACATCAACATCTTTTTTAATTAACACAAAATTGTGACCCATAGAGATTGCAGGAAATTTTCCTGTATGATTTAGTTTAAGAGTAACTTTTTGATTAGAATTTACTCGAATAACTTTTTTATCAAATTTCATTTGATCATTTGAATTTAAAACTATGTTATTAGATATCATGTTTGTTTGAACAGAAGATGTATCCTCTTTAACTCTTTCATATGTAAACTTTTCTTTAGTTTCATTAGTGTTGTTACATGAAAAGAGTAAAATTGATAAAAACAAAATAAATACATTTCTCATAGGCATTGATTTTTTTCAAATTTATTACAGAAAATTTAAAATCACTATAATATTTTATTATTATTTATTATTGTTTATTAGCCATTCTTATTCTTAAGTGAGACTAAGTATACGCCAATAAATACTAGGATACACGACAAAATTTTGATTGTATCTAGTGTATCACTACCAATAATTAAAGCAAAAATTATTGTAATTATTGGCTGAAGATAAATAAACGAACCAACAGTTGTTGGCGATAAAGTTTTTAATGCATACACATTAAATAGATAAGTTAAGAAGGTAGTACCCATTACAACATATATCATTCTCCAAATAGCAAACCAGGGAAGGTCAGACCAATTAACTTCTATAAATTGATTGTAAGTAATGGGTGAAGAAAGAATTAAACCAACCAAAAAAAGCCACTTCATCAATGTAAAAATATTATACTTCTTTGTCAATGGCTTGACAATTACAAGATATCCTGCATATGCAGATGCATTCAAAAGGAAAAAAGAGTTTCCAAGTGGTATGTTTGGAGCATTTATTCCTGTTTTACTACTATTTAGTATTAGAAAAATCGCACCAGAAAAACCAATAACGATTCCAATTACTTTCTTTAGAGTAATTTTCTCTTTTAAAAAAAAATAGGAAAGTATTAATACTAAAACTGGGGAGAGCGTAATTATCACTCCACTATTTATTGGGGTTGATAGTTCAAGTCCTCTAAAGAAGGCTAACATATTAGTACACATGCCCAATATAGAAGCAAAAACAATTCTTATAAAATCCTTGGATTCAATTTTCTCTCTTGGTGTAAATAGACTTATTAACCAAAATATTGATGTAGCCCCTAACAATCTTAACATTATAAATCCAGAAGATCCTATATAAATAGGCATAACTTCCTTGGCTACAGTATGATTAATTCCATAGATGCTAGTTGCCAAGAATGCAGCAATTAATGCTAAATATCTTTTATTCATTTTTAAAATTATCCAACAAAGAAAATCATTTTAAAAGAATCATAAAGCTAATTTCGAATATCTTTATCTTTGCACTTATGAAGAAAAAAATGAAGTTTAATACAAGGGCTATACATGGTGGTCAAATAATTGATCCTGCATATGGATCTGTTATGACTCCAATATATCAAACGTCAACTTATGCTCAGTCATCACCTGGTAAGCATAAAGGTTATGAGTACAGTAGAACCCATAATCCAACAAGAACAAATTTTGAAAGAGCTATTGCTTCTATAGAAAATGCTGAGTATGGATTAGCATTCGCATCAGGTTTAGCAGCTATTGATGCTATTATTAAGACATTGAGTCCAGGAGATGAGATAATTTCCACAAATGATCTATATGGTGGTAGTTATAGGCTATTTAAGCAAATTTTTGAGAAGTATGAGTTAAAATTTCATTTTGTAAATATGGAAGACTTAACCTCTGTTGAGGAAATAATTAACTCAAATACAAAACTAATATGGGTTGAAACCCCAACAAATCCAATGATGAATGTAGTTGATATTAAATCAATGTCATTTTTAGCCAAAAAAAATAATATTCTTTTGTGTGTTGATAATACTTTTGCAACTCCATATATACAGAGACCTTTAGATTTGGGAGCTGATATTGTAATGCATTCTGCAACAAAATATATTGCCGGTCATAGCGATGTTGTGATTGGAGCAGTGGTATTAAATGATGAAATTCTTTATAAAAAATTATCCTTTATTCAAAATGCATCTGGGGCTACTCCTGGTCCAATGGACTGTTTTCTTACTTTAAGAGGAATAAAGACTCTTCATTTAAGGATGCAAAGACACACTGAAAACGCTGAAAAAATAGCAATGTTTTTAAAAGAGCATACAAAAATCGCAGATGTATTTTGGGCAGGATTTAAAGATCATAAAAATTATAATATTGCAAAAAATCAGATGAATGGTTTTGGAGGAATGGTTTCTTTTATTCCTGTTGACAATAAATTTGAAACGTCCAAAAAAATAGCTGAAAATCTGGAATTGTTTACACTTGCTGAATCTCTTGGTGGAGTAGAGAGCTTATGCTGTCATCCAGCTAGTATGACACATGCATCAATACCTCCAGAAGAAAGAAAAAAATCTGGATTAGTAGAGTCTCTACTTAGACTGAGTGTTGGAATAGAAGATGTTGACGATTTAATTGATGATTTAAACAATGCTATAGGATAATATTTATGGAGATCCTAAAAGATAAAAAAATATATTTTAGTTCAGATAATCATCTTGGATTGGATTCATTAATTGAAAGCCATGATAGAGAAAAGATTTTTGTTAAATGGCTAGATTCAATTAAGCATGATGCTGAGATTATTTTTTTACTTGGTGATCTATTCGACTTTTGGTTTGAATATAAAGAGGCTGTTCCTAAAGGTTTTACTCGTTCTTTGGGTAAACTTGCTGAGTTATCTGATATGGGAATAAAAATTTATTTTTTTGTAGGTAATCATGATTATTGGATGACTGACTATTTTCAAAAGGAGCTAAATATTAAGGTTTTCAAATCACCAGAGCTTTTTATTTTTAATTCAAAATCTTTTTTTATTGGCCATGGTGATGGACTTGGGCCTGGAGACTATGGATATAAAAGAATGAAACTTATTCTATCAAATCCATTTTTTATATGGTTATTCAGATTAATTCATCCTGATCTTGGTATTAGACTTGGAAGGTATCTATCACAAAAGAATAAAGTTATTTCAGGATCTGAGGATGTTAATTTTAAAGGAGAGGATAAAGAATGGTTAATACAATATTGTTTAAAAAAATTATCAAAAGAACATATTGATTATTTTATTTTTGGTCATCGTCATTTGCCGATTGTTCATCAACTTAAAACAAAGTCTAAATATATTAATCTAGGTGATTGGATAACCCACTTTACATATGGAGTCTTTGACGGTAAAACTTTTACATTAAGAAATTTTTTAAAAAAAAATGATTGAATCACAAAAATCAAATTTTGAGAGAACTGTTCTTGTAGGTGTGATTAATGATTCTCAAAATGAGGAAAAACTTAATGAATTTCTTGAGGAACTTGAATTTTTATCTGTTACAGCAGGAGGAAAAGTACTAAGAAAATTTAAGCAAAGAGTTAAAACACCAAACCCAAAGACATTTATTGGTAAAGGAAAAATTGATGAAATTCAAAAATATATTAAAGAAAATGACGTCTCAATTGTTGTTTTTGATGATGAACTTTCACCAACTCAACAATCAAATATTGAAAGACTTTTAAAGTGTAAGATATTAGATAGAACCGCACTTATTCTTGATATATTTGCTCAAAGAGCTAAGACCAGTTATGCCAAGACTCAAGTTGAATTAGCACAATATGAATATCTTCTCCCAAGACTTAAAGGTCTTTGGACTCACCTTGAAAGACAAAAAGGGGGTATTGGAATGAGAGGTCCTGGTGAAACTGAAATTGAGACTGATAGAAGGATAGTTAGAGATAAAATTTCTCTATTAAAAAAGAAAATTTTTACTATTGATAAGCAAATGAAAGTTCAAAGAGGTAATCGTGGGTCTCTGGTTAGGGTTGCTTTAGTTGGATATACTAATGTTGGAAAATCAACAATTATGAATATACTTTCAAAAAGTAAAGTTTTTGCCGAAGATAAGTTGTTTGCTACATTAGATACTACGGTTAGAAAAGTTGTAATAAATACATTGCCTTTCCTTCTTACTGACACAGTTGGATTTATAAGAAAGCTTCCAACTCAACTTATTGAATCATTCAAAAGCACCTTGGAGGAAGTAAAAGATGCAGATATACTTCTACATATTGTAGATATCTCTCACCCAAGCTTTGAGGATCATATATTATCTGTAAATAAGATTTTAAGTGAAATAAATTGTCACAATAAATATAACTTGATGATATTTAATAAAATTGATAATTATAAAAAAATTGATTTTAATGATTCTTCATCAAATAATGGCCACTTTTCCTTGTTGCAATGGAGAAATACTTGGATGAATAAAACAAATGGGAAGGCATTATTCATTTCTGCAAAAAATAAAACTAACTTTGATAACTTTAGGAAAGAGATTTATGAAATAGTAAAAAATGTAGACATGAGTCATTATCCTAAAAATGATTATTTATACCCCGAATACTTTTCCAAGTGAGTCCTTTGCTCATACCCAATTTAACCAATTATTAACAGGGATTTTAGTAATAAATTTTGAAATTTGAAATAATTAAATTCAGTATATATGAGTGATACAAAAAATAATGTAGATCTAAATAAAAATGATGAATTAATAAAAAAGGAAAGTGCTTTTGTCGATCTACTTTCAATGGAAATAAATAAAAAAATCATTGGTCAGAAAAAAATGATCGAAAGACTGCTCATAGGGCTTCTAGGCAAAGGGCATATTTTACTTGAGGGAGTGCCTGGATTAGCAAAAACTTTAGCCATAAATAGTCTAAGTAGTGCAGTTAAAGGATCTTTTAGTAGAATTCAATTCACACCTGATTTACTTCCAGCGGATGTTATTGGGACTATGATATATAATATGAAGGCAGGTAATTTCTCAATTAAGCAGGGGCCAGTTTTTGCAAACTTTGTTTTAGCTGATGAAATTAACCGTGCTCCCGCAAAAGTTCAGTCTGCTTTACTTGAGGCTATGCAAGAGAAGCAAGTAACCATAGGTGATAAAACATTTAAGTTAACTGACCCGTTTTTGGTAATGGCAACTCAAAACCCAGTTGAGCAAGAAGGCACTTACCCTCTTCCTGAAGCTCAAGTGGATAGGTTTATGTTAAAGGTTGTAGTTGATTACCCAGAATTAGAGGAGGAGCAAAAAATTATAAATATGAATCTTTCATCGTCTCAGGATAAAATTAAACCAGTTGTCACTACCACTCAAATTACTAAGGCTCAAGCAGTAATCAATGATGTTTACATGGATGAGAAGATTGAAAAGTATATTTTAGACCTAATATTTTGTACAAGATTCCCTGAGAAATATGGTTTGAAAAATTTATCTCCACTTATTTCTTTTGGAGCCTCTCCAAGAGGTAGTATTAATTTGGCTCTTGCTTCAAAATGTTATGCCTTTATTAAGCATAGAGGATTTGTTATCCCTGAAGATGTAAGGGAAGTTATTACGGATGTGTTAAGGCATAGAATAGGTTTAACATATGAGGCTGAAGCTGAGAATGTAACTTCTGAGGATGTCATAAAGCAAATTATAAACACTGTTGAAGTACCATAATCAATGGATTCTAAAGAATTACTTAAAAAAGTAAGACAAGTTGAAATAAAGAGTAGGAGGTTAAGTGATAATGTTTTTGGGGGAGAATACTTAAGCACCTTTAAGGGGAGAGGTATGACCTTTAGTGAGGTCCGTAAGTATGAGTTTGGCGATGATATAAGGTCAATTGATTGGAATGTTACAGCAAGATATAACGAGCCGTTTATTAAAATTTTTGAGGAAGAAAGAGAACTTACATTAATGTTACTAATAGATGTTAGTGGATCAAAAAACTTTGCTACAAGAAATAAACTTAAAAAGGATATAGTAACAGAAATAGCTGCTACACTAGCATTTTCTGCATTAAAAAATAATGATAAGGTAGGTGCAATTTTATTTACTGATAATATTGAATTATTTATCCCCCCAAATAAAGGGAAAAAACATATTTTGAGGATTATTCGTGAGCTTCTCGAGTTCAAACCTAAGAGTGCAAAAACAAGCATCGACTCATCACTTAGGTTCTTGTTAAGTATAATTCAAAAAAAAGCCATTGTCTTTGTTTTATCAGATTTTATTGATGATAACTATGATAAGTCATTAAAGCTTGCAGCTAAAAAATATGATTTAACTGGCATAAGAATTTTTGATCAAATGGAAACTATAATTCCTAAGCTGGGTTTTGTGCCAATGATTGATGCTGAAACAAACGAATTAGTGTGGGTTGATACTCTATCAAAACAAATCAGAGAAAATTATTCTTCAAATTACAATTTGTCAATAAAGAAATTTGAAACTTTATTCAATAAAAATGGAGCTGGTGTGATAAATTGTAAGGTAGATGAAAGCTATGTTAAGAAACTTTTAGGCTATTTTAAACAAAGGGCATAATGAGATATATCTTAATATTACTTTATTTTTTTTCTTTATCGTACGTCAATGCACAATCTGCAAATTTTGACCCTAATATTGTTATTAATAGTTCAATCGATACTACCAGCGTTAAAATTGGAGAAGAAATTATTTATACCATTGATGTAATATCAAAAAATAAATACAATATTCGTTTTGATGAAAAACCAAATTTTATTCCTTTCGAAATACTAGATTCGCACCCTTATGATTCAATTATTGATTCCTCAAAAATTTCAAAAAAATACTCATTAATTAAGTTTGACCCTGGAGAATTCTGGATTCCGCCTCAAAAAGTATACTTCGATCAAAGTGTAAAATTTACAGACTCAATTTTAATTGTAGTAAATGATGTTGAAGTTGACACTCTTAAACAGAATCTATATGATATTAAACCTATTATACCAGTAAAAAGAAATTATCAAAAAATATTATTAAGATTAATTTTCATAATCACATTATTAGTTATCGCTTACTTATTATACAGACATTACATTTTAAAGAATAATGATAATTCAAACGATGTTACGAAATCTTTATATGAAATAGCATATGAAAAATTAGAAAATCTCAATTCACTTAACCCTAATTCACAAATTGAGTTTAAAGAATATTATACAATCTTAGTGGATATATTTAGAGAATATCTTGAATCTCAAGTAAAAATTCCAGCTATGGAAAGTACATCAAAAGAATTGATTGTCAGGATTAATATGTTAAAGGATAGTGGGAACTATAATTTTGAAAAGAAGCAGATTGATAAGCTTGAAGAATTATTCACAAAATCAGATTTAATAAAATTTGCTAAATCACTACCAACTAAAAGTGATATAAATCTTGATTTAATTACTATCAGAAATTTTATTACTTCAACTGAAAAAATATATAATGAGAAGTATGAAAAAATTCAAGAGCCTGAGGTTGAGGATCAAAATATTAATATCTTAGAATACATAAAAAACTTTCTAAAATACTCACTGGTTGCAATTACAACTATCCTAATTTTATGTGTTTTAATTTTTGGATATTATCCAGTTAGAGATACTATACTACTCAACCCAACAAAGAAATTACTTGATAAGGAATGGTTCACTAGTCAATATGGCTCTCCTCCAATTGAATTAAGCACTCCATTAATTCTTGAAAGAGTTATTGACAGCATTGATTTAAACAAATTTCAGATGGGCACATTCGAGGATAATTTTTATTTGTCCTTGGATTTTAAGGATGTTGTTCAAAATGAGAATTCAGTAAATTTAGATTTAATAAAAAATGGACTTATTAATGAGTTCCAGGTTTTAGGTTCTAAAAATATCTTAGTAAAAGATGACCAATTTACTGTTAAATCAGGAGATACAGCACTAAGGTTATATGGTAGTCTTGACATTGAGTTTAATAATGATCTTTATAGGTCAAATTTTACCTCAATAATTTTGCCCTATGACAAGAAGACTATAAAACTTATAATTGTATACAGGGATGAAGATAGATATGCTAATGATATTGAGTCAAGAATTCTTGAGAGTTTTGACATAATTAATGAATTGTGATGTTTAAAGATTTATATTTTGCTGATCCAGAGTATCTACTAATTGCTATTATAATCCCAGTAGCAATATTATTTTGGTATAGATTTGGTAAGTTGACGCAAGCAACATTGAGACAATCATCTTTGTCTTTATTAAAGCTAAATAAATCATTTATATCAAGGATAAGACCACTTTTGAATGTAATGAGAATTATAGTGATCCTTCTCTTAATCCTTGCAATATCAAGGCCCCAATCTAAGTCAACATCCAAAAGAATAAAATCATCTAGAGGAATAGATATCGTGATGGTTATCGATATTTCATCTAGCATGTTATCAAAAGATCTTAAACCAGATAGATTATCTGCTTTAAAAAATGTAGCTTCTAATTTCATTGATGATAGACCAAATGATAGAATAGGATTAGTTGTTTATGCTGCAGAAAGTTATACAAAGACACCTGTTACTACTGATAAATTAATTTTGAAACAATCGTTATCAGAAATCAATTATGAGCCTCTACTTGAGGATGGAACAGCAATTGGTATGGGACTTTCCACTGCTGTTAACAGGCTTAAAGAAAGCACAGCTAAAAGTAAGGTGATTATCCTACTTACTGATGGGGTTAATAATTCCGGTTTTATTGATCCACAAATTGCTGCTGAGCTAGCCTCTGAATATGAGATTAAGACCTATACTATAGGTCTAGGAACAAATGGTAGAGCGCTTGCTCCAGTCTCTATATTACCTAATGGGGATTTCCAATTTAGTTTGACAAAAGTTGAAATTGACGAAGACCTCTTGAGATTTATTTCTGAAAAAACATCAGGTAGATATTTTAGAGCAACAGATAACCTAGAACTTCAAAATATTTATGATGAGATAAATAAATTAGAGAAAACAGAAATTACCGAAACTATATTCACTAATATTTCAGAAAAATACAGACCACTGGTTTTAATAGCTTTTATGTTATATGCTATAGAAATATTTTCAAGAAAATCAATATTTAAAAGTTTTATATAATGTATCAATTTGACAATCCAAATTTTCTATATCTGACGTTAATAATTCCTTTCTTAATGTTGATTAACTTTTTATACATGTCCTGGAGAAAAAAAATTCAAGACTCATACTCAGATTCAAAATTATTAGAAATTATAAGTCCAAACCGATCAAATTTTAAACTTAATTTAAAATTGATTTTGGAGTGTCTAGCAATATTATTATTATCAATAGGCCTAGCAAATCCAAAAATTGGAACTGAATTAAATTCTATTAATAGAGAAGGGGTAGATATAGTTTTCGCTATAGATGTCTCAAAAAGTATGCTTGCAGAAGATGTAGCGCCTAATAGACTTTTAAGGTCTAAAAGAATAATCTCTGAGATAATAAATTCATTAAATTCTGATAGAGTGGGAATAGTTGCATATGCTGCTCAAGCAATTCCTCAAGTTCCCTTAACTACAGATTTTGCATCTGTAAAAAATTTCTTGCAAATTATTGATACTGACATGCTATCATCTCAAGGCACATCCATTGATTCTGCTTTAAATCTGGCTGCAAACTTTTTTGATCAAAATTCAGAAACAAATAGAGTGCTTATCTTACTCTCGGATGGTGAGGATCATGATGATATTCCTGAGAGCTTAATTAATTTAATAATTGAAAATAATATAAATCTTATATCAATTGGAGTTGGACAAGATAATGGCTCAACAATTCCTATAAAAGTTAACGGTAGAATTGATTCATATAAAAAAGACAGTAATGGTGAAGTTGTAATTACTAAAAGAAATAGTGAAATTTTAAATAAAATTGCTAATTCATCTGGAGGAGAATATATTGATGGAAATATTACTGAAGAAGCACTAGAAAATGTCAAAGTTAAGCTTGATAAAATAGATAAGTCAGAGTTTGAGACATCTCAATTTGTTGAGTACAAACAACAATTTCAAATTTTTATATTATTAGCCTTATTGTTTATAATTGTGGATATTTTTATATTTCAAACTAAAACAAAGTGGATTCAAAATCTAAATTTATTTAATGAAAATGAGGAATAGTCATGTTTTACATTTACTCTTTTTAACTTTTACAGTTTCACTTAACTGTCAGAGCGACCCAAATAATCTTGTATTTAATGGTAACAAAGAGTCAATAAAACAAAATTTTACTAAAGCAGAAGTTGAATATAGAAAGGCTATATCCAAAAGTGAGATTCAAAATAAAGCTTCACATAATCTTGGAAACCTCCTTTTTGAAAATAAAAATTACGATGAAGCAATACAAGAGTATTTTAAAACTCAAAAAAATTCTCAAATTGATCTTGAAAAGCATTCAGCTTTCCACAATCTTGGAAATACGTACATGAAGAAAAAAGATTATGCTCAAGCTGTTGAAGCATATAAAAATGCTTTGAGAAATAATTCAGAAGATGACGAAACTAGATATAACTATGCATTAGCAAAAAAATTCTTAGAGGGAGATAAACGACAAAACTCTCAAAATAGTGATGATTCTGAACAAGAGAAAAAAGATAAATCTGACGATCAAAAAGAAAATCAAGATGAAGATCAAAATAGTGATCAGGATTCAGATTCAGAAAAGGATAAACCAAAAGATCAACAAGATAAAAATCAAGATGAAGGAGGAGGTCTGTCCAAACAACAAATGGAGAATTTGTTAGATGCAGTTAATAATATCGAGAAAGATTTAAATCAGAAGATAAAATCTGGTAAAAAGAAAGTTCAAACATCAAAAAAAGCTCAAAAAGATTGGTAAGGAATTTATTTACAATACTATTAATATTTAAATCATTTATTCTGTTTTCTCAGGTTAAATTTGATGCTTCAGTTAGTAAATCAAAACTGGGTCTTAACGAAAGGCTTAGAATAGATTTTGTTATGAATCAAAATGGAGATAACTTTTCACCTCCAAATTTTGAAAATTTCCAGATAATTGGAGGTCCAAATCAGTCAATTAAAACTTCTTACGTAAATGGAGAAAGAAGTTTTTCAAAAACATACTCTTATTTTCTTAAGCCTTTAAAAAAAGGAAACCTAAGAATAAGTCAGGCAACTATTGAAATTGATGGAGAAATATATAAGTCTATGCCCATTGAGGTATTAATAACAGATTCCGTGAGTCAACCATCAGATTCGGTCACTCAATACTACAGCGATGACGATATAGAATTAAGGGCATTAATTTCTGAAGGATCTCCATATTTAAATGAACCAATAACTATTATTTATAAACTTTATTATAAAGCTCCAATTAATATATCTGATGCAAGAGAAACGGAGACACCGAATTATAAAGACTTTTGGAGTCAGACAATAAAAATTCCTCAATTAAAGGTACAAAGAGAAGTTTACAGGGGTCAAAATTATAATGTTGTTGAATGGAGAAAAGTTGTCTTATATCCACAGAAATCTGGAGTGCTAGAGATATCCCCTTTATCCTTAAATTTAGTTTTAGATGTTCCAACTGATAAAAGGGATTTTTTCGGAAATGTTATTTACGATCAGACTTCACAACTCATTTCAACTGGAATGAGGAAAATAAATGTTAAAGATCTTCCTGAAAACGGTAAACCAGATAGTTTTACTGGAGCTGTTGGCCAATTTGAGTTTGATGTGATTTTAAATAAAAAATCATTAAGAGCAACTGAATCTTTTCAGGCAGAGTTAAAAGTTAAAGGTAATGGAAATCTTAAGTTGTTTGATTTGCCTAATATATTAGTTCCCAATTCAATGGAGCTTTTTGAGCCTGAGAGAGAGGAATCAATAAATACAAATTTGTCAGGTATGAGCGGTTCAGTGTCAAAATATTTTACTGTAATTCCTAGATTCCAAGGAAACTTTCCAATTGAAGAAGTTGAATTTTCATATTTTGACCCAACTGCTGAAAGATATAAAATTTTAAAGTCACCAAGACTCACAATTGATGTGTTTGACGGCCCTACCTACATTAATCCTTCGATATCTAATGAGTCAAATGTTATAACGTCTGATGATTCATTTAGATTTATTAAACAAAAAGGTAATTTAAAAATAATTGATGACTCCAAATTTTTTGAGTCAGAAATTTTCTATATTCTTTCTTCTGCCCCATTTGTGCTTTCTTTAGCATTAATTGCTTTTACAGCATTTACAAGAAATAGAAAACAATCATATTCAGAAACAATTAAAAAACAAGAAAAAAGTTTATATAAAATGATTGATTCTGCAAAAAAATTAACAAATGACAAAAATCAATTTTATGATATAATTGAAAAAGCGATAATTAAAAGTCTTATGGTGAAATTTTCAATAAGTATGGAAAGTCTTAATAAAGATAAAATTCAAGAGATAACAAAAAATAAAGGTATATCAGTTGAAAATATTTCCCAGATTATAAATTTGATTGAAAATTGTGAAAAAGCAAAATACTCAAGATCTTCAGACTCAGAAATGAATAATGATTTAGAAGAAGCAAGAAAAATCGTTGGTATAATACTGAAAACTAACTCATGAAAATATTTCTAGTAATCTTTTCAATTCTGTTATCAAGTAATCAACAAGTCGATGAGATCTTCATACAATCAAATAATCATTATACTAATGGAAATTATGAAGCTGCGCTTGATGGATATTTTGAAATTATTAACTCAGGCTTTGAGAGTTCTGAGTTGTATTTTAATTTAGGAAATACTTTTTATAAATTAAATAATATCCCAGAGAGCAATTTTTATTTTGAAAAAGCTCTTGCTATATCACCCAATGATTTTGATGTAATCACAAATTTATCATTTGCTCAAAACTTAAGAATAGATAAAATAGAGAATCTCCCAGTCACTCAAATTCAAAATTTCAAAATATCTATTCTTGATTTACTATCTGAGAAAGGCTGGGCTTATTCTTTTGTGATCTCAGTTTGGTTTTTATGTATATCATTCTTATTATACTTTTTCTTAAAAAATTCTAAGTCCAAGAGAATCTTTTTTACTTTATCAGTATTCATCACTTTAATTTCATTTGTCTCATTATACCTGAACTTTGAAAAGAAAGCTGAGAATAACATTAAATATGCAATTGTTTTTGATAAGGAGATTGAGGTCTGGGCAGAACCTAATAAAATTTCAGAATTAAAATTTCTTCTTCATGAGGGAACTAAGGTTAAGCAAATAGATATCATTGAGGATTGGGTAAACATCCAACTTGAGAATGGAACCCTAGGCTGGATTGAAGCCTCAAGCTTAAGAGTTCTAAATTAATTTTTCTGAATAAATTTCTTGACTAATTTCAAATGAATTAAATAGAATTTCTGAGAGAACATGTAAATGAATCATTATTGATGACTCAGAAATTATATTATTTGATAACAAGTTTAAAGAGAATATAATTTTTGTAATTATTAGGAGTATTAAAAGTAATTTAAGTCCCCCAAAAACTCCTCCCAATAAGCTATTTAAGAGTCCCAGATAAACAACTTTCGCTAATTTAGTAAATCCTTTTGCTAAGTATATAATGAGTAGATAACTTAAAATAAAAATTATAATAAATGAAATAGTATTAAGTAAATCAGAATTTACACTTATAAAAGCAGAAATTTCATTTGATAATAAATTATCAACATTTCCAGCAATAAAAAAAGAGATAAATATTCCAAAAAAACTTGATAGCTCAATAATTAATCCTTTTGAATATCCTCTAATTATACCAAATCCAATTATTGCAATTATTATTAAATCAATTAAATTCATAAAACTTAATTTATATTTGCAATATACAGAAGGTTAATCACAGACTTTTAATTTTCTTAAAAAAAAATAATGATAAAAAAATTTGAGGATTATATTTCACGTGTAAAAAAGTTTAGCTCTCAAGATTCAAAAGAGATTGAGTCTTTCAAAATAGAGTTTCTTGGAAGGAAAGGTGTAATTAATGATCTATTCTCTGATTTCAAAAATGTGCCATCTGATCAAAAAAAGGAATATGGCCAAAAAATTAACGAATTGAAAAATCTTATTTCTAAGAAATATGAAGACCTAAAATTAGGAGTAAAACAATCAAGTAAATCAATAACAGAAGACTATACTAAACCAGGGTTTCCAATTTCTTCAGGTTCACTTCATCCAATAACAACAATTAAAAATAGAATAATTAATATTTTTTCAAAAGTTGGATTTGAACTGTCAGAAGGACCAGAGATTGAGGACGACTGGCATAATTTCACTGCTCTTAACCTACCAAAAGATCACCCAGCTAGAGATATGCAGGATACTTTTTTTATTCAGCAAAATCCAGATATTCTACTCAGAACTCACACATCTTCAGTTCAGGTGAGATATTTAGAAGATAATCCTCCGCCATTAAAAATAATATCTCCAGGAAGAGTTTATCGTAACGAGGCTATATCTTCGAGATCACACTGTATATTCCATCAAATTGAGGGAATATATGTTGACGAAAAGGTTTCTTTTGCAGATTTAAAACAAATGATACTTTATTTTACAAAATCTATGTTTGGTAAATCAAAATTAAGATTTAGACCCTCATTTTTCCCTTTTACAGAACCAAGTGCAGAGGTTGATATATATTGGGGTCTAGAGACTGAAACTGATCACAGAATTACAAAAGGAACTGGATGGTTAGAAATTATGGGTTGTGGAATGGTGGATCCAAATGTTCTGCAAAATTGTAATATTGACTCAGAAAAATACACTGGATATGCATTTGGATTAGGCCTTGAAAGAATAGCAATGCTAATTTATCAAATTCCAGACATTAGACTTTTCTTCGAAAATGATGTGAGATTTCTTAACCAGTTTAAGTAATTTAATTATTTAATATCAAATTTTATTCCTTGAGCTAAAGGAAGTTCGGAGGAAAAATTAATTGTATTGGTTTGCCTCCTCATATAAACTTTCCATGCATCTGAACCACTTTCCCTTCCTCCACCAGTGTCTTTTTCACCACCAAATGCTCCTCCAATTTCAGCACCAGATGTACCAATATTAACATTAGCAATTCCACAATCACTTCCCTGATGTGAGAGAAATAATTCAGATTCTTTCAAATTATTAGTCATAATAGCTGATGATAGTCCTTGATCAACTTCATTTTGAATATCAATTGCATTTCGAACATCTCCTTTATACTTAATTAGATATAATATTGGAGCAAAAGTCTCTTGATGAACAATTTCTAGAGAGTGGTTAACTTCGGCTATTGCAGGCTTTACATAGCAACCACTTGAATATTCATCCCCTTCAAGAGTTCCACCTTTAACTAGCCAGCTACCACCTTGATTATTAACTTTTGATATAGCATCATTATAAGATTCCACCGCGTTAATATCAATAAGCGGTCCAACATGATTGTTTGAATCAAGAGGATTTCCGATTTTTATTTGATCATAGGCTTTAACTAATGAATTTTTCACATTTTCATATATATCTTCATGAACAATTAAACGTCTCGTTGAAGTACATCTTTGTCCACAAGTACCAACTGCTCCAAAAACTGTTCCCATAATTGTCATTTTTAAATCGGCATCTGGGGTGACAATTATAGCGTTGTTCCCACCTAGTTCAAGTAAAGTTTTCCCTAATCTTGCACCAACTTTCTCTGCTACAATTTTACCCATTCTTGTTGAACCAGTTGCAGATAGAAGAGGTATATCTCTACTCAGCGATAAAAGTTCACCAATTTTGTAATCACCATTAATAAGGGATGATACACCCTCTGGTATATTATTCTCTTTGAAAACTTCTCCAATAATTTTTTGACATACTAAACTACATAAAGGTGTTTTTTCACTTGGTTTCCAGATTGTAACATTACCACATACCCATGCGAGCGCAACATTCCAACTCCAAACTGCTACTGGAAAATTAAATGCAGAGATTATTCCAACAATCCCTAATGGATGATATTGTTCATACATCCTGTGAGTTGGTCTTTCGGAATGCATAGTAAATCCATGTAATTGCCGAGAAAGTCCAACTGCAAAATCACATATATCAATCATCTCTTGAACCTCTCCAAGCCCTTCCTGATATGATTTCCCCATCTCATATGATACAAGTGTTCCTAGAAGTTCTTTTTCTTCTCTTAATTTATTCCCAAATTGACGAACTAATTCCCCACGTTTGGGAGCAGGAATTTGTCTAAAATCTTTAAATGCATTATTTGCAATTTTAATTATTTTCTCAAAATCACTTTTTGAACCAGATTTTATTGAGCCAATTAAATTCCCGTCAACAGGAGAGAAGCTTTCAATTTTATTACCAGAACTAAACCATTTAGATCCAGTAGAACAACCATCAATTATTCCGTTCAGCTGATATTTTTTTAGTAATTCATCTACACTTTTCATGTTAGATTTTTGAAATTCTAAGTGTGTTAACCATACCTTTTTTATCAATTGGCATTGAAGTTAGATTTATCACTTTATCATCTTTTTGTAGATAATTATTTTCAACAGCTATTTTATTTATTTCCTCGACAGTTGTGTCAGTACTTTCAGTGCCATTATAGTAAAATGCTTTTACTCCCCAAAGAAGATTGAGTTGAGTCATAATCTTCTTGTTAGATGTAAATACTAAAACATGCGTCTTAGGTCTCCATGAAGAAATCTGATAAGCTGTATAACCACTGTTTGTTAATGTACTTATTGCTTTAGCATTTGTATCATTAGCAACTTTTGCAGCATAATAACAAATAGACTTTGTTATAAACCTTTCAGAATCATAGTCTCTAGGGTGCTTGTGCTTGAGAGCAATTAAACTTGAGTTTTCAACTTTAGCAATAATCCTTGAAATTGTTTGAACAACCTCTATTGGATGACTTCCAACTGAAGTCTCTCCAGATAACATTACAGCATCAGCTCCATCCATAACAGAATTTGCCACATCGTTGACCTCAGCTCTATTAGGGTTTAGGCTTTCCATCATACTCTCCATCATTTGTGTTGCAATTATAACAGGTATTCTAGCTTTTTTTGCCTTGTCTACAAGTTTTTTTTGAATTAAAGGTATTTCAGCAGCATTAATTTCTACTCCTAGGTCTCCTCGAGCGACCATTATACCACTTGCATGTTTCATTATATCATCAATATTTTTAACTCCCTCAGGCTTTTCAATTTTTGCAATCACAGGTATTCTGTGATCTGTATTTTTTTCTATTAGCTTAATTAATGATTTGATGTCGGATTCATGCCTTACAAATGAAAGAGCTATCCAGTCAACACTTTGTTTAATTGAAAATATAGCATCTTTGATGTCTTTATCTGTTAACGCAGGTTGAGAAATCTCAGTGTTGGGAAGGTTAAAACCCTTTTTTGAAGATAATTCCCCACCTTGAATTACCTCAGTATGAATCTTATTTTTCTTATTTGTTTCAATAACTCTAAGTATTATTTTACCATCATCAATCAAAACTTTTTCTCCAATATCAATATCACTTGGTAGGTTTTTATAGTCAACATAAATCTTATTTCTATCTCCAACAAACTCTTTACCAGTCTCAATTTCAATTTTATCTCCGTCATCGAGAGAAGTATTAGCTTTAATATTACCAATCCTTAGTTTTGGACCTTGAAGATCAGCAAGTATTGAGGTATTAGTATTTAATTTTTCATTGATTTTCCTTATATCATTTATAAGCGATTTTGCTTCTTTATGAGTAGAATGTGAAAAATTTATCCTTAATACATCTGCACCTTCTTTAATTAACATCTCAATGCTATCCCTGGATGATGTCGATGGCCCTAATGTTGCAATAATTTTAGTTTTTTTAATCCTTCTCATAAAGCAAAAGTAAAGTTTTCTGAAAGTTCACTATTTTGAACTTTGTAAACAAGTGAAATATTTTGAATTTTTGACATCTTTTCAATCAAATTTGATGTTGAAAAAAAACAATTTTGTTTTATAAAGAAATCAACTTCTTTATGTGATTCTATCAAAGATAACTCTTTTGGAATTGACATACCAAAAAGAGAATCTCTTTGCTCAGGATCATTGTCTTCTACTGTAAACTTATTTTCAAAAAGCTCAAACCTTATTCCTTTTTTCTCACTTTTCCATTTGAAATGAGGGATCATAAATTTATTATCAACCTTTAAATCATTATTTGATCTAACAAACTCAGTAAAACAGTACTTGTTTAGATGATATACAAGAGAAAATATGGATAGGTTTGAATGAATTGCAATTAGCTTGTATTTCTCAATTTTGGATGAATCTAATTTAAATACTGTTTTGATATTAATGAGATTTTTTCTTTTAATCTAACTTTCTAAATATTACACATGCATTATGTCCCCCAAACCCAAAAGTATTTGACATTGCAACATTCACTATTTTCTTTTGAGGAGAAGTAAATGTAAAATTAAGTTTAGGGTCAATATTTTCATCATCATTAAAATGATTAATTGTAGGGGGGATAATGCCATGTTTTATAGCCATAATACATGATATAGCTTCAACTGCACCAGCAGCTCCAAGTAAATGACCTGTCATCGATTTAGTAGAATTTATATTCAAATTGTAGACATCATCCTGAAAGACATCTTTTACAGCTATACTTTCTGCTACATCTCCTAAAGGAGTTGATGTACCATGCATATTTATTAGGTCAACATCATTTGTATTTATATTTGCATCGTCAAGGCAATTTTTCATTACTTTAATAGCACCTCTTCCATCAGGATGAGGAGCTGTCATGTGGTAAGCATCACATGAAAGGCCACCTCCTATCAGTTCTGCATAGATTTTTGCACCTCTTCCAACAGCATGCTCATACTCTTCAAGTATCAATGCTCCTGCTCCCTCACCAAGAACAAAGCCATCTCTATCTTTATCAAATGGTCTAGATGCTGTTGAAGCGTCGTCATTTCTTGTAGATAATGCATGCATTGCGTTAAAACCACCAACACCTGCAATAGTTACAGGAGCTTCTGAACCCCCTGCAACGATAACATCTGCGTAGCCAACTCTAATGTAAGTTAATGCATCAATAAGTGCATTTGAAGATGAAGCACAAGCTGAAACTGTGGCATAGTTTGGACCTTGAAATCCATATTTCATTGCTATTAATCCTGCTGCAATATCAGGGATCATTTTAGGAATCATAAAAGGATTAAATCTAGGAGTTCCATCTCCATCAGAAAAATTTAAAACTTCATTTTGGAAGGTTTCTAACCCTCCAATTCCAGCTCCCCAAATTACTCCTATTCTATCATTGTTAAGACTAGATTCAATAATTTTGGAATCATCAATAGCCTCTGAAGCAGCAACAATACCATACTGAGAAAACTTATCATACCTCCTATACTCTTTCCTTTCAAAGTGATTAGAGGGGTCAAATCCTTTTAATTCACAAGCAAATTTTGTTTTAAAATTAGATGCATCAAAATGAGTAATATTAGCACAGCCAGAGGTCCCACTAATAAGACCATTCCAATATGAATTAAGATTATTTCCAATTGGAGTTAGAGCTCCCATTCCAGTAACTACAACTCTTCTTGAAGACATTAATTAAATTTTTATTTTGATTTTTCTATGAACTCAACAGCCTGACCAACAGATACAATATTTTCTGCTTGATCATCTGGAATTTGTATATCGAACTCTTTTTCAAATTCCATTATAAGTTCTACAGTATCTAGAGAATCAGCCCCTAAATCATTTGTAAAACTAGCCTCAGGAACTACTTCGTTCTCATCAACTCCTAATTTATCTACTATAATTGCTTTAACTCTTGAAGAAATATCTGACATAATATTTTTGTTTATTAGTTCAGTTTACAAAATTAAAAAACTTTTGTCAAAACTGGTCTTTAATTCGAAATTATACCTTTATTTGTTAAATAAAAAAGTTTTTTTCAAATATATTGAACCTTCTCATTATTAAATGAAAAAAAAAATTGTAATATTTATTTCTGGTAGAGGAACCAATGCTCTTAATATTATAAGTGAGTTTAGAGATTCAGATAAAATATCGGTTATAAAAGTATACTCTAACAACGAGAACTCAACTTTTTTAAAAGGTCAAAATAATTTAAAAACTAATATTTCATATTTTAGTAATGACCAGTTATCTCTTCAAGTATTTGAAGAATTAAAAATTATAGATCCCGATTTAATTGTTTTAGCTGGTTTTTTAAAAAAAATACCTACTATTTACATTGACTATTTTAAAGATAAAATAATAAATATTCATCCGTCTCTTTTACCAAGTTATGGGGGGAAAGGAATGTATGGATCAAAAATCCATAATAAAGTAATCGAAAACAATGAGCAAGAAACAGGAATTACAATCCACTATGTTAATAATGAATATGATGCTGGAGAAATAATATTTCAAAAAAATATATGTATTGAAGAAAATGATACAGTGACAACTTTAGAGGAAAAGATCCATAAATTAGAATACGAGTATTATCCAAAAGTTATCCAATCACTATTAATTAAATGAATAAGTTAATTAAGATATACACAGACGGTTCATCAATCGGAAATCCTGGGCCAGGTGGATATGGAATTGTTATGTTAACTGAAGATGGAAAATATAAGAAAGAGTTTAGCCAGGGATTTAAGATAACGACTAATAACAGAATGGAATTACTTGCTGTTATAATAGGCCTTGAAAATTTAAAATATAAAAATTGTAATGTTAAAATATATACTGACTCAAAATATGTTTCAGATGCAGTAGAGAAAGGATGGTTATTTGATTGGGAAAAAAAAGATTTTAAAAACAAAAAAAACCCAGATTTATGGAGAAGATTTTTAGAGATTTACAAGAATCATAACATAAAATTTAAATGGATAAAAGGACATAATAATGATTTTTATAATGAAAGATGTGATTTTTTAGCTAATCTTGCAGCTAAGAAATCAAACCTATTAGAAGATAAAGGGTATACAATAAATTAAAAAAATGTCAAAAAAATCCGTTTTAGTTGTAGCCTCATTAGCATATGACGGCATTGAAACTCCAGAAGATAAGGTGGACATGTTACTAGGGGGAGCTGGAACTTACATCTGTTTATCACTTAGAAATTTTAGTAGTGATTACTCAATCATATCTGTCGTTGGGAAAGATTTTAAAATAAAAGATTTAAATCTATTAGAAATGTGTGGTGTTGACATATCAGGAATTAAGATTGAACAAAATAACAAGACGTTTTATTGGAGTTGTATCTATACAGATAATTTTGAAGAGAGAATTACAACAAAGACTGAACTTAATGTAATGGAGAGTTTTAATCCAATTATTTCTAAAAATAAATCAAATCCTGATATTTTATTACTAGGGAACCTTCACCCTGAAATTCAACTATCTGCTATTAACCAATTAAATAACAAACCGTCTGCGATAATCCTTGATACAATGAATTATTGGATAGAAAATTTCTGGGATACTTTAAAAGAAGTAATATCAAAAGTAGATATTATATCAATTAATGATGAGGAAGCAAAGATGATAACAGGTCATGAAAACTTAAAAATGTCTGCTGAAGTTTTACACAGTATGGGCCCTAAATATGTTATAATAAAGAAAGGAAAGGATGGTGCGGAGTTATTTAATTTTGAAAAAATATATGTTGCAAATGCATACGAAGTAGAAAAAGTAATTGACCCCACTGGAGCTGGGGATTGCTTTATTGGAGGTATAACAGGCTATTTATCTCAGTCATCCGAAGTCTCGTTTGAGTCAATCAAATCTGCAATTGATTATGGAACATCAATAGCATCATTTAATGTAGAAAATATGGCAACAAAAAACTTATTAAATTTGTCAATGTCTGATATTGAAACAAGAATTAATAAATTAAAATAGGTGAGTGATCAATTAAAACATGAATGTGGAATTGGATTAGTTCATCTAAAAAAGCCACTCAATTATTACAATGAAAAATATGGCTCTTACATGTATGGCATTGATAAAATGTTTTTAATGATGGAGAAGCAGAAGAATCGTGGCCAAGATGGAGCAGGATTCGCAAGTTTAAAGTTAGACTTAAAGCCTGGTGACAAATATTTTTTTAGAGTTAGGTCTTTTGATCAACAAGCTATTCATTCAGTATTTAGAAAAATAAATAAAAAAATAACTCAATTTCTAAAATTAGAAAATGTTAGTACCAATTCCGATGAATTTTTTAAAAAGGTACCTTTTATAGGTCAAATCATGCTAGGTCATGTGAGGTATGGTACATATGGAAAAAATTCTATTGATTATGTTCACCCTGTAATGCGACAAAATAACTGGATGAATAGAAATTTAATTTTAGCTGGAAATTTTAATATGACTAACAATGATGAGTTGTTTAAAAGCCTTGTTCAACTAGGTCAACATCCAAGGGAACAATCTGATACAATAACAATAATGGAAAACATTGGACATTTTTTAGATACTGAAGTAATATTGAGTTATGAAAAATTAAAAAGGAAAGGGATAAATAAAGCAGACATGCCACCGTTAATAGAAAAGAACCTTAATATTCAAAAAGTACTAAAAAAGTCTTCAAAGAAATGGGATGGAGGATACGTAATAGGTGGAATGATTGGGCATGGAGACTCTTTTGTTATGAGAGATCCTCATGGTATTAGACCTGCATATTATTTTGAGGATGAGGAAGTAGTTGTAGTAGCCTCAGAGAGACCTGCGATTCAAACAGTCTTTGATATATCTTATAAAGAAATAAATGAGATTCCAAGAGGTAATGCATTAATAATCAAAAAAGATGGTAAGACTTCAATTAAAGAAATTCAAAAGCCCAGAATAAATAAATCTTGTTCATTCGAAAGAATATATTTTTCAAGAGGTTCAGATGCTGATATTTACAAGGAAAGAAAAATGTTAGGAAGTCTTTTGACATCACAAATAGAGAAATCTATTAAAAAAGATTATTCAAATACTGTTTTTTCATTCATACCAAATACAGCTGAAACATCGTTTTATGGTTTAATAGAAAAAGCTAAGAAACATAATCCAAGAATTGAAAAAATAGCTATAAAAGATGCCAAATTAAGGACATTTATATCAGAGGATAAGGGTAGAGATGATCTTGTAGCTCATGTCTACGACATTACATATGGAATTATTAAAACCTCTGATAATCTAGTAATTATAGATGATAGTATTGTAAGAGGGACTACCCTTAGAGAAAGTATTTTAAAAATGCTATTCAGGCTTAACCCAAAAAAAATTGTTGTTGTTTCAAGTGCTCCACAAATTAGATATCCAGATTGTTATGGGATTGATATGGCAAAAATTGAAGATTTTATTGCGTTTAAAGCAACAATTGAACTTCATAAAGATGCTGGAACATATGCCAAAATAATAGATACAACATATAATAAGTGTATTGAATCAAAAAAGTTAGGATCATATAGGAAGAATCACGTTAAAGAGTTTTATAGAGATTTTTCTCCTGAACAGATTTCTTCAAAGATGTCTGAGATGCTATTAGATAAAAACTCAAATGTTGAATTGGACATCATTTTTCAAACCGTTGATAATCTTCACAAAGCATGTAAAAATCACAAGGGAGATTGGTATTTTACTGGTAATTATCCAACGCCTGGTGGAAATAAAGTAGTAAATCAAGCTTTTATAAATTTTGTAGAAGGAAAGTCTGGTAGAGCTTATTAAGTTTTATAACTAAAAATAATTTCCAAATAAGTTTTTTTTATAAAAAATAATACATAAATTTAATCTACCTGAACATAAGTAGGTTAAGTTCATGGTAAGATTTGGGGCAAAAAAGGGGATTTATCCCCTTTTTTTATGCTTGCAAAAATCTTTTGTTTACTTCTTCCCAATTAATTACATTGAAGAAAGCATTAATATAATCAGGTCTTCTGTTTTGGTAATTTAAATAATATGCATGTTCCCATACGTCAAGACATAGAATTGGATTTCCACCACATCCATTTGGCATTAAAGGGTTGTCTTGATTAGCAGTTGAGCAGATTTCTAACTTACCATCTGGGTGAGCGCAGAGCCAAGCCCATCCTGAACCAAATCTTGTAGCAGCTGCTTTGCTGAATTCATCTTTAAAATTTTCAAATGAACCAAAATTTGAGTTTATGGATTCACTTATTTCTCCACTAGGGTCTCCACCTCCATTTGGTCCCATAATTTCCCAAAAAAGATTATGATTATAGTAACCTCCACCATTGTTTCTCAATCCTTTATTTTCAAGATCTAAAGATTTACATATATCTTCAATACTCTTTCCTTCATTATCAGTACCTGATATAATGTTGTTTAAGTTATTTGTGTAACCATTATGGTGTTTTCCATAATGAATTTCCATAGTTTTTGTATCTATGTTTGGTTCTAACGCGTCAAAAGCATAATTTAATTTAGGTAATTCAAAAGCCATAATTTTTTTTTACAAAATTAGGATTATTTTATTAAGTTTCAACACTAAATATGAACTACTCATTTAAGATTATAAACTCGTCTGCAGGATCTGGTAAAACCTTCAAACTAGCAATTGAGTTTATATCAAAGCTATTGGCTACGGAAGATGATAATCACTTTAAATCAATGCTTGCTCTTACATTTACTAATAAGGCCTCTGCTGAAATGAAAGATAGAATTCTTTTATATCTATTTGACTTAAAGGAACAAAGAAATGATGTAATTAAAGAACTAGTATTAAAAAAAACATGTTTAGATGAGTTATATGTTGTTGAAAGGTCAGCCAAAATTTTAGAAAAAATACTCCATAACTATTCTAATTTTAATGTAATAACAATCGATAGCTTTACAAATAACATTATCAATAGTATTGACGAGTCTAATCATAATGAAGATTCATTAGTTGAGTTAGACTCAGACATATATATAGATCTAGCAATCGATGAATTAATTTCAGAAATAGATGGTAATAAAGAACTAAAAAAAATACTAATTGAATTTGCCAAGTTTAAAATTACCGTCAATAAAAGTTGGGATATTACATATGACTTAAAAGATTTTAGTGTTTTTATTGATAAGGAATCAAATAAATATCAGATTGAGTATTTTAAAAAAATGGATAATAATCTATTATCTAAACTAACAAAACAGATCTTAGATTATAAGATTAAAAAGAAACAAGATATTATCTCTTTGTTTGATCGAACACTAAATATGATTTATGAAAATGGTTTAGTCGATAGTGATTTTAGAGGAGGTTATTTTCCAAAATATTTAAAATCACAATTAAATGAAGATAAATTTATTATTAATGAATCTATAGAAAAATCTCTCATAGGTAAGTCAAATCTTTATAATAAAACTCTTGAAAAAATTAAAATTGAGAGAATTGAGTCAATCAGAAAAAATTTAATCAATAATTATTTTGAAATAAAGCAATTAGTATTAGAACTTTATAAAATTAATTCAACTCTAAATTATCTTCCTTCCTTTTCTGTTATCTCAGAACTTGAAGAAAAAATTCAAAAAATTCAAGATGAAAATGGGGTTAGGTTAATTAGTAAGTTTAATAAGCAACTTAATTTACTCATTCAACAAAACGATACACCATATATATATGAAAAATTAGGCTCAAGATTCACAGATTTTTTTATAGATGAGTTCCAAGACACCTCTGAGCTTCAATGGAATAATTTAATCCCGTTAATTTCAAACTCTATTCATAGTGAGTCACATGATGGTTTAAAAGGTTCGCTTTTAATTGTAGGTGATCCCAAGCAATCAATATATAGATGGAGAGGAGGTAAGTTTAATCAGTTTATAAATCTAATTTATGGTCAGACAAATCCCTTTCATTTCAAACCAGATATTGAAAAAATAGATTCTAACTACAGAAGCTCTAGAGAAATAATAAATTTTAACTCAGATTTTTTCACTTATTTATCAAATTATTTAGAAGTAGACATATACGATTCAGATGATTTAAATTTTAAACAAGAATCAAAGAAAAAGGAAGTTGGACATGTATCTATCCTTTCTTGTGATAGTGAAATATTTTATTCAAAAATTGAAAACGAAATCTTGGACATTTTGGATAGAGGTTATGAACCTAATGAAATAGCTATTCTTGTTAGATTTAATAAACATGCTAAGGATTTAATAGAAAACATTAATAGTTCAAAATTCAATCTAATATCAAGTGAGGTTTTAAAAATAACAAGTTCAAAGAAAATTCAATTTCTTATATCAATACTCAAATTAAGTAAATCCAAAAATGACTATTCAGAAAGAAAGCGAGTGATAGATTTTTTATTTAAACATAATTATTTTGGCAATAACTATGAAAATTTAAATAAGTGTTTTCATATTAATCTTTCAAGAACTGATATCATTGATTTTTTTAGAAAGATTTCTAATCAGAAGTTTGATTTTAACTATTTTACTTCACTAACTATTTTAAATGCTGTCAAATACTGTTTAGATAATTTTCATATCAACATCAATGATTCATATTTATATGCTTTTATAGATAATATCTATGAATTTATTGAATCACATGATGACTCAATAAGTTCATATATCGAATATTGGGAAAAAAAATCAGATAGTTTACATCTAAATATACCGGAGCAAAGAGATTCAGTAATTATAACGACCATTCATAAAGCTAAGGGTCTTGAGTTCCCTTTTGTAATTGTGCCAATCTATAATGACAGAATTAATGACAACAGAAATGCAGATCCAATATGGTTATATGAACCATTTAAAAGTTTTGATAGTCTAAAGTGGACACTGGTACCAAAATCTCAAAACTTAATTCATATGGGAGATAATGCCAAAGAAATTTATGAAAGTAGTGAGCTTAATATCAAATTAGATATAATTAATCTATTATATGTAGCTTTTTCCAGAGCAGAGAGTGAGCTAAGTATTATTTCAAAAAAAGATAAGTTAATTAACAATTCACTTTCATCAATCATTCACGATTTTCTTGAATATAAAAAAGCAACTGAGAAATATAAAATTGGGCAAAAAACAATTAAAAAAAATGACCAAAACAAAATTGAGTCTAGTAATACTAAAAATAAAAAGATTAATATTATTTCAGCGTTAAAGAATTTAAGTCAAGCAGAATATATATCAAAACTAATTTCAAAAGTATTTGCTAAAGATAAGTCCTCTAAGGTTTACATATTTTTTCCAAATCCAAGTTTAATTAAATTAATTAAGCTTTTGGATGATGAATTAAATATAGAATTATGTACTTCAACACATCTTTTCAATACAAAAATTTTAGACTACGATCATGCTTTGTTCCCAAACATGAATGAAGGATTATTTCCTTTCATAAAATTAAATGACCCTTCTATATCGGATTCTGAAAAGAAGAAATTTGAAAGCTTATCACAAAATGAACAAGAAAAAAAGATTTCAGACATATTTTATAATATAATAGATAAAGCCAAGCAAGTTCACTTAATTTATGATTCAAGCATAAATTCTTTTAGTAGTGGAGAAGAAAGTAGATTTATAAAGCAGATTAAAATGTTAAGTTCTGGATCGACATTCATTAATAGCAAAGTGATTCAAAAAAATATAATTATATCTGAAGATGAGGAAGTAAAAATTGTTAAGGACGATTTAATTTCCAAAAAAATTGAAAGTATATTGACAAAAGGAGTATCCGCATCTTCATTGTCACTTTTTATTAAGAATCCATATTTATTCTATGAGCAAAAAATCCTTGGAGTTGATAATAAAGATGAATCAAAATATCTAGACTATATGGATCAAGGTACCCTTATACATAGAGTAATTGAAAAACTCTACAAACCTTTCGTTGGTAAAAATCTTGATGTCAGTAATATTAATTTCATGAAAAATCAATTACAAAATGAATCATACAACACATTTATTGAGCTCTATTCAAAGGAGCCAACAGGTAAAAATTTGATATTTATTGAGGTTGTAAAAGAGTATATTGAAAACACACTTAATTTTGAGTTTGACCAAATAAAAAACAAAAATTCTAGGATCAAAATAATTTCTTTGGAGAAAAAACTGGAATATAATTTGACAATAAAAAATCAAAATGTAAAGCTTAAAGGTATAATTGATAGAATTGATCTTTTTAATGATGAAGTAAGAATAATTGACTATAAATCTGGCAATGTTAATTCAGGAGTCTTAGATATTAAAAACATTGATAAAGTAAAAAAAGACCATAAATATTCATATCTACTCCAGTTACTTTTTTATAAATATTTGTTAGGGATGAATGACGCAGAAATTCAGATAAAAGAAATAGGAATATGTTCACTTAAGAAAAGACATCTACCATTTCAATTTATAAAAAATCAAGCTATTTTATCTTTAGAAGAAATTCAAATTATTATTTCAGACATAATAATTGATATAATGCAGACAGATGAATTTATTGATTCGGGTAATCCTTTATAACTTCACTAGATACAATTTTACCTGATATTAAAGAGGGTGGAACCCCTGGACCTGGCACAGTAAGCTGGCCCGTGAAATATAATCCTCTTATTCTCTTACTTTTCGTTTTAGGCTTGAAAATAGAGGTCTGAAATAATGTATTAGCAAGACCATAGGCATTCCCTTTATATGAGTTATAATCATTTATAAAGTCTTTAACGCAAAATGATTTTTGATAAATAATATTATCAACGATTTTTTCACCTGAAATATCTTCAATTCTTTTAAGTACTATATTTAAATATTCCCTTCTTATTTCTTCAGTATCTTCTAAATCTGGAGCAATTGGAATTAGAATAAAACAATTTTCACAGCCATCAGGTGCCATACTTTTATCTGATAATGATGGGAAATTTAAGTAGAAAAGAGGAGATTCAGGCCATTTTGGGTCATCGTATATTTCAGAGGCATGTTTATTAAAGTCAACATCAAAAAAAAGATTATGATGAGTCAAATTATTTATTTTTCTATCTAAACCGATATAAAATAGTAGTGAAGAAGGTGCAAAAACCTTTTTTTCCCAAAATGACTCATTATAATTTTTTAGATTGTATGGGATAAGCGTTTCAGTATGATGATAATCTGCCCCACTAATTACAATATCACTATAGAATTCTACACCATTTGAAATAACACCTTTAATTATTTTATTTCTAACTATTATCTTATCAACATTTTGATCTGATTTAAATTTTACTCCTTTTTCTTTAGCAAGTTTTATCATTGACTCAACTACTTTATGCATACCTCCTTTTTCAGGAAACCAGGTACCCAGCCCTAGATCTGCATGATTCATTATATTATAAAAAGCAGGAGTGTTTTCTGGTTTAGCACCTAGAAATAAAACAGGAAATTCCATTATTTGACGTAGCTTTTTATCCTTAAAATATCTACTAACTTCAGATTTAATGTTAGTTGTAAAGTATCTCAACCTTTTAATAGTACCTGGAGTAACTAATTCTAAAATTGATTTACCAGGTTTGTAAACGACTTTTTCCATTGCAACTGAATAATTATTCTTAGCCTCGGTCATAAATTTTAAAAGGTTTTTTGATGAACCTTTCTCAACTTTCTCAAAAGTTTTACTAATCTTCTCAAGATTATCTTCAATCTCAATAAAATCATTTTTTCCAAAGTAGACTCGGTAGGCTGGATCTAATTTTTTTAGATTATAATAATCACTAACAGACTTGTTAAAGTCATTAAAATATTTTTCAAAGACATCCGGCATCCAGTACCATGAAGGCCCCATGTCAAATGTAAATCCTTTAGCTTTAAAATTTCTGGCACGTCCGCCAAATGAACTATTTTTTTCAAATATTGTTACATCATATCCACTATCAGCAAGATATGTTGCTGCTGAAATTGATGAAAATCCAGAACCTATAATTATAATTTTTTTAGTCATTTTTGGAGGTGATGTAGTCATAAATAATAGAACCTAAAACCACAATCATAGAGAGAATAACTATAAATACAACAAACGATTTACTCATAATTAAGATATTGAATGATAAAAGTATAAAATATCGTAGATTTAGTTCAATTATGAGAGTCTTTTTAGATAAGAAATATTTATTTGTAATAATATTATTTGTATCATGTAATCAAGCATCTGAAAATAAGACTGATGAAGTAAAAGAAACGAGAGAATCCATAGAGGCAATATATGAAGTCCCAATTAAGTTTGAAGAAGATTTTAAATCCAAATATAACTTAGATGATTGGTCTGAGCTCAAGCTTGTAGAATCATACATCTTTATTCTTGCTAATTCAATATCTGGATATCTTGAAAATGATTCAGAGTATTTATCAGATACCTTAAATTCACTTAGTAATTATTCATCAAGAATATCTAATTCAGAATTTCAACTTTACAACGAAAGACCTGAAATAAAAGGAAGATTTAAGTTGCTTAATATACAAATTCAAAAAACAAAATTAAGCATAAAAGATTGGACTAAAGAGAAGGGACTTGAAGAATTAAATAAAATATTTGTTTTCTATAATTATTCAGTCAAAACTATTAAATCAATCTTAGACGATAGTTTAATTAATTGATTCATTTAAAAAGTTTATTTTTTTGAAACTCAATTTCAGTATCTTCGATTCTCCTAAACAACATTTCTTTGTTATTTATTTTAAAATTAAAATCAATTTCATCCTTAAGATTATCTAGATCATCCCAATCAAATTCTTTAATCCCAATCATATCCTTAAGTTTAATAGAAGTAAATGGAATAAAGGGTTCAGATAAAATTGCTAAATACGAAACAATTACAAAAGATACATTAAGGATCTCTTCCACTCTCCTGGGATTATCATTTTTAATTTTCCAAGGTTCACTATCTGCAAGATATTTATTGCCTAGTCTTGCAATATTCATAAGATTCTTCAATGCTTCCCTAAATTTAAAATTATTTAAAGAAATCATCATTTGATTCTTTAGGGCTTTAACCTCTTCCAAAACTTTGTTATCTAAATTGTTAGTTGAGTCAGATCTTGGGATATTTCCATCATAATATTTATCTATTAATGAAAGGACTCTATTAGTAAAGTTACCATATATAGCAACTAGTTCACTATTATTTCTTATTTGAAATTCTTTCCATGTAAAGTCATTATCCTTAGTCTCAGGACAAGTGGCAGTTAAAACATACCTTAAGACATCTTGCATATTTGGAAACTCTAATAAATATTCATGTAACCAAACTGCCCAGTTCCTTGATGTTGAAATTTTTTTCCCCTCTAAATTGAGAAACTCATTTGCAGGAACATTTTTAGGTAGAATAAAATCCCCAAACATTTTTAACATAATTGGAAATATTATACAGTGAAAAACTATATTATCCTTACCTATAAAATGAATTAGATTTGTATTAGGACTTTTCCAATAATTTTTCCAATCTTTTTTATTCGTTTCTGCCCACTCTTTAGTAGATGATATATAACCAATAGGTGCCTCAAACCAAACGTATAAAACTTTTCCATCTTCATCATCAACTTTTACTGGAATGCCCCAATCTAAATCTCGAGTAACGGCTCTAGGTTTAAGTCCACTATCCAACCATGACTTAACTTGTCCTACAACATTTATTTTCCATTTTTCTTTATTTTCAACAGTTATCCATTCTCTAATAAATTCCTCAAATTCGTCAAGCTTTATATAGTAATGCTTAGTTTTCTTTAGTATTGGTTTTGAATCTGAAATTGCTGATCTAGGGTTGATAAGCTCGTCAGGACTAAGTGTTGCGCCACATTTTTCACATTGATCACCATATGCTTCATCAAACTTTTTACATGGACAAGTCCCTGTAATATATCTATCAGCAAGAAATTGATTTTCTTTTGTATCATAATATTGTTCTGATTCATTTAATGAAAATAGATTTTTCTCTTTAAGAAGATTAAATAATTCTAAAGACATCTCATGATGAATTTTTTTGGAAGTTCTTGAATAATTATCAAATGAAATACCAAATTCTTGGAATGAAGATTTGATAATTTTATCATATTTATCAATTAACTGTTTTGGACTTATTGATGCTTTTTTTGAGGCTAAAGATATGGCTACACCATGTTCATCACTTCCACATATAAATGCAACATCGTTTTTAGTGAGTCTCTTGAATCTTGCATATATGTCAGCAGGTATATAAACACCTGCTAAATGTCCAATATGAATGGGTCCATTTGCATATGGCAAAGCAGCAGTTATTGTAAAAGTTTCTTTACTTTTTTTCATTAAAAACTATTAATAACTATTCAAAATCAATCCAAGATAAAATATTAAATTAGTAATTGAAACTATTCCTAAATGTTTTTAATTTTTGATACTGAAACTACTGGTTTACCAAAAAAATGGAGTGCCCCGTTAACTGATTTTGATAACTGGCCAAGAGCAATTCAAGTTGCATGGCAAGTTCATGATCTTTATGGAAAATGTATTTCTAATCAAAGTTATATAGTTTATCCTGATGGTTTCACAATTCCATATGATTCTGAAAAAATTCATGGAATTTCCACTGAACTTGGAAAAAAGATTGGGGTTGAAATAAATTTTGTCCTAGATAAATTTCATGAAGACCTAAAAAATTCAAAATTTATATGTGGTCATAATTTAAACTTTGATGAAAAAATTCTAGGGTCTGAATATCTAAGATCTAAGGGAACTAATCCTATTCAAGATTTTCCAAAAATTGATACATGTACTGAAGAAACAGCTGGAATTTGTATGTTATCTGGAGGAAGAGGTAGGAAGTTTAAGTTGCCTACTCTAATGGAGTTATACAAACATCTTTTTAATCAAGAATTTGACTCTGCTCATAATGCATCTGCAGACGTTGAGGCAACTGCTTTATGTTTATTTAAACTATTAAAAGAAAAAAAAATTCATCCAAGTTCTCTTTCAGATAAAAATGAAATTTTGGATGAATTAATTAATCTTGACCTTTCTAAAGTAATTGTTACAGATATAAATCATATTGATTTATTTGAAGAATCTAGAAAATTAAAAGAAGATAAAAATCTTGAAAAAAATCAAAAACATTCTAAGCCTGATATTAAAAAGCAAGAATTTAAATTTGCGCATCTTCATTCCCATACACAATTTTCAATACTTCAATCAACTTCAAAAATATCAGATTTATTAAAATACTCAGTTGAATTTTCACACGATGCAATTGCCATCACAGATAAATCTAATTTAATGGGTGCTTTTCATTTCATTAAAACTCTAAAGAACCATAATGAAAATCTAAAAGAAGGCCAAAAATATATCAAACCAATAATTGGTTGCGAATTAAATATATGTGAAAATCACTTAGATAAATCTAACAGAGATAATGGCTATCAAATGATATTTCTGGCTAAAAATAAGAATGGTTTTAGAAACTTGTCAAAACTAAGTTCAATTGCAAATATTGACGGATTTTATTATTTACCAAGAGTTGATAAGAAAATACTAAAAGAATACTCAGAAGATATCATTGTGCTCTCAGGAGGACTAAGTGGTGAGATTTCATCCAAAATTTTAAATCAAGGTGAAGAAAAAGCAGAGGAGTCATTAGCCTGGTGGAAGGATACATTTGGATCAGACTTTTATCTTGAGATTCAAAGACATAATCAAGAAAATGAGGATTATATAATACCAATTATAAAAGAATTCAGTTCCAAGTATGATATAAAGATCATCGCAACAAACAACACTTTCTATACTACAAAAACTGAGGCTAATGCTCATGATATATTGTTATGTGTAAGAGAAGGTGAAAAGCAGTCGGTACCTATTGGAAAAGGGAGAGGCTTTAGATATGGACTGCCAAATCAAGAGTATTGGTATAAATCTAAAGATGAAATGTTTGAATTATTTAAAGACATCCCTGACAGCATATATAACATATCAGAGATAATAGATAAAATTGAACCTTTTGAATTAGCAAGAGAGGTGCTTTTACCAGACTTTAAAATTCCAAAAAAATTTATTCAAAAAAACGATTTTGATAACCAAAAAGGCCAAAATCTTTATTTAAGACACCTTACTTTAGAAGGGGTAAAATCAAAATATAAAGAAATAGACAACGACCTAAAAGAAAGAATAGATTTTGAGCTAGATGTAATTTCTAAGACAGGTTATCCAGGCTATTTTTTAATTGTTCAGGACTTTATTAGTGCTGCTAGAAATATGGGAGTATCTGTAGGTCCAGGAAGAGGCTCAGCGGCTGGTTCAGTAGTAGCTTATGCTTTAGGTATAACAAGTATTGATCCAATAAAATATAATCTACTTTTTGAGAGGTTTTTAAATCCAGATAGAGTTAGCTTACCTGATATTGACATTGATTTTGATGATGAAGGAAGAAATAAAGTAATAGAATATGTAGTTGATAAATATGGTTCACAACAAGTTGCTCAAATTATTACATACGGAAGAATGGCTGCCAAATCATCAATTAGAGATACAGGGAGAGTACTTGATTTATCATTATCAGAGGTTGACAGAATTTCCAAGCTAGTTCCAAATATGAAGCTTGGTGATATTTTTTCTAAAAAAGAAATAGATCTAAAGTCACAATTAAGAACTGATGAGTTTAGTCGAGTTAATGAATTAAAAAAATTATATAATTCTAAAGATTTATCAGCTCAAACTCTAAAACAAGCAAGCTTATTAGAGGGGTCTCTTAGAAATACAGGAATTCATGCATGTGGTGTTATTATTACACCAAGTGATATTTCAGAGTTCGTTCCTATTACTAAGGCTAAAGACTCAGATTTTTATGTTACACAATTTGATAATTCAGTTGTAGAAGATGCGGGTTTGCTTAAAATGGATTTTCTAGGTTTAAAAACATTAACAATTATTAAAGATACTGTAAAACTTATCAAATATAAGTATGATAAGCAACTCTACCCTGAGGAATTTCCATTAAATGATAAAAAAACATATGAACTATTTCAAAGAGGTGAAACCGTTGGAATCTTTCAATACGAATCACTTGGAATGCAGAAGTATTTAAAGGATTTAAAACCCTCTAATTTTAATGATTTAATTGCAATGAATGCCCTTTATAGACCTGGGCCACTAGAATATATACCATCATTTATTTCAAGAAAAAATGGTTCTGAGCCAATTACATATGATATACCTGAAATGGAAGAATTTTTAAATGAGACTTATGGTATTACTGTTTACCAAGAACAGGTTATGTCACTTTCTCAAAAGATATCAGGTTTCTCTAAGGGTGAAGCAGACTTATTAAGAAAAGCTATGGGGAAAAAAATATTTTCTTTAATTGAAAAGTTGAAACCTAAATTCATGACAGGTGGGCAAGAGAATGGTCATAGTATTGAAGTGCTTGAAAAAATATGGAAAGATTGGGAAGCATTTGCATCTTATGCATTTAACAAATCCCATTCTACTTGTTATGCATTAATTGGATATCAAACGGCTTATTTAAAAGCTAATTATCCTTCTGAATATATGGCTGCAGTTTTATCAAATAATATGAATGATATAAAACAAGTTACTTTTTTTATGGAAGAGTGCAAGAGGATGGGAGTAAGGGTTTTAGGTCCAGATATAAATGAGTCATTTTATAAATTTAATGTGAATGAAGATAAAGCTATAAGATTTGGTATGGGAGCTGTTAAAGGTGTAGGTAAGGGAGCAGTTGAAACTATTGTTAAAAATAGAAAAGAAGGTTCATATAAAGATATTTATGATTTTGCAAAAAGAATTGATCTTAGATTGGCAAATAAAAAAACTTTTGAAAATCTTATACTTGCTGGTGGATTAGATTCATTCAATAATAAAAGAGCACAATATTTTCAAATAGATAATGATGGATTAACTTTTTTAGAAAAAGCTATTAGACATGGAGCTAAACATCAAGAATTAATTAATTCATCACAAATAAGTATGTTTGAAAATGAATCGATTGATAATCAAACAGATTTAGTAATACCAGATTGTGAAGAATGGATTAACCTTGAAAGATTAAAAAAAGAAAGAGAAGTTGTAGGAATATACATTTCTGCTCATCCACTTGATGATTATTTAAGAGAAATAAAAAATTTCACCTCAACTGGTCTTTCATCCTTAAATGATTTAAACAAAATTGTTAATAAAGATTTATATGTTGGGGGAATTATAAATGAAGTTGAGCATCTTCAAACAAAGACAGGTAACGGTTTTGCAGTTTTCTCATTTGAAGACTTTAATGATCAATATCAATTTAGAATTTTTGGGGAAGATTATCTAAAGTATAAGCATCTCCTTGAAGAGAATAAGATATTAAGACTCAGAATATCAATTAGAGATGGATGGGTTAATAGGGAGACTGGGAGAGTAGGTGATCCAAGGATTCAATTTTTAAATATGGAGTTATTGGATGGAATAATTGATTCTAGTTCAAAAAAAATTACTCTTAAAATAGACTCAAGCACTTTAAATTTAGATGAGGTAAAAAAATTAAAAAAAATCTTTTCTAAACATAAAGGCTCTAAACCAGTCTACTTTGATATCCTTGATACAAATAATGAATTTAAGTTAAATATGATCTCAGAGCAAATAAAAGTTTCTATTACTAAGGATTTACTATCATCTTTAGAAAAAGAAGAGTTCTTATACAAGCTTAATTAAAAATTTCAAATTTTCTTTTTTAAAAAATGAGTGTTGAAATATTTTATATTAAATTTGAACTGAAAAAAAATAAATATGGCATTAGAATTAAACGACTCAATTTTTGAAGAAAAAGTTTTAAAATCAGATAAACCTGTGCTTGTAGATTTTTGGGCAGAATGGTGTGGTCCATGTAGAATGGTAGGTCCGATTATAGACGAACTTAGCAAAGATTTCGAGGGTAAAGCTGTAGTTGGTAAAATAGATGTCGATGCAAATCAAGAATTTGCTGCCAAGTACGGAGTTAGAAACATACCAACAGTTCTGTTATTTAAAGATGGAGAGCTAGTTTCAAGACAAGTTGGTGTAGCTCCAAAAAAAACTTATGAAGATGCAATTAATGCAGCTTTATAACTCAAAATAATTATATTTGCATCCGTTTTTGGTCTGGTAGTTCAGTTGGTTAGAATATCTGCCTGTCACGCAGGGGGTCGCGGGTTCGAGTCCCGTCCAGACCGCCCATCATAAACCCTTGATTTTCAAGGGTTTATGTTTTTATAAAATCCACTATTTTTTTATCGGTTCGAATCCTTCCTTTCTGAATTATTTTATGATGATAATTTGGGTTTTTAACTTTTGTTCGAGCGAACAGAAGTCTTTAAAATGTAAATAAAACTATAAATTTGTTTTTGAAAATGTTGATAAGAAACTCTTAGAATAATGGCAAAGAAAACTTGGATAGAAAAAAGAGATTGCGATAAGTCATATAAAATTAAAACGATTGATAAAAAATTTGCAGACATTCCAGAAGGAAGTAAAATGTTTATTCCTACACCAAGAATAATTGACGATTACATTAAGCATATACCTTTTGGAAAATCAACCGAATTGTCAACAATGCGAAATGATTTAGCAACTGATTATCAAGCGGATAAAACTTGCCCTGTAACTACAGGAATTTTTTTAAGAATTGTTTCAGAAGCGTCATATGAGGAATTAAAATCAGGTAAAGGAATTGAAGAAGTTACACCTTTTTGGAGAATCGTAAATCCTAAGTCCAAATTAGCCAACAAATTAGAATGCGGTGCTGAGTTTATCAATAAGCAAAGAGGGAATGAGGTTATCTAGTTACTCTTTAAAAAATTAATTAATGAAAATTTAAACAATTATTTTATGAAGATAATTTGGGTTTTAACTTTTGTTCGAGCTAACAGAAGTATTGAAACAAATTAAATAAATTTGGATATGATGATGAACAGAAAATATTTTTATTATATAGTTTTTGGATTTACATTTTTAACATTTGGATTGGTTCAAGATTACATCAG
>CACNQM010000005.1 GCA_902622595.1 uncultured Bacteroidota bacterium
TTTCAAATTTCAAAAAATATAGCTTTAAATACAGGTATAAATTATAAAGCATTAGATGAAAAAAATGCTTACAGTAACTTGCAACATGTAGTTGGAATAAAATTTAATTTTGGTAAAGGTGACTCAGATGGAGATGGTGTACCTGACAAGAAGGATCAATGTCCAGATCTTCCTGGACTATCAGAGTTAGGCGGATGTCCTGATTCTGATGGAGATGGTATTTCAGATTTGGTTGATCAATGTCCAAACAAGCCTGGTTTAAATTCTATGAGAGGTTGCCCAGATACTGATGGAGATGGTTTTTCAGATTTGTCTGATCCATGCCCAAACAACGCTGGAATAAACGGAGAGCCATGTCCTGATTCAGATGGTGACGGTTTAAATGATAACACTGACAATTGCCCAAATGAAGCAGGGCCTGAATCAAACGGTGGTTGCAAATTAGTAGATGTTGATAATGATGGCATTCCAAATATTGATGATAGTTGTCCAAATGAGGCTGGAGAAAAGAGATTAAATGGATGTCCAAAAATGCCAATATCTTTATCTATTTTTCTTAACAGTTATTCGGATTATTCATTTGACTTTGATAGTTATGAATTAAGTCAAGTCCAGATTTCAAATATTTCTGATTTAAGTAAAATATTAATTAAATACGATTATATAAAGCTCAATATAGATGGACATGCATCATCGGAAGGAGAATCTGAATACAATATGCAACTTTCTCAAAATAGATCCAATTCCGTTAAAAACACTTTAATTAATAATGGTGTTAAAGATTCAAGATTAAAAACAAGAGCTTACGGAGAAAGTATGCCTAGTTATCCTGACTTTCCCCTAAGTGAGAGGAAGAAGAATAGAAGGGTTAAAATATCTGTTGAAAACTAAATATTAAGTTCCCAACCTTTTCTGTATTCTCTTGTAAGAAATTGATTAGCTTGTTCAAAGTTAGTAATAATCATATTTTTACTGTCGTAATCAAGTCTTTTTCTACCAATAAATACATTACTTCTAGGAGACCTTTTTAACAACCCACTTCTAACAGCCACGTTACCAAGTAAAACAACTTCAGAAATTGGTCCTGCAACATCAAATCCGGAATTTAGATTTTTATGTTTATCACTACCATATCCATCTACAATTGCTTCAACCCAAGATGTATAATGATTAAATGCATTGTCTGGAATTCCATCAAACTGCCCCTTATCAACAACCTCTCCACCAATATATAACTTCGCTCTAGTTCCATAATCATTACATGATATGATACCTTTTTCACCATGTATGAGTATTCCTCCTATTCCAATATCTTCTTTAATTTGCTCAGGTTGAGATGGTCTTAGACCACCATCCATCCATGTAAACTTAACTTTTGAATCATTTATTTCCGAAGGATTAAACCTATATGTAACAATTGAGCTGGCAGGAACAGAAGAGTCAGATACATCAGCCGGAGTGTAAGATCTAACATAAGGTTGTCTTGAAATACTAGCCTCAACACTGTAAGGATCGTATAAGCCAAGAGCTTTAATTGGAACGTCCATCAAGTGACAGCCCATATCACCTAGTGAACCAGTACCATAGTCCCAATACCCTCTCCAATCAAAGGCATGAAGACCAGGTATGTAACCATTATTTTTTTCTGGCCCAGCCCATAAGTCCCAGTTCATCCCTTCAGGTTTTTTAGAATTATCAGGCTTTGAAATACTAACTCCTTGAGGCCATACTGGTCTATTAGTCCATCCATCAACACTATCCACCTTTCCTATTTTACCATCTTTAATCCATTTTTGAATTAGTTTTTGATCAGGGTTAGAAGAACCTTGATTACCCATCTGAGTAACAACTTTCTGTTTTTTAGCAAGTAATGTTAAGTGCCTAGCCTCTTTAACATTATGAGTTAATGGTTTTTGAACATATACATGTTTATTTCTTAGCATTGCAAACTCTGCAATATTTGCATGTGTATGATCTGGTGTTGTTACTATCACAGCATCAATATCTTTGTTTTTATCAATCATTTCTCTGTAATCAATGTAAAATTCAGCATCAGGGAATTTATTTCTTATTGCAACAGATCCATTGGCATTTGGATGTACATCACATAGAGCAACAATGTTTGCATATTTACTTGCAGCAGTTCGACTGACATCTGCTTGACCTTGACCATGAAGACCTATACCTGCTATATTTACCTTGTCACTAGGAGCAATAAAACCTTCTCCACCCAATACATTTCTGGGCACAATAAATAACGATGAGGCTAATGCAGAATTTTTGATAAATTTTCTTCTTGAATTATTTTTTGAGGGCATAGTTTTTAATTTTAGTGTTTTACATCTGTAATTTAATAATTATTTTTCAAAAACCATTGCTTAACTCTAAGTTTAGCATTTTCTCTAATGTCTACCCAAAATAAATTAATATCTGCAAAATGATAGTCCTTGATTGTACTAAAAAAAAGCTTACCAGGTAGGTTTGGAACAGTTGACCAAATCATGCCATCGATTAGCTTAATATTTAAGCTTTTAGGAAAAATTTTCAAGTTTCTGTAAAGTAGTCCTTTATGTAAACTTTTATCAGTCTCAGTTGATTTATCCCAAGTTATAGGATTTGAAGTTACACCCCCCCTAAAGTATTCTTCATAGGTGTTTTTTCTCGGATATTTATTGATCTTATATGTATTCCAAGCTACAAAACCTCCAATTTCGTCAGGCGAAGTCATTGGCTTTAAATAATCAAACTCATCTGGATCTACTTTCCATCCAACTAAATATGCAGCAATTAACTTATTTTGGATTTTTTTGCCGTCAATAAACTCCGAAATAAGTCTTTTTGCGTGAAAAGTGCCTTGACTATGCGAGGCAATTATAAATGGTCTACCTCTATTATAATTATTAATGAAATAGGTGAATGCATCTCTTATATCACTGTAAGCTAGATCTAAAGCCTTTTTTCCATCAGTTTCAAATTTTTCATTAAAAACTCTCAAGTGGGCTTGTCTATAATAAGGAACATACAAGTTTCCAGATTCAATCCAAGCAGATGCTTGATATTTAACTGGTCTATTTAAAACATCATTTCTTATATATCTGTCCCATATGTCTGAATTCCAGGCCTTTAAATCTTTACCATCAATCAAAGTAGGATATATAAAAAAAACGTCTGCATCTTTTATTTCTTTATTTTCATCGTAAAAATCAGAAATTATATTTGGAATTTTTCCTGGTATGACTGCCCAGCTTTCACTTTTACTATAATCAGGCTTTTTTATTTCAGGAGCTTTTTCAAATTCATATGTCTTGTAAGAAATTTTACAGCCTGTTATGAACCAAAAAAGCACATATATTTTAAAAAAATTTCTTTTAAACATATAATATTATAAATTTGTTTTTATGAAAAATTCAATATCAAAATTAATTATAATTTTTCTTCTATTAACAACCTTTGGATGTAATCAAAAAGAAGATGTAATTTCAATAAAAAAAACTATAAAACCTTTAAACAACTCGCCAATCTCTGGAACTGTTATGTTTACACAAAAAAATGATTCGGTCTACCTAGAAGCTCACGCCTATGGAATTGAGCCCGGAAAAAAAGCACTTCATATTCATGAAAATGGTGATTGTTCTTCAGAAGATGGTTTAAGTACAGGAGGGCATTGGGACCCTTATGGAACAAAACATAGTAAATGGGGTGACCCTGATGGGTTTCATTTAGGAGCTGTAGGTAACTTTGAAGTTGATAGTATCGGTCATGGTATGATGAAATTTGCTACTGATTTATGGTGTATTGGTTGTGAAGAAGAAAATGACATACTAAACAAAGCAGTAATTATCCATAATGGTGCAGATGACTTTGTTTCTCAGCCTTCTGGGGCATCTGGAATGAGAATTGGTTGCATGGAGATCAATTTATCTGAATTATAATACTTGACCTCTAGTCAATTATTTTTTCTAATTGTATTGTAATATTCTCAATTGAGCTTTTGTTTATATCTTTTCTTAATGGCTTCATAATTTCAAGTGAAAAATTTTTTTTAGTGTTAATCACTCGTAATCCATTTCTTTGAAAAACAGACATAAAACCTGATATCTTAATAGGAACTACCAGAGGATTATTAGACTTTATTATGTGAGCAGTCCCTTTTCTAATTGGTTTTGAATTATCTGTTGTTCCTCTTGGAAAAGTTATTACCCATCCATCTTTCAGGGCAAGTTTAATTTTATCAGGATCTTCTGATCTAATATCTCGTGACACAGACTCCCCAGAATCTCTCCAGCTTCTTTGAACTAAAACAGCCCCCGCATATGTTAGTAGTTTTGTAATTAAGGACTTTTTCATAGTCTCTAGAGATGCTATATAATAAAGATTTGTTTTTGGACTTATTAGATATTTTGGTTTTTTAACTGAGTCAATTCTTCCTTTAACAGACGAATTAAACACATGTAACATAGCTATAACATCGTAAAAGTAAGTTTGGTGATTGCTAACAAAGAGCACATTAGTTTCAGGAAGATCGATTAAATTTTTTGAGCCTTTAATTTCAAATCTATTGTTCCTAAAAGTTCTATGAGTAATAAAACCAACAATACCGATTATTAATTTTTTAAGAAGGATTGTTTGGCCAAAAATATTTTTTTTCAAAACATTTTATTAAAACATAAATATAAAAACATATGCAATATTAGTATTTAACATTTCTTTAATTTTAAATAATAAAATTTTATTTAGTTTTGAAATAATATAAATTAATCTTATAATGACAATTACTCAACTTAAATATACATTAGCTGTTGCCGAGCATGGTAATTTTACTACTGCTTCTGAAAAGTGTTTTGTTACGCAACCAACACTAAGCATGCAAGTTCAAAAATTAGAGGAAGAACTTGGAATTACTATTTTTAATAGATCAACTAAACCACTTCAAGTAACAGAGGTTGGTGAAAAAGTATTAAACCAAGCAAAAAAAATTATTGAAGAATCAACAAGAATGAATGATGTAATTTCTGAAGAGAAAGGAACTATAGGAGGAACTTTAAAAGTAGGAATTATTCCAACTGTATCATCAACATTGCTACCTCTATTTCTCAATATTTTCACTAAAAAGCATAAAAATGTAAATTTAAAAATTGAGGAGTTAAACACTGAGACGATCATTAATAAACTTAATGACAATTCAATTGACTGTGCAATTGCAGCTACTCCACTGAACAATGATAATATACTAGAAAGACCTCTTTATTATGAACCATTTATTGCCTACGTTCCCAAACACCACCATTTGTCAGGGAACAGTTACTTAGAAGTAGATGACTTATCTAATGGAGGATTATTAATTCTAAAAGATGGGCATTGTTTCAGAAATCAAGTTTTAAATCTTTGTACACTTGAAGATCTTAACAAACAATATGAATTAAAAAGTGGGAGTTTTGAAACATTGATTAATTTATCAAATAACGGGCCTTGGATGACTATAATACCATATTTACATTCTAATAATCTACCAGCAAAAAATATTGAAAACCTTATCCCTTTTCAAGATCCTGCTCCTGCTAGAGAAGTTAGCATGATATATTCAAAAAGTCAGTTAAAACTCCCTGTAATAAATGCATTAATGTCAAATATATCCTCTGTAATAAGAGGTCAAATAAAATATAACGACATTAAGATTATGTCGCCAGTTTCAGTTTAAGTCTTTATATCTAAATAATTTGGCAAGAAGTTATTTAAGCTTATATTTGCATCTCTTCCACGGGGTGTAGCGTAGCCCGGTTATCGCGCCGCGTTTGGGACGCGGAGGTCGCAGGTTCGAATCCTGCCACCCCGACAAAAAATGGGCTTTAAATATAAAAGCCCATTTAATTAAAGTTTACATTTTTATAGAGATAATTCTACACCTCTATATAATCCTCTCTTTTTGTTAGAATTACTTTTTTTTGATGAACTCTCGTCGAACTTAACTCCCCTATATGTTCCATGAGAAAGTCTTGAATCAGAAGATGAAATATCATTTTGGTTATATTTAACACCTCTGTATGTAAAACTTGATATATTAGATTTCATTAATTTCAGATTTATATTAAACATATTGAAACGATTTTTCCGGATGCGTTCTCTCCACCCGCGACTATATTATTAATCCCAGTCCACACGGGAATCATTATAAATTTAATAAAAAATTATTGATTTGATAAAAAAATAATAGATTATTTATTAATATGGTAATTTGATATAGCTATTAATAAAAATTATTTAACAATATGTAAAATATTATTTCAAAATTGAATCATAACTTAAAACGTAAAATGTTTCTATTGCAAGTGAAAACTTTTAGTTTTTTATTTTTTAATCTGTCTTTTTTACACATAAATTCATAAATTTATAAATAACGTTTTATATAAACCAAATGAAAAAAATATTAATACTTATAACAATATTTGGACTAATGTCCTGTAATCTTGATGACAGTTTTAAAGGGTTCATCCAAGATAATGACGAAAAATCTGAAATTATTGTAAAACTTGCTGATTCATACTTAGCAGGTAACTTTGATATGGCTAGAGATTATTTTACACCAGACGGCAAACATTTCTTTAATAATTTAGAATTTGATGTTGATGGAATTATTGATGGATACAATTCTCATTCATTAATTTTTAAAGACATTAAACACAACGATAGAGAAGTATACACTGCAACTTTTACTGATGGAACTGTTGAAACGTTTCATGATTTTGATTGGTCCGCAACATCAATTTTGACTGGCAAAGAATACAGTTATCCATGTCACTGTAGATGGGTTTGGGTTGAAGATAAGATAGCTAGCACTACATGCTATGTTGATCCAGCTGCTATTTTTGAAGAGGCTGCAATTTATGCAGAAAGCCAAAATTAAAGACTTAAATTAAATCTAACTTAACTAAGAATTTTTCGAAAGGTTTAGTCAGTCTTCTAGTTGCAATAACTTTGTAATTATACAATATTAAAACTTGATCTCGGGATGTGGCGCAGCTCGGTAGCGCACACGCATGGGGTGCGTGGGGTCGCAGGTTCAAATCCTGTCATCCCGACTTTAAAGGTTTGTTGTATATTTATTTAATGGTTGATAATAAAAAACTAATATCAAAGAAGAAACCATTCTTCAATATATCAGAAAAATTAGAAGATTTTTTAAAAACTCATGATAGATGGATTGACGATGTTATTTCTTATGATGATTTATTAAGATTTTCAGATTCCATTAACTTATATGATAAAAAAAATAAAGACACTTTATGGGTAAGACTCATATTTAATGAAAGCGAAAGAGAAGAAATTGACAACAACCTTAAAATAATTTATACTTTATTACACTCTGATGGAAACCCCTCATCGATACCTTATCTATCAATAGACTCTGTTGACTACTGCACATTTGGAAATTCCAAACCATTTAGAGTTAAAATAAGAAATATTGTAAACGATAATTTTACATACTTCTATGTAAAAAAAACTGATGCTTCTAGAGTTTATGGAATTGAATTTGAACACATGCTTTCTCCAAGAAATCTTAATTTTCTTGTTAATCATTCATCATTAGTTGAAGAACATATTGCAGGTATTCCTGGTGATATATTTATTCAGGATTATTTACCTAAATGTTCAGAAGTTCAAAAGGCACAAATTGCTAAAGAATACGTAAAATTCAATGAAAGATGCATGATAAGACTTCTTGGAGATATGAGATCATATAATTATGTGGTTATTCCAATTCATGATTTTGACCAAGTAATTTATAAAATTCGTGCAATTGATTTTGACCAACAGTCATATGAAGGTAAGTTCTCTGTATACAGGCCTCAATTTTTTAAAGAAAATAGAGCAATGATGGATATTGTTAGAGCTAAACTTAAGACTGACTCAATAACTCAATATAAAATTGAAGAAAGGTCAACTATATCAAGAAGACTTATTATATCGGATGAGAGAATGAAGCTATTACTTGCAATAATGAAAGATGATACTGTTAGTTTAAAAGAAAATGTAATAAGCCTTAAGAAGGAGATATTCAGATTTACTAATGAAAATTCATTTTTAGATTGTAAATCAATGGGGGATTTAATGGAAAAGACACTAAAATATTTAAAAAGAAATTATCAAAATGTTAGTTTAATTGACTTGATATAAAAAAAACTTTATTGAGTGATTAAATTATTATAAATTCGAACTAATTATGAAGAACAAATATATTTATTCAATTCTCTTTTTACTTAGCACAAGTTTTTCATGTGCTCAATCTGAAAACCCGCCATTTATTGAAAATGGTGATGATTCTAAAATATATTTACAAAAGATTGTAGATGGGATTGATATTCCATGGGGCATATCATTTATTGATGAAAATGAATTTTTTATTACTGATAAAAAAGGAATACTTTATCACGTAAAAGACAATATTAAGACTGCTGTTCAAGGTTTACCAAAAATTGTTGAAAATAGACAAGGTGGTCTCCTTGATGTTGAAGTAGATATAAATTTTGATAAAAACAAAAGAATATTTTTTACAACAAGTGATAGTTCAAATAATTCAAAAAATTCTAACACAGCTCTTTATAGTGCAAATTATAACAACTTCAAAATTTCTAATTTAAAACTGCTGTATAAGGCTAGTCCTGATTCAGATCAGTATAGACATTACGGAGGAAAGATTTTACTTGATGATAATTATGTTTATTTCACAGTCGGAGATAGAGCTGGAAGGGACATTTATCCTCAAGATTTAACTAAAGATGGTGGCAAATTATACAGACTTAATTTAGATGGGACTATACCAGAGGACAATCCTTTTTACAATATAAAAAATGCAAAGAAAGCTACTTGGAGTTATGGGCATAGGAATCCTCAAGGAATTATTTTTGGTAATGAACCTGGAGATATTATTATGCATGAACATGGCCCAAGAGGTGGGGATGAAATAAATGTAATTCGTGAAAGAGACAGTATCAGGGAAGAACCTTTATTAACTAGAAATTATGGTTGGCCAATAGTTTCAAATGGTATTAATTATAATGGGACCTCATTCACAAATCTAACTTCAATGGAAGGGACAGAATCACCATTATATTTTTGGACCCCCTCGATTGCTCCATCTGGAATGGCAATGCTGACTTCAGATATATATGATGAATGGAATGGAAATCTATTCATTGGATCTCTTAGATTTAGATATCTAGAGAGAGTAGAGCTAATTGGAAACTATGTTTACAAAAGGGAAAAACTTCTAGATAGAGTTGGAAGAGTAAGAGAAGTTGTCCAAGGACCTGATGGATATCTTTATGTTGGAATTGAAAATAAAGGTGTTTTTAAAATTATTCCTTCTAAAGTTTACATAGAAAATGATATCTCAGAATAATGAAAAAAATTTTTTTAAAACTAAAAGTTTTAATTAAAAAATCTCTTTTCAAATATTTAATTATTTCTATTTCTTTTTTGATATGGATGACTTTCTTAGACACAAATTCATTATTGATACATGCAGAGTTAAATAGGGAAATTAAAAAACTTAAAAAAAAGAGAGATGCTCTTAATAAAGAGATTCTTGATGATAAATCACTTATTGAAAAACTAAATGACATAGATAGTCTTGAACATTATGCTAGAGAAGAATATAACTTAAAAAAAGAAAATGAGGATATATTTATTATTGAATTTCAATCTGAAAATGAATAACTGATGGGTAAAATAATCTCAATAGCAAATCAAAAAGGGGGAGTTGGCAAAACAACAACCTCAGTTAATCTTGCGGCTTCATTAGGAGTCTTAGAAAAAAAAGTATTGCTTGTAGATGCAGACCCTCAGGCAAATGCATCATCTGGATTAGGCTTTGACTCAAATGATAAGGACTTGTCTCTTTATCAAGTATTATCTGGAACAAAAAATATCTCTGAGGTCATAAAAAAAAGTGAATCTCCTAATCTTGATCTAATCCAGTCAAGCATAGACCTTGTTGGTATTGAAATTGAATTAGTTGATGAGCAAGGAAGAGAATATAAATTAAGGGAAAAAATTAATGAGATAAAAAACATTTATGATTTTATTATAATTGATTGTGCACCATCTCTTGGACTAATTACCTTAAATGCACTTACTGGTTCTAATTCTGTTATAATTCCAATACAATGTGAATATTTTGCATTGGAAGGTCTTGGTAAATTATTAAACACAATTAAAAGTATTCAAAAGATCCATAATGAGGATCTAGATATTGAGGGTATATTACTCACTATGTATGATTCTAGATTAAGACTTTCAAATCAAGTTGTTGAGGAAGTTAAGAAACATTTTGGAGATATAGTTTTTGATACAATTATCCAGAGAAATATTAAATTAGGCGAAGCGCCAGGTTTTGGAAAAGATATAATTACCTATGATGTATCGTCAAAGGGAGCAAAAAACTATCTTTCCTTGGCAGATGAAATTATAAATAGAAATTAAAATGTCTGAAAAAAAACAAAAAAAAGTGCTTGGTAGAGGCCTCGATGCCCTACTAGGTGATGCTGATAATTCCAATTTAACTATTAAGAAAAATACGGACAGTTTTGAATTATCATTGGATAAAATTTTTGTAAATCCAAATCAGCCAAGAACAAATTTTGATAGTAATGAAATTGACAATCTAGCAGTTTCGATAAAAGAACTTGGGATTATTCAACCAATTACAGTTAGAAAAGTAAATGAAAATAAGTATGAGATTATATCTGGTGAAAGAAGATATCGTGCCTCAAAAATAGCTAAACTGGATTCAATACCATGCTATATAAAGGCTGTTGAAAATGATACCGACTTATTAAAAATGTCATTAGTTGAAAATTTACAAAGAGTTGACCTTGACCCTATAGAAATTGCACTTACATACGAAAGATTAATAAATGAGTATAATTTAAATATTGATATCATCTCTAAACTTGTAGGTAAGGACAGATCAACTGTATCAAATTATGTTAGACTACTAAAATTAGATCCAATTATTCAATCAGGTATAAGGGATGGCTTCTTGAGTATGGGTCATGGAAGAGCATTGATAAATATCGATGATAAAAAATTACAAATAGAAATTTATGAGCAAATTATATCTTCAAATTTGTCTGTTAGACAAACTGAGAAAATTGTGAGAGGAAATAAAACTTTAACTTCAAATAACTCTCACTCAGATGTATCAAAAATTTATATAGACGCGACTAATAAATTTGAGAAGCTATTTGATTCTAAAGTAACCTTGAAAGAAAACAATAAAGGTAAAGTCACTCTTTCAACAAGTTTTAAAAGCATAAATGAGCTATACTCAATTCTAAAAAAAATATCAAATTGAGAAAAATAATCTTGTTAATGATTCTATTTTACACAATAAATTTATCTAGTCAGTCTATTGCTGACTCAACTTATATTAGCCCAAGAAAACTAAAATTAATTAACGATCCTCTAACTCCCTCTAAGGCAGCATTCTACTCTTCAGTAATACCTGGATTAGGCCAAGTATACACAAGACGATATTGGATGGTACCAATAATTTACGGTGGATTAGGCGCATCTGCATATTACTATAATTACAATAACAAGGAAATGAAAAAATATCGAACAGCATACAAAAGAAGGCTTGCTGGATATTTTGATGATGAATATACTGAAATAATACCCGATAATGAGAAATTACTTGAGGGTATGAAATTTCACAGAAGATATAAAGACTTTTCTTTCATGTTTCTTGTTGGAACATACGTCTTGAATATTATTGATGCAAATGTTGGTGCTCATTTACTTCAATTTAATGTAAGCGAAGATTTATCATTTGAGCCATACATAGAAAATCACTATTTTGATTTTTCTCAAAGTGCTGGAATAAAACTTAAAATAAATTTAGACTAATATGAGCTTATTTGAATGGTTAATTTTCTTTCTATGTTATAACTTAATAATATCTGGGGGGACTCAAAAGCTTTTTATGATCGCTGGTATTTCATCATGGAAATCTATTATTCCAATTTATAATATCATAAAAATATTAGAGCTAATAAATAGACCAAAATGGTGGATAATTTTAGTATTTATACCAGTTATAAATCTTATTATGATTCCTGTTATTTTGGTTGAATTTGTTAAAAAGTTCAATCATAATTCAAAGTTAGATAGAACGTTAGTTATAATAACCTTTGGCCTATACTTATATTACATTAGTTATATCAGTAAAAAAACAAAGTATATTGATGATATTTCTTTCTCAAATTTTGAGAAATCTATTGGTTCTATTGTTTTTGCTGTAGTTATTGCTACTATAGTTCACAACTATTTTCTACAACCTTTTGTCATACCTACAGGCTCACTAGAGAAGACATTAAGAGTAGGAGACTTTTTATTAGTAAGTAAATTTCATTACGGTGCAAGAATACCATCAACAGTTATTTCTTTTCCAATGGTTCATGATACTATCCCAATAATCAAGACAAGATCATACTTAAAAAAGCCTCAGCTTCCGTATATAAGAATACCAGGTTTTCAGGAAATTAAGAATAATGATATTGTGGTTTTTAATTGGCCTGCTGATACTGTCAGACAGTTTTTCGTAAAGGAAAAGGGTGTAATTAAACCAAGAGATAAGAAATCTAACTATGTTAAGAGAGCTATTGGAATCCCAGGAGACTCATTAGAGATTAGAAATGGCATAGTTTATTTAAACGGCAAGGAAAATGTATTGCCAGATAGAGCAAAGCCATTGTATACTTATAAAATCTACTCCAAAAATGGAGTTTCGTCAAGTAAGCTCAAGGAGCTTGACATAGAAGGGTTTATCAGAAAATTTATAGTAAGAAATTTATCTCAAGAGTCATATACAAGGTTAAAAGAATATATTTTGAGTATTTCAAATACTGATGAAAATGAATATCTTATATACACTTCTGATCAGGGTATCCCAATTAAACAGGTAAGAGAGCTTAATCTTGATATTAGAGAGATAATTGATAATGAAAAAGAGCTGAGTCTTACTTATAGTGATGCAAATAAAATTAAAATTTCTAATGAGTTTGATACCATTTCCAGAGTAGTTGAAAAAACAAGTTTTTCAAATTCAATCTTCTTTCCAGGAAATAATAGATTTAACTGGAATAATGATCAACTTGGACCAATATATATTCCTAAAGCGGGTGATAAAATCAATTTGACAATAAATGAATTACCACTATATAAAAAGATAATTAGAGATTATGAGAACAATAGTATTGAAGTTGTAGATGATAATATTTATATAAACAATGAAGTATCCAATGAATATACTTTTAAACAAGACTATTATTGGATGATGGGAGATAACAGATATAATTCAGAAGACTCTAGAGTATGGGGATATGTCCCATTTGATCATGTTTTGGGTAAACCAGTTTTTATTTGGATGAGTATTGACGGTTTATTTCAAGGTATTAGAAATTGGAGGTTCAGATGGGATAGAATTTTTACTACTATTGGTTTTGAAGGTAAACCCAGGTCATATCTACCTCACTTCTTATTTTTTATATTAGCTTGGCAAATTTTTATTTTAATTAAGAAAAGAAGAAAAAATAATTAATTTTTATCGGAGTTTTTAAAAAGAATTTCCTTTTCCTTTTTTGACAAACTTTCGTATCCAGATTTACTAATTTTGTCAAGTATTTTATCAATCTCAACCTGATTATTAATTTTATTTTTAGGTTTCACATTAATTTTTTTAAAACTCTTAAAAAAAATATCTAGGGGAGACTTAAGGCTATTATAATTTTTTGCATAATAAAATCCGTAAATAGCACCTCCAAGATGTGCTATATTTCCACCAGCATTACTAAATGGTATTTGAATTAAACTCAAAATGACATAGAATAAGCCCAAATTTTTAAGCTTTACATTAAAAAAAATTAGATTAATAATTGTATTAGGAAAATATGCACAAACAAATATAAGAAGAGAGTATACAGCTGCAGACGATCCAATTAAAGGTGAAAAAGAATTTTCAAAAGCTGGAAAAATGTTATATGAAATTATAAATAATAACCCACCTGAAATGGCTCCAAAAAAATAAATTTCTAGAAATTTTTTATTGTTTAAAAATGATAGGAAATAATCCGATACTAAATAAAGAATCAACATATTCCAAAAAATGTGAAAAAAGTCAATGTGGAAAAAGGAGTAAGTTACAATGGTCCATGGACTGGTTATAATTTCATTAAAATTTGGATGAAGATCAAAAAATTTAATAATATTAATTTGTGGAAGATTAAAGAGAAACAGAAAAGTGTTAGATACTAATGGTAGTAAAAAAATCACAATATTAATAATTATAATTTTTTTAAAAACTGGCTGATTTGTAAAATAGTTATATCCTAGTTCCATCTTTTATCATTGAACTGATTTTTTTTCCAATACCACATCATAACAAATCCAGTGATTGCTCCACCTATATGTGCAAAATGAGCTATTGGTCCCACAGAATAAGATGTAAAACCAAAAAATAGGTCAAATAAAATTAAAAGAGGCACTAGAAATTTTGCCTTTATTGGAATCGGAGGGAACAATAACATTAATTGCACGTTAGGAAACAACATAGCAAAGCCAACTAAAATTCCATATAAAGCGCCAGATGCTCCAACCATTACGGCTTTAAATGATTGAATACTAGAATATAGTCTTTCCTCTCCAACAGATTGAATTATTGAAGTATTGACCCTACCAGTTTCATAAAAAGACCTCACATCTATATTAGTTAGACCATTTTCTAACAAAATTTGAGTAACTGCCATGACATCATAGTGATATACAAGAGTTTGGATTAAAACTGCTCCTAATCCAGCTGACAAATAATAAAATATAAATTTCTGTTTACCCCACATCTGCTCTAAAGGAGTGCCAAACATCCAAAGTCCAAACATATTAAAAAGAATATGAGTGGTATCTCCATGCATAAACATGTGAGTTAAGGGTTGCCATAAAATAAAGTCTGGATTTTTTGGATAGTGCATAGCAAACAAATCGTACATAAAATCACCTAAAACTGTTGAGGCAATAAAAAATATTACATTGATTATAATTAAATGTTTTACTATTTCACTGATTCTACCCATTAAAAAATATTTTCAATATCGTTTTTACTCAAAGTAACAAATATTTGTTTATTATCAGGAGATAGATTAGGCTCCTTGCATGAAAAAAGTTGGTTGACAAGAAACTCTTGCTCATTTAAATTTAATTTTTTTCCAGATTTGATTGATGAACTTTTTGAAAGTTTTTTTGCAAAAAAATCCGAATTACTCAAGCTATTAGATTCATCAAAATCATATTCATCATTTAAAATATTATCAATAATGTCCTCAATGGAACTCATTTTTAACTGGCTTGGTATTGATGAAATCTTTAATTGGCTCTTATTTAACTCATATTCAAATCCTAGAGATTTAAATTCAGAGTCAATCTTTTTAAATAGAATTAATTGTTCATTAGATAATCGATATTCAAGAGGAAATGCAAGCTTTTGTATATCTTCTGCACTATCAAACATAGACTTTAAAAAGCTTTCGTATAATATTCTTTGATGAGCGAGTTTTTGATTAATAATAATTAATGATGAAGTACTAGCACTAACTATAAACTTGTTAAATATCTGAAAAATTTTAATAAATTTTTTGTCTTCAATTTCAATATCAGATTCAATTATATTTTGAGATTTTTCAGAAAAAAGATTTTCAACTTTATCATCATTAAAAATTTGAAAGGGGTTAAAATCTGAGTCCACTTCGATACTTGGAATTTTTGGGTAAGTTTTAGTTTGGGAATAGGATATATCCATTGATGGGTCTTTATCAAAGTCTAATACTGGACTAACTTGATAGATTCCGAGACAATGTTTTACTGCTGAATTAATAATTGAATAAAGATTTTGATCATCATCAAACTTTATCTCAGTTTTATTTGGATGAACATTTACATCAATTTTAGTGGGATCAATATTTATAAACAAAAAATAACCTGGATAATATCCATCTCTTAAAAGGCCATCAAATGAAGAAAAAATAGAATGATTGATAAATTGACTCTTAACTGACCTATTGTTAACAAAAATATATTGATTTGATCTAGATTTTTTTGCAAAACCAGGTTTAAGAATAAATCCGTTAAGACTGGCAATCTGGGTGTCTTCATTAAGAGGTATTAGATTTTCGCGAATCTTTTCACCAAAAATTGATATAATTCTTTTCCTCAGTGATTCTTTTTTTAAATAAAAGATTTCTTCACCATTATTAATAAACGAGAACTCTATTTCATTATGTGATAAAGCTATGTTATTAAATACATTAATAATATGTTTTAATTCAACAAAGTCAGACTTCAAAAAATTTCTTCGTGCTGGGACATTATAAAAAAGATTTTGCACTTTTATAGAAGTACCTTTATTTCCAATTAGTTCTTTTTCAGAAATAATTTTACCACCATTAAGTTCAATAAAATAGCCGTCATTTTCATTTAATTTTGAAGAAGACATTTCAATCATTGAGACAGATGCTATGGCAGCTAAGGCTTCACCTCTAAATCCCATTGAATTAATAGAAAATATATCATCTACTTTGTTGATTTTTGAAGTGGCATGCTTTATAAAGGATTTATACATGTCATTTCTTGACATACCTTGACCATCATCGATAACTTGAATTAAATTTTTACCAGCATTTTTTATAACAATTTTAATCTTTGATGAGTTTGCATCAATAGAATTCTCCAAGAGTTCTTTTAGAACTGATGATGGTCTTTGAACTACTTCACCTGCAGCAATTTTATTAGAAACTTCCGTTGGTAAAATTTTAATTATATCAGGCATTAATCAACTTGGAAAATTGTTAGATCAAAATCAATGATATATAAAAATACCAAAATTAAAAAAACAATAACTAGGATTAACGTCATATTAACTCCTCTATTTTTTCTATTTCGCATTTTATGTCTTTCATCTTTCCACTTTTGTCCAATGTCAATTGAATTATATGTATCTCTATATTTAGAAAATTTAGATTCAAAGCTAGTTGGAATACCTTCCTTTCCTTTGAAATATCTAGGTGTATAGTTAAATCTTCTATGTTTGTTTAGTTTAAACAAAGAGCTATTTTTTTGAACTAATTAAAATCATTTTTAGGGCAGCTTCTGCTGAATCTTCACCTTTATTTCCATACTTACCCCCACTCCTATCAATGGATTGTTGAATATTGTTGTCAGTTGTTACACAAAGAATTATTGGGATATTAGATAATATATTTAAATCTTTAATTCCGTTTATTACAGCATCAGAAATAAAATCAAAATGTTTTGTCTCACCCTTTATTATGCAACCTATAGAAATTATTGCATCATAGTCTTTATTGATTAAAGTTTTTGTTCCAAAGATTAGTTCAAAACTACCTGGAACATGAATTTCATGAATATTTTTCTCTTGTAATCCATGCATCATTAACTTTTTCTTAACACCAATAAATAAATTTTCAGTGATTTCACTATGCCACTCAGATATAACACATGCAATTTTGATTTTCTGTGGATTACTGATTTTAAAAGATCTAGTTAAATTATTACCAGCTTCCTTAGTAGACATTTTAGTTATTTAAATTTTCTATTCTTCCTAATTGAACTTCTACTAGACTAGATTCGTACGAATCTGGATAATCTTCTTTAATTCTATTTAAAAAGTTGATTGAAGATTTATATTTTCCAATTTCTGAACCTATAAGTGCAGCTTTGAATAAATACTTTGGAGTAGTGTAGATGTTTTCGTTATGTTTAAATGCTTTTTGATAATACTCAAAGGCTTCATTCGGCTGATTGAGTTCTGAAAAGCAGTCACCAATAGTTCCAAAAGAAATTGATTGAAGAAGGATATCATTTGATTTAAACTTTTCTAGATATATTATAGCATTTCCATATTCCTTTAAATTTAGGTAAGACATGCCAATTGAATAATTAGCAAGATTTGCTGCCTTTGTCCCAGAATATTCATCAACTATATCTAAAAATCCATATTTTCCTTCTCCACCATTTAATGCAAGATTAAATAATGAATCAGGTTTATTGGAAACTAAAGCCAACTCAAAAAAATATTGAGCTGTATTAAGTTCACTAATAGCCTCCTTTTCTTTTGGCTCAACAATTAATCTTTGATATCCTAAATATGATAGAACAGAAATAGATATTGCAGCGATAACAATAAAAATTTTATTTTGGTTTTTTAAAATCCACTGTTCTGATTTATTAGCAGTTGAGTCTAATGATTCAAATACTTCCGCTGTTTGGCTTTTATCAGAATTATTAGCATTGTTTGATCTGCTTTTTTTATATCCTCTTCTATTAAATGTTGCCATAATAATTTTTTGAATCCCAAAATTAATGTTTTATTTTGAATACTTATTATGTTTTTAAACTCTCTAAAAATTGATAACTATAAAAATCTTGAAAAGTTCAAGTTAACTTTTGACAAAAAAATTAATTGTTTTATTGGAAAAAATGGAATTGGAAAGACAAATATTATTGACTCAATATATCATTTAGCTTTTACTAAAAGTTATTTTAATCCCTCAACTTCTCAGAATGTTATGTCTGGATCAGAGTATTTTTCCATAATTGGAGAATTTGATATTGACAAAAGAAGTGAAAGTATCCATTGTTACTATAAAATAGGAGAGAAGAAAGTAATAAAAAGAAATAGTAAAGTATACAAAAGGATTTCAGACCATATTGGTTTGATTAACCTAATTATAATCTCACCACATGATAGGAACTTAATCACTGAGGGTAGTGAGATGAGAAGGAAGTTTATTGATTCAGTAATTGGTCAAGTTGACAAAGTTTATCTGCAAAGAGTTATTGATTACAGTAAGGTTATTACTCAAAGAAATTCTCTCTTAAAATACTTTTTTATTAACAGAAAGTTTGATAAGGATACAATTGAGTCATATGACCAACAATTAATAAGTCTAGGAACACCTATTTATAAGGAAAGACATAAATTTATTACTTCTTTCATTTCAATTTTTAAAAAGTACTATTCTGAAATAAGTTCTGGAAATGAATTAGTTGATATAAATTTTAAGAGTGACTTAAACTCCGGTAGTTTTTATGAGGTTCTCAACGAAAGTCTTTCTAAGGATAGATTTCTACAATATACTTCAAAAGGGGTTCATAAAGATGACTTAATTTTTTCTTTGGATGGTAATAAGATTAAAAATTTTGGGAGTCAAGGACAACAAAAATCTTTTCTCATTGCACTAAAACTTGCACAATTTGATTATTACAGGACAAAATTTGGTAATTCACCCATAGTACTTCTTGATGATATCTTTGATAAATTAGATCAAGAAAGAGTAAGGCAGATTGTTCAAATTCTTGAAAAAAAAGATTTTAGTCAAATATTTATAACTGATACCCATATTGATAGAGTTAGAGATGCATTGTCTAAATCAAAGAATAAAGAAGAAATATTTGACCTTGAAAAATTAAAATGTAATGACTAAAAGAGGAGAATTAAAAAATATTTCAAAAGTTATTGAAGAAGTGTTTTCTCAAAAACAAATCAGAATTGGCATCGATAACATAAAAGTTCAAGATGCTTGGAAAAAAACCATGGGTAAAAACATTCAAAAGTATACTTTCAAAGTTGTATATAGAAAGGGAACACTTTACGTTAAACTAAAGTCTTCAGTTCTAAAAGAGGAATTAAAATATGAAAAGCATAAAGTAATTAAACTTATAAATAATGAACTTGGAAAAGAGTACATAAAAGATATAGAAATTAGCTAAAAATTTCATCAGTGTTGAAGTGAAAACTAATTTCGATTTCTGCATTTTCATCACTATCTGAACCATGAACAGCATTTTCTCCTTTGGATTTAGCAAATTTTTTTCTAATTGTGCCCTCTTCAGCGTCGTTAGGATCAGTAGATCCAATAAGAGTTCTAAAAGCTTCAACTGCATTATCTTTTTCAAGAGCAGCAGCAACAATTGGACCACGAGTCATAAAGCTTACTAGGTCATTAAAAAAAGGCTTATCAGAGTGAATTGAATAAAATTTTTCAGCTTCATCTCTGGACATCCTTTTATATTTAAGAGCAATAATTTTGAAACCCGAAGATTCAATCATATTTAGGATTGGAAGCATGTTGCCTTGCTCAATTGAGTCAGGCTTTAGCATTGTAAATGTTCTATTTGAATTCATGCGGCAAATTTAACAATATCTATGGTTATTTAAAGTTTTAGGAATTACTTTATTTTAATTTTTAATATAATATTATCTTAGCCAACTTATGAAGGACCTCACACTTAAAAGTGTTACTAAATTATTCTCTGAAAAAAGAAATATAATTTTTATACCTCACAGTAGTCCAGATGCTGACGCTCTGGGGAGCTGTCTGGCACTATATCATTTTTTTAATCAAGAAAATGAAGTGAATATAATTTCACCTAATGAGTATACTGAAATACTTAATTTTTTACCTGGATCAGAAAATATTCTAAATTATGAAACAGATAAAGAGAAATGTGAAAATATATTTAATAAAGGGAATGTTATTTTTACTCTAGATTTCAATAGCCTTAGTAGGGCAAGAAATCTATCAAGTTTGATATCAAAATCATCAGCTACAACTATCATGATTGACCATCATGAAAATCCAAATAATTATGCAGACATAACCATTTCAAATTCAAGAATGAGTTCAACTTGTGAGATGGTTTATGATTTTATTTGTTCAATTGACAAAAGTAAAATTGATAATAAAATTGCAACATGTATTTATACTGGAATTGTTGCAGATACTGGGTCTTTTCGTTTTCCATCTACAACATCAAAAACACTTAAGGTAGGCTCAGAGTTAATCAATCATGGAGTTAATGTTACTGAAATTTTCGAAAAACTTCATAACAACTTCCAATTTAAAAGGCTAAAACTTCTAGGTTCTGCTATAAACAACTTCAAAAAAATTGAGGGATTACCTGTAGTTTATACTTCAATAACAGAAAATGACCAAAAAGTCAATGATTTTAAAAAAGGAGATAGTGAAGGCTTTGTTAACTTTGGACTAAGTGTAGCTGATATTTTATGTTCAGTTCTTTTTATTGAAAAAAAAGATGAAGGATTAATAAAAATTTCTTTTAGATCTAAAGGTGATTTTAAAGTTAATATATTTGCTTCTAAATACTTTAATGGAGGAGGACATGAATATGCATCTGGTGGAATTTCAAAATTAAGCCTTCAAGAAACTGAGGAAAAATTTATAATAGATATTAAAAAATATATAAAAGAAAATTATGAATAAGAATTTTATACTCTTAATCTCAATACTAACCTTAAACTCATGTAATATGAATAACTATTCTGATTTATCGGACGGACTATATGCTGACCTTGAAACTTCAAAGGGCAATATAATTCTTGAACTATATTATGAACAAGTACCAACTACAGTATCAAATTTTGTTGCATTGGCTGAAGGAAATCATCCTGTAGTTGATGACCAACATGAAGGAAAACGCTATTATGATGGATTAAAATTCCATAGAGTTATTGAAGACTTTATGATTCAGGGTGGAGATCCAACAGGAACTGGATCAGGTGGACCTGGATACCAGTTTGATGATGAGTTTAATGAAGAACTAAAACATGATGGACCTGGTGTATTATCCATGGCTAATGCAGGACCAGGGACTAATGGTAGTCAATTTTTTATTACACATGTCGAAACACCTTGGCTAGATGGAAAACATTCGATTTTTGGCAAAGTAAATTCTGGCCAAGATGTAGTTGATAAAATTGAGCAAGATGACATTATTAAAACAGTAAAAGTTATTAGAATTGGAGAAGCTGCAAAAAGTTTTAATGCTCCCGAGAATTTTGAAAATTACATTTCAGAAAAAAGTGAAGCTGATATATTAAGAGCTGAGGCTGAGAAGGAAAGTCTTGAAAAGTTATCAGAAGGGATGCAAGAAACTGAAAGTGGTTTAAAATACAAAATTTCAAAAGAAGGAACCGGACCAAATGCAAAAAAAGATGATTTATTGTCTGTACATTATTCTCTTCAGTTAGTTGATGGTTCAGAAATAGATTCATCATTTACACGTGGTGCACCTATAGAATTTACCTGTGGTGTTGGGCAAGTTATTAAAGGGTGGGATGAGGCTATGCAGCTTTTAAATAAAGGTTCAAAAGCAAGATTAATAATACCTAGTGAGCTTGGATATGGAGCAGTTGGTGCAGGTAATGGAGTAATTCCTCCTAATGCGACTCTAATTTTTGATGTAGAGTTAGTTGATATTAAATAATTTTATTAATTGAAAATTAGGTCACTAATTGCTGTTGCACTAATACCCCAGATTTTAATTGTTAATTTTTTAAGAAATAACCCCTCATTTATTGATGATTATTATGTAAGAATAATTTTTAATAATCTTATAAAAATAAATTCATTTTTATTTTCAAAAATTGAAATTCCAATTGGAGAGATTATCTATATAGTAATTATAATATTGTATATCTATCTATTTGTAAAAGTCATTTCTTTTAAACTTTATGATTTTTTAAATCTTGTAGCTTTTTCATCAATATTGTATTTTCTATTTTACTTTCTCTGGGGCTTAAATTATTTCAAACCATCTTTAGTTGATAAACTTAACATTAAGTCCGAATATGAATTTAATGTCTTGGATGAAACTATTAATAGAGTAATATTTGAGATTAATAAAGAATCATCGTCTATTTCAGAGGATATTAATAAATCAGATATTTTTAATTTACTTAATACTACTGCTTCTAATATTAAGAAATCTATTATTCCAGACATATTTTTGTATCAAAAGGTTTCAGGTCATTATATTCCTTTTACATCAGAGGCAATCTTTGTCGATAAGATTCCGCTGGTTGATATGCCTATTGTAATTCTTCATGAGCAGGCTCATCAAAACGGATATGCAAATGAAGGTGAAGCAAGTTTTATAGCATTTAGTAAAGCAATAAATGATAAGGACCCATACATTAGGTACTCGGGCTATTTTTACGCACTGATTAATTTACTTAATGAGATTTCAAAAAAAAACTCAGACAAACTTGACGATTATATTACAAAATTGGATGAAAAAGTAATATCTGATATAAAAAAAGTACAGAATTTTTGGTCAAAATATTCTAATAGTTTTTTAGATAAAGCTCAGAATTACATTTATGACTTATATCTAAAATCAAATAATCAAGAAGCGGGAATTATGACATATGGAGAAGTTTCACTATATATTATTTATTATTATCAAAAATTATAACCACTTTCAATCCATAATTATTATTTGTAAATTTAAGTAAGTAAGATTTACAGGTGTTAATTGAAAATAAAATATTACCAAAAAGAATTTCTGATCTTTATGAAGATTTAATTGATAGTAGTTATCAAAAAATTTCTCTAAAAGAAAAAAAGGTTATTTATCAGTCACTTGTTATCGCATATAATGGTCATGATGGGCAGACGAGAAAATCAGGTGAACCATATATCCATCATCCTATAGAAGTTGCAAAGATAGTTGCAAAAGATATTGGACTGGATTACATATCAATTGCTTCTGCTCTTCTTCATGATGTAGTTGAGGATACAGATGTTACTTTTAAAGACCTTAATGAGAGCGTTGGGAATGAAATTTCAAGAATTGTTAATGGTTTAACAAAAATTTCAACCCTAAAAAAGAATGAAGATTACTCAATTCAAGCTGAAAATTATAGAAGGATGCTCTTAACTCTGCATAAGGATATCAGAGTTATTCTAATAAAAACAGCTGACAGGTTGCACAACATGAGAACAATTGACTTTCTATCTAAAGCTAAACAAGAGCAAATGGCATCAGAGTCACTGTATATATATGCTCCTTTAGCTCACAGGGTTGGGTTATATAACATCAAAAATGAACTTGAAGATTTGAGTCTTAGAATACTTGAAACAAGAAAGTATAATTTGATAAAAAATAAAATTGATAAAGAATTTGTTAATCAAGAAAAATATGTTGAGTCTTTTAAAAAACTTATCAATAATAGTCTCGACGATCAAAAAATTAAATATTCTATTATTGGAAGAAATAAATCAATATATTCTATACACAATAAGATACAAAAAAAGAATATCTCTTTCGATGAAGTTTACGATCGATTTGCAATAAGAATAATATATAAGTCAACACCAAAAAATGAAAAATTTATTGCTTGGAAAATATACTCTATAATTACTGATCATTTTACTTCAAATCCTACAAGACTTAGAGACTGGATTACGCTTCCCAAAACAAATGGATATGAAGCTCTTCACATAACTGTTGTAGGACCAAAAAATAAATGGGTGGAAATCCAGATAAGGTCAGAAAGAATGGATGAAATTGCAGAAAAAGGTTATGCTGCACATTATGGATATAAACATAGTGAATCTAAAAAAAATGAAGTTGACCTTTGGTTAAATAAACTGCAGGAAGCTTTAACTCATGATAATGAGCATGCTATAGATTTTGTTGAAGATTTCAAATTAAATTTTTATTCAAAGGAAATATATGTTTTTACTCCAAAAGGTGATTTAAAATCACTCAAAAGTGGTTCTACTGCATTAGATTTTGCTTTTCATGTTCATACAGGTATTGGTATTAAGACTAGAGGAGCTAGAGTTAATGGAAAACTTGTACCGCTAAGTCATACATTGAAGAGTGGTGATCAAGTAGATATTATAACATCTGAGAATGTTAAGCCAAATGTTAACTGGTTAAATTTTGTTGAAACATCAAAGGCTAAATCAAAGATTAAATCCTCCATTAATGAGGAGAAGAACAGAATTTCAATGGAAGGAAAAGAGATACTTGAGAGAAAGCTTAGACAATTAAAAATAAAACTTGATGATAAGGTATCAGGCCAAATGATGAAATTTTTTAAAATTAACGCAAGTAATGATTTATTTTATAAAATTGGAATTGGATCAATTGATAATAAAAAAATTAAAAGTTTTGCAAGTGATTATAATAGTTACATTGGCTATTTTAAGAGAAGAATTGGGTCCAATAATAAAGCTAATAAAAAATTAGATTCAACAGATTTTATAAAGTTTGATAAACTTGTATTTGGAAAAGAAAAAGAATTATTAGAATATTCAATAGCGTCATGCTGCAACCCTATTCCAGGTGATAAAGTTTTTGGCTTTATATCTGTTAAAGATGGAATTAAAGTTCATAGACAAGATTGCCCAAATTCAATTTCACTAAGATCTAACTATGCTTACAGAATTATTTCTGCTAATTGGATAGACTCTGATAATCATGAATTTAATGCTCAAATAGAAATAAATGGGATTGATGATATTGGATTAATAAATAATATCACTTCATTAATTTCAAATTCAATGAATGTGAATATGAATAAAATATCTTTTGAAACGAATGATGGAACATTTTCGGGATTTGTAAGTGTAGAAGTAAAAAATAAAGTAATTTTGAATAAATTATTAAAAAAACTTAAATCAATTGAAGGAATTGAGAAAGTATCAAGAAAATAAATATAAATGAGTTTAAAAAAGAAAGATGTAAATAATGAAATAATTGATGTTTTTACAAAATTTTTAAATCATCACAACCATAGAAAAACCCCAGAAAGATTTAGTATTCTCAATGAAATTTACTCAATTGACGGACATTTTGATATAGATTCATTATATGAAAAAATGAATAAAAAAAATTACCGAGTTAGTAGAGCAACTCTTTATAATACAATTGACCTTTTACTTCAGTCAGGGCTTGTTAGAAAGCACCAATTTGGAGATTCTTTCTCTCAATATGAAAGATGTTACTTTAATAATCAACACGACCATATTATAATTACTGATACAGGAGAAGTTAAAGAATTTTGTGATCCAAGAATTCAATCAATAAAAAAAGATATAGAAGAAATTTTTGACCTAAATATTCAGGATCATTCTTTATATTTATACGCTACAACTAAGAAAAAAAAATAAATAATTTATGTCGTTAGATCTTTTGTTGGGCCTTCAATGGGGAGATGAAGGGAAAGGAAAAATTGTTGACGCAATTACACCAGACTATGACATAATAGCTAGATTTCAAGGGGGGCCAAATGCTGGACACACAATTGAATTTGATGGATATAAGCATGTTTTACATACTATTCCCTCAGGAATTTTTAATAAAGATTCAGTGAATGTTATAGGAAATGGTGTTGTAATTGATCCTGCAATTTTTTTAAAAGAAATCAATGGTTTAAAAAAATTTGATCTTGATTTACATGGAAAATTACTTATTTCTAAAAGAGCTCACATTATCCTTCCAACACATAAAATTATAGATGCTACATCTGAAGCTTCAAAGGGAAAGAAAAAGATTGGCTCAACTCTGAAAGGCATAGGACCAACCTATATGGATAAAACTGGTCGAAATGGAATTAGAGTTGGAGATATAATTAATTCTAACTGGAAGAATAAATATCAAATTTTAAAGGAAAAACATCTTGATCTGATATCAAGTTTTAATCAAGATGTTGATTTAAGCCTTGATTTGCTTGAAAATGAATTTTTTGAAGGAATTGAATGTATTAAATCGTTTAATATAATTGAAAGTGAAAACTATTTGAATGAATCAATAAATAATGGTAAAAAAATTTTAGCAGAAGGTGCACAGGGATCTTTATTAGACATTGATTTTGGAACATATCCATTTGTTACATCTTCCAATACTACTTCAGCAGGTGCATGTTCTGGACTAGGTGTACCTCCAAATAAAATTAAAAATATTAGAGGTATTTTTAAGGCTTATACCACTAGGGTTGGCTCAGGGCCATTTCCTACCGAATTATTTGATTCAACCGGAGAAAAAATTAGAGAAATAGGTCACGAATATGGTGCAACTACTGGTAGAGACAGAAGATGTGGATGGTTAGACCTAGTTGCTTTAAAATATTCAATTCAAATTAACGGTGTAACTGAGTTGAATATAATGAAATCTGATGTCCTAAGTTCAATTGATAAGCTTTATGTTTGTACATCTTATAATTTAAATGGAGAGGAAATTAATTTTTTTCCTTACGACATAAACTCAAATAAAATAATTCCTAACTATAAGGAGTTTAAAGGGTGGGATGATGATATTACTCAAATCAAGAATGAAGATAATCTTCCTGACGAACTAATAAGCTATATAAATTATATTGAGAATTTTGTTAAGGTGCCAATTAAATTAATATCAGTTGGTCCCGATAGAAATCAAACAATTACAAGAAACAGATGAAGTTTATAAATAATTTTTTTATCTTTCTATTAACCGTTAATCTGGCTAATAGTCAAGAACAAAGAATTATTGAAATAATTCAAGCTGGAAAGTCCATTAGAAATTCTACAGATTTTCCAGGTGCAAATATACTCCAGAGAGATGATAACTCAAGAGTAATTCTTTTTCATGATGGAGCAAAAATCGAATCAGACCTTTCATACTACTACTTTAATGAGAACTCATTTAAAGCAAATGGAAAGGTTAATTTTAATCAAGGAGACTCATTATCACTAACTTCTGATTTCCTTGAGTATGATGGTAAATCAAAAAAAGCTTTTGCTTATGGAAATGTTATATTATTAAGACCTGATATGAGGCTTGAAACTGATACGCTTTATCTTGACCGAATTAAAAATATTGCTTATTATAACTCAAGAGGAAAAATAATTGATAATGATAATACTCTTAGAAGTAATTCTGGAACATATTTTATGGGTCCAAAAAAATATATATTTAAATCAAATGTAACTATTGATAATCCAGATTACAATGTAGATTCAGAAGAGTTAGAATATTATACAGAGTCTAATTACACATATTTTAATGATAAAACTTTAATTACTGGAATTGATTATTCTATATTATGTAAAAATGGCTTCTACGATACATATAGTCAGAGAGGGTTCTTCAAAGAAAATGCAGTTATAAATTATGATGGAAAAATAATCAATGGTGACAGTATTTATTTTGAAAACGAAAAATCATATGCTTCAGCTTCATTTAATGTTAAGATTAACGATACAATAAATGATTCAATAATTACTGGCCACTATGGTGAAATTTTTAAAGAAAAAGATTCAGCAATAATTACAAAGAATGCTCTAGCTGTAAACATAATAAAAAATGATTCTTTATATATCCATTCAGATACAATTACAATTACAGGACCTGATGAAAAGAAAATATTAAAAGGATACTATGATGTTAGAATTTTGAAATCAGATGTAAGAGGTATATCCGACTCAATTCATTTTAACCAAGAAACGGGGTTAATAAAATTATTAAAACAACCTAAAAGTTCCAAGTATTTAAAGAGCCTCACTGATGAGCAAAAAAACAAGATAAATCCTATAATATGGTTTGGGGAAAATCAAATTACTGGGGATAAAATATTTTTAAAGTCTAATATGCAGACAGAAGAGCTTGACTCTCTTATTATCCGTGGAAATGTCTTTATGAGTCAAAAAGATTCTTTGGTGAATGATAGATTTAATCAAATCAAAGGTGAGAAGCTTGATGGATTATTTACTGACGGAAAGCTAGATAATGTATTTATAGTAAAGAATTCCACCCTATTATACTATATGTATTCTGATGAGGGAGAATTTATTGGAATGAATAACACTCTTGCAAGTTCGATTTTAATTAAGTTTAATGAAAATGAAATATCAGAAGTTTCTTTTTACAGAAATCCAGATGGTAATGTTATCTCTGAAAATAAAATTATTGTAAATGAAATGAAACTTCCAGGATTTATTTGGAGAGAAAATGAAAAGCCAGAAAGCATCGATGACCTTTTTAGTGAAGCTGATAAAAAAATTAATATTGTTGAAATAGAGTAGACTAATATGTTAATTATTTTGTTGAAAATAATTTTTTTATAAAATAATTGAGGTTTATGTGATAGTTAACTTAGATAAAAAATATTTTTGAGTAATCTAAGTGATTCAATAACAAGATTTGAGGATATGTTAAAGACAAACGCTGTCTTTTATTTTGACTCTACAGAATTTATATCAATCTCACATCATTACATAGACCAGGCTAATTATTCTCTTGCAGAAAAGTCAATTAAAATGGGTCTGAATCAACACCCAAATAATACAGATTTAATGCTTTTAAAATCTGAGCTACTCATTTTTAATTCAAACTATGAAGATGCTTACGAAATATTAAATTATCTTGAAAATATTGATCCTGAAAATCGAGAAGTATATCTCCAAAAAGCTACTATTTACTCCAAAAATAATAATAGTGAGGAAGCTATTGAAATTTTAAAAAGAGCACTTGAATTTATTGATGATAAGTTAGATATATGGAATATGATTGCAATGGAATTTCTTTTAATTGAAGATTTTCAGTCTGCAATACCATTTTTTAAAAAATGTCTTGAATATGATCAGGAGGACTATCAATCTTTATACAACCTAATTTTTTGTTTTGAAAATTTAGGAATGATTGAAGAATCTATTAGTGAATTAAGTTCAGTTCTCGAGAAAAGACCTTATTCAAAAATAGCATGGCATCAACTTGGTAAGATTTACAACAAACAGCATAAATTTAAAGAGAGCATATCAGCTTTTGACTTTGCTATCATATCTGATGATCAATTTGTTTCGGCATATGTAGAAAAAGCAAAGGTTTTAGAAAAAGTTGGAAGATTAAATGAAGCTTTAGATAACTATAGGTTATCAATTGAACTTAGTGAACCTAATTCTCATATCTATTATAGAATTGCCAAGTGTTATAAAAAATTAAATAATAAAAAATTATTTCTTGATTATATTAAAAAGTCTGTAAGAGAAGAACCTGGTAATGAAAAAGCTTGGATATATTTAATTAAATATTATTTGAAAAATAAAAACTACAGGCAATCAAAATACTTAGCTTTTAAAGCACTTAATAATAATCACAATAGCATAGGAATTCTTGAATTAATTTCCATTATATACTACAAGACTCAATGCTATAAAGATTCTATTAAATTTTATAATCAAATATTAGATTTCAAAGAAAACATTTCATGGAAGATTTGGAAAGGCTATATTAAATGTTTAATTGATGCGAAGAGATGGTCAGATCTGCTCAAAGTATCCTTAAAGGCAAAAAAGCACTTTCCAAATAAAGCATTCATTGATTTTACAATCAGTGGATGTTTACTAAAACATGGTAAACTCAATGAAGCTATTTACTTTTTCCAAAGTGGAAATAAAGTTTGTAGAATTCCTACTAAACTTATTAAATCATTTCCAGAATTCACAAAAAATAAGACATTACTTGTCTAATTTTTTTTATATTAAAAAATGTTAAAAACAAACATATTTCTTTTTTTAAAAGGGGTTGCCATGGGTACTGTCAATAAAATACCCGGTGTATCAGGGGGAACAGTAGCTTTTGTGACTGGTATATACGAAGACCTTCTAAACTCAATTAAGAAGATAAATTTTACTTCTTTTAAAATATTATTTAGTCAAGGATTTAAAGCATTTTATAGAGAAATAAATGGTAAATTTTTAACTATTGTTTTTTCTGGTGTTATTGTAAGTTTTTTCAGTGTTTCACTCATACTAGATAGGCTAATCGAAAAATATGAATTATATGTTTTTGGATTATTTTTTGGAATGATTGTAGGATCATTTTATGTAATATATTATCAATTAGAAAAAATTAATACAAAGTCATTAATTGGAGTCACCATTGGCATAATATCTGGTTTGTCAATTAGCTTAGCAGATAGTTATAATGTTGGAACTTCAGATCTAATTATATTTTTTTCTGGAGTAATTGCAATATCTGGAATGATATTACCAGGATTATCTGGCTCTTATTTACTGTTGTTAATGGGCAACTATACATTAATTATGGTTGATTCAGTCAATGCACTATACTTTACTCTTATTGAATCATTATCATTTGATTTTACATTTATTAATGATCCAGAAAGATTATATTTATTGAAAGTGCTAATATTATTCACACTAGGATCTATTTTTGGTTTGGTTTTCCTTTCAAATGTTTTAAGCTTATTGCTAAAAAACTATAAAACAATTACCATCTCAATCATTGTTGGATTCATTGCTGGGTCGTTAATAGGTGTATGGCCATGGAAAAATGAAGATATAAATGGTGATTTGTCATTATTTATTCCTGATTTTTCAATTTCTCAAACTTGGATAACAATTTTTAATATTCTAATTGGTATCTTATTTGTAGTTTTATTGGAAAGACTAGCAAATAGACATTGAGAGATAGAAGAAAATTTGGTTTAATAGGAAAAAACATTGAATATTCTTTTTCAAGAAAATACTTTTTAGAAAAATTCAGTTCAGATATTAACCTTACGGGATATAATTATGAAAATTTTGATATAGAATCTATCAATCTTATTAATAGCTTTATTTCAGATAAAGATTTAGGTGGTTTAAATGTAACGATCCCCTATAAAGAAGAAATTATCCCCTATTTAGATGCATTAACAGATGAAGCTAAAGAAATTGGTGCTGTAAATACAATATGTTTTGAGAATAACAAAAAAATAGGTTATAATACAGATATATTTGGCTTTACTGAATCACTAAAAGTTAATTTAATTAATAATATTAAAGCCATGATCATAATGGGGACAGGAGGAGCAGCTAAAACTATAATTCATTTTTGTAAGAAAAATAAAATTCCTTTTAATATAGTTTCAAGAAGAAAATCAAAAGATTATTTATCATACAAAGATATTGATCATAGTTTTTTTAAAGGAAATGTTTTAATTGTAAATTGTACTCCAGTAGGAACATATCCCAACATTAACAAATGTCCAGATCTACCCTACAATTTATTAGAAAAAGAAAATATTCTATATGACTTGGTTTATAATCCATCTGAAACATTATTTATTAAAAAAGGAAAAGAAATTGGATGTAAGACTTTAAATGGATATGAAATGTTAAAATTTCAAGCTGAAATGTCGTGGAATCTTTGGACAAAATCTCTTAAATAGGATTGCAATTTTTTTTTTTTAATTTTAGAGTATAAATAATAGCAAACAAACTTAATGAAAGACTCAGATAAAAAATCGAAAAAGTCTTCATCGGATTCTTTAGATCTAGTTAATAATACAATTCCTGAGATGCCAAAGGATAAAAGAACTAAGGCATATAAAGAATGGGTGAAAAAATATGGTGATCTGACTTCAGAACCTAATGCTATTCCTGAAATGCCTAAAGATAAAAGAACCAAGGCATATAAGGAATGGTTGAAGCAGTATGGTGATCAAAAGTTACCCTCAAAAAATCAAGACACCTCATCTAAATCAGACAAAGATGAAACAAAGAAGGTTAGGTCTAATAAAGGGTCGCTGTCTGAAAATGTAAACTTATTTAAAGAATTAATTAATTCAAAGGAATGGTTGAATAATAGGAAGGAAATTGAGGAATTAAAGTCAGTAATTAATACTACTCTAAAAAAGAAGGATACAAATGAAATAAGTGCTACTAGATCTGTTTTTTTTAAGAATTTAAAGATATATTCTGGTAAGAAAAGAAAGTACTTTAATGATTTAAATTTAAATCAAAAAGAAAATCTCATTAAGAGACAAGGACTAATTGAAAAAATTAAAGATTTAATAGTTGTTGACGAGAACCCAAATAAACTATATTCAAAGTTTAAACTACTCAAAGAGGAGTGGCACAACACGGGACAAGTTCCAATAACAGACAGGAATAATATATGGGAAACATACAGACACCATGTTGGGAAATTTTATGATTTTCTTCATCTGAACAGAGATCTCAGAGAACTTGACTTTAAGCATAATTATGAGGAAAAGCTGAAAATAATTGAAAGGGCAGAACAATTAGACAAAGTTAATGATATTATTAAGGCATCTAGGGATCTTAATGATTTACACAGACTTTGGAAAAATGAGTTAGGTCCTGTATCAAGGGAACATAGTGATGATCTGTGGTCAAGATTTCAGGCTGCATCTCAGAAAATTCATTTAAAAAGACAAAACTTTCAAAAAGAAATCTCAACCATACAGCAAGATAATTACCAAAAAAAACAAAATGTAATTATCAAGATGAAAGAATTAACTTCTAAACTACCAAAGACTCACTCAGAATGGCAAAACAAAATAAAAGATTTTGAGAATTTAAAAGTTGAATTTCAGAGTATTAAAAATCTTCAAAGGAATAAAAATAAAAAATCATGGAATGACTTTAGGATAGCTACAAAAGAATTTAATACTGAGAAAAATAATTTTTATAAAAATCAAAAAAAAGAGCTTAAAAAAATAATTGATATAAAAAAATCCCTCATTAATGAAATAGATTCAATTATTAAGAGCAATAAAATTTCTGAAAATTCAAATAGAGTAAAATTGATACAAGAAGAATGGAAAAAGGCTGGATATCTGCCAAGAAAAATATCTAACTCCCTTTGGAATGATTTTAAGCCTTTAGTTAATAAATTCTATGATATACTTAAGTCAGGAGCTATTAATCTGGACGAAAATGATCAAAAAATTTACGATGAAAAATCTAAATTTATTGAAAATCTAAAATTTTCAAAAAAGAAATTTACCATGGATGAGTTGAAGGAAGAATTTATTTTATCAATTGAAAGTTTTAATGAAATTGGTGAACTTAATTTAAATTCATCTACGATACTTAATTTACATTTACTTCGAAAAATTTCATCAATTATAAAATCATTAGATGTTGACAAAGCTGAAAAAGATAATTTAATTTTTGATTTTGAACTTGAATTATCAAAAACTGACTCAAATGAAATCAATAAGAAAATTCAAACTATTAAGAGAAAAATATCAGATCTTGAAGTTGAATCTAATCAATTTCAAAATAACTTAGAATTTTTCTCAAGTTCAAGTAGTGAAAATCCTTTATTTAAAAACGTTTCAACTAAAATTGAATCAATCGAAAAGAAGATTGAGTTTTGGAGAGATAAACTTAAAAAAATTGAAAAAGTCTAATTTTAATTTTTTAAAAAACTCATTTTGTATTTTACATCAACTTCTCCAATTGATATTAAATTTAGTTCCTCTCTGAGTTTTTTTCTTTCCTTATATTTAAGTTTGTCAGTAAATAGAATTCCTTTTAAATGGTCATACTCGTGCTGAATTACTCTTGCAATTATTCCTGAACATTCCATTTCATGAGATGATAAATTTTCATCTAAAAATTTTATTTTTAAACAACTCTTTCTTGTTACATTTTCTGAAATATTAGGTATGCTTAAGCAACCCTCGGGATATGTATAATTGTCCCCTTTTTCTTTAATAATTTTTGGATTGATAAATACCTGTTTCATGTTTATTAATTCATTTTCAAAAAAATTGTCCTCATCTTTGAAAAATGAAAAATCTGCAACAAAAATAGATTTAGAAATACCAATTTGTGGGGCTGCTATTCCAACACCCTTAGCATTATACATTGTATCCCATAGATCTTTAATTAGTGATTTCAATTCACCAGGTTCATCTATATTGATTTCTATAGCTTTCTTCTTTAATATTGGATCACCATATGCAACTATAGGTCTTATCATTTGTGCATTTTAATTAAATAAGATTCAAGGATCAAAGATGCACTAATTTTGTCTATTATTGATTTATCCATTCTAATTTTTTTCTTTGAATGAAATTGATGTATAATTTTCTTTGAGATCTTTGATGTATATCTTTCATCAATTCTTTCAATAGTAATATCTGGTAAATATTTATTTAAAGATTTAATTAAATCAATAATATCTTTTTCTAAATCATGGACCGTATTATTAAGTTTTAAAGGTTTACCAATAATAATTTTTTCAATATTTTCTTTTCTAGACAGTTCTTTTAAAAATTCAATAAGACTGTCAGTCTCAATAGTCTCTAATGGAAAAGAAACTAATTTATTATAATCAGAAATTGATATTCCTGTTCTCTTTTTTCCAAAATCAATACCTATGTATTTTGTATGTTGATTATTTAACAAGTTTCTAACTTTTTGAAAATATTATTTAAAGATCTTTATAATTAATTTCAATACTTTTACTGGTAAAATTATCAAAAATTGGATAAGGAAATAAAAAACGCTGTGATTGCACTAGAATCAGGTGAAACTATTCTATACCCAACTGATACTGTTTGGGGTATTGGGTGTAATGCACTATCAGACAATGCAACAAAAAAGATATTTGAATTAAAAAAAAGAGATTACTCAAATGGACTAATCTGTTTAGCCTCTAGCTTTGAAATGATCAGTAAATATGCTGATATAAGTGAGATTGAAAAGCTTAATCAAATTTCAGATGACTCCCCTACCACATTTATATTTGATAATCCAAAAGACATCTCCAATTTTGTACTAGGAAATAATAGATCAATAGCATTTAGAGTACCAAAAAACAATTTTTGTATAAGACTAATTAAAACTTTTGGAAAACCTATTGTATCTACCTCTGCTAATCTTTCAGGATTTAAGGTACCTTTAAATTTTAATGATATTGAACCTGAAATAAAAGAAAGTGTTGGATATGTAGTCAAGCTTGAACAAGCAAAAGAATGCAATGCATCCTCAAGAATTTTGAAGTATAACTATGACAATAAATGCTTTGACAGACTGAGATGAATTCTTTAAATAGTGAAATATTAAATTATTTAAAGGCAGATAATATATTTGAGATTATTTCTGCTGCAGCTGATGAATTATCTGTTGAAACATACATTGTTGGTGGGTATGTAAGAGATATAATACTTAAAAGAGATCTAAAAAAAGATGTTGATATAATGTGTGTTGGTTCAGGAATAGATCTTGCTAAAGCATTTCATAAGAAACTTAAACCAAATATTACACCCTCAAAAATTAATATCTATAAAAGATTTGGAACAGCAATGATAAGTCATAATAATTTTAAGATTGAATTTGTTGGTGCTAGGAAGGAATCGTACTCGAAGTATACTAGGAATCCAAACACTAAACCAGGAAACTTTATGGATGACATGCTAAGAAGAGATTTTACAATTAATACAATTGCAATAAGACTCAATAAAGAAAATTTCGGAGAATTAGTTGATACTTTTGGTGGTGTCCAGGACATATCAAAAAAAATTATTGTAACACCTAATGAGCCAAATAAAACTTTTTCAGATGACCCACTGAGAATGTTAAGAGCTGTAAGGTTTGCTTCTCAATTAAAATTTAATATTGATGAAAAGACTAAAAATTCAATAAAAAAAAACTCACAAAGACTTAAAATTCTATCTCCGGAAAGGGTATCCGATGAAATTAATAAGATACTATTGACAGAAAGCCCTTCAATCGGATTTAAAAATTTAGAAAGCTTAAATCTATTAGAATTTATAATACCTGAATTAATTGATTTAAAAGGAATTGAAGAAGTTGAAGGTCAAACACATAAAGATAATTTTTATCATACCCTTGAAGTATTAGATAACATCTCAAAGAATACAGATAATCTTTGGTTAAGATGGGCAGCACTTCTTCATGATATCGGAAAAGCTCCAACCAAAAAATTTAATAAAAAAATTGGATGGACATTTCATGGTCATGAATATGTAGGATCAAAAATGGTTAATAAAATATTTAAAAGACTTAAGTTACCATTAAATGAGACTCTTAAGTATGTTCAAAAAATAGTAATGATGAGTTCTAGACCTATAATAATTTCGGAAGATATAGTTACTGATTCTGCGGTAAGAAGACTAATTTATGATGCTAAGGACTCAATTGAAGATTTACTAACCCTTTGCGAAGCAGACATTACTACAAAGAATCTTAAAAAGTCTATTAAATACCAAAATAATTTTAAAATTGTTAGAAAAAAAATTAAAGATGTAGAGGAGAGAGATAGCATAAGAAACTTTCAGCCTCCAGTGACAGGTGAAATCATAATGAATCATTTTAAAATTAAACCATGTAAAGAGATTGGAATTATTAAGGAAAAGATCAAGAATGCAATTTTAGACGGTGAAATAAATAATGATTTCGATGAAGCATTTAAATTAATGCTGAAAATTGGAAAATCAATGGGATTAAAAAAATGAATAGTCTGCACAAGACCACAATTATATCAATAATTATTGTCTATCTAGTTATTTTAGCTGGAGGAATAGTTAGAATGACTGGCAGTGGAATGGGTTGTCCAGATTGGCCAAAATGTTTTGGATTTTTAATTCCGCCAACAGAGAGATCCCAATTAGATTGGAAATCAAATTTTGATTATAATAAGAATCAAATAATTATTATTGATGAAAAATTATTTTATGCTAATAGTAGCTTTAAATCAAAAGATAAATTTAATTCATATAATTGGAGTAAGTACACAAAACACGATTATTCAAAATTTAATGTATATCATACCTGGATTGAATATATAAACAGACTAATAGGTGCTCTTGCAGGGTTATCCGTATTAATATTATTTTTTGTTTCCTTAAAATTCATTAAAACTAGAAAATTAATTTCAGCATTATCATTTTTAGCTTTAATTGCAATTCTCTTTCAAGCTTGGTTAGGTAAAACTGTAGTTGATAGCAATCTTACCGCAAATACTATAACTGTTCATATGCTTATGGCTATAGTCCTCTTGTTTATACTATTCTCTATTTTAGCATTTTCAAATACTAAAAAACTGAAATTTAAAATATCAAAAAATATTTCATTATTAGTATTACTATCATTAGGACTTCTGCTTATTCAAATAATCACAGGAACAGAAGTTAGAAAATTTATAGATATCAAAATGGAATTATTCAATTATATAGAAAAAGAAAAATGGATAGAAAATATTACAAGTACATTTAGTTTTCACAGGAGTTTTTCTTGGTCAATTATTATTGTAAACAGTGTAATATATTTTAAAGCAATAAAAATTGGGTTAAAGTCAAAACTGATATATATAGTAAACTTTTTAATTTTTTTACAAATTATTTCTGGTATAATTATGTACTATTTTAATTTTCCATTTACATCTCAACCAATACACTTATTAATTTCAACATTGATTATTGGCATTCAATTTTATTTTTTACTATTGTACAACATTTCAAATAATGCAATTAAAATTTAGAATAATATTAAACGTTAAAGAAGATGTGCTAAGAGATATAATAATAGACTCTAGCACTTCACTTATAGAATTCAGCAATATAATTTCAACTGAATTTGGATTTGATTCATCTGAAATATCTACATTTCATAAAACAGATGATAACTGGGAACAACTTGATGAAATTAAAATTTTTAAAATAGATGATAAAGATGAAATAATGGATAACATTCCTATTTCAAATTTTTTTATTTTAAAAAATGATAAACTTATTTTTATTTACGACTTTTTAAATTATTGGACATTTTTTATTGAACTACATGAGGTTGGCGACTTTATTAATGATGATAGTAAATATGTTGTTATTAATTCAGTCGGTGAAGTTCCCAAAGAGGCACCATCGAATATATTTAATGTAAGTGATAAAATTAATGAAACAGATTTTGATGATAATCAGATAGATTAATGAGCTTTTCACTAAAATCAGACTTTAAACCAACCGGAGATCAACCAAATGCAATTAAGAGTATAACTGACTCATTCACTAGTAATCAAAATCATGTAACTCTTCAGGGAGTTACTGGATCAGGAAAAACTTTTACTGTAGCTAATGTTGTTCAAGAATTAAAAAAGCCAACACTTGTTTTAGCTCATAATAAAACTCTAGCAGCTCAATTATATTCAGAATTTCAAAATTTTTTTCCAAATAATGCTGTAGAATATTTTGTTTCGTATTATGACTATTATCAGCCAGAGGCATACATTCCATCTTCAGGTCTTTATATTGAAAAAGACTTATCAATTAATGAGCAAATTGAAAAATTCAGATTAAGCGCAACTTCTTCTTTACTCTCTGGAAGAGATGACATAATTGTAGTTGCTTCAGTGTCATGTATATATGGCATTGGAAACCCATCTGAATTTAAAAAACATGTTATTAGAATTGAAGTAAATCAAGAAATTCAAATTCCTAAACTTTTATCATTATTTGTAAAAAGTCAATATTCTAGGTCAATAAATGATCTAAATAGAGGAAGCTTTAAAGTTAAAGGTGATGTGGTGGATATATTCCCAAGTTATTCAGATATATTTTACAGAATTAATTTTTTTGGAGATAATATTGAAAGTATTGAATCAATTGACCCTTTATCAGGCAATAAAATTGAAGACTATAATAATTTGAGAATCTTTCCCGCTATGATTTTTGTTACGTCAGAATCAAGTATTAAGTCTGCAATAAATAATATAGAATTTGATTTAGAGGAACAAGTAAAGTATTTTGAAGAGATTCAAAGAGGTCTTGAAGCTAAGAGAATAAAAGAAAGAACAGAGTTTGATCTGGAAATGATAAAAGAACTTGGATATTGTTCAGGTATTGAGAATTATTCGAGATACCTAGATGGAAGGAGTCCAGGGACTCGCCCTTTTTGTTTATTAGATTATTTTCCGGAAGATTATTTAATGGTAATTGATGAAAGTCATGTTACTATTCCTCAGGTTCATGCCATGTACGGTGGAGACAGGAGTAGAAAAGAAAATCTAGTTGAATATGGATTCCGACTTCCTGCAGCACTTGATAATAGACCATTAAAATTTGAGGAATTTGAAGACCTTCAAAACCATGTGTTGTATGTTAGTGCAACACCAGCAGATTACGAACTTAGAAAATCCGAGGGTCTTTATGTTGAACAAATAATTAGACCAACTGGTGTTCTTGATCCAATAATTGAGGTTAGAAAATCTGAAAATCAAATTGATGATTTAATTGAAGAGATTCTTAAAAGAGTTGAAAAAGACGAGAGAGTTCTTGTTACTACATTAACCAAAAGAATGGCAGAGGAATTAACAAAATATCTTCACAAGTCAAAAATTAGAGCTAATTATATTCATAGTGATATTGATACACTTGAAAGAGTAGAAATAATGCAAAATTTAAGGAAAGGAATATTTGATGTTTTAGTTGGTGTAAATTTATTACGAGAAGGTCTTGATCTGCCTGAAGTATCTCTTGTAGCAATTTTAGATGCAGACAAAGAAGGATTCCTAAGAAGCCATAGATCTCTGATTCAGACTGTAGGTAGAGCTGCAAGAAACATAAATGGAAAATCTATAATGTATGCAGATATAATAACTGACAGTATGAAAAAGACAATTGATGAAACTAAATACAGGAGAAAGAAACAACAGGAATATAATAATCTAAATAATTTAGTTCCAAAACAGATGGAAAGATCATTTACAAATTCATTTGAACAAATTGGAGAGTCTGTTAGCACTAATTACGATGACTTTGAAGAAGAGATAAAAAAGTATCATACAGATAACCAAATTGAGGTCAAAATTAGAGAGTTAAGAAAAGAAATGGAAAGAGTAGCAAAAAAACTTGATTTTCTTAAAGCTGCTGATCTTAGAGACAAAATTGAATATTTAAAGAAAAAAATTAAATAAAAAAAGGTGTACAAATTGTACACCTTATTTTTGATTATTAACTCTATTAGCTTATATCAATCACCCTATTAGGTTTTGTGATACTATCCTTCCTCTTAGGTAATTTAATTTTTAGAATTCCATTTTTATAGTTTGCTTTGATTTTATCAAGTTCTACTGATTCCGGAACTCTGAATGACCTTTGAAAAGATGAATAATTAAATTCATATAATCTGATATTTTCATTTTGATCATAATCAGAATTGTTTGTTGAAATCACTAAAATTTTATCATTTAATTCTATGGTAAAGTCATCTTTCTTCATTCCTGGCACAGCAAGATCGATTTCAAAAGAATCATTATTCTCAACAGAATTAACTGATGGTACAGAATGTCTTCTATTAAATAAGTTCATTCCAAAGTCATCATTAAAGAATTCATTCATTAATGATGGAAAAACGTTGTTGTTATTATATTTTACTATTCTCATAATTTATTTTTTTAATTAAACATTGAATCATAAATTCAATAGATAATAGTCAAATAGAATACCAAATAGTAAAACATGTCAAAATGACGTTAAAAAATAAAAAAATATGACTATATGTCATTTTATAGCAGCTTGAACCTTTTTTGCTGCCTCATCAAAAGCAGTAGCTGATTGAACATTTAAACCAGAAGTATCAATAATTTCCTTGGCCTTCGCTGAATTAGTACCCTGAAGTCTAACAATAATCGGTATATTGATATTATCTAAATTCTGGTAAGCAGAAACAATACCCTCCGCTACTCTGTCACACCTAACTATTCCACCAAATATATTTACTAAAATGGCCTTTACATTTGAATCTTGAAGTATAAGTCTGAAAGCCTTTTCAACCCTATTAGAATCAGCGGTTCCACCTACGTCTAGAAAGTTTGCAGGTTCACCACCAGCAAGTTTAATTAGGTCCATAGTTGCCATTGCTAGCCCAGCACCGTTAACCATACATCCTACATTCCCATCTAAGTCAACATAGTTTAAACCATTTTCTCTTGCCTCAACTTCTATTGGATTTTCTTCATTTAAGTCTCTCAAGGACTCATAATCTTTGTGCCTAAATAGGGCATTTTCATCAATAGTAACTTTTGAATCCACAGCAATTATTTTATCATCTGAAGCTTTTAATACAGGATTTATCTCAAATAATGATGCATCAGAGTTAACATATGCGTTGTAAAGATTTGTAATAAATTTTGACATATTTTTAAAAGCCTGACCCTTTAAACCAAGATTGAAGGCAATTTTTCTTGACTGGAATGGAAGAATTCCAGTTCCCGGGTCAACTTCTTCATTAAAAATTAGCTCTGGAGTATTTTCTGCAACTGCTTCGATATCAACACCCCCTTCAGTTGAGTAAACAATCATATTTTTAGATGATGATCTGTTAAGCAAAACTGATATATAGAATTCCTTTCTATCAAACTCTCCATCATAATAAACATCCTCAGCAATAAGGACCTTTCTTACAAGCTTTCCATCTTTTGATGTTTGCGGTGTAACTAGCTTCATCCCAATTATATCAGATGAAATTTTATTTACTTCTTCTAAGTTCTTTGCAATTCTAACACCTCCTCCTTTTCCTCTACCGCCTGCATGTATTTGCGCCTTTACTACAAATATTTTAGTACCCGTCTCTTCAGAGAGCTTTTTTGCACATTTTACAGCTTCATCAACTGTGCTTGCAACATAACCTTTTTGGATCTCAACATTAAATTTTTTGAGTAGTTCTTTTCCCTGATATTCATGTAAATTCATGCGCACAAATATAGCTACAAAACTTAAGAAATTTGAATTATTTAAAATCAGATTTATATTTAAAGATTAATTCATGTATATGGATATAAAAAAACTCAAAAAAGCTGCCCAAATTTATGGCACCCCTTTGTATGTATATGATTTGTCAGTAATAGACAGGCAATTAAAAAAGTTTAAAGTAGCATTTAATAAAATAAATAATTATCAAATCCACTTTGCAGCAAAAGCTCTCTCCAATATATCAATATTAAAGTATATAAATAGTCTTGGTCTAGGGCTTGACGCAGTTTCAATTGAAGAAGTTAAAATTGGGATTAGATGTGGCTTTAAAAAAGAAGAAATTTTATTTACTCCAAATGGAGTAAATTTTTCTGAAATTAGAGAGGCTGTATCCTTGGGAGTTAAAATAAACCTAGATAGTGTTGAGTCACTCAAAGATTTCTCTAACAGTTATCCCAATCAACCCGTATCAATCAGAATTAATCCAGGAGTATATGCTGGAGGAAATGAAAATATTAGTGTTGGACATTTAAATTCAAAATTTGGAATTCCTGAAGAAAGATTAGATGAAATTTTAGAAATGGAATTAGATAAAAAGATCAAAGTAACAACTCTTCATATTCATACTGGGAGTGACATCATAAAGGATAATGATTTTCAATTAGGAATAAAAAAGATATTTTCAATTGCTCACAATTTTAATAATATAGAAACAATTGATCTTGGGGGTGGAATCAAAATACCATATTTTGAGGGAGATACCGAGACTGACCTTGATAATTACGCGAAAATTATTAAAGATGAACTTAAAAAATTCAAATCAAAGAAAGGGAAAGATTTGAAACTTATTTTTGAGCCAGGAAAATTTTTAGTAAGTGATTCAGGATATTTTATCACAAAAGTAAATTATTTAAAAAAATCAAATAAGAATACTTTTGTGCAGGTAGACTCCGGTTTTAATCACTTTGTTAGGCCTACACTCTACAAATCTTTTCATGATATAATTAATTTATCTAACCCCAATGATGAAAAATTTGAGTACTCAGTAGTAGGATATATATGCGAAAAAGACACTTTCGCAGAAAAAAGAAAAATATCAAAAATATCATCAGGTGATATACTATGTTTTAGAAATTCTGGAGCTTATGGATTTTCCATGACAAGTAATTATAATAGCAGGCTAAAACCTTCCGAGTTATGTATCCACAATAATGAAATTAAAGAGATAAGAAAAAGAGAAGAGTTTGATGACCTTCTTTATGGTCAGATAGATATATTTTGAGATTAAATAAATTCTTAACTTTTAGAACAATTTATCTACCATTTTAAAATGGTTTAATTTGTTGATAAATATCCTAGGTGTTTAGAATGTTTAATTATATATGATTAATTTTAGACTTTAACCTTACAAAATGAAATCAAATTATATTCTCATATTTGCTGGTTTTTTAACCTTTAACTTGCAATCTCAAGGAAATAATAATTCTACTGTTATTGGAGCATCACAACAAGCCTTAATTGACTTTGGAAACAGATCACCCAAAACTGCTCAACCATTAAATGTTCAAGGAAGTCATTACTTTGACAAAAATTTCAGAATTGCAAAGCTTGAATATTTTGGAAAAGAATTAAATGATACTGGTTACATGAGATATAATGCTTTTAGAGACGAAATTGAAATGGCTGATACACCAACACAAATTGAGTCAGATTTAGTTTTAATTAAAAGCGCTGATGTGATCCCATTAATCAACGGTGAAAGGTATGAGTACCTTCCTCACAGACTAGAAACAGGAAATGCATATATTGGTTATTTGATAAAAATATTTAACGGTAAAAGAGATAAGTTATTTTTAAAGAAGAAAAAGACATTCATGGAGGCTAAGATTGCAAGGACATCTCTTGAAAATTCCTTCCCACCAAGATATGTTGAGAGCATTGAATTATACATTAGCTCAAATGGAGAAACGCCCGTTAAACTTAAACAATCAAAAAGATCATTAATTAATTTTTTTGGAGAAAAGTCTGATAAAATCAAAAAATTTATTAAATCAGAAAGACTAAAAGTGAGTGAATTGAGCTCTGTTGTAAAGATTTTTGAATTCGCAGAAAATTTATAGTTTAATTAATGATCTGACAATTATTTTAAAAAAATAAATAAAATTTCTTATTATTTAGCGCTTTTTAATGTAAAAATCTTTTTTTTTTAATTTTTTTCTAATAATCTATTAAAGTTCCTTTTTTTTTTGAAATATTGATGTATATTAGCATTTACGAAAAATTTAAGAAAAATTTAACAAGAATTTAATAACTAAATAACTAAGTATGAAAAGCTTATTAAGATTACTAGTGGTTTTCTTGCTGACGGCACAACTGTCGTTTGCTCAGAAGACAGTATCTGGTGTTGTTTCTGATCCAGACGGGCTTCCTTTACCGGGAGCAACCGTTCTTATTCAGGGTACAACTACCGGTGTAACCACTGATTTCGATGGAAACTTTTCTATTAATGCATCTGAAGGACAGATTCTGGAATTCAGTTTCGTTGGTTATGAATCTTCAGCTATAGCTGTTGGCTCAGGCAACGTCATTAATGTATCTCTTTCCCTTGGTAATCAACTTGATGAGGTTATCGTAACCAGTTTAGGTATTACAAGAGAAAAACGTGCTCTAGGATATGCTGTATCCGAGGTTGACAATAGTCAAATCGAAAGTAGAGCTTCTGGTGATGTTGCACGTGTTCTTTCAGGTAAAGCCTCTGGTGTACAAGTAACTAATCAAGGTGGTATTTCCGGATCAGGAACAAGCGTTATAATTAGAGGTTTAAGTACCTTTAGTTCAAGTAACCAACCGTTATTTGTTGTTGATGGTGTCCCTTTCCAAAGTGATACCAATGCACAAGGAAGTTTCACTTCAGGTAATAACGGTTCTTCAAGATTCCTTGATCTAGATCCTAACAATATTGAGTCTGTAAACGTTTTAAAAGGTTTAGCTGCTGCTACCCTATACGGTTCTCAAGGTAGAAATGGTGTAATTCTTATTACTACTAAAGCTGGAACAACAGCTTCAGGTGCAAAAGCTCAGAAAAACGAAATAACTGTTAATACATCTTATTTTGTTAATGAACTAGCAATGAAGCCTGACTACCAAATGCAATATGGAAATGGTTTTAACCAAAATTTTGGCTGGTTCTTTTCTAACTGGGGTCCAAGTTTTGATAAAGATGGTCCTGCAGGATGGGGTGTACAATCACAATTAAATGGTTCTGGTACAGCTCCATTTGGTACAACACAGCCTGGATTTTTAAAACACCCGTATAACAGTAATTTAAATGCCAGATTCCTTTCAAGAGATTTATTACCTTTAATAGGACTATCAGAGGATTCAGTATGGGAATGGAAACCTTATGATAGTGTTGGAGCATTGTTTGAGCCTGGAGAGATAATTAATACGAATATTAACTTCAGAGGACAAAGTGATGACGGTAAGGTATCTTATAACGTTAACTACGGAAACCTGGATGACAAAGGTTTTACTCCTGGAAACAGTTTAAGAAGAAACAACATAAGTTTTGGTGGAAGAGCTGTACTATCAAACAAATTTACTGTTAATGGTACAATAAATTATTCTTTTACAAACTTCAAGACTCCTCCTATTTCCGCTGCCTACAGTAGTGGTACAAATGAGTCTGGTTCATCATTATATGGTAATATCTTTTATACACCTAGATCTGTAAGTATAGCTGATTTACCTTATGCACACCCAATCACGGGAGCTTCAATTTACTACAGATCTTCAAATGGAATTCAACATCCATTATGGACTGTAAATAATACTGGTGACCAGCAACAAACACATAGAATTTACGGTGGAGCATCTCTTCAATATGATATCTCTGACAATCTTAATATTCAATATAGATATGGATATGATTTATATAATGAAGGTAATGTAAGTTACCAAAACAAGGGTGGTCAAGATGTTGTTCCAGAGGTTCAATCTGGTTTCTATGAAAAATGGAATAATGTTGTAACTCTCTACAACCATCAAATAACTCTTAATGGAGATTTTGAACTTGATAATGATTGGTCACTAACATTTAATGCCGGTGCTACATCAAACTCAAGAGAATATGACAGAAATGGTGCAAGAAGTACAGGTCAAAATGTATTTAACGTACTTAGACACTTTAACTTTAATTTACAAGAAGAAATTGAATTTTACTCAAAGAGAAATCTTCTTGGTGTTTTTGCTCAAGCAGCATTTGATTACAAAGATTATTTATACTTCACTTTAGCATCTAGAACAGACTGGGTTTCAAACTTATCTGAAGAAAATAGATCTATTACTTACCCATCTGCAAGTATATCTTTCGTACCAACTTCAGTCTTAGACTTTGGTAATTTACCGGTTGATTTCTTAAAAATTAGAGCTGGTTATGGTACATCTGCAACATTCCCAGGTGGATATCCAATTTCATCTACTTTAAGTTTAAATACTAAAGACTTTAGAATTGGTGGAACAGATGTTATTACAAACACTTCTGGTTCAACACTTGGAAATACTGGTTTAAAACCTGAGTTATTAGCAGAACTAGAATTTGGTATTGAAGCAAATCTATTTGACAACAGAATATCTGCAAATGTTTCTTATTTTGACAGAAATACTACTGATTTAATTATATCTAGACCATTAGACCCATCAACAGGTTACACATTCACAGAAACAAACATTGGTGAAATAAGTGCTACTGGTTGGGAAATTGATTTATCAGTTGACTGGATAAGAGGAAATGATATTAACTGGAGCTCAACAATAAACTATACTACTAACCAAGCAATTGTTGAAGATCTTGGTCAAGATACTGATCAAATTGTTTATGCAGGATTCTCAAATGAGGGTAATGCAGCAATTCCAGGGCTTCCTCTAACTGCAATGATTGGAACTTCTGTTGCCAGAGATGCAGCTGGTAATCCACAAATTGATGCTGCAGGTGGTTATAAGGTTAATAATGATACAAACTACAAGACTAATCCATATGCTTTTATTGGTGACAGTCAACCAGATTTTATCGCTAACCTTTCGAATACTATATCATATGGAAATTTAGCTTTTAGCTTTTTATTTAACGCCTCTATTGGTGGTGATATGTATTCTGAATTTATGGCCACTATTATCGGTAGAGGTATTACTACAGATACACTTGATAGAGAATTACCTTTCATAATTCCAGGTGTTCTTTCTGATGGATCTCCAAATAATAAGATGATTGATAATGCTACATTGTATTTTGGAGAGCTTATTTTAGGTCCATCTGAGTTGAGAACTTGGGATGCAAGTGTATTAAGACTTAGTGAAGTTTCACTTACTTATGATTTACCAAAAAAATGGTTAGAAAGTAGTCCGTTTGGTGCAATATCTATAGCTGCTCAAGGATTTAACCTTTGGTATGATGCATATAACACACCTCCAGGTACAAATTATGATCCAAATATCGCAGGTTTAGGTGTTGGAAATGGTTCAGGATTTGAGTACTTCAATGGTGTAAGTGCAAAAAGATATGGTGTTAGCTTAAAATTAACGTTTTAAAAAAATTGAATATAATATGAAAAATTTAAACAAACTTTCAATATTTTCTCTAATGAGCGTAATTCTTTTAAGCTCATGTGAAACAACAGAATTAGATTTAACTGTTAACCCAAACGCTTTAAGTCCAGAGAATGCAAGTGCGGATTTATTCATTAATGGAATACAAGAAGACTTTGCTTACTTTGTTGATGACTTGGGTAGTGTTGGATCTAGATTAACTAGGATCCGTTATATGGGTGGAGCAAGATTGTATAATGATACTTATTCTCCTTCATCTTTCTCAGGTACCTGGACTAATGCTTATCAAGGAATGTTAGAAGACATTAGATTGATGAACATATTGGCAGAAGAAGCTGGTTTAACTTACTATGTAGGTATGGGTCAAGTAATGCAAGCATATATTGCAATGACACTAGTTGATTATTTCGGTGATGTTCCATACAGCGAAGCTTTGCAAGGATCTGATAACCTTAATCCTGCTGCTGATTCAGGTGAATCAGTCTATAATGCTGCCCTTAGTTTATTAGACGCTGCAATAGCAAACTTTAATCAAGGTGGTGCTGCACCTCAATACGATATGTATTATGGAGGTAATGCTTCAAAATGGATAAAGGCTGCTAATAGTATCAAGAAAAGAGCTCATCTAAATATGGGTGATTACGCTGCTTATAGTGCTATTACAGATTATATCACTGATAACGCAGATGATTTTCAGTTTCAGTGGGGTACAAATGCTATTCAACCTGACACAAGAAGTCCTATTTATAGATCTAACTACACTAATACTGGTGCTAGTGACTATCAGTCAAATTGGTTAATGAATAGAATGATGACAGGTAGAAATAATATGAGAGATCCTAGGATTAATTATACTTTTTACAGACAAGTTCCTGTAACTCCTGGAAAAGACGGACCTATTGATGAGGTAAGTTTAGAGTGCTCAGGTCCTGGTTACTATACTGAACCACATAGGATAGCATACGGAGTTTACTGTAATCTTCCAGAAGGATATTGGGGAAGAGATCACGGAAACGATGAAGGTATTCCACCAGATGGATTCAAAAGAACACTAATGGGTATTTACCCAGCAGGTGGTGCTTATGATGACGAAAGTTTTAAATCTTTAGGTCTAGGTGATGGTCAGGGTGGAAATGGAATAACACCAGTAGTTAATGCTTCTTTAATGCATTTTATGGATGCTGAAGTAGCTGTAATGACAGGTGGTGACCCAACTAATTCTACTCTTTCAGGAATTAGAGCTAACTTAAATAAAGTTGATGATATGACTGGCGCTCCAGCGTTAGATGCTTCAAAAATTGATGATTATATTTCGAACTTTGCAATAGAATGGGGCTTTGCTTCTTCTCTTGATGCAAAATTAGAATTATGGGCTGAAGAATTTTGGATTTCTCAACTTGGTAACGGAATTGATGCATATAACTCTTACAGAAGAAATGGTTACCCTAAAAATCTTCAACCAACGGTTGAACCAAATCCGGGTCCTTTTCCTATGTCGGTGTGGTATCCACAAAATTATGCAGCAAACAACTCAAACGTAACTCAAAAATCTGATTTAACATCAAGAGTTTTTTGGAATACTAACGGACCTCAGGTCGACTAAAACTATTTAACATGAAAAAATTATTTATATATATTAGTTTAATTACATTAATCGTTTCTTGTTCAAAAGATTTCTCAAGTGAAATCGAAGGATATGAAATGATGAGTGACTACATGCTAAGTGAGTTTACAAAAGGTGCTGCTTTGAGAACTATATCTCAATCTGGAGAATATCAGGCATCTAATCCATCTGGATCAATTGTTAGTTGGATTCTTGAAACTCACGATGCAGAAGAAGGTGGCCTAACAGATAATGTTGAGATATATTTATCTTATAATGGTTCTTTCTCAGGTCTTCCTTCAACATCAGAAGTATTATATAAGACTATATCACGTTCAGATATGTACGATGGTGCTGTTGGTCTACCAAGACTAGATGTTTCATTAACACTTAGTGAAGCATTAAGTTTTATGGGAGTAACTAAATTTGGTGGTGGTGATATTGTAAACGTAAGATATGTATTAAACCTTACTGACGGGCGATCTTTCTCTAGAACAAACGTTACAGGTTCAATGACAGGTGTTTACTTTAGATCACCTTACTTATATCCACTTATTATCGGATGTGAGCAACCTGCTGGTGAAATTGCAGCTCAACCTGGAACTTACACTATTAATGCTACTGATTCATACGGTGACGGTTGGTCAACTGGTGAAGCTCTTATTGTAACCGTAGATGGTAAAGAATACCGTTTTGGTTCTACAGTAACCTCACCATCAACTGTATCTAACGCCGGAAATGACTTTACTGACGGTGAGTCTTTCACTTACACATTTGATTTACCTGAAGGTGCTCAGAAAATGACATGGGCTTGGTATTCAGGTTTTTATGATGACGAAGTTGGATTTACTATGACTTTTACTAACACTAACGGAAAAACACAGTCTGTTGTTTCAAAGGGTATTTATCCTAATGGAGCTGATGCTAGTCCTGGTGATGTGAAACCATTATCTGGAATGAGCATCTGCTTTTAATTAAAAATAGTTAGTGTGAAAAACAAAAAGGAGGCTTTAGCCTCCTTTTTTTTTATTAAAAATTAATATGGAGATTTACGGTATTAGAAGTATTATTGAAGCAATTAAATGCTCAAATGAGATTTCGAGAGTGTACCTTATTAAATCTAATAATCACAAGAGTAATTTATTTAAATCATTAATTGGTTTATTAGAGAATAATAACATCAAATACTCATTTGTACCCAAAGAAAAATTTAAAAAATATAATAATAAAAATCATCAAGGTGCAGTTGCAGTATTATCTCCAATTAAATTATTATCAATTGAGGAGCTATTATCAGTTACATTTGATAAAAAATCCCCAAAAACATATGTATTATTAGATGGGATTACTGATACTAGAAATTTTGGAGCGATTATCAGAACTGCTGTTGCGTCTAGTGTTGATGGAATTGTTATACCACAGAATAATTCAGCCCCAGTAAACTCTGATGTTGTAAAGACATCATCAGGAGGTGTATTTAAAATACCAATAGCTAGAGTTAATAATATTAAAGATGCAATTTTACACCTAAATTCTTTAGAAATTAATATCATTAGTCTATCTGAAAAAGGAGAGAAAACAATATATGATTATAATTTTAAGGAGACTAATGCAATTATTATGGGATCTGAAGAAAAAGGGATATCCAAAAGCGTATTATCACTCTCCAATGAAATATTAAAAATACCAATAAACTCAAAGATTGATTCACTTAATGTTTCTTCAGCATTTTCAATTGTATCATTTGAAATCATTAGACAAAGAAATTTTTAAGCTAAAAGCTGTAATTTAGAAAAAAACTTAAGTTGTCATTAAAAGAAAATCTATACTTATTACTAATCTATATATTTATAAGTAGCTGTAGTTCCAATATCTATGATGGATATGATGAACCTATTCTTACAGAAAACACCTTCATTGTTAATGACACAATTGTCAAAAAAAACCCTGTTAAATTTCTAATTCAGCCCTCAACTCCAACTAATAAATTTCTTGGATACCCCCTTGGCTTATATGTTTACAGCTTATCTAATGATAACCCAGATGAAAGATTTGATTCATGGATAAATAAAAAACCAAATAGGTATGCTAGGCTTTCTAAAATTTTATCTGAAAAACAAGTAAAACAACTAAAAAAGTACAATAACTCATTTAATGAATTCATAAAGAATCTAGGGCAGAAACCATTTAAGTTAAGTGATAGTGATGTTATCAATAATATATACAGGTTAAAACAATTTTATAATAATGAAGGTTACTTTGACTCACAGATAAATGTAGACACTATTATTAAGGGTAATGAAGCCAATCTTAAGTATAAGGTGAAGACAAATACCAGATATTCAATTGATTCAATTATACTAAAAGTTATGTCAAATGATATAGATTCTCTTTATAAAGCTACTAATCTTGAAAGTTTTTTAAAAAAAGATGAACATTTCTCTATAAATAAATTACTTCTTGAAAGAGACAGACTTATATCGTTATTTAAAAATAACGGTATTCATGATTTTCAACAAAGAAGTATAAATTTTAATGTTTTAATTGATAGTACTGGTAATAAAAAGAAAATTCCACTGATATTGTCAATAAACAATAAAAGTGAAGAAGATGTATATAGTATTAGAAAAATTAATGATATTAATATTTATGTTGAGTCTTTGGATGAGTTATCGAATATTGGTTCATTCACAGATTCTATTAACTATAATGGCATTAATATATTTTCAAAAGGAAATTTAAATTATTCATTAAGATCTTTAACAGAACCAATATTTTTTAAAAAAAATAAAAAATATTCTGAAAATGATAAGCTCTTGACTTCAAGATACTTTTCTAATCTTGGTGCATTTAAATATCCAAGGATATTAGTTGAAGAGAAGAACGATTCTTTAAATACTTCAATATACTTGTTACCAAGAGATAGATTTAGTTTAGGGTTTGATTTAGACTTTACTCATTCGAATATTGAAGATTTTGGAATATCATTTGGAACAAATTTTAATATTAGAAATATATTTAGAGGTACAGAAAATCTATCAATAAATTTAAATAATAGCGTTGGTGCATCAAGAGATTTAGGTGATCCTGAAGATTCATTTTTTAATCTTCTTGAATTAGGTGGAAATCTTAACCTAAGAATTCCTAGAGCTATTCTTCCATTTAAATCTTATAATTTGATAAAAAAAGAAATGAGTCCTGAGACAAACATTATAATTGGTTCAACCGTACAGAAAAATATTGGTTTAGATAAACAATATTACTCTGGAATATATGAAGTAAATTGGAACCCATCTAAATATTCAAAAATTAATTTTAAACTTCTTGATTTTGAATATGTAAATAATCAAAATATATCTAATTATTTCAATGTATACAAAAATTCCTATGATAAGCTTAATTATATTTCATCGATCTATAATTTAGATCAAACAACTCTTGATCAGAACGGAAACCTTACTATTCCAGAAGGCTCAGAAAAATTTATTTTCCGAGTTCTCAATAATGAGACAACATTAAATTCTAGTTCTGATTTTTATAAAAATGTAAATTCAATTTTGGAGAGAAAAGAGAGATTAACAGAAAATAATTTAATAGTTGGATCTTCAATTATAATTAATAGAAACAATCAGGAAAACTTTCTGGATGAAAATTTTTCAAGTTTGAGGTTTAAATTAGAAATGGTTGGGAATTTATTTAATGAATTACTTAGGCCTGGAAATTTGAATTCTAATAATAAAGTTGAAATATCTAATATTTTACCCTCTCAATACACAAAAGCTGAAATTAACTACATCAAACATGTTTTATTAAACAATGGTAATGTCTTTGCATTTAGAGCTTTTACTGGAATCGCTATACCTTACGGTAATTCAAATTATATTCCTTTCACACGATCATACTATGCTGGTGGTTCAAATGACAACAGAGCCTGGAAAGCATACAAGCTTGGACCAGGCAGCAGCAATAATATAAATGAGTTTAACGAAGCTAATTTTAAGATTTCTCTAAATCTTGAATATAGAAATAAAATATCTGGAAATCTTAATGGAGCATTTTTTGTTGATATTGGAAATATTTGGAATGTTAATGACAATATTGATGATGACTCAATGACTTTTAATAATTTTTCAGATTTGAGTGAATTAGCAATTGGGACTGGGATTGGATTAAGGTATGATTTTAACTTTTTTGTTTTAAGATTAGATACAGCATTTAAAACACACAATCCAGCAAAAGTAAAAAGCGAAAGGTGGTTTAGTGATTTAAGCTTAAAAAAAGCTGTATTTAATATTGGTATTAATTACCCTTTTTAGAAATAAGTTTAATATTTTTGACAAAAGTTAACAATTATTTATCTTGAAAAATAACTTCATTTTTGGAAAAAAAAATCAACAAATATTTAAGCTTGCAAAAGAAAAAAAATTTGCTCTTCCTGCTGTAAATGTATCTGGAACAAATACAATAAACTCTGTATTAGAAACTGCATCTGAAATCAATAGCCCAGTTATAATTCAGTTTTCTAATGGTGGATCACAATTTATTGCAGGAAAGGGGATGCCTAATAAAGGTTTTAATTCATCAATTTCAGGGTCAATAGCAGGAGCATACCATATTCATAAGACTATTAATGAGTATAATGCTAAGGTAATAATTCATACAGATCATTGTTCAAAAAAACTGCTTCCATGGATAGACGGTCTTATAGATTATGGAAAAGATTACTACAGAAAGAATAAATATCCATTGTTTTCATCACATATGATTGATCTTTCAGAGGAACCTATTGAAGAAAATATTTCTATTTGTAAGGAATATCTAAAAAAATTAACTGATCTAGAAATGACATTAGAAATTGAACTTGGAGTTACAGGAGGTGAAGAAGATGGTGTTGACAATACTGATATTGATTCATCAAAGTTATACACTCAGCCAGAAGAAGTTGCATATGCATATTCTGAGCTTATTTCTGTAAGTGACAGATTTATGATTGCAGCAGCATTTGGTAATGTCCACGGAGTATATAAGCCAGGAAATGTCAAGCTTACACCTAAAATTTTAAAAAATTCTCAAGAATATGTATCTGATAAATTCAATATCCCAAAGAATTCATTGGATTTTGTCTTTCATGGAGGATCAGGGTCATCAGTTGAGGAAATAAGAGAAGCAATTGACTATGGTGTTGTTAAGATGAATATTGATACAGATCTTCAATTTGCATTCACTGAGGGAATAAGAGATTATGTTTTAGATAAAAAAGATTTTTTAATGTCTCAAATCGGAAACCCTGATGGTAATGATATTCCAAATAAAAAATTTTACGATCCAAGAGTATGGCTTAGGGAAGGTGAAGAAACTTTTAAAGCTAGATTAATAAAAGCTTTTGAGGACTTAAATAATATCAATACATTAGATTAAATTCATATTATTATGAGTTGGTTCAAAAGAACAAATAAAAATATAAATACAAAGACCGAGGAAAAAAAAGATATTCCTGCAGGACTCTGGTATAAGACTCCAACTGGTAAAGTTATTGAAACCAAGGAACTAGCTGAAAATATGTATGTAAGTCCAGAGGATGATTACCACGTACACATTGGAAGTAAAGAATATTTTGAAATCCTTTTTGATGGAAAATTTAAAGAGATTGGTATTCATGTTGCACCAGTTGATTTTCTAAAATTTCAAGATCAAAAGAAATATTCTGATAGACTTAAAGATGCACAGAGCAAAACAAAATTAAAAGATGCAATTAGAGTTGGTTACGGAAAATCTCATGGTAAAGAGGTTGTTATAGCATGTATGGACTTCAAGTTCATTGGTGGTTCTATGGGATCTGTAGTTGGCGAGAAAATTTCAATGTCAATTGATTATGCAATTAAAAAGAAATGTCCTCTTATTGTTATATCTAAGTCAGGAGGTGCTAGAATGATGGAATCTGCAACTTCATTAATGCAGATGGCAAAAACATCGGCGAAATTAAATGACTTGTCTGAAGCAGGTCTTCCATACATCTCATTATGCACTGACCCTACCACTGGAGGGACTACAGCATCTTTTGCGATGCTCGGAGACATCAACATTGCAGAACCCAAGGCTTTAATTGCATTCGCAGGGCCAAGAGTTGTTAAAGATACTACAGGTGAGGATCTTCCTGAAGGGTTCCAAAAGAGTGAATTTCTTCTTGAAAAAGGATTTCTTGATTTTATTACTCACAGAAAAGATCTAAAGAAAAAAGTTAACCTTTACATTGATTTAATAAAGAACGACTCTCTTCGTAAATATGATTAAATAATTTATTTTTCTAAATATATTCTAGTATATTTGCGGCACAAAAAAATAAATGACTGTACTTAAGAAAGAAGAAATTTTCAAAGAGTTTGGTAAAAACAAAGGAGATAGTGGTTCATCTGAAAGTCAGATCGCACTTTTTACTAAAAGAATTGATAGTTTATCAAATCACTTAAAGTCAAATGCTAAAGATTTTAATACTGAGAAATCTCTTGTTAAAATGGTTGGTAAAAGAAGAAATCTGCTTGAGTACCTCAAGAAGACTAATATTGAAAGATATCGTGACATTATAAAAAAATTAGGTATTAGAAAATAGCATTTTAGTTTGGTTGTCTTAATAACACACAACAAATAAATAACCAAAACTAAAATTATGAGTCCAAAACCTTTATCTCAAACAATAAAATTATCAGATGGTAGAGAAATTTCTATCGAAACCGGTAAACTTGCTAAACAAGCTCATGGATCAGTAGTAATAAAAATGGGAAACTGTATGCTTCTTTCTACTGTTGTTTCAAATTATGGAGCTTCATCCCTAGACTTTTTACCTTTAACAGTTGATTATAGAGAGAAATTTGCTTCAGCAGGAAGATTTCCTGGTGGATTTTTTAAAAGAGAGGCAAGACCAAGTAATGAAGAGATTTTAACAATGAGAATAGTTGATAGAGTGTTACGTCCTCTTTTCCCAAAAGATTATCATTCTGAGACTCAAGTAATGATTCAACTTATGTCCCATGACGAAGACGTTATGCCTGACGCTCTTGTTGGTTTAGCAGCGTCTGCAGCAATTTCATTATCAGATATTCCGTTTGATGGACCGATTTCCGAAGTTAGAGTTGCTAGGATTGATAATAACTTTATTATAAATCCATCAAAGAGTCAATTAGAAGAATCTGATATTGATATCATGGTAGGAGCTAGTGAGGATTCAGTTGTTATGGTTGAAGGTGAATTTAACGAGATTTCTGAAGAAGAAATGACCGATGCAATTAAATTTGCTCATGAAGAAATTAAAAGACAAATTGAGGCTCAAAAGAAGCTAGTTAAACAAGCTGGAATTAGTTCTGAGAAAAGAGAATATGATGGTGCAGAAGAAGATCAAGAATTAGAATTTGAAATTTCAGAAAAAGTATATCAAAAATCATATGACATAGCAAAAAAAGGTTTATCAAAAAATGAAAGGGGTGAACTATTTGGCTCACTTAAAGATGAACTAATTGACTCTTATGATGAAGAAATATTGGAAGAAAAAAAAGATTTAATAATTAAATATTTTAATAAGGCACAAAAGAAAGCTGTTAGAGATCTAGTTTTAAATGAAGGCATTAGGCTTGATGGAAGGAAAACAGAGTGCATCAGAGATATATGGACTGAGGTTGGATATCTTCCCTCTACACACGGATCTGCGGTGTTTACTCGAGGAGAAACCCAATCACTAGCATCTGTAACATTGGGAACAAGCAGAGAAGTTAATGTCATTGATATGCCAACAGACCAATCAGAAGAAACATTTTATTTACATTATAATTTCCCACCTTTTTCAACTGGAGAAGCTAGACCTCTAAGAGGAACCTCAAGGAGAGAAGTAGGTCATGGAAATCTTGCTCAAAGAGCACTAAAAAAAGTGATGCCAATTGATTGTCCCTATACTGTAAGAATAGTTTCTGAAATATTAGAGTCAAATGGTTCATCATCAATGGCATCTGTATGTGCAGGTTCTCTTGCATTAATGGATGCTGGTATTAAAATTAAAAGTAATGTTTCTGGTATTGCTATGGGTCTTATTTCGGAGGGAGATAAACATGCTGTTTTATCTGATATCTTGGGAGATGAAGATCATCTTGGAGATATGGACTTCAAAGTTACTGGAACTAAAGAAGGAATTACTGCATGTCAAATGGACATTAAGATAAAAGGCCTTAAATATGATATTTTAATTGAGGCTTTAAATCAGGCAAAAAAAGGGAGACTTGAAATTCTCGAAAAACTTGATGATTCGATTAACAAACCAAATGAAACTGTAAAGGATCATGCTCCTAAAATGGTTACTATGGAAATCGCAAAAGACTTTATTGGACTAGTTATTGGGCCTGGAGGTAAAAATATTCAGGAACTTCAAAAGGAGTCAGACACAACAATAGTAATAAACGAAAAGGATGAAGTTGGTGTGATTGAAATACTTGGTGTTGATCAAGAAAAGATTGACAATGCAATAGGAAAAATCAGGAATTTAATATTTGAGCCTGTAATTGATGAAGTTTATAAAGTAAATGTAGTTAAGATTCTTGACTTTGGTGCAGTAGTTGAATTTGTTCCAGGTAAAGAAGCTTTACTTCATGTATCTGAAATAGCATGGGAAAGAGTAGATAAAGTAACTGATTATATAAATCTGGGTGATCAGATTGAGGTTAAATATCTAGGAATTGATAAAAGAACAAGGAAACAAAAAATTTCAAGAAAAGTTTTACTAGAGAAAAAATAATTTTTTTTCACTTTGGAACAATTTTTGTGGCATTAATTAGTCTATGAGACAATTAAAAATTACAAAACAGGTAACAAACAGGGAGACAGCATCTCTAGATAAGTATCTTCAAGAAATTGGTAAAGTTGATTTAATTAGTGCAGAAGAAGAGGTTGAATTAGCGCAACGAATAAAAAAAGGTGATCAATTTGCTCTTGAAAAGCTTACCAAAGCTAACTTAAGATTTGTTGTTTCAGTTGCTAAACAATATCAAAATCAAGGATTAACTCTACCAGACCTTATAAATGAAGGAAATCTTGGATTGATAAAGGCAGCTCAAAGGTTTGATGAGACTAGAGGTTTTAAGTTTATTTCATATGCTGTTTGGTGGATAAGACAGTCGATTCTTCAAGCTCTGGCTGAACAGTCTAGAATCGTTAGATTACCATTAAATAAAATTGGCTCAATAAACAAAATCAACAAGACCTATGCTTTTTTAGAGCAAGCACATGAACGAGCTCCATCAGCAGAAGAAATTGCCAAAGAGCTTGATATGACTGTAAATGATGTTAAAGAGTCCCTTAAAAATTCTGGTAGACATGTTTCGATGGATGCCCCTTTGGTTGAAGGTGAAGATTCGAATTTATATGATGTACTTAATAGTGGTGAATCTCCAAATCCTGATAGACAACTTCTTCATGAGTCTCTGAGAACTGAAATTGAAAGAGCTCTTGACACACTTACTCCACGTGAGGCTGATGTTGTTAGACTTTATTTTGGTCTTGGTAATCAGCATGCTATGACTTTAGAGGAAATAGGAGAAACATTTGATCTAACTAGAGAGAGAGTTAGACAAATTAAGGAAAAAGCAATTAGGAGATTAAAACATACCTCAAGAAGTAAAATTCTTAAAACATATTTAGGATAGGTATTTAAACTTCAATGTTTATATCTTTTTTAGCTGGGCTTACCTAAATAATTTTTTAAATTTTATCTTATTAAAAATTTATTATGTCAATTAAAATTGCTCCTTCTATTCTTGCTGCAGACTTTGGCAATCTTTCGAGGGATTGCGAAATACTTGACAAAAGTGTTGCCGATTGGTTCCATCTTGATGTAATGGATGGAGTATTTGTGCCAAATATTTCATTTGGTATGCCAATTGTTAGTTCAATTAGGAAGATGACAGCAAAACCACTTGATGTTCATTTAATGATTACTGAGCCTGAAAAATATATTGATAAATTTATTGAAATAGGTTCTGATATACTAACTGTTCACATTGAAGCGACTTCTAAAATGGACAATATTTTAGATAAAATTGCAAGATCCAGAATTAAATCAGGAATTGCGATTAATCCAAACACTCCAATTAGTAAATTAAAGAATTACATAGAAAAAATTGACTTAGTTTGTCTAATGGGAGTTCATGCAGGCTTTGGAGGACAACAGTTTATTTTAAATACATTTGATAGGCTTGTAGAACTAAAAAACCTAATTAAAATTAAAAATTCTTCTGCTTTGATTGAAATTGATGGAGGTGTAGATAATACCAACAATAAAAAACTTGAATCTTTAGGAGCAGATATTCTTGTTGCTGGAAGCTATATTTTTAAATCCCCTGATATAAATAAAGCTATAAGCTCGCTTAAATAATTAATTAAAATATTAATTTCCATATATAGTCATGAAATTTCATATACTTTTTAAATTATTTTTTTTACTGACTGTTTTAAAATCCTGTGAATCATCAACAAGTTATAATGATGATAATCTAAATATTTTTAGAGGTGAATCTAGTAATGATTTATTTTTAGTAGAAAATATTAATTCTTTAAGTGATAGTCCATATAGTTTTCTTGCTCTTGGTGATAGTTATACTGTTGGAGAGGGAGTAAATGAAGATGATAGATGGCCTAACCAATTTGTTGATCTAGCAAATGAGAATGGTTTTGATTTTGATCAACCTGTAATTATTGCTGAAACAGGATGGAAAACTTATGACTTACTAGATTCAATAAATCAGACAAACTTTTCTAATAAATATGATTATATATCACTTTTAATTGGAGTTAACAATCAGTTTAATTCAAGGCCTATTCATGAATTTGAAGAAGATTTGAATAAATTGATGAATGAAATGAAAAGAATCAAGAAAGATGATGGAAGTATCATTATTATTTCTATTCCCGACTGGGGCTATACCCCTTTCGCTGAATCTGTTGAAATGAGTGATATATCAGAAAAAATTGATTTATTTAATAGTAGTTTAATGAAATTTGCAGCCACAAATGATTTGAAGTATGTTGATGTTACTGAAATCTCAAGAAGAGCAATTAATGAACCTAATCTAATTACAGACGATAATCTTCATCCTAGTGAGTCAATGTATTTAGAATGGGCTAATAAAATTTATAATATTTGGATAGACTAAAGAAAATAGCAAAAAATTTAGATTCTAAAGATAATCTATCAAAGTTCAGAGAAAAATTTAATTTACCCAAGGATAAAATATACCTTGATGGTAATTCACTTGGAGTCTTAGCTAAAGACATAATAGATGAAATTAACCATACTATTAAAGAAGAATGGGGGAACAATTTAATTTCAAGCTGGAATAAAAGCTGGATTAAACTTCCTAGGATGATCTCTCAAAAGATAGCCTCTATAATTAAATCTGGCGAGGATGAAGTATATGTTGGAAGTTCTACCTCAATTAATCTTTTTAAGCTCATTAAGAGCATCCTTCAGTCAAATAAAAGCATAAAGAATATAACAACTGATAACCTAAATTTTCCCTCAGATAAATATATATGTGAACTAGTTGCTAAAGATTTTAATATAGACTTTAATTTTTTGGAATACGGGAGTGATTTAATTGCTGATATTGAAAAATTAAAAGAATTTATTATAAAAAAAAGAGGAATTATAGTTTTATCACATGTAGCTTATAAAAGTTCATATAGATATCCAATAAAAGAAATTAGTAAATTCTGTAGGGATAATAATACCGTTGTCATATGGGATTTAAGTCATTCCATCGGGGCAGTCAATATTGATATGGGATTAAATCAAGTTGATTACGCTGTAGGGTGTACCTACAAATATTTAAATGGAGGACCTGGCTCTCCTGCATTCATTTATGTTAGAGAACAAAAACTTAGGAAATTAAAATCACCCATAAGAGGATGGTTTAGTCACAATAGACCATTTGAATATTCTGATGAATATAATGAATCCAATTCCATTGAAAAATTTTCAAATGGAACACCTCATATACTCTCTTTATCAACACTAAAAACATCATTAGATATAACAATTGAAGCAACAACAAAGGAGCTAAATATTAAATCTGCTAAATTGTTTGATTATTTTGGATCTATATATATAAATGAATTAAAAAAATTAAATTTTGAGTTACTAACACCAATGGATAAGAGTAAAAGAGGCTCACATATTGCAATCAGTCACAAAGAAGCATGGAGAATTTCAAAATGTTTGATAAATCCTATTGATAACGATAAATTGAGTATAATTATAGATTTTAGACCTAAAAATATAATACGAATAGCGTTAACTCCTCTTTACACCTCCTTTGAGGATATTTATTCAATGAGCAGAAGATTGATTAATATAGTTAATGAAGAAGAATATAAACATAAAGATTATTCGATGAAAGGAGTAACATAAAATCTTATTTATTTTAACTCATTAATTTCCTTTTTACAATTTCTGCAATTACTCTACCCTCAGCTTGCCCTGATACCTTTTCAGTTACACCAGAGATTACCTTACCCATATCTTTCATTGAATCTGCACCAATATCTATTATAACTTTATCAATAATTTCTGATAAATCTGACTCGCTCAATTGAGCAGGAAGAAATTCAGATATTATATCAGCTTGAGAAATTTCAACATTAGCTAGCTCATCTCTTTTTTGTTCTAAATATATTTTTGCACTATCATTCCTTTGTTTTACCATTTTTTGCAAAATTTTTAATATAACTGGTTCGTCAATATCATCTTTTGATCCAGATTTAGTTTTTTCAATTAATATGGCTGATTTTATTGCCCTAAGAGAATCTAATCTAAGATTATCTTTTTTTTTCATTGAGTCCTTTATTGACTCATTAATTTTTTCTTCTATTTTCATAATTTAATCAACGTTGTCATGAAGGTATGTATTTACGTCAGGAAATTCTAGTTTATTTTCCTCATTTAAAAATGTCTTAGATTGATTTTCCTCACTTATTTGTTTTAGATTATTGATTTCAATTCCCATTCTCTTATAGGCAGGAATTTTTTCAAGATCCTCTATCGAAGAGTGATTATTTTTAAAAACATAATTGTATTTTTTTAAATTCTTTTTTCTAATCGAATTTTCATCATTATCATCATTATTATCATAATCAATACCAGAATCTATTGGCTTTTCAAATATGTTATTATTTTTTTCAACTCCTTCTGAATCAATATTATCTATATCATCAATATTGTCATTTTCAAAAATCTCTGTATTTTGCTCAATATCTTGATCAAGATCTAATTTAATGTACTCAATATTGGTTTCTTCAATATTATTATCAATTTTTACATTTGATTCAACAGGTTCTCTATTTTCATCGTTATTATAAATATTTTCTGAAAACTCTCCACTTCTAGAATCTAAAAAATTATCATTTGAAAAAAGACCAAATGAAATTTCAGATCTAGACTCTTCTAACTCTAACGAGGATTTTTCATCTGGAATTACATATTCGATATCATTTACTTCAATATCTTTTAAATAAGTTTCATGATTATCCATCAAATTAAAATCAGGATGTAAAACTTCGTAATCGATTTCAATATTTCTTAAAATTTCATTTATTTCACTGTCGATTTTTTTTTGTTTTGAGTCTTTATCTGGGATATCAAAATTTTCAGATATTTCGTCAGTTATATTAAATTCAATTTTTTCTTCATCTAATATCTTTTGTTCAAAAGGATGATCTTGATCTAGAGAATAAATTACTTTTTTAGTTTCTGAGCTAACCAATGTATTTTGTTTTTCATCTCCAAAACCAGTTGCTATAACTGTAACTGAAATATTATTACCTAGTTCAAGATCTTCACCTACTCCCATTATTATATTAGCATTATTTCCAGTTTCATTTTGTATATATTCATTAATTTCTCCAATTTCATCTATTGTTATTTCTTCAGCTCCAGAAATAATTAATAATAATACATTTTTACTACCTTCAATTTTATTATCATTTAATAATGGTGAATCTAATGCTTTCATAACAGCTTCATTAGCTCTATTAGACCCACTGGCAATTGAGGATCCCATTATAGCAGTTCCACTATTAGATAATACTGTTTTTGCATCTTTTAAATCTATATTTTGAGTGTAATGATGAGTAATTACTTGTGCAACTCCTTTTGCAGCTGTTGCTAAAACTTCATCTGCTTTTGAGAAACCCTCTTTAAAGCCAAGGTTACCATAAACCTCTCTTAATTTATTATTATTAATGATAATTAAAGAATCTACTGACCTTTTAAGTTTTTCAAGACCCTTGATAGCCTGAGATTCTCTATTCTTTCCTTCAAAACTAAAAGGGATAGTCACAATACCTACAGTTAGAATACCAAATTCTTTAGCCATGTCAGCAATAATTGGAGCAGCACCAGTTCCAGTTCCTCCTCCCATCCCTGCTGTAATAAATAGCATCTTAGTTTGAGTTTCCAATAGGTTTTTTATCTCTTCATAGCTTTCCAGTGCTGCAAGTTTCCCAATTTCTGGATTTGCACCAGCCCCGAGCCCCTCCGTTAAATTAATACCAAGTTGAATCTTGTTAGGAACCGGACTTTCTTCCAATGCTTGAGAATCAGTATTACAAATAACAAAATCAACGCCATTTATTCCTTGTTTATACATGTAATTTACAGCATTGCTTCCTCCCCCACCGATTCCCATAACTTTCATTACGTTACTTCTATTTTTTGGTAAATCAAAACTAAAGTTTGTGTCTATTTCTGTTTTCATATTTTAAATTTTATTTTAATTATCAATTGTGTTATCCACGTTATCTATAAATTTTTTGAATCCTTCTCCCCACTTAGTAAGAATATTTTTTCTTTCATGGTTAACTAGATCTTTTTCAGTCGTACTCATAATGTTCTTTTGATCCTCAGAATCTTTTTCAATTGCTTTCATTAATAACCCTACTGCTGTTGAAAAAATAGGATTATAATCATTGGGATCTCCAGCTAAATGTTCACCTGGAAAACCAATTCTAGTATCCATTCCAGTAACATATTCTGTAAGTTGTTTAAGATGCCTTAATTGACTTCCACCTCCCGTTAAGACAATACCAGCAATAAGCTTCTTTTTAGAATCCTCATGACCGTAATTTTTAATTTCTAAATATGCTTGTTCTATAATCTCAACAATTCTCGCATTGATTATTTTTGACAGAGTTTTTAAAGAGATTTCTTTGGGTTCTCTACCTCTAAGTCCAGGAATAGAAACTATATCTGAGTCTTTGTTTTCACCTGGCCAAGCTGAACCAAATTTGATTTTTAATTGCTCTGCTTGATTACCTATAATTGAACATCCTTCTTTGATATCCTCAGTAATTACATTTCCTCCAAATGGGATAACAGCAGTATGCTTAATTATACCATCTTTAAAAATTGCTACATCAGTTGTACCACCACCAATATCAATTAAAGCAACTCCAGCATCTTTTTCTTCTTCAGATAAAACAGCATCAGATGAAGCCAGAGGCTCAAGTGTAACATCTCCCATTTGTAATCCAGAACTCTTAATACACCTTCCAATATTTCTTATAGATGAAACTTGACCAACAACAATGTGAAAATTAGCCTCAAGTCTACCTCCATACATACCTATCGGTTCTTTTATTTCAGATTGACCATCTACTTTAAAATCCTGAGGTAAAACATGAATTATTTCCTCACCTGGAAGCATAACCAGCTTGTATACTTGGTCTATTAATTTGTCAATATCATCCTCATTTATAACTTCGTCAGGATTTTCTCTTGTAATATAATCACTATGTTGAAGGCTTCTAATATGTTGTCCTGCAATACCAACAGCAACCTCCGAAATTTCAATATTAGATTTACTCTGGGCTTCTTCAATTGCTATTTTAATTGATTGAATAGTTTGCGTTATGTTATTGACAACACCGCGATGGACTCCAAGACTTTGTGATTTTCCAACTCCAAGAACATTTATTTTGTTAAACTGATTTCTTTCCCCGACCATCGCAACAATTTTTGTTGTTCCTATATCTAATCCAACTGAAAATGATTTATTCATAATATTATTTTTTTATTGCTACTAAGTGATTATTATATACTAAGTCTATCTGTTTATAATTTTTGTGATTAATTTTTTTTGATTTATATGCATAAAAAGCTTTTAACATTTTTAACTTATCATTTATTCTATTTTGATTTCCCAGATTTACATCCAAATCCAAATTTTTTATTCTTACATATAAATGATCATTCTTAAACCATATTTCTTTTAATTTATTTTTAAAGAACTTATCTTTTTTAAAAGCTGAGATAACATTTAAAATTTTTAAAATTTGCTGTTGAGTTATATTCCCATTAATTGAAGGAAGGGAATCATTTCTAGTTTGGTCTTTTTTAAAAACATTACCATTGATATCAATTAAAGTATTTGAATCTTTTAAATACGCAATAGCTGTCCTGTCAGTAAATTTTATTCCAAGCTCATTTTTATCGTTATAATAAATATCAATGTTTTCAATTGATTTTATCTCCTTTAGTTTTGCCTCAACCTCTAAAAAATCATTATCTTTTATCAAGTTTTGAAACTGTTTTTTACTGATTAAACTTTTGATAATTTCTTTATTATTAATAAATCCTTTAGATGTATGCTCTATATTATTAATCTCTAAATCATAACAATTATCGGTGTTATTAAATGAACTAAGTAATCCCATGAAAATAAGCAGTGATAACAACCCTAACATTATAATTAATCTATACATTTTGAAATATTTCTTTATTAAGATTTTCTGATATGTTTCCAGCACCAAGAATAGAAATAACCTCTATTTTTGAATTGATTACTATATCTTCAATTGATTTCCCATCAATGAGTTCCTTTCTTGAACAATTAATTTTTTCTAATAAAATTTGTGAACTAACTCCAATTATGGGCTTTTCTCTGGCAGGATATATATCTAAAAGATATACCTCATCAAATTTTGATAAAACGATTGCAAACTCATCCATTAAGTCCCTTGTTCTAGAAAAAAGATGAGGTTGAAATACAACAGCTTTTGATTTATTCTTATAATTTGTTTGAATCGTGTTGAGCACCGATTCAATTTCAGTTGGGTGATGAGCATAGTCATCAATAACAACTTTGTTTTCTAGTTTATAAATATCCATTCTTCTTTCAATCCCTTTAAAATTTGAAAGAAATGGTAATAAATTTTGAATATCAATTTCTTCTATTTGGTCAATTATTGATAGTGCCGCTAAAACGTTCTTTAGATTATGGAGACCAATAATGTTTGCAGAAATATTTGAGTAAAAATTATTGGGTGTTTTAAGATCAAATCTAATTTCATTTTCTAAAATATTTATATTATTTATATAATAATCTGAATCACTTTTGATGGAAAAAGAAAAATCCTTATAAATATCTATTTCAGCATCTGTAATTAATACATCTTTTACATTATTAGTAAATGATTTAAAACTTTCAACCAAGGATTTAAGGTCTCCATAAATATCAAGATGATCACTTTCAATTGAGGTAATGACAGCATAATTAGGATTAAGATTTAGGAATGATCTATCATATTCATCAGCCTCAACAATTATGTAGTCATCTCCTGTATTAATAAAATTTGAATCAAAACATTTCATAATTCCTCCAATAAAAGCTTTAAAATGTATACCTGACGAATGGAATAAATGACTAATTATTGCAGAAGTAGTTGTTTTACCATGGGTTCCTGCCACAGCAATACATTTAGATTGTCTTGATATTTCACCAAGCATTTCGGATCTTTTATAAATTTGATTATTCCCATTTTTTCTAAAATATTTCAAAAATATATTATCATCTGGAATAGCAGGAGTGTATACTACAATTACATCATCTTTTTTCATATAATCTGGAATACTCTCAAGGCTCAACTTGTTAATAACATCAATGCCTTTTTTTAAAAGAATTTTAATTGATTTATTTTCTGATGCATCATAACCAAGAATAGTGTTTTCTTTTTCATGTAAGTATTGAGCAATTGAAGACATTCCAATACCGCCAATTCCTATAAAAAAATACTTTTTTTTAGTCATTTTTTAGATGTTTTTTTATTAAGTCCACTATATCAAATGATGCATTTGGCATAGCTATCTTAGACATATTATATGATAGATCATCCCTTAGATTTTTGTCATTTAAAAGAAGATCCAGTTTACTTTTAAATATCAAGTCAAGATCTTTTTCCTCTATACATATACATGCATCTTTTTCTTCAATACTCTTCGCATTTTTTAGTTGATGATCTTCAGCAACATTTGGAGAAGGAATTAGTATGGAAGGTTTTGAAACTATTGCTAATTCTGATAGTGTTAAAGCTCCACTTCGTGCAATTATTATATCTGATGTAAAGTAAATTGAGTCGATATCTTCAATAAAGTCTGTAACAAATACCTTATCAGAATTAAAACTTTTATAGTCATTGTAATAACTTCTTCCACATTGCCATATTGTAAAAATATTTCTAGAAATTAAGAAATCTATATTTTCTTTAATTGTTTTATTTATTTTATCTGAACCTAAACTTCCGCCTAACACTGTTATTACTATCATACTTTCTTTAATATTTAGTTTATTTCTTTGATTAACTAAATTTTTATTTGATTTAATGGATTCTCTGATTGGGTTACCTGTTTTGTATATTTTTTTTGAAGGAAAATATTTTTCCATCTTATCATATGCAACAGATATGTAATTAGTGTATTTAGATAATAGCCTATTAGATATTCCTGGAAATGAATTCTGCTCTTGAATTAATGTTGGAATTCTAAATATTGAAGATATAAAGACAATAGGAAAACTTGCAAAACCTCCTGTCCCAACAACAAAGTTGGGTCTAAAGCTTAAGATTATGATGATAGACTGTATAAAACTAATTATAAGTTTAAATGGAAGTAAGATATTCTTTAAAGTGAATGACCTTTGCAATCCACTAATTAAAAGTCCATGAATTTTATATCCATATTTTGGAATAATATTCATTTCCATTTTTCCCTTAGCTCCAATAAACTTTATTTCAGGATTATCAAAAGATTTGTTTATTTCATTAGCAATAGATAATGCAGGGTATATATGACCTCCTGTTCCTCCTCCTGATATTATAAATCTATTTTTATTCATTTTTATTTTTTATTGAAGAGCTTACACTTAGTATCATTCCCAATGATATACATGTCATCCAAGCAGAAGTTCCACCGCTGCTAATTAAGGGTAGATTCTGACCAGTTACGGGAATTATTTGTGTCGCAACTGAGATATTTGTAAATGCTTGAGTTATTATAAAGATTCCTAAACCAGAAACTAGTATTTTTCCAAACCTGTCCTTAGCTTTATGAGTAATAACTAATATTCTAAAAAACATTAATGTATATAATATTATTATCAATGACCCACCAGCAATACCATACTCCTCTACAATTATTGCAAAAATGAAATCAGAATTACTCTGAGGTAGATGATTTTTCATTATACTTTTTCCAGCACCAACACCAATTAAACCTCCATTATTTATTGCTATTTTAGCTCTTTGAATTTGATAGCTTGCATCCAAATTATCACTTGAATTGAAGTTTTCAATTCTACTAATCCAAGTATCTATTCTATTTGGGAATTGATCTGGATATGTCTTTGCTAAAAAGAAAAAGGTTGTTGAAAGAAAACCTATTATCAAAAATATTTTTAATAAATGAGTTATTGGCAAACCTGAAATAAAAAGTATTAAAATCAGTGAACCAAATATCAAAAGTGCAGACGATAGATTAAATGGTAGTATAAGGAAAATATATATAAAAATTGGAAGCCAAAGTGGTATAATCGTCTCTTTAAACTTTGTTTTTGATAAATTAACTTTTGATAAATATCTAGCAGTGTAAGTAATTATTATAATAGCTGCTAGGGATGAAGTTTGAAAACTTATACCTACAAATGGGATGTCTATCCATCTACTTGCTGCTGAACCGCCAATAGTTGTTCCCTGACTTAATGTATATACTAATAACAATAATCCTACAGGTAACAGAATTATCGACATTCCTTTAAAAAGTTTGTGAGGCACTAACTTTATGGACATCATCAGTAAAAGACCAAATAATATTATAATAAAATGTTTCAATAAATAAAAAATTGGAGAAGACCCATCTATTACATATGAGAGATATGAGCTAGAAGAAAAAACTGGGAAAAAAGAAAAAAGTGATAGCAATAAAATTATTACTAACAGAACTTTATCTCCAAATATTAGACTCTTTGTACTCATCTATAAACTCCTTACCGCCTCTTTAAATTGATCACCTCTGTCCTCATAATTGTTAAACAAATCATAACTTGCACATGCAGGAGATAATAGAACATTATCCTTTTTAATTGCAATTTTATTTGCAACTTTTACTGCTTCTGTAATTGACTCAGTCTCTACTATAATCTCAATTACTGGCTTAAAAGTTTCTATAATTTTAGTATTATTAATTCCAAGACAAATAATTGCTTTAACCTTCTCCCTAACAATTGGAAGTAAGTCTGTATAATCATTTCCTTTATCTACTCCGCCAGCAATCCAAATTGTAGGAGCTCTCATTGAATCAAGAGCATAATATGTAGCATTAACATTTGTAGCTTTAGAGTCGTTTATGTAATTTACTCCTTGTATTTTTAAAAACTTCTCAAGTCGATGAGGAAGACCAGAGAAAGTTAAGAGACTCTCTCTAATTATATCATTATCTATTTTTAGTAAATCGGAGACTGTAATTGCAGCCATTGCATTAAGAAGATTATGCCTCCCTTTAAGCGCAAATTCGTCGGTATTTATCATAATAGTTTTTTTTTTGTTATAAAGAATTTTTTTATCTAATGTTATTTGATTTTGTCTTTTAGTGTTTATACCTATTGGAATTTTATTTACATCTAATCTATTTACTCTTAGTGCCTCTAATAAAATTTTATCATCAGAGTTATAAATTAAATAGTCTGATGATTTTTGGTTTTTTGCAATTTTCATTTTTGCATCAACGTACTTACCGAAATCATTTTCATATCTATCTAGATGATCTTCAATAATATTTGTAATAACAGAAATATTTGGTCTAAATTTTTTGATATCGTCAAGTTGGAAACTGCTAATCTCAAGTACATAGATATCCTTATCCCCAGTTAGAAGCATTTTAGAAAAGCTATCACCGATATTACCTGCCAGACCAACATCTAAACCAGCTCTTTTTAGTATGTGGTAGATAAGTTTGGTGGTAGTTGTTTTTCCATTAGTTCCAGTAACACAAATCTTAAATGAATTAGAATATTTACTTGCAAATTCAATCTCAGAAACTATTGGTATTCCAGATAACTTAATTTTTGAAATTATTTCAGAAGAATTAGATATACCTGGACTTTTAATAACAAAATCCGATAACTTAATTTTGTCAAAAGAGTGATTTTCTTCTTCAAACATTATAGACTTCTTGGTCATTTCTGATTTTTTCTCTTCATTTATTTTATTAGAATCAGATACAAATACATTAAAGCCTTTAAAATGAGCCAACATAGCAGCTCCAAATCCACTTTCACCAGCACCAAGAATTGTTATACTCTTCATCTATCTAATTTTTAATGTTAGTATTGATATAACTGCTAAAAAAATTCCAATAATCCACAATCTTGAAACTATTTTACTTTCATGGTAACCTACTTTTTGAAAATGATGATGTATTGGTGACATCAAAAAAATACGTTTTCCTACTCCTGTATTTTTTTTGGTTAGCTTAAAATAGCTTACTTGGATTATGACTGAAAGTGCTTCAAGAAGAAATACACCGCATAAAATTGGAATTAATAGTTCTTTCCTAATAAGTATCGAAATTACTGCAATTAAGCCACCTACAGTTAAACTTCCAGTATCTCCCATAAAAACTGATGCTGGATAGGTGTTATACCAGAGGAAACCAACTAATGACCCAAGTAAAGCTGCAATGAAAATTGTTATTTCACCAACTCTTGGAATATACATTATATTCAAATAATCTGAGAAAATTATATTTCCTGATGTCCAAGCAAAAACTCCAAGAGTAAAGATAATTATAGCAGAGAGTCCAGCAGAGAGTCCATCTAAACCGTCAGTTAGATTATTAGAATTTGAAACTGATGCTATAATAAAAATTATTATTGGGATTATTATCAACCATAAATAATTTGATTGATCTCCAAAAATAGCTTTTGACACTTCATTATAATCTAACTCATTATTTTTAAAAAAAGGTATTGTTGTTTTATAGGATTTAATTTCCTCTATTTGAGATAATTCTATTTTATTAGAATTTAAGTTTTTATCAAATTCAACAATAGTTATATTATTATTGGTTAATAAAACTATCCCAACAAAAATTCCTAATAGTGACTGACCTGCAATTTTGAATTTTCCATGAAGTCCTTTTTTGTCTTTTTTAAAGACTTTGATGTAATCATCAATTAATCCAATGGTTCCCAAAATTAAACTAGATATAATAAGAATTTGTATATAAATATTTTCAAGATTTGACATCAAAATTACCGGGACTAAAGTGCCAATTATTATTATTATACCTCCCATAGTTGGGGTACCTGCTTTTTTCTTTTCACCTTCTAAACCAAGTTCCCTTATATTTTCACCTACCTGTTTTACTTTTAAGTAATTGATTATTTTTTTCCCAAAAACAATTGATATTAACAGTGCCATTATTACAGTAACTGCTGCTCTAAAAGATAAATAGCCAAATAAACTTGCCCCAGGTAAATTAAATTGACTTTCTAATATTTCAAATAGGTGGTATAACATTGTTATTTATTAAAAATTTCTTTAGCTATTTTTAAATCATCAAAATAGATTCTCTTTTTATTACTAAGCTCTTGATAATCTTCATGACCCTTTCCTGTTATTAAAACTATATCGCCCTCATTACTATTTTCTTTTGCTTTCCTTATCGCTTTTTTTCTTTCAAGTTCAATTGATATCTTATTGCTATTAAAATTTGATACTCCTTGGACCATATCATTAATTATAGATTTTGGATCTTCAGATCTAGGGTTATCTGAGGTAAAAATTACTTTTGAACTGAGATCAGATGATATTTTACCCATAATTGGTCTTTTATCTTTGTCTCTGTCACCACCACAACCTATTACAGTAATTAAATTTTGATTGGATTTTTTAATATTATTAATAGTCGATATAACATTCTCAATTGCATCAGGAGTATGCGCATAATCTATTATGACTGTGACTTTATTATTTGAAAGAAAAGACTGAAGTCTTCCTTTAACACTTTCAAGCTTACTAATACTGGTAAGCAAATTTATTTTGTCAATATTATATAGTTTCCCAATTGAATAAATAGCTAGTATGTTGGATGCATTGAATCTTCCAATTAGTTTGGTCCAAATTTCGCTATTGTCAATACTTAATAACATCCCGTCTAATTGTTGTTCAATAATTTTACACGAAAAATTTGAATTTAGTTTCAGTGAATAAGTATAAATACTGGCTTTGGTATTTTGAACCATATATTTTGCATTCTTATCGTCGCTATTTATTAATGCGAATGAGCTTTTGCTCAAAGAATCAAAAACTAACTTTTTAGTATCTCTATAATCTTTAAATGAACTATGATAATCAAGATGATCATGGGTAAGATTTGTAAAAATCATACCTTTAAAGCTGACACCCTTAACTCTCTTTTGATATATTCCATGTGATGAAACTTCTATAAAACAAACCTTGATTTGTTTTTTGATCATTTCAGATAAATGAAAGTTAATTGTTATTGGATCAGGTGTAGTATTTTTTGAATTTTCTATATAATTTCCATACTTAATACTGATAGTTGAGATTAATCCTGATTCAAATTTCAATTCATTAAATAAATTGTTTAATAAGGAAGAAATTGTTGTTTTTCCGTTTGTTCCAGTTACACCAATCAAGTCAATTCTTGAAGATGGATTATCGAAGAAATTTGATGCAATGATTGAAAGTGCCTCTTTTGAACATTTAACACAGATATAAACAACTCTACTTTTTTTAAAATTGGAAGGTAAATTTTCACAGACAATAACTGAAGCTCCATTATCAGTTGCATCTTTAATATAGTTATGGCCATCAAAATTATGACCTTTAATTGCTATAAATAGCGATTGATCTTTAACCTCTCTTGAATCAAAAGTAATTTTCGATACATTTATGTTTGTATCTCCATATACTGAATCAATATTTACTTTAAATAATATTTCTTTTAACTTTTTCAAAATAAAATATCTATATCTTTTCTGCTTATCTGAATTTCTGTTGGTATTCCAGTCATGATTTTTTTTGCAACATTTTTAAAAACTGGAGCTGCAACTGAATTTCCATAATATCCTTTAGACTTCTTTGGCTTATTAATTACAACAATCGCTGAATATTTTGGTTTATCTGACGGGAAGTATCCTACAAAACTTGAAACATATTGTGTTTCGTCTAAAGTATAGTCAATTTGACTTGTACCTGTTTTACCAGCAATTTTGATATTTTCATCATATATGTTATTTGCAGTTCCCCATGGCTTTTCAACCACATTTTCTAACATCTTTTGAACTGAAATCAAGGTCTCTTCTGAACAAATTGATGACATGATTACTTCTCTATCAATTTCATAAATAGGTTTCTCACCAAATGCACCAATACTATTTATAAAGCTTGGCTTAACCATTTCACCATCATTAGCAACTGCATTGTAAAAAGTTAGTGTTTGTAAGGGTGTCATCATGACTCCATAACCAAATGCCATCCAAGGTAAAGAGATTCCATTCCAGTTATCATCATGTGGATGCGGTATAATGGGCTCTCCTTCACCTTTTATGTCAATATTAATTTTTTGGTCAATTTTCATGTTTATTAACCTGTCAACTAGTCTTTCTGGATTATTTTTATAGTTATCATAGATTAATTTGACCATCCCTGTATTTGAGGAAACTTCAAATGCCTTTGATATAGGGATTTTTCCATATCCCCTCATATTAGAATCTTTTACTTCATATTTATTATAAAATTTTAATATTCCGTTACCAGTTTCAACTGAGTCACTTGGACTTACTACCCCATCCTCTAGGGCTGCAATTAAAGTCATTAGCTTAAATGTTGAACCTGGCTCTTGTGATTCCCATATACCATAATTAATTTTTTCATAATATTTCCCTTCCTCTGTTCTCCCTAAATTTGAAATACCCTTAATTTTACCAGAGTTGGTTTCCATGAGAATCATTGTTCCATGATCAGCTTCAAATTTTTCTAACTGAGATAATAATTCATGATGCACTATGTCTTGAATTTCAATATCGATAGTTGTATGTACATCATATCCTTGAACAGGTTCTCTTTCAAAATTTGGAGTCATTGGTTTCCATTGCCCATCTGCAATTTTTTGCATTAGCCTTAAACCACTTTTTCCAGATAAATATTCTGTATATGCACCCTCTAAACCAACTCTCAAATATTTTCCATCTTTATCAATTTTTTCGTATCCAATAGTCCTCTCAGCTATTTTACCCAAGTGACTCTCTCTAGTATGATTCTCTTTAACAATTAAACCTCCTTTATAAATACCTTTATTAAAAATTGGAAAAGACTTAATTTTTTCCACATCAGTTATAGATAAATTCTTACCAATGAGCAAGTATCTATTGTTTTTATTTCTAGCATTATCAAGATACTGTCTAAAGTAATTTTGATCTTGTCCAAAAAAATCAGATAACCTTTCAGTAAGTGAATTAATATCATTGTTGTAAACAAATTTAGATGGTATCTTTGAATCCCATCTTAATTCATATTTTATTACAGTTGAGACTAATAAATCTCCATTATCTGAGTATATATTTCCTCTAGGGGATTCAACTTCAATGTTTTTTACTGCTTCAATTGTATTTCTAGTTTTCTCGTCAACTTCAAAATTTTGTAAGTAAAAAATTTTACCAATTAAGAAAAATGAAAACAATAGAAATAAAAAGAACATAAAGTTCATTCTATTAACAATTCTATTGTCTAACTTTTTCATATTACTCTGTAATAATTATTTTAATAGGTGGATTTTCAGAATTCTTGAACCCATTATCTTTTAATTTTGATGTTATTTTAGATTCCATTTTTACATTCATCAAATCAACTTTGGTGGATACTGAAATACTGTTTAAAGTATTTACCTCTTTATTTAGCTTTGTTATTAAAAAAATTTTCTGATCAGCACTATGACTACTATATATTGATGACATTAATAGTAATGAAATAAATAGTAACATTTTCCAATTTTTAGAGGAGTCTTTACCAGCCAGAAAATCAATGTTTAAAAAGGATAAAAAGTTTCTCATATTTTTTCAGCAATTCTAAGTTTTGCACTTCTGGATCTATTATTTAATTTAATTTCTTCACTAGAGGGTGTAATCATTTTTCCTACTTTTTTAAATATGAAATTCTTATTTCCATATAAGTCAGTTGGTACTTCATCATTATAACCTCCATTTTGAATAAATTTTTTTACAATTCTATCCTCTAATGAATGATAAGAAATACAGACTAGTCTCCCTCCTTTTTTTATATATTTCGAGGAATCACTTAACAAAGTTCTTATAACTTCCAGCTCATCATTAACTTCTATTCTTATTGACTGAAAGACTTGTGCCAAAAACCTATTCTCATCTTTTGATTTAACTAAAGGAGCCAGAATTTTTTTTAGATCTCCTGTAGTATCTATAGATTTCTTTGCTCTTTCAAAAATTATTTTTTCAGTTACTTTTTTGTAGTTTTTTAATTCACCAAAATTTTTAAAAATATATTCCAATTGATCTTTATCATAATCATTAATTATAATTTTAGCATCAATTTTTTGAGTACTGTTCATCCTCATGTCAAGTTCAGAATTAAACCTAGTTGAGAATCCTCTGTTCTTATTATTTATTTGATGAGATGATATTCCAAAATCTGCTAGAAGTCCGTCAATTTCTTTTATTTGAAAGTAGTTTAAGAAGTTATTTAAATACTTAAAGTTTGACTTAACTAGATTTAACCTACTATCATTTGATCTATTTTCAATAGCATCTTGATCTTGATCAAAAGCAATTAATTTACCGTTTGAATTAAGATTTTTTAATATTTCTTGAGAATGCCCACCACCTCCATAAGTTACGTCAACATAAATTCCACTTGGATTAATATTTAAACCAGATATTGATTCGTAAAGTAGTACTGGATTATGGTACATCATTATCTATTTTATCGCCCATCACATCTTCTGCAAGATTTCCAAAGTCACCTTTTGCATCATTTATAGCTTCTTCATAAAGGGCCTTATCCCAAATTTCAAGAATGTTAACAGCTGAGGAAACAACTATATTTTTCGATATTCTGGCATGATTTATTAAGTCTTTTGGAATCAAAATTCTTCCAGAAATGTCAATATCAATTTGTCTAACTCCAGCTGTAAACCTCCTTATAAAATCAATATTTTTTTTGTTGAACCTATTTAATTTATTTATTCTAAGCATTAATTTGTCCCACTCTTTTAATGGATATAATTCTAAACAAGAATTAAAAACAGCTCTTTTAATAACAAACCCATTTTTTAACTTATCAGATAATTGTTTTTTTAAAGAAACTGGAAGCATAATTCTTCCTTTTTCATCTGCCTTACATTCATATGTCCCAATAAAGTGTTGCATTAAATAGTTGATTTACTCAAATATAAAATATATTTACCACTTTTTACCACTTTTTACCACTTTGTTGATAAATTATTTTTTTTTGATATATAAACTTGATTAACAGTGAATTAAGATGTAAAAAAAATAGGTTATTCTTTATGCATATATTTGTGGTTTAGATCAGCATCATGGAAGAAAGTTTAATTAAAGAAGGAGGATTTGCGTACATCGAAAAAGGTGAAGGGAGACCTATAATAATTCTTCACGGACTTATGGGTGGTTTAAGTAATTTTCAAGGTGTTTTTGAATACTTTCCAACAAAAAATTATAAGGTTATTATACCGGAACTTCCGGTTGATTCAACTCCAATTCTCAAAACAAATGTTGCTACATTTTCAAAATTTATTTTTGATTTTATTGAATTTAAAAAACTTAAGGATATAGTCCTCTTAGGTAATTCTCTAGGCGGTCATGTTGGCCTACTATTTATAAGAGATTATCCTGAATTAGTTAGTGGACTTATTATAACTGGTAGCTCAGGTCTATATGAAAAATCAATGATTGGTGATGGTTATCCAAAGAGAGGTAATTATGAATATATAAAAGCAAAAACCGAAGAGGTTTTTTATGATCCTAAAATTGCTACAAAAGAAATAGTTGATGAAGTATTTGCAAGTGTAAATAATAGAGAGAAATTAATAAGAACCTTGTCTTTAGCTAAAAGTGCTATTAGACACAATATGGCAGATGACCTTCCAAATATGACAACCAAGACTTTAATTATTTGGGGTAAACAAGACACTGTAACACCACCAAATGTTGCAGAGGATTTTAATTCTCTTCTTCCAAATTCAGATCTACTTTGGATTGATAAATGTGGGCATGCACCAATGATGGAACATCCTAATAATTTTAACGAGTTGATGGAAAAGTGGCTTTCAGATAATAACTTCTAAAATTTTTAATTATGAAAATAATTAATTCAGTTTTTGAAAAAAGCAGTAAGTCAATTGATCAATGTCCTCAAAGCAAGACACCTGAATATGCCCTTATCGGGAGATCAAATGTTGGTAAATCATCACTGATAAACTCTCTTTTGAATAATAAAAAAATTGCTAAAACATCATCAACACCTGGAAAAACTATTTTAATAAATCATTTCAAAATAAACGAAAGCTTTTACCTAGTGGATCTACCGGGCTATGGATATGCAAATCTTTCAAAAAAAATTAAAGAAGACATTAAGAAAACTCATAGAAGTTATTTCAAATTTAGAAAACAACTCTTGTATACTTTCTTACTAATTGATATTAGACATAACTTACAAAAAGTTGACATTGAATTCATGGAATTTTTAAATGATAATTCATGCCCTTTTGTAATAATTTTTACAAAATCAGATAAATTAAAATCTGACCAGATAGAAAGTCAGATTAATGATTTAAGAAAACAACTTTCTATTTATTGGGATGAGCTTCCATTATCATATGCAACGTCATCTAAAGATAAATCTGGCATTAATGATATTTTTAACTTTATAGAAGAGTCTTTGAAAGAATATAAAATTTAACCTTTTTCAGAAACCCTTTTTTCAAATTCAATACAAAAGTCATCAACTAAGTTTACAAGATTTTCATCTCCAGTAGCTTTGGAAATTGAATTTTTCATAGAGACAAAAGTCTGTAACATAAAAGATTTCATTTCATCAATAGGCATTTCTTTAGTCCATAAATCCATTTTTAAAGTTTCTTTTTTTGCACTATCCCAGAAAGAGAGAAGAATAGCTTTAGACTGCTCATCTTTCATACCACCATCAGGAGCAGACCAGAAAATTTCTTCAGGAATATTATTAGAATCTAACCTAACTTTAATTATTATTTCTGTTTCTTTCATTTAATTTTAATATATAGTAGATTTGCACAAATATATAATTAAATATTATTTATGAAACACCCCAAAAAAGTCTCAAAACATATAATAAATTGGATAAATACATATCTTGAAAATAGTAAAATTAATGGCTTAGTTGTTGGAGTCTCAGGTGGAGTAGATTCAGCATTAACCTCAACATTATGTGCTGAAACCGGAAAGAAATTAATTTGCATTGAGATGCCAATAAAACAGGAAGATGCTCAAATTTCAAGAGCAAAAAAACATATTGAATGGTTAAAATCAAAATATTCAAATGTAACTTCTGTTTTAATTAATCTTGACAATACATATAATACTTTTTTAGATTCTTTACCTAAAAGTGAGTCTGATAAACATGATCTCAGTCTTGCAAATACAAGATCTAGATTAAGAATGGTAACACTCTATTACTTCGCTGCTCTTAATAATTTCATAGTTGCTGGCACAGGTAATAAAGTTGAAGATTTTGGTATAGGTTTTTACACTAAATATGGAGATGGTGGAGTTGATATTAGCCCAATTGCAGATTTACTAAAGTCTGAGGTCTTTGAACTGGCTAGATATCATAAAATCATTGATGAGATAATATCAGCAAAGCCGACAGATGGTTTATGGAATGATAATAGAACCGATGAAGAACAAATTGGAGCAACTTATGATGAGCTAGAAAAGGCGATGATGCAAGAATCAAAATCTGACATAAATCTATCGCAAAGAGAAATAGAAGTAATGGGCATATATAAATCGTTTAACTCATCTAATAGGCATAAAATGGATCCAATTCCTGTTTGTGCAATTCCAAAAGATTATATATAATACATTGAAAAAGTTAAAAATCTTAGTTATAGACTCAAGTCCAATTATATATATTGGACTAAAATCTATTTTTAAAAATTCATTAGTCTTTGAGGTGTCCGATTATCTAGAAACAGCAGAGAATGTTTATGAAATATTAGATAATGTAGAGATAGATTTAATTATCTCTGACTTAAATTATAGAAAAGGCAGTGTTAGTAATCTATTAAAAAAGTTCAAAAAAAATAAAACTGAGATTCCAGTTATAATATTTACATCTGAATCTAATGAGAGTAAATCAGTTGATGTTCTTAAATCTGGAGCTTCAGGTTTTATTACAAAAAATTTAAAAAAGAAATCGGTTAAAAGTAACATTCAGGATATAGCTTTTTCGATATATGGCAACAATGAAATAAACAAATTCACAAGACTGAAGAATAGATTTAATTATGACTATAATACTGAGAAATTAAATAGCTTATCAAAGAGAGAAATTCAAGTATTAAAATTATTCTTTAAAGGCAAAAGAAATATTGAAATATCCGAGAAATTAAATATTAATCAAAAAACTGTCAACACCTACATAACAAGAGTAATGAGAAAACTAGAAGTAAATTCTAAAACTGATCTTTATCTTCTTGCCAAAAAACATATTAAACAACCCTATTAAGCCTTGCTGACAACATCTTTTTTAGTTTATAATAACTCATTACTTCCTCTAATACATCTCCTTTATCTTCATCCTTTTTAGATTCCTGAAGTTCGTTAATTTTTTTATCAATAAGATACCTTCTCATATTAAGTATTGTCTCGTTTACAAGCTGACTCAATTCACTACCAATTTTTTTAACATATATGTTTTTTCTCTCCCAATCATGTAATTGATATTTATCATCATTAATTAAAATATCAGACACAATCTTACTTGAATTAGAATCTAGATCATTTATAAAATTATCAATAGAGACAGATTCCTGATTATTAAAGCTATCAATTAGTTTTTTATAGATATTCCTGAAAGGAGAATGAGTAAATTCTATTTCATCTTGTTGTAAATCAAGATAAATTTTTTCAAATACCTTTGATCTAATATTCTTTTTTATTTCGACTAATTTTCCATCTTCATCCTTATTTAAGATAATATCTTCAAATTGAATTTCTTCCACACCATATTTAAGGAGAATACTAATTATCTGTCTTTCTAATTGATAAATATATGATGATGTGTGCCTTTGATCTGAAGCCTCAACTTTATATATTTTTGAATTATATAAATTTTTGGAAGATCTATTTAATGATCTAGATACACCAATATTTGAGAAAGATCTAAATAATGATGATTCGTCAATATCTAGAACAGCAGAGAGTTTTTTGATATAGATCTCTTGTTTTAACGTATCAGGAATCAGCGAAATAGATTTTAATATATTTTTGATTAAAGAAACCTTCTTATCCTCATCATCTTTATAATCTTTATTTAATGATAACTTAAAATCGACAAAGTCTTTTGACTCGTTATTTATAAATTCTAGCATTTTTTCTTTCTTATTTTTCCTAACAAAAGAGTCTGGATCATCACCTTCTGGAAAGGAACAAATTTTAACATTTAGACCTTCCTCTAAAATCAAATCAATACTTCTTAAGGAAGCTGAAACTCCTGCTTGATCTCCATCGAATAGAACTACTATATTAGATGTAAGTCTCTTTATAAGAATTATCTGATCTTTTGTTAGAGAAGTCCCAGATGAAGCAAGTACATTTTTTATCCCATGTTCATGCAACTGGATTACGTCCATGTAACCTTCAACAAGAAGACAATTGTCATCTTTAACAATAAATTGTTTTGACTCATAAATTCCATATAAAATTTTACTCTTATTGTAAATCTTACTCTCGGGAGAATTAATATATTTTGCTATTTTTTTATTTGAGTCTATTATCCTTCCGCCAAAACCAAGTACTCTCCCTGCGATGCTCTTAATTGGAAAGATTATTCTTTCTCGAAATCTATCAATCTTTTTATTATCACTGGCAATAACTAAACCAGTTTCTTCAAGATACTTGTCAGAATATCCATTTTCATTAGCTTTTTTGTAAAAATTGTTTTTTGAGTCAGTACTATATCCTAAATTAAAGTTTTTAATAGTAGTCAACGACAGACCTCTATCTAATAAATATTTATTAATTTCTTCTATTTCTAATAATATGTCTTGAAAATATGAAGATGCAAAATTGTTAATGATAAATAATGATTCTCTTTCATTTCTTTCCTCAATATTCTCTGATGTTTCAACTGTTTCGATTATTTCGATATTGTACTTATTTGCAAGATACCTTATAGACTCTGGGTAATTAAATTGTTCATGCTCCATAAGAAAAGCAATAACATTACCTCCTTTACCTGAGCTAAAGTCTTTCCAGATTTGTTTTGATGGAGATACTACGAAGCTTGGTGTTTTTTCGTTAGTGAAGGGGCTTAACCCTTTATAATTTGCACCAGATTTTTTTAAAGCAATAAAATCAGATATAACCTCCTCTACTCTTGAAAATTCAAAAACTTTATCAATGGTATCTTTACTTATCAAAATTTATAATTTATTCTAATATAACAAATTAATACTTTCGCTCAATTATATAGTCTAGTAGAATTTTTATAGAATTATTTGAATCATTTTGAGGGAAATCTTTCAATAGTTTCAAAGCATTATTTTTAAAATCATTCATTTTCTCAAAGGCATATTCAAAACCTTTGTATTTAATTATGAATTCATTTACTATTTTTTTATCACTGACCAAATATTTTTTCTTTTTTAAAATTGACTTTATCATTTTTCTATCCTTAGAATTTGATTTTTCTATTGAATAAATCATTGGCAAAGTAATTTTCTGATTCTTTAAATCTAATTTGGTTGGTTTCCCAATTCTCTTTGTTGAATAATCGAATAGATCATCCCTAATTTGGAATATGACTCCAAGATAATTGCCAAATCTTTCTATTTTATCGAGGTCCTTTTCTCCAGAAGATATTGAACCTACTTTACAACAACAAGCAAAAAGAGAAGCAGTCTTTTTTGATATCAACTCTAAATATTCCTTTTCAGATAAGTTAAAACTCCTTGATTTTTGTATCTGATAAAGTTCTCCCTCAGAAATTTCTTTAACTGCCAAAGAGACCTCATTTAACAAATCATAGTCTTTATTTTCAGTAGAAAGAAGTAAAGCTTTTGATAGAAAAAAGTCTCCTACTAAAACTGCAATTTTATTTTTCCATAATGCATTTAAAGTAAGGAAATTTCGCCTAATATGACTGTCATCCACTATATCATCATGAATTAAAGACGCAGAGTGTATTAATTCAACCAAATTAGCAGCTCTGAAGGTCTTTTGGTTAATTTTTCCTTCTTTTGAAAACATTTTTGCAAAAAGCAAGACTAAAATTGGTCTAATTTGTTTTCCTTTTCTTTTGAGAATATAAATTAAAATGAGATCTAGAAGCTTAACATTAGAAGAAATTGATTTATAAAATTGTTTCTCAAATATTTTTAACTCATTAGAAATTGGCTTCTTTATTTTGTTAGTAATTTTCAAAACTAAATTTTAGATAATCATCATGGCATCACCATATGAAGAAAAATTATATTTTTTCTTCATTGCCTCTTTATAAGCTTTTAAAACAAAATCTTTACCTCCAAATGCAGATACCATCATTAATAGGGTGGATTTAGGAGTATGAAAATTTGTAATCATTGAATTAGCAATAGAAAAATCATATGGTGGATATATAAATTTATGTGTCCAACCGTTGTAAGGATTTAATGTTCCAAATGAAGAAACGGAACTCTCTAGACCTCTCATAACTGTAGTTCCAACAGCGCAAATCTTTTTATGATTCTTGAGTGCATTATTTATTAAATTTACTGAATCTTCGCTAATTTTTAATTCCTCTGAATCCATTTTATGTTTTGATAGATCCTCTACATCTACTGGGCTGAAAGTACCAAGTCCAATATGTAATGTAATCTCAGGAAGAAGTACACCCTTTATTTCCAATTTTTTAAGTAAATGTTTTGAGAAATGTAATCCAGCAGTAGGAGCAGCAACAGCTCCTTCATTTTTTGCGTAAATAGTCTGAAACCTATCTTTATCCTCTGGCTCTACAGGTCTATTAATATATTTGGGTAAAGGTGTCTCCCCAAGTTCTTGGAGCTTATTTCTAAACTCATCATATGGACCATCAAAAAGAAACCTAAGAGTTCGCCCTCTTGAGGTTGTATTATCAATAACCTCTGCTACAAGGCTCTCATCTTCACCAAAATATAATTTATTTCCAATTCTAATTTTTCTAGCAGGATCTACCAAAACATCCCAAAGCCTTTGATCTTGATTAAGTTCTCTTAGAAGGAAAACTTCAATTCTAGCACCAGTTTTTTCCTTATTACCAAATAATCTTGCTGGAAAAACTTTAGTATTATTGAGGACAATAACATCTCCATCATCAAAAAAATCAATTATATCCTTAAAGATTAAATGTTCAATTTTTTGCTCTTTTGTATTTAAAAGCATAAGCTTACATTCATCTCTTTCATCAGAAGGATACTGTGCAAGATATTTATTTGGTAGTTTATAATCAAAGTCAGATAATTTCATGATAATTTATTAAGATCGCAAATATAAACCTCTGAGATACCGAAAGTCAAGTATTTACCTATTTATTTTTTGAAATATCAAATCCCAAACTTTCTAAATCATTCCAAAAGTTAAGATAAGATTTAGTAACTACTTGTGGATTATTAATATTAATTGGGATTAAAAGGGATAAAGGAGCAAAAGACATAGCCATTCTGTGATCATTGTATGTATCAATAGTTACATCATGTTTGAGATCTGAATTATTTTCAAGAGTTATTGAATTTTCAGTAATTTCAATCCTATCAACTTCAAATTTTTCAATTTCATTTTTTAAAGCCACTAGCCTATCTGTTTCTTTTATTTTTAGTGTATGCAAACCTTCAAGGGTACAGTCAATTCCAAGCCCCAAACAAGTTATAAGTAAAGTCTGAGCAATATCTGGATTATCTATTAAATTAAGATGGACACTTTTAGGAAGACTTATATTATTCTTTGTTAAAATAATATTTTCATCTTCAAATATTGTTTCAACACCAAATTTTTTATACATATCTATAAGTCTTGAGTCACCTTGTAAACTATCCTTAGAAAATTTAGAAAGAGTCAATTTAACTGATTTAGATAAGGCAGCTAAGCTAAAGAAATAAGAGGCTGAACTCCAATCTGATTCAACAAATTGTTCTGGAATAACTTTTTCTTTAAACTTCTCAATAAAAATTTTTCTATCTTGAATTTTAACGACACCACCTATTCTCTCAATTATTTTTTTTGTCATTAATATATATGGTAAAGAGGTATAATTTGAGGACAAAATAATCTCAAGGCCATTTTTTAGAGAAACACCCAGCATCATTAAAGAAGAAATATATTGTGAGCTAACATCAGCAGGCAAGGTGACTGAGTCACTTAAAATATTTTTTCCATTGATTTTTAAAGGAGGAAATCCCTTTTTTTCCAGATACTCTATATCACAGCCCATGTCTTTGAGAGCATCTACTAAAATAGAAATAGGTCTTTGTCTCATCCTATCTGAGCCAGTTAAAACTCTTGATTTTTTAGTAATGGATGAAAAATACGCAGTTAGAAATCTCATTGCAGTTCCAGCATGTCCAACATTGATCTCCTTTTTATCAGATTCAATTGCTGATATCATTAACTGGGTATCGTCTGAGTCCGATAAGTTTAAAATTTTAAAATAAGAGGTATATGCTCTTAATAATAAAAGCCTATTAGATTCACTTTTTGAACCACTAATGCAGATACTACCCTCAATGTCTCTAAATTCTTTTGAAATCTTGTACACTATTTTAATTTAATATTAGATTTATGTCTATTTTTATCTCTATTAGTTTTTTTATTTAAGTTTTCATGAAAAGATTTTTCCAAATCAATTCCTGTCTGATTTGCTAGACAAATTAATACAAATAAAACATCTGATAACTCATTAGCAAGGTTTTGTTCATTTTCATTACTTTTTGAACTTTGCTCACCATATTTTCTAGCAATAATCCTTGCAACTTCTCCAACCTCTTCAGATAGAATAGCCATATTTGTCAGCTCATTAAAATATCGAACACCATGTTTATTTATCCATTGATCAACCTTTTTTTGTGCATTTTTAATATTCATAACTATTTATTTTGATTTAATGTTTTCCAAAGTATTTCTTTTAAACTATTTATACCATATGAACTTACTGATGAAAATATAGTAAATGGAATTGATTTAAATTCTTTTTTTAAGATATTTTCAAATTCATCAAGTAGTTCTTTATCCATGAGGTCAGATTTACTAAAGGCAATTATAAAGTCTTTGTCTGCTAATTCAGGATTATATTTAATTAGCTCTTTTTTCAAAACTTTAAAGTCTTGCTTTACATTTTTTGAATCTACTGGAATGATGTATAACAAAACAGAATTACGCTCAATATGTCTTAAAAAATAATGCCCGAGTCCTCTTCCTTCACTTGCCCCTTCAATTATGCCAGGTATATCTGCCATTACAAATGATCTATATTCTGACATTGATACTATTCCAAGGTTAGGTTTTAAAGTTGTAAACTCATAATCAGCAATTTTGGGTTTTGCATCAGATAAAACTGAAAGCAATGTTGATTTACCAACGTTTGGATAGCCAACAAGTCCAACATCAGCAAGTATTTTTAGTTCAAGTGTTATTTGAAGTTCTTGACCTGGGAGACCAGATTGCGAATATCTCGGGGTTTGATTTATTGGAGATTTAAAATGAGAATTTCCTAATCCACCTTTTCCTCCTTTCAATAATATGGTCTCTTCTTTGTCTTCGTTTATTTCAATTAAAATTTTGTTGGTTACTGTATCTTTAATAATAGTTCCCAGGGGTACTTTAATGATAATATCTTTACCACTTAAACCTGATTTTTTAGAACCACTTCCGTCACCTCCGTTACCTGCCTTAAAATGTTTTTTAAATCTAAAGCTTTGTAGAGTCCATAGATTCGAATCGCCTGAAACTATTATACTTCCACCATTTCCTCCGTCGCCACCGTCTGGTCCTCCTTTGGGAACATATTTTTCTCGTCTTAAATGAGTAGACCCTCTACCTCCCTTACCTGATTTTACAGTGAGTTTTACATAATCTACAAAGTTATCAACTATCATAACATTAGATTAAGCTTTCAACTAGATCAAATAGCCTTCTAGTGATATCATCTACTGATCCTTGCCCATCAACCGAATAGAATTTACCTTGCTTGTCATAAAAATCTATGAGTATTGAAGTCTTATTGTTATACTCGTTAAATCTGTTTTGGATTTTTTCTAAATCCTGGTCATCAGATCTATTAGTAGTTTTTCCCCGATCTAACAGTCTTGTTATTAATTCATTTTCATCAACATCGAGTGCAATTGTAGCATTTATTTTTAGATTAATTGAGTTTAAAAAAGTGTCTAGAGATTTAGCTTGTGCCAAAGTTCTTGGAAACCCGTCAAAGATATATCCTTTTACTTTTTTGTTTTGTAAGACTTCATTCTCCAACATTTTGATTGTTACTGAATCAGGTACTAAATCTCCATTATCCAGATAAGATTTTGCTTCAATTCCCAGCTTAGTTTTATTACTAATATTTTTTCTAAATAAATCTCCAGTTGATATGTGATATAAACTATATTTTTCTTTTAGAAAATTAGCTTGTGTTCCTTTACCAGATCCTGGTTTTCCAAAAATGACAATATTAAACATAGCTGCAAAGATATTTAAAATGTTTCGTATTCTTTACCGTGTTTAAAGTTATGCTTATTTTTGCCAAGTGTTTAATGAAAAAAAGATAATTGGAATATTAGGAGGTGGACAACTTGGAAAAATGGTACTAGACGTTTCTAACAAGTGGGGGTTAGATGTTTTTGTGCTTGATCCTGATAAGTATTGCCCTTCAAGTAAGCTATGTAAAGAATTCTTTGAAGGTGATTTAATGGATTATGAAACTGTTGTGAAATTTGGTAAACTTTGTGACATAATTACCATTGAAATTGAAAATGTTAATGTTGAAGCATTAAAGCATTTAGAATCCTTAAATAAAAAAGTATATCCTCAAGCCAATGTAATCAAAACTGTTCAAGATAAGTCTGATCAAAAGAAGTTTTATCAAAATAATAAAATCCCAACATCTTCTTTTAAAGTTTTAAATGGAATTGATGAGATTAAAAGTAAGATAACTAAAGGTGAGATATCTTTTCCTTTTATATGGAAGGCATCAAAGATGGGCTATGATGGATATGGAGTAAAAAAAATAATTGACAATAAGAGCCTAGAAGAAATAAGTGACTGTCATTGTATAATTGAAGAATTAATTGATATAAAAAAAGAACTTTCAGTTATGGTTGGTGCAAGGGAATCTGGAGAGATAGTGGTTTATCCAGCAGTTGAGATGGAATTTAATAAAAAATCTAACCAAGTAGAATATGTAATATCTCCTGCTCAAATTGAACAGAGTATTAAATCTGCAGCTGAAGATCTTGCTTATAAAGTTTCTGAGACATTTAATCTCACTGGAATTTTAGCAGTAGAAATGTTTTTAACAAATGAAAATGAGTTGTTAGTTAATGAAGTAGCCCCAAGACCCCACAATAGTTATCATTTTTCAATCGAGGGTTCTTACACTAGTCAATTTGAACAATTTCTTAGAACAATCTTGGATTTACCTCTTGGAAGCACCAAAATACTTGAAAATTCTGTAATGGTAAATCTTGTAGGTGATAGTGATTCAAAAGGAAAAGTAGCTTATAAAAATTTCGACCAAATTATTGGAATAGAAGGTCTTAATCTTCATATTTATGGTAAATTTGAATCTAAACCTAATAGGAAGATGGGGCATATAACAATTATTAATAAAGATTTGAAAATTGGAAAAAAAATAGCTAACGAGGTTAAAGAGACCGTAATAATTACATCAAGAAAATGAGTAAAGTAGCAATTATTATGGGTAGTAAATCTGACTTCAATATTATGAAGGAAGCAATAGATGTATTAGAATCATTTGGCGTAGAAACTGAGTATGACATAGTATCAGCTCACAGGACACCAAAAAAGATGATTGAATATGCATCAAATGCTGAAAAAAACGGTATTAAAGTAATTATTGCTGGTGCTGGTGGTGCTGCTCACCTTCCAGGAATGGTTGCCTCAATTACGAGTCTTCCTGTTATTGGCGTACCTATTAAATCTAGAAACTCAATTGATGGGTGGGATTCAATTTTATCAATCCTCCAAATGCCTGGAGGAGTTCCTGTAGCGACAGTAGCTCTTAATGGTTCAAAAAATGCTGGAATTCTTGCAGCACAAATAATTGGGTCTTTTGATTCAATAATATCAGAAAAAGTTAAGTCTTACAAGAAAAATCTTGAAAATAATGTTATTGAAAGCAGTAAAGATCTTAAAAGAAAATCTTAATCTCCAACCCAATCTTGATAACCTTGTTTATAATGATATATTAACTTAAATCCGAGAGATTTCATAATTAAGCTTGCCTTCTTACTTCTATTCCCTGACTTACAATAAATTATATATGCTTTTTCTTTATCTAGTAAATTTAAATTATCAATAAATTCACTTTTTTGAAAGTCAATGTTATACGAGTATTTAATACTTCCCTTACTAAATTCTTCGTCAGTCCTGAGATCAATAATATCAATGCTTTTATCTTCTAATAGATCTAAAACGTCATCCTTACTGATATCTTGTATTATAGGTGATTGAAAAAAAACTAATAGTGTATAAAAAAAAAGTTTTAACATTTAATGAACATTATTATTATAGTATTCAATATTACATATTTTTGCTAAAAAGTTTCAATGTATAAAGAAAATTTTTCTCGAAGACATATTGGTCCAAGTACTTCTGAGTTAAATGATATGCTAAAGATAATTGGAGTAAAATCAATTGAGGACTTGTTATCCCAAACTATTCCAGAGAAAATCAGATTAAAATCTGACTTAGATATACCTGACGCTATTTCTGAAATGGAATTCCTAAAGGAAATTAAGAGATTTTCAACACTAAATAGAAATTTCAAAACATACATTGGACTTGGTTATCACGACACTTTCACCCCTTCAGTAATACAAAGGAATATTTTAGAAAATCCTGGATGGTATACCGCCTACACACCATATCAACCAGAAATTGCTCAAGGTAGACTTGAAGCTTTATTAAATTTTCAAACTATGATTTGTGATCTAACTAAAATGGAGATTGCAAATGCCTCTCTATTAGACGAAGGAACGTCAGCTGCAGAAGCAATGATTATGATGTATAACAATAGGTCTAAAGACCAAAAGTCTCAAAATCTTGATAGATTTTTTGTTGATTCAAGCATACTCCCACAAACTCTGTCAGTATTAAAAACAAGAGCTTATCCATTAGGTATAGAGATTGAAATTGATGAAATAAATAATATAAATTCTGATGATTGTTTTGGATGTATTATTCAATATCCTGGTAAAAAAGGAAACTTACCAAATATTAATGAAATTTTATCAGGTATTAAAAATGAAGATTTTAAAATAGTCTTGGCTGTTGACTTAATGTCATTAGTAATTATTGAGCCTCCAAATCCTGAAAAAGTTGATGTTGTAGTTGGTACTACTCAAAGATTTGGAATTCCTCTTGGTTATGGTGGACCTCATGCAGCTTTTTTTGCAACAAAAGAGAAATACAAGAGAAATATTCCAGGTAGAATTATTGGAGTGACTAAAGACGTTGATAGTGATTATGCTTTGAGGATGGCTTTACAGACTAGAGAACAACATATCAAAAGAGATAGGGCAACTTCAAATATTTGTACGGCCCAAGTTCTTCTTGCTGTTATGGCTGGTATGTACGCTGTTTATCATGGACCAAAAGGACTTAAAAATATAGCATCCACAATACATCTCAAAGCTGTCTATTTATTTAATAAAATTTCCTCTTTAGGCATAGAAATTAAATATTCAGAATTCTTTGATACAATAACAGTCATCTCTGATTCAACATCTATTAAGAAAATTGCACTTTCAAAAGAAGTTAATCTGTGTTATCATGCAGAAAACGAAATATCAATATCGGTAAATGAGAAAACAGGTTTGAAAGACTTAGACTTAATTATATCAATTTTTGAGGAAAATAGTGGTAAAAACTCTTCTAAAATTGATTTTCCCGATAATTATACAATAAAAGATAAGAGAAAATCTGAAATTTTGACTCATCCCGTCTTTAATTCTTATCATTCAGAGACTTCTCTAATGAGATATATTAAGTCTCTCGAAAATAAAGATTTATCTCTTACTCAATCTATGATTTCTCTTGGTTCATGTACAATGAAACTTAATGCCGCTTCTGAGATGATTCCTCTTAGCTGGAGTGAGTGGAATAGTATTCACCCATTTGTTCCCATAGATCAGGCTCAAGGGTATCATCAAGTAATAAATAAGCTAGAAAATTATTTAAGTGAAATAACTGGATTTTCAGCTACATCACTTCAACCAAATTCTGGAGCTCAAGGAGAATATAGTGGTTTAATGGTAATAAAATCATACTTGAACAAAATGGGAGAAGAACACAGAAATATATGTTTAATTCCTTCTTCTGCGCATGGAACGAATCCTGCCTCAGCAATTATGGCTGGATTAAAAGTTGTAGTAATAGGAACTGATGAAAGAGGTAATATTGATATTGATGATTTAAAATTAAAAATTGAAGAGCACAAAAATAATTTGGCTGCTCTTATGATTACTTATCCTTCGACTCATGGAGTATTTGAATCAGAAATTCAGCTTATTAATGAACTTATTCATCAAAACGGTGGACAAGTATATATGGATGGAGCAAACATGAATGCTCAAGTTGGACTGACAAGTCCAAAATTAATTGGAGCTGATGTTTGCCACTTAAATCTGCACAAGACATTCTCAATTCCTCATGGAGGAGGAGGCCCTGGCGTGGGACCAATTTGCGTTGCTGAACATCTTAAAGATTTTCTTCCATCAAATCCAATAATCTCCTCAGGAGGAAAGTATCATATTGATGCAATTTCCTCAGCTCCATGGGGGTCAGCTTTAGTTTGTTTAATCTCCTACGGGTACATTAGAATGCTCGGTAAAGTAGGAATAAAGAACTCAACTGAAATGGCCATAGTCAACGCAAACTATATGAAAACAAAGCTAGAAAAGAACTTCAAAATTTTGTACAGTGGTGAGAATGGTCGATCTGCTCACGAGTTTATAATTGATTGTAGAGAATTTAAAAAATATAATATTGAAGTCGTAGATATTGCAAAGAGATTAATTGACTATGGGTTTCATGCACCAACTGTTTCATTCCCAGTCCCGGGTACTATGATGATTGAACCAACTGAGAGTGAAAATCTAAGTGAAATAGATAGATTTTGTGATGCGCTTAATTCAATATTTTTTGAGATTACATCCGAAAATGAATCTGACAGAGAAATGTTAAAAAATTCTCCTCATACATTAAAAATGCTTACATCAAGCGAATGGAAATATGAATATTCAAGAGAAAGAGCATCATTTCCAAAAGATTACTTAAAGTCTAACAAATTTTGGCCTTCGGTTAGAAGAGTTGACGAAGCATATGGTGATAGAAATTTAATTTGTAGTTGTCTTCCTATTGAGACTTATCAATAATTTAAGTAATTTTATAAAATGAGCTATAGAATAACTGGTACAGGAAGTTGTATACCAGATATCGCAAAAAAAAATTCAGATTTTCTTAAGAATAAATTTCTAGATACAGATGGGGGTAAATTTCAAAGCTCAAATTCAGAGATTATAGATAAATTTAATTCTATCACTGGCATTTGCGAACGAAGATATGCTCCAGATGAAATAAACTGCTCTGATTTAGCTGCTGTAGCTGCAGGTCTTGCAATAAATGATTCTAAATTAGATCAGGAAACACTTGATTATATTATTGTTGCTCATAATACTGGTGATATATCATGCAGCAGTGGACAGGTAGATACATTACCATCAGTTGCCTCTAGAGTAAAAGCAAAACTTAAAATTAAGAATCCTAATTGTGTAGCATATGATATTATATGTGGCTGTCCAGGATGGGTTGAAGGAATCATTCAGGCTAAATCATTTATTAAATCTGGTATGGCTGAAAAATGCTTGGTAGTTGGTTGTGATACACTTTCACGAATACTAGATGAGAATGACAGAGACTCTATGATATACGCGGATGGATCTGGTGCCATCGTTCTTGAAAGTGATAGTTCTTATGATGGTGGAATATTATCTCATAAATCTGCTACATTCACATATGATGGTGAGAATGATTTTATATTTTATGGGACTTCTTATGATACAAGAAAAAGAACAAAAAGTGATCAGAAGTTTATAAAGATGCAAGGAAGAAAAGTATATGAATTTGCTCTTAAAAATGTTCCAGTAGCAATGAAATCATGTTTTGATGAAGCTGATTGTAAAATTGAAGATCTAAAGAAGATATTTATTCATCAGGCTAACCAGAAAATGGATGAGGCTATTATAAATAGATTTTTCAGACTATATAAGCTATCTACTCCTAAAGATATTCTTCCCATGAACATTGAAGAGTTTGGAAATAGTTCAGTAGCAACAATTCCTACTCTTTTTGACCTAGTTAAAAAGACCAATTACAAAGGGCATAAACTCTCAGAAGGAGATATTATTATGTTTGCTAGTGTTGGTGCTGGAATGAATATTAATGCCATAACATATAAAGTTTAGACCACATGAGAATTTTTTTTCATATCGGTAGATATTTTTTAATGATAAATTATACTTTCTCAAAGTTTACTAAGTGGAGTGTACTAAAAAAGTTAATTATACAAGAAATTGATGACTTAATTATTGGATCAATTTGGATTGTTGCTTTTATGTCTTTTTTGGTAGGTGGAGTTGTTGCTATTCAAACAGCACTTAATATTGAAAGTCCTTTTTTACCTGGAAATTTAATTGGATTTGCGACGAGACAGTCTGTAGTATTAGAGTTCGCCCCCACCCTAATTTCTATTATAATGGCTGGAAAAGTTGGATCATTTATCACATCAAGTATTGGAACAATGAGAGTGACTGAGCAAATTGATGCCCTTGAAGTTATGGGAGTTAATTCTTTTAACTATTTAATTTTTCCAAAGATTATTTCCTTATTACTTTATCCATTCTTGATTACTCTTGCTATGTTCTTGGGAATTTTAGGAGGTTATGTTTGTAGTGTTTATGCTGGTTTTTCTACAAGTTTTGATTTCATTCAAGGTATTCAATTAGACTTTAAAGTATTTCATGTTGTGTATGCATACATAAAGACTATTTTGTTCGCATTTATTTTAGCTACAATTCCATCATACCATGGTTTTTTCATGAAAGGTGGTGCTTTAGAGGTTGGAAAAGCAAGTAACATATCATTTGTTTGGACCAGCATAGTTATAATCATAATAAATTTTGTTGTAACTCAATTATTACTGTCATAATGATCAAGGTAAATAACATATCGAAATCATTTGTTAAGTCACAAGTCATAAGCAATATATCTGCAACTTTTGAAAAGGGAAAAACTAATTTAATAATTGGACAAAGTGGTTCTGGAAAAACTGTTTTAATGAAATGTCTACTAGGACTTTATGATGTTGACAACGGAGAAATATTTTTTGATGAAAAAAAATATGATAAGGATAACATATCAAATATGTCAAATCTTAGAAAACAAATTGGAATGGTTTTTCAGGGTAGTGCTCTATTTGATTCAATGACAGTTTTAGACAATATAATGTTTCCTCTTAGAATGTTTTCCTCAAAAACAGAATCCAAAATGATATCCAGGGCTAAGGAGGTTATTGAAAGAGTAGATCTTAAAGATTCTGATGATAAATATCCATCAGAAATATCTGGTGGAATGAAAAAAAGAGTCGCAATTGCCAGAGCTATAGTGCTAAACCCAAAATATCTTTTTTGTGATGAACCAAACTCAGGTTTAGATCCTAAAACTGCTATAATAATTGATAAGTTAATTCAGGAGATAACCGTGGAATATAATATTACAACAATTATTAATACCCATGACATGAATTCCGTTATGGAAATCGGAGATAAAATTATTTTCTTAGTCAAAGGAAAAAAAATATGGGAAGGTAATAATCAAGAGATATTGAATACAGATGATAAATTGATAAATGATTTTGTCTATTCCTCTGAAATATTTAAAAAGGTTAAGTTATCTCAGAAAAAGTAGCCTTAAGGGTTAGAATTAGACACAGAAATCAATTTACCATTAAATAACTTATTACCATTAACAGCAAAATTAAGTATGTACTTTGCCATATCTCTTGGCTTTGTATTTGCATTATAATCTGGAAATGCCTCCTTTAACATTTTTGTTTGAACAGCGCCTAAAGCGAGAACATTAAATGATGGACCATTTTGATATTCTTCAGCTAATACTTCAGTTAACGCTATAACTGCAGCTTTACTGCTAGAATATGCTGATAGACCTGGAAACTTTTTAGAGCCATTGACACCTCCAATACTACTAATATTTATAACGTGACCATCTTTATTAATAATTGGAATCAGCGATCTGGTAATTTCTGCAAGCCCAAATACATTGACATCAAAAGTTTTTTTAAAAGAGTCGTATGTGGACTCACCAAATAATTCACTTACAAGGTAGCCAGCATTATTAATTAAAATATCAATTTTAATTTTTCTATTTTTTAAATTTGTTACAAACTCTTCAACAGAATCTTTATCTGTAATATCTAATTTGAATGACTCAATACCATCTAAATCTTTTAAAGGCTCAATATTTCTTGAAACAGATATTACATGAAAATTCATAGCAGCAGCTTGAATACATATTTGATTGCCTATACCAGAACTTGTTCCAGTTACTATAATAGTTTTCATTAAATAAGGATTGAAACTGGGTTTTCAATATACTCTTTCAGAGTCTTCAAGAATAGCGAACCTGTAGCTCCATCAACAGTTCTATGATCACATGCTAAAGTTAATTTCATTGTATTTCCAACTACTATATCTCCGTTCTTCACAATTGGCTTCTCAATGATTGCACCTACAGAAAGAATAGCAGAATTAGGCTGATTAATAATGGAAGTAAAACTTTCAATTCCAAACATACCAAGATTTGAAATTGTAAAAGTACTTCCTTCAATCTCAGCAGGTGTTAATTTTTTATTTTTTGCACGTTCAGCAAAATCTTTTATCTCACTATTAATTTCAAATAAATCTTTTGAATTGGCATATTTAACTACAGGGACAATTAAACCATCTTCAACAGCAACAGCAACACCTAAATGAACATGATCATAAAAAACAATTTTTTCATCATACCATCTAGAATTTACCTTGGGATGTCTTGCTAATGTGAGTGAAACAGCCTTAGCTATGATATCATTAAATGAAATTTTTATGTTTTGGGTATTTACAAATTGTTTTCTAAAAGAAATCATATTATCCATTTCACATTCAATATTCAAGTAATAATGTGGAGCTGAAAACTTTGAGTCTGATAATCTCTTAGCAATAGCTTTTCTCATTGTTGAATTTTGAGACTCATTTGATGATTCTGTTATACTTGGTCTTGGTTGAATAAATTGAGAGTAATTAGTTGGCTTGTATGAATCAATATCTCTTTTTATGATTCTGCCATTATCACCCGAACCTTTAACTAATTTTATATCAATCCCTTTTTCGTCTGCTAGCTTTCTAGCAAGTGGTGATATAAGAATTCTATCTGTTGATTCATTGCTCAGGGATGCTTGCTTTATCTCAAGCTCCGGCTCCTCCTCCACAACAGGCTTTGGCTCCTCCTCCACAACAGGCTTTGGCTCCTCCTCCACAACAGGCTTTGGCTCCTCCTCCGCAACAGGCTTTGGCTCCTCCTCCACAACACTACCTCCTTTAATAATTGATGAAATATCTTCACCCTTTGATCCAATGACAGCAATTATACTATCCACAGGTGCGGTTGAACCTTCATCTATTCCAATGTGAAGTAAAACACCATCATGAAAAGACTCAAACTCCATGGTAGCCTTATCTGTTTCAATTTCAGCTAAAATCTCACCTTCTTTAACTGAATCCCCTACTTTCTTAAACCACTTAGCAAGAGTTCCCTCTTCCATGGTATCACTCAATCTAGGCATATTTATAATTTCAGCCATATTAATCTATTTTATGTTCAATAAATGGATAATCTTTTTGCTCATAAACAACATCATACATAACAGACTTGTCTGGGAAAGGTGAAGACTCTGAAAATTCTTCACATTTTGTAATAATACTTTTTACCTTTTTGTCTATTTTTTCGATATCGGCTTTTGTACCATATTTTTTTGATAGAATAATTTTTTCAACTTGAGTAATAGGGTCAATTTTTCTGTATTCTTCAACTTCCTCTTTTGTTCTGTACTGCTGTGCGTCGGACATAGAGTGACCTCTATATCTATAAGTTTTTACATCCAATAAAGAAGGACCTTTTCCTGATCGGGCATGCTTAGCACACTTATCAATAGCTTCGGCCACTTTAACAGGATCCATTCCATCTACAGGCATCGATGGCATTTCATATGGCTCACCCAATTTCCATAGATCTTCTTGACTAGTTGTTCTAGCTACAGATGTTCCCATTGCATATCCATTATTTTCAACAATATAAATAACAGGTAGTTTCCATAAAGCAGCAAGATTAATAGATTCATGAAATGCTCCTTGTCGTATTGCACCATCTCCTAGAAAACAAAGTGTAACACTATCTCTTTTAAAGTACTTATCTCCAAACGCTATACCTGTACCTAAGGGTATTTGTCCACCTACAATTCCATGTCCTCCAAAGAAATTATATTTTTTGGAAAAAATATGCATAGACCCACCCAGTCCTCCTGAAGTTCCAGTTGCTTTTCCAAATAATTCAGCCATTACAAATTTAGGATCTTCACCTAACCCAATAGCATGCACATGACTTCTGTATGAACTTATCATACGATCTTTTTTTGGGTCAATTGAATGAAGACAACCAGCTAAAACAGCTTCTTGACCATTATATAAATGAAGAAATCCTCTAATTTTTTGTTGTATATATTTTGCTGCAAGTTTATCTTCAAACTTTCTCCATAAAAGCATGTTTTCATACCAATCTAAATAAGTCTTTCCAGTTATTTTTTTCATATAATAGAGTTGAGGTCTGTTAGTCTAAGACCTAGCAAAAATACTCATTTCTTTAGTATATTGCAATAAAATTAGATTGGAGACCAAAAATTTATATTCATTATTTACTTCATCAAACGGAGTCTCAATTGATACAAGAAATCTTATTAGAGGTCAAATTTTTTTTTCACTTAAAGGTGAGAGTTTTAATGGAAATAATTTTGCTCTAGAGGCATTAGACAAAGGAGCAAGTTATAGTGTAATTGATGATAAAAGTATTTTAAATAAAAATCAAAATCTTATATATGTTGATGATTCACTTAAATCTCTTCAGGAACTAAGTTCTTATCATCGGTCTCAATTTGACACAAAAATAATTGGAGTAACAGGAAGTAATGGTAAAACGACCACTAAGAATCTAATTCATTCAATACTGTCTCAAAAATACAATGTAATAAAAACAAAAGGTAATTTAAATAATCATATAGGGGTTCCTCTTTCTCTTTTTGATATAAATGAAGAAATTGATATTGCAATTATAGAGATGGGAGCAAATCATATTGGAGAGATTAAAAGTCTGTGTGAAATTGCACAGCCAGATCTTGGACTAATAACAAACTATGGCATGGCACATCTAGAGGGTTTTGGGGGATTCAAAGGAGTGATAAAGGGTAAAACTGAAATGTTTGATTACTTAACTCAAAATTATGGCCATATAATACTTAATAATGATGATGATCTACAAATAGAAAATTGCAAAGGTGATTTAGCAGTGACCTTTGGTGAAAAATTAGATTCAGAATTTGTATATAATTATTTAAAATTGGATGATAAATTAATTATTAAAAGTGATGATTATGAATTTCGATCTGGTATTTATGGTGATTTTAATTTTTCTAATCTAGCAACAAGCATAACAATTGGAAAGTTTTTTGATTTGACCAATGATGAGATTCAAATTGGTCTTGATCTATTTGAAAACGATTCTAATAGATCTGAGATAATCAAATTTGGTTCTAATAGAATATTCTTAGATGCTTATAATGCTAACCCAACCAGTATAAAAGCTGCAATTTTAAATTTTGACAAAGAAATAACTGCTAATAAGATATTAGTACTTGGTGATATGTTTGAGCTAGGTAAGTATTCTGATAAAGAACATCAGAATATTGTTGATTTAATTGATTATAATAATTATATAAAAGTCTATCTAGTAGGTAATAACTTTTACAAGTGCAAAACAGAAGAAATTAAAATTGAAAAATTCCAGTCTTTAGATGAAATGACTAAGTCTGTCAACTTAAATGATTTTGATTCAATGAACATACTGATAAAGGGGTCAAGAGGAATTGGGTTAGAGAAACTAATCAGTCACTAGACCCTTTAATAATTTCATCAACAACATCAGGATTCAATAGAGTTGATGTATCACCTAAATTATCAAAATCATTACTTGCAACCTTCCTCAGTATCCTTCTCATAATTTTACCAGATCTTGTCTTAGGTAACCCACTCACAATTTGAATTTTGTCGGGTTTTGCAATGGGTCCAATAACTCTTCTAACAACATCTGTAATTTCAGTTTTGATTTTTTCATCTGATGATTTAGAATTTACAATAACATAAGCATATATTCCTTCACCTTTAATTTCGTGAGGATAACCAACAACTGCTGATTCAACAACTTCTTCGTGTTCATTTATAGCATTTTCAACTTCAGCTGTTCCCATTCTGTGTCCGGAAACATTTATTACATCATCAACTCGTCCTAATATTCTAAGGAATCCATCATGATCTCTTTTTACACCGTCCCCAGTAAAATACATCCCTTTATAATTAGAAAAATAAGTATTTATACATCTTTCATGGTCTCCATAAGTAGTTCTAAGTATTGATGGCCAAGGGAACTTAATACATAAATTACCTTGAACATTGTTTCCAGCTAATTCATTTCCTTCAGAATCAACAATTACAGGTTGAATCCCAGGTAAAGGGAGGGATGCATGAGCTGGTTTATTTGGTGTTATTCCAGCTAGAGCAGAAATCATTATACCTCCTGTTTCAGTTTGCCACCACGTATCGACTAAAGGACAATTTCCTTTTCCTATATTGTCGTGATACCAATGCCAAGCTTCCTCATTTATAGGCTCTCCAACAGATCCTATGACCTTCAATGATTCTAAAGAGTTATTTTTTAAAGGTTCTAATCCATGAGCTTGAAGAGCTCTAATTGCAGTAGGAGCAGTATAAAACTGATTTACTTTATATTTATCAATAACATCCCAGAATCTACTAACATTTGGAAATGTTGGAACGCCTTCAAACATAACTGAAGTAGCACCACAAAGTAAAGGTCCATATACAATATATGAGTGACCAGTTATCCAACCAACATCAGCAGTACACCAATAAATGTCGTTTTCATCATATTGAAATACGTTAAGAAAAGTATATGAAGAATATACCATGAAACCTGCAGAAGAATGAACAACTCCTTTAGGTTTTCCAGTTGAGCCTGAAGTGTATAATATAAACAGCATATCCTCTGAATCTAAAATCTCAGGATCACATTGTGATGAGACGTCACTTATACAATCATGCCACCAAAAGTCTCTCCCTGATGTCATATTGATTTTTTGTTTTGTTCTCTCTAATACAACAACGCTCTCAATTGTTTTACACTTTTCAAGTGCTTCGTCAACAACAGGTTTAACAGGAATTGTTTTATTACCCCTAAAATTGCCATCGGAAGTTAAAACCATTTTTGCCTGACAGTCATTTATTCTATCAGCGAGTGAAGTAGATGAAAAACCTGCAAAAACGACTGAGTGAACAGCACCAACTCTAGCACACGCTAACATTGCAATTGCTGCTTCAGGTACCATTGGCATGTATATAATTACTCTATCACCCTTTTTAATCCCCTTCTCTCTAAGTGCGTTTGAAAACCTACAAGTTTTCTCATAAAGCTCTTTGTATGTTAAACGGATTGAGGGTTCAGTTGGATCATTTGGCTCCCATATTATAGCTATCTTATCACCTCGATCTTTTAAGTTCTTTTCAAGGATGTTTTCAGTTATATTAAGTTTAGCATTTTCAAACCACTTAATATCTAAACTATCAAAATCCCAATCCAGTACCTTATCCCACTTTTTTTTCCAGATAAAAGTATCAGCTATTTCTGCCCAAAATTTCTCGGGATCTTTTACACTCTGTTCATATTTTTTAAAATAATCAAAAAGACTCGTAATTCTCTGCATATCTATTTAGGGTATCTTATACTTTCAACTAAATCTTTAATTTTATTTGGGGTTGGTTTCGTTACTCTAGAGACAATTAAAGATACAATAAAGTTAATAACCATTCCTATTGTACCAATGCCTTCAGGAGTAATTCCAAATAAATAGTTTTCAGGTAAACCTGGGCCTCCAAGCTGTGGTTTAAAATAAAATATATAAATAGTTGTAAAAACTATTCCTACTATCATTCCTGCTAAAGCTCCTTCTTTGTTCATTTTTTTATCAAAAATTCCTAAAATAATAGCCGGAAAAAAAGAAGAGGCAGCCAGACCAAATGCTAGTGCAACAACTTCTGCAACAAAACCTGGTGGGTTTAACCCAGCAAGACCAGCAGCAACAACAGCTACAGCTATGGAAATTCTTGCAGCCCATAATTCCCCTTTTTCAGAGATTTTTGGATTAATATTCTTTTTCAAAAGATCGTGTGAGATTGATGTTGAAATTACCAAGAGTAAACCAGCAGCTGTTGAAAGGGCTGCAGCGAGTCCTCCCGCAACTATTAATCCAATCACCCAAGCTGGTAAATTAGCAATTTCTGGATTCGCTAAAACCATAATATCTCTATCTATAGTTAATTCATTCATTTGAGTATCTGCAGCATATTGAATCACTCCATCGGCATTTTTATCATCAAATTCAAGGAGTCCAGTGTTTTCCCAATTCTTAAACCATTGAGGCATTTCAGCATATTTAGCATTTGATACCGTATTAATTAAATTTACTTTAGCAAAAGCCGCAACTGCAGGAGCAGTTGTATAAAGTAATGATATAAATAATAAAGCCCATCCTGCCGAGATTCTTGCATCTCTAACTTTTGGAACAGTAAAAAACCTTACAATTACATGAGGAAGACCTGCTGTTCCAAACATAAGAGCTGCTGTTATAAAAAATACATTTATTAGAGTTGTTCGGTTAATATCAGTATATTTTTCAAATCCAAGATCAACTGATAGTTGATTTAAATTTTCTAATAGATATACCCCATCTAATGTTTTACTTCCGAATCCAATTTGGGGTATTGGATTTCCAGTAGCCTGAAGAGATATAAAAATAGCAGGTACTGTGAAAGCAAAAATTAAGACACAATACTGTGCAACTTGAGTGTAAGTTATTCCCTTCATTCCTCCTAGTACAGCATAGAAAAAAACAATACCAATACCAATAATAACTCCTAAATCATATGGTATCTCTAAAAACCTTGAGAAGGCGACACCTACGCCCTTCATTTGTCCAACAACATATGTAAATGAGACAAAGATTGCACAAATCAGTGCAACTGTTCTTGCTGTTTGAGAATAGTACCTTTCACCTATAAAATCAGGGACAGTAAACTTACCAAATTTTCTTAGGTAAGGAGCCAAACATAGCGCTAATAAAACATATCCACCGGTCCATCCCATCAAATATTGTGAACCTCCATAACCAAGGAATGAAATTATTCCTGCCATAGATATAAATGAAGCAGCAGACATCCAATCAGCTGCAGTTGCCATTCCATTTATGACAGGATGGATTCCTCCGCTAGCAACATAAAATTCTTTTGTACTCTGAGCTCTAGACCATATTGCTATTCCTATATAAAGTGAAAAGGTTACACCAACTAACAAATATGTCCAAAATTGAGCATCCATATTATTCGTCAAGGTTATGTTCTTTGTCTAGTTTGTTCATCAAAAAGACGTATATGAAAATTAATATTACAAATATGTAGATTGAGCCTTGTTGTGCAAACCAAAATCCAAGAGGAAACCCTCCTAAAAAAATTGAATTAAGATCTTCTGCAAATAAAATTCCAAATCCAAAAGATGAAATAAACCAAATGGTTAGAAGAATTCTCAAATACAAAATATTTTTTTTCCAATATTTCTCTTTCATTTTATTTTCAATTGCTGATAAATTTAATACAATAACATAAAAATTAATATTACTTTATTGTTACTGTTCATTAATATAATTTTTTGGAAACTTACCATGCTTTCTCATATCTTCTTTAGTCAATATTTTAAATGAGTCTGATTTTGAGCAATTCTTAAAAATTTCAAAAGATGCTTCTGGCATAGATGTAAGTTTTCTTGTATCTGTATTAATTAGGCCAAAAGCCAAATCAAGATGAGCAAGGTGATTACCATTATTATCATAGAAATTTTGAAATAAAGAAAAGAATCTTCCATCTTCGCTGTATCCATTTATTTCTACATCAATTCTAAATTCTACTTCCATTAAAATTTCTTTGTAATAATGTATATGTTCATAAAACAGTACTGGTCCAATTCTTAATTTTTCAAATACATCTTTATTTAATTTAATCAGAGAGAAAAAAGATACTCTAGTATCAGCTGCATATTTTATGTATGCATGATTAGCAACATGCCAATTTGGATCTAAGTCTGTCCATGATGCATAAAAAGTTTTTTCAAATTTTTTCAATGTAAATATCTAATTGGTAAATTCAATTTAGGAAATTATTTTAAAAGAAACTCTCGCGATATCCCCAAAAAATATCAAAATAAAAAAATAAGAAACTTAAACTAATTAAAAATTTAATCACACTTCCTGCAATTACACCAACAAATGATCCAAAAGCAGGTTTTATTGAGTCCTGAAAGGATTTTTTTTCAGACATTTCACCTAATAATGCTCCCAAAAAAGGTCCAATAATAATGCCTATAGGTCCTAAGATTATTAGAGCTACAATTAGACCAACAGTGGTTCCAATCTGACCAGATCTAGTACCACCCAACTTTTTCACACCTAATATTGGGATAATATAGTCTAAGACTCCAACAGATATTGCTACGGTTAGAGTTATTAAAACGAAGTTTAAATTAAATTCAACTACTGACGTTAAATTTAAAAGTAAAATACCCAGCCAAGCAGTTACTGGGCCAGGTATTATTGGTATAAAGCTTCCAACTATTCCAATTAAACATAATAAAAGACCTAAGACTAGAAGTATTAAATCCAATATGTTTTATTCAGCAGGTTGAGTCTGTCTATCGTAAACAATTATGGTACTAACAAGTCCGTCAGTAAATTGAATATCTAGCATGGTTCCCATAGAGGTTTCAACTCCATCTACAGTTGTTTTTGTTTGATGTCCAGCAATCATCCATGTTTCTCCATTATTAACTCCAACATAAGGCATTCCCCAAAAAGGGTTAAAAGACGGATCTGTTTGTTCAAACCAAGATTGAAGACCTTCCAAATGGGTTGATTTACCCTCTACAGTTCTACCGTCAGAATGATAAATAATAAGTTCTTCAGATAACATAGATGCTACTGCCTCTATATCCTTTTGATTATGAGCATCTATAAATTTGTTGTATAAATCAGTTGTCTCTGATGGTCCTGCAACAAATGTCTCATTCTCATCACCAAGCCAAAAACCAAAACCTTTAGTTTCTTCCATTGGTGTATCACATGAAGCAAATGAAATTGCCAATAGTAAAATATATTTTCTCATTTTAAATAATTTTTTGTTATGGGATAAATATATGGAAACTAACTAAGAGATACTACCAATATTAACAATTTGGTTATATATTTGGATAAATAACTAATTATGGCAAGAACTCCTTCAAATATGATTTCTCTTGGATCAATAGCTCCTGATTTCAATCTAATAGATGTGACTTCTGATTCTAATTTTTCTTTAAAAGAAAACAAAGGGACTGTTGGAACAGTTATAATGTTTATCTGTAATCATTGTCCATATGTTAAACATGTAAATCCTACAATAAGTAAATTGGCTAAAGAATACCAAAGTGATGAAATAAAATTTATAGCTATCTCTAGTAATGATGTCATTAATTATCCCGAGGATAGTCCTGAAAAAATGAAAACAAATGCTATTGAAAATGATTTTAATTTCCCGTATTTGTATGATGAGAGTCAAGAAGTAGCAAAAGCATATGATGCAGCATGTACTCCAGACTTTTATTTATATGATGACAACCTTAAATTAGTTTACAGAGGACAACTTGATGATTCGAGACCAGGTAACGAAATTGAGTCCAATGGGAATGACATTAAAAATGCAATTGATTGTCTTATTAATGGTATTGAAAATAATGATCTTCAGAAACCAAGTATTGGTTGTAATATAAAATGGAAATAAATAAATCAGACTTAATAGATTGTCATAATCGTATTAAACCATTTATTCATAATACCCCTGTTTTAACATCAAATTACATTAATGAGTTTACAGAGGCTGAAGTCTATTTTAAATGTGAAAATTTTCAAAAAATGGGTGCATTTAAAATGAGAGGGGCAGCAAATGCGATTCTTAAACTTTCTGATGAACAGAAAAGTAACGGTGTTGTTACTCATTCTTCAGGGAATCATGCTCAGGCAATTTCACTAGCTGCAAAAAAAATTGGAATAAAGGCATACATAGTTATGCCTTCAAATGCACCAGAAATAAAAAAAGAGGCAGTTAAAGGTTATGGCGGGGAGTTAATTGAGTGTGAGCCAAGTCTTAAGGCTAGAGAAGCAGCAGCTGAAGATATAGTAGATTCAAAGAGTGCCACTTTTATTCATCCTTCCAATAATATGGATGTTATACTAGGTCAAGGAACTGCGGCTAAAGAGCTTATAGAACAGTATGGATCTTTTGATCATATTTTGGTTCCAATAGGTGGTGGAGGTCTTATAGCTGGAAGTGCCTTAGCAGTAAAATATTTTGGAGATAATTGCACAGTTATTGGTACAGAACCTTTTGAAGTCGATGATGCCTACAGATCTTTAATAAGTGGTAAAATTGAGACTAATATTTCTACTAACACAATTGCTGATGGTTTAAGAACTCAGCTTGGAGATAAAAATTTTCCTATTATTCTTAATGAAGTAAAAAAAATTATAAGGATTACAGAAGATGAGATAATTGATTCAATGAAATTAATTTGGCAACGTCTTAAAATAATATGTGAACCTTCTTGTTCCCTTCCATTAGCTGGAATCTTAAAAAATAAAAATGATTTTAAAGGAAAAAAAATTGGAGTTGTTATTACAGGAGGTAATATAGATTTAAGTAATCTTCCTTTTTAAGAGAGTTTTCTGTAAGCCCATAATGAGACTAAAAACATAAGGATACTTCCCCAACCAAGGAAGATAAAAGGAGAGCTAGGAATAAGAAAATATGCCATTGTCTGTGCAGATATAACCATTAACCCAATACAAATTAGTAAGTTTCTTGCAAAGGCTTTATTTTCAATAAATTTTGTTTTAGCAAAAGAAACTATAAAAAGACCTATTATACAAACCCAAAGACCAAAGAAACGATAAATTTGCTTAAGGTAACCTGGGAGAGTCTCATTAATTTCTTCATTAAATAATTGATCAAAAGTCATATTGAGCCTTTCTTCATTTGCAACTTTATCAAGCATCCAAGGCTCGTCAACTAGCATCCATCTTAATCCAAGAACGATAAAAATAATTCCTAGTGTAACTATTGGTGCTAATAATATTTTTTTTGTCATAGTGGGTGATACTGGATTCGAACCAGTGACCCCTACCCTGTCAAGGTAGTGCTCTAAACCAACTGAGCTAATCACCCTAGCATTGCAAATTTAAAAGATTTCTTTATACTTTTGATTAATGAAACATTTATCTAAAAAAGACTTTGACGATTTACAAAAATTTTACAGAATTAATCTCATAAATTCATGTACGGGTTATAAATCTGCTAATCTTATCGGGAGTATTTCAAAAGAAGGAGTTGAAAATGTTGCTGTTTTTAGTTCAATTACTCACCTTGGTAGTAATCCTGCAATGCTTGGTTATATTTTAAGGCCAACTACTGTTCCAAGAAATACATTTAAGAATATTAAGGAAACTAGATTATTTACTGTTAACCATATCGTCAAAGATATAATTAATGATGCTCATCATACAAGTGCTAAATATCCAGAGGAAATTTCTGAGTTTGATAAAACCAATCTTGAGCAGGAATATAAAAAAGGATGTAAAGCTCCATTTGTAAAAGGCTCACCTGTTCAGTTAGTCTGTAAATATCTTAATGAATATAATATCGAAGAAAATGGGACAATACTTGTTGTTGCATCTATTGAAGAACTTTATTTCGATGAGAAATTAATAAGTGACTCAGGATTTCTTCAATTAGATAAAGGAAATGTAGTAACTGTTAATGGTTGTGATGGATATGCATTACCAAGTTTTTTAAATAGATTTGAATATCAAAGACCAAAAAAATAAATGGATTTTATATCTGAAAAAATAGCAGAATATCTTTCACAAAACTCTGAAAAAGAACCAGAAATTTTATCAAAACTTAACCGAGAAACTCATCAGAAAGTTCTTCAACCAAGAATGTTGAGTGGGCATATTCAAGGGAGGTTTTTAAGTTTGATATCTAAAATTAAATCACCACTCTATATACTTGAAATTGGAACATACACAGGATATGGAACTTTATGTCTTACAGAAGGTCTAGCTGCTGGAGGGAAAATTTTCACAATTGATAGAAATGAAGAGCTATTAAAAATTCAAAATAAATACTTTGAAGAAAGTGGAAATAGAGATAGAATAGTTCAACTTACAGGAAATGCAATTGATATTTTGGATAATTTAAACCAAACTTTCGATCTTATCTTTATTGATGCTGATAAAGAAAATTATATAAAATATTTTCAGTTAGTTTCCGAGAAATTAAACCCAAATGGTTTAATAATAAGTGATAATGTTTTATGGTCTGGAAAAGTAGTTGAGGGAGAGAACGATGATGAAGAAACAAATACTATAAAAAAGTTTAATAGAATTTTAAACGATGATAAAAAGTTTGAGACAGTTATCCTTCCTCTCAGAGACGGTATCTCAATTTCTAGATTAGTTTAAGTCTCTTTTTATAGAGTCTTTTAGATCATCAAAATCTTTTTTTATATCACTAACACTATCTTTTAGATCTTTGGTCATTGACTCTGTTGGATTTTTTACATCTGTGTTTTTTGAGATTTCTGTTTTTATCTCATTAGTTGCACGTCTGATTTGTGTCATTCCTTTAGCAAGACCCTTTGCAATTGATGGAATTTTATCTGCTCCAAATACTAACAGGACTATAAAAAAAACAAAAACTAGCTCTGCACCACTAATAAATAAAATCATAACATCAAAACTAATCATAAATTCAACCTCTTAAAATTTTTTTTAAAATAATCTATTACCAAGGTGTAGTTTCCCATTTTAAAATTCTCTTCAACTGGAAAATTTTGATATGTAGATGTTACAAAGTCATGAATAACACTTTCCTCCATTTCAAATTCATCTATGAAAAATCTGAGACCATAAAATTTAATAATCTGATCTATTATATTAAAATCATTTCTGAATTCAATTTCTTTTCTCCTTTGTTTGTAGTAACCTGAGATCCAATTATACATCCTTTCAACATCTAAACCTCCAACTAACGGTGCTAATAAAACTTCCTTGGCTAATTGTGAATTTGAAGGAATGTCCTCTTTTCGAATCCCAGTAAATCCTGGAATACCTATGTCATCAAAGTTTAAGTCTTTTATAACACCTGAATTTTGAAGGTCATTTAATAGATTTCCAGATAAACCACTTGAGTTCACAATTACCTCGTCTAATTCATTTACAAACTCCTCTAAATAAATTGTTAATGATACTGAATCAAAAATATCTTGATTTATAATTATTTTTTTTCTTTTAAATTGAATTCCTGAGAATACAATCTCATCATTTATATTTACAAGGATTTTAAATTTTCCATCAAAGTCAGTAATTGTAGCTTCGTTAGATGTAATGTTTAAAACATGTATCCCCTCAATCGAATATGAATTGTCATTATAAACAGATCCATCAATTATCTTTTGATTTTCAGTCTGTGAAAAGGAATTAAATGATAGTAAGAGAAAAATAAAAATAAATTTTCTCATTCAACTCTTAGTTCTTTATATGTATCTGATTTATTAAGTAAATAATCTATTAAAATAAATTGATTCTTTTCAATTATTAATTCTTTGATTTCTTGATCTAAATCTAGTTGTGATAAAAAATCATTTACCTCAAAAGTTTCAAGCTTGAGAATTTCTGTAAAAAAATTTTCCTCTAAAATAAGAGGAAGAGCTTCACTTGGGAGAATGCTTAGTTTTTCTTCTTCAGATTTTGAGTCAACTAAAGTTGATAATAGTTTAAAAATATTCACAAAGTTTAGACCATCTACAAATTGTCTATTATCAGTAAGTATATTTTCAATTTTAGTAGATTTATCAGCCAAATAATCAAATCCTTTAAATTGTTCTTTCTTTAAATCAAGGAACTTATCTGTATCATCTGGAGTAATTACAACTTCATCTAATTCTCTAACTCTTTGATTTATTTGAACAATTATTCTTTTGTTCTTTAATATTTCAGCATTTACTTTAACGGTTCTTATAATGTATTGAACTGATGAGAAGATTATTTCGTCACCTTCTTTTGCAAAAATCTCAAATTCTCCTTGATCATTAGTTATAGTTGATATTTGGGAGGTATTATTTATAACATTAGCAGCCGGGACATCAATATTTCTATATATAACTTTACCTTGAATTAGTTCTCTTTCTTGAGAAAAACTAAATTGGATTAGAGTTAGTAAAAAAAATATTTTTTTAAACATTAACTTTTGATTGATCTAAATTTACAAATAAATCAATGATAAGTTTAATATATAACTACTTATAATTATCTAACAAAAACTGGCTCCAGCGGATTACGAGTTTCATTTTGACTAAACATATAGCCGGAAGAATTGAAGCTCTCAATGTCAGATAAACTTTTTATTTCATTATCAATTAGAAATCGAGTCATTAATCCTCTTGCCTTCTTAGCATAAAATGATATAATCTTAAGTTTTCCGTTTTTGAAATCCTTGAATTGTGGATTAACAATAGTATTTGAAATTAATGATCGATCAATTACAGAGAAGTATTCATTGCTAGCAAGATTAACAATAATATCATTTTCATTTACTTCATTTACCAGAGACTTTGTAACATTCTCTTTCCAGAAATCGTACAAGTTTTTTGAACCATTAATTGAAATTTTGGTTCCCATTTCAAGCCTATACGCTTTAATCTTGTCAAATGGTTTTAAAATTCCATAAAGACCAGACAAAATTCTTAATGAATTTTGAAGTTTTTCATGATTTGATGTATTTATAGTATTGGCATCTATACCATCATAAACATCACCGTTAAAAGCAAATATAGCTTCCTTATCTTTTGAATCAATCTTTTGAAATTCTTGATTTCGTGACCAATTAAGTTCACTTAATTTTGGCGAAATATTCATAAGGCTTGATAGGTCAGGAGCAGATAGATTCTTAATTGTATTATTTATCTTAAGAGCCTGATCAGCAAATATAGGTTTGGAGCTAATACTTGTTTCAACATTATTTTCAAAGTCTAGAGACTTTGCAGGAGAAATAAGAATTTTCATTTTTTATTTCAAATTTATAAATTTTTATGTTTAGAATAAAGCCTCCACTTATTTATAACAGAATTCATATCATCAGGAATTTGAGAATCAAATGAAATTTTTTGGTTTGATTTGGGATGAATAAAACTTAAAGTTTTTGCATGTAAAGCCTGTCTCGGTAATAATTTAAAACAATTATCTACAAACTGCTTATATTTTGTATAAACAGTTCCTTTTAATATTTTGTCTCCCCCATATCTATCATCATTAAACAATGTATGCCCAATATGTTTCATATGAACTCTAATTTGATGCGTCCTCCCTGTTTCTAACTTACAACTTATTAAAGTAACATATCCAAACCTTTCAATTACTTTATAATTTGTTATAGCCTCTTTACCTCCATCAATATTATCATAAACAATCATCTGAAGTCGATTTTTTGGATTTCTGCCAATAGGAAAATTAATTTGTCCTTCATCATCTTTTACATCCCCCCAGACCAATGCATAATATTCTCTTTCCACAGTTTTTTTAAAAAATTGTTTAGCTAATAATGTCATTGATATTTCAGTTTTTGCAATAACTAGAAGGCCAGTTGTGTCTTTGTCTATCCTATGAACCAATCCTGGTCTATTTGTAGAATTATTTGGTAGATTTTCAAAATGGTACAATAATGCATTTATAAGTGTACCAGAATAATTACCGTGACCAGGATGAACAACCATTCCACTTTTTTTATTTACTATGATTATATAATCATCTTCATACACTACATCTAGTTCAATTTTCTCAGGAGTAAGAAGGTTCTCATAGGGTGGATGTGTAAAAAGAATTTTTATTTCATCATTCTTTTTTACCTTGTAACTAGATTTAACAATTTTGTCATTAACCCTTATAGATCCTTCTTTTGCAGCCTTTTGTATTTTATTTCGTGTAGCATTTTCGATTCTACTCATTAAAAACTTATCAATCCTAAGTGGCTCTTGTCCAGAATCAATTTTAAATGCAAAATGTTCATGGAGTTCTTGGTCAAAGTCTTCCTCTTTTAGGTTATTTTTTTCCATTACCAAGGATTAAATCAACTTCAGAATTCATAGGAATTTTTTGACCAGGTAATATTTTCTCTCCATCAAATAGAACATCTAAAACCATATCTTTTCCAATATTATCAACATAAGTATAATCTTTAACTTTGAATCCAAGTGCTATTAAAATTGATTCTGCATTTCTTTTTGTTATCTGGATTACATTAGGAAGTGAAACTTTTTGAAAATCTTTAGGATTTACATTTAAATAAATTTTTCTATTTTTTTTTACTAACTCTAATTCTTTTGGTATTTGAGATATTACAGAATAGTTTGGTATGTCAACAAAAAATTTAGAAGAGTCTAACACTTCATATCTAAGTTTATTATCATCTAAAATACTTATGGCCTCCTCGAGATTCTTTCCTGCTAGATTTGGAACCTCTATATATCTGTCATGCTTTGTGTAAATTTTTAGTGAATTATATACCAAAAAGAATATAATAAAAACTATAATTAGCATTAAAAATATTTGCTTAGTTAAAGAATTACTTTTAAAGTGATCCAAAATTTTCATTTCGATAATTTAATGTAAATATACTAAGACATAATTGTCTTTTGATATAATGACTTACATTTGAAAATAATATGAAAAATATTGCTGTAGTTTTTGGAGGTTTTTCCTCTGAACATGAAGTTTCTGTTAAAAGTGGAAAATTCATATATGAGAATCTAAAAGATAATCAAAGTCTTAACGTTTATCAAATATGTATTTCGAAAGAGTCGAATTATGTTATATATGATAATAACAAGTATGATCTAGATTACATGAATCTCTCATTTAATATTAATGGGAAAAAAATAAATCTAGATGGAATTTTTAATATTATTCATGGGGAGCCAGGTGAAAATGGAGACTTGGCAAATATTTTAGAAAAAAATAATATACCACAAACAGGTTGCAATAGTTTTGTTTCAGATTTAACTTTTGATAAGAAAAGATATATAGATTTTGTAAATAAACTTGATATTCCTTCATCTAAACACATATTATTAACAAGTGAAAATCAATTTGATTTAGAAAAAATTATGAGTGAGATCAATATCCCATGTATAGTTAAACCAAACAATGGTGGAAGTAGTATTGGAGTTTCAAAAGTTAACCATTTTCATGATTTAGAGAACAAAATTAAAATTGCATTTAAAGAATGTAATGAGGTACTAATAGAAGATTTTCTTTTCGGAAAAGAAGTCTCAGTTGGTGTTATTCAAAAAAAGGATGAAAGAATTATTCTTCCTGTGACTGAGATAATCAGTGAAAACGAACTTTTTGACTATGGCGCAAAGTATCTAGGTCAATCCAAAGAGATTACACCTGCAAATATTTCCAATGAAGAAATAAATCTAATACATGAGTATATCAATATAATCTATGATAATATTGAATTCAACGGGTTTACTAGATCAGAATTTATAATTGTTGATGGAATACCTCATATTCTTGAAACAAATACAATCCCAGGATTTACAAAACAGAGTATTATACCTCAACAGATAGAGGCTCATGGATTATGTGTAAGGGATGAAATAAATTATCAAATAGAATCAATTTTATAAAATAATTTAAATTTGAGCAATGAAAAAAGCAGTCTTTCCTGGTTCATTTGATCCTATTACCATAGGACACTTAGACATTGTTAAAAGAGGAATAAAGATTTTTGATGAGATTATTATTGCAATTGGTGATAACACGGATAAAAAATATATGTTCTCAAAAGAAAAAAGAGTAGAGTTTGTTGAGAGGACTTTTAGTGCTTATGATAAGATCAAGGTAGAGTCATATAAGGGGCTAACAGTTGATTTTTGTAAAAAAAATAATATTGAATTTATGATAAGAGGCCTAAGGAATCCTGCAGATTTTGAATTTGAGAAAAGTATTGCTCTAACAAATAGGGAAATAACAGGGATTGAAACTATATTTTTTCTAACATCACCTGAAAACTCATTCATTAGCAGTAGCATTGTGCGTGAACTTATTAGAAACAGGGGTGACTATAAATTATTTATTCCCAAGGGCATCATTCTTTAAAACCTCAAGAACAATTATTCTAATGTTTTCAAAAGCATCATTTAAAATATCTTGAATATTTTTATTAGATACCCATTTTGTCTTTTCAATACCTTCCTCAGTTTGAGGGTTAGTTTTACCCATATATGTTGTTGACATTTTAAACCAATATGTTTTCTTGAGTCTAAATCTTTTACCTTTTTTGAATATGTGATATGTTTCAGATATTTTTTTCTCGACTATTATGTCTGCTACACCAGTTTCTTCTGTCACTTCTCTTTTAGCGGCATCAATTATAAGTTCTTTTTTTTCAACCCCACCCTTTGGAAGATCCCATTTATTGTTTCTAAAAATAAATAGAAGTTTATTATCAGTTCGCTTTACTAATCCACCAGCAGCTTCAACAATGGGAAATTTTTTTTTAAATCCTTTCCATAGTTTATCCATGTCTTTATGATATAGAAATACTCTACTGTTTTTTGATGATTTTAATGCCTTGATGATTTGAGTTACACTTGAATATTTTATAAAAAGTAACGGTTCTGTATCAGAGATATAACGAATTTTGTCTGTAAGTATCAATGGCTTTTGGTTGAAAAAAACTTTATACATTTGTAGTAATGGTATTAGACAAAAAAGTTGCTAAGCAAACAGTTGATTTTCTTACACAAATTAATGCAATTAAATTAAATACCAAAAATCCTTTCACATGGACAAGTGGTATAAAATCACCAATTTATTGTGATAATAGATTAGTGCTTTCATATCCAAAAATAAGAGAATTTATTGCTAATAGCATGAGCCAAATTATTAAAAATAAATATGGAAATGATGTTTCTATAGTTGGGGTGGCAACTGGGGCAATCGCTATAGGAATAATGATTGCTGAAAGGCTTAACCTTCCATATGCATATGTGAGACCTGAACCAAAGGGTCATGGTTTAAAAAATCAAATCGAGGGAAACATAAATAAAAACTCAAATGTTTTAGTCATAGAAGATTTAATTAGTACTGGGAAAAGTAGTCTTAATGCAATAAATGCTCTGAAATCTAATGGTTATAATGTTGTTGGCATGTTATCAATTTTCTCATATAACTTTGAATTTGCAAACAAAAAATTTGTTAGTGAAAAAATCATTATTAATTCTCTTGCAGACTACAACACATTGGTTGAAATTATCCAATCCAGTGGAGATCTTAGTGATGAGGAAATTTCTAGATTAAAAAAATGGAGAGAAGATCCTAAATCTTGGAGTTAATCATATAGTATTTTTATTTTTCTTGGATCAAATTCTTGAATTCCTTTAGAGTCCAGTTCTAGTTTAACAATTCCATTCTTTGAAATATTAATTATTTTTCCATATTGTCTTCTTCCATCAATAATTAACTTACATCCATCCTTGCCAAATATGTTTTTATTATACTTTCTATTTATGAAGTCTAGCTCATCTATTCTTGAGAAGTAAAATTTATAGTTTTCAATTAATTCATTTAATACTTCTTGAATTAGAAAATTACTTTTGGTAATTTTTTTTAATGATGTTGCATTTGGTAATTTTTTAAAAAAAACTTGGTTAACATTAATTCCTACTCCTATTATAGAATAATTTACCTGATTAAGACTTAATGAATTCTCAACTAATATTCCAGAAATTTTCTTATTAACTGACATAATGTCGTTTGGCCATTTTATAAAACATTTCTCCTTGTTAAATTTTCTTATTGTTTTAAGTACTGCAAGGCTTACAACTTGATTAATGCAAAATATTTGATTAACATTTACATCTAAAGGCCTATACAATATAGAGCAAAGAAGATTTTTACCGTAACTCGAATACCATTTATTAGTATTTTGACCCCTACCTCCATATTGATATTTAGCTACAACAATATCTCCACTTTCTATTTTTTTTGATTTAATTAACATCTTAACTCTGTCATTTGTTGACCTAGTGGCATTAACTTTGATTATCTTTGATGCAGACATGTCGTTAAATGTAATAAATTTGAAAAAAAAAAATATTTATGGTTAGATCCAAATCTGGAGATAAATCTTTGGTTGATGAAATATTATATGGTATAGAGGATGTAAAAGGTGTAGAAGTTCATATTATGGATCTTAGTAAAATTTCAAATACAGTATGTAAGTTTTTTATTTTATGCACAGGCACATCTAACACACATGTTGTAGCAATAGCAAACTCTGTTAAAAAAAATGTAAGTAAAAAATTAAAAGAAAAACCATATAGTATGGAAGGTATTGAAAATCAGGAATGGGTTTTAATTGATTATGTTGACGTTGTTGTACATATTTTCCAGAGGGAAATTAGAGAATTTTACGATATTGAAAATTTATGGGGTGATGCTAAAATTATAAACGTTGAATTAAAAGCTTAATAAATGGCCAACAAGAAAAAGAATAATAAATCTAAAATTAATATATACTGGTTCTATGCCTCAATAGTCTTTTTTATTATAAGTATTGGGCTTCTGGGAGGTGATAATGGTATTCAAAATATACAACAGACTGATATCTCTTCATTTGAAAATTATTTGAAAAATGGAGACATTGAGAAAGTTGCAATTATTAATCAGAGATATGCAAGGATTACACTAAACGAAAATGCACTCGAGAAGGACATACATCGTGGTGTAAAGTCTAAAAACTTTTTAGGTCAAGAGAATATTGCTGGTCCTCATTACCAATTTGAAATTGGGACCCCTGAACTTTTTGAAAGAAAATTACAAGAGATTAGAGAAACAGAAAATCTAAATTTCTCAACCGAGTTCCTAACTATGGAGAATAGATGGTTAGATGTTCTGTTGGGATTCCTACCTATAATCATTATAATTGGTATTTGGATATTTTTAATGAGAAGAATGTCAGGAGGCGCTGGTGGTGCTGGTGGTCAAATTTTTAATATTGGAAAGTCAAAGGCAAAATTATTTGATCAAAATACAGAAGTAAAAGTAACTTTTAAAGATGTGGCTGGTTTAGAAGGTGCAAAAGAAGAAGTTCAAGAAATAGTTGACTTCTTAAAAAATCCCAAAAAATATACTGTTTTAGGTGGAAAAATCCCAAAAGGTGCATTGCTTGTTGGAGCACCAGGTACAGGTAAAACACTTCTAGCAAAAGCAGTTGCTGGTGAGGCTAAAGTTCCATTCTTCTCACTTTCTGGGTCCGATTTTGTTGAAATGTTTGTAGGAGTTGGTGCATCAAGAGTTAGAGATTTATTCAAACAAGCAAAAGATAAATCACCCTCTATAATATTTATTGATGAAATTGATGCTATTGGAAGGGCTAGAGGTAGAAGTAACATAACTGGATCTAATGATGAGAGAGAAAATACCTTAAATCAGTTACTAACTGAAATGGACGGGTTTGGAACTGATACTAATGTGATTGTTGTAGCAGCAACAAATAGAGCAGATGTTCTTGATAAGGCTTTAATGAGGGCAGGAAGATTTGACAGACAAATTTTTGTTGACCTCCCTGATCTGAATGAAAGAAGAGAGATTTTCAAAGTACATCTAAAACCACTTAAAAAGAGTAGAACTCTTGATGTAGAGTTCTTAGCTAAACAAACTCCCGGTTTCTCTGGTGCAGACATTGCAAATGTTTGTAATGAAGCTGCATTAATTGCAGCCAGAAATAATAAAAAATCAGTAGGTAAACAGGACTTTCTAGATGCAGTAGATAGGATTGTTGGAGGACTTGAAAAGAAAAATAAAATTATAACTAAAGAAGAAAAAAACACAATTGCATTTCATGAAGCTGGACACGCTATAGTAAGCTGGCTACTTGAACATGCTGCACCTTTAGTTAAAGTTACTATTGTGCCTAGAGGACAATCGCTAGGAGCTGCTTGGTATCTTCCAGAGGAGAGATTAATTGTAAGAACAGAACAAATGTTAGATGAGATGTGTGCAACCTTGGGAGGAAGAGCAGCCGAAAAGATAATGTTCAATAAAATATCTACTGGAGCTCTAAGTGATCTAGAAAAAGTTACCAAACAAGCAAGAGCAATTGTATCTGTCTATGGTCTTAATGATAAGATTGGTAATATTACATACTATGACTCTAGTGGGCAAACTGATTACAATTTTACAAAACCATATTCAGAAGAGACCGCAAAAAAAATTGATGAGGAAATATCACTTATAATTGAGAAACAATATAAAAGAGCTTGTGATATACTCAAAAAAAATAAATCAAAATTATCTGCTCTGGCTTCAAGGCTCTTAGAAAAAGAAGTTATATTTAAGGAAGATTTAGTAAAAATTCTAGGAGAAAGACCATACTACAAAGAAGAATTAAAGAAAAAAACTAAATAGAAGATATTTTGGGATTTTGGAACTTTTTTAAAAGTAAAAAAAACGATGAATCAGAAAATGATGAATCATCTAACCAAAATATCGGCTCCATTGATTTAATCTTTGCCGAAAATTTTACTAAATCTGGTGGTAGATTTATATTTATTGACGAGATAAACTCAACAAAAGAGGTTTTTGAAAAAATTTTCGAGGAAAATCAATGGGACTCTGAAAATGTTTGTTCACTAAATGCAAATGTTGCAAAAAATCTCGAAATCAAGTCTATCAGAAAAATTGATAACGAAAATGTTAGGGCTCTTGTAACAGAATGTGAATTTTTAATATCAAACACTGGTCGTATACTAATTTGTAATAAGCAAATAAAGAGTAATAAAATCGAAGACTTACCTTCAGTGTTAATTGTTTTGGCAAAATCAAATCAATTTGTATCCGATGTGAGCGAAGGTATGACGATGCTTAAAAATAAATATAAGGGAAACTTCCCCACTAACATAACAACATTAAATGTTAAAAATAAACTCAATGAAGATAATTTTTTAACCTATGGTAATAGTGCCAAAGATATATATCTTATATTGAGTGATGACTAATTTTTTACCAAGATTAATAACTGGTATAGTATATATTTCTTTTGTTGCTGGATCGATATTGTATAGTAGCAAAAGTTTTACTTTAGTTTTCAGCTTTTTAATGTTTATTGCCTTATATGAGTCTAACGAATTATGGAAAAAGATAAGATTAATAAATCCAGATTATAGTTATCCAATACCTCAAGCTTATGTGGGATTGTCAATGATCACACTAATTTTAGTTCCATTTTTCTTTAATAACTCTTACAATCCATTTCCAATACTATTTATATTTATTTTGATATGGATAAGTGATACTATGTCATACTTTTTTGGATCTTATTTTGGTAACAATAAAATGAAAATTAAAGTATCACCGAATAAGACATGGGAGGGATTTATTGGAGGGTTTTTATGCTCTTTAATATTTAGCATTGTTTCATTTTCATATATTCAAGAAATATATCCATTGTGGAAAACAATTTCACTTGGTATTTTAATTCCGGTTTTTGGGCTAATTGGAGACATATATCAATCTAAATTAAAAAGAATGGCTGGTGTTAAAGATAGCGGAAGCTTATTACCTGGTCATGGAGGAATCTTTGATAGACTTGACAGTGCAATGGGTGTTTCATATGTTTCTTTTTTAATTACCATAATATAATGTTTCACAAAGAAGGATTTAATCTCATAATATTATTTTTTATACTCGTAGCAACTGATGTCATAATGCTTGAGGTTCTATTTGATGATTCATCTTCCTTAAAATCAATTTTACAGATCTTTTCTCTTATAATTTTTGTATTTATCTTATGGTTTTTTAGAAATCCTAAAAGAAATATCATAAAAAATCCTGAATTAATTTTAAGCCCAGCAGATGGAAAAGTTATAGCGATTAAAGAGGTTGATGAATTAGAATATTTCAATGATAAAAAAATCCAAATTTCTATTTTTTTATCTCCACTAGACATACATGTTAATAGATATCCAGTTTCTGGTGAAATATTATATAGTAAATATCATAAAGGAGAATATCTAGTAGCTTGGCATCCAAAATCTTCTGATAAGAATGAAAGAACTACTGTCGTAATTAAAAATAAAAAATTTGGAGAGGTAATGTATAGACAGATAGCTGGAGCAGTTGCAAGAAGGATTGTAAACTATGCAAAAGTTAGTTCTAATGTAGAGCAAGGAGATGATTCTGGATTTATTAAGTTTGGTTCTAGAGTTGATCTTTTTCTATCTAAAGATTTGAATTTAAAAATAAAGGTTGGAGATAAAGTTAAAGGGGGACTTAGTATTATTGCCTAATTAAGTAAGTTCCTCAATTGACTTAGTTATAGACTCAATTTTTTGTTTTGAATCTTTAATTTTTTGTTTTTCTTTTTCAATTATATTTTTGGGAGCATTTTTCACAAAATTTTCATTTTTTAATTTTATTTCAACAGATTTTAGAAAACTTCTATAATAATCTAACTCTTTCGTCAACTTATTTATTTCTTTATCCTTGTCAAAACCTTCTTCTAGTGGAATAAAAAATTCAAATTTTTTAATTAAAAAAGAGGTAACAACATCAAATTTTTCTTTAGTTGATTCCTCAAGCTTATCAATTATAGCAATCTTTTTAATTATCTCAATATTACTCAAATTATTACCATTTGGTAAATAATATAAATTTAGGGATGTCTTAAATGAAATATTTTTTTCTTTTCTATAGTTTCTTATATTGGAAATTATCTCTTTGGTAATCTCAAACTCATCTACAATTGAAGAAGAATATTTTTCATTTGCTGGCCACGAAGAAATAGTTAATGCATCTGAGGTGTTTGTGTGGGGAATATTGTGGTAAATTTCTTCTGTAAGAAAAGGCATGAATGGATGAAGAATCTTAAGATTTTTTTCTAATAACTTAATTAATTCAGTCTTTGACTCTTTATCAATTTTTTCTCCATAGTTAGGTTTTAATATTTCTAATAACCATGAACAAAAATCATCCCATATTAACCTGTATGAGGACATTAGCACATCAGATATTCTGTAGTTATTGAAGTTCTTATCAATTAGATCAAGGGTTTTATTAAATTTATTGTTATACCAATTAATTGCTAATTTATTTTCAACTGGCTGAGACTTTTTGTCGTCAACTTCCCAACCATTAATAAGTTTTAGGGCATTCCATAGTTTATTAGTAAAGTTCTTACCTTGTTGACATAAAGATTCATCAAATAATAAGTCATTGCCGGCTGCTGAGCTTAGCATTAAACCAACTCTAACAGAATCTGCACCATATTCCTCAATAAGTTTAATTGCATCAGGAGAATTACCAAGTTGTTTAGACATTTTTCTGCGTAGTTTATCCCTAACAATACCTGTGAAATATACATTAGAAAATGGTTTTTCATTTCTAAACTCATATCCTGAAATTATCATTCTTGCTACCCAAAAAAATATGATATCCGGTCCTGTAACTAAGTCTTGTGTTGGATAATAATAATTTATTTCATCATTATTTGGATTTCTTATTCCGTCAAATACTGATATAGGCCATAGCCAGGATGAAAACCAAGTATCTAAGACATCATTGTCCTGAGTTAAATCATCTTCACTGTATTTATTATCCGAATTATAATTTATTTTTTTTAGTGCCTCTTTTTTGTTAATAGCAACTACATAATCATCATTATTGCCATAATAAAAGACAGGTATTTGATGACCCCAAGATAGTTGTCTTGATATATTCCAATCTTTTATATTCTCAAGCCAATGTTTATATGTAGATTTAAACTTACCAGGGAAGAACTTTATGTTATCTTTTTTTAACACATTTTCAATTGCAGGTTTTGTAATATCATCCATTTTTAAGAACCACTGTTTAGACAATCTAGGTTCAATAACTGCATTTGTTCTTTCAGATCTACCGACATTATGTAAATAGTTCTCTTTTTTTATTAAAAGATCATTCTTTTTAAGCTCAGCTTCAATTTCTTTTCTAACTATAAATCTGTCTTTACCCTCATAATGCATACCATTAGAGTTTAGTTCTGCATCCTCATTAAAAATATCAATTGTCTCAAGATTATGTTTAATACCTAAATTATAGTCATTGATATCATGCGCAGGGGTAACTTTTAAACATCCAGTTCCAAATTCAAGATCTACATATGGATCAGAAATTATTGGTACTCTTCTGTTACATATTGGAACAATTGCATTTTTACCTATAATTTCTTTATACCTATCATCGTTGGGATTAACACAAATAGCAGTATCACCAAATAATGTTTCAGGTCTTGTAGTGGCTATTTGTAAATCAATGTCTGAATCCTCTATTAGATATTTTATGTAGTATAGACTAGAATCTTCCTCAACATAATTAACCTCTTCATCGGAGACAGTAGTTTTTGCCTCAGGATCCCAATTTATCATTCTATTGCCTCTATATATTAAGCCTTTTTCATGTAGAGTTTCAAAAGCAATAATAACAGATTCATACATATCATCATCAAGGGTAAATTTAGTTCGATCCCAATCGCAGGAACATCCCAACTTTTTTAGTTGATCTAGAATTCCACCACCATATTCATCGGTCCAGTCCCATGCGTATTTCAAAAATTCATCTCTTGAAATATCGTCTTTACTAATTCCCTTTTTTTTCAAATTTTCTACAACTTTAGCCTCAGTGGCAATAGATGCATGATCAGTTCCAGGGACCCAACATGCATTTTTACCTAACATTCGTGCCCTTCTTACTAAAATATCTTGAAGAGTATTATTTAGCATATGCCCCATGTGAAGTAATCCAGTAACGTTAGGAGGAGGGATTACAATTGTGAAGGGTTCTTTATCATTAGGAATTGACTTAAACAGTTCATTTTTCATCCAATATGAATACCATTTTTTCTCAATCTCAATGTGTTTATACTTAGGAGAAATTTGCATCAATTAATAAATATTTTAATCTAAAACAAAAATAACATACCTTGAAGTATATTTGCAAAATTAAGTTAAATAAATGCCAACAATATCAAAAAAAGGTCTCAATATACCTTCATCACCAATAAGGAAATTAGTCCCATATGCTGATAAAGCAAAGCAAAATGGAATAGATATACTTCATTTGAATATTGGTCAACCAGATATCAAATCTCCAATTGAATCTATTGATGCAATAAAAAATATTGATATAGAGTTACTGAAATATGAGTATTCTCAAGGATCTCATAAATTTAGAAAAAATTTATGTTCTTACTATTCTGGTCATAATATAAATGTATCACCTGATGATATAATTACAACTGTGGGTGCAAGTGAAGCCTTATCCTTTACAATGAATTCGATATGTGATCCGGGAGATGAGGTAATTATACCAGAACCTTTTTATGCTAATTATAATGGATTTGCCCAAGCATCAGATGTAAAAGTAATACCAGTTACATCCAAAATTGAAGATAACTTTGCACTACCATCTATAGAGTTATTTGAAAAGAAAATTAATAATAGAACTAAAGCTATTCTAATTTGTAACCCCTGTAATCCTACTGGATATGTTTATTCCAAAGAGGAAATTATAAATATTGCAAACCTTGCAAAGAAAAATGATTTATTTATTATAGTTGATGAAGTATACAGAGAGTTCATTTATTCTGATTTGAAGCACTTCTCCATTTTAGAGGATGAAACATTTTTTGATAATGCTATTTTGATTGATTCTACATCAAAAAGATATAGTTTATGTGGAGCAAGAATTGGTTTTATAGTATCAAAAAATTCTAAATTTATTGAAACATGTATGAAGTTTGCACTTGCTAGATTATCTCCACCCACAGTTGCGCTGATAGCAGCAAACAATGCATTAAAATCAGATAATAAATATATAGATAATGTTATTAAAGAATACTCTATGAGAAGAAAAGTGCTTATTGGTGAACTATCTAAAATAAATAATATAGAATTTTCAGATCCAATGGGTGCATTTTATTCCATTATTAAACTTCCAGTTAAAAATGCTGAAGAATTTGCTAAGTTTTTACTTACAGATTTTTCAATCAATAATGAAAGTGTAATGCTTGCTCCAGCAGCAGGATTTTACAGCTCGACTGATAATGGTAAAGATGAAGTAAGAATTGCATTTGTTCTTAACTCAGAAAAAATTAAACGAGCAATTAATATAATATATTTTGGATTGAAAGAATATATTGGATAGTTCATGAGGATCAGTAGACAAGCTTCGCTAAAAAAGTTCAATACATTTAATGTAAGTGAAAATGCAGATGTTATTTATGAGGTTGAAGATATAGGTATGCTTAAAAATATTGTATCTGATAATAATCAAATTCTAATTTTAGGTGGTGGAAGCAATATACTCTTTACAAAAAGTTATAATGGAGCAATTATTAATTTAAGAAATAAAGGGATAAAAGTATTAGAAGAAGACAAAGAATCGGTACTAGTTGATGTTTGCTCCGGTGAAAATTGGAATGATTTTGTTCTCTGGGCTATTAAAAATAATTATGGAGGAATTGAAAACTTATCCTTAATACCTGGGAATGTTGGTGCTGCACCTATTCAAAATATAGGTGCATATGGCGTAGAATTAAAAGATGTTTTTTACAGTGCTTCAGGAATTATGTTGGATTCACTAAAGGATTTTGAACTAAAAACATCGGAATGTAAGTTTAGCTACAGGAATTCCATTTTTAAGAATGAGCTTAAAGACAAAGTAATTATTACATCAATTAAATTAAAGCTTACAAAGGGGAATCATAATTATAACATTGAGTACAAAGGTTTAAAAGAGAAACTGTTGAAATCAGAACTTTCTTTAAAAAAGATTTCTGATGAAGTGATAAAAATTAGACAATCTAAACTACCTGATCATAAATTAATTGGAAATTGTGGTAGCTTTTTTAAAAACCCTATAATTAATTTGTCTAAACTTAAAACTATTAAATCAGACTTTCCAGATTTACCTTCATTTAAAATTGATTCGAATAATTACAAAATTCCGGCAGCTTGGTTAATTGAAAAATCTGGATTTAAAGAAAAAAGAAACAAAAATGTAGGTGTATACAAAAATCAACCTCTTGTTATTATCAATCTTGGTGAGGCAACAGGAAAAGAAATTCTTGATTTTGCAAATGAAATTAAAGAGACAATAAATAATAATTTTAATATTCAATTAAAAGAAGAAGTTCTTGTTATTTAATTATTCTTTATTCTTAGAGTCAATTATTATTGTTACGGGTCCATCATTTATTAAGCTTACTTTCATATCAGCACCAAAAACACCACTTTTTATTCCATTTTTTATTTTTGATTCTAGTAACTGAATAAAATAATCATACAATGGAATTGCAATATTATGGGAAGCTGATTTAATATATGATGGTCTATTGCCCTTTTTAGTTAATGCCATTAATGTAAACTGAGAAACAATTAAAATCTCTCCTTGAATATCAACTATAGACTTATTCATAATTCCCTCTGAATCATTAAAGATTCTTATGTTTAGAACCTTATTAACTAGCCACTCTGCATCTTTCTCAGTATCGTCTTTGCTTATTCCAATTAATATTAAAAGACCTTTTCCAATTTTAGCTTTAATCTTATTATCAATTTTTACATGTGATTCTTTAACTCTCTGTATTACTAACCTCATCTGACTTTCTGTATATATTTTGATCTTTTAACATATCTAAATATGTATTATATCTACTTTCAAAGATTTTACCTTGTTTTATCTTATTTTTTACATTACAATCAGGTTCATCTAGATGTAAACAATTTTTAAATTTACATTTTTGCTTTGCCTCAAAAAATTCTGGAAAAAAATCACCCAATTCATATTTTGTAATTTCAACAAGTCCAAAGCCTCTTATGCCAGGAGTATCAATAATTTTAATATCAGAATCCAAGTCATACATCTCAGCATATGTTGTAGTATGTTTTCCTTGCTTGTGAGATGAAGAAATTTCTTTTGTTTTAAGCTTCAAATTTGGAGAAATCGAGTTAATCAGTGTTGACTTTCCAACACCACTATGACCAGATATTATACAGGTTTTATTTTTTATCAATCTAATTATTTCATCCACTCCATCACCATATTTAGCAGAAATTAATTCACATTTGTAACCTATTAGCTTATACATATCAATTAATTTTTTTATTTCAATAGATTCTTTGTCTATGTATGTGTCTTTTTTATTAAATGCAATTATTACTGGTATATCATATGCCTGGCAACTAACTAAAAATCTATCAATAAAATTCGTAGATGTAACAGGATTGTTAAGTGTCACTACTAAAACAGAAATATCAATATTAGAGGCTATTATATGATATTGTTTTGAGAGATTGACTGATTTCCTGATTATATAGTTTTCTCTTGGTAAAATATCTGAAATAATTCCTTTGCCATCACTTTCAAGTTCAAATTTAACTTGATCCCCAACTGCTATTGGATTAGTAGTAGATATATCTTTAAGTCTTATCTTTCCTTTTATCCTGCATTCAAAAAATTTATTTTCAGATTTTACTAAATACCAACTTCCAGTTGATTTATATACAATTCCCTCTAGCATAATTAAATAACAATATATTTTTTCCTAATCATATTAACAAATCTACTTGATGATATTTGTATCTTTAAATAAAAAATTGAGTAATAAAGTTTTATTATTAATTCTTGATGGTTGGGGTTTAGCTTCTGATAAGAAAGTCTCTGCTCCTGATATTGCAAAAACTCCAAATTACAACTCTCTAAAAGATGAAAATCCATTCAATTATTTAATTACTCATGGCGAGAAAGTAGGACTCCCTCAGGGACAAATGGGTAATAGTGAGGTTGGACATATGAATATTGGTTCTGGAAGAATAGTTCCACAAGATCTACTTCGAATTGATAAGTCAATCAAGAATGGTCAATTTCTTGAAATGAAAGAACTAAAAGAAATTATTTCACACTCAAAAAATAAATCATCTAATATCCATTTAATTGGCCTTATATCAGATGGAGGAGTCCACTCTCACATTGATCACCTAAAAGAGATTATAATTTCCTTAAACGAAGTAAAAGAAAATATTTTTATTCATGGGTTTACAGACGGTAGAGATGTTGATCCAAGATCAGGAATTAAGTTTATTGATTCATTAGAAAAATTCTGTGAAAAAAATGGTGGAAGATTAGCAACAATCATAGGCAGGTACTTCTCTATGGATAGAGATAACCGTTGGGAAAGAATAAAAAAAGCTTATGATTTGATCTATAATGGAGTTGGGAAAAAAACAAATAACATTTGTGATGAAATCAGAGAATCATATAAAAATAATATCACAGATGAATTTATCAATCCTATCATTAAAACTGATATTAAAGGAGAAAATATACATAGATTTAATAATGATGATATAGTCATTTTCTTTAATTATAGGTCAGACAGGGGGAGGCAACTTACATCAGCTATGTGTGAAAAGGATCTTACTGATTTTGGAATGAAATCAGTAACTAAAAACTTTTATACACTGACAAATTATGATGATACGTTTAAAGTTGTTAAGCCTATTTTTAAAAAAAATATTTTAAAAAATACTTTAGGCGAGATACTGTCTAAAAATGAAATTCTTCAATTAAGAATTGCTGAAACCGAAAAGTATCCACATGTAACATATTTTTTTAATGGCGGAAAAGAGGAATCATTCTTGGGTGAAGAACGAATTCTATGTCCTTCTCCAAAAGTTGCAACATACGATTTAAAACCTGAAATGAGTGCTAAGGAAGTTACCCAAAACGTAATAACTGAAATTAAAAAAAATAAATTTGGATTTATATGTTTAAACTTTGCAAACCCTGATATGGTTGGACATACAGGTAACTTGAAGGCAGCAGTTGAAGCATGTGAATCAGTTGATAAATCACTTGGAAAAATAGTTGATGTAGCAAATTTGAATGACTATGTAACTATTATAATTGCTGACCATGGTAATTGCGAAATAATGATAAACAGTGATGGCACTGAAAATACTTCGCATACAGTTAACCCTGTTCCAATAATTATTGTAAACTCAAATAGCAATAAGATAAATAATGGAATATTAGCTGATATTGCACCTACAGTTCTAGATATAATGGGTGTTCAAAAACCAGATGAGATGACTGGAAAATCTTTAATAAATTGAAAAATATAATTTATTTTCTTGCTATTTCAATTTTAGCTTGTACCTCTAATAATTACTACCAATTAGTTGAGGGAGAGATTGATACTGATTACTTATTAAACTCTCCAAATACTGCCTGGTTTCAAAAAAATTATGAATCATATATAGTAGATGAAATTACTCTAAATAAAGATTTCTCAAAATTAAATGAATTTAATATCGAAATTTTTATGAATACTAAATGCCATGATAGTGAGAGAGAAGTTCCAAGATTTTTAAAAATTTTAAATTCATTAAATTTTTCTAAAGAAAATCTTAGGATAATTTTATTAAATTCTGACAAGAAAACCTCAGATAGACTTGAAATAGGCAAAAACATAACAAATACTCCCACTATTATCTTTCTCAAAAATTCAAATGAAGAAAATAGAATAGTTGAATTTCCTTATGAAAATTTAGAGAAGGATATCTATAAAATAATAAATAATATGGGGTATAAAAACGTATATTATTCAGAATGATATTAAAACAAATCGAAGAAATAAATAAAATTCGAGATAGTGCTCAATTAGTTTCTAAAACATTGGGTTTGATGGCAAGAGAAATTAAACCAGGGGTAGATTCATTATATCTTGATAAAATTGCAGAAGAATTTATTCTTGATAATAATGCAAAACCCGGATTTAAAGGTTATAACAACTTTCCCAATACATTATGTGTAAGTGTAAACAACCAAGTTGTTCATGGTATTCCATGTAATAAACCACTTAATAATGGTGATATAATATCAGTAGACTGTGGAGTAATTAAAGATGGATACTATGGTGACCATGCTTATACATTCAAGGTTGGAGATGTTTCAGAAAAAATTGAAAAATTGTTGAATGTTACTAAAGATTCACTCTATGTAGGCATAGAAAAAATGCAGGTTAATAATAGAGTTGGTGATATTGGCAGTGCCATTCAAAATTATGTTAATAATTATGGTTATGGAATAGTTAGAGAATTAGTTGGTCATGGTTTAGGAAAAAACTTACATGAAGAACCTGAAATTCCAAATTATGGTAAATCTGGAACAGGTAAAATTTTAAAAGATGGATTAGTATTAGCAATTGAACCTATGATAAATATGGGTACAGAAAAGATAAGATTAGAAGATGATGGTTGGACTTTTGTAACCCAAGATGGATTAGTAAGTGCTCATTTTGAGCATAATATTGCTATAATAAATGGAGAACCTGAAATTCTATCTACATTTGATTTTATTTATGATGAGCTTGGAATTGATTCCAACGAAGAAATAAAGTTTAAAAAATTTTTTGATTAATGAAGTATATTTTGAAATTCCTACCAAGGAAATTTTTAATAAAATATAGCTTTCTAATAACACCAATACTCAGGATAATATTTCATGGAAAAAAATATACCGATCCGATTGATGATAGTAATTATTCAAAATTTCTATCATATGGGTATAAAACAGTTAGGAAAAATGCTTTGTGTCCTGGTACTTTATCACTTGAAAGACACAGACTTCTCTGGTTATATTTAGATAAAGAAACGGATTTTTTAAATTTAAATTTAAAAGTCTTACATGTTGCTCCTGAACAAGTTTTTTATAAAAAATTTAAAAAATTAAAAAATTGGGAATACTTGACTTTTGACTTAAATTCTCCAATTGCAGATATCAAAGGAGATTTAACATCTACAAACTTTAAAGATGAATCTTTTGATTTAATAATTTGTAATCATGTACTTGAACATATAGAAGATGACAAATTAGCATTAAATGAAATATATAGAATTTTAAAGTATAACGGTATATCAATTTTACAAGTACCTATGAATGTAAAAAGAAAAAATACATTTGAAGATTCATCAATAAAGTCTAAAAATCAGAGAGAAAAATATTTTGGACAATATGACCATGTCAGAGAATATGGATTAGATTTTAAAGATAGAGTTGAAGAGGCAGGATTTGAAGTTGAAATGATTAACTATTCAACAAAAATTTCACAAGATTTAGTTATAAAATATGGTCTAATGAAAGATGATCTAATACCAATTGGAAAAAAGTTACCGAGTAATTAAATCCCATCCATCAGATTTGATAGGAATAATCTGATCATCTATTGAAGTCAGTATTAAAACTTCTATATCTGCAATATTGTCTACTATTTCAATGGCTTTTTTTGGGTTCATTAACATTAAACTGGTTGCCCATGCGTCAGCTTCAATACAAGAACTAGTGATTACTGAAGCACTTAATATATTGTTTGACATTGACTTACCATTAGTTGGGTCAACTATGTGAGCGTATCTAACACCAGTTTCTGAATCAACCCTAAATTTTCTATAATTGCCAGAAGTGGCCAGTGACATACCGTCAAGCGTAATTTCAGAATAATAGCTATTCAAATCAATAGGATTTTGTATTGCAACTTTCCACTTTTTGTTTTTTTCATTAATACCCATAGTAATTAATTCTCCCCCGACCTCAATTAAAAAATTATCTGAGTTTATGTTAATTAATAAATCTTTAATTAAATCAACAGAATAACCTTTAGCAATTGCATTAAAATCAATGTAAACATTTTCATCATTTTTCACTATAAAATCTTGTTGGTTAAGATATACTTTATTTAAACCTACATATTGCATAACACTATCAATTTTATATTCATTAATCGACTGTATTTTATTATTTGGGCCCATTCCATATAAATTAACAATAGAACCAGCTGTAGGATCGAAATATCCATTTGATAGTTTCCATATATCTTTTGATTTTTTAAAAACTTCAATAAAATGGCTATCAACTTTAACTGGATTTTGAGATTGGTTAACTCTTGATATTATTGAATTGGATCTGTAAGTTGACATTGAATTATTTACAACCTCAAAAATTGAATCAATACTTTGTTTAATTTCAATTGAACTTAACTCAGATTGAACTATTACTTGATAAGTAGTCCCAAGCGCATCACCCTGAATTCTTTTATAATTTGATGTATAATTATTACAACTAATAAGTAATAATGATAGAAAAGAAATTATTTTAACTAAAATATTCATTAACCACCAAAGTCATCAAACCTTACATTTTCCGGAGGAACACCGAAATCTTCAGCCATTTTATCAACCGCTTGATTCATTAAAGGAGGCCCACAGAAATAAACTTCAATGTCCTCTGGTGAATCATGCTTTGAAAGATAATTATCGATTACTACTTGATGAATAAACCCTACAAAACCATCACCTTCTCCCTCAAGGGAATCTTTAACTTTCCAATTATCCTCCTCAAGAGGTTCTGATAAAGCGATATAAAATTTAAAATTTGGAAAATCCTTTTCTAAAGCCCTAAAATGTTCAACGTAGAAAAGCTCTCTTTTGGATCTACCACCATACCAGAAAGTAACTTTTCTACCTGTCTTAATAGTTCTAAATAGTTCATATAAATGAGATCTCATTGGTGCCATTCCAGCACCTCCTCCAACATAAAGCATTTCTGCATCTGAATCATTAATAAAGAATTCACCATAAGGACCTGATATTGTAACAGTATCTCCTGGTTTTTTTGAAAAAATATATGAGGAAGCAATACCAGGATTAACAGACATCCAATTGTTTTTTTTGCTATCCCACGGTGGGGTCGCAATTCTAACATTTAACATTATTTCCTTTCCTTCAGCGGGATAAGATGCCATTGAATAAGCTCTTTCAACAGTTTCATTATTCTTCATATTAAGTGGCCATAGATTAAAGTTATCCCATTCATGTTTAAATTTTTGTGGATCATCTGGATGTTCTTCAGGGTGAGATGTTATGTCTATGTCCTCATAATTAATATCACACTCTGGTATTTCAATTTGAATATATCCTCCAGCTTTATAATCCATTTCTTCAGGGATTTCAATAACAAACTCTTTGATAAACGATGCAACATTATAATTACTTTTGACCTTAGCTTGCCATTTTTTTATACCAAAGACTTCTTCAGGAACTTCTATTTTCATATCCTGTTTTACTTTAACTTGGCATCCAAGCCTCCAACCATCGGAAATTTCTTTTCTAGTGAAGTGAGGTTCTTCTGTAGGTAATATTTCTCCACCACCTTCCAATACTTGACATCTACATTGAACACAGGTTCCACCCCCTCCACATGCTGAAGGAAGAAATATTTTATTATTACCAAGAGTGGTTAGCAAGGTATCTCCTGAGCTAACTTCAACATCTTTTTCACCATTTATTATAAGTTTAACAGGACCAGATGGTAAAAGTTTCTCTTTTGCAACTAATAGCATAGTGACTAAAAGAAGAGTTATTACAAAAAGACCAACTGTACTGGCAATTATTACGTTTATATCCATTATTTTAAATTTTAATTCCCATAAAACTCATAAAACCGAGAGCCATTAAACCAGTAATTATAAAAGTTATTCCAAGACCTCTCAATGGATCCGGAATACTAGAATAAGTAATTTTTTCCCTAATTGCAGCAATAGCGACTATTGCCAAATACCAACCAATTCCAGAACCAAAACCATAAACAGCTGACTCAAAAGTATTTACAAAATCTTTTTGTTGCATGAATAGTGATCCTCCAAGTATCGCACAGTTAACAGCAATAAGAGGTAGGAATATTCCTAAACTTCCGTATAATGTTGGAGATAGTTTTTCAACGATCATCTCAACTAATTGAACCATTGATGCAATAACAGCAATAAACATTATGAATGTTAAAAAAGATAAATTTACATCTTGAAATTGAGGTCCAATCCATGTTAGGGCTCCAGGAGCTAACAAATACTGATCAATTAAATAATTAATAGGAACAGAGATTGTTAAAACAAATATTACAGCTTTACCTAATCCGTCAGCTGTTTTAACTGTTTTTGAAACTGCAAGGTAAGAACACATCCCAAGGAAATATGCAAATACCATATTCTCTATAAAAATACTCTTAACGAATAAATTAACTAAATCTTCCATTTAATCGTTCTCTATTAGTTTTCTATTATAATATCTCTGTATCCATATATAAATACCAACAACAATTAATGCCATAGGTGAAAGAAGCATAAGCCCATTATCTTCATAACCTAAATCATAAACAAACTGAGGTATAACAGGGACTCCCCATAGCTCTCCTGAGCCAAATAATTCTCTTACAAAGGCAACTATAATTAAAATCCATCCATATCCAGCAGCATTTCCAACTCCATCAAGAAAAGATTTCCATACACCATTTCCAAGTGCAAAAGCCTCAAACCTTCCCATTATTATACAATTAGTAATTATCAGTCCAATAAAAATTGCCAACTGTTTACTCACATCGTAGGCATATGCTTTTAAAAATTGATCAACAAGAGCAACTAATGTTGCCACAACTAAAAGCTGTACAATAATTCTAATTCTTGTTGGTATTACATTTCTTAAAATGGAGACAATTACATTTCCTGCAGCCATCACAAAAATTACAGAAAGTGTCATCACAACTGCAGGTTCAAGCTTAA
>CACNQM010000006.1 GCA_902622595.1 uncultured Bacteroidota bacterium
AACTTGTTGAGCTGCATCGCTCCATGCATTATCAGGATCCCAATGAGATTCAATCATTAGTCCGTCATAGTTTAAATCAAGCGAAGTTTGACTCAAGTCAAAAATTAAATCCCTCCTTCCAGCAATATGAGAAGGGTCACATATTAACGGTATGTCTGGAAAATTATTTTGAAATTCAACGGCAATTTGCCATTCTGGGTTATTTCTATACTTTGATTTATCATAAGATGAAAATCCTCTATGGATTACTCCAATATTTTTTATGTCAGCAGAGTGAATTCTCTCTAGCCCACCCATCCATAGAGATAAATCTGGGTTTACAGGATTTTTAATTAAAACTATTTTATCTGTTCCTTTAAGTGCATCTGCAATTTCTTGGACTATAAATGGACTGACCGTAGATCTGGCCCCTATCCATAATATGTCTACATCATGTTCTAAGGCAAGATCAACATGAACAGAATTAGCTACTTCAGTAGCAATCATAAGCCCAGTTTCCTCTTTAACTCTCTGCAACCACTTTAATCCAATAGCCCCCACCCCTTCAAACATTCCTGGTCTAGTCCTGGGTTTCCATATTCCAGCTCTATAAGCAGTTACATCACTTTCTTTTAATTGATTAGCAATTTTTAGAACCTGTTCCTCTGTCTCAGCGCTACATGGACCAGCTATAACTAGTGGATGTTCAAGATTCATTTGATTTAACCAGTTTCTATATTCTTTTTTATTTTCCATAATTGTTTATTTTATTCCTTTTAATATTTCCTTAATTCCATTAATTCTCCTCATCTCATTATTTAAAGTTTCTTGATCGCTCTTTTCAATTAATTTTTTAAAATTATTAATATTTGAAATGTATTCATCAAGAGACTCAATAATATTTTTTTTATTCTCAACAAAGATTGAAGACCACATCTCAGGTGAACTCTTTGCTAATCTAACCGTTGATTCAAATCCACTACCAGCCATGTTATAAATTGCATGTTCACCATCTTCTTTATCCATTACTGTTTTACCTAACATGAAGGATGAAATATGAGATAAGTGAGACACATATGCAATGTGTCTATCATGCTCTTTTGAATCCATAATTTTAATAATCATGCCAATTGATTGAATAATTTTTTTGGCATTTGATAACAAATTACTATCTGTTTTGTCAGTATCACATAGAATCATAACTTTATTATTAAATAAGTCCTTTGTGGCTGAACCAGGTCCTGAAAATTCTGTACCTGCAATAGGATGGGCGGCTAAATAGTTCTTTCTTTTTTTGTGATCCTTAACTGAATTACATATTTGAAACTTTGTTGAACCTAGGTCAATTATCAAAGTTTTTTCTGAAATCTTATCCAAGTAATTTTGAAGTAGATTCTTTATTGATTCTACAGGTATAGCAAGAAATATATAATCTAATTCATTTAATAAATCTTCATCATATTTTGCATTAATAATTTTACTTTTAATTGAATAGCTAATTGAATCATGATCAATATCATATCCATATATGGTAAGATTATCAAATAAATCTTTCAATTTAAGTGCTATGGAACCTCCTATTAATCCTAAACCAATTATACCAACTTTCATAATTTTTGATCTTTATATTCTCCAAGTATTTTAAACTCCTGAGCCATGAGCTCAATAATCTTGATCGCTTTTTGATAATTGTCAATTGAATCAAATGTAATATCTACAAAGAAAGCATACTTACCGGGTATTTTAATAACAGGCAGAGATTGAATTTTCGTAAGATTCAAGTTACAGTCACTCATCATATTTAACATAGATGCTAGACTTCCTCTTTTATGATCAAGTATAAATTTAAGGGCAGCTTTATTAAAATTCGATATATATTTTTTGTTCTTTTCAACTATAACAAATCTTGTCATATTATTCTTGATTGTCTGTATTGAAGAATTTAAAATTTCTAAATTATATATATCTGCGGCTTCTTTACTAGCTATTGCTCCTACTCCATTAATTTTATTTTCACCGATTTTTTTTGCAAATAAAGCTGTATCCTCACTCTCAATTAACTTTATCTTAGGATATTTAGTAAAAAATTTTGTGCACTGAAGTAATGCCATTGGATGAGAGTGGACTTCATCAATTTCATCAATACTTTGTCCAGGAAGACACATTAAATTATGATCAATACTAAGACTGTATTCTCCAGTAATTGACAAATTATATTCATCAATTAAAGCATAATTAGGAAGTATAGATCCAGCAATAGAGTTTTCAATAGCCATTACCCCATATTCAGAATCTTCATCAATTATAGACTTTACAAGCTCATCAAAAGTTGAACATTCATTTAATTCGAATGAACTAAAATAGTTAACAGTTACCAGATGGTGAAATGATCCTTTGACTCCTTGAATAGATACTTTCATATAAAAAAAAAGTCCTGATTTGACAGGACTATAATATTTTAATATTTAATTACATAGTTATCCTGCCCTCTTATCTAAGAAGTAGAAATAATAGTTAAAATAAAAATTAAAATTGTTTAACATAATTAACAAAAGTATAATAGGTATCAATAAAAACAAACTTTTTTGCCTATTTTTTAATTAAGGAACCATTCAGGTAAATTGAATGCTCGATTAAAGTTGACTTCTCAATGTTCTTTGAAACTGAACAATATTTATCGAAACTCAACGCTGCGGCACGAATAATTTTATCACTAGGAATATTACCCTCAATATATAATTTAACATGAATTCTTTTCCATGGTTTTCCTGGTGTTGACTCTCTTTCCCCTTCAACTTCCATTTTATATGAATCTGGGTCTAGCTTTTGTTTTTCTAATATTGATATAACATCAATACTACTGCAACCAGCCACTCCCATTAATAAAAGCTCCATAGGACTTGCTCCTTGTACATTATAATCTGGAGAATATTTTCGATCTAGTAAAACTTTATGTCCATTTTCATTTGAAAGTTCAAATAAATACTTGTCATTAATTCTATCTAAATAAATTGCCATTATTTTAAAATTTTAGTAAAGATATCTGAAATTTGTTTTGTTTCAATTAAAAATGCGTCATGACCATGAATTGATTCTATAACATGATTTTTAATTTTAACTTTTTGTTTTTTGAGCCTTTGAGTAGTAATTCTGTCTTCATCAGGTAAGAAAAAAATATCTGAGTCAACTGAAATTATATGAATCTCTGATTTTGAAGGCATAATTTTTGACTCTAATTTTGAATCGTCTCTTGTAATATCAGTGGATCTTAAAAGTTTATTTAAAAATTTATAAGAGTTTAGGCTAAACCTTTGATTGAGCTTAATTGCATGGTGATTGAGCCATGATTCAACATTATAAATTCCTTTTTCAATATTCTTAGATCTTGAAAATCTGTGATTCAGAGACTCAGGTGTTCTGTAGAATGTCATTGCATGAATTCTTGCATCTCCAACGGGATCTTTTGAATTTTCTATAATTCTATCTTGTAAAAAAGTATTTGCTATTACCCAGTCATTTGCTTTCCAATCTGAAGCTACAGGAATAATCTTTTCTGCTATATCATTTTTTATTGCAGCCATCTCCCATGTTAAACATCCTCCAATTGATCCACCGATTATTGCATATAATTTTGAAATTTTTAATTTATCTAGAGCCTTAATAAAAATATGTGCTATATCTCCTAAGTTTAATTCAACACTGAAATTAAAATTTTCTTTATTGAACCCGTTCCCTGGAATATTAATACAAAGCACAGTGAATTTATTTAGATCAATTGCCCTATTTATTCCAACAATTTCACTCCACCATCCGTACTTTCCAGATACTATAGAATTTCCAGTTAATGCATGATTAATAAGTATAATTGGAGCAGTTCCTAATCTCTTACCGAAAAATTGATAGCTTAATTGAAGATTTTGAAGTTTATTATCAGTTAAGGATTTTAAATCTTCAATTACTATCTTTTTTAAATCATCTTTCAAATTTTACAATGTTTTTATAGCATTCTGCAAGTCCTCAATCAAGTCAACTGGATCTTCAAGGCCAATACTTAGTCGAACCAAATCAGAAGTCACACCTGTTGACTTTTGTTGTTCTTCGTTTAATTGTTGGTGAGTAGTACTTGAAGGATGTATAATTAAAGACTTTGAATCTCCAAAATTGGCCAATAGCGAAAATATTTTAGTGCTATCAGTTAATTTTTTTGCAGAATCAAATCCACCTTTTAAACCAAATGTTACAATACCACTTTGACCATTTTTCAAATATTTTTTTGTCAATTTATAATACTTCGAAGATTTAAGCCCTGGATAATTAACCCAAGCAACTTGAGATTGTTTCTCTAACCATTCTGCAACCTTCAATGCATTTTCAGAATGCTTTTTTATTCTAACAGATAAAGTCTCTAACCCTTGAATTGTTTGAAAACAGTTAAAAGGACTTGGAGCACTTCCAAGATCTCTTAAGCCTTCAATCCTAACTTTAGCAATAAATGACGCTGGACCTAATACATCATGATAAACTAAACCATGATACCCTGGAGATGGTTCTGTAAATTCATCAAATAATCCACAGCTCCAATCAAAATTACCTGCATCTATTATAGCACCCCCAATTGAGGTTCCATTACCTGTAATGTATTTAGTTGTTGAGTGAATAACTATATCAGCACCATAATTTATTGGTTTCAGCAAATATGGAGTAGCAACCGTGTTATCAACAATTAGTGGGAGCATTGCTTTTTTTGCAATTTTTGAAATTGCTTCGATGTCAAGGACATCCAACTTTGGATTTCCTATACTCTCAATGTAAATAGCTCTAGTATCTTTATTAATTGCTTTAGAAAAATTATCAACTTCATTTGGATCAACAAAAGTTGTTGTGATTCCATACCTAGGAAGTGTTACATTTAATAAATTATATGTACCTCCATAAAGACTATTTGAAGAAACAATATGATCTCCAGTCTTTAAAAGTGTTAATAATGTTGTTGCTAAAGCTGCAGAACCAGATGAAGTTGCAACGGCAGCTATTCCTCCTTCTATAGATGCTAGCCTTTGTTCAAGTACATCTGCTGTAGGATTATTAAGTCTTGTATAAATATACCCAGGTTCAGCAAGTGAAAATAATTTTGCTGCATGGTCAGTGTCTTCAAACACGTATGACGTTGTTTGATATATTGGGACTGCTCTAGTTCCCTCTGTTTTTGTAGTGTTATGCCCAGCATGTAATGCTAGCGTTTGATCATTTTGACTCATAATTTAAGTGTTTTGATTAATAGATTTGTATACTCTAATTTTTCCCAAGGGAAAAGCTCAACCTCAATCTTTTTAACTCCCGAGTATTTAGAGTTAAATGTCTTAGTTTTTTTTTCAGATTTTCTACCCATATGACCATATGATGCAGTTTCAAGATAAATAGGATCTCTAAGTTTGAACCTTGATTCTATTGAATGAGGTTTCAAATCAAAAATTTCATTTACTATTTTAGATAGTTTAGAATCAGAAATTTTAATTTTGGACTTACCGCAGGTATCTATATTTAGTGATATCGGTTCAGCAACTCCAATAGCATAGCCAAGTTGGATTAATATTTCATCGGATACTCCAGCCTTAACTAAATTTTTTGCAATATGTCTTGCTGCATATGCTGCACTTCTGTCAACCTTGCTCGGATCTTTTCCACTAAAACATCCTCCACCATGCGCTCCTCTCCCTCCATATGTATCGATTATAATTTTTCGACCAGTTAGGCCAGTATCACCATGTGGACCGCCAATAACAAATTTTCCTGTCGGATTTACATAAATCTTAATATTTTCATTAAATAATTTTTGAATTTCTGGGTCATAAGAATCTTTTACAATTGGTATTAGGAGTTTAACTATGTCTTTCCTTATTTTATTTAACATTTTTTCATCATCTCTGTCGAATTCATCATGTTGAGTTGAAACAACAATTGTATCTATCCTTAATGGAACATCATTATCATCATACTCAATGGTTACCTGAGATTTTGAATCTGGTCTTAAATATGGGATTTCTATAGATCTTCTAAGTTTTGATAGCTCAAGTAAAAGTCTATTTGCAATGTCCAGAGTTAAAGGAATTGAATTTTTAGTTTCATTACATGCATAACCAAACATTATTCCTTGATCACCAGCTCCTTGTTCTTCTTTTACACTTCTTTCTATTCCTCTTAAAATATCCTCTGATTGTTCATGAATTAATGACATAACTGCACATGATTCCCCAGAAAATTTATACTTATCATTATTATAACCAATGTCCTTTATTACATTTCTTGCAATTTCTTGAACATCTATATAGGTATTGCTTGTTACTTCACCAGAGAGTATAACCTGACCGGTAGTAACAAGAGTTTCACAAGCAACTTTACTATTAGGATCAAAAGCTAAAAAGTTATCAAGTATACCATCACTTATTTGATCTGAAACTTTATCAGGGTGTCCTTCACTCACAGATTCAGATGTAAACAAATACGACATAAAATTAGTTTGTGAGAAAAAAAGTGATTGATTGCGGGCAAAAGAATTACTGCTTTAGCAATTTTTTTGAGAGGTTGCAATCAGTCAAATCCTTCCTCTGTTTAAAACAAAAGTATAAAAAAAAAATTATTTCAAATTATTCTACTTTTTTCTTTAAAAAAAACCTGTTATTTTGGCTTAAATTATGAGAATAGCAATTGCTGGAAATATTGGTGCTGGTAAAACAAGCCTGACTAAGCAACTTTCTAAAAGTTTAAAATACAAAGCTTACTATGAGGATGTCATTTCTAACCCTTATTTAGATGATTTTTATAATCACATGGAGAGGTGGTCATTTAATCTTCAAATTTATTTCTTAAATAGTAGATTTAAACAATTAGTTTCAATCGACAATTCTAAAGAAAATGTGATTCAAGACAGAACTATTTATGAGGATGCTTTTATATTTGCACCCAATCTAAATTCTATGGGCTTGATGCCTCAAAGGGATTATGAAAATTACTTATCTCTTTTTGATACAATGCTTAATTTGGTTAAACCACCAGACTTACTGGTCTATCTTCAAAGTAGCATTCCTAACCTTGTAAACAAGATACATAAAAGAGGTAGGGATTATGAAAAAACTATTAGTATTGAATATTTAAGTAGACTCAATGAAAGGTATGAAGCCTGGATTACTAATTATGACAGTGGTAAACTTTTAAAAATTAATGTTGACGATATTGATTTTGTTGAAAACAAGTCAGATTATGAGACAATCCTAAAATTAATCAAAAAGGAAATTTAATTTTATCTTTCTCAATATTTTTGCTTTCCGTTTTTAGCATTGTATTATATTTGAAAAAAATTTAAAAATGGACTACATAAATCTTATCCCGTTAGCTGGTGTAATTGCTTTGATATTTGTTTTTATTAAAAATTCATCAGTCTCAAAGAAAGAAGTTGGAAATGAAAAAATGGCCAAAATTGCTAAAAATATTGCAGATGGTGCAATGGCATTTTTAAAGGCTGAATATAAAATATTATCAGTTTTTGTGATTATAACTGCCGTATTATTGGCATTTAAAGGTATTAATGAAGGAAGTAGCTGGTTGGTTGCAGTATCTTTTGTCGTAGGCGCGTTATGTTCTGGTCTTGCTGGTTTTATTGGTATGCAAGTTGCAACAAAGGCTAATGTAAGGACTACCAATGCTGCTCAAGATTCCCTTGGAAAAGCACTTGAAATTGCATTTTCTGGTGGTTCTGTAATGGGAATGGGTGTGGTTGGATTAGGTGTTCTAGGAGTAGGTTCCCTATTTATTATATATAGACCGATGTTTACAGACATAAACACTGTAATACAAGTTTTATCTGGATTTTCCCTTGGTGCTTCATCTATTGCTTTGTTTGCCAGAGTTGGTGGAGGAATATATACCAAAGCTGCAGATGTTGGTGCTGATTTAGTAGGAAAAGTTGAAGCTGGTATCCCTGAGGATCATCCTTTGAATCCTGCAACTATTGCAGATAATGTTGGAGATAATGTTGGAGATGTTGCTGGAATGGGAGCAGATTTATTTGAGTCGTTTGTTGGATCAATTATTGGAGCAATGGTATTAGGTGCAGCTTTTGTTGGTTTAAACGAATTCTCTGGGATTGAAATTAATGCAGTATTACTTCCTTTATTTATTGCTGCTTCAGGAATAATAATGTCAATTATAGGAACTTTTTTTGTTAAAGTCAAAGAAGGTGGTGATCCTCACAAGGCTTTAAATTTGGGTGAATTCATTTCAGCTGGATTAATGATTGCAATAACTTGGTTCTTGATACAATATTTACTTCCTGAATCATGGATATTTAGTGATACTGAATACACTTCAATGGGAGTTTTCATTGCTACAATCAGTGGTTTAATAGCAGGTCTTTTGGTCGGTAAAGTAACAGAATATTACACTGCAACTGGGAAAAAACCTGTTCTATCAATTGTTGAACAATCAGAGACTGGACCTGCAACTACAATTATAAGCGGTCTTGGTGTTGGAATGATTTCCACAGCTCTACCAATAATATTCATATGTGCTGCAATATTATTTTCATATGAATTTGCAGGCCTTTATGGAATAGCAATTGCTGCTGTTGGTATGCTTGCTAATACTGGTATTCAGTTAGCAGTTGACGCCTATGGACCTATTTCTGATAATGCTGGAGGTATTGCAGAAATGGCTGAGTTAGATCCTAAAGTAAGAGAAAGAACAGATAAGCTTGATGCAGTTGGAAATACTACTGCTGCAATAGGTAAAGGTTTTGCCATTGCATCAGCTGCTCTTACAGCTCTAGCTTTATTTGCAGCGTATATGCAAACTGCTCAAATTACTGCAATTGATATTTCTAAACCAGTTGTTATGGCTGGACTTTTACTTGGTGCAATGTTACCATTTGTTTTTTCAGCTCTCTCAATGAAGGCAGTTGGTAAAGCAGCAATGAGTATGATAGAGGAAGTAAGAAGACAATTTAAAGACTTACCAAAATTAAAAGCTGCACTTGAAATAATGAGAAAGTATGATTCAGATCTGTCAAAGGCGTCTAAAGAAGACTTAAAGGTCTTTAATGATGCTGACGGTGTTGCAGAGTATAGCAAATGTGTTGAAATTTCTACACAAGCTGCCCTAAGAGAGATGGTACTTCCAGGCTTAATGGCAATATCAGTTCCAGTTATAATTGGATTTTCAGGTGGTGCAGAAATGCTTGGTGGTCTTTTAGCTGGGGTTACTTCATGTGGTGTTTTAATGGCAATTTTTCAATCAAATGCTGGTGGTGCGTGGGATAATGCAAAAAAGATGATTGAGGAAGACGGAAGAAAGGGTTCTGAAGCTCATAAAGCGGCAGTTGTTGGTGATACCGTTGGTGATCCTTTTAAAGACACTTCTGGGCCATCATTAAACATTCTTCTTAAATTAATCGCTGTAGTTGCTCTAGTTATAGCACCACTCCTTGTTGGTTAAACATATAGAACTTTTTTAACTGCCTTAATAACTTCCTCACTATTTGGAAGCCACTCTTCTAATAAAACTGGTGAGTAAGGAGTTGGAGTATCTGCATTATTTACTTTTTCAATTGGCGCATCTAGAAAATCAAAAATTTCATTTTGAACTTTGTGAGATATGTCTGTTGAAATATTTCCAAAAGGCCAAGCTTCTTCTAGAATTACAAGTCGATTAGTTTTCTTAACTGACTCTAAAACTGTATCATAGTCAATTGGTCTTAGTGTTCTTAGATCGATAACTTCACATTCAATTCCTTCTTTTTCAAGTTCATCAGCAGCCTTAAATGCCTCTTTTATAATTTTTCCAAATGATACTACTGTCACATCTTTACCTTTTCTTTTTATGTCAGCAACACCTATTGGAAGTGTATATTCTCCCTCAGGTATTTCTCCTTTGTCACCATACATTTGTTCTGATTCCATAAAAATTACTGGATCATCATCTCTAATTGCAGATTTCAATAGACCTTTTGCATCATAAGGATTTGATGGCACAATTACTTTTAAGCCAGGACAGTTTGCAAACCAACTTTCAAAAGCTTGAGAATGAGTCGCTCCAAGCTGTCCTGCAGAAGCAGTTGGACCTCTAAATACAATTGGACATGGAAATTGACCACCAGACATCTGCCTGATCTTTGCAGCATTGTTAATTATCTGATCAATACCAACTAAGGAAAAATTAAATGTCATAAATTCAATAATAGGCCTAGCTCCAACCATTGTAGAACCAACACCAACTCCTGAAAATCCCGCTTCAGATATTGGTGTATCTATTACTCTAAGTTCTCCGAATTCATCGAGCATTCCCTTTGAAGCTTTGTATGCACCATTATATTCTGCTACTTCTTCTCCCATCAAGTAGACTCTTTCGTCTCTTCTCATTTCTTCCGACATAGCTTCGCATATTGCTTCTCTAAACTGAACAGTTTTCATATAGAATAATTTTATGCGAATTTAATGATAAAAAAAATATTTCCTATAGTGCTCTAATGAGATTTAAATTTTATTTAATTAATTTGTGTCATTATAATTTTGGATGGAATTAGTAGAGCTAAAAATTCAAGGAATTTCTTACAGTGATAATACCTCAGGTGCATTTGCCCTTATACTTCAAGAGACAAATGGTTCCAGAAAATTACCAATAGTAATAGGAGGCTTTGAAGCTCAAGCGATTGCAATTGGTCTAGAAAAAAAAATAAAAACATCAAGACCACTTACTCATGAACTTTTTAAGAGTTTTGCTGAAAAATTCGGGATCAAATTCAATCATGTAATAATTAGTAATCTTAAAGATGGAGTATTTTTTTCAAATATTGTTTGTGAAAATAATGATGATGTAATTAAAATTGACTCTAGAACATCTGATGCAATTGCGTTATCAATAAGATTTAATGCACCAATTTTTGTAAAAAAAGATATTTTGGATGAAGCTGGATTTGATGATGATAAGAAATATTCTGAGGAAATTAATTTTACCGACAACAATTTCTTTAAAGATGAAAATTCAAATAAAAGTTATATGAAGTCTAAAGACATAAAAAAAATTTCAACTAATAATATCAAAAAAATGCTTGAAAATAGTTTACAAAATGAAGACTATGAAATGGCGGCAAAACTTAGAGATGAACTTAATTCGAGAAAAAGTATAAAATGAAACAATACCTTGATTTACTTAAGCATATAAAAGATAACGGAGTCGAGAAGAAGGATAGAACAGGAACTGGAACAATAAGTGTTTTCGGACATCAAATGAGATTTAATCTTCAAGATGGATTTCCATTGGTTACTACAAAGAAATTACATTTAAGGTCAATCATACATGAATTAATTTGGTTTATTAATGGTGATACAAATATTAAATATCTGAAGGATAATGGCGTAACTATTTGGGATGAATGGGCAGATAAAAATGGTGATCTTGGCCCTATATATGGGTACCAATGGAGAAATTGGAATAGCGATGGAGTTGATCAACTTAATAATGTCATAAAATCATTAAAAAAAAATCCCTCAAGCAGAAGAATGATTGTGACTGCATGGAACCCTAATATTATACCTGATAGCTCAAAATCTTTCGATGAAAATGTTAAAAATGGTAAAGCGGCATTACCTCCTTGTCATGCTTTTTTTCAATTTTATGTTTCTGAAAATAAACTTTCATGCCAAATGTACCAGAGAAGTGCAGATGTTTTTTTAGGTGTTCCTTTTAACATTGCATCATATTCTCTATTAACTCACATGATAGCTCAGGTATGTGAGTATGAAGTAGGTGATTTCATACATACTTTTGGTGATACTCATATATATTTAAATCATATTGAGCAAGTAGAGCTCCAATTAAGTAGAGATCCCATGCCACTTCCTACCCTAAAATTAAACAAAGAGGTTAAGAATATTGAAGATTTTAAATTTGAGGATATCGATATACTAAATTATAATTCTCATCCTCCAATTAAAGGTAAAATTTCAGTATAATTTATGACTAACGAACTTACAATTATTGCTGCAGCCTCAATTAATAATGTTATTGGGAATAATAACAAACTCATATGGCATATACCAAAAGATTTAATCAGGTTTAAAGAACTTACTTCAAATCACGCGGTAATAATGGGAAGAAAAACTTTTGAGTCTCTTCCATACCCATTACCTAATAGATTAAATATAGTAGTGACCCGAAATACAAATTATAATAATGATGGAATTATTGTCTGTAAAAGTATTGAAGAAGCACTTTCCCATTGCAAAAATGATTCTCAACCGTTTATTATTGGAGGAGGAGAGATCTACACACAGACAATAGATATAGCAGATAAAATTGAATTAACTAGGGTATACAAAGATTATGATGGAGATGCATATTTCCCAGAGATTCCCGAGGAGAAATTTAAACTTATTAAAGAAGAAACTAATGAAATAAATGGTGATGAAAAGATTAAGTATTCATTTCTAACCTACAAAAGAAAATAGTATGAAAGCATATGTATTCCCAGGACAAGGATCTCAAAAACCAGGAATGGGGCAAGCTTTGTATAATGAGGTTTCAGAGTCTAGAGCTCTATTTAAAAAAGCTAATAAAATTTTAAATTTTAATATTACAGAATTAATGTTTGAAGGAACAGATGAAGACTTACTTCAGACAAAGGTGACTCAACCAGCTATTTTTATTCACTCAGCTATTTTAGCTCTAACTTCAAAGACATTTGCTCCAGATGTATGCGCAGGGCACTCGTTAGGAGAATTTTCTGCACTAGTTGCATCTAATGCAATAAGTTTTGAAGATGGACTTAAATTAGTTTCAATTAGAGCAAATGCAATGCAAAAAGCGTGTCAAGATACAAATGGAACGATGGCTGCAATTTTAGGCTTATCAGATGAAATTATAGAGTCATCATGTAGTGAGATAGATGGAGTAGTTAAACCAGCAAATTATAATTGTCCTGGGCAGTTAGTAATTTCAGGTGAAATTAAATCAGTTGAGAAAGCCTGTGAAATACTAAAGGAAAAAGGTGCGAGAAGAGCATTAATTCTTCCTGTTAGTGGTGCATTCCACTCTGAATTAATGAATTCAGCCGTTAATGATCTAAAAAAAGGTATTGAAGAAACTGATTTTATAAAGCCTTCATGCCCAATATATCAAAATTTTACAGGATATCCTGAGGAAGAACCTGCAAAAATTAAAACAAATCTTTTAAAGCAGCTAACTGGTGCTGTTCTTTGGAATCAAACTATTAATAAGATGATTGATGATGGGGTTAAAGAGTTTTATGAAGTAGGACCTGGAAATACACTTCAAGGATTAATTAGAAAAACAAACAGAGAAGTAATTGTAGACAGGATTTAGACTATTATTAAATAAGGTAAATTAATTGATAAATTATTCAAAAAAACTAATTATAGTATTAGCTATATGCTTTATCTGTTTCCTAGTTAGTTCAGTATGCATTGGCAATGAGATTACCTGATCTTTAATCTTATTTGTTACAGGAAAATCCTTGTCAGAAAAAAACTCTTGTTTATATGCTTTTTGTTCATGGAAACCCAATGGGTAATATATTCCAAATGGAATATTATTTTTTGATAGGTGTTCGGCTAGACTATCTCTAAATTCAGATGGAACTTTGAGTGTGTATTGATGATAAACATGAGAATCAATATCCGACTCAACAAACGGGGTTTGAATCTTGTCAACTTTTTCAAATGCTTGATTGTAAAGGTGTGCAGATTGCTTCCTACTTTGATTATACTTATCTAAATATTTTAATTTGACATTTAGTATAGCAGCTTGAATAGAATCAAGTCTTGAATTTACTCCAATTTCATCATGATAATATCTCTCATACATCCCATGATTAACAATCCCTCTCATTTTATATGCTAAATTATCAGAATTAGTAAATATTGCACCTCCGTCTCCATAACAGCCTAAGTTTTTTGATGGAAAAAAAGATGTAGTACCTATATCCCCAATTGTGCCTGTCATCTGTTTTTCTGAATTTGAAAACTTATATTGGGATCCGAGTGCTTGAGCATTATCCTCTATAACTTGTAAATTATTTTTATTTGCGATTTCAATTATTTCCTCAATTCTACAAGACTGACCAAAAAGGTGAACTGGTATAATGACTTTCGTCCTTTCAGTTATTTTATTCTCAATTAAACTTGGGTCTATGTTAAAAGTTTTTGGATCTATATCTACTATAACTGGTTTAAGGCCAAGTAAAAGAATAACTTCAATGGTTGAGGCAAATGAAAAGTTTGTAGTTATAATCTCATCTCCTTTTTTTAAATCTAGAGCCATAAGTGAGATTTGAAGAGCATCTGTACCATTAGCACAAGGTATAACATGTCTAACATTCAAATATTCTTCTAAATTTTTCTGAAATTCTTTAACAATAGGACCATTAATAAAAGAAGAGGACTTAATTACTTTTTTTATCTCTCTGTTTACTTGCCACCTAATTTTTCTGTATTGACCATTAAGGTCAACCATATTTATTTTTTTCATTAAAAACAAAATTAAAAAAGTATTTTTGGAAAAAGGATTAAGTGAAAATTATTTATGATTTTTTTATTGTTCTAGCATTCATAATATGCCAACCCTTAAGGCTTTTGTCTAGTAAAATTAATTTATCTTATAAAGGAAGGAAGAAAGCATTTAAAATTTTGAAGAAGGAAGTTAACCCAAATGAAAAAAATATTTGGTTTCATGTTTCTTCTTTAGGTGAATTTGAAATAGCTAAACCAATTATTGAGATATTAAAAAATAGGTTTGATAATATTAAAATTATAGTAACGTTCTTTTCCCCATCAGGATATGAAAATTCTAAAGAATACAAATATGCAGATTCAAAAATATATCTACCACTAGACACATCTTTTAATGCAAAAAGATTTGTAAGTGCCGTGAACCCAAAAATTGTAATTTTTATTAAAAATGATATTTGGTCTAATTACATTCACTATTTAAAGGAGAATAACTCTCTAATTTATTCTCTTTCTTCAAAGTTTAATAAATCTCAGTTTTATTTTAAGTTCTACGGATCTTGGTTTTTAAAGCAACTTATGAAAATTGACTTTTTTTATGTTCAGGATAATAATTCCAAAAAAATACTTGAAAAAAACTCATTAGAGAATGTACATATTTCAGGTGATTCAAGATACACTTCTGTTATCAACACATTAAAAAAAAATAAACGAGTAACAAGTGTTGAAAAATTTATAAACAATGAAAAGTGTTTTGTAGCTGGAAGTATTTGGGAAAATGATATTGAATTAATTGACAGAGTCATAATGAGTAACATTAAATCTATTATAGCTCCTCATGATATATCCATAAATTTTTTAAACAATTTAAAAAGAAAGTATGGAGACAATTGTATTAAGTTTTCAGACCTAAATAATGAATATGATTTCAAGAAAAACATTTTAATAATTGATTCAATTGGTATTTTAAAGTATTTATATAGGTATGCGGATATTGCTTATGTTGGAGGTGGAATGGGAAATAAAGGTCTTCATAATATTCTAGAACCTGCTATTTTTTCTGTTCCAATTCTGATTGGTAAAAATTTTCAAGGTTTTTCAGAAGCTGAGGATTTAACTTCCTTGGGTGGAGTAATCTCAGTAAATAATTCTAATGAGTTTTACAAATGTTTTATTGAGTTATATGATTCAGAAGAGCTTAGAAATAAATCTGGAAAAGCTAACTCAAAATATATTATTGATAATGCTGAAAAAAATAAAAAGTTTATTGATTCCTTAACAGGAAAACTACAATATTTATAAATTAAAAAATTAAATTTGGAACATGTTTTATAAATCTATCTTGATGATATTAATTTTATCAGCATTAAATTCTTGCAATGATCAATCTGAATCTCCAAATATCATAATGATGATAGGTGATGGTATGGGTATATCTCAAGTTTCAACCAGTATGTATTCAAATGATAATTATACTCCACTTGAAAGGTCAGAATATATAGGTTTAAGTAAGACTCATTCTGTTGACGATCTTATAACTGATTCAGCTGCAAGTGGAACTGCATTATCTAGTGGTGTAAAAACTTACAATGGGGTATTGGGACTGGATAAAGACTTCAATCCTGTTAAATCTATTTTAGAAATTTGTAGAGATAAAGGTTACATGACTGCAATTTTAGTAACTTCTACCATAGTGCATGCTACTCCTGCAGCTTATTATTCAAAGTCAAAAAGCAGATACGAATATGATAACATTGCTGTTGAATTATCGAAAAGTAATATTAATTTATTTGTTGGAGGTGGAGAAAGATACTTTAATGATAGAGAGGATAATAGGAATTTGATTGAAGAAATGGATAAATATGTTTTTGTAAATAATTTAGAAGAATATAAAAATACTGATTCAAAAAATATTGGATTTTTTACAGCCTATGATGATCCAAGTGAAAAGTATCTTGGTAGAGAACCATCCCTTAACGATATTATTGATATTACTCTTCTAAAACTCAAAAGTTATAATAAACCTTTCTTCCTTTTAGTTGAGAGTTCTCAAATTGATTGGGCTGAACACGATAACGATCCTGAATATTTACTGAGTGAGATGCTGGAGTTTGACAGTGCCATTAAAAGTTCTTATGACTATGCTGATAATAATAAAAATACCCTAGTTGTGGTAACAGGTGATCATGAAACAGGGGGCGCTTCAATAATTGATGGTGATGTAGAAGAATCCATTGTGAAAACGGAATACTCATCAGAGAATCACACTGCTGAAATGGTTCCAGTCTATAGTTATGGTTATAATTCATCTAACTTCACTGGTGTTTATGACAATACTGAAATTTTTGATAAATTGAAATCAATCATAGAAAAATGAAAAAATTACTTTTACTATTTGTGTTATTTACATTATCATGTGAAAATGAACCTACTGATGTTGACGTTTTAATCAGTGGCGGAGTCATTCATGATGGAACAGGAATGAGTGGATATATTGGTAATGTTGCCATTAATAATGATACAATTTTCTACGTAGGTAAAAAAAATAATTTTATTGCTAAACAAAGAATAGATGCTTCAGGAAAAATAGTTTCTCCAGGCTTTATAAATATGCTAAGTTGGGGGTATAACACTTTAATGCAGGATGGTAGATCACTAAGTGACTTAAAACAAGGAGTCACATTAGAAGTTTTTGGGGAGGGGACATCTCCTGGCCCAAGAGGTTCGATAAACACAAATAATTATGTTTCTTTTGGTGAAGCAATGGAAAATTTAGAATCAAGTGGAGTTTCAACTAATATTGCTTCTTACCTTGGTGCTGCAACTGTTAGAATTCAAGAAATCGGATATGCAAATAGAAAAGCAACACCAAGTGAAATGGAATCAATGAGAAACATTGTCAAGCTTGCTATGATGCAAGGTGCAATAGGTATAGGATCTTCTTTAATATATGCTCCAGGTGACTATGCTGATACTGACGAATTAGTTGAGTTGTCAAAGGTTGCTTCTTCATATGGAGGAAGATATATTTCTCACATGAGGAACGAAGACTCAAATGTTCTTGAAGCACTTGATGAATTACTTGAAATTGCTGAAAGAGCAAACATACCTGCACAAATTTATCATCTTAAAACTTCAAGAAAACCTAATTGGCATTTATTAGACACAGTAATAAATAAAGTTGAAAATGCAAGAGAAAATGGTTTAAAAATTACTGCAGATATGTATACTTACCCTGCTTCTTCAACTGGTCTAACTGGTGTTATTCCAACTTGGGTTCAAGAAGGCGGAAGAGAGGCATGGATTAATAGAATGAAAAAACCTGATATAAGAGAGAGGCTTTTTAAAGATATAAGAAAGGAACTATCAGAGCAACCTCCAGAAGATATTTTGATGGTTGGATTTAACAAAAAGTCTATGTCAAATAAATACAGAGGAATGACTATCGCTGATGCTGCTAAATTAAGAAATGAATCCCCTGAAGAAGCAATAGTTAATCTAATTATAGAAGATGGTAGTAGAATTCAATGTATATATTTTAGTATGTCTGAAGAAAATGTTAGAAAAAAAATTAAGTTACCATGGGTTGCATTTGACTCTGATGCTGGATCTTATTCTGATATATCAAAAGATTTTATAACACATCCCAGAGCTTTTGGTAGTTTTGCAAGAGTTCTTGGCAAATATGTAAGAGATGAAAAATTAATATCAATGGAAGAAGCAATTCGAAGACTAACTGGCTTTCCCGCTGATAATCTTGGAATTAAAAATAGAGGTTATTTAAAACCAGGCTTTTTTGCAGATGTAGTTATTTTTGATCCCAACCTTATTGAAGATAAAGCAACTTTCGAGGAACCACTTCAATTTGCAGTTGGTGTCGAAGATGTTTTTGTGAATGGTATTCAGGTTTTATCTGAAAGTAATCATACGGGTAAATTTCCTGGAAGATTTGTTAAAGGAGCTGGATATAGCCCCTCTGACTAAAATAGTGCGGGTGAAGGGACTCGAACCCCCATGCTGTTAGGCACTAGATCCTAAGTCTAGCGTGTCTACCAATTTCACCACACCCGCAAAAGGTGAACAAATATAAATAAGTTTTTAAAAAATATGTCAACTGCAAGTACATTATCTGAGGAGGAAAAAAATAAATACCTGAACGAATTATTTGAATTTTTGAAGCTACCATCTGTAAGCGCAGATTCAAAATTTTCAAAATATATGAACACAACGGCAAATTGGCTATCAAATGAGCTTTTAAAGTCTGGTTGTGATTCAACAAAAGTTTATCAAACCAATGGGCACCCTATAGTATATGGTGAAAAAATAATTAATCCTTCATATCCAACAATTCTTGTTTATGGTCACTATGATGTTCAACCACCTGATCCATTAGAGCTCTGGAACAGCCCCCCTTTTGAACCAATAATTAAGAAAACTGATATTCATCCAGAGGGAGCAATTTTTGCTAGAGGTGCATGTGATGATAAGGGTCAAGTTTTTATGCATGTCAAAGCATTTGAACAGTTGATAAAAAAAAATAAACTTAATTGTAATGTAAAGTTTATGATTGAAGGTGAAGAAGAGGTTGGTAGTGAAAACTTAGAGAAGTTTCTTCTTGATAATAAGTCAAAACTAAGTGCAGATGTGATTCTTATATCAGATACCGGGTTAAGTAGTCTAGACAATCCAACATTTACAGTTGGACTTAGAGGGTTATCATATATGGAAATTAAATTAACCGGTCCTAACAGAGATCTTCATTCTGGGACATATGGTGGAACACTTGCTAATCCAATTAATACTTTATCACAGATTATAAGTTCACTAGTGGATGAGAAAGGTAAAATTGTTATTCCAGGATTTTATGATGATGTCGTTGAAATTGAAAAATCTAAAAGAGATATTATTGAAGAAAAATCAAAATTTAATGTTCAAAAATTTAAGGATTCATTGGGTCTATCTGAAATAAAAGGTGAAGAAGGATATTCTACATTAGAGAGAAAATCTATTCGCCCTACACTTGATGTTAACGGGATTTGGGGTGGATATATTGGTGAGGGATCTAAAACAGTTATACCAAGTGAAGCTAATGCAAAAATTTCAATGAGGTTAGTTCCAAATCAAAATTGGGAAAAAATAAGTGAGCTATTTAAAAATCATATTCAAAATATAGCACCTGATACGGTTTCAGTTGAAGTTTCAACTCATCACGGTGGAAATCCATATGTAACTCCTGAGGACTTTAAGGGTTATGAAGCAGCAATAAATGCCTATAAAGATAGTTTTGGAATAAAGCCTATTCCACAAAAAGATGGGGGCAGTATTCCAATAGTCCCAATGTTTGAGAGCATTTTAGGCATTAAGACAGTTCTGATGGGTTTTGGGCTTGATAGTGATGCAATACATTCTCCTAACGAAAATTTTGGTGTAAAGAACTTCTTTATAGGTATAGAAACAATTCAGAATTTTTATAAGCATTTTGGCAATTAAGCAATTTTATTTGGGTTTTTATCAATAAAACTAGACCAATCTGAGTATTTTTTTTTCTGTTTTTCATTTTGAAAATTAAAAAAATGACATACAGCAGCAGCTAGACCATCAGTTGAATCAAGATTTTTTGGGAGTTCTTTAATTTCAAGCATACTTTTCAACATTTTAGCAACTTGCTCTTTACTTGAATTACCATTTCCGGTAATTGCCATTTTTATTTTTTTGGGTGAATATTCAGTAATAGGAATTTTAGAATTTAAAGCAGCAGCTATTGATACTCCTTGAGCTCTCCCTAATTTCAACATTGATTGAACGTTTTTTCCAAAAAAAGGTGACTCGATTGAAATATAATTTGGTTTATGAATTTTTATTAACTCATTTGTTTTTTTAAAAATTTTGGAAAGCTTTATATTATGATCATCTGATTTTGGTAGTTTATATTCTATCATATCTATCAATTTCATCTCCTTTTTCTCAACTTTAATTATTCCAAAACCCATAATATTTGTACCAGGGTCAATTCCCATGATTACACAGGTATCATCAAATTTATTATTCATAATTGAGTTTAAATGTTAGGTTAAAGGTTACTTCAACAAACTCTCCAACATTTGTTTTTATTGCAGGTAACGCGTTAGGAATATTCTCTACAGCATTTTTAATCATGTTTATTGATACTGAATTTAATTTTTCTGAGGGAGTGAACTTATCTAAAGAAAATTTACCTAATGTATCAATTTTTAATGTCAATATAAACTCAGGTGTATCAACTGGAAAAACCTTATCATTTAAAAAATTATTAATTTCAACTTCGATAATATTTTTAAAACAATCCAAGTGCTCTTTATTTTTTAGATTTTCACATTGAGGGAATGTGGGAGGCTGATCATTAATACTCCAAGCAGAAGCTGTTTGAATTTCAGAATCAGAAACCCCAACATTATTAAAGTCACATGAGCTAGTTGCAAATATTATTAACAACCAAACTAAATAAAACTTAATATTCATAATTAAGTTAAGCACAACTAAAATTACGATTTTTTTATAGCTTTGTCCAATGGAGATATTTCTAATTTCTGTAGGGCTCATAGCTATAGCTTTTTCAGGTATTGCAATAAAACTAATTTTTAAAAAGGATGGAGAGTTTTCTGGTACATGTGCTAGCCAAAGTCCTTTTCTGAATAAATCTGATGAACCATGTAGTATGTGTGGGAAAATTCCTTCAGGCTCAGAATGTGCTAAAGAAATCCAATGATCAAATTAATTTCTAAACTTGGACCTGGTTTACTTTTTGCAGGGGCTGCCATTGGAGTTTCACATTTAGTTCAATCAACTCGTGCTGGTGCTGATTTTGGATGGGGTTTAATTTGGGCTCTCATATTAGTGAATATTTTTAAGTATCCATTTTTTCAGTATGGTCCAAGATATGCAATGGCAACTGGAGAAAGTTTATTAGATGGATATTATAAAGTTGGCAAAATATTTTTAATAATATATTTCATAATGAATCTTGCTACAATGTTTACTATTCAAACTGCAGTCACTATCGTTACCGCAGGTCTAGCATCTAGTCTTTTTGGAATAACAGACAACATGGTTATATGGAGTCTAATAATTACAATTGGATGTTATGTAATTCTTCTATTTGGTAGATATCAGCTTTTAGATAAAATGATCAAAATAATAATTTTAATTTTAGCTGTAAGCACAATTTTTTCTACTGGAGTTGCATCTTTTAATTCAGATGAAATATATAGCTTTGAACAAGTTTTTCCTACTGGTACTGGTCTTGTATTTCTTGTGGCTTTTATGGGTTGGATGCCCGCACCATTAGATATTTCAATATGGCATTCAATTTGGGCCATAGAAAAAAATAAAAATCAAAAAATAACGAATAAAGAAGGTCTATTTGATTTTAATGTTGGATACATAGCCACTGTTATTTTGGGAATTTGTTTTGTAAGTCTAGGTGCATTAGTTATGTATAATTCAGGAGTTAGTTTTTCAGATAGTGGTAGCGTATTTGCAGGACAATTAATAGAATTATACACATCTAATTTGGGAGATAGTTTTTATCTAATAATTTCAATTTGTGCATTTACAACAATGCTAAGTACAACAATTACTTGTCTCGATGCTTCACCCAGAACAATGTCAAGAGCAACTCAATTATTAACAAAACAAACTAATAAGAACTATTATTTTCATTGGATTTCGGTTTTATCATTGGGTACAATGTTAATATTTTATTATCTGCTGTCTGAAATGGGGGCATTGGTTGAAATAGCCACAGTATTATCCTTTGTTACTGCACCTTTTTACGCAATTTTAAATTATAAATTAGTTATAAGTAAGAATATGCCCAAATCCCATAGACCTTCTAAATCAATGAGAATCCTTAGTATCACTGGAATTTTATTTCTTACTCTTTTTGCTCTAGGATATATTTTGACTAGGTTTATATAGTTTGTATCTTTGTAAGATGTCAGTTTCAAAAACAGTAAACAAAGGATGGGTAAAGCTTAGCTTACCTAAAAAGACATCTGAAAATAAGGTCAGAACTAAAAAGCCAAGCTGGATTCGTGTTAAACTTCCAATTGGGAAAAAATACACTGAGCTTAGATCAACTGTAGAAAAGAATAATCTTCATACAATCTGTGTCTCTGGAAATTGCCCTAATATGGGAGAGTGTTGGACGGAAGGAACTGCTACATTTATGATTCTTGGAAATATATGTACAAGATCTTGTGGCTTCTGTAACGTTCAGACTGGTAGTCCTCTTCCAGCAGATGAATTTGAACCATTTAAAGTTGCTAGATCAATTAACATAATGGGGGTTAAACATGCTGTCTTGACATCAGTAGATAGAGACGACTTGAAAGATGGAGGTTCTATAATATGGGCTGAAACTGTTAAAGCTGTCAGAGATCTAAATCCAAAAACAACAATAGAGACACTAATACCTGATTTTAAAGGAGAAACTGAGAATATCGATAGAATTATTGAAGTTTCACCCGAAGTTGTTTCACACAATCTTGAAACTGTTAGAAGGCTTACCAGAGAGGTAAGAGTTCAAGCAAAATATGACAGGAGCCTAGATGTATTAAAATATTTAAAAGATAACGGAATAAACAGAACAAAGTCAGGAATTATGCTGGGACTTGGTGAAGAAAAACATGAGGTTTTGGAGACTCTAAATGATCTCATAAATGTTGGAGTAGATATTGTAACTCTTGGTCAATATCTTCAGCCATCAAAAAAACATCTTCCAGTTAACAATTTTATTACCCCTGAAGAATTTAAAGAATATGAAATTATTGCAAAAGAGATGGGGTTCAGACACGTTGAAAGTGGTCCTCTTGTTAGATCATCATATAAGGCTCACAAACACGTGCTTTAGTCTTGATTTAGATATTCAGAGATAACCTCATCAAAATTAAGTTCATTAACTTCAGAATCAAAATGCATTGATACTTCAATAAAGTAAATATCTCTATCGCTAATCTTTGGTTTAAGTCTTCCAAAATCTTTTTCAGTAGTCAGTATTTTCTTACCATCAGATAGACTCCTTATTTTCTCTATTGAAAGTTTGTTAAAATTATAATGGTCTGAATATTTTAAGTGCTTGAAGTTAAATGCTTTACTTTTAAGAAAGTTAACTAAGTATGAGGAATCTGATATTCCAGTAACTAAAATAAACTCGTTATTAGCTAAAATATCAATATTTACTTCATCCAAATCGGATTTAATTTTTTTCTTATAAGATAATGTACTAAAAAAAACCTTCTGATATTCAAGAAGATTCAGAGACTCAATAAACAATTTTTTATCATTAACTTGCATATCAATTGGGCATTTTGTCACAACAATAATATCAGCTCTTTTTGAAGAATCTTTATTTTCCCTTAAATTTCCAATTGGAAGAATCTCATCCCTATAAAAAGGAAATTGGAAGGTAGTTGACAATATCATTAAACCTGGTTTTACAAATCTATGTTGAAAAACATCATCCCAAATACATAATTCTGTATCAGATAAGTTTTTGAGTATAATATTCATACCCTTTCTTCGATCTTCACATACAACTACATTAATTTCAGGATGCTTTGAGAAGAATTGAAATGGTTCATCACCTATTTCATATGCATCTGAACTTTTGGAGGCATGAACAAATCCCTTTGTTTTTCTGTTATATCCTCTACTTAGAGTAGTAATTTTTTTATTTTTCTTAAATTTCTCAATCAGATAATCAACAATTATTGATTTTCCTGTTCCCCCAGTCGATAAATTACCAATACCAATTGTTGGTATTTTATATTCAATTGAGTCGATTAATCCAAAATCAAATAATAAATTTCGAAAAGATGAGTATATACTATATAATACTGAGATTGGGTATAATAAAAATTTCAATTTTTTCACCTTGGGAAAGATAATATTATATTTGCTATGAAACTACACTTATATGAAAGTTAGTGAAATTAGTGAAATTCTTAATGATTGGATGCCTACATCTATCGCAGAAGACTTTGATAATGTTGGGCTAATTGTAGGAAATCCAGAATCTTTAGTTACAAATATTTTAATAACATTAGATACAACTAGTGAGGTGATAGATGAAGCTATTAAAAAAGATTGTAATCTTATAATTAGCTATCATCCTATAATTTTTAATGGTTTAAAGAAAATAACATCTGACTCTGGCTATGTTCAAAAATCAATAATAAATGCTGTTAAGAATAATATATCTATATATGCAATACATACTTCTTTAGATAACCACCCGGAAGGAATAAGCTATTTTCTGGCAAAAAAAATAGGTTTGAAAGACCTTTCAACGCTTATTCCAAAAAAAGATGGATTAAATATAATAAAAACTGGTATGGGTATACTTGGAAAATTAGATCAACCAAAAGATGAAAATAGTTTTTTTGATTTAATTAAGGATAAACTAAATATCAAGTACCTTAGACATTCAAAAAAAATAAATAAGACTATATCAAAAGTATCTGTTGTGGCGGGCTCTGGAAGCTTTGCAATAAAAAACTCATTAGATTCTGAAGTTGATGCATTTATTACTTCAGATCTAAAATATCATAATTTTTTTGAGACAGATAATAAAGCTATTCTAGTTGATATTGGTCATTATGAAAGTGAAAACCATATAAAATTGATAATTAAAGAATTTCTTAATAAAAAATTACCTAATTTTACGTTCCTTTTATCTGAGAACAATAATAACCCAGTAAAATATTATTAAAATGGCAAAAAAAGTTGAAACATCGGTCGAAGAAAAGTTAAGAGCTCTTTTTGATCTTCAGTTAATTGATTCAAGAATTGATCAAATTAGAAGCATTAGAGGTGAACTTCCACTAGAAGTTGAAGATCTTGAAAACGAAATCGAGGGATTAAATAAAAGACTTTTAAGTTTTGAAGATGAAATTAAAGAGAGTCAGGATGGGATTAAGTTTGAAGAAAACTCAATTAAAACTTCAAAAGAAAATCACAAAAAATATGAAGGTGATTTAAAAAAAGTCAGAAATAATAGAGAATATAATGCTATAGTAAAAGAACAGGAATATCAAGAATTAGAAATTAAGCTCTCAGAAAAAAAGATTGCTCAATTTAAAGATACAATTGAAAGCAAAACTGTTGTTATTGACGAACTAAAAGAAAAGATTAATGATAAAACATCTCATCTTAAAAGCAAGAACTCAGAGTTAGGTGAAATTTTAAAAGAGACTGAAAAAGAGGAGAAAGCATTATTGGAGAAGTCAAAGGAATTCGAAAAAAAAATTGAAGACAATCTTATCGCTGCTTACAAGAGAATTAGATCTAATGTAATAAATGGTCTAGCGATTGTGCCTATAGAGAGAAATGCATCAGGAGGCTCATACTTTACTATACCTCCACAAGTTCAAATGGAAATCGCCTCAAGGCAAAAAATTATTACTGACGAATATAGTGGTAGAATTTTAGTAGATCCAAAGTTAGCTGAGGAAGAAATGGATAAAATGAAATCCATATTCTCTTAATTAAAAAGCAGACTCAGTAACCTTCTCTTTGTTTTCACCATTGAAATAATCCATATATGTAAATCCAGGCTCAACACTATATGAACCTACATCTCCATTTTTGTTCATAGCTATATAGGCAACTTGAAATTTATTTTTCTGAGAATTTGATGAAACTATTCTTTTAACTGCAGTTTCACAAGCTTCTTGTGGTGACTTTCCCTGTCTCATTAGCTCAACTACTAAAAATGATCCAACTGTTTTGAGGACTTCTTCTCCAAGACCAGTTGCAACAGCTCCACCTATTTTATTGTCTATGAATAAACCAGACCCAATTATTGGTGAGTCTCCAACTCTCCCTTTCATTTTATAAGCTAAGCCACTTGTTGTACAGGCCCCGGAAATATTATTATTCTTATCAAGGCATAACATACCAATAGTATCATGATTTTCAATATTAATTACAGGCTTATAGTCTTCATTTTCAAGCCATTTTTTCCAATCCTCTTTTGACTTTTCTGTCAGTAAATCTCTCTTTTCATAGCCTTGTGAAATAGCAAATTCTTCAGCACCTTTGCCAGCTAACATAACGTGAGGTGTTTTTTCCATAACATCTTTTGCAAGTCTAGCAACATTCACAATATTTTCTACAGCAACAACAGAACCGCAATCTCCAAGATGATTCATAACACACGCATCAAGAGTTACTCTTCCTGATCTATCAGGTGCTCCCCCAAATCCAACTGTGGTATTCTTTGGGTTTTCTTCTTCAATAGCTACTCCAGAAACGGCAGCACTAAGTCCATCAATCCCTTTATCTAGCATTAATCCAGCTTTTAAATTAGCCTCAGTTGTTTTCCATGTTGAAATTGATCTAACCATATTGTTGTTTATAAACTCTTTTGCATTGATTTTGGGTGTCATGGAAGAAATTATTCCAATACTAAATATATCAAAAATAAAATTTCGTCTTCTCATATTTTTTTATTTTAATGCTCTTAATCTTTGAATAAGAGGCGGATGTGAATAATGGAAAAATACATAAAGTGGATGTGGGTATATATTAGATAGACTATCGACAGATAATTTTTTTAATGCTAAAGATAGATCCTCTCCATTAAATGTTTCTTTTGCATAGGCATCTGCTTCAAACTCATTTTTTCTGCTATTGTAATTCATTATAATACCTGACAATATTGATATAGGTGAAAAAATAATACTAAAACCTACTAGACCTAAATGAAAACTAGACTCTAAACCACCAAGAGCAATTGAAATCTCAGGGAGTTTGAGACATAATTCAAAGAAAAAAGACATGATTCCAATCTGAATAATCGACATAATTAATCCAGAGAAAATATGCTTTTTCTTAAAATGACCTACTTCATGAGCAAGTACAGCTACGAGTTCGTTCTCTGTATGTTTTTCAATTAAAGTATCATAAAGTGCAATAGTTTTTCTTGGCCCTAAACCACTAAAAAAAGCATTTGCCTTTGTAGATCTCTTTGACCCATCAATAACATATATATTCTTTAAAAGATACCCAACATCTTTGGAATACTTTTCAATTTTATTTCTCAATTCCCCATCATCTAAAGGAGTAAGTTTATTAAAAATTGGAACTATTAAATCAGCATAAAACATATTGATAAGAATCATCAATAATGAAAGCCCAATCCACAACCACAACCAGAATCCATCATTTAAATTTTCATAGAGGTATAGGGCTAGAAAAAGTAGAATACCCCCAATAAAAAAGGATAATAAAGTTGATTTAATAATATCAATGAAAAATGTCAACTTAGTTGTTTTGTTAAAACCAAATTTTTCCTCAATTACAAATGTGTTATAATATGAGAAAGGTATTGATATAATAGAATTCAGAATAAATAGAATTAAAAAGAAAACTCCTGATTGGATAAAATTTGAACTAATTTGAAGTGACTCAAAAGATTTAGAAAGATTAAAGCTAACAAATTGATCAATAATTCCATAACCATTGAAAAAAATAAGTGAAATTACGAGTAAAAAACTTAATGAACTTGAAAAGAGACTAATCTTATTTTTACTTAATGCGTAATTTTTTGCCTTCTTATATTTCTCTTTATCATAAAAATCTTTTAACTCGTTTGGAATTTCATCTTTCCAATTTCTATGATTCATATAATCTAAAAGATTTGAAAATAAGTAGTTAAAAATTACTAATGAAATAATTATAAAAAACCATAATTGGGCTGTCATAAATCGAATTTAATTATTTTAGTTTTAAATGTAATGAAAGATGATTAATAAGTATACAATTATAGGAACTTTAGGCATTTTAATTTTTAGCTCAGGACTATGCATATTTGGAGAAGCAATTATTAGAAAATATCAAAATTTAGATTTTTTTACAATAGGAACAATATCTCTTATTCTAATTAATGCTGGAATATGTATAATGATAAAATCGAAAGAGTTATCTAATTAGTTTTGTGAGTATCATAAAGGTAAAGTGGTAATGCTAGCGAGAAACCTACTAAAAACATGGGGATTAAATATCTAATAATTTTAATTGGTTTCTTTCTAAAATTATATATTAAAAAGATTAAGAAGGATGAGGCTGCTACTGTTAAATCCATTGATATCATTGAAACAGCATAATTTTCATATAGAAGGCTAAAAAAACCATCCATTGACCAGTTATTTATCTTTAAATAATTAATAAGATTATAGTAAGGCAATGCTATTCCTAGTATGCATAATATTATATAAATTTTTCTCATAACTAAATTATTATATGTTCTGTGGGTTTTATTATTATTAATTCTTTATTTACTTTTTTAAATTCTTCAACAGCTTTTTTTTGATCAATTTCAATTAAACCAAATGTATTAAAGTGGTATCCTAATATTTTATTACATTCAATAAAATCTGAGGCAATCATTGCGTCTTTATATCCCATTGTAAAATTATCACCAATTGGAAGTATTGCTAAATCTAAATTATAATTTATTGGAATTAGCTTCATATCATATGTTAATGCGGTATCACCTGCAATATATATAGACTTGTTATTTGAAGTTATAATAAATCCACCTGGTTGTCCACCATTTGAACCATCAGGAAATGTAGAGGTATGAATTGCATTAACATATTTTAACTCACCAAAATCAAAATTCCACTTACCTCCATGATTCATTGGATGACCATTTAATCCCTTACTTTGAAAATGACTAACAATTTCAAAATTTGAAATTATTAGCGAGTTGTTATCCTTTGCTAATTTTTCAACATCAAGGGTGTGATCTTGATGTGCATGAGAAATAAGAATGAAGTCTGGCTTTAAATCATCCAAATTAATTTCAGATGCCATAGGATTACCTGATATAAAGGGATCAACTAATAAATTAAATTCATTGATTTGGATTTCTAGGGTTGCATGACCTAAAAAAGTAATTTTCATTTTTTTTAATTAATTTAATGAAATTGGTTTATATATAGTAATTAAGAAATCAATAAATACTAACAATGAGTAACTTAATATTCAGAAAAGATGGAACTGCTCAAGGAGTTGCGAAGCAGAGGTTGATTGAATCAATTGCAAAACCTAATAAACGTGTTATTTACGACCCCTATGCTAAATATTTTGTAATTGGAGCTAGTATTATAAAGCTTTTAGGACATAAAATTAGTGTCTGGTTAGGAGATAAGATTGTCCAGGGAATGCATGAACATTTAATCTGCAGAACACGATTTATTGATGATTTAATTGAAGAAAGCACTTCTGCTGGTATTGAACAATACGTTATCCTAGGTGCAGGCTATGACTCAAGAGCTCATCGTCTAAAACTTCCTCTCAAATTAAAAATATTTGAGGTTGACCAGCCTGAAGTTCAAGGAATAAAGCTATCTAAACTTCCTAAGAATATATCAAATAGAGAAAATATAATTTATGTTGGTATCGATTTTAACCACCAATCCCTTGAAGAACAACTTTTGAAAGCTGGATTTGATAAAAGTAAATCAACCATTTATACACTTGAGGGTGTATCACAGTACATTCCAAAAGAATCTCTTGATTTAACCTTAAAGGAACTAGCTAAATTAAATTCAAATTCTAATTCAAAAATTTTTATTTCATATGTAAATAAACTTCTTTTACAAGACTCCAAGGCTTGTTTTGGTATCGGTTATTTAAAACCTGAGAAAGCAATTAAATTTATTACAAATGGAGCAGCAAAGGTAGGTGAGCCATGGATTTCATTTTATTCTGCCGAAGAAATTCAGAAATTACTATCTCAAAATGGGTTTAACTTAATTGAGAATAAAACATTAGCAGATCTTAATTCTAAATATTTTGCTCCAGTTGGAAGAATGATACCCGAGGAGCATATTTTCAAGCTTGAACATTTTGTAATAGCTGATAGTATAAATTTTAGCTAAACTTATCTTTTAATTCTTTCTGGATAATCAGTTATGATTGCATCAACTCCCATTGAACGCATTTTTCTAATATTCCTTGAAGTATTTATTGTGTAGGGGTAAACTTTAATATTTTTTGATTGTATTTTATTTACTATCTCCTTTGTAATAAACTCTTTATTTGGGTTTAGAGAAACAGCATTGATTTGTTTAGCAAGTTTTATTGCATCATCAATTTTATATAGTGAATCAACAAGAATTGCAATTGGAATGTCCTTATTAAAACTTCTAATTTTTTTTAATTCATCCCATCTAAAACTTGAAATAATAAATTTTGACACAGGAAAATTATACGTATTTAAATAGTTAATGATAATCTTATTAGTCTCAAAAGCAGTATCCTGTCCTTTAAGTTCAATATTTAAAAAAATTTTTTCTGGAATTATATCTACTATTTCTTTGAGCGTAGGAATAAAATACCCTCCAATTAGTTCAATTTTTTTTATTGAGTCTAAGGATATTTGCTCAATAAATGCATTTGAATTTGATAATCGGCTTAAAAATGGATCGTGATATACTACTAATTCACCAGTTTTTGATTTGAATACATCAATTTCGATTCCGTCAACATTTAATTCAATAGCTTTTTGAACTGATTCAATTGTATTTTCAAGCACATGGCCCATTGCACCTCTATGACCAATAACTAGAATTTCTTTATTTGAAGTACATGAGTATAAAAGAGCAATAAATAAGAGAAAAATAAAATTTTTCAAAACTATTTTCTATTTAAAACTGTAGAAGATGCTTGAGATTTTGCAAGTACTGTGATATCGCTAATATTTACGTTTTCAGGACAATTAATAACATAAGATATTACTTTAGCAATGTCATCTCCAACTAGAGGATTTAATCCAGCGTAAACAGAGTTGGATCTTTCCTGATCATTTTTAAATCTAACCATTGAAAAGTTTGTTTCAACTAAACCTGGATTAATTTGAGAGACTTTAATATTATGTTTATTTAAATCAATTCTCATTCCATTGGAAATTGCATCAACAGCAAACTTGGACGCACAGTAGATATTTCCTTTTGGATAAACTTCCTTTCCTGCTATTGAACCTATATTAACAATATGTCCCCTATTATTCTCTATCATTATGTCTAAAACATATTTACTAACATAGAGTAACCCTTTAACGTTTGTGTCAATCATCATATCCCAATCTGATATTTTTCCCTCATGAATAAAATCTAATCCATGAGCATTCCCTGCATTATTTATAAGAATATCAATGTTTTTCCAATCATCGCTTAAACTTGATATTTTTTCTCTTACATCTTCCTTATCTCTAACATCAAATTCTAAGGTTTTTACATTTGTTTTTTTTGATAGTTTATTAGATAGCTCATCGAGTTTATCTTTATTTCTTCCACATATTATTATTGAAAACTGATTTGCTAATTCAAATGAAGTTGATTCTCCAATACCAGAAGTGGCCCCTGTTATTAGTGCAATTTTTTTTTCGCTCATTTAGTTAAAATATAAGTATAAAAGACCAGCAGCTACAGCACCAAAAGAGGGTCCTATAACTGGGACCCAGCTGTAAGCCCAGTCTGAGATTTTATTTTTTCTTGGAATTAATTGATAGACAATTCTTGGGCCTAAATCTCTAGCAGGATTAATTGCATATCCAGTTGTCCCGCCTAGACTAAGTCCAATTACCCATACTAATATTCCTACCGGAAGAGCATCGAGTGACCCTATTCCAAAGTTTGCATTCATTCCTTCAATTAAAATATTTGGCTTTACAATATAAAGAATACCAAAGATTAAAATAAAAGTGGCAAGAAATTCACTAAAAAAATTATTTTTTAAGTTTCTAATTGCAGGTGAAGTGCAAAAAGAACCCATGACTTTACTCTCATCATTTGTTGATCTATAATGATCAATATAAAAGAGGTACGTTAACCAGCTCCCTAGCATAGCGCCTAGAACTTGAGCAATAATATAACCTATCATTAGTTCACTTGAGAATTTTCCAGCAATAACTAAACCAATTGTAACTGCAGGATTTAAATGAGCTCCACTAAATTGACCAGTAATGAATGCTGCAACAAACACAGCAAAACCCCATGCAGTTGTGATGGTGATTAATGGAGTCTGATCATAACCCTTTGTTTTTGAAAGACTTACATTGGCAACAATGCCAGAACCAAGCAGAAGTAATATAGCTGTTCCAACAAATTCTGCGATATATGGACTAATCATAATGTATAATTTTTAATTAATTTATTAAAATTTTTTAACTCAGTATCAATCCATACTTGATCTTTCTCTAGAATTTCTGCCATCTTTTTTGCAACACCAGGTGCTATTCTTTTAGATTCATTGGAATCTAAGAAAACACATCTAGTTCTTCTGGCTAAAACATCCTCTAAAGTAATTGCCATTTCATGAATTATTGACCATTTAATCATATTATTGGAAATGTAAAATTTACTTGATAGTGATTTATTATCTTCTTTCCCTCCCAAAGATTCTACCTTTTTCTTTAGAGAACCATATACATGCATATGGTCAGACCAATCTATATTTTTTTTATAGCCAAAGAGTTTTGTTTTTTCAGTTCTGCATTTTTTCTTTTTGAGTTTGTTTATCGAAATCGCAGCATCAATTGCATCTTCTGCAATTTTTCTGTAAGTAGTCCATTTCCCCCCAAGTACGCTTATTAAACCAGAAGGAGAAATATCAATTTTATGACTTCTGGAAACTTCTTTAGTAGACTTCTTATCAGAAGTTGCTGCAAGTGGTCTTAGTCCTGCAAATACACTTTTTATATCATCTCTCTTTGGCTTAATAGTCATATATTTTCCGGCATTTTTTAAAATAAATTCAATTTCTTCCTTTAACGGTTTAGGCTCGTCATTTGCATCTTTGATCTGAGTATCAGTTGTTCCAACAACAACATAATTTTTCCACGGAACAGCAAATAAGACTCTCCCATCAGAAGTATGCGGAATTAAAATTGCATGTTTACTTTTTAAGAATTTTTTTTCCAAAACTATGTGAACACCCTGACTTGGCTGTATCATTTTTTCAATTTTAGGTTGATCCATCCTAATAATTTCCTCTGCAAAAACTCCAGTTGCATTAATTACAACTTTACTTTTAACTTGATACTTTTTTGAGTTTATTGAATCTGTAAAACTCAATCCAATAATTTCATTATTTTTTTTTATTAAGCCATCTACATTACAATAATTTAATAAAGCAGTTTTCTTTGAATTTGCAGAAAGTGCTAAAGTGATGGCCATTCTGGAATCATCAAATTGTCCATCGTGATAGATAACTCCACCTCTAAGTCCTTTTTTATTTACATTTGGTATTAATTTTTCTGTTTCTTTTTTTGAGATTATTACTGATTTTCCCAAACCAAGCTTTCCTGCCATCATATCATAAATTTTCATTCCAATTCCGTAAAAAGGACTAGCCCACCAATCGTATGTGGGAATTACAAAGCTTAAATCTTGAACTAAATGAGGAGCATTTCTTTTAAGAATTCCTCTTTCTTTTAGGGATTCAATTACTAGAGTAATATCACCATTTTGTAAATACCTAACCCCTCCATGAATAAGTTTTGTGCTTCTTGATGAAGTACCTTTTCCATAGTCATATTTTTCTAGAAGTAATGTTTTATAACCTCTTTTTGAAGCATCAACAGCAATTCCAAGGCCAGAAGCACCTCCACCTATAATTACAATATCCCATTCAAGAACTTTGTTTAATTTAATAATGGAGTCGTTTCTATTCATTATCCTTAAGAAGTTTTTTTATTCTAATTTCCCAAAGATTAATTATATGTTTTGAATCATTTTTTAAATTTGGGTTAAAAGATTTATCCTCTATCCATAAATCATTTAAATCTGAAATATTTTTCCAAAAACCAGAAGCTAGTCCAGCTAAAAAAGCCACTCCAAGTGCTGTTGTCTCAGTAGTTTTAGGTCTTACTACATTGGTTTGTAATAAATCAGATTGTATCTGCATTAAAAGATTATTTTTACTAGCTCCACCATCTACTTTTAAGTTTGTGAATTTTATCTTTGCATCTTTTTGCATTTCAATAATTATGTCTCTTGTCCTAAGAGCAATTGATTCAAGTGCTGCTCTTGCTATATGTCCATTTTCAGTTCCTCTGGTTATACCAAATATTGTTCCCTGTGCATAAGGATCCCAATAGGGAGCAGCTAAACCAGATAATGCTGGTATAAAAGTTACACCACCGTTGTCTTCTACTGTATTTGCAAGATTTTCAACTTCAGATGCATCCTTTATAATACCTAATTTATCCCTAAGCCATTGAATAAGAGCACCAGCTACGAAGACACTTCCTTCAAGTGCATAAGTAAGTTCTCCGTTTATCCTCCAAGCAATTGTTGAAAGCATTTTATTTTTTGATTTTACTGATGATTTTCCTGTGTTCATTATACAGAAACAACCTGTACCATATGTGTTTTTTACATCCCCAGGATTAACACATAACTGACCAAATAATGCAGCTTGTTGATCACCAGCTATTCCAGCAATTGGAATTTTACTACCAATGATTTGGTTATCTATGTATGCTGATATTGCAGATGAATCTACAACTTCTGGTAATATATTTCTTGGAACATCAAAAATTTCCAGTAACTCATCATCCCATTTATCGATCTTTATATTATAAAGAAGAGTTCTACTTGCATTAGAAGGATCGGTTATATGATGTCTTCCTTTGGTCAAATTCCATATTAACCAAGTATCTATTGTACCAAATATAAGTTGGCCCTTCTCAGCTTGTTCTCTAATCTCCCTTTTACTATCTAGAATCCATTTTATTTTTGTTCCGGAAAAGTATGCGTCAATAACCAATCCAGTTTTATTTTGAATCAGTTCACTTTTATTATCTTCTTTTAGCTTGTCACAAAAGCTTGCAGTCCTTCTATCTTGCCATACAATTGCATTATAAACTGGTTGCCCATTATCTTTATTCCAAATAACTGTTGTTTCTCTTTGATTAGTTATTCCTATTGAGTCAATACTTTTTGGATTAATTTTTGATTTACTAATTACATCTTTTATAGCCTTAAGTTGAGTATTCCATATTTCAGTAGCATCATGTTCTACCCAACCTTCCTTAGGAAAAAATTGACTGAACTCATATTGGGCAATTTCAATTACCTCAGCCCTTTTATTAAAAATAATTGCTCTAGAACTTGTAGTTCCTGCATCAATAGCCAATATAAACTTGTCCATAAATTCTTTATTGCAATTTAAAAAAAAACCCTCCAATGGAGGGTTCAATTTTTAATAGATTTATACTGTTAAAATAAATCTAGTCCCAGTATCCACCATTTTGTGTTGTTACTGATCCTCTATAAGTTGATATAGGGTTAACTCTTTTAAAAAACTTTTCAAAGGCAGCCTGTTCAGAAGCATTCTTTGGTCCAGTATTTAATTGTGAGACATAATTTGGATAATTAGCATAAATGTAGTGAGTCCTTCCTGATTCTCCAGCCGTGTATTGACCTAAAGAAACATATCCATCTGTTTCTATAGAATCCATTAGCTCAGCAAAAGCTTCTCCAAATTCTCTCTGATCCTCAACATAAAAAGACCATTCCTGAGAGGAATATACATCTTGACCTTGTTCACCAGGAATTCTAATTAAAGTTTTACCTTGAGTTATAGAAACTATCTCTGCAACTTGAGTAATATTTCTATTGTATGCAGAATATGTTTCACCTGATCTTAAATCTCTTAACTTAGATAAAGCTTCAGCACTTCCGATAAAATTTAAAATATGAGTAGCCTCATTCCACTGAGATGCATTTACAACACCTGCAAGGGTTACAGAGGCACCATCTGGTATTTCAATACTTGAATAAAAATCATCAACTAATTGATATACAATTCCTGCACTTCCAGATTCAACAGCTATTGCTACTTCCTCCCAGTGCACTTGATCTTGAGCATGAGCTTTATTTATAAAAGCTATCAAGGCTAAAGAAATAAAAAATATTTTTTTCATTTTAATTTGATTTATGATTAATTGCTAATATAAAAAAAACCCCTTATAAAAGGGGTTTAAATTTTATCAGAAACTGATTAGTTATAATTTTTAATAGTTCTGCTACCAAATCCAAATACAAATTCAAAAGAACCAGAAGCATCTACTCCAAATTGACCTGCTGCGCCAGAATTAATAAATTCAGATCTTCCCTCTAAAAAGTCTGCAAGATTATTAGCTCTAACAACCCAATAATGAGTTACTCCTTCCTCTGCACCAAGGACTGCATCGTGTAATTCAAAAGATCCTTCATCAAAATCTATCGAATTCATCATCTTACCAAAAGCAGATCCAAATTTTTGTACATCAGTTACATTAATTGCAAATACAGCTTGAAAGTCAGACTCTAAATTAGATGGATCAAAAATAATTGGTTGTCCAAGAACTATCTGCTCAACCTCAACAAAGTCTTGGAAAGTATTAAAGAAGACGACTCCTTCAACAGTCGGAGGATTTCCGCCTACACCCCATTGAGCAAAGTCCTCTGCCGACTCACCCAAAAAACACAGCTGATGTGAGAAGTTAACATCACTATTACCAAATTGTGTTTCAAATAAAGTTACAGTATATGGAAAATCATCAAATGACTCCATTAGATTATCTAAAGATTCAATAAATTTTTCTTGACCCTCGGATTCAACGCTAACATTTAAACAAACCCAAGTGGGAGTCTGAGCGTTTAAATTGACACTTGTTAAGATAACAAGTAATAGTAAAATAAATTTTTTCATTTTAATTGATTTATAGTTAATGATGCTAATATAAAAAAAGTTACTAAAGAATTAGCTCTTCAACTGTTTTTGCTGTAAAACTTGTAATAAACTTTTATTAATAAATTAACTTTAGGAATAAATCTATCTTAAAAAGCTTCCGCCATTTACATCAATTGTTGAGCCAGTTGAATGATCCATTTTAGCTGAAACTATTAATGATACTAATGGTGATATATCTTTTGGTTCTGTAAGCCTGTCTAAAGTAATTCCCTGTCTTACAACATCCTCACCATGTTTATCAATAAAACTTTGTGCCATTTCAGTCCTTACAAATCCAGGTGCAATACTAATTGCTACAATATTATCTGATTCCCCAAATGATCTTGACATAGTTTTTGTTAGTGAAATAATTCCACCTTTAGAGCATGCATAAGAGATATAGTCTTGTTGTTCTCCCCTAAACGCAGCCCTAGATGCAATATTTATAATTCTTAATCTTGAATTGATTTTTTTCTCTCTTTTATATTTAAGAAATTCTTTAAAAATCAATGTAGGTGCTTTAAGATTTACATCAATTGTTTTATCAAACATGTTACTCCAACTATTAATGTCAAGTGAGATATCTGCTGATTCAGCAATACCTGCATTATTAATTATACAGTCAGGAAAAGATAATTTATCGATTGTATTCACAACCATTTTTTTTATTTCATCTTTATTTGAAAGGTCGGCCTGAATAGAAAATGAACCTTTTTTATCCTTTTTCAACAATGCTTCTAAAGGAGATTTATTTTTATTGTAATGAAGAGCAAGTTGGTGTCCCTCAGCTAAAAGATCCTCAGCTATTTTGTTTCCGATACCTTTTGATGATCCTGTTAAAAGTACTTTCATTTTTGTATTATTCAAACCGTGCTATGAAGATATTAACCTTACAAGAAATATTAATTAAATTTATTTCATAAATTAAACTAACTAGCAAAATTTAATTTTAAAGTTATTAAAATTAGAATGTTAAAAAGAATTATATACTTAATAATATTACTAGTCATTTTTTCATGTGAAAAAAATAATAATAGACCAAATATTGTCTTCATTTTAACTGACGACCTTGGATATGGTGACCTATCATCTTATGGATCAGAAACAATAAATACAATTAATATTGATAAACTTGCTGAGGATGGAGTTAAATTAACGTCTTATTATGCTGCTCAACCAGTTTGTTCAGCGTCAAGAGCAGCTATACTAACTGGTGTATATCCAAATAGAATAGGGATTTATAATGCCTTTGGGCCTACATCAGATTCAGGCATCAATTCTAATGAATATACCCTGGCTGAGATGTTAAAAGATAATGGTTATGAAACAGGAATTTTCGGTAAATGGCATCTTGGAAGCAAGAAAGAATTCTTTCCTACAAATCATGGATTTGATGAATTTTATGGAATATTGTATTCAAATGATATGTGGAGATGGCATCCAGAAAATCCTGAGGGATACCCACAAGATTTACTTTTATACAGAAATGAAAATCCCTTAAAAGAGATAATAGATCAGTCTAACTTAACAAAAGATATTACAACTGAGAGTATAAACTTTATCGAAAAGAATAAGGATAATTCTTTCTTTCTCTATATTGCCCATCCTCAGCCTCACGTTCCACTTTTTGTATCAGAAGATTTTGAAGATTTAACTGGAAATGGACTCTACGCTGATGTTATAACTGAAATTGATTATTCAGTGGGAAGGGTTTTAGATAAAATAGAAGAGAGTGGTCTAACTGAAAACACAATTGTTGTTTTTACATCCGATAATGGACCTTGGCTCTCTTATGGAGATCATGCAGGCTCATCAGGAATTTATAGAGAAGGTAAGGGTACTACGTGGGAAGGTGGAGTTAGAGTTCCTAGCATTATAAAGTTTACCAATGGATTAAAGCCATCAATTATTGATGAACCAGTAATGGCAATTGATTGGATGCCAACTTTTGCAAATATTACCAGGTCTAAATTGTCACAAAATAAAATTGATGGTAAAGATATCTGGCCATTATTATCTGGTGAAGTAAAACAAACACCTCATCAAGAATTATACTTCTATCACAGGGTTAATGAACTCCATTCAATTAGAATGAATAATTGGAAAATTCAATTCTCTAGGACTTATAGATCACTTAATGGAAGAGCTGGAGGTAAAGATGGAATCCCAGTTAAATATGATATGAACTTAATTGAAAAAAATGAATTATATAATCTAAAAGATGATCCACAAGAAAAAATTAATGTTTATGATAGTTTTCCAGAAATTGCAAAAAAAATGGAGGAATTAGGTGACAAAGCGAGGATTAAACTTGGTGATAATCTAATGGGAATTAAGGGTAAAGAAAATAGAGGAGAATAATATGTGGGCGCTGAGGGATTCGAACCCCCGACCCCCTCGGTGTAAACGAGGTGCTCTAAACCAACTGAGCTAAGCGCCCTATATAATCGGAAGCAAATATAGTTTATTTTAAATTTCCTATCATATACTTTTTTAATTTAGTTAAATGGAAAATAATATCAAGCTTTTAGATGGAAGCATGTCCTACCCATTAGAGTTAGATGGATATAATCTTAACAATAGACTTTGGACTGGAGATGCTTTAATCAATAATCCTGAAGTCATTAAAAAAATTCATAAAGGCTATATTAATTCAGGTGCTGATTATTTATTGACTTCTACATATCAAATTAGCTATGACATACTTAAAGAAATAGGAATTAATTCAGAAGAAATAAAAGAATTATTTCAAAGATCTTTAGATCTAGCTAAAGAGGCCATAGTTGAAGCTAATACAAAAAAAGATATAAAAGTTGTAGCTAGTTTAGGTCCTTTTGCATCTTATAAGAAAAATGCCTCAGAGTATATTGGTATATATGATTCTACTGATGATGAAATTTATAATTTTCATAACAATAATCTTAACATAATTAAAGGGATTGACTACGAAATTATTTTATATGAAACTATACCTTGTTTAAGAGAAATCAAAATACTCTCCATGATTTTTGATAAACTAGATAAAGAAATATGGGTTTCTATGACATGTAATGATGATATTAATTTTAGGGATGGTTCATCAATTTCAGAAGCTTGTAATATACTATCTGAGTTTGATCATATTACTACTCTTGGTCTCAATTGTTTTTCACCACTATATGTTGAAGACGCATGTAAAAAGTTAAAAAATAATACAAAAAAGAATATTATTATTTACCCTAACTCAGGTGAAATTTATAATCCTGAAGAAAAAATTTGGACTGGAAATAAATTATATGAAGACAAAATGATTAAAAAATGGTTAAGTTTATCACCTGATATTATAGGTGGATGTTGTAGAGTTGGGTATGATGATATTAAAAAAATGAGACAAGAAATAGATAACTATGAAAAATAGTTTATTCAATTATATGATAGCCTTTTTTGCTGTTTTGATATCAGTATCACTTGGAATTTTAACAGGAATAGACGAAGTAAGGAATGGAATAATATTGTCTTTTATTATTCATTGGTTACTATTCATTCCTGCATTCATCTTTAAAACAGAGAAGTTTTATGACTTAACTGGGACTATTTCATACATATCAATAGTATTGTACGTTCTCCTATCATCAAGTAACGGTATTAGTAACTTTGGAAATATCATAGTTTCATCTTTAATAATTATATGGACTTTAAGATTAGGTACATTTTTATTTATTAGAATAAAAAAAGCAGGTGAGGATAAGAGATTTAGAGAAATTAAAAAATCATTTAGCTGGTTTTTGATGGCATTTACTGTTTCGGGCATGTGGGTATCTATTTGTACGATTTGTGCGTTAACTGGAATATCAAATGGAATAGAACTAACAATGGTTACTTATATTGGCATAATAATATTTATCGTTGGATTTGCAGTAGAGATAATTTCAGATAACCAAAAGACAAATTTTAGAAAAATTGAAGGTAATAAGGATAAATTCATAACAACGGGATTATGGAAATACTCTAGACATCCTAATTATTTAGGTGAAATAATACTTTGGATAGGAGTGACTATAATAAGCTACTCTTCTTTGGAAGTAAATCAACTATTCACTCTTATATCTCCGATATTTACGTATTTACTTCTAGTTCACGTAAGTGGAATTAATTTTTTGGAAAAGAGTGGAGAAAAAAAATGGGGACATCTTAATGATTATAGAGAATATCAAGAAAAAACTCCAAGATTATTTTGGTTTCTATAACTCTATATATTTATAAAATATATTTTAAAAATATAGAGTTTTTAATATATTCTAAAACTGAATCCTAGATTAAAAAAAAATAGATCATTGTTTAAACCTTTTCCAATTGATAAATCAAATTGTCTGTCATTATCCAGTATATACATTAATCCTGAATTAAAATTAAGATTAGAAAGGTCTGTAGATGAATTACCATATAATTCAAAAAATATTGAAAAGGAACTAAGAGTTTTAACGTAAATAAATGAATATTTTAATAGATCATCATAATTGGTAAATTTATTATACCCAATATTATATCCAATTTTTGTATCAGAAGTTAAATTGTGAGAGAATAATAATTTGTTAAAAAAGCCATATTCATTATAAGAGAAAACCTCTGGTGCTGTTGGGATTGAAAGATATGTTAAAAAACTAATATTAAACTTGTTTTCAGTTTTTTCAATAATTCTAAACTTAGAACCAATCTCAAAGTCGTCGAAAGAAGACTTTTTTTGAAATGAAATTTCATCATTAATTATGTAGTTACTATTTATTCTTAATTCTAGACCATCAAATATTCCAATTCTAATTAATGAGTTAATATCTGATTGTATTTCTTGAATATTAATACCACTTTCAATTTGAATATTGCCCTTTTCAATAACAAACGGTGAATCAGTCTGACTAGGTCTGTCAGTCAATATCTGAGAATATATATTTGATGCTTGAATTAATATTAGTAGAAAAAGTAGTTTATTTTTCATAAATATTTTTCGCAATGAAGTTACTACCTGTTATTAATATTAAATCTTTATCTGTACAATCCTTTTTTACAGCCTTTAGTAATCTTTTGGCGTTATCATCAAAGATAATATTTCTTCCTACATTTTGAATTAATTCATTGAAGGTCATGCCTCTTTCCATATTTAGAGATGTATAGTAAATTTTTGAATCGATAGGTAGTTCAGCTATCAGCTCTTTTATATTCTTTCCTTTAACAAAACTAAGAATAACATGAAGTTTATCATAGCTAACTTTTTCCAGTTGAGATGAAATAATTTTAAATCCTGCTAGATTGTGGGCTGCATCAAATATAACTCTAGGATTCTCACTTAACATCGACCATCTTCCAATTAGGTGACAATTTTTGTTAATATTAGATATACCAGTGATAATTGAGTTATTGTCAACATTTTCAATATTTAGTGCTTTACAAGTATAAATGGCAGTCTTAATATTAGTATTCAGATAATTTACACTAGAGTATTGTTTTTGGTCATTATAATCTGGGACAAATGTTATTTTAGAAGAAACCTCATTTGCTTTATTTATAAAAATTTCATCTACAGAATCATTTCTTTCTCCTATAATTATAGTGGAGTTTTTTTTAAAAATTCCTGCCTTTTCCAAAGCAATCATTTCTAGTGAGTTTCCAAGAATATCTGTATGATCATATGAGATATTAGTTATTACAGAAATCAATGGATTAATTATATTTGTTGCATCTAATCTACCTCCTAACCCTACTTCAATAACTCCATAATCTACATCATTATGAACAAAATAGGCTAAAGAAATACAAAACGAAAGCTCAAAAAAACTTAACTCTAATTCCTCTATTAAACTCTTGTATTTGTTAACAAAATCAACAATAAAAGATTTGCTTATTTTTTGATTATTTATTTTTATTCTTTCCCTAAAATCAAAAAAATGTGGAGAGGAAAAAATTCCAACTTGATAATTAGACTCTTGTAAAATAGATGAAATGTATGATGATGTACTGCCTTTTCCGTTTGTACCACCAACATGTATAAGATTTAGGCTATCAATGGGTAAATCTAGAATAGATACAAACTTTACAACATTTTTTAGGCCAGGGTTATATGCTTTTTTCCCAATAGCTTGATATGAAGGTAATCTACTTAAAACCCAATTTTCTGTACTCTTATAGTCCAATATATTATACTAATACATATGCTTCAAGAAGAACAAAAGTTATAAATCCAGAAATAAATCCAATAAAAGCTAGCCAACCAATCTTCTTTAGATACCAGAAAAATTCAATTTTCTCCATACCCATTGCAACAACTCCTGCTGCAGATCCAATTACTAATACACTACCACCTGTTCCAGCTGAATATGCTATTAAATGCCATAGAGAATCATCAATTGGCTGGGAGAACATACCTATTGAAGCAGCAACCAATGGAACATTATCAATTACAGCAGAACCAAGACCTAAAAGACCTGCAACAATTCTTATGTCTGGTATTACTACCTCTAAATACTGCGCAAACTGAAATAAATAACCAATAGATTCTAGAGCAGCCACAGCCATTAAAATTCCTAAAAAGAAAAGTATACTTGGTAATTCAATTTTTGTTAAAGCACTATGAACAGGACTTTTACTATGCATTATACTATCATCGTTAGGAGTGGTAATATTAAACTTTGTTCCACTAAATATTTCGGCAAAAGTTGCAACGATAGCTAATGATAACATCATCCCAACATATGGAGGTAGACCAGTTATAACCTTGAAAATAGGAACAAATATTATTCCACCTAATCCTAACCATAACATTGTAGTTCCTATTCTTGTAATGTTACTTTCATCATTATCAACACTTCCAACATTTCCTTTAAAAGGCTTAAGAAATGATGCAGCATAAACTGGAACAACCATACATACTATCGATGGAATGAAAACATAATATAATAACATGGGAACTGTAACCTTATCTGCTATCCATAACATAGTTGTTGTGACATCACCAATCGGAGACCAAGCACCGCCTGCATTAGCAGAAATTACAATTAAACCAGCAAACCATAATCTTAAATTTTTATCTCTAATAATCTTTTGTAAGATTGTAATCAAGACAATTGTTGCAGTCAAGTTATCAATTATTGCAGATAATATAAAAGCCAAGATGGCAAATATCCATAATAATCTTTTCTTAGATTTTGTTCTTATAAATGATTTGATCTTTTCAAACCCATTGTAATAATCGATTATTTCGACTATTGTCATTGCCCCCAAAAGAAATATTAGTATTTCTGATGTGTGAGAAAGATGATAAGCCATTATTTTTTTGACTTTTGTAGGTATTAATTCCCGCAATTCAGTGTCTACCTCAAAAACAGGTATGTTAAAAATCGCTATGATTGCCCACAAAAAGGCCATCATTCCAAGCGCAGGGATTAGCTTATCAATCCTTAGACTATGCTCAAGTGTAATAAGCAGATAACCTGCAATAAAAATTCCTAATAAAATTGTTTCCATTTAAAAAAGTTTTATTCCCATGATTTAAGCATAACTCTTGTTATGCTCCTAGTATATTCCTCATCTCTGGTAGCTTCCAACCAATCAACAATTGCTTTAGATTCATCTTGATTCGCTGCACTTCCAAAATCTAAAGCAGAAATTAAATCCGGATAAGTTACATATATATAGTGTGTCTCGCCATTCTCAACTCCGTGAGTGGTTTGACCAATCGATACATAACCGGATGAATCACCAAAAACGGACATCAAATTAGCAAAAGCACTGATAAATTTTGAAGGATTTTTAACCTTCCATTGATGGGATTGAGCAATTGTCTCTTGCCATTTGTCAATATTATATCTAACCAGAGTCACTCCTGCAGTAACTGAAAATCCTTCTCTATTTGTTAGAGAGTTTAGCTTAGATAGATATGCATCCCATTCTGAAGTAAGTTTTCTTGCTTCAAATTCAACAAGACTTTCTTTTGAACCAGCTAAATTTAGAATATGAGTAGCCTTTTCACTCTGACCTTTATATTCAATACTCCAAAGTGAAACTCTTATTCCCTCTGGAATTTCAATATTAGAGTAAAATCCGTCAATAAGGTTAAATACGGCTTGTGTGTTTTCAAATGGCACATTTAAATTTACATTTTGCCATGTAATATTTTGCGCGCATAATGAAAAAGAAAATAAAGTAGTTAAAGTTATAAAAGCTTTTCTCATAGATGATTCAAGGTAAACAACTAATTTATTAAAAAAAATTAAATATTATGGATTATATATTATTCCAGAACAATGATCTTTTTTTGCTCCAGTAACTGAAGAATAACAATTATTTATTTTTAAAACCCTTAATAAACCTAAAAAGGAAAAAATCAAAGCTTCTTTATATTCAATTATATTTGGATCTGGAATGGTTAATTTTGAATTAGTTAATTTTTTTATTCTCTCAATAAGATAATCATTATATGCACCACCACCTGTAATTAATACTTGATCCTGTTCTCCAATATTTTTTGCAATTTGAAATGCAAAATGATTTGAAAATGTGTTCATTAAATCTTTAATTGGAGTATCTTGAAAGTTCTTTAAAATGGAATGAATTTGACTGTTGACCCATTCAACACCCAATGATTTTGGGGGCTTCTGTTTATAATAATTTAATCTTTGTAAATGATCATATAATTCCTCATTGATATTTCCAGTAGATGCAATATACCCTCGATCATCATATTTATATTCCATTTTTCTTGATAAATGGTTGAATACAATATTTATTGGGCAAATATCATATGCAATTAAATTATCTTTATTTTTCCTTGTTATATTGGCAAATCCACCAAGATTTATTAATGTATTATATTCAGGAAAAAGGTACTCTTCACCGACAGGAACTAGAGGTGCACCCTGACCACCTAATTTTACATCTTGAACTCTAAAATCACAAACGACCTTTTGATTAATATATTTTGCAAGAATTGGTAAATTTCCAATTTGATATGTTAATGAATTTGATGGTTGATGTAATGCAGTATGTCCATGAGAACTTATAAAGTCAATTTCTTGTATTGAGAATTCATTTATAAAATCCTTAATATATTTTGATAAAAGCCTAGTGTAATCAATATTGATTTTTTCTATTAAATGTATTTTTTTTTGACTTATATCTTTTAATAAAACATTCCATTTTTTTTTGTACTTATAAGTTTTTGAATTTATTATTTCATACTTCCAATATTTATCTAGTTTAAAATTTACATAAACAATATCAACACCATCTAATGATGTCCCTGACATTAATCCAATTACATTATAATCTTTCATAAAATATTACTGGAAAAAATTCCAAACTAATCCAAATCTAACTGATAAGTCTCTGTAAGGGTTAAATATATCGGAATAAAAATCATAACCCGTGAATGAGCTATTAAGATGCTCAACTTTAATAAAAACTCTAGTTTGTTGAATTTTAGCATTAAAGAAAAAATCAAACCTAGGATAGTTACCAATCTCTTTGTAATTTTGAGTTACAAATTCTGATAATAATGGATTGTAATAATCTGCATAAAACTTAGTAAAATAATTAAATGTTATGCCTGTTTGAATATAAAGAGAATTGTTAAAAACATTTTTTGAGTACATTAATGTGTTTCTTGTTATCCATTCTGGTACATTAAGAGTAGCTAATCCATCAATCACTAATTCTTGATCTTTTTGCTGGTATTGACCTGTATTTACAAAACTGAAATTCCCAAAATCAACTTTACTAAATAATTTAATCTTAAGATACTTTATTTCATTTTCTATTTGATTTGGAGCTACTTTTCGATATAAATCCATCTCTCCATTTAATGCGTTTGTTAATTCTCTAAAAAAGGTATAATTATTAATACTAGAGTATTCACCAGTTAATTTTATTAGGTCCTTATATGATATTTCAGTTGATAGAGAAAATACTTCTTGATTTTTTAGATTAGGATTATACCAGTTGTATTCTTTATATGCGCTTCTGTATAAAATATAATTTAAATTAGGAGAGTAACTACCCTGTAATGCGTTAAATTTAATTTCTAAATTCTTAATTGAATTAGATAAAAAAGATAATTGAAGATAGTCGGAGATAAAACTCTTCTTTAAGGATTTATTAAATTCAAATTCAAATTCAAAATATTTAAATTTTTTATCGAACTCAACTAGAAAAATAGATTGTTTGTTATCAAGTGTATATCCTAATTCACTGTTTTCAATCTGATATTCTTTAAATCTATTACTATAATTAAAATTAGATAAATTAATTTTTAATCTTCCTATTTTGTTTAGATTTGATTGAACATAGATTGTGCTTTTCTGAAGATTATATCTGTACTTATCAGAGACGTTTATCCCCTCATATACTTCCCCAAACAAAGCATTAGATCGTTGGTCATTATATTCAATTTTTTTATATTCATGTTTGTACTGAGCTCCAACTGAAAGCATTGAAATATCTTTTTCATTATTATAAATTAATGATCTACTAAAATCCAGAAATGCTCTTTTTGAATAAAATGAACTTTCAGAAACCAAAACTGTAGGCAACCTAGACCTATCAAGATATCCGTCATACTCAATCATCTCAAACGATCCATCTTCATTCTCGATTTGATTTCCAAAATTATCTAAAACAAAATAATTAGGTGCCTGCTCAAAAAAATATATACCATCAGCAGTCAACCCGCCACTTTCTTGATTAAATAAATTTTGTGAGGTCAAGTGAAACTTAAATATTGATTTATTATTTTTTGAATTGAAGTTTGTTGATAATCTGAATTGATTTCCTCTTGACCTTGTATTAAGATATTTACCTAGGGACTTGTATCCTTTGTGAGCAAGTGTAAAGTTAAATTCAGGAGAGAGGTTAATTGAAACTAATGCATCAAGGATTTGACCTTGCTCAAATGTTGACCTTGCATAAATTTCAGTGAAAGGGGTTGGAACATTATAGTAACCAATATCTTCTTCTTCATAATAATTTAAGTGTTTTGCTTCTGCGCCTAATTTTGGATAATCAAATTTGTCATTAAAACTATATCCTAATTTATTATATGACTGTCCAACATTTGTCATTTTTAAAAGCTCAAAAATGTCTTGTCTAAGAAAATTAAACTTATAGTCTTTATATATTGTTAAAGATGTGTCAACAGTTTCAACTCTTCCATCTAAATAAAAAATTTTATAAAAACTAGCATCTAATATATCATCTTTAGTTCCTTCTCCAGTTGCCCCTTCTTGAGGTTTTTCTTTACCCTTTAAATCCCTTGAAACATTAGCTAACGTATCCTTAACTTTAGTTATAGTTTCTTCTTTAATTACCCCCTGTTGAGGTTTTTCTTTACCCTCGAGATTCCTTGATTGAGAAAATATAATAGTGTGAGTTAAAAAAAAAGATAAAACCAGAAAAAACTTCTGCATGTATTTTGTAATTTCATACTAAGTTAATGTTTCTTTATAAATTTTGATTTTCTGTAATGTTAAAGAGTAATTTTTCTGATTCAAATTTTGAAGCTGGTGTTGATGAAGTGGGAAGAGGCAGTTTAGCTGGGCCAATTACTGCTGCTGCTGTTATATTACCAAAAGATTATAGAAATGATGAATTAAATGATTCAAAGAAATTATCTGAAAAAAAAAGAAATGAATTAAAAAGCATTATAGAAAAAGACTCGATTGACTTTGCTGTTTTTTCTATTGCCCCATCTACGATTGATAAAATCAATATACTAAATTCTTCATTTGAAGCTATGCATGGCGCATTATGTAATTTAAAAACAACTCCGAGTTTTATTATAGTGGATGGAAATAAATTTAAAAAATTTAAAAATATAGATTATAAATGTATTGTGAAGGGTGACACTAAATATCAAAATATTGCTGCAGCATCAATACTTGCAAAAAGTTATAGAGATTTATACATGATTGATCAACACAAAAGATTTCCTGTTTTTGGATGGGACAAAAATAAAGGATACGGAACTAAGTTTCATATTTTAAATATTGAGAAACATGGCATTACAGAGCTTCACCGAAAAAGTTTTTTAGTTAAAAGATCACAAACTAAACTGGAATTAAAATTATGAAATTTAAATTATTTTTACTGGCTTCACTCTTAGTTTACTCTTGTAATAATTCAGATAACGAATTCATTTCACTTTACAGCTTTTTGCCCGAAGACTCCTCAGTGATTGTCAATATAAATAATTTGAACAACACAAAAGAGATTTTAGATAATAATGAGTTATTACCAAGTGTATTATCATCAACACATGAAATTTCAGCACAATTAAATTTATTATCAAAAAAAAAATCAGATAAGAATGGAATTCTTTCTTTGTCTAGTTTTGGTAAAGATGAGATTGCCTTCACATATATTAGAAAGTCTAATTCATTTGATTCAATTCAAGAATATGATATATTGAAAAATACATATCTAAAGAGTGAAATCTTTGTAGAGGAGACTGATGGAAATGAGGTCCATAAGGTTATTATCGATGAATACATCATAAGTTCTAATAAGGATATAATCTTAGAAAATATAATTAGGGATTTTTATTCAAAAAAAAGTAACCTTGATTCTGAATTCAACAAAATTTTAAATACCACTGATTTTGACGAACCATTCAATATTTTTACTAAATCTTATAATCTAAATTCTTTTAAAAAAGATTTATCTGAAATGTCATTTTTTCCTAAATCTAACACATCATGGGTGGCTTATGATTTTAAAAACTCTCTTGAAAATCTTTATTTAACTGGCATAACAAGAATAAGTGACAGTATTAACGGAAAAATTTCTATTTTAAAAAATTTAGTTCCATCTAGGACAAAAACAGATAAAGTTATTCCAAATTCATTTTCAACTTTTTTAACATTTGTAATAAATGATTCTGAGAGATTCATATTTAATTTTAAAGACTATTTAAAGTTTAATGATCTATCTACAGAAAACTTAAATTTTAATTCGCTAAATATTGTTGATGAAATAAGTTTTGTTGAAGATCAAGAAAAATTTGTAATTCTTAGCCTTATAAATAAGGAACAAATAGATAGTTATTTCAGATTAGAATATTTTGATGACAATTACAATATCAAAAAAATTGATTTAAGTGAAGATGTAAATATTCTTTTTAGAAATGTTGATAGTGAAATCTCTGGAGAGTATGCAGTTTTATTAGGAGATTTACTAGTAATAACAAAGTCATTATCACAAATAAAAAAAATAATTAATTCACAAAATATTAATGACAATCTCGGTTCAAATGAAAAATATTTAAGCTTTAAAGAACAGAAATCAGACAGTTACTCTTTTTTGTGGATTGGTAACAACAATTCTATTAACTCAAAGATTATAAATGATTACAATATAGATAGCGAAGTATACCCATATAGATCGTTTAGCGGAAGAGTAAATAAAAACATTGCACTTTTAGAGTTTAATTTATCTAAAGCTGAAATAAAAACTTCTGATGAGGATGTTTATACTGAATTTTTCGTAACGTTTGATCAAGAAATAATTTCAGATCCAAAATGGCTAAAAAATCATTTAAATAATGAATTTGACATTGCATTTCAAGACAGCGATAATTATCTAAATTATCTAACTAATAAAGGGAATCTTAATTGGAAAAAAAAGTTATCAGGGAAAATTATAGGTGATATTAAACAAGTAGATATATATAAAAATGGCAGACAACAAATGATGTTTCGAACTAATGAAAAGCTATACTTACTAGATAGAAATGGAAATGAAGTCAAGCAACTGAGTTTTCCAATTAATTCAAATTTCTCCAACATACCCATCTCAATATTTGATTATGAAAAGAACCGAAATTATAGATTTTTAATATCTGTCGATAATAAAATAAATATGTACGATTCAAATGGAAAGATTGTTAGCGGTTTTAGACCCCCAATTTTTGAGTCAAAAATAATTAATAATCCAGTTCACATAAGAATTAATGGTAAAGATTATATTGTAGTCCAATTGGAAGATGGTAGTTTAAAAATTTTAGATAGAAGGGGAAGAGATAGAATAATTGTTGATAACAAAATTCAGTATAGCGGTAACTCAATTTATAGCTATTTGGAACAATTTACAACAACTGATAAATTAGGTAATCTTATCAAAATTGACACAAAAGGTAATTTAGTAAAAGAAAATATAAACTTATCAGTTGAAAATTTTATCGATATAGTTGACAACAATATAGTTTACTTAAATGAGAATAGGTTAACAATTAAAGGAATAAATGTTGAGCTACCTTTTAGTAAGTTTTCAAAGCCAAAAATATTTATTGATTCAAAGACTACATTAGTTAGTATAACGGACTTGACAAATAATGAAATCTACTTATACAGAGATAATGGTAAACTTCTCAAGGGATTCCCAATTAAAGGAAGCTCAGTGATTGATATAAAAGATTCTGATAATGATGGCAAATTAGAGATAATATCTGCGATTGATAACTTTTCAATTGTATCCTATGAAATTAATTTGTCTCAAAATTAATTTGTGCGTTGAAAACTAACTCAAAGTTCTCTACTAATTTTGATTTAACTTGATTAATATCTATGACTTCTTTTTTTAAATGTGATAGAGATGTAACACCTTTGTCCTTTATTCCACAAGGTATGATAAAATCAAAATAACTAAGGTCTGGGTTCACATTTAGGCAAAGACCATGCATAGTAACCCATCTGCTAGCTCTAATACCGAAAGCACAGATTTTTTTTGATAACCCATTTTCATCTTTGACCCAAACACCCGTTTCACCTTTTATTGTAAATCCCTTTAAATCATATGACTTTAGGGTATAAATAACTACGTCCTCTAGTTTTCTTAAGTAAAGGTTTATATCAGTAAAAAAATTATCTAAATCAAGAATCGGATAAACCATTATTTGTCCTGGACCGTGATATGTGATATCCCCTCCCCTATTAATTTCATAATATTCTATTTCTCGTTTGGTTAACTCATTTTTATCAATTAATAAGTTGCTCACATCTCCACTTTTACCAATTGTATATACATGATTATGTTCAGTCAAAATAAGAAAGTTATTTGTTTCAATTTTTTTAAATTTTGATCTATTCTGAACCTTTTGATTAATAATTTTTTGAAAAATTTTTTCCTGATATTTCCAGGCGTCTAAAAAAGAATGTCTTCCAATGTCTGTTACTAAAATTTTTTTATTTTTCATTATCCTCCAAATATAAAAATTTGTAGTTCAATGATTGCTTTAGAAAACTTATCTTTGTTTAAATAATTCCAATGACAGAACAAGAAAAAATTCGTAGAGAAAAACTTGAAGAGTTAAAAAAACTTGGGATTAATCCTTACCCTGCAGAATTATTTCCAGTTGACAGTTTATCAGTTGACTTATTAAAAAATTATAAAGAGGATACTAAGGTAATTATTGCAGGAAGAATTATGTCAAGAAGGATTCAAGGAAATGCCTCTTTTGCAGAGATTCAGGATAGTAAAGGGAGAATCCAAGTTTACTTTAATCGAGATGAAATTTGTAGGGGAGATGATAAAACCAAATATAATACTGTCTACAAAAAGTTATTGGATATTGGTGATATTATTGGTATTAATGGTACAATGTTTAAAACAAAAGTTGGTGAAGTTACGGTAAAAGTAAATGACTTTACTATACTTAATAAGTCATTAAGACCTCTTCCTTTACCTAAAATAGATTCAGATGGAAAAGAGTATGACAGCTTTACTGATTTGGAACAGAGATATAGGAATAGATATGTAGACTTGATTGTAAATACTAAGGTTAAAGATACTTTTGTAAAAAGAACGAAGATTATAAACACAATAAGAAATTTTTTAAATGATAGATCATACCTTGAAGTTGAGACTCCAATATTACAACCTATACCTGGAGGTGCAACTGCAAGACCATTTATAACACATCACAACGCCCTAGATATTCCTTTATATTTAAGAATATCTGATGAGTTGTTTTTGAAAAAATTAATTGTCGGTGGGTTTGAAGCTGTTTATGAATTTTCAAGAGATTTTAGAAATGAGGGAATGGACAAAAACCATAATCCAGAATTTACTATCCTCGAACTTTATGTTGCTTACAAGGACTACTTTTGGATGATGGAATTAACTGAGTCGTTAATTGAAAAAATATCTATTGAGGTAAATGGCAAAACTAAAATTGAGTATGGTTCAAAATTAATAGAATTTAAAGCTCCATATGAAAGAATATCAATGTTTGATGCAATTAAAAAATTTACTGGATATGATATTTCTGGAATGGATGAAGATGAGTTAAGGTCAATATGTAATGAGATGTCAATTGAAGTCGATGAAAGTATGGGTGAAGGGAAATTGATAGATGCTATCTTTGGAAACAAATGTGAAAAAAACTTTATAAATCCGACATTTATTATTGACTATCCAAAGTCAATGAGTCCATTGACAAAAGAACACAGATCAGATCCAAATCTAACAGAGAGGTTTGAACTTATTGTTAATGGTATGGAAATTGCCAATGCATATTCTGAGCTTAATGACCCAATAGATCAGCTTAAAAGGTTTGAGAATCAACTTGAATTAAGTAAGAAAGGTGATGATGAAGCCATGTTTATTGACATGGATTTTATAAAATCATTGGAATATGGAATGCCTCCAACATCTGGAATTGGGGTTGGATTAGATAGATTGGTAATGTTAATGACAAACCAAACTTCAATACAAGAGGTTCTATTTTTTCCTCAAATGAAACCTTTTAAAGATGAACCTGTAATTTCTGATGAGGCTAAAATCATACTTGATAGTCTCAGAAAAAGAGGTGAATGTGACTTAAATCTTTTTAAAAGTGAATTTGATTTTTCTAATAAAAAGTGGGATAAAATAACTAAAGAATTAAGAGGGAAAAATTTAATTATTATTTCTAAAAGTGATGAAGATTTATTCATCAAAGCGAGTTAAATTAAATCTTTCAATTAAACTTATTAATTTCTCTGCATATTTTGGATCAGTTGCGTAACCCGCTGCTTTTAAACCTCTCGCCCACCCTTTATAATCTTTTCTTTTTAATTTAAATAGGGAGCTATATCTATCTCTGTCAACTAGAAACAAAGAATGATCTCGATAAGATCTTAATGGATTCTTATATGATCTAAAACACTCATTCTTTGCATCATCATCATGTCTAATGGACTTCCCTTTCCACCCCTTATGACATTTAATTCCAAAATGATTATTTGCTTTTTTTGCTAATGTTCCCTCACCGTAACCTGATTCAAGGACTCCTTGAGCTAAAGTTATACTTGCTGGAATTCTGTAGAATCTCATGTTCTTAACTGCAGCAGGTGCAAATTTTTTAATGTAAAGATTTATCTTATTTTCAATATTGTTGTCATTAGTTGGAGGTGACTTAACAGCAGAGCATGATGAAAGACAAATAAACGTTATTAAGAAAAGGAATTTTTTCATAACTTTAGAAATTGAAAATTATGAAAAAAAACACCTCATTAAAAATAATATTATTCACATTTACTTTTATAATTCAGTCTTGTGGAATTTATGTGCAATATGATTATGATTCTGATGTAAATTTTGACAACTACAGCTCATACTCTTTCTATCAACCAGACATTGATGAAGTTGAAATTTCAGATCTCGACAAAAAAAGAATACTAAAGTCATTAGATATTGGACTCAAATCTAAAGGTCTTGAAAGATCTAATTCTCCTGATCTACTTGTAACATTTGAAACTAAATCAAAAGAGAGAGTTTATGTCAATAATTATCTTCCATATGGATGGTATCCCTTTGCATATCGTTATCCATATTCATCTGGTTATTCAAGAATCCAGGGTACTCTTTATGTCAACCTAATTGACAGTAAGAATCAACAACTTGTATGGCAAGGGAAAGGTGTAGGTGTTCTAAATGAATATTCAAATAACAGGGACAAAATGATTAATGAGTTTGTAGTAAAAATATTAGAAAAGTATCCCCCTATATCTGATTAACTATCTCCAAGGATTTGGATATAACATCGCTTATACCCTTTGTGTTTGTTCCCCCTCCAGTTGCATAAAAAGTCTGTCCACCTCCACTTCCATTAATTAATGGAGACAATACTTTTATTATCTCTGAGGCACTGATTGCTTTTTTTTCAACTAGTTTTTTTGAGATAAAGCAAGATATAAAAACTTTATTATTATTAAGAGATAATAAAACTAGAAAAAGATTATCTATTTGATCTGATAGCAAAAAACATAGCTCTTTTATTGATTTTGGATCCAGGTCAACCTCATCTACAAAAAAGTTTATCTCACCTAGATTATTAATTTTCTCTAATATCACTTTTTTACTTTCTAGAACCTTAACTTTATTTTGAAGCTCAATTTCTTTTTTTAATTCTTTATTCGCTTTTTCGTTGGCAGCTTTTTCTTTCGAGGCTTTCTTCTTTTCAAGTTCCTTTAGGATAATTTCCTCATTACATGTTGCTGTAATTCTTCTTATTCCAAAAGCCTGAGAGACTTCTGAAATTATACTAAATGTCTTTAATTTACTTGTATTTTTAGCATGTGTACCTCCACATAACTCATATGATTCATCAAATTTTACTGTTCTAACCTTGTCTTCGTATTTTTCTGTAAATAAACCGATTGCACCATTATTTATTGCTCTTTCATAATCCTCTTCTCTATTTTCAACAAGTGGAATTGATTCTTTTATTTTAGAATTAACAAAGTTATTTATTGAGTGTATATCTGAACTAGAAAGTTTAGATGGATGTGAGAAGTCAAATCTGAACATCTCATCTGATATCATTGAACCCCTTTGCTCTACATGATCACCGAGAATATTTCTAAGTGCTTGATGTAATAAATGTGTACCAGTATGATTCGCTTCAATCAAAGATCTCCTTTTAGTAGCAACTTTAAGCTTAACTTGAGATTCTAAATTAGAAGGTAGTTTTTTAGTTAAATGTATAATGTCACCACTATCTTTGTATGAATCAATGACTTGAATTTCATCAGCTGAAGAAATAAGTTTACCAGTATCCCCTATTTGGCCTCCACCTTCAGGATAAAATGTTGTCATATTTGTGACAATATGATAACTTACACTACCATCCTCAGATTTTGCTTCTCTATATTTACAAATTTTAGCCTCAACTTCGTTAAGGTCATAACCTTTGAAAACACTACTGGAGATTTTATCATTTATTAAGATCCAGTCAGATAAATCATCATTCTTTTTAGACTTTGATCTATTTTTTTGCATTTTCATGTTTTTATTGAATCCATCAATATCAACTTTGAAAGATTTTTCACTAGCAATTAACGATGTTAAATCAATTGGAAATCCAAAAGTGTCATATAACCTAAAAGCATCCTCACCCTTTATAATTTGATCACTAGAATTAGATTCTATCAAATCATTAATTAAACTTAAACCTTGGTTTAATGTTTTCAAAAAGCCCTTCTCCTCATCTTTTATAATAGACTTAATAAAATCTTTTTGATTAACAATATTTGGGTATAAAATAGAGAACTGATCTTCAATCTTATCAACTAATTTATATATAAATGGATCTTGTATTCCAAGATTTGTATAACCATATCTAATAGCTCTTCTAAGTATTCTACGAATTACATAACCAGGACCTGAATTACTTGGGATTTGTCCATCTAAGATTGTAAATACAATAGCCCTTAAATGATCAGATATTACTCTTATTCCAATATCAATTGTTTCATCTCCAGCTAAATATTTTTTATTTGCAATACCTTCTATTTCTTTGATTATACTAGAGAATATATCTGTTTCATACGTTGAGTCTTTCTGTTGAAGTGCCATACATAATCTCTCTAGTCCCATACCAGTGTCAACATATTGTTTATCAAGCTTTTGGAGAGAGCCATCTTTCTTTCTATTAAATTGAATAAAAACTAGATTCCATATTTCTAAAACTTTAGGATGATCTTTATTTACTAACTCTGATCCTTTTACCTTCTTTTTTTCTGAGGGTGATCTAAGATCTACATGAATCTCTGAACAAGGACCACAAGGACCAATATCTCCCATTTCCCAGAAATTGTCTCTCTTATTGCCATTTACAATTTTATCTTCAGAAAAATACTTTTTCCATTCATTAAATGTTTCTTCATCGTAATCAATTTTATCCTCTTTTGAACCTTCAAAAACAGACACATACAAATCCTCACTTTTTAGTCCATATACTTTTGTCATCAGTTCAAAGGACCATCCAATAATTTCTTTTTTAAAATAATCTCCAAAACTCCAGTTACCAAGCATTTCAAAAAAGGTATGGTGATATGTGTCAATTCCTACTTCCTCGAGATCATTGTGTTTACCTGAAACTCTTAAACATTTTTGAGAGTTTGCAACTCTAGAAAATTTAGGATTCTGATCTCCAGTAAAAATATTTCTAAATTGATTCATCCCAGCATTAGTAAACATTAGGTGTTTATCTGTTTCGTTTATTACAGAAGCCGATGGAATTATCTCATGTTGTTTATCTTTAAAAAATTCAAAAAACTTTTCTCTAACAACAGATGAATTCATTTTTTTTATATTTGTAGAAGTTTCAAGGTTATTAAAGTCTTGAAATTACAACAAATTGATCTATGTCCAAAACTAAATATTATTTTGACTCTGATAATTTAGAGTTTGTTCCAATTAAAAGAACTTTTATTCAACGTTTTTACAGATTATCTTTATTCTTAATTAGCTCAGTGATTATTGGATCTTTTATAACAATAATACTTCTAAATACAGATTTTATTGATACTCCTAAAGAGATTGTGCAAGCCAGGGAAATTGATAATTATAAATTACAACTTAAAGTCTTAAATAAAAAACTAGATCAAGTTGAATCAACCCTTGCAAACATTGAAGATAGAGATAATAGCTTATACAGAGTTTATTTTGAGGCTAGTCCGATTCCTAAGGAACAAAGAAGAGCTGGATTTGGAGGTATAAATAGATATAACTACTTGGAAGGTTACGAGAGCTCAGATCTTATTGTAAATACCACTGAAAGAATTGACATTTTAACAAAAGAATTAGTAATTCAATCTAAATCTTTAGATGAAATTGAACTTTTGGCAAAAAATAAAGAGTCTTTACTAACATCTATTCCAAGTATCCAACCCGTAGATATGTCTGACTTAAAAAGAATGGCTTCTGGTTATGGTTACAGAATTGATCCTTTTACAAAAATGAGAACTATGCATTTTGGAATGGATTTTTCTGCAAAGACAGGTACTCCAATCTATGCGACTGGGGACGGAAGAGTTGTTAGAGCTGATAATAGAGCTGCTGGATTTGGGAATCATGTAAGAATTAATCACGGATTTGGATATGAGAGCATATATGCCCACATGAGTAAAATCACTGTTAAGAGAGGATATAAAGTGAAAAGAGGTGATCTAATAGGATATGTTGGAAACACTGGTAGGTCTGTAGCTCCCCATCTTCATTATGAGATTATTAAAGATGGTAAAAAAATAAATCCAATTAATTTTTATTCTGGTAGTTTATCTCCTGATGAGTTTAAAGAGTTGGTAAATCTTGCATCACAAGAGAATCAGTCTCTTGACTAAAATATGTTTGGTAATCTTCCAGAAAAAAAATACTACAGTATAAGCGAAGTTGCCTCATACTTTGAAGTTAACACATCACTTTTAAGATTCTGGGAAAAAGAATTCAAGCAGATAAATCCATCGATTAAACCATCGGGAATAAGAAAATATACAAAAGAAAATATTGAAATTATTTCGATTATTTATGCTATGTTAAAAAAAGATGGACTTACTATTCAGGGCGCAAAGAAGAGACTAAATTCTAAAGATATTTCAGAGTCTGAAAATCTATTAATTCTAAAAAAACTAAATAAAGTTAAGGACGAATTAAAGGAAATTAAAAAAAATCTTTAATTATTTTTTTCTTAAAAATATATCAATAGGTACTCCAGAAAAATCATAGTTTTTTCTAATCTGATTTTCAAGGAATCGTTTGTATGGGTCCTTTATATATTGAGGTAAATTACAGTAAAATGCAAACTGAGGATACTTTGTTGGCAATTGTCTACAAAATTTGATTTTAACATATTTCCCTTTGATGCTTGGTGGGGGTTTTTGCTCAATAATTGGTAAAATTAAATCATTAAGTTTCTTTGTTGGTATTTTATAATTTCTCCTTTCAGTGACTTTCATGGCAACCTTTATTGCGTCAAATATTCTTTGTTTAGTTAGAGAAGATATAAACACAATTGGAACATCACTAAATGGAGATATTTTTGAACTTATTTCCTCTTCGATTTGTTTAGAAGTTTGATGATCTTTACTGACTGTATCCCATTTATTTACAAGGATTACAACACCTTTTTTATTTTTTGCTGCAAGCCAAAATATATTTTGAACTTGTGAGTCAAATCCCCTTTCTACATCAAATAGAACTAAACATGTATCTGAGTTTTCAATAGCCCTTATGGATCTTAAAATTGAATAAAACTCGACATCCATTGAGATTTTAGTTTTTCTTCTTATTCCTGCTGTATCAATCAATTCAAATTCAAAGCCATATTGATTATATCGAGTATAAAGACTGTCTCGAGTAGTTCCAGCTACATCAGTAACAATGAATCTATCTTTTCCTATAAGAGAGTTTATAAATGATGACTTCCCAGCATTTGGCCTTCCAACAACAGCAAATTTAGGAACATCAGAGACAGTTATGTCCTCCTTAGGAAGTTTTTGTGCAAGTAAATCAAGAAATTCACCTGTTCCAGACCCGTTAATAGATGATAGGCAAAATAAATTTTTAAAACCTAATGAATAAAACTCATTAGAGTCATCAATCAATTTAGAATTATCAACCTTATTTACTAAAAGCAAAGTTTCTTTTGAGGATTTGTGAAGCAAATCTGCTATAGACTGATCAACGCCAGTTAGACCATCTTTTACATCAACTAAAAAAAGTATTACATCAGCCTCATCAATTGCTAAAATTACTTGCTTATCAATCTCTTTTTGAAACACATCATCACTTGCCGGAAGATATCCTCCAGTATCAATAACACTAAACTCAACACCGTTCCAATCAGACTTTCCATAATGTCTATCTCTTGTTACTCCACTAACCTCATCTACAATAGCTTCTTTCTTTTCAATTAGTCTATTGAAAAGAGTTGACTTGCCAACATTAGGTCTTCCAACAATTGCTACAATTCCACTCATTTAATTATATCCAAATTTTTTTAAGGACGATGGGTCATTTCTCCAATTCTTTTTTACTTTGACAAATACTTCTAAATATATTTTTTTTCCAAAAAATTTTTCAAGATTATTTCTTGCCTTTGTTGCAACTCTTTTTAGTGCATTGCCTTTATGACCAATTAAAATTCCTTTTTGTGACTCCCTTTCTACAAGTATTAAAGATCTAATTTTAATAATTTTTTGTGATTCCTTGAAATCTTCGGTTATTACCTCAACAGAATATGGAACTTCTTTATCATAGTGTACCAGGATCTGTTCCCTTATAGATTCATTAACAAAGAATCTCTCAGGTCTGTCTGTAAATTGGTCTTTAGGAAAAAATGGAGGAGATAATGGAAGTTTTTCTTTAAAAATCTCAATTAATTCATCTACAAAGAATCCCTCAATTGCTGACACAGGGTAAATGTTTATATCTGGAAAAATTGATTTCCAATGAGATATTGAGTCATCTAATTCTTCCTGACTGCAAAGATCAATTTTATTAACTAATAAAATTACTGGGATCTTAAAAGAATTTAACTTTTGAATTAGAGACTCATCGAATGATTCTTTATTACCAACTTCCTCAACTATCACCAAAAAATCAGAATCTATTAAAGTTTCTTTAATAAACTTCATCATTGCCTCCTGAAGTTTATAGCTAGGATCTAGTATTCCAGGTGTATCAGATAAAACAATTTGATAATTGTCCTCGTTTATTATACCTCTAATTCTATGTCTTGTAGTTTGAGCCTTAGATGTAATAATAGATAGTTTTTCTTTCATTAATGAGTTTATCAAAGTTGACTTACCAACGTTGGGTCTTCCAATTATTGAAACAAATCCTGCTTTATGTTTATGATCAGACATTTCGGCAAAGATAACTACTAAAATTCAATGCTTTAAGCCTAAGTAATGAAAGTTTACTATATTTGCTCTTCAAATCGCGAGGTAGAGCAGTAGGTAGCTCGTTGGGCTCATAACCCAAAGGTCGCAGGTTCGAGTCCTGCCCTCGCTACTATAACAATAAAACGGTTATACTATTATACAGTTAACCGTTTTTTTTATTTTTATGTAAATGGAAATCATTAGTAATCCAATTTATGTATTATCCATATTATGCTTTATGGTTATTCTATCAGTCTATGCTGGAAAGACTAAAATTGGAAAGCAGCTTGGAGGAGCTGCTCTTTTAGTAATATTATTTACTGCCGTTATCTCTAATTTTAAGTTTATTCCTTCAGCATCAAACAGTATTGAGCTTTACGATATCATTTTTAAATATATAGCCCCTATCTCTATTTTTTATTTATTATTAAATGTAAATATTACATCGATAAAGAAAGCAGGACTTCCTATGGTTGGGTTGTTTGTTCTTGGATCAATTGCGACAACAATCGGTATTCTTATTTCATGGTTTTTGTTATCCCCTCAGGAGATTCTTGGAGATGACGGTAAAATAATTGCTGGAATGTTAACTGGTACATATACTGGTGGAAGTGTAAATTTTAATGCAATTGCCATTGAATATGGTTTTCAAAAGAAAGGTTTTCTTTATGCTGGAACAATTGCAGTTGATAATATTGTTACAGCAATTTGGATTATGGTTACACTTGCTATTCCAATGTTTTTAAATAAAATATGGAATTCAAATGTAAAGCTGAACACGAAAATAGACTTAAATACTGAGGAGGCTAATAATAGTGATAAAATAGATTCTAAATCCCTAGCATGGTTAATCTTTTTGGGAATAGGGGCATACTATATATCCGATATAATTTCAGAGAATTTTATTAAGATACCTTCAATACTTATACTAACAACTATTGGTATTCTAATAGCACAAACAAAGTTTATCTCTAAAATTAAAGGGAGTCAAACTCTAGGTTTATATCTAGTTTACCTTTTCCTTGCTGTTATTGGTGCATATTGTGAATTAAGCGCAGTTAGTCAACTTCAAGAAGTAGGAGCCACACTACTTATTTTTACATCTTTTGCTGTATTGATTCATGGGCTAGTTTTCATTTTTATTGGAGGTCTATTTTATCGTGACTGGGAAATGATTTCCATTGCAAGCCAGGCAAATATTGGTGGAGGTACCTCAGCAATTGCACTTGCAGAATCATTTAATAGAAATGAACTAATACTTCCAGCTATTTTAGTTGGAAGTCTTGGAAATGCTTTGGGAACTTATCTAGGATTTTTAGTAGTTTATATTCTTTAGAAAATTACTTCATCTGAAATTTGCTGAAGAAAGGGTAAAACCTCATCTTCTACGATACTGTAATATATGTCTACTCCTCTATTATCAACTCCTTTATATCTCTTGGATAGATTTAAGGAAGATTCTGCGCTTAAGTGAGAAAAGATTACACAACTTGCAAGGTATGAACCATTTGGATTTGGATGTTTATCATCCTCCATAAGTAAATTAAACTGAGGATATTTACTTTGAAATAATTTAAATGCCCTGCCAACAGGGATAATTTTGGCAGTTGTATCTTCTATTATTTGTTTAATGCTTCTCTCTATTGGATATTCTTCATTACTAATATTAAACTGCTCCATTGAAGGATACATCCATGTTGAGAAGAAATGAATTTGCGTAGAATCAGGTATCAAGGAGGTAATTTGACCAAAGTAAAATCCGGAATTTCCATTAGCATTAGTTAGAATATTAGTACTGTGCTCTTGAATGATTACATGATCAAATGTCTCACTCTCTAAAATAGATTTTAGATTGGGATCATTCCAAAGGGTTTTTAATGTTGCTGATGGTAAAGTAAAATGCTTTACATCCCAGTTTAAACCTCTTTCAATAGACATTCTCTCAACTTGGGAAGGAAGATTCCAATAAAATGTAAAGCTATTTCCAATGAATAATATTTTTTCATTTATTATTGTGAATGGAAAAGCTTCAGACTCTGATGGTAAATTCTCAGAAGCATTAGAATTACATGAAATAAAAAATAATAATACTAAATACCTGAATAATCTAAACATAATTAAAGATAGTAAACTTTAGGTAGCAATTAATCATTTAACAAATCATACTCTTTGAATTTTTGAATTAAAAAGTTTGAATATCTAGTGAAACCTAAATCTGTAAAATGAATCGCATCGACAGTTCCTTCGAAATCAGAACCCAAAGCATCTCTGCTTTCCAGATATATAATATTATCATATCCATTATCAATCATTTTTTCATATTCAGTTCTTAATGAGTTATTCATTTCTTTTGATAATTTATTCATATTATCATCTAAAACGGTAATAGGCGATGTAAATAGATCTACTAAAATTATTGTAGTATCAGGGTTTTTATTCCTAATTGAATCAACTAATGGAATTGTATTACTTGTAACCAAATTAGGTGGATACATATTTGGCATACATTCAATAACATAGAAAGCAGGATTTGATTCCGACATTAATTCAGATATAGACTGCTCCATTCTGCCATTACCATCAAATCCAAAGTTAACAACATTACGATCAAGCTTTCTAGATATTATATTAGTGTGAGCCATTCCAGGTCTTGATGCACATGCGCCTTGTGTTATACTAGTTCCATAAAAAATTATAGGTTTTTTTTCATTTATTTCAGGCTTCCTGATGAAACTAGAATTATCAATTCCAATTTCAATTTTTTTAAGCCCGTCGTACAATGGAAGGAATATTTTATACTCTCTTACTTCATTACTCATATTATCAACAAGTTTATATTCATTTTTAAATCCTGCTGGACGACCAGTATTAATATATTGCCATTTGTCATTATTTTTAAAATATAAATCAATTCCCTTTATACCTGTATCAGGCATATGGTCCATGCTAAGGTTATTTAGGAGTTCCCATTTAGCAGTTATTACAGATGAATTGGATAGAAACCTTATAGATAGTCCAGCTGAATTTTTTGATAGATTCCAAACAGGCTCTCGAACAAATTCTTTATAAGAAGCTGGTAATCTGTCATATTTATTTTCTTTTAATGAATCTGCAATATCAGTTCCCTCCAATAAGAATGAATCCTCTCCAAAATACTTTATATCATCAAATTTAGATGAGTACAAAATATTATTAGAAGTATTTTGCTGACATGCAATTAGAAAAACAAATAATAAACAAAAAAATATCCTTTTCACTTAATTTTTATTTAAAATCACTAACACTTCCCTCCCAATCTGGATCTGCGGAACCTTTCCATTTTTTGTTGATTGTATCAAGAGCAATTGCATGAACTCTTCCAAAATATGCTTCAGCTCTAATTCTTTCAACATTTTGGGACTCAGAATATATTTCATAGTCATTAAACCTATTGACTCCAAGATGACTTTCAATGTAGATTGGACTTTCATATTTGTAAACTCTCGGCATAATTAAAGCATCACTTAATGGAAATTTTTGTTTTAAGTATCTATAAGCCACTTGATTAATTGCAATTGGTATCATTCTCCCACCAGCTGCACCAAGTGCTAGAACAACTTCATTGTTTTTTGTAAAAATAGTTGGAGAGATATGGGAGGATGCTCTATCTCCGGGTTTCTCTTCACCAAGATATCCACCAAGGTATGGCCCCATAGTAACATTATATAAAAATCCAAGTCCCTTAGTTGCAACTCTAGAGCCCATGTTTGGCCCTAGAGTTTGTGTAAGAGATACTACATTCCCATATTTGTCTGAGGTTGTTAAATGTGCAGTATGACCTTGTGCAATATCTGCGACATCCATTTCATATAAATTAGAATTAAATGCAACTTCAGTTTGATTATTTTCTATATTGTTTGCAATTTGCTTGGCTCGAGTAAGTGATAGTATACTATTAACTGAGTCTATATTATTTTGAAAAAATCTATATTTATATGATTCTTCAACAGCACTGGAAATTTTTAATGTCCAATCTCTCTCATTATTAATTTTTAATTGATCAAATATTTGAATCATCTGAATTGTTATAGATCCATATGAGGGTAAATTAAGTGTATGGATATCATAACCGTTAAATTTACCTGTTAAAACTTCTGATTTTCTTACAGTATAGTTTTTAAGATCCTCTTTTGTTATATACCCACCATTTTCTTGTATATCATTTACCATTTTTTCTGCAATTTCTCCCTCATAGAACCCTTTTTTACCATTTTTAGCAATTATTTTTAAAGTATTTGCTAGATCTTTTTGAACTAATTTATCTCCTGGAATAAATGACTTCCCTTCAGAATTAAGAAAGTATAATTTAGTTCCTTCAAAAGATTTGATTTTTTCTATTTCACTTTGAAGTCTCTTTATTTCTCCTGGATATAGATAAAAACCATCCTCAGCTAAAGCAATGGAGGGTTCCATTACAGTTTTTAAATCAAGCACTCCGTTATCCTCATGAAGTTTAATCAATCCAGCAACAACTCCAGGAATTCCAATTGTGCTATATCCATAGCTTGGTAATTCTTTATCTTCAGTTTTAAAACCCTCTGGTATTTGAGTAGTTGCATCTATTCCAAGTATATCCCCATCTGCTTGTTTATATATTACTTGAAGTCTTCCTCCAATTCCACTCGTACTTGGTTCCACAACTGATAATACAAAAGCTGATGCAACAGCTGCATCAAATGCATTTCCACCCTTTGAGTAAATAATATTTCCAGCTTGAGAAGCTAATGGATGAGGTGATGAAATAACACTATTGAAATAAGGTGTTTCCTCAGTATAACAACTAACTAGCAATATTGAAAATATTACAATAAATGACTTATTTACATTAACCATAATTAAAAAAAAAGGTTTGTAAAATTTACAAACCTTTTTTTAAAAGTCTTACTTTTTTTTAAGTATTATTGATTTACTTCTGTTTTACTGAATATACCTGGATCTTCTGCAGGTGCATTAGAATTGGAATTTAATTCTGTAGCAGCATAAGGCATTCTTTCAGGAAACTGACCAGCTGGTCCATCAACAAGAACAAAAGGCACAGAAAATGCACTGTCAGTTTTTCTTAATCTTCTTGCATCGTTAAACGGCATATGCATTCCGAAACCCGAAACATACCTTTCCTCAATTACTTCTCTAAGAAATGCAGTTTTTGCATCTATTCCATCTGCGTTTTCAATTCCACCTGAACTGAAGTCAGACGATACAAATGCCTCATAATTAAATGAGTCTCCATTATGATTATCATTTAATTGACCTCCAGAGTTTAACCACGACCTTACATTGTTTAAATGTGGAAGACCATCGGCAATTCCTCCCTGTCTTGCTTTTGCCTCAGCCAGAATCAATTCATTCTCAAAATAAGTAACCATATTCTGAGGTTCAGATGGAGCAATTATACCAGTATTTGCAGAACCACTAGAAGAATTAATTTTATAGTATCCATATCTAGCTGTCTCATCTGTTTTTGAGTGATTTCTATTTGATGCATAAGAATTACTCAATAACTGTAAGAGGTAACTTTCAGATCCCCCTGACGAATTTCCTAGATCACCTGCTCTGGATCCATTTAAAATAGTTGCAAATAAGTTAACATCTCCAGTATTTTGAGTAGCACGTGGTTTATATTGCATATCACCCGATGCAGAACTAATTCCGTTATTTGCAGCAGAAATTGCAGCGGCATAATCTTTTTTGTGGAGGTTAAAACGAGCAATTAATGTATAAGCAGCTTCAATCCATTTATCCTTATTTCCACCAAATATGATGTCTTGAGATAAACTAGTTGATGATGCAGACTGAAGAGTAGATATTCCAGAATTTAACTTCTGTATTGCAGCATTATAAACAGATACTTGAGAATCAAAAACTGGGTCAGAAATCTCAGGGTTACCAGCTTCGCTATATGGGATTGCACCCCACAGAGAAGCAGCAGTTCCAAAAGCATGACCTTCCATAACTTCTGCAATTCCAACTAATAGTGTATTGTTAGAATTATTCTGCAATTGTCTCATGTTAGTTAAAACTCCAACATAAAGAGCATTCCACGAGCCATTTGACTCTACTGTTGATAAAGCCATTCCATAAATATTTGCATACAGTGAGGTAAATCCAATTAATTGTCCAGAGTACATTCCACTAATTCTATTTAAGTGTCCTAATTGTAACTGTATGTTTGCTAATTGGGCACCGGTTAAAAATAGTTTATCCTCAACATCCGTAATTAAAATATCATTTGGATTTGAATTTATATCCTCACTTATCTCACAAGAAAATGAGAAAATAATTAAAAGTGCTAATAATGATTTTGTATATAATTTTTTCATCTTATTAATAATTTATAGTTAAACTAACAAGGAAACCTTTTGTCTGAGGATTTGTAAAATACTCAACACCTTGAGCATTACTTACACCTTTTGTGTTTATCTCAGGATCAATTCCTTCAACTTTATTGATATTAATTAAATCTCTACCAGTTAAAGAAACTATTACATCGCTTAGTCCGATATTCGTTACTAAAGGTGTATCAATTATATAACTTAATGATAGATCTCTTAATTTTGTGAAAGTAGCATCAGCTATTGAGAAGTTGTATGCTTGGTTATCACCAAAACCTCCTCCAATACCTGTTCTATACCAGTTTTCGTCTAGAAGAACTGGACCACCACCGAAGTCTTTAATATTACCTCTAACAGTTGTTCCAGCAGGAATTGTATTTCCTCTGTAGTTTACCAACGGCTGGTCTAAAGTGATCCTATTTGCAGTTTCTTGAGTTGTTCCGAATCTTCTAAGAACCCATAGAGTTCTTGGCGAGAAGTCTCCTCCTTCAGAGTGCTCAAGCACAGCGTTTAGCCTGAACTTTTTATATCTCATACTTAGAGAAATACCACCTCTCCAATCTGGGTTTGGATCTCCAAGAACGATTGGACTAGATGTAATTTGAGGGAACCCATTTGAGTTTAAAATAAAACTTCCGTCAGGATTAGTTTGAGAACCAGTACCATATAGTGAACCTAATGGATAACCAACAACTGCTCTAGAGCTTACAGAAGCACCAGGAGATAAGTTTATTGATTCTGTTCCAAATAGATCAGTAACCTCATTTTCATTTGTAGACCAATTGATTGCAGTTGACAGACCAAATTCAGAAGTGTCAATTAGATCAAGACCTAGATCAATCTCCATACCATTATTAGTCATTTCACCATAATTACCATATTGAGTTGAATATCCTGAAGATGGTGACAACGCAACATTTAGTAGAATTCCTTCAATAATGTTATCATAATATGTTAAGGAAAGAGATACCTTATCGTCAAAAAATCTAAAGTCACCTCCAATTTCCCACTCAGTTTTAATTTCAGGCTCTAAATTTGGATTACCTAAGTTGTTATCTAGCCTGAATCCTCCACCAAATAAACTACTGTCTAGTGGATCACTATATGTAGAATATCCGAATCCTCCTTCAGCAAGAGTCTCAAACTGGTGAGCAGATGGTTGAACACCAACCTGACCCCAGGAAGCCCTTAGTTTTGCAAATGACATTAAATCTGAATCCACAACGTTTTCAGTTAAAACCCAAGCTGCATCCGCTGCAGGGTAGAAAAATGTACCATTAATAGTTGATGATGCTTCTAAAGCACCTGAAGCAGTAATGAATAATTCATCGTTAATATCAAAGTTTAAAATACCATAACCTCTGTTAGATCTTCTATAAGTCTTGAAACCATCAAAAGTAGATGCTTCTGCAGAAGTATTAAGCGCAGTAGTTCTCTTCGAAGAATTTACAAGGAATCCAGTAATATTTCCAGAAAGTCTAGAGTATTTTCTATCATTATAGCTCCAACCTGCAGTAGCAGTCAAGTTTACCATGTCTGATAATTGGAAATTTGCTTTACCGATTATATCAAATGCAGTATTTCTTATGTCTAGAGCATCCTCTTGATACTGACCGTTAGCTCTTGAGCTTGCATCACCCAATGGGAAAAAGTATGTTCTTTTATCATCGGCTACATCTAAGTTTCCTCTTGTAATTATTGACAACCAATTTGTTGGCTTAATAGTTAATTGAGGAGTAACTGTTACTCTGTTAACCTTAGTACTTGACTCTTGTTCATTTACTGTCCACAACGGGTTGGTATATGATTGGTTAACACTCTGTCCAAGAGGTTTTCTATATGATCTTCCACGATTAATATACTCAACACCACTTGAACTGTAATATGTTCCTTTATAATCTCTTCCATCAAAGTCTGGCGGAGTTCTTGTTAATCCTAACATCAAACCTGAAACATTTGAACTTTGCTGAATTCTGTTAGAATCAGTATACGTATACGCCATTTTAGTACTGAGAGTAATTTTTTCATTAATCTTAGCTTCATAGTTTAATCTTGCATTAGTCCTCTCATAAGTAGCGTTTCTGATAACACCATCCTGTTCAAGATGACCTAAACTAAAGAAGTAGTTACTATTTTCGTTTCCACCACTAACAGTTAAATCATTTTGTAGAGCATTACCTGTTCCAAAAACAGAATTAAAGTTTTCCTCAACAAATGTTTGTGTTGAATTTTTACTGTCAATGGCCTCGTATCTTCTACCACTATCAGAGACAAAATATGCTCCACTCTTATAAGTATCTTGACCACCTGATCTACCTGGGATATAGTCACCCCAAGATTCGATTCTGTTAGTTCCAAATACTCCACTTCTACCTTGACCCCAAGTATCTTGCATTGGAATCCTCTCAGAGATTTCGTCAAATGAGTATGAGGACTTAAATGAAACCTTTGCAGCTCCTCTTTGTCCTTTTTTAGTTGTAATTACCACAACACCATTTGCAGCTCTACTACCATAAAGAGATGCAGCTGAAGCACCTTTTAAAACGTTAACAGACTCAATATCTGCTGGATTAATATCATTTAAACGTGATCCTTGAGTAACACCACCATTTCCTCCAGTTATAGTGTTACCACCACCATAATTTGTAGTATTGTCAAGAGGGACACCATCAACAATAATTAACGGTTGTATTGATCCTCCAATCGAGTTAGCACCACGAATCCTAATGGTACTACCAGCACCTGGATCACCATTTGATTTTGTTATTCTAACTCCTGATGCTTTACCACTTAATGCATTTACAACAGTTGGTTCAGCAGACCTAATTACATCATCTGCATTTATTACAGAGGAAGTTGATCCTTGTTGATCCCGAACAGCAGCAAATCCAAGGGCTGTAACAACTACTTCTTCTAACTCATTATCAAGCTGTAAAGAAATATTTATTGTAGATTGACCAGCAACAGTAACATATTGGGTTGTATACCCAATGTAGCTTATAGCAAGAACTTGTCCTTGACTAGCAGTAATTTCAAAATTCCCATCGAAATCAGTGGAAACACCTGTATTGGTGTTCTCAATAATAACATTTGCTCCTGGTAGGGGCACTCCGTTTTCATCTGAGACAACACCATTTATAGGGCTTTGACCATAAGATAACAACACAAATAATAAAAATACTGTGCTTAGTATTCTTTTCATAAAATTTGATTTTGTTTTGTTTACGGGCTCAATTTATTAATTAAATAATAAAAACCGAAATAATGCTGTGTTTTTTTAAAATTATAAAATCAAAAAACAATAATTTATCAATAAATATTTTAGAAAATTAAATAGCGTTTAATCCTCTTTTTTAATTTCAGGATAATCAACCCCTAACTGCTCAAGATAAGTGTCATACTTGGTTTCATCAAAATAAAATTTTTCCATTTGATCTCTGTATTTTTCCATCTTTTCAGTATTTAAATAAGAAGGCGGTGGATCTGTCTCGGATATCATAGGCCTATATATGTCTTCCTTACTTTGGACATTATTAAAGTAACTCTTAGCTTCAGCTAATTTTTCTGGTTTTGTTAAAAAATCTATCACTGTCATAGCAACTACTTTAGATCCAGCGTTAGCTCCCTTGTGAGCAATTGGAGTTGCAGCTGCAATACTAGCTGACCAGTGATGAAATGTAACATCTGGAATATTAGAAGGAAACCTCAGGACTACTGTTGGAACCTTCCATGACACGTCACCAATATCGTCTGATCCACCACTTACATTGTAAGGAAGCGGTTCACGAAGAGGAGGCAATTCTGTAGGAAGACCATTAATAGACTCAATTCCTATTTCCTTTTGAACAGCTCTTGCTAATCTTTGATCATCCTCAGACCATTTTGGTAATCCTACTTTTTTAATATTCTCATACATTTCTTCAGCAATGATTTTATTAAAATGTCTTGGCCAGGCAGCTCCAAGAACTTCTGATTCATATGTTGTATTGGTCATAAGTGCTGCTCCCTGTGCCATTTTATTAGCAGCATCGTACATTTCCATTATGCCTTTATATGTAATTTCTCTAAGAAAGTACCATATAGAAGCTTTAGAAGGGACTACATTTGGTTGATCTCCTGAATCAAGAAAAATTGAGTGGGACCGTTGATCTGGATGTAGATGTTCTCTTCGATAATTCCATCCAACATTCATTAGTTCTGCAGCATCAAGAGCACTTCTTGCTCTCCATGGAGAACCAGCAGAATGAGCAGTTTCTCCACTAAAGGTATATTTTACGGAAATTAATCCAGTACCAGATGGTCTTCCCCATGATGTTGACATGTTTGTACTTACATGTGTAAAAATACACATGTCAACATTGTCAAAATAGCCATCTCTAACATACCAAGCTTTCGCACCTAGTATTTCCTCAGCAACACCTGGCCACAAGACAAGCTTTCCATTAATATTATTTTCAATCATTATTTTTTTGATTGCAATGGCAGATGTAATTACTATTGGAAGGCCAATATTGTGTCCCTCACCATGACCTGGTGCACCCTCAACCACAGGTTTCTCATATGCAACACCTGGATATTGAGAAGTTGATGGAACCCCATCAAAATCGCTCCCCAAAGCGATTGTTGGTCCTCCTTCCCCATTTGACCATGTAGCAAGCCATGAAGTAGGAATATCTGAAATTTGATACTCAACATCAAATCCATTTTCTTCAAGAATTTTACCTAGATACTTTGATGTTTCAAATTCTTGGAATCCAAGTTCTCCAAAACTAAAGACCTTATCAATCATTACTTGTGTCATTTTTTTATCGTCTTCGACTAATTTTGACACTTCTTCTTTGAGATTTTCAATTTTCCTTTTTGAAAATTTATTCTGTGATTGAAGAGAAAATAATGAGCTAAATATTATAACTAAGGTTAGTAGTTTGTTAGTTGTTTTCATAATAATTTAATTAAAAATAATGTCTTTTAAATGATTCAATAGCAGCATAATCTGCTAGCCCCATCTTTTTATATTTTTCTGCAGTTTCATGGTTCCTTTCCTCAGCTCTAACCCAAAATTCTCTCAAATCATGTCCCTGAAACATTACACCATCTTTTTGAGTTTGATGAAAGAATATTGCTTTTCTTTTTCGAAGAACTTGAGCTGGACTCATAGGAACTGCCATATCAATATCGTGAATATCCCACTCTAACCATGCTCCTCTGTAAAGCCATAACCAGCAATCTTTAATGAAATTTTCACCTTTGAGTGAATCTAATGCATCAAAAACAATATCAAGACATACTTTGTGAGTGCCATGAGGATCTTCAAGATCTCCTGCTGCATAAATTTGATGAGGTTTGATTTTTTTTATAAGTGATGCTGTTATTAAAATATCTTTTTTTGATGCTGGATTCTTTTTTATTCTTCCTGTTTCATAGAAAGGTAAATTCATGAAATGTGTGTTAGAATCTGGTATTCCGATATATCTGGTAGCTGAAATTGCCTCTCTTTTTCTGATTAAACTCTTAATTTTTCTTACATCTCTTGAATCAATTTTATCTGGTTTTTTATTTTTCAGTTCTTTGATTAATAAACTTACCTTTGGTTTGAGTTCAGCAGGAAACATATCATTTGATACCTCAATAAACTTTAATGCATCATGATCAGAAACTGCAACATTACCTGATGCCTGATATGCTATATGAACATCATGGCCTTGAGAAACCAACCTATCAAAAGTACCTCCCATAGAAATGACATCATCATCTGGATGTGGACTGAATATAATAACCCTCTTTGATTTGGGACCTTTTCTCTCAGGTCTAGTTGAATCATCAGCACCGGGCTTACCACCTGGCCAACCAGTTATCGTATTTTGAAAATGATTAAACATCTTTATGTTTAATCCATAAGCTGAACCCTCAAGAGCTAATAAGTCTGATAATCCATTTTTATTATAATCTTCATCGGTTAATTTTAAAATAGATTTTCCAGTAACATCACACAACCAAACAATTGCTTTCCTTTTCATAAGATCTGACCAGTCACAGGGCCCGACTAGCCATGGTGTTTTAAACCTAGTTAGTTCGTTTGAACATTCTTTATCAAGTACTAAAGTTGAGTTCTTATGCTTCTGTAAATATGTTGCGGGAATAAGAGATGAAACATCACTCTCAACTGACTTTTTTACTATAAGACTCTTCTGTATTCCCCATGCCATTATTATAACTCTCTTAGAATTAAAAATTGTTCTAACACCCATAGTAATTGCCTTTGAAGGGACATTTTCAATTCCATTAAAGCTTTTACTTGCATCAAATCTAGTAGTATGGTCAAGTGTAATTAATCGAGTTTTGGAATTAAAATGAGATCCTGGTTCATTAAAGCCAATATGTCCGGTTCTCCCAATTCCTAGAAGTTGAATATCAATACCTCCACTTTCCTGTATTTTTTTTTCGTATTGTATGCAATATTTTTTAACCTGACTCTCTTTTATTTCACCCGAAGGAATATTTATATTCTCAATAGGAATGTCTATATGATCGAATAAGTTTTCCTTCATAAAGTGATGATAACTATTTTTATCATCTTTATTAATTGGGAAATATTCATCTAGATTAAAAGCTATTACATTTTTAAAGCTTAATGATTCTTCTTTGTGAATTCTAATTATTTCTTGGTAAACTTTGGTTGGTGAAGAGCCAGTAGCAAATCCTATCACACAATTTTTATTTTTCTCTTGTTTAACTTTAACTAAGTCACAAATTTCTCTCGCAATTGAAACTGAACCCTCTTTAGAATTCTCAAAAGTAACAGTATGAAGTTTTTCGTATCTACTTACCTCATTGATCCCTGGGGATTGATACTTTAGATTTTTTTTGGTTGTCTTCATATTTGTGCTATGAAATTACAAAGTTAATAATGTTTTAGTCAATTTATAATTATGTTTTTTTAATTTTACATGATTGGAATAATTCGTCAAAAATCTTAGTATGGATACAATAATAATAGGTAGTGGACCGGCAGGTTATACAGCAGCTATATATGCAGCAAGAGCAGATCTTAATCCAGTCATGTACACAGGACTAGAACCTGGAGGTCAATTAACAACAACAACCGAAGTTGATAATTTTCCTGGTTATCCACAAGGGGTTGACGGTCCTACAATGATGAATGAGCTTAAAGAACAAGCAGAAAGGTTTGGTACAAAAGTTGAAATTGATTTTATATCAAAAGTGGATTTTTCAAAGGATAAAGGTGGAATACATAAGCTATACACTCAAAATGGTGACGAAATAAAATCTAAGACAGTCATAATCACTACAGGTGCTTCAGCTAAATATCTGGGTTTACCTAGCGAACAAAGACTTATTGGAGGTGGAGTTTCAGCATGTGCAGTGTGTGATGGTTTTTTTTATAAAAATCAGGATGTCGCAATTGTTGGTGGAGGTGACACAGCAATAGAAGAGGCAACATATCTAGCAAAAATATGTAATAATGTAACCATGCTAGTAAGAAAAGATCATTTCAGAGCATCAAAAGCAATGCAAAATAGACTTTCCAATTATGACAATATAAAAGTGCTATTTAATCATGAAGTTATGGAGGTTATGGGTGAAAATGTTGTTGACGGTCTCAAAATTAAAAGTAACCTTACTAATGATGTTTCAGAATTAAAAATTACAGGTTTATTTATAGCTATTGGCCACTCACCAAACACTGATATTTTTAAAGGCATAGTTGACATGGATGACAGTGGATATATACTTACAGACAAAACTTCCACTAAAACTAATATTCCAGGAGTATTTGCAGCAGGAGATGTCCAAGACAAAGACTATCGTCAAGCTGTTACAGCTGCAGGAACTGGATGTATGGCAGCTCTTGATGCTGAAAGGTATTTACAAGAAATTTAATTTCTTTTTGTTGCCTTTAGCCACCTTATTGGAATATTATCATTCAAAGCATCTTTGTAGTCCTCTTCTAAACATGGTAAAAAATTAGTAGCATTATTTTTTGAGGAATCGATTAATACCCACCACTTCTCAGAAATTTTGCTTTTAAAAAAGGTAATATCTCTACCTGAAGTTTGAACAATATACTTGTTAAAAGTCTGTGAATCATAAAAATCCGTCTCTAAAACTCTTTTATCTATTCCATCTATAAAATACCAAATGATCTCTGAATATAATTTATTAGCTATTAAATTATTGTTCAACTCAAATAATCCGAGAAAATTAGCTCTGTTACTTTGACCAGCATATTTGGAGAGGATACATGATAGCCTTGGATCAATTCCATTAGGATTTCCCTGAATACTTAAAGATTTCATGTCAAAACCGACAATGTTAGCATTTCTAATTACAGGCTCTGCTTTTAAATTATTTTCAGTTATTTCACCCAATGAGATGTAGTCAAAAAATAATTTCTCCATTAAGTTTATTTCATCAATAGAACATAAATGTCTTTGAAATCCAATATTTGTGAAGTCATTTAACTTATTAGAATCATCAAAAATTATTTTATTCATATATGTTCTTCCAGATATTAAATCAGAGTCCTGATAGAGATCAAACTGATTATCTATAGAAACAATATTGATTTTTTCATTATGTGAATCATATGATTTAAAAATTGGATATATTATATCATTACTCCCACCTATAATCACTAGAATTATTTTTTTTGAAAGTAGTTCTTTACAAATATCATAAAGTGCATGATAGGAATCATCAACAGTCTCTCCATTTGGTAGATCACCAAGATCTGAAATTTTTATTTTCCAGTTTCCAAATTTTAATTTATATAATTCTTTTCGAATTGATTTTAAGTCTTGCTTTTTAGATTCAAAAAAAGAGTTCCTATCCTCTTGGATACCAACTAAACAGACATCGTATAACTCAGGATCAGGTAACCCTTCAGACTCAGTATGAATTTTTATTTTATTGAAAAACGATCCTTGTAAATATTTTTCATCAAGATTATTGATAAAACTATTTTTAAGAGGTTTGAGCAGTTCAAGACTCATTTTTTCTTTTTAGGATTTAGATACTCTTTGGCAATATCTAATGTAATGGTTTTTGGATCTATTTCTTTTGGAATTTCTACTTTCTTTTTTCCTGATGAGATAATTGACCTCCCCCATCTACCTTTCTCAACTTTTATGCCCTCATCAACCCATTCTGAAACAAGCTTCTCTTTTTCTTTTTGTATTTTTAATTCAATAAGTTCTTCAATATCATTTTTTGATAAATTATCAAAATCGTAAGTTTTATTTACATTAATAAACATATCGTTCCATTTAATAAAAGGGCCAAACCTACCCTTACCTTTGGTAACAGGTTTCTCATTGTATGTATGAATAGGCTCCTCAGATTTTAATTTTTCATCGATTAATTCAATTGCTATGTTTAAATCAACGGTATGAGGATCAATTCCATTTGGAATTGATATAGATTTAGTTGAAAACTTAATGTAAGGTCCATATCTTCCGTTGTTTACAGTCACAGTCTCACCTTTGTGGCTTCCTATTTCTTTTGGAAATTTAAATAACTTAAGAGCCTCTTCAAGAGAGATTGTATCAAGTTGCTGATCTTTTGTTAAGCTTGCAAATATTGGCTTTTCTTCTTCATCAATGGTTCCAATTTGAGCAATTGGTCCAAACTTTCCAAGCCTGACTTTAACAACTCTTCCAGAATTTGGATCAGATCCTAAAATTTTTTCACCTGATTGTCTCTCTGCATTATCCTTGACCTCATTTACGTTTTCATGAAAATCACTATAAAATTGCTTAATAATATCAGTCCAATCCTGGTCTCCAGTTGCAATTTTATCAAAATTCTTTTCAACTTCTGCAGTAAACCCATAGTCTAAAATATTATTGAAATTATCAACTAAAAAATCATTAACAATCATACCAATATCAGTAGGGACAAGTTTTCCTTTATTCGAGCCTGTTTTTTCTTTTAATTGAGATTCTTTAATGCCATTTTTACTGAACTCTATTAAATTATAATTTCTATCTAATCCCTCATTAACTCCTTTAGCTATATAGCCTCTATTTTGAATAGTTGAGATGGTAGTTGCATATGTAGCAGGCCTTCCAATACCTAGTTCTTCCAATTTTTTCACCAAAGAAGCCTCAGTGAATCTTGAGGGAGGTCTAGAAAAAGATTCCCTAGAGCTGATACTTAATAAGTTTAGATTTTCATTTATAGATAGTGCTGGTAAAACACCTTTTTCTTCTTCAATTTCATCATCTGTCCCCTCGTTGTAAATTCTTAGAAAACCATCAAATTTTATTACCTCACCTCTTGCAACAAAGAATTCATTATAGGAATCTGATTTTATATTAACTACAGTTCTTTCAATTTGAGCATCAGACATTTGAGAGGAGATCGTTCTTTTCCAAATTAAGTGGTAAAGTCTTTGCTGATCATAATCAGATGTAATTTCCTCAATATTGATGTCAGTTGGCCTTACAGCTTCATGTGCTTCTTGAGCAGACTTATTCTTGTTTTTGTAATCTCTGAGATTAACATAATCTTCACCATATTTACTTTCTATCTTTTGAACTATAGATGACTTTGCTTCATTTGATATAGTAACACTATCAGTTCTCATATACGTTATAAGCCCAGCTTCATATAGCTTCTGAGCAGTTGACATTGTTCTAGTAACTCCAAACCCTAATTTCCTTGAAGCCTCTTGTTGAAGCGTAGAAGTAGTAAAAGGTGGAGTTGGGGACTTTTTTGCAGGTTTCTTATCGACAGAAGAGATATTAAAAATAGAATTATAATTATTTTCTAAGAAATTCTTTACTTCTTCAATGGAATTGTATTTTTCATTTAACTCAGCCTTTAGCTTAACACCCTGTTCATTTTCAAAAACTCCAATTAGTTTATATGAACTTTTTGATATAAAATTTTTAATTTCTCTTTCTTTTTCAACAATAAGTCTTACAGAAACAGATTGTACTCTTCCTGCTGACAATCCAGCCTTAACCTTTCTCCATAGAACAGGAGATAGTTCATAACCAACCAACCTATCAAGTACTCTTCTAGCTTGTTGAGCATTAACTAAATTAAAGTTTATGTCTCTTGGATTTTCAAGGGCATTTAATATTGCATTCTTTGTTATTTCGTGAAATACAATTCTTTCATAATCTTTATTGGCTAAATCAAGATTTTCGTATAGATGCCATGCAATAGCTTCACCCTCTCTATCTTCATCACTTGCTAACCAAACCTTGTCAGAGTTCTTAACATATTTTTTCAAGTCTCGAATTATTGGCTTCTTTTCAGTTGGTATTACATATTTAGGTTTAAAATCATTTTTAACATCAACTCCTAGCTCTTTAACTGGTAGGTCAGAAATATGACCAACACAGGAAACAACCATAAAATCTTGACCCAAAATTTTTTCAATTGTTTTAGCTTTTGTAGCAGATTCAACTATGACTAAATTTTTTGGCATATATAAAATTTGGCCCTAAATGTAAATAGATTTATTGTTATGATTGAAAAAAAAATAAAAATTTTAAAATTTGTTTAACATAATTGCTATATAGTTTGAAAGAAACTAATTTTGAATAAATATGAAAGTTGAACAGATATATACTAAATGTTTATCTCAGGGTTCTTATTACATAGAGAGTAATAATGAAGTTGCTATTATTGACCCCATAAGAGAGATAGATTCCTACATAGAGAAGGCAAAAATTTCCGGTTCATCTATTAAATATATTTTTGAAACTCATATTCATGCAGATTTTATAAGTGGACATTTAAACTTAGCAAAAAAGACAGGGGCTAACATCATTTATGGTCCAAAAGCTAATACAAGTTTTAAAACCATAAATGCAAAAGACTATGAAGAGTTTAAACTAGGTGATGTGACTATTATTGCTATCCATACACCTGGTCATACAATTGAAAGCACAACATATTTATTAAGAGATTCTGATAATGTAGATCATGCAATATTTACTGGTGATACATTATTTCTCGGTGATGTAGGCAGACCTGATCTTTCTCAAAAATCAACTCTTAGTAATAGGGATCTTGCCTCAATGCTATATGATAGTCTTAGAAATAAAATAATGACACTTGATGATAATGTTATTGTATACCCTGGGCATGGTCAAGGAACTTCATGTGGTAAAGACTTAAGTTCAGAAACTGTTGGAAAACTTGGAGATCAAAAATTAACAAATTATGCATTAAGAGAGAACATGACTAAAGATGAATTCGTGGATGAAGTTCTTGATGGGCTAGCTGAACCTCCAAAATACTTTCCCTATAATGTTCATTTAAATAAAGAAGGATATTTAGAGCCACATTTAATTTTAAATAATTCTCTCAAACCACTTGATGTTAGCTATGTTGAAGAAATGAAGAATGATGTAACACTCCTAGACGTAAGAAATGAAGATGATTTTGCAAAGTCACATATACCTGGATCAATTTTTATTGGTTTAAAAGGGAGGTTTGCTCCATCGGCAGGTGAAATTCTAGAGGACATAAATCAGCCCATAATTTTAATAGCTCCTGATGGTAAAGAAGAAGAGGCGATATTAAGACTTTCTAGGGTTGGATTTGACAATATTAAAGGATACTTATCAGGTGGAATTAATTCTTGGACTAAAGCAAATAAAAATGTTGAATCAATAGAAAACATTGAACCTGAAGATTTTGTGTCTCTCAATTCCAAGAATGATTTAAATATTTTAGATGTCAGATCACAAAGCGAAAATAACTCAGGTTCTATTGAAGAGTCATTAAACATACCCTTGATAGATTTAAAAGATAAGATTCAAAGTATTGATGATAATGACAAACTATATATTCATTGTAAAGGTGGATACAGGAGTATGATTGCCTGCTCAATTCTTAATTCAAGATCAATAAAAAACATTGTAAATATTAAAGGTGGATTTGATAAGATTTCAGCATCTTTATAATATTTGAATGTTATTCTACAACAAGATTTTATCTTTTTTTGTAATTTATAAATCAAAAAAATCAAAGTCGACAAGATCCTCTAAATTATGGAATTCGAATAAATAATAGAATCGCATTTTTGCTAGCAGATTCTCAAAGAGGAGATTATCCTCCTACTGATCAATCAAAAGAATTCTTTATTCAAGTAAAAGGAGAATTAGATTCAGAAGTAAGGAAATTAGATGCTCTGATTGATAAGCATTCGCAGAAAATTGAAAATTATTTAGAGGAAAATAAAATTGAGTTAATTTCTTTAAATAACTGAAAATTACTGACAAATTGGCATATTTTCAATTAATTATTTAATTTTATCATCAAAATTAAATTAATATTAAAAAGAAGTCTTTATATATTGAAACATATGGTTGTCAGATGAATTTTGCTGATAGCGAAGTAGTTGCATCAATTCTTAAGAAAGATGGTTATGAACTTACTGATATGGCAAAAGATGCTAATCTTGTATTACTGAATACTTGTTCTATAAGAGATAAAGCTGAGCAAACTGTAAGAAATAAGCTAAAAAATTTTAATTCACAGAAAAAAGAGAATAAAGATCTTAAAGTTGGCTTATTAGGGTGTATGGCGGAAAGACTCAAAGAAAAACTTCTTGATGAAGAAAAAATTGTTGATTTAGTTGTTGGACCTGACTCATATAAAGATCTACCAAATCTATTAGACGAAGTAGAGCATAATCAAAGAGCAGTCAATGTGATTCTATCTAAATCTGAAACTTATGGTGATATTTCCCCTGTTAGAATTCACAATAATGGTATTAACGCATTTGTATCTATTACAAGAGGTTGTGATAATATGTGTACTTTTTGTGTTGTCCCTTTTACAAGAGGTAGAGAAAGAAGTAGAAACCCCGATAGCATTCTAAGAGAGATAAATGAGTTAAATGAAAAAGGTTACAAGGAGATTACCCTTCTAGGGCAAAACGTTGACAGCTACCTTTGGTATGGAGGGGGTCCAAAAAAAGATTTTAAAAAAGCCAGTGAATATCAAAAGCTAAATGCAAAGAAATTCTCTGATTTATTGGAACTAGTTGCATCTAACTTCCCAGAAATCAGAATTAGATTCTCTACCTCTAATCCACAGGATATGACTACTGATGTTATAGAAACCATGGCCAAATATGAAAACATATGTAATTACATTCATTTACCAATCCAATCAGGAAGTGACAGAATTCTAAAAAAAATGAATAGATTACATACTAGACAGGAATATCTTGAACTTATAAAAAAAATAAGAGAGATTATTCCAAATTGTGGAATCTCTCATGATATGATAACTGGGTTTCCAACTGAAACAGAAAGAGATCATCAAGATACATTATCACTTATGGAAGAGGTAGAATATGACTTTGGTTATATGTTTGCATATTCCGAAAGACCCGGAACTTATGCTGCAAGACATTTTAAAGATAATATTAGTCCAGAATTAAAACAAAGAAGACTTGAGGAAATTATTACTCTTCAACAAAAGCATAGCTTTGAGAGAAACAAAAGATTTATAAACAGTAAGTGTTCTGTCTTAATTGATAAATCTTCAAAAAAATCAGATGATCATTGGAGTGGAAGAACTAGTGAGAATAATGTTGTCGTATTTCCAAAATATGATTTGTCATTAGGAGATATAGTAGATGTTAAAATTAATGAGTGTACAACAGCGACATTGATTGGAGATATTTATAAAATTAAAGTATAATGGAATCGATACTTGCAGTAAAACAGAGATTTGGAATTATTGGGGATGACCCCAAGCTAAATAGAGCAATTGAAAAGTCAATTCAAGTTGCTAATTCAGATATATCGGTTTTAGTAACTGGTGAAAGTGGTGTTGGAAAAGAAAATATTCCAAAAATTATTCACCAATATTCCCACAGAAAACATTCAAAATACATAGCAGTTAACTGTGGTGCAATTCCAGATGGAACAATTGACTCAGAGCTATTTGGCCACGAAAAAGGAGCATTTACTGGTGCAACAGCAAATAGAAGTGGTTATTTTGAAGTTGCAGATGGTGGTACAATTTTTTTAGATGAAGTAGGAGAGCTCCCACTAGCTACTCAAGTTAGACTTTTAAGAGTTTTAGAAAGTGGTGAATTTATTAAAGTTGGGTCCTCAAAGGTTGAAAAAACAAATGTTAGAATAGTTGCAGCTACTAATGTCAACATGGAAGAAGCCATAAAAAAAGGTAAATTCAGAGAAGATTTATTTTACAGGTTAAGCACAATTATTATCAATATTCCTCCTCTTAGACAAAGAAAAGAAGACATTCCGATATTGTTTAGAAAGTTTGCATCTGATTTTGCCCAAAAGTATAATATGCCAACTCTTAGGTTAGATGAAACAGCTCAACAAATTTTATGTCAACAGGACTGGAAAGGTAACATAAGACAATTAAGGAATATTGCTGAACAAATGTCAATACTCGAAAAGGAAAGAAATTTAAATACTGAGACACTAAACCATTATTTACCTAATAAAATTTCCAAATTACCTGCTACTTTGGATGATATTAAAGAAGACAACTCCTCTTTTTCATCTGAAAGAGAAATCCTCTACAAAGTTTTATTTGATATGAAAAATGATTTAAATGATTTAAAGAAGCTCACTTTAGAGCTCATGCAAGGAGATAGTTCAAGTGAAGTAAAGGAGAAGAATCAAGGATTAATTGAAAAAATATATGGTGAAGATGAGTCTAAAACTGATTCAAATAATATGGATTTTAAATCAGATATAGATATTGAGGTAAATCCTAAGATTGACAATTCATTTGATTATGCCGAGACAATAGAAGAAGAAGAGACACTATCTTTGCATGATAAAGAAGTTGAAATGATCAAACAAGCCTTAATAAGAACTAATGGTAGAAGAAAAAATGCTGCCAAGGAGCTTGGTATCTCTGAAAGAACACTTTATAGAAAAATTAAACAACATAATTTAGGGGATGTATCAGACTTATAGACAAATTATAATTGTAATAATTAGCTCATCAATCTCAATTTCTTGTGGGATATACAGTTTTACTGGATCATCAATTCCAGTTGGAGTTGAGACGTTTCAAGTAGATTATTTTGAGAATACTGCAGGTGGTAAACCTGGATCTACAATCGAACCAGGACTTGATAGAGATTTTACAATTGCTTTACAGGATTTGATCGTTAATCAAACAAGCTTAAATCTTGTTAACGAAGGTGGGGATATTGTCTACAGTGGCGAAATTGTTGAATATAGTGTAACTCCAATGGCTGCAACTGCTGAAATAAAAGCAGCCCAAAATAGATTAACAATGGCTGTAATGGTTAGCTATGAAAATCTAAGAAATGAGGAAGACAACATTGAAAAAAGGTTTTCTTTTTATTATGATTTTCCAGGAAATCTTCAGGTTTATGATATTCGAGATTCTGCTCTGGAGGAAATTTTTGAAAGAATAACTCAAGATATTTTTAATGAAACTCTTGCAAAATGGTAGATAAGTCAAAAAATTCATTTTCTAACATAATTAAAGATTATAATCCAAGAGATGAGAAACAGGCTAATGAACTTAAGAAAATTTTAAATTCCTTTCCATATTTTCAGTCTGCCTCTGCTCATTATCTCAAAAGCCTAAAAGTTCAGGAAAAGGAGGCATACAAAGAGTTGCTTCCTAAAACCGCATTGCTCACAAGTAACAGGAAAGTTTTAAGAGATTGGCTCTTCAGTCTTGAAGAAGTTAATATTACCAATAACTCAAAAGCTGAAAAATATTCTTTCCTTGATTGGTTTGATATTATAAGTGATGAACCAACAGAAGTTGAAAAGAAGTTTGATTTGATTGATAAGTTTATTAAGAATTCACCCAAAATTGAAATTTCAAAAGATCAAAAATCAGATCCAAATTTAATAATAGAAACAAAAATAAAGGATGAACTAATTACAGAAACGCTAGCAAAAATTTATGTTAATCAAAAAAAGTTTAATAAAGCTATTAAGGCTTATGAGATTTTAAGCTTGAAATATCCAAAAAAAAGTAGTTTCTTTGCAGACCAAATAATTGACATAAAAAAACTAAAAATTAAAGATTAATTATGGGAACTTTTTGGATATTAGTATCGCTTATAATTTTTGTCTGTATTCTTCTTGTTCTAGTTGTAATGGTCCAAAATCCTAAAGGAGGTGGATTATCATCAACATTTGGAGGTGGACAGCAACAAATTGGTGGAGTAAAGAGTACTACAGATTTTCTTGATAGAAGTACTTGGGTGCTTGCAGCTATTATATTGATTTTAATATTAATTTCAAATGTAACTCTAATGAATGACACTGAAAATACAGATTCAATTCTTTTGGATGAATCAATTCCTGAGCAAACCATTCCAGAAATCCCTGAGCAAACTATTCCAGAAATCCCTTCTGACTTAGATCAATAAAAATGTCATGATGTCATGGATTGAGCTTTTTTGACACAAATTGGAAGAATGGCATAGTTTATGAAAAGAATAAAATAAAATAAAAATGAGTAAAATAAGTATTAAACCATTAGCAGACAGAGTTTTAGTTGAACCTTCAGAGGCAGAAACTAAAACATCTTCTGGTATTATAATACCTGACTCAGCTAAGGAAAAGCCACAAAGAGGTAAAATCGTAGCTGTAGGCCCAGGTACCAAAGAAAATCCCGTTACTTTAAAGGCGGGTGATATTGTCCTTTACGGTAAATATGCAGGTACTGAGTTGCACCATAATGGTGTTGATTACTTAATTATGAAAGAGAATGATATTCTTGCAATTGTATAATTTAAATTAAAAAAAATGGCAAAAAAAATTGAATTTGATATTGAAGCACGAGACGGTATTAAACGTGGTGTTGACGCATTGGCAAATGCTGTAAAGGTTACACTTGGCCCAAAGGGAAGAAATGTAATTATTGGAAAATCTTTTGGAGCCCCTCAAGTCACCAAGGATGGTGTTACTGTGGCAAAAGAGATAGAGTTAAATGATAATCTTGAAAATATGGGAGCTCAAATGGTTAAAGAAGTTGCATCTAAAACTAATGATCTTGCAGGTGATGGGACAACTACTGCTACTATACTTGCTCAGTCAATAGTTACTGAAGGTCTGAAAAATGTTGCTGCAGGTGCTAATCCTATGGACCTTAAAAGAGGGATTGATATAGCAGTTTCATCTGTAGTTAAAGGTTTAGCTAAACAATCTGTCGAAATTGGAAGTGCTTCTGAAAAAATACTCCAAGTAGCAAGCATTTCAGCAAATAATGATGAAACTATTGGAAAACTAATTACTGAAGCTTTTGAAAAGGTTGGTAAAGAAGGAGTTATCACTGTTGAAGAAGCCAAAGGTACAGAAACGTATGTTGATGTAGTTGAAGGTATGCAATTTGATAGAGGATACATATCACCATATTTTGTTACTGATTCAGAAAAGATGGAAGCTGATCTTGATACTCCACAGATTTTGATAACTGATAAAAAGATATCTGTAATGAAGGATTTACTTCCAATATTGGAACCAGTTGCTCAATCTGGTAAACCTCTTTTAATTATTGCAGAAGATATTGATGGTGAAGCTCTAGCTACACTCGTTGTAAATAAATTAAGAGGCTCACTAAAGATTGCAGCGGTTAAAGCTCCAGGTTTTGGAGATAGAAGAAAAGCAATGCTTGAAGACATAGCAATTTTAACAGGTGGTACAGTGATTTCTGAAGAAAGAGGTTTTACATTGGAAAATACGACTATTGACATGCTAGGCACTGCTGAAAAAGTGACAATTGATAAAGACAACACTACAATAGTAAATGGATCTGGGAATAAAAGTGATATTAAATCTAGAGTTAATCAAATAAAAGCTCAAATTGAGACTACTACTTCAGATTACGATAAGGAGAAACTTCAAGAGAGACTTGCTAAACTCGCTGGTGGTGTTGCGGTACTTTATGTTGGTGCTCCGTCAGAGGTTGAAATGAAAGAGAAAAAGGATAGAGTTGATGATGCACTTCATGCAACAAGAGCAGCAATTGAAGAAGGAATTGTTGCAGGTGGTGGAGTTGCTTTACTTAGCTCAAAGAGTGATTTAGAAAAAGTAAAAGCAAGCAACCCTGATGAAATTACAGGAATTCAAATTGTAAACAAAGCAATTGAAACTCCACTGAGAACAATAGTAGAAAACTCCGGAGGTGAAGGCTCAGTTGTAGTCTCAAAGGTTTTAGAAGGGAGTAAAAACTTTGGATATAATGCCAAAGAAGGTAAATATGTCGATATGCTTAAAGATGGAATAATTGATCCAAAAAAGGTAACAAGAGTAGCACTTGAAAATGCAGCATCTGTTGCAGGAATGATTTTAACTACTGAATGTGCATTAGTTGATATTAAAGAGGAGAATCCAGCACCTGTGCCACCAATGGGAGGTGGAGGTATGCCAGGTATGATGTAGACTTCTAAACTATAAAAAAACCTGCCTCTGAGCAGGTTTTTTTTGTAAATTAGATTTCCCAGTATGAAGAAAATACAGTCTGCATTAATTTCAGTTTTTAATAAAGATAAACTTGAAAAGATTTGTCATTTACTCTCTAAAAACAATATTAAAATTTATTCAACTGGTGGGACCTATGATTTTATTTCTAAACTTGGTATAAAATCAGAAAAAGTAGAGGATCTAACTTCTTATCCATCTATTCTTAAGGGAAGAGTCAAGACTCTCCACCCCAAAGTTTTTGGTGGTATACTAAAAACAAATTCTAGATCAGATATTGAGGATTCTAGAAAATATGATATTCCAGATATAGATCTTGTAATTGTAGACTTGTATCCGTTTGAAGAGACAATAAAAAACTCAAATGACCATGATGAAATAATTGAAAAAATTGATATTGGTGGGGTATCCCTAATAAGAGCAGCTGCAAAAAATTATGAAAATACAGTATGTATTTGTTCCCCTTCACAATATGAAAAGTTAACAGAAGTTTTAAACAATAATTGTTCAACTGATATTTCTCTTAGAAAAAGACTCGCAGTTGAAGCATTTAATAAAAGCTCTGTTTATGACTCAAAAATATTCTCATATTTAAATGAAAGCAATGATTCGATAGAGTTACGATACGGAGAGAATCCTCACCAAAAAGGAAGATTTATTGGTAGTTTTAATGAATGCTTCGAGCAAATCAACGGTAAAGAAATTTCATATAATAACTTACTCGACATTGATTCTTCAATTAACTTATTAAGAGACTTATTATCTGATAAAGCAATTTTTCTAATACATAAGCATAACAACCCATGCGGAGTTGCTATTAGAGACTCTTTAACTGAAGCATATAATGATTCTTTAGCAAGCGATAATATATCAGCGTTTGGTGGTATTCTCACAACAAATAAAATTGTTGATGAAAATACTGCAAATCAAATTAATAAATTATTCTTTGAGATATTAATTGCTCCTGATTTTGAAAACGGAGCATTGAAAGTATTAAAATCAAAAAAAAATAGGATTTTAATCAAATTAAAGAAACTCCCAAACGAAAGTATTCAGAGACGTACTTGCCTTAATGGTGAGCTAGAGCAAGATTTTGATAATAAGACTGAAACATTTGAAGACTTTAAAGTTGTAACCAATATATCTCCAGACAAAAATAATACTGATGATTTAGTGCTTGCATCAATTATTGCTAAGCATACAAAATCCAATTGTATTATTATCACCAAAAATCAGCAATTAATTGGATCTGGTATGGGACAAGTTTCGAGAATTGATGCATTAAATCAGGCAATAAATAAATCGAAGAAATTTGGATTTAATCTAGATGGAGCAAGTTTAGCTAGTGATGCATTTTTTCCATTTTCTGATTGTGTAGAAATTTCATTTAAAAATGGTATAAAATCAATTATTCAGCCGGGGGGGTCTTTAAGAGATATAGATTCAATAGAATTTTGCAATCAAAATAAAATGTCAATGATGTTTTCAGGAATAAGGCATTTTAAACATTAGATTTCCATTATTTAAACTACCTTTGCAAATTATAATGGGATTTTTCACAGAAGAAATAGCGATTGACTTAGGTACAGCAAATACACTGATTATTCATAATGATAAGGTTGTGATAAATAGTCCGTCTATTGTTGCAATGGATCGATCCTCAAAAAAAATTATTGCTATTGGAGAGGAAGCAAAGTTCATGCAGGGTAAAACTCACGAAAACATAAAAACAATTAGACCTTTAAAGGATGGGGTAATTGCTGATTTTGAGGCTTCTGAAAAAATGATCAGTGAGCTAATTAAAAGTATTCCTACTTTAAAGAAAAGATGGTTTTCTCCTTCACTAACCATGGTAATATGTATACCATCGGGTATAACTGAAGTTGAGATGAGAGCTGTTAAAGAATCTGCGGAAAGAGTAAATGGTAAAGAAGTATATTTAATTCACGAACCAATGGCTGCAGCTATTGGAATTGGAATTGATATTGTTAAACCCAAGGGTAATATGGTTGTTGATATTGGCGGAGGTACTACTGAGATTGCAGTAATTGCATTATCAGGAATAGTATGTGAGAAATCTTTAAAAGTTGCAGGTGATGTACTTACCAATGATATTGTCTATTACATGAGAACTAAACATAACTTATATGTTGGTGATAGAACTGCTGAAAAAATTAAAATTGAAGTTGGTTCTGTCACTGAAAGCTTAGACGAGCCACCTGAAGATATGCATGTTCAAGGTCGAGATCTTTTATCAGGTAAACCAAAAGAAAAAATTATTTCACATATAGAAGTAGCAAAGGCTATTGATAAATCTGTAATTAGAATTGAAGACTCTATTATGGAAACCTTATCACAGACGCCCCCTGAACTTGCAGCTGATATTTATAACACTGGAATCTATTTAGCCGGTGGAGGTGCTTTGCTCAGAGGTCTTGACGAAAGATTATCAAAAAAAACTGACCTACCAGTTTACATTGCCGAAGACCCATTGCAAGCAGTAGTTAGGGGGACTGGAATAGCTCTTAAAAATATTGACAAATTTAAGTCAGTGCTAATAAAGTAAATAGTTTAATGCAATTTATAATTAATTCCATAGTTAAGAATAGGAACTTAATTATTTATTTAATTCTATCATTCATAACATTTAGTTTTTTATATAACAACAGCACATTACACTTCAATGAGCTTGGAAAAATTTCTACATATTTATCTGCAACTTCATCAAAATTTTCTTCATCTATCACTTCATATTTTAATCTTAAAAAGGAAAATGAAAAACTTATTAGTGAAAATCTTCAACTAAAAAAGATGGAGTCAAACTATAAGTACACACAAATTAAAGAAGACACATTAAATTCTATCAACAGTGCAAAAGTAATTGTGAATTCAATTAATAAGAGTAAAAACATAATTATAATTGATAAGGGTAAATTAGATAGTATAAACTTAGATACGGGTGTAATCTCTTCAAAAGGTGTAGTTGGAATTGTGAAAAATGTTACAAACAATTACGCTTCAATAATCTCATTATTAAATACAGATTTAAGATTAAATGCTATACTTAAAAATACTTCTACTATTGGTTCCGTGACGTGGGATGGTTTAAATGCAAGAATTTTAAAATTAAATGATATCCCACTTAGCAGTACAATCAAAGTTGGAGATACAGTTGTGACTGGTGGAATGTCTTTTTATTTCCCAAAAGGTATTCCAATCGGTAAAATCATCAATTATGATAACAGTTCTTTGGAAGGATATTATGAAATTGATGTCGAAATTTTTAACGATTTTTCTTCTCTATCCAACTTATACATTCTAAACAGGACTGATAACAATGAAATTCAAAGTTTATTAAATGAATAGAGAATTACTTAAAAATATTTTATTTTATACCATAATTTTAGCATTACAGTTATTAATCTTTAATCAATTTAAGCTATTTGGTTTCATTACGCCTTTTATTTATCTGATTATTTTCGTTCATTACAAAATAACATATGATAAAACTATTTTATTAATATTAGGATTCTTAATCGGTTTAATTATTGACCTTTCGATGCAAACATATGGCTGCCATACTTTTTCAACTATAACTATATGTTATTTAAGAGGTAGGATTGAAAAAAATTCATTTGGAGTTAATGCTAATTTACCATCAGCTATGATTAAAGACACACCTTTATTTAGCAGGATTTCATTCTTCTTATCACTAATTGCAATCCATTCTATTATTTACTACTCTTTAATATTTTTTAATATTAATCTTTTAAGCACAATCTTTTTATATGCTTTTATTAATTCAATTGCTACCTTTATAATTATTTGGATTATTTCAAGATTAATATCTAATAATTAATGTTAAAAAAATATTTACTAATCTGGTTAACAATAAGTGTTTCATTTATATTTATTATGAGACTAGCCTCTCTTCAATTGTCAGATGATTCTTATTTTAATTCAGATTTTGCAATACAGGAATTGTCTGTTTATCCTGAAAGAGGCTTAATTTACGATAGAAATGGGAATCTTCTTGTAGCCAATCAACCATCATACGAATTAATCATAGTTCCAGAGAACACTACTGAATTTGACACAATTTCTTTTGCTAAGTTGATTGATATGAATCCAGATGAGTTGAAAAAAGAGATAAATAGTTCAATTAAATATTCAACAAAACTTCCATCAGTTATTAAATCACAAATATCAAAAGAGAGAAATGCATTTCTTCAAGAAAAAATATGGTTATTTGAAGGGTTTTATTTAAGGAAAAATTCTGTAAGAGATTACATAAAACCATTTGCAAGTAATGTAATAGGGTACACTGGAGAAGTTGACAAAAATGATATCATAAATAACTCTTATTATGAAAAAGGTGAGATGATAGGAAAACAAGGAATAGAAAAATATTATGAAGATGAATTGAAAGGTATTAAAGGTAAAAAGTATTTTCAAAAAGACAGATTTAATAGGGTTATTGGGCCATTTAATAACTCATTAAGTGATGTAAAGCCTTCAAAAGCAAAAAATATTACTCTTACAATAGATATAGATCTTCAAGAATATGCTGAGAGTCTTCTTCAAAATAAAAGAGGTGGCGTTGTTGCAATTGAACCATCAACTGGTGAAATTCTTACTTTAGTTAGTTCTCCTACATATAAATCTGAGCAATTTGTTGGGCAAGACCGAACTAAAAATTATAATAAACTTTTAAATGATTCAATTAATAAACCATTATTTGATAGATCTCTTCAAGCTCAATACTCACCTGGCTCACCGATAAAAATATTAAATGCCTTAATTGGTCTTCAAGAAGGAGTAATTAATGAAAATACAATTTTCACATGTAATGCAGGACATTATTATTCAAGAAATGCTTTTATGGGATGTCACAATCCATTTGGAACTGTAAGTAATTTAAGAAAAGGGATATATAACTCATGTAATACTTATTTTGCTAGAACATATAGAGGCATTATAGATAAATATGGAACATCAAGTGAGGGACTAGATAAATGGGCAACTCACATGAAAAGTTTTGGTCTTGGAAATTATTTAGGTTATGATTTGTCTATAGGGAAAAAAGGATTTATTCCAGAATCAGATTATTATAATCAATTTTATGGCACCAATAGATGGGGATCTTCAACAACAATTTCAAATTCTATTGGCCAAGGGGAGATTCTAACTACTCCCATTCAAATGGCAAACTTTGCAACTGCAATTGCTAATCGTGGTTTTTATATTAAGCCTCATTTCGTAAAAAGTGTTAACAACAAATTAATGAATAATAGAGAAAAAAATTATACTACTATTGATAAGGAAAACTTCGAAATTGTAATTGATGGAATGGTTGATGTAGTCGATAGAGGCACTGCAAGAATTGCTAAAATTGATGGAATTAGTGTTGCTGGCAAGACAGGTACTGTTGAAAATTTTATTTTAATTAAAAATGAAAAGAAACAATTAACTGATCACTCAACATTTATAGCTTTTGCTCCTGCTGACGATCCAAAGATTGCTGTTTCTGTATTCATTGAAAATGGTTACTGGGGAAGTAGGTGGGCTGCACCAATTGCAAGCTTAATTATTGAGAAATATTTAAAAGGGGATGTCGGTAGAAAGTGGCTTGAAAATAGAATGGTAAACGGAAGTCTTATTGATGAATATGAAAAGCCTTATAAGTTTGAAAACTTTAGCATAAATGAATAGAATATTAAAATATGATTTAATATCACTCATTACTTATGCCAGTCTTGTTACATTTGGAATTATAAATGTTTATTCTTCAAGTTACACTGAGTTATTTACCTCCATTTTCGATTACACATCACTTGTAAGTAAACAGCTAATATTTCTAGCTATAAGCTTAATTTCTGCAATAATTATAATATTTACTAAGTCTAAGTTTTTTGATAATATAGCTTCAATAGCTTACTTGTTATCTTTAATCTTATTGACAAGTCTTTTCTTTTTTGGTGTTGAAAGAGGTGGAGCAAAATCTTGGTACATATTAGGTCCTGTAAGCTTTCAACCATCTGAATTTGCTAAATTATGTACTGCACTATTTTTAGCAAAATTTTTAAGTATTATTCAGACAGACCTTAATAAGACAAGGGATATTATTTTTGTCGGAATTATTGTCTTTATTCCTATTTTGCTCATTACTTTTCAACCTGATCCAGGCTCAGCAATAGTTTTTTTAGCATTTATTTTCCCTATTTTACGAGAAGGTTTGGACTTAAGGTTTTTCTATTTTGGAATAATAATTTTATTAATCTTAATTCTTACCCTAATCTTTAACTTTTTTATATCAAGTATAATACTCTCTGCGATATTTCTACTGATAATTCTATACAGAAGAAGAAAGAGAATAAGTTTAAATTTAATTAAATCTTTTATTTCACTTATATTCCTAATTAGTATATCCTTATCTACTAACTATTTATTTGAGAATATACTCGAGCAAAGACACAGAGATAGAATTAATTTAATTCTGGGAAAAGAAGTTGATGATAAAGGAATCGGTTATAATATAAATCAATCAAAAATAGCAATAAGCAATGGAGGTTTATTTGGAACTGGTTTTTTAGAAGGTACTCAGACAAAAGGTGATTTTGTTCCTAGACAACATACTGATTATATCTTTAGCACTATAGGTGAGGAATGGGGGTTTATTGGAACTTTTACTACAATAATATTATTCTCATTACTAATTACTCGGATTACATTTAGAGCAGAGAAACAAGTAAATCATTTTAGAAGAATATATTGCTATAGTTTTTCAAGTCTCCTTTTTATTCACTTTTTTATAAATATCGGAATGTCAATAGGTTTGGTTCCCTCTGTCGGTATTCCTCTTCCGTATATTAGTTACGGAGGATCTAGCCTATTAGCTTTTAGTATTATGTTTTTTGTATACTTAAATTTTGACTCAAGTAGATTAAAAGAAGACTAATTTTTATTTAGTTGTGATAAAATTTGACCTCCCTCTATTGATGTTAGATCTTTTAAAAGATTCATAGCTTCATTGACATAAATATCTTTTTTTAATGTCTCAATCCATCTATCTCTTTTCTCTTTCATATCATCGTTATATGTGCTATCAGAATTTTGATTATTATCATTCCAATCAAATAAAAATGGAGAAATAAAATCATCAATAACTTTTAACCTATCGTTTTGAAGTTTAAAATTATCTTGATTTTGCTTATACGATTTATATTCTAATGAAACTACTTTATCATCTTGTCTAGACTTAACTAATTTAGCATGTTGATCAATTAAAGAAAAGTATTCATTTTCACTAATTCTTTTTTTGCTTTTTTCAATTGCTTTAGAATAATTAAAAATTTTAGCGGAATTATCATATCTAGCAGGATCAATCTCGTTCCAATTAAGAGGATTATCTAGATCCTTTTCCCCAATATCTACATAACTATACCTGTTTGGGAATATTAAATCACTTTTGACACCTTCAAGTTGAGTTGACCCACCATTTACTCGGTAAAACATGTCTGTGGTAATCTTTAGAGAGCCTAAATCTCCATATGTGTTTCCAGAAATAACATTATTTAAATCAATAATATTTTGGACTGTTCCTTTTCCGTAGGTTTGCTTGCTTCCTAGTATTACCGCTCTATTGTAGTCCTGTAAAGCAGCTGCTAAAATTTCTGATGCAGATGCAGAAAATTCGTTAACTAGAATAACCAATGGTCCATCCCACAATATCGAAGGATCATTATCTCTAAGAATTTCTTTTCTACCACCAATACTTTTAACTTGAACCACAGGTCCTTTATCTATAAAAAATCCGGTAATATCAACAACAGTTTTCAAAGAACCACCACCATTGTTTCTTAGATCCAAAATTAAACCATCTATTCCTTTATCCTTCAGAGAAATAATCTCTTTTCTTATATCACTTGCAGCATTTCGTTCACCATAGTCATCGAAATCAACATAGAATCTAGGTAAGTTTATTAACCCATATTTATTATTATCATCTTTTATCAAGGATGATTTTGCATAAGTCTCTTCTAGTTCAACTAAATCTCTAGTAATTTTAACTTGCTCAATACCACCATCAACCCTTTTTACAGTTAAGTATACATCTGTTCCTTTCTCTCCTTTAATTAAATCAGTCGCATCGCTTAATTTCATTAGAGATATTTCTTGTGGTTCTTCATCTTTGGACTGAGCGACTGCAATAATTATATCTCCAACATTAAGTAAGTTATCTCTCCATACAGGACCACCTATTATAATTTCAGAGATTTCAACTTGTTGGTTTCTTTTAAAAAGCCTTGCACCTATACCTTGAAATTTCCCAGAAATATTTTGATCAAAAACTTCTTTTGCCTCAGGAGCAAAATAGGTGGTATGAGGGTCATACTGAGTTACTATTGAGTTTAAGTAGATAGAGAACCAATCTTTTCTCTCAAGTTCACTATTGAACTGGAAGAAATCTCTTAAGTTATCAGTTATAGATTTTCTAGATTCTTCCTCAATTTCTGAATCAGATTTTATTTTTTCATCTTCAATATTAATTTCTTTTTTTGAAGCAAATCCGTCTAAGGCTGATAATTTCAGTCTCTTTCTCCAAAGCGTTTTAAGTTCATCAAAATCATCAGCATATTCCAAATTCTCATAGTCAAGATCAATTTCCTCGCTTATATCAAAATTAAAGGGAGTAAATAAAACTTCCTCATAAAAATTTTCAACTTCATTTATTCTGGTTTTTAAAGTTTCATAAACTAAGTTAAAAAAAGCAATATCAGATGATTTGATTTGGTCATCAATAGAGAGTCTATACTGAGAAAATGATTCAATATCTGATTTAAGTAAGAACCTTTTTTGTGAATCAACAGCATCAATAAAGTCTTCATAAACATTAATTGAAAAATCATCATTAATTATTTTGGGGTCATAATGTAATTTGTCTAGCACATAGGATACTAAATCAACAAGTAGTTTATCTTTATTTGGTTCATCACTTGAGAATTTAGTATTTGAAACCTCATAGTAAATTACCATAGAGATAATTCCAGATATTAAAAAGCCGAATATCCTTAAAAACATACTACTAAATTAATTTAAAAAAAAACAAGTAATGTAGAATAACCGCAAACTTTATGTTAAAGTTAAATTAACTAATCGTTTTTATATCTTTACATCAAATTATAAGTATGGCAAAACCACTAATATTAGTGACAAATGATGATGGTATAAATGCGCCAGGTATAAGAACTCTGATTAGTGTAATGAAAGATGTTGGAGAAATTGTTGTTGTTGCTCCAGATAGTCCACAATCTGGTATGGGGCATGCAATAACTATAAATTCTACTCTTCACTCTTCAAGGATTTCTCCAAAGGAAAGTGCAATTTTAGAATACAGCTGCTCTGGAACCCCTGCAGATTGTGTTAAATTAGCAATAAATGAGCTTATGCCAAGGAAGCCTGATCTTTGTGTCTCTGGTATAAATCATGGTTCTAATTCATCAATAAATGTTATATATTCTGGAACTATGAGTGCAGCTATTGAAGCTGGAATTGAGGGTGTTCCAGCAATTGGTTTTTCTTTACTTGACTACAGATGGAACGCAAATTTTAATGAATCGAAAGATTTTATAAAAAAAATAACTGAAAATGCATTAAGAAATGGTATTCCAAATGGAGTAGTTTTAAATGTAAATATCCCTTCAGTAAAAAAATCTGAAATTAAAGGTATAAAAGTTTGTAGACAAGCAAAAGCATCATGGGTAGAAGAATTTGACAAAAGAAAGAATCCATTTGGGCAAGATTATTATTGGCTTACAGGAAAGTTTGTAAATAAAGATAAAGGAGAAGATACAGATGAGTGGGCACTAAATCAAAATTACATATCTATCGTCCCTATTGAATTTGACTTAACAGCTCATCATGCCATTCAGGAATTAAATGAATGGAATTTTAAATGAAGTATTATATAATTGCCGGTGAAGCTTCAGGTGATCTTTATGGATCAAAATTAATTGATGAAATATTCTCAATTGATAAAAAAGCTGAAATAAGATTTTGGGGGGGTGATAATATGATTAAAAGTGGAGGATACAATGTTAAGCACATTAAGGAACTAGCATTTATGGGATTCTACGAGGTTTTAAAAAATATTACAACTATTTTAAGGAATATTAGCTTTTGTAAGAATGATATCAAAGAATTTAATCCTGACAAGATAATTTACATAGACTATCCTGGTTTTAATCTTAAAATTTGTAAATGGGCAAAAAATAACGGATATAAAAACTTTTTTTATATAAGCCCCCAAATATGGGCGTGGAAAGAGAATAGAATTAAAACAATCAAAAATAATATTGATAAACTATTTGTGATTTTTCCCTTTGAGAAAGAATATTATCGCGAAAAACATAATATGGAAGTAGAGTTTTATGGTCACCCATTAATTGAAAAAATTCATGATTTTAATTCTAGCAAGGATTTTCTCAAGAAAAACAATATTACCAAAGAAAGAGATATAATTACTTTATTACCTGGCAGTAGATCACAGGAGATTAATTCAATGCTACCAATTTTTTTGACATTAAAAAAACATTATTTAAACTTCGAATTCATAGTGGCTGGTGTTAAAAATGTTAATGAAAGTGTTTACCAACCTGCCTTGGATTTGGATGTAAAAGTAATTTACAATCAGACGTATGATCTTTTATCTCATTCAAAAATAGCAATTGTTACTAGTGGAACCGCATCTCTTGAGTGTGCGCTTTTCAATGTTCCTCAAATAGTGTGTTATAAGACAAGTAGTATAAGTTACTTTATCGGCAAATCATTTGTAAATATTAGTTTTATTTCACTTGTTAATATAATTCTAAAAAAAGGTATTGTTAAAGAGCTTGTTCAAAATGAATTAACAGAAAAAAAATTGGTTCACGAGTTATCCAATATACTTAGTGAAAATAAAATTTCAGATATACTCAATGAATACTCTAAGATATACTCAATGTTATCTATTGAAGGAACTTCAAAAAAAATTGCAACTTCTATTATTAGTTAATCCCATGCATCATTCTAACAATTTTTTTGTTAGAAAAAATCATTAACAAACCTACAATTGTTGGTATAATTGCAAAAATTAAAAAGAATGCAGCCATACCATAGTCTTGTACAACAGGATCAATATAACTCCCGGTTATTCCAGCAAAAAAATTAGCAATAGCACTAGATAGAAGCCAAATAGCAAACATAAATCCAACAATTTTTTTAGGAGCTAATTTACTTACATAAGATAATCCTACAGGTGAAACACATAACTCGCCAAGTGTATGAAATAAATAAGCCAAAATTAAAAATATCATACTTTGAGAAGCTGTTGAAGCTCCAAGAGGAATATTAATTGATCCATAAGATAAAATTGCAAAACCTGTTGCCATTAAAATTAAACCTATGCCAAATTTAATTGGTCCAGTTGGATTATATTTAGATTGCCATACTTTAGAAAAAATTGGTGCAAAAACAATAATAAAAAAAGAATTTAATATTGCAAACCAAGATGCAGGCACTTCTGTTGCATCCTCATTAAACTCTCTTTTTAACATCCAAATTACTATTCCCCAGATAATAACAAAACTTGATGCAAGAAAAATATTTGAAACTGCATACTTTTCAAAAGTATTTTTAAAAAGAAGATAAAGAATTATTGTTAGAATAATCATTGGGACAATTGTTAATAGTGTATTAACTATTTTAAATATTAGAGCACCGGTCCCCTCTAGTTCTCTAGCTGTGTAATCATTTGCAAAAATTGTCATACTCCCTCCTGCTTGTTCAAACCCCCACCAAAAAAATATAGTTACAAAAGAAAAGATTACTATTACAAAAAGCCTATCGATAGTAACTTTTCTTGAAGTATTATCATTATTGTCTTTTTCTTCAATTTTTTTTGATTTAGTTGGTTTCAAACCTACATCACCAAATATATTTTGACCATAGTGAAATTGGAGCATTCCAAATAACATGAAAATACCAGCCAATCCAAATCCATAATGCCAATTTACATTTTCACCTATGTAACCACATAGAAGTATTCCAAGAAAAGCCCCAGCATTAATTCCCATATAGAAAATTGTATATGCTCCATCTTTTAGTTTACCTTCATCTTTATACATTTGGCCAACAATTGAGCTAATATTTGGTTTAAAAAGACCATTTCCCAATATTAATAGAATTAGTCCAGCGTATAGATAAAAGTCATTAAAAACTTCAAGGGCCATAGCAGCGTGTCCAAGAGTCATCAAAAATGCTCCAGCAACAATAGCCTTCCTATATCCTGTAAGTCTGTCAGCAATCAGCCCACCAAAGATTGGAGTAACATAAACAAGTCCAGTGTATAACGCATATAATTCCAGAGCCTCTGACCTATCCCAACCCCAACCTTCATTATCTATTGAAGAGATTAGAAATAGTACTAGTATTGCTCTCATACCATAATAAGAAAACCTTTCCCACATTTCCGTAAAGAAAAGAGTAAAAAGACCAGAGGGATGACCTAAAATTGTACGTTGATTTATCTCATCCCCATTAAAGATTTTTATTTTTTCCATTGATAGTGTTTGCTAGATTAAATTGAGATTGATTTCACTTATATTTACATAAAGTAAAGAAAATTATGCCAGATAAAATAATTGGTTTTTCAAAACTTTCAAGAGATAAGAAAATAAGTTGGGTCAGTAAAAATTTTCTTGATAATTCAATTGAGTTTGAAAGTATTTTAAATAAATATTTAAATGATGACAAAAACATACAGTCAATTCACAACTCTCTATCAGAAAATGTAATTTCAAACTTTCACCTACCATATTCTATATCCCCAAATTTTCTAATAAATAATAAAAATTATTGTATTCCATTAGTTACTGAGGAGAGCTCTGTTGTTGCTGCACTATCTAATTCTTCAAAATTTTGGTATGATAGAGGAGGCTTTAAATCAAAAGTACTTTCTAAAATTAAAACAGGACATGTACACTTTAAGTATGATGGTAACGCAGAAAGTCTTGAAAAATTTATAATAGAGAATGAGCATAGATTAATTGAATCCACCGATAGAATAACAAAAAAAATGAGAGAGAGAGGAGGTGGGATATCAAATATTAAATTAGTTAATAAATCAAAAGAATTAAAATCCTATTATCAACTTCATGTAGACTTTAATACAATAGATTCAATGGGAGCAAATTTTATTAATTCTTGTTTAGAAATAATATCTAAAAATTTTAAAGAATTGTTGAATGACTCATCTAAGTTTAAAGAATCAGAAAAAAGAATAGAAATAATAATGTCAATTTTATCAAATTACACTCCAGAATGTATTGTTGAATCGTCAGTAGAATGTAAAATAGATGATTTAAGCGACATTGATGGAATTACTTCTAAAGAATTCGCTCTTAAATTTAAGAACGCTTTTGATATTGCAAATATTGATATTAGTAGAGCTGTTACACATAACAAAGGAATAATGAACGGTATTGATGCAGTTTTAATTTCAACAGGGAATGATTTTAGAGCTGTTGAAGCTGGGATTCATGCTTTTGCATCAAGCAAGGGAATGTATAAAAGTCTATCAGAGTGCACTATCATTGACAACATATTTAAAATAAAACTTAAAATCCCATTATCAATTGGAACAATAGGTGGAATAACAGATATTCATCCTATGGTAAAACTATCACTTAAACTATTAGAAAATCCAACTTCAGATAAATTAATGAACATTATTTGTTCTGTTGGTCTAGCCCAAAATTTTGCAGCTGTAAAATCTTTAGTTACTTCGGGAATCCAAAAAGGGCATATGAAAATGCATCTAATAAATCTTCTTATTAAGCAAAATGCTACTAAAGATCAGATAAACAAAGCTGAGGCGTATTTTAAAGATAGAGATATTAATAATCAATCAGTAAAAGATTTCCTAGATCTAAATTAATTAATTATGGAAGTTTATAGTAACGGTAAAGTCTTACTTACAGGTGAATATGTAATTCTTGATGGGGCGTTATCTTTAGCAGCCCCAACTAAGTTTGGACAATATTTAAGATTAAGGGAGAGTCAATCTAATTTAATTAATTGGAAAAGTATAAATTTTGATGGTAATATTTGGTTTGAATGCTTAATTACATCCGATACTTTAGAGGTAAAATCAACTTCATCAAAAAAGATTTCAAATACATTAGTTGAAATAATAAATTTAATTAGAGATTATAATCCAATTTTTTTAAAAAAATGTGGATCTGACATCTCAACTAATCTAACATTTGAAAAAAACTTGGGATTAGGATCATCATCAACTTTAATATCAAACCTATCAAAAATATCTGGCGTTAATCCTTATACTTTAAATAATAAAATTTATAAAGGCAGTGGTTATGACATAGCATGTGCAGAGAGTATTTCGCCAATACTTTACAAATTTGACAAAGATCGAAGAACAATAAATCAAGTTAGTTTTAAACCCTCATTTAATGAATGTATATACTTTGTTTATTTAAATAAAAAGCAAAACTCTTTTTCAGAAATTAAAAGATATAATAAGAATAAAGCATCTATTTCAATTATTAACGAAATTTCAAATATTACATCTGAAATTTTAGTTTGTAATTCCATTGATGGATTTAATAAATTGATAGAGGCTCATGAAATAATTATATCAAAATTGATATCAAAAAAAACTATTAAAGATGTTCTTTTTAAAGATTTTGATGGTAGCATAAAGAGTCTTGGAGCATGGGGGGGTGATATGATTATGGTAACGAGCCATAATAACCCAAGTGGGTATTTTAAAAAAAGAGGTTATTCAACTATTTTTAAGTTTGAAGAATTGATAATTTAGTAATACAAACTTCTATTATCAATTATTTCTGCTTTGGACTCAAGAACTTCAGGGATTAAAGTTGAAATTCTCTCAATTTCTCGATCACTCATTGAATTAGAAATTGCCTCGCCAATACTTATATCATCTGCAATCTCTTTTGATAAAAGTCTTACTAAATAAATACCATTATTACCTTTTAAAATTTTAGACGTTTCATTAACATCTAACGAAAATGAAGAACCAATAATATATGGTTCGTTACCCGCCCCAACAAGAATTGGATCGTTTTGAGTTACAGCAGTAGCTCTCTCTAATTCAATCATGTAGTCTTTAGATATTAATCCAATATCGGAAGAACCCTTATATTTTTTTTCAAAAAAATCAAATTTCTTTTCTTTTAAAAGAATATTTGAAACTTCATCTCTAACTTCATTAACATTTGGTAATGACTTTTTATTAAAACTTAAAGCCTTAGCTACAAGATATCCTTCATTCAACGAAAATCTTTTAACGTTCCCTTCTCTAGTTTGATCTTCATATAGCCATTTAATTACTTGTCTAGAATTTATTATTCCTGGTAGACCAGAGTCAAAGTTTTCAAAAGATTCAAATGAATCAACAAAAAGAGATGAATCGCTACTATTTAAGGGCAAATCGTTATTTGCGTCAAATTCTGCTTGAGAGGCTTTTCTGTAATTATTATTTGAAGACTCGTTAGATGGAATTATTTCTTTTACAACATCAGCAATTAACACTTTATTTAAATTACCATCCCTTTTTTTATCAATCATTCTTGATATTTTGAATGTATTGCCATCCTTGTATGGTCCAAAAACTTCTCCTTTTCTTAGGCCAAATAAAATATCAGAGAAGTCTCCTTTAATATCTTGTTGAGTTTGATAAACAGAATCCCAACTAACATCAGAATATATCTCTATAAATTCAGCATAATCTTTAACATCTTTAAATCCAGCTATATCCTCAATAGTATTTGATACTGCATTTAACTGGGAAAATCCATCTCTAAGTTGTTCTAAGTCACTTCTTAAATTGTTTTCATCAAGTGATGATGCAATATCTGGTATAAACACATACTCAACTTTTCTGAATTCTCCCTTCTCGTAATTATCTGGATTATTTTTCATGTACGATAAAATCTCTGAGTCCTTAACTTGAATAATTGAGTCAGGAATAATATCATAGGGAATTCTTAAATATTCAATATTTACTTTATCATTCTCTAAATGGTATTGAATATTAGACTCTACGTCAGTGTGTATAACACTTGACTTAATTAAATCAAAATAAATCTTTTGTTTAGCTAAAGATATTATATTTTGTTCTTGAAATTTCCATTGATTATATAAATTTGGATTAGTTGACCTTAATTGTGAAATATAACTTGAAAATTTAGCAAAATCAAAAAGACCAATTTCATTTTGAAATAAAGGGTTTAACACTATTGATTGATCAGTTGAAATTATTTGTTCAAGCTGGTTTTTACCGGCGTCTATTCCAAGTTTATCTAATTCTTGTAAAAGTGCTTGATTTTTAATACCCTGTTCCCATGCTAAATTTACTGCATTTAAAACATTAAGACCATAAGAAACCTGAGCTTGTTCTACCATCATATTAAAAGTCTCATAGTCAATTTCTTCTCCATTAATTTCACCTATGGGTTCATTAGCACCAAAGCCACCATTAGAAGTAAAAACACCTGAAATCACAAAAGCAAATAATGCCATTCCAATAACTATTATAAGGAATATTGATCTTTTTCTAATTTGTCCAAGTAATGCCATAATTTAAATAATTTTCGAAATTACAATTTAGTATTAATTTATACTACTCAAGTTGATTTTTTTTTAAAATCACTTTTTCAATTTTTGATGATGATGCGTGAATAATCTGAATTGAATATCCATTAATTAGAACTTCGTCACCAACCTTAGGAATCTCCTCCTTATTAAAAACTATGAGCCCACCTAGTGTATCATAAGATTCTGACTCTGGTAGATCTAAGCTATAAGATTTATTTAAATATTCAATTTCGAGTCTTGAAGAAAATTCATAAATACCCTCTGATATCTTTTTTTCATGTAGGTCATAGTTGTCATGCTCATCTTCAATTTCTCCAAATAACTCCTCAACTATATCTTCAACTGTAATTATTCCTGATGTCCCACCATATTCGTCAATCACAACTGCAATGCTTTTACTTTCTCTAGTTAATTTCTCAAGGACATCATTAACTAGCATAGGCTCTGGAACAAATACAACAGGTAAAATAAACTCATTAATATTTTGAGGTTTTTTCAGAAAATCAAATGAGTGGATATACCCAACTATATTATCAATTGAATTTCTATATATAGGGATTTTTGAGAAACCAGTTTCAACGAATAGCTTTTTTGCATTTATAATGTTAGATGTATTTTCCAAAGCAATAATCTCAGCTCTTGGAACCATAACATCTCTTGCCTTAATTTCAGATAGCTCTAGTGCATTTTGAAAGATTTCAATTTCTGAATCTAAATTATTATCAGATTTATCTATTTCATTTTCAATATAATTCTCTAATTCAACCTTTGAAAAAGAAAATTCTGAGTCATCGGTATTCACTTTAAAAAAAGTTTTTAATATGAAATTTGAAATTATTATTACTAGACCAGTTACGGGGTATAAAATTATGTAAAAAATATAGGCAGGTATTGAAAATATTTTCATAGAAAAATTGGAATAAATTTGAAATAATACCTTTGGGATGAATTCAGCAGCAATTAATATAAGTAGTGTTGAAATTATTGTTTGAAGAAGAAGAACAGTTAGCTCATTCATAGATGGCGAAAACAAAAAAGACAAATAGTCAATAATAAATTGTCCCATAAAAAGTCCATAAATGACAAGAGCAAAACTGTTTCCAATTAACATTGTAGATATAAATCTTGACGGATCTTTAGTAATTATAGAAAGTATCTTTGGGATAAGTCCCTTCTGCTTTTTTTCAATCTCCAGGTTTAGTCTATTTGATGAGACATATGCAATCTCCATACCTGAAAAAAAAGCCGAGCAGAGAAGGCTAAGTAAAATTATCATTTAATTTTTCTTTGAATATTTTTTTCTAAAATGTCTTCTAAAAAGAGCCATGAAAACTGAAAGGATGGAAAATCCCAAAAATATAAATGCCCTGTTATCATCTATACCTCTATTTTCAAAAAAACTAAAAATTGATATAATAGCAATTACCCAATAAATTATCTCCGAGATTAAGTAGTGTTTCATTCCTCTGTTATGTTAATTGACCCAGTGAGACTTCCAGTTACAAGGTTAGTAAAGTCTCGGTTAGAATCAAGTCTATTTGCAATTATCTTATTTGTTTCATCAATATACTCGAATTTATTTTCAGTGAATAACCATTCGTTTTCTGTGTCGTAATATAGTTTATCAGTTGTTAATACCTCACTATCAGAAGTTGATATCTTAACATTGTTATTAAACTCCATGAATCTGAATGAATTGTATACAATTGCATACTCTGAATTAATTGTCGTGGTTTTATTTTCATCATAAATTATAACCTCAACATCTTCAAAAAACTCAGAATAATTTAATAAATCATTAGAAAAATCATAATGAATTTTTCCTGAAACAAAAGACTTTGTAAGCATTGAATCTGTATAGGTCATTTTAAAGTTCTTTGCAATGCTTACTGGTATTTTTCTATCATTATAATCTAGTTGAGGTGATTCTGTAGTGCATGATAGGTTAAAGATTAAGATAAAGGCTAAAGAATTAAAGTATTTCATCTTACAGGTTTGGAACCTTAACACTTCTTCTAATCCAGCAGGAAAAAGTAATATTTGTTCCTTGGTTTCCCTCTGTAAAAATATCAGTTTTTGTAGGAGCTCTTCCGTTGAATGCTGCAGCAGTTCTGTCAGAAATCTTTTTCAGAGATGCATCTACTCTTCCGGCCTTAACAGCAGTTTGAGCAGCTAACCAGAAAACAGCTCTTTTATTAAACTGTGTATCCCCACACCCATTTGCACTATCAGCATACATATTTGCTATAAGAAGATAGGCTCTTCCTAATGATGGTTGGTAAGATAAGGCCTCCTCTGCATAGTTTCTGGCAGATACACGCCTTCCAGCATTTTTAAATTTAACAGCAATTTTATACAAAATGTTTGCTTTCTTATAATTATCAGTTTGAAGTGAAACTGATTCTTGGTAATATTTCAAAGCATCTTCAGAATTACCTTGTTTATCATTTAATATCCCTAAATAATAAGCCGAATCAGCTGAGGGCTCAAGACTATGAAGCTGTTCAACTAAAGTAACAAACAATGGATCATCAGAACAATCTTTTCCGTCTAGTCTCCCAGCAGCTCTTCTAATCCATAATGGGTTATCTTTATTTTCTTCAAAGTTTTTTGAGTATAATGGTATTAGTATATCACAAGTAGCCTCTTTTGCAATTAATTGATCTATTAACTGAAGGTATGCACTAACTGCGTTAGAGTTAGTATCATATATTTTTTTGTTTCTAACTTCTCTGGATGTTAATGGTGTACCCGACTCCTCTTTATTGAGAATTATATCAATATTTTTAGAAATGTTTGTTTTTAAAAGTTCAAATTTTTCGGTTAACTCTTCGTATTTCTCAAACAATGTTTCGAGGTTAATTTTTGAACCATCCTTGTATAGGTCATATGCTGTTTGAAAATAGTAGGCTAGTGATTTTGGATTTGTAAAACTTTTAGGGTCATTCTGAAAAGCATAGTCAAAAGTATCATATATGAGCTCTTTATTTTTAATGCCATTATCAAGCATTGCTTGTCCCTTACTGCTAAAAATTTTTCCTATTTGTCTTACACCTTTTCTTTCAGGAAAATTTTCGGCCCATTGATCATACAAAGACAATAAGTCATTTAAATATTTAGACTTATCTTCCTCAGACTCAGATTTCTTAATAAAGTCCTTTAGTATTATTTCTCCATACTGATAAGTAGCAAGACTTAACTTTGGACAATTGTCAAGCACTGTCTTCCAAGGCTCATAAGCAGCCTGATAATTTTTAATTTTTGCTGATTCTGCAAAAATAGATAATTGCTCAAGGCACTCATCAGAACTAAGTTGAGAGAACAAAGGTGATGTAAATAATACTAAAAATAAGTTTCTAAAAAACTGAATGTTATTCATAAAGTTTAAATCTAATTATACTTTCTTTTAATAAACCAAACGTCATTTAATGAGAGACCTAATCTTAATGAAAAATAGTTTTCTTTTATTAGATCATCATTTCCAATTTTACCAATTTCAAGACCTATATTTGCCTTAGAGAGCCCTGATATTGGTAAACCAAGTCCCAAATTTAAACTAAATTGATTTACAGGCAAATTATTTACTATAATACTTTTTTTATCATTTTTAATTCCAAATCTATATTTTATTCTTTTCCAGTAACTAACTAGTGATGAGCTATCTGGAATAAAATATCCTCCAAAAGATATTGAATTTGCATCTCTATAGGTAACGTTTTTAATATTAAGGAAATCATTTTTGAATCCTGAGGACAATTTATTTTCATATTGTGCACCAATAAACCATGAATTTTTCTTTTCTAGCCCAATTGAATAAATAGACTTTTTTGATACCGGTAGTTTAGTATTTTCGAGTCCTCTTGAATCAAGATCAACATCTACAAAATCTCCTAAAGACTCGAGTGTAATTGAGGAAGCAGAGGTTGTATACAAAGACTTAATATTGAACGAGTCTAATTCACCTTCAGGATGCAAGCTGTATAGTAAACTTATAATTAAATCGTTTTTAATTGGTATCAATATATTTGATGAAAAATTATAAGTAAATCCTGTAATTTCTGAACTGCTGTTAGAAAAAACCCCATAATTTATGCCATCCATTAAATTAAACTTCTCATAATTAAATTTTCCAAAATTATAGTTTGCACTAGCTCCAAGTGAAAAGTATTTAAAAATGGGTATACCAACTGATAAGAATGCTTTGTTAATGTTTCCATCTGCACCAAATAATCTTGAGCTTATAAAATTAGAATCATTGTACTCTTCTGTAGTTTGAAGATTAAATCCAACTGAAGAGTATGGAAGAACTCCAAATCCAAATCCAAAATTTTTTACTGGAATCCCAATTGCTATATAATTGATGTTAGATGTTTGTACATTTTCTTTTAATGAGTTATTTGATAAACTTGAAGACTTGTAAAAAGTTCCAATAAGATAATTGGTAGTCTTTATTTTAGCTAACGATGATGGGTTATTAATGTTAAACTCAATTGAATCAATTGATGAATCAATTCCCCCCATAGATTGGTAGGACACATTACCTGTAAAATTTATTTCGCCTAACTCATTTAATGAGTAAGGTGAGCCAGTATTTGTCTGTGAAATAACAGAAAAATATGAGAATATTAATATTAGTAAAAAATAGTTTTTAATGCCCTTCATTATATTTTAAAATATTGTTTAGACCAATTGCTAAAAAGTCTTGGTCCGCAAAGATTGCATTTTTTATCTTATTTAACAAAAAGGTTGAATCACCTCCTGTAATAATGACATTTAGCTTTAAATATTTTTCTTTTAAACGATTTATATACTCATTAATTTCTCCAATAATTCCATTAGATACTCCAATATGAATTGACTCATCTGTACTAGAACCTATCATTTTTTCTACATTATTAAATTCAAGCAAAGGCAGATTTGATGTAAGCTTATTTAGGCTTTTGTATCTCATATTAATTCCTGGTGATATAGCACCTCCGTGATATATGTTTTTTGAGTCAATGAAGTCATAGGTAATACATGTACCAACATCAACTACTAAACTATTTTCATTTGGGAATTTAAAAAAAGCAGCAGAAACTAGTCCAATCCTATCCTGACCTAAAGAATTTTTTGTTTTATAATTATTATAGAAAGGAATATCAAGTTTCTTATCTGAAAGTTCATAGTATTCTGCATCCTCAAATAATTTCGACAATTTAATTCTATAACTATTTGTCACAGATGAACAAATAATATTTTTAATATTAAAATCTTTTGAAAGAGAATTAACATATTCTATTAGAGATACTTCATTTAAATGTTTTTTTGAAACAATTTGATCATTTTCAAATAAATAAACTTTAGCCGAGGTATTTCCAATATCAATCACCAAGTTCATACTACATTTTTTTATAAAATTACAGAAACATTTGAATACAGCTTTGTTTAAAATTAATATATTTGCCTTTGCTTTCTGGTACCATAGCTCAGTTGGTAGAGCAAAGGACTGAAAATCCTTGTGTCCCTGGTTCGATTCCTGGTGGTACCACAAAAAACCCTATTCGCGTAGGGTTTTTTTGTATATTACAAATCCTAAATCTTTAAACTTGACCTATTACATAGATCAATTTTATTTTAAAAAATATAAGTTTTGGATGTTTAAGCTAATGGGTGCTTATACATTTAATAAAAAACTTATAAATCATGACGGACTTAAGTTTATAAAACTTCTTGGCACAGGTTCCAATGACGGTTTTAGTATAATACCTGATTTTGCATCTTATGTAATGATTTCTACATGGGAAAACGATGTGCTTAGAAAAAAATTTACTGATAAGAATAAATTATTTAAAGAAATAATTAATAAATCCTCAAAACGAGTTGAAATTAAAATTGATCCATACAATTATATCGGATCATGGAATGGGATAAACCCTTTCAAAAATAAAAGCTCATATAAAGAAGGAAAAATTGTTGTCTTGACTAGAGCAAGAGTAAAACTAAATAAACTTATTAACTTTTTTATTAGCACCTCGTCTGCTGCTAAATCAATAAATGGTAAAAAAGGAGCAGATTTTTACAAAGGTGTAGGTGAATTACCAATAATAGAACAAGCTACTATTAGCATTTGGAAAAGTGAGCAAAGTATGAAAGATTACGCATACTCAGATAAAAGCCACTTAGAAATAATCCATAAAGCAAGAAAAAATAATTGGTACTCAGAAGAACTATTTGTAAGATCTAATATTATATCCTTAAAAGAATTTAAATGAAAAAGAAAGCAATTATTATTGGATCAGGAATTGCAGGTCTTGCTGTATCTATAAGACTAAAATCTAAAGGATATGATGTTGAAGTTTATGAAAAAAATGATAACGTTGGTGGGAAGTTAAGTGATTTTTATATTGATAATTTTAGGCATGATTTTGGACCAAAGTTATTTACGATGCCTGATCTTATGGAGGATATATTTAATGATGCAGGAGTAAATATAGATGACTATTTTAAGTATGAAAAGCTTGAAGTAGCTTGTAAGTATTTTTGGGATGATGGTTATACTTTTAATGCATATTCTAATAATCATAAATTTATTAATGAGGTTTACAAAAAATTTAATAAAGAAGAGAATAAAGTTGAAAGTTATCTTTCTAGATCAAAGAAGAAATTTAATCTTGTGAGAAAAATATTCTTAGAAAAATCTCTTCACAAATTATCAACATATCTTTCATTTGAGGCATTTAAAGCAATTTTTAATTTTTTTAATTTAAATATATTCATCACTTTAAATTCATTAAACAAGATCTATTTTAGAGATAAAAAATTAATTCAACTCTTTAATAGATTTGCAACTTACAATGGATCAAGTCCGTATATGACCTCTGGAATAATGTCAATTATTCAGCACTTAGAGCATGATCTTGGAGTATTTATGCCAAAGAAAGGTATATCTGATATTTCACACTCTTTATATAATCTTGCAATAGATCTTGGTATTAAATTCTATTTAAATTCAGAAATTGATAAAATATTAATTAGGGACAACTCTGCAGTTGGAGTAGTTGTAAATAAGATTGATCATAAAGCAGATATTATAGTTTCAAATATGGATGTAAGCTTGACTTACGACAGGCTTTTGGAAGGATATAAAAAGCCGTTTTTTATAAAAAACTACCAACCATCAAGTTCAGCAGTAGTTTTTTACTGGAATATGAATAAGTCTTTTCCAAATATCAACGTACACAATATAATATTTAGTAAAAACCAAGATGATGAGTTTGATTATATATTCAATAAAAAATTAATTTACACTGATCCTACTGTATATATATGTTCAACATCAAAGATTGTAAAAGAGGATGCTCCAGCTGGTTGTGAAAATTGGTTCATACTGATAAATTCTCCATTTGATGATGGACAAGATTGGGAAAAAATAAAGAAAGATCTTAGGAAAAATATCATCACAAAGATTAATTCAACTTTAAAAGTTGATATTGAAAGTAATATAGTTGGTGAAAAAATATTAACTCCAGTTGATATTGAGTCTGAAACACTTTCTAAATTTGGGTCATTATACGGCAGTTCAAGTAATTCATTAAAATCAGCATTTGTCAGACATCCCAATTTTTCAAAAAATATAAATAACTTGTACTTTTGTGGAGGTAGTGTTCATCCTGGTGGAGGGATTCCACTATGTTTGAATTCAGCAAAAATTGTTTCAGATCTAGTAAAATAGTATGTTAAAATTAGTCGACAAAAAAGAACTGAGAAATTTTTCAATTTTTATTGTATGGCTTATAAACATCAGCGGATTTTTTGGAATACTGTCAGATCAAAAAGATTTTTTCCTTTCATCTTCTCCATATGTTCTCACACTAACTCTGTTTTTGCTAGTAATTAATAACTCTACTGAAAAAAGATTTCTGATAAGTTTACTTTTAATCTTTTTATTAGGATTAATTGTAGAAATCTTAGGAGTAAATTATTCTTTATTTTTTGGAGAATATCAATATGGAGATAATCTTGGAATTAAGATTTATGATGTGCCAATAGTAATTGGTTTTAATTGGGTTTTATTAATAATTCTAACAGGAAACTTTGCTCACAAGATTTTTCCAAAGTCCATCATATTAAAAATTTTAATTGGATCAGCCATTATGATTTTATTAGATTTACTAATTGAAATTAGTGCACCTATGCTTGGTTATTGGGAATTTGCAATTCACCCTGTACCATTTTCAAATTATTTTTGGTGGTTCATTTTCTCGGTCATATTTCATCTGATATATCAATCTAACACAAATAAGGAATTTATAGTATCTACAAATATTTTGGTTATTCATTTTTTATTTTTTGGGATGTTAGCGGTTTTTCTTTAGATTTATATCAAATAAAAACACAATGAAATATTTATATACAATTCTATCACTGGCTTTATTTACTAGCTGTAATATGCCAGCTGAAACAAAAACAGATTCTGGTGAGCCAGAAGTTCCACATACATCCTCAGAATGGCAAATCTGGGCATACTCAACAGCTGCTCCTGACTATATAGCTGCTGATGCTACAGTTTTTGACGGTCCGCCTGATATGGGTGGTAATCTTCTAAGAGAGGGATCCAATGGATGGACTTGCTTACCTGCGAACCCAAGAGGTCAATCTGATCCTGAAAATGGATGGATTGATGCACATGAAGCTATGCCTTTATGTGGTGATGCAGAAGTCTTTAAATGGATTGGAGCTTACTTTGCTGGAGAAACCCCAGTAATGGATAAAGACGGATATGCTTGGATGCTTCATGGAGACATGGGAGAAGACAACACCATGGCTGGAGTAATGATGAAAGAAGATGCAGCTCCAGGACAATGGATTGAATCTGGCCCTCACTTAATGAGAATGCCTGCTGATCCTTCCTCATTAGATGGAATGACTACTGACTTTACATCAGGTGCTCCTTATGTAATGTTTGGCGGAACAGTATATGCTCACGTAATGTATCCAATGGTAGGTTATTATGATTATCAACCAGAATCTGCACCAAAATAAAAAAATTACACATTGAAAAAAACCCTCAATACTTGAGGGTTTTTTTTTGGAATAATTTTAATATATACACATGATTTGATTAAATTTAAATTATGGAATATTTACTTGTAACAATAGTACTTATTGGGTCTTTAATTGGACTTTATTTTTTTATAAAAAAGCAAATTGAAATAAACTCTAAAGAAAGTAAAAAAGAGTTTGAATCGAAACTTGATACTTTTGTTGAGGCATTTAAGTTAGAGTCAGCAAAAAATTTAGCTGATCAAATTAAAGATTCAAAACAAGATCAAAAGAATATGTCAGATACTCTTGAAAAGGTGACAAAAGAACTTGAAAAGATTAAGGGGACTAATGAACAGGTCCTAACATTTGCCAATCAGATGAAAACACTTGAAAAGATTTTAGGAAATCAAAAACAAAGAGGTATTCTTGGAGAAATTCAACTTGAGAATTTACTTGCTAATGTTTTACCTCCTGAACTATTTCAGATGCAATACTCATTTAACAATAATGAGGCAGTTGATGCTATTATCAAAGTTGGAGAATTTGTTATACCTATTGATGCCAAATTCTCCCTAGATAATTACAACAAAATGATTGAAAGTGATGAGACAGATGCTGAAAGATTAAATGATTTAGAAAGAAAGTTTAAAAATGATATAAAAAATAGAATTGATGAAACGTCAAAATATATTAGGCCTAACGAAGGTACTGTTGATTATGCATATATGTTTATTCCTGCTGATGGATTATATCAAGATCTATTAAACAATAAAGTAGGTTCATTAAAAATTAATCAAAGAGATCTCGTTTCATACGCATATCAAAAGAAAGTTATGATTGTTTCCCCTATGAGCTTATTCCCAATGCTCCAAGTTACAAGTAAGGCATTAAACAATATGAAGGTTGAAGAATCTATTCAAGAGATTCAGATGAACATTGAAAAATTAGGAAATCATTTGAAAGCATATTTAACTTATCATGAAAAATTAGGAAATAGTCTAAGTACTGTTGTTAACCATTACAATGTAAGTAATAAGGAATTTAAAAAAATTGACAAAGACATAACCAAGCTAACTTCAAACAAAGCGAGTATAGGAATAGAAACTGAAAGTCTTGAAAGACCTTTGATTGAGGATTAAAAAAAAAGCCCCCCATTAGGAAAGCTTATTTAGTTGCCTTTAGCAACACACAACGTGCAAATATAATTATTTTAATTAACTTAACTTCAAGAAAATCAAAAAGTCCTTAATAGTATTCTTAATATTGTCTAAATCCTCAGTAAAATGGTTAATCATAATACTAAAAACATACTTTTTTCCTTTGTCATTAATCAAATAACCTGAGTAGTTAAAATTATTTTTTAAAGTACCCGTTTTTCCCCAAACAAAATCTTCATAATTATCAATTATAAAGTTATTTGAAAATATTTTTTTTATTCTTTCAATACCAACCATATAGTATATTCTCTCCAAAGAAATAATTAATGCTTCGGGTGTTATTAAATTGTATCTTGACAATCCAGATCCATCAAAAAGATTCATTTGCTTTGAAATATTATTTTTAAATGAATTCTTTATAATATCAATACCTTTCTTAACCGAAATTGTATCGTTTACTCTAAACGAAATGTTAGCAGCTAAACTTTCCGAGATAAGATTATCAGATTTTTTTAAAATAATCGAATATATTTCATCAACATCAATACTATTTAAAACTTCATAATTATTTAATCTATCATCTGAAAGGCTTACTGAATTTTTTAAGTAATTTTCTAGTAAGTCAACTATGACTTTATTTGACGAAATGAACGGATGGTATATTGTGTCTCCTGATTTAATCATAGAAGGATTAATTGTAAAAACATTTTCATCCAAGGATCTATTAATTTTATCTTTTTGATTGTAATCTAGATAAATTTTAAAATTGTTAGGAGTCAATACTAATTCACCGTTTTCTTTTTTAATAATTTGTACTACATTTCCAAATATTGGCATTGATGATCTCTCAGATTGGAAATAATAGGTTAGATCATCCCATGCCCATGCAGGTCCATATTTAATGAGATCGGTATTCGACAAATTATACTCAATGTGATTGTGAGGTTTAAGAAAATTTTCCAATTCTTTATTTTGATATTTTGGATGGGCTAAGAGTGGATATCCTGTTGGTGATATCTTAAGAGTGTCATTGGAAAGATTATACTTAATAACTGGTATCGTGTCCCCAACATGAATCGACCCTAGAACAGTTAATATTTTTAGATTAGATGCAGGAGTCATAAATGTATTTAAGTTGATACCTTTTGTCTTTTTATTTTTACCTATCTCTTTGATAGCGATTGAAACTACTGAATTTTTTAAATTTTCATTTTTTGAAACCCAACGATCAATCTTTTTACTAGAAATTTGAGAATATATATTGGAACATATAAAAAAAAGAATTATTGCCTTTTTCATTAAAATTGAGTTAATCAAATATAAAACAAATAATCCTCCACTTAGGAGGATTATTTATGCGGTCTGGACGGGAACTAAACCGTTGAAATTCAACCTCTGAACACTATGTGTTCTAAATAAACCCTTTGTGTTCAACGATTTATAGAGGTGTGTACTAAAAATCGGTTCAAAGATTTTATAGTTAGGACGAACGAATATTTAATATTATGAGTTTTGTATTCTTCTATGTAGAAAATAAAAAACTATTCCCCCAATAATTGTCCATATTACGTCA
>CACNQM010000007.1 GCA_902622595.1 uncultured Bacteroidota bacterium
GTTATTGTACCTCCGGGCTCAACAATATTTACAAGTATTAATCCTATAATAACAGCTGTTACTGTTGTGCATATATAAATACCGAGTGTTCTAGTTCCAATAGTAGATAATTTAGAGATATCTTTAAGATCAGAAATACCCTTGACTAAAGAAGCTAAAATTAATGGCATAGCTATTAGTTTAAGTAAATTGATAAATATTGTACCAAATGGTTTTACCCAATCTTTTATTAGATCAGATCCAAATGATGTTTGAGACATTATAAGTCCAAAAATAACACCTAAAGCCATTCCAATAATAATTTTCCAGTGCAGCTTCATAATTATACCTTGGAGAGTTTGCTTAGCAATAAATAGTCAGCAAGAACTAATGCGGCCATTGCCTCAACAATGGGCACTGCTCTTGGCACAACACATGGGTCATGCCTACCTTTACCTTGAACTTTTACTTTGTTTCCCTTACTATCTATAGAGTCCTGATCTCTCATTATTGTAGATACAGGCTTAAATGCAATATTAAAATATATATCCATACCATTAGATATACCACCTTGCACTCCACCTGAATAGTTTGTTTTTGTAGATCCATCCTCATTAAATGAGTCATTATGTTCAGAACCATTCATTTGAGATCCTTTGAAACCACTTCCAAACTCAAAGCCTTTAACAGCATTAATAGATAACATAGCCTTTCCAAGGTCAGCATGAAGCTTATTGAAGACTGGTTCTCCAAGACCAACTGGAGCTCCACTTATAATGCAGGAAATAACTCCACCAACTGTGTCACCTTTTTTTCTAGTTTGTTTAATTAAATCTTCCATCTCTTTAGACTTTTTAAGATCAGGACATCTTACAATTGATTTTTCAATATTTTCAAAGTCAACATTTGAATTTTCATATTCATATTTAATTTTTCCAACTGATGAAACAAATGCGTTTATCTTGACTTCTTTCAAAAGAAGTTTAGCAACAGCCCCAGCAACAACTCTAACTACAGTCTCTCTGGCAGAACTTCTCCCACCCCCCCTATAGTCCCTGAAACCATATTTCTTATCATAAACAAAGTCAGCATGGGATGGTCTATAACTGTCTTTTATATGAGAGTAATCTTTAGATTTTTGATCCTGATTTGCAATAATAAAACCTATCGGAGTCCCAGTTGATTTACCCTCAAAGATTCCAGATAAGAATTCAACAGAGTCATCTTCTTTTCTTTGAGTAACAATTTCAGATTGCCCAGGTCTTCTTCTTTTCAGCTCTGAATTAATAAAGTCTAAATCGATATTTACACCTGCAGGACAGCCGTCAATAACACCTCCCAAAGCCTTTCCATGTGACTCACCAAATGTTGAAAGTTTAAATATGTTTCCGAATGAATTACCTGCCATCTCAGTGCAAAGATACGCTCATTGCTTAATATTCAAAAACTATTAAGACTTACTTTTATTTACTTACTAATAGTTTTTGAATTCTTTCTCCGTAAATTAATTTAAGAACAGGATACTTGTAAATCATTTTAGCAATTCTTTCTAAATCATTAATCATTTTATTCTTACTATAGAATGTTATTAATTTAGCAATTGGTGGAAAAGACTTAGCATCATTCATCTTACCTGTTGGCAACATATTTTCACATAGAATATTTAATGCCATTTCAGCAGCATATATCTTAACTTTATCTGAACAGTGGAATTTTACACTATCCATTTTTTTTGAATAAAAATTACCATTTACATATGGAAACAAATCAAAATATATGTTAGAATAAAAATCGTATCGTGAAAGAATAAAACCAGGGGCATTTTTATCCTTTGCTGTATATTTTCTTCCAAGTATTTTATCAATTTCATTTATAAAATCTTCATCAGTCAATGACTCTAACTCCTTAACCCTTGTATCTTTTCTTTTACTTGCCCATTTTTGCTGATTTTCTATCTCTTTTTTAATTTCTGGAGAATTATCATTTCTTTTCCAAAAAGATCCATCTCCTTCATATTCTTTTATTCCAGAGCTGATACATTCTAACATCTCTGTTACTTGTGATTTAGTTAGCCTTAATGTTTCATTCTCTTTAGGTTTAAAAGGAAACTTTATGCTTTTAAGTCTTATAAGATTTTCACTGTTAAGCTTATTATTTTTAAATAATTTTCTTTGCTCTTTAATCCATTCTTCTAACGGATCTATCAATCCATTATATTTAAAACTTTGAAAATTAGCCTCCCACTCATCATCTCTCGGATTCCAAACCATTCCCAATTCATTGAGCTTATCTATTTTTTCTTGCTCTAATTTGCCTTCTCTTCTTAGTTTCCTTTGTCTTGATTTCCAAGCTGTTGCCTTTTTATTCAATTTATAATCTTCTAGATTTTTTAATTGATCATCAGTTAAGTCTAAAGATTTAATATAATATTTACCCAAAGCTTCATGCAACGGATTGTTTTGATACCATTCTTCTTCATATTTAGAATTCATATCTTGAAGCTCTTTAATAGAATATTTTTTTCCTTTATAAATTATTGATTTAAATTTCTTTTTAAATAGTCCAAACATTACA
>CACNQM010000008.1 GCA_902622595.1 uncultured Bacteroidota bacterium
TACCCTAAATAATGTAGATGTATACAAAATTAAAGGAGCACATCCTTCAGGAAATGAAAGCTTTCAGATTAATCGAATTGATCCATTAAACTCTGGCGAAATAATTTGGGTAATAAAACCAGAGGATATTGCAAATATTGGATCTTTTTTTATGACGGGAATCTTTAACCCTAAAAGAACTGTTGCAGTTTCAGGTGACTCCTTGAAATCACCAAAGTATTATGATGCCATAATAGGATCACCTATTTCTTCTCTAGTTGACTCAAAAGAAATACCTAACTCAGAAGAATATAGGTTTATAAATGGTGACCCTCTATCAGGATCTAAAGTTGAATATTCAGGCTTTTTAGGTTTTTACAATAATACTTTAAGCGTTATCAAGGAAGGCAATCAGTTTAGAATGTTAGGGTGGCTTCCATTTATGTATAATTCAATTCCTAGTTTCTCTAAAACTTCATTATCATGGTTGCTGGGGGGTGAAAAAAAAGTCAATACAAATCTTAATGGCGAGGAAAGAGCAATTGTTGTAACTGGAGAAATGGAAAAATATTTTCCGATGGATATTTTTCCCATGCAATTAATTAAAGCGTGTATGAGAGGAGATGTAGAAAAAATGGAATCTTTAGGTATCTATGAAGTTATACCAGAAGATTTTGGTTTAGTAGATTTTTCTTGTACTTCAAAAATTGAAGCTCAAGAAATTGTCAAAAGTGGAATTGAAATTATGTTAAAAGAAGTAGGCTAATGGATTTTATTAGAAAACAAGTTGATGTACTAAAAAAACCTTTTACAAAGGGAGGTAAACTCGAGAAATTGTATCCGGCATTTAATGCATTTGAGACAATGCTTTTTGTCCCTGATCACACTACCTCTAAAGGTTCTCATATTCGAGATGGAGTTGATTTAAAAAGAACAATGATAACAGTTATAATAGCTCTTGTCCCTGCACTTTTTTATGGTATGTACAACACAGGTTATCAATATTATATCCAAACTAATATTGAATTTACTTTTTTTGATGCTGTATTACACGGTGCCTATAAAATCTTCCCAATGATAGCTGTTTCCTATGCTGTTGGTTTAGCAATTGAATTTGCATTTGCAGTTTATAGAAATCACCCGGTTAATGAAGGGTATTTAGTTACAGGACTTCTTATACCAATGATAATGCCGATTGATATGCCTCTCTGGATGCTTGCAATATCAGTTATTTTTGCAGTGTTAATTGCCAAAGAAGCTTTTGGTGGAACAGGAATGAATATTTTAAATCCTGCTTTGACTGCAAGAGCTTTTGCATTTTTTGCTTATCCTACCTTTATGTCTGGTGACAAAGTATGGGTTTCTGAGGCGACTAATGTTGATGGGATTTCTGGGGAAACTATCTTAGGAACACTAGCTGCAAACGGAGAAGTTGCGTATTCATCCGCCAGCATGTTTATGGGTTCAATACCTGGATCTGTTGCTGAGACATCTGTCTTCTTTGTTTTGATAGGAGCTTTACTTTTAATAATAACTGGAGTTGGTAGTTGGAGAATTATGTTAAGTGGAGTAATTGGAGCTTCTGTAGTTGGAATTTTATTCAATCTTTGGGGAGCAAATTCCCTCATGAGCTTTGAATGGTACAATCACTTATTGGTTGGAGGTTTTGCTTTTGGTATTGTTTTTATGGCTACTGATCCTGTTTCTGCTGCTCAAACAACAAAAGGAAAATGGATATATGGATTCCTAGTTGGGGTATTCTGTATACTTATCAGAGTATTTAATCCTGCATATCCAGAAGGAGTAATGCTTGCAATTTTATTGATGAATGTTTTTGCACCATTGATTGACCACTATGTAATAGAATCTAATGTAAGCATGAGGAGAAAAAGATGGCAAGGTGCTAAATTAGAAACCACATAATGAATAGAGAGTCAAATAAACATACATATATTTTTGCTGCTATTATGGTTGTTTCTGTAGCTTCTGTCTTATCCTTTACATCAGAGTCATTAAAAGATCTGCAGAACTCAAACATTAAAAAAGAGAAGATGCAAAACATTCTCTCATCGGTTGGAATCAATGTTAGTAGAGATGAATCAGAATTACTATATGGTGATTATGTAAAAGAGGAGCTCTCTTTAATGTCTGATGGATCAGTTGATGAACAAGTAAATGCGTTTAACATTAATCTTGCATTGGAAATAAAAAAAGATCAGGACGATCAGAGATTTCCCTTATATATAGCTAATGTAGAAAATCAAAAATTTTATGTAATACCTTTAAGAGGAGCAGGTTTATGGGCTGAAATTTGGGGTTATATCGCCTTAAAAGAGGATATCAACACTATAAAAGGAGTCTCCTTTGATCATAAGTCCGAAACAGCAGGACTGGGTGCAGAAATAACTGAGGATTGGTTTATTAATAGTTTTAATGATGAAAAAATCAAAGACTCAGATGGAAATTTTGTAGGAGTTTATCTAACAAAGACAAACAATGATCCAGGTAACTCTGACAAAACAGATAATGAAATTGATGCAATTTCAGGAGCTACA
>CACNQM010000009.1 GCA_902622595.1 uncultured Bacteroidota bacterium
ATGTTCGGTAAATTTTTCATTTATATTTAATTTAAGTTAACATTCCTCCATCTACATGAAGAACTTGTCCAGTGATATAACTAGACAGATCTGATGCTAAAAATACGCATGCATTTCCAACATCACTTGGATTACCACCTCTTTTAAGTGGAATACTTTCTTTCCAAGAATTTATAACATCCTCAGATAAAGAGTCTGTCATATCAGTCTCAATAAATCCAGGAGCAATTACATTGCTTCTTATATTCCTAGAACCTAATTCTAGTGCAATGGATTTAGAAAAACCTATAATACCTGCCTTTGAGGCAGAATAATTTGATTGCCCTGCATTCCCCTTTACGCCAACCACAGAGCTAATATTAACGATTGAACCATTTCTTTGTTTAAGAAATGTTTTAATTGAAGCCTTAGTAAGATTAAAAACAGAGGATAAATTTGTATTGATTACTGAGTCAAAATCAGATTTTTCCATTCTCATTAATAAATTGTCTTTTTTAATTCCAGCATTATTGACTAAAATATCTATTTTTCCAAAATCATTTAATACATCTTCAACCAATTTGGTTGCGTCATCAAAATTTGAGGCATCACTTTTAAATGCTTTTGCTTTTATTCCAGAGCTATTAAGTTCTTTTGCTAATGCTTCGGCAGAATCTTTAGAATTATTATACGTAAAAGCAACATTACATCCATTTTGAGCAAAAGTCTCACAGATTGATTTACCAATACCTCTGCTTCCACCTGTTATAATTGCAACTTTTGATTCAAGTAATTTCATTATTTAAGTATTTCATTTACAGTTTTACCAATCTCTGCTGGAGAGTCCACTACATTTACACCTGACTCTCTCATTATTCTTTTTTTTGCGGAAGCCGTATCATCTTTTCCTCCAATTATTGCACCAGCATGCCCCATCTTTCTTCCTTTTGGTGCAGTTTCCCCTGCAATAAAACCAACTACAGGCTTTTGGTTTCCATTATTTTTTATCCATTTAGCAGCATCAATCTCTAACTGACCACCAATCTCTCCTATAAGAACAATAATATCTGTTTCTTCATCTTCCATAAATAGCTTAACAGAGTCTAATAGAGTTGTTCCAATTATTGGATCTCCCCCTACTCCAATTGCAGTTGAAATTCCGTAGCCAGATTTAACAACTTGATCAGCAGCTTCATATGTTAATGTACCAGATTTTGATACTATTCCTACATTTCCTTTTTTAAATACAAAACCAGGCATAATACCTATTTTTGCTTCATCTGGAGTAATTATTCCAGGACAATTAGGACCAATTAGCCTGATATTTTTTCCTTTAATATAAGACATAACTTTTGTCATATCATTAACTGGAATTCCTTCAGTTATTGTAACTATAGTATTTATACCTGACTCAGCAGCTTCCATTATAGCATCTGCTGCAAACATTGGAGGTACAAAAATTATTGATGTATTAATATCTTCATTTATTATAGCATCTGCCACACTATTATAAACAGGCTTATCTAGATGTTTTGTCCCACCCTTTCCTGGAGTCACACCACAAACCAAATTTGTTCCATATTCAATCATTTGCTCTGAGTGAAAAGTACCCTCACTACCAGTAAATCCTTGAACTAAAACTTTTGAGTCTTTATTAACTATAATACTCATCTGGTCTAATTTTTGACAAATTTATTTTATTCTTTCCAGATACTGCCCTTTTTCAGTATCAATTTTTACTTTATCACCCTCATTGATAAATAAGGGAACATTGATGGTAGCACCAGTCTCTAAGGTGGCAGGTTTTGTAGCATTTGTAGCAGTATTACCTTTTATACCAGGTTCAGTGTGAGTTACCTCCAAAACAACATTTAATGGCATATCTACAGAAAGTGGACTATTGTCTTCAGTATTAATAATAATAGTAACATTTTCACCTTCTTTTAAGAGGTCGGGATAATCAATTTTATTTTTATCAATTGATATTTGATTATAATCATCACTATTCATGAAATGAAAATAATCTGAATCATTGTAAAGATATTGATATTGACTTGTAACTACTCTCACTTCTTCAATCTTATGTCCCGATGGGAATGTGTTATCTAA